>CAVYYK010000045.1:0-66909 GCA_963772635.1 uncultured Alphaproteobacteria bacterium
AGGGTTTGACCTGGGCACTGTTCTGCCTCGCCGAGCAGCCGGAGCTGCAGGCGGAACTGGCCGCCGAAGTGGCCCGGGTCGTCGGTGACCGGTCGGTCGAAGCCGCCGACCTCGCGCGCCTCGCCACCGTCGAGGCGTTTCTCCGGGAAACCATGCGTCTGTTCCCGCCGGCCCCCTTGCTCACCCGCCGCACCACCCGGCCGGAGACCCTGGCCGGCCGGCCCCTCAAGCCCGGCACCATCGTTTTCATCCCGATCTACGCCATCCACCGCCACCAGAGCCTGTGGCCGGACCCCGACCGCTTCGACCACACCCGGTTTCTCGGCGACACCGCCCGGAAAATTTCCCGCACCGCCTACATGCCGTTCGGCGCCGGCCCGCGGGTCTGCGTCGGCGCCACCTTCGCGATGATGGAGATGGTCGCCGCCCTCGCCACCCTGTTGCAACACGTACGCTTCGCCACCGTCGAACGCACCCGCTGCGAGCCCGTCCACCGCATCACCCTCAGACCGAAGGGCGGGATGGTGCTCAAGACGACCAGCGCGCCGACGAAATGATCTTCATCGACGCAAGTGTGCGCCCGCAGAGCAGCGGCGATAGCCATGGGCTCGCCGGCACAAGCAGATCTTCCGATGGCGGGGTCAATGTCCCAACTCCCCGTACCGGCAGCCGATCTGGCACGGCTTCGTGATCGCCGCCGCCGCATGCCACTACGCGGTGGTGATGGGCGAAGTGGCGCTTCCGCGCAGCTTCGGTTGATGGACGAGGCCATCAAGGAACCGCAGCTGGCCCATCACCTGGCCCATCACCGTCGGCGCCGCGTGCGAGGCGCCGATGGCGAAGAGCCGGATGCGGCAATCAGGCGTGCCGCACCGAGTTCTTGCCTTTGATGATGCGGTCGATCACGTCGACGGCCGCTTGGTGCGCCTGGGGGGTCTTTGCCTCGGCGATGGCGCCGCGGTGCGCCGCGGCGGCGTCCTCGAGGATCGACACCGCCTCGCCGAGTTCGATGATCTTGAGATCCGTCAGCGACAACAGCAGCGACTCGCAAATCGACAGGGCCGCGAGGCCCGCGGCGTTTGGGTTCGTTTTCATGAGCGTTCCATGCGGAGCTGGAGTTTTGCGGAATGCCGAGCCGCGCTCCAAAACGACTGAACGGCGAAGGGTACACCATGATTCCACGGCAAATGCTAATGTGTGATAGTCTGGGGAAAAGTGACGTTCGCTTGGGCGGATCAACGGAATTGCCCTTGCGGTTGCCTTTTCGCGTCGCCCGCGAGCGGACGCCTCAAAAAACGCGTTGGACTCAACCGCAGGGTCCGTGGGGAGCTTGGAGGTTGTTCGAATGTCTCAGGTCGAGACCCCTCTGGCGAAAAAGCTCGGCAACTTCGTCGACTTGTCGCCGGACGAGTTGGCATGCCTTGCCGACCTGCAATCCCGCCGCCGCACCGTCGCGGCGCTGACGGAAATCGTCTACGAAGGGCAAACGGATCATCGCGCATGGATCCTGCAGGAGGGGTGGGCCAACTGCTACAAACTGGTGCCCAGACGGCGGCCGTCAGATCATCGGCTTTCCGCTGCCGGGCGATTTCATGGGACTGCGCAGCATTCTGTTGCGGACGTCCGATCATTCCTTCGAGAGCTTGACCGATGCCGTCATCAGCGAGGTTTCGCGGCAGAGGTTGATCGACATCTTCCATGAGTTCCCGCGGCTCGCCGCCGCCATTCTGTGGGCGACGTCACGCGACGAGGCAATGGTGGTCGAGCACCTGGTGAACATCGGCCGCCGCAGCGCCATCGAACGGCTGGCCCATCTTTTCCTCGAGCTGGGACAACGGCTGGAAATGATCGGTTTGCTCTCACCCACCGGGTTCGCGTGCCCGCTCAACCAGTACGTCCTGGCCGACGCTCTCGGCCTCAGCGCCATTCACGTCAATCGTGTTCTTCGCCAGCTGCGTGAGCGCGGCTTGATCACGGTCAAGGCCCATCAGGTGATCATTCACGACCTGGAAGGCCTCAGGGAACTGGCGGGCTACGACAGCGGCTACCTCAATGGCGACCGATCCTGCGAAATGACGCCAGAGGACGATTCTCACGGGCGCGACCCGGGTATCACGATCCCGAGACACTAACCTGGGTTAGTGCGCACTTCCTTCCAACTGCGTAGGGTGTGGGCGTTCCAATGACCTTGCCTTTTTTGGCGAACGACGGGGGCCTTGAACAGCGGACATAACAAATGATCTCTCCTGCGTAAGACCTGCTCCCCCCATTGTCTTGCGGTAGCATTGAGATCCAATCGCTGAATGTGCGAGTGAACCGTTCGTTCATAGCCCTCGTCACTTTTCCCGCCCCCAGTAGCGAACGCACTGCATGTCATCAATGGTCGTCGACAGCGTTGGGGCGGCAGGACCGGATCGAACCATATTGGGCCAGCAAATACGTACAATCCTCTTTTTCGCGAGCGTCTCGACACATACCACCCAAGTTTCGTCCCCGTGGTCGCGTCTTGGAAGGGAACTTTTCTAAGACACACTGATCTGGGCTAGTACACGAACCTGCCCGAACGGATAGAGTTACACTGTCTAACTTTGAAGGAACCATCAGGCCTTGGGTCAAAGACTTGGCCAGCGAGCGGAATCATTTGAGATGGGTAAGATCATGGTATCCAATTCAGCGCCAGAACAGGGCGGAGAACATATGCCGGATTTGGACGAAATGAGCCTGGTGCTTTGCTGTCATGGTTGGAAAACGCTGCAAGACTGGGTATCGAAGCTCGATCAACTGGCCGATCTCAGCGATGAACAAATCGATAGCATGGTACGGCTGGGCGCTCCGCGAACGCGATTGGTGGCGCGCTGGCGCGACGGATGTTCCGCGCAGCTAGCCGAACGTGCCCGTTGCTGATTTCTGTCAGCCACTAAAGCCGCTGTGAACGATCATTACACCCCGAAATCCTGTCGTCAATTCTGGCCGCTTCGGGCGATCTCGCCGCGATTCCCACTGATGCACCACGCCCCGGGAGGGACTCTAGAGAACTGCCGCCGACGGGACCCAAGTCTCACGAGGGGGGTTCTTGGATGACGATGTCGACCACCCGATTACGCTGCTGGGCGACATCGTCGGGCGTCGGCGCGTCCTGTTTGCCCTCGCCGAGCCAGCTCGTGTCGATGCGGGCGGACGGTACGCCGGCGGCGATCAGCGCGTCGCGCACCAGCTCTGCCCGCCGCTCCGACAAAGCCATGTTTGCGGCTGCGGTGCCGGCGCGATCGGTCCTGCCGATGACCGTCACCCAAACCTCATCGTTGTGCGTCACGACGTCAGCCACCTTGCTGACGATCAGCTGCCCTCTCGGGCTGAGATCAGTCTTGTCGGTGTCGAAAAAGACTTGATACCAAGCGCCGGCCATTTGCGGAACTGCGGCCGGCGCCGGCGAGCCCTGATCCGCACAGGCCGCCAGCATGGCAAAACCGACGGCCGCAAAGAGCGGTCGCCACGACCTCGTTAATCCTGTCATTGTTCTCTCCATGGCTTGCAGCAGCTGCCTTCGGAAGGTCCTCTCTACCGCCAGACAGGCTTGCCGAGATTAATCTGGTTCTCATTGGTGAGCGCACCGGCGCCGGCGCCGACGGCGCCCCCGATCAACGCCCCTGCGACTGGAGCACCGACCAGCCAGCCGCCGATCGCACCGGCCCCGGCGCCGATTCCGCCGCCACTGATGGCGCGATCCGATGTGCTGGTGCCGCACGCGCCCAACGCGAGGAGCGATAGGGACAAGCTGGCCGCTAAGGCTATTCGTTTCATGATCTGTCCGCCGAAAATTGGGTTTGCGAACTCAGGCGCCAGTCGCTTACGCATCGTGCGCTCCCTTGCCTCGAGCACGCCAGGGCATTCCCTGGACTTCTTTGCAGAATAATAAGTCTAGGCGCCCGATGAGCACGCGCCGCTAACCTGGATTAGCGTCCTCAAAACTTTAATTTGGCGACTTCGGGAACGTATGTACGACTTCCCTTCGTACTTTCGCCGAGCGGCGACCAAACCGATTGCCGCCGCCTCTCCGCCACGGCCTCGTGAATTTTGGGGGATACTGATCTAGGTTAGTGCGCCGGGCGAACGGCTAGGGCTGTAATGTCCCGCCCGGTGGGCTTTGGCTGCCGCTTGTCCGATGACCCCGGCGGGGCTGAGCCGGAAGGGCATCGACAATGTGTTGGGCAAGCGGGACGACTCCGCAAGTGGATAGGAGGCAAGTATGAACAATATTTTCTGGATTATTGGTGTGGTTGTCGTCGTTCTCGCCGTGTTGGGCTTTTTTGGGCTTCGCTGACGCCCGAGATCGGCCAAAGGAGAAGAGGTGCGGCGTTGGACGTTCTCGCCGGCCTCCTGGTGGCGGCGCCTCGGCCTGGACCCGGGTGCTGCCAGGAGGCTTTTGGACGTCAGGCGATCTGCCGGGCCTCGTGGCGTTGAGGCTGCAGCTTCTGCAATTCAGGTCACCTTCGGGTGCATTGGAACGTCACGGTCCTGGATCCGTCCATGTTGGTGCGTATGTTCGAGACCGCCTGCTGCGACCCGTTGTTCATACAGTAGGTCTGGGCATTCCACGACGCGTCCAGCAGCTCCTGGTCCGTCCGATAGCTGTAAGTGAGATTGGGATCGAACGCTTGCTGAGCCGGCGCGGCCGTCCGCACATTCGGATCGCATTCGAAGACCACGTTGTTGCTCTGGCCGTTCGAACCGCTCGTGAACCTGGCTGGTTGCGGCGCGGAACCATACTGATTGCAGAACGTCACCGCGTTCTGTTGGGCCTGAAGCAATTCCTGATCGCCGCGATACTCGTAGGTAACGCTCGGATTGCTGGTCTTCACCTGCTGCAGCGAGTGCGACGGCACGCAGGAAGCAACCGCCACGGTCGCCAACACCACGGCGGCCCGCATGTCACCCAATAAGAACTTAGAGGATATTACCATCGCGTACGCTCCCTTGCCTCGAGCACGCCAGGGCATTCCCTGGACTTCTTTGCAGAATAATAAGTCTAGGCGCCCGATGAGCACGCGCCGCTAACCTGGATTAGCACCGTCGAAGCTTATTTCAGGGATGATCTGATCGTTCCCAATGGAGTTGGAGTTCCCCCCGTTTGACGGACAGTTAGGGCTTACGGACTCCAGAGAACCGCTGAGAGAGCTCCGCGTCGCCGCGGTGGAGGACGACGCCATGATCGGCATTCTGCCCGCCCGAAGACCATCCTCACGGTCGCGAACCGGCGGCAAAACATTCCTGAGATACTGATCTGGGTTAGCGCGCCCCTCGTTCCACAAGCTTAGGTTGGTTCTGTTCAGTTTCTTTGGAAGGATCACGCCCCGGGCCAGCGACTTGGCGAGCGGGCTTGATCCTTCTGGGACGGATGAGAGGGCGCAGTCTTGACAGGAGCGTCTTTGGTCGCCGGCAGCAAAGAGGTGTTGTCGGGCGATACGGAGGACTCGGTCAAGGCGCTGCCCGAGTTCACTTGGGCAACGAAACAACCAACACCTCGTTGAGGTGCGGAGGGACACGAGATGACTATGGGGTATGGATATGGATTGATCGGGTTGATTGTCCTGGTCCTCGACATCTGGGGAATCATCAACGTGATCGGGAGCGGCGCGACGAACGGCACGAAGCTGCTCTGGGTGCTGTTGATCCTGATCTTGCCGGTCATTGGTTTGATCGCCTGGTTTGTCGCCGGGCCGCGCGGGACAAGGGCTCATATCGCTTGAGCCGATAACTTCATTCATTCGGCGTGCGGGAAACGGTGAAACCGTCCCCAACCGAAAAACCTGAGAGGAGAATTGCATGCCTTTAATCTCTGTCGTCATCGTCTTGATCGTGGTTGGCGTGCTGCTATGGGCCGCCAACAACTACATACCGATGGACGGCAAAATCAAATCCATCATGAACGTCGTGGTGGTGATCGCAGTCGTGCTCTGGCTGCTGAGTGTATTTGGCGTGCTTGGCTCACTGGAGAATATCCATATCGGCGGCTAGCGACATCTGACTTAACGAGAGGAGACCAAGTCATGGACAAAGATCGGATCAAAGGGTCGTTCAAGCAATTTTCCGGCAGCATCAAGGAAGCGGCCGGCAAGCTTGTGGGCGACAAGAAGACGGAAGCGGAAGGAAAGGCCGAGAAGACCGAGGGCGAAATTCAAAGCGCCGTCGGCGGCATGAAGGACACGGTTCGGGAAACGATCGACAAGGCGTGAAGCGAACGGCTCGCGGGGTCGCGTGATCCATCGATCCGCTCGGCGGACCTTCTCGACCGCTGGGGAACCCCATCCGCGCCGGAATCGCCGGCGACGGGTTGATTGGAAGTGGAGCCGGCTGCGCCACACAATGTGGATCATGAACCCAGCCGGGTTCCCTGTGGATATGGAGGTAGACAACCATGAACAAAGCACGTCTCGTTACCACCCTGACGCTCGTCACGACCCTTACGCTTGGCGGTTTGCTCGTCGGGTCGGTGACGGCCTGTTCCTCGTCGCGGACGAGCGAGAGCACCGGCGAGTACATTGACGACTCGGTCATCAACAACAAGGTGCGTGGCGAGATTATCGGCGACAAGGACCTGAGCATCTTTCCGATCGATGTCGCATCCTACAAGGGCGTCGTCCAGCTGAGCGGCTTCGTCAACTCGCAGGCGGCCAAGGACCGCGCCGGCGCCATCGCCGCCGGCGTGAACGGGGTCAAGCAGGTGCACAACAACCTCATCGTCAAGTAGCGAGGGCCGCCCTCACGGGACTCCTGCGCGCCGCCGCCGTCTCCCGCTGAACCGAGGTATCAGCGTCCTCCGCGGGCGGGGTCTTGTTTTGATTTAGCGGGTTGGCCGCCCTGGGAGGGGAGCGTAAAGAATGTCGTCAGAAATGGCAAAAACGTCTTCAAAACCGTCGTCGGCCGCCGCGGCATCTACGCCAAGGCACCGCCCGAGGCGATCAGCGAGTTCCTGAACCCCCGATAGCGGAGGCGGTCGGGAGGAAGTGCCTTCCGGCGCCGGCCCGCGGGTCTGCGTCGGCGCCACCTTCGCGATGATGGAAGTGACCGCCGCCCTCGCCACCCTGTTGCAACACGTGCGCTTCTTCGGCGTCGAAGGCACCCGCTGGGAGCCGGTCCACCGCATCACCCTCCGCCCCAGGGGCGCCATGGTGCCGAACATCACCGAGCACGCCAGCGCGCCGGCGGCACGTCCATATCCCGCCTTGCCAAGCGTACCGGGAACGGCACATACCTGTTGACGATGACTGTCCGCGGATTTCCTTGGGCGAGTATCCTCGCCATCGCTCTCCTGCTCGCACCACCGTGCATCGGGCGGGAACCGGAACCCGCTTCATCCGGGACCGGGAACCCCTATGGCGGGGACGTGTTCAAGGTACCTCAACTCGCGCTGGGGCTGCGCCTGGTCGGCGAGTTGGTTGAGCGCGGCGATCTCGAGGGCGCGGGCACCCTGCTCGAACGGCTGATCACCGCGTTTCCCGACGCGAAGGTCTTGCGGACGATGCGGGCGGGCCTCACCGGCGCGGCCGATCCCGATACGACCGGGCAGGCACGTTCCGAGACGGAAAAAGTCCTCGCGGAATTTGCCGCCCCGTTGCCGACACCTTGCCCCCCCGCCGCGACCGACGCCGGTCCGTCCGGGGGAACCGCGAACGGGCCCGACTCCCTCGCCTCGGGTACGCCCCCTGCGGTTCCCGCCCTGGTGGAGGCGGGACTGGCTCCGGTCGGCGCGGGCAATACCGTTTGGGACCCCCGCATCCGGCGGCTACGCAGCGGCTTTGTCTTTCCGCCCATTCTCAAGCTGCGCCCCATCGCTCCCCTCGTTCTCGAACCGCGGTTCGGAGGCCTTCCAGCGCCGGCGCAGCGTGAGCTCCAGGAACTGGATGCGCGGGGAAAGGCGTCGGGGCTCGCCGGCGTCCTCTACGACAATCGCGACAACGGCCATTCGCACCCGCTGAAGAAGCTTTGGCCGCAGCTCGCAGACACCGACTACTCGGCGGAAGCACGGGCCGCCGGGGTGAATTACGGGCTGAATACCCAGATCCTGTTCGATGCCGTGACCATCGGCAACTCCTCCACCGCCTTCGGCGTCCGCACCGCGCTGTGGCGCAGCCAGCCCCGCCTGGCGATGACGAGCCAGGACGGCGCCGCGAGGCTCTACCAGCTCTATGCCAACGCTCATCTGTACGTCTTCCCGGAGCATCGCGATCACGACCCGGCGTCGGAAGGCGGAAAAGGCGACGTGCTGCCGGCGAACACACCCTATCTGTTGATCTCGCAGGGCTCGTCCGGATCCGACCTGCCGTTCCTCGGAGCGATGGCGGCGATCCTCGCGGCGTTCACCCCGGACACCAGGGCTTTCCTGGAGCAGCACCGATTGGTCGCGCCGACCGTGCAGATGGTCTTTCGCCGGGGCCTCAAAGATGTCTCCGATCGCGAGAGCTACATGAGCGGCGCCGCGCATCCGTCGGTGTTCAGGGCTTCGGATATCGACCCGATGCGGCTGATCGGGATCGCCAACGCGCTTGCCGCCGGTGACGTGCCGCCGATGCCGTGTCTCGCGGTCGTCGGCGAATCCCATCCGCGGCCCCGGGTCGCCTACTTTGCGGACGGCTTGAACGAGGTGCTTTTCGACACGCCCTCGGCGATCGCCCGCGTCTGGCGAAGCGTCGGCCCGACCCGCACCATGGTGGTGAGCGCCGAGGCGACACGCGATCCGAACGGCAGGCCGCTCCGCTTCCATTGGCGGGTGCTGCGCGGCGATCCCGAGCGCATCAACATCGTGCCCGTCGACGACACGGCCGCGGCCGTCGAACTGACGATCGGTTGGCATGAGCGGATGCCGGTTCCCGGGCGGCCCGAGCTGACCACCGACCGTGTCGATATCGCCGTCTTCGCCGACAACGGACGCGAACTCTCGGCGCCCGGCTTCGTCAGCATCGTCTTCCCCGCCGACCAACGGCGTGAATACGAGCAATCGCCATCGGGAACGCCGCGGGTTGCCAGCATCGACTATGCCGACCGCGAGCGAAGAAAGCGTTACGTCGATCCGCTGATCTTTCCGCGCCGCGACTGGCGCGACCGCTACGCCTACGACTCCAACGGCGACATGCTCGGCTGGACCCGTGAGCAGCGTGGAAAATCAACGGAAACATTCACCCGATACGGCCACCGGGTGCTCGAACGGGATTCGCTCGGCCGCCCCGATCGTGCCGAAGAGATCGGCTACCCGGTGCGGCAAGACAAGAAGGGCATCCTCTCGGTCGGGCAGGTTCCGACCGGCCGCACCTTCGTCTATTTGTATATCACGCCGGACGATCGGCTCGGCCTGCCGGTTCCGGAGCAGAAGCCGGATACCCGGGATTGATTGCCCCCAGGCTTTAAAGCCCCCCCGATCCATGGATCGGGGGGATCGGGGTCGTCCGGCCGTGGGCCCGGTTTGGGAATGAGTAAAACCCTCATCGGTCGAAACTCCACCAATCTTCGTACTTCAACCGATTTCATATTGAATTCTGGATCTCTCGAAGTTTTGCATGGCGCGCATGCCCGAGCGTCTCGCTGTGCCGCCTACGATAATACTCGAGATCGAACAGGGTCCCCAGATAACTCCGATAAACCTGGTTGACCCGCGCACTGGCTGGCTCCGAGCCCTTCACTTCAGACACGCCAATCCCTCCCCCGGCTTGCCCGGTGACCTCACCCGATCGCCCCGGATCGCCCTGAACGCAGCCGAACGGGGCAATCGAGCGAGGTGGCGCCGGAGAATCCGGTGGACGGCACATCGAGATGAAGGCCGCGGGAACCGTCCACGGCATCAAAAAGAGAAGTCGGCGAACGGCTAACGCGCGGTGCTCGCGGCCAGCCTGCCGAGTAATACCAATGTTCGGGCCGCCGAGGTGGAGGTCCGGATGTTTCAGCCTAATGCGTGTGGATCTGTCCGCCCTGGGAAAAGGCGCGGTTGCGGCCACTTCGTTTTGCTTTGTAGAGGGCTTGGTCGGCGGCTTCGATGAGGTCGTGGGGGGACGCATCCGGTTGTGTGTCCGGGCGCAGGGTGGCGACGCCGACGCTGGTGGTGACGCACCCGGTGGCGGTGGCGTGTTCGTGAGGGATGTTCAGCGCCTGGATGGCGGCGCGGATGTCGCCGGCCACTTTGCGGGCGGTTTGTTCGTCCGTGTTGCCGAGGATCACGGCGAACTCCTCGCCGCCATACCGCGCCACCAGGTCATCGGGGCGGCGGGAGAAGGGCTTCAGCGCCTCGCTGACCCGGCGGAGGCATTCGTCGCCGGCCATGTGGCCGTAGGTGTCGTTATAGGGCTTGAAGAAATCGATGTCGCACAGCGCCAGGGACACCGGATGGCCGAGACGACGGGCGCGCCGCCATTCGTCTTCCAGGAAGTCGTCGAACCGGTGGCGGTTGGCGATGCCGGTCAAGCCGTCGACAACGGCGAGCTCCTCGACCCGGATCTCCACCAGCTTGCGTTCGGTGATGTTTTCGTGGGTGACGACGAAATACTTCGGTTCGTTCCAGTCGAGCGGGTGAATGCGCATCATGAACCATCGCTGCTCGGTCGGCGAGTGGCAGGGGTATTCGAAGTAGAAGGTCGGCTGTTCGCCGGCGATGACCTTCTCGATGCCGGTCAAGGCGTCGCCGCCGTCCCGTTCGCCGCTCTCCGCGGCGCTGCCACAAACGTTCAGGTAATTGGTGCCGCGCCAGGTCTTATCGGGTTCGCCGCCGTTTTCCTCGGAAAAGGTCTCCCACGAGCGGTTGACCCACTGAATGACCCCCTGGGCATCGATCACGGCGATCTGCTGGCTCAGGGAATCCAGAACCGAAACGTAGAAATCCGCGGCCTCGGCGACATTCATCGACATTACCGTTCAGTGGGTTCGCCCCCATCCGACGACGTCCCCGGACTATAGCGTCGGATCGCCATGCCACGAACCGAAAAAGCCCGACGGCCAATGCCCAAGGGTCACTCTCGGTGACTGTCGGTATTGAGTCGACGGGTCGGTGACGGATGTGCGAAAGAGGGTCCCGCGTTCGTCCAGGCGGAAAGGACCTCGGTGATGAGCCATCTCTTCGAACCCCTCAACATCGGCGGTCTCGGCCTGGAGAACCGCATCATCGTCGCGCCGATGTGCCAGTACTCGGCCGTCGACGGCAGTGCCGGGGATTGGCACATGATCCATCTCGGTCATCTGGCGCTGTCGGGCGCCGGGCTGATGATCATCGAGGCGTCGGCGGTCTCGCCGGAGGGGCGGATCTCGCCGCAGGATCACGGGCTCTATTGCGATGCCAACGAGGCGGCGCTCGCCCGGGTTCTCGCGGCCGTCCGGGCGCATTCAACCATACCGGTGGCGATCCAGCTCGGCCATGCCGGCCGCAAGGGATCCAGCCTGCCGCCATGGGAAGGCGGCGCGCAGATCGCCCCCGATGCCCCCGGCGGCTGGAAGACCGAGGCGCCCTCCGCCGTCCCCCACGCGGAGGGCGAGGACGCGCCCGTGGCGCTCGACCGGGCGGGACTGGACCGGGTGCGCGGGGATTTCGTGAAGGCGGCCGAGCGCGCGGCGCGTCTGGGCCTGGACGGAATCGAGCTTCACATGGCCCATGGCTACCTGCTCCACCAGTTCCTGTCGCCGATCGCCAACCATCGCGACGACGCCTACGGCGGCAGCCTCGAAAACCGGATGCGCTTTCCGATCGAAGTCTTCGAGGCGGTGCGCGCGGCCTTTCCGGCCGACCGGCCGGTCTGGGCGCGGATCTCGGCGACGGACTGGGTTCCGGGCGGATGGGACATCGACGGGACCCTCGCCCTGTCGGCGGCCCTGAAGGAGCGCGGCTGTGCCGCCATCCACGTCACCTCGGGAGGGGTCTCCCCGGCCCAGGTCATCAAGCTCGCCCCCGGATACCAGGTACCCTTCGCCGAGCGGGTGAAGGCCGAAATCGGCCTGCCGACGATCGCCGTCGGTCTGATCACCGAACCGGAACAGGCCGAGGAGATCATCGCCGCGGGGCAGGCGGACGCCGTTGCGCTCGCCCGCGCCATCCTCTACGACCCGCGCTGGCCGTGGCACGCCGCCGCCAAGCTCGGCGCGCAGGTGACGGCGCCGAAGCAGTACTGGCGCTGCCAGCCGCGAGAGTTGAAGACGCTGTTCAGAGCGATGACGACCGGCCAGCGATAAGGGACGAGGCCGGCCTCACCATCCTGTTGCAACACCTGCGCTTCTCCACCGTCGAAGGCACCCGCCGCAAGCGGTGACGCCCCGGGGTTCCTTCGCCTAACAAGCGTGGATCTGTCCGCCCTGGGAA
This sequence comes from uncultured Alphaproteobacteria bacterium, assembly GCA_963772635.1. Taxonomy (GTDB): domain Bacteria; phylum Pseudomonadota; class Alphaproteobacteria; order Rhodospirillales; family Defluviicoccaceae; genus JAUXFS01. The sequence continues at coordinate 12,329 of CAVYYK010000045.1, forward strand.
AAGGCCCGGTTGCGGCCGCTTCGTTTCGCTTTGTAGAGGGCCTGGTCGGCGGTTCGACGAGCTCGTGGGGAGGCGCATCCGAAGCCCCGTCGAGCCGCTGGCGCAGTCACGGTTTTCAGTTTACGCTTGTCATCCGTTCTTGATGACGAAAACGCGCGGCAAGTATTGCAATTTGCAAGGAGCAGATCGCATGGCAAGGCAACGCACACAACGGCAAAACATCAAAGCGATTGAATTACACGCCGGCAGTACGCAAGCGATGCCCGACGACCGCGTGTTGCTCACGCTCGACGACGGGCGCTCGTTCGTGATAGACGCCGAGCGGCTCACCCCGCAGTCCGACGGCACTTACCAGGTCGAGCTCATCGCCGCCGACCACCGATAGCATGCTGTTTGTATGCTCGAGGGGCCGCAACGGCCGGCCCCTCTGCGCGTGCACGTTGGGAGCCGTTGTCCGCTACAGTATGATGTTCGCAAACCCGCTGATCTTCACGATGCTGCGTCCGGCGAACGAAACGTAGAGTGCCGGATCCGAAGGGTTCGAGATCCAGTCGAAGTAGCAGTTCGACGGCCGACCGCGCAACGCTCCGGTATCGAGCAAGCGCTCCCAGTTGGCGCCGTCATGGGTCCAGAAGGCGCCGCCGAGGCCCACGGCGAACCGTCGTTGCGCGTCGAAAGGATCGAACTGCATGTCGGTCAGCACGACATCGAGATGATCGCCTTGGCCGTCGGCGTCCTCGGTGCGAGCGGCGGGGATACGGCCTCCGCACGTGAGCTGCTGCTCGAGGTTCGCGTCGATTTGCCAATTGACGCCGCCATCGTCCGAGCGCATCACGTGTTGTTGGTCCAGGAGGTAGACGATGCTCGGGACGTACGGGTTCACGAAGAAGCGGCGCGCCTGAGTCGCGCCGCCGCCCGGAACGAGTTGCTGCCAACGCGCCATTCCCTTCGTCCATTTCCAAAGCCGGGCTGCGCCGTTGTCGCCGACATAGAACACGGTTCCCGTGTGTCCGCCGGATGCCTGCACGACGCCCGCGTTGACTGACGGAAGGAACGGCCCCTGCCGCTCGACGGGGCCGCTGTCGCGGAAACCGAAGTTCGGAATGACGAACAGTGGCCGCTGCGTGTAAGTGCCATCGCCGTTGCTGAACGAGATCAGCACGCCGGCGTCACCGAAGCCCACGATGTCCGCGCGTTTGTTGGCCCTGAGATCGGCGAGGAAGCGCGGGTGCCTGTCGACGCGCCAACCACCGGCCTCCAAGCCGAAGTCGTTGATAACCGGTACGGGTTGGAAGTTGAACGTGCCGTCACCGTTGCTCAGTGCGACGTAGACGCCGGCGTCACCGAACCCGACGATGTCCGCTCGACCGTCGCCCGTGATGTCGGCGAGGAAGCGCGGGTGCTTGTCGACTCGCCAGCCACCGGCGTCGAAGCCGAAGTCGTTGATGACCGGTACGGGTTGGAAGTTGAACGTGCCGTCGCCGTTGCTCAATGCGACGTAGACGCCGTCGTTGCCGAAGCCGACGATGTCCGCTCGACCGTCGCCCGTGATGTCGGCGAGGAAGCGGGGGTGCTTGTCGACTCGCCAGCCACCGGCGTCGAAGCCGAGGTCGTTGATCACCGGTACGGGTTGGAAGTCGAACGTGCCGTCGCCGTTGCTCAATGCGACGTAGACGCCGTCGTTGCCGAACCCGACGATGTCCGCTCGACCGTCGCCCGTGATGTCGGCGAGGAAGCGCGGATGCTTGTCGACTTGCCAGCCACCGGCCTCGAAGCCCAGATCAGCGAGCACGAACCGCGGTTCCTGGAACGTGCCGTCGCCGTTTCCGAGGGCGACCCACACACCGTCATCGCCGAAGCCGACGATATCTGCGCGACCGTCACCCGTGATGTCGGCGAGGAAGCGCGGGTGTTTGTCGACTCGCCAACCACCGGCCTCGAAGCCGAAGTCGTTGATGACCGGTATAGGTTGGAAGTTGAACGTGCCGTCGCCGTTGCTGAGCGCGACGTAGACGCCGTCATCGCCGAAACCGACGATATCTGCGCGACCATTGCCGCGCAGATCCGCGAGAAAGCGGGGGTGCTTGTCGACGCGCCAGCCTCCCGCTTCGAAGCCGAAATCCGCGAGTACGAACTGCGGATCGGCAAACGTGCCGTTGGGCGTGCTGAGCGCCGTCCATACGCCGTCGTCGCCGAAGCCGACGATATCTGCGCGCCCCTCGCCCGTGATGTCGGCGAGGAGACGTGGATGCTTCTCCACGCGCCAGCCACCCGGAGTGTCCCAGTCGGTGCGGTTCTTGATATCGCGAATGCTGCGGGCACGCAGGAGGATGGCCAAGTTGTTGGGAAGCGAGATGGTGTCGTTTGCGAAGTTGCCGAAAAAACGAATGAAGATGTAGTCGCCCGGCTGTTTGGGATCGTCATCCGGCATGTTCAGCACGATCGGACGAGAGCCGCGCAATCCAAACCCGCTGCTCGCGTTCCACAGCGTACTTCCCTTGCGCAGCGAAGGACCGGGGACCATGTGCCGCATGTCGCTGTCAGTCTGAATGTCGGGAAGATTGCCCGGATCGGCTTCGTACAGCGCGAGCGTGTTGCCTGCGCTCGCCGCCACCGAATCGCCGTTCGTGTCCCACCGCGGCGTGAACAGCAGCATCGAGTGCGGGCGCAGCGGGTCGGCAAAGGAGCAGTCGTTGTCGCCGCCGCCGTACTGCTGGCGGCGCCAGCTGTGGCCGCCATCGGCCGACGCGAAACCGTCATTGTCGCCCGTGTTGAGCGAAATGACGGGACCTTTGCCCTGCAGCGAGACGCCCGCGATGTTCACGCATGAAAGCGAGTTCACGTTTCGGCCCCGGGTGAACGTCTTGCCACCGTCGGTGCTGCGATGAACGCCGCCGTCACTCGTGATCCAGACGGTGCCTTTCAAGTGACGGTAGGCGCCGTCCTCGAACGTCGCCTTGAAATCGGCGGACAGGTAGACACCGTGCAAATCCTGGTGCACGTGTTGGCCGTCATCGAGCGCGCGCCAGTCCGACGCACTCGTCGGATCGAGCGGCGCGACGAAGGTCTTCGAGCGTTGCGGACTGTAGAAGAGCACGTTCCCGTGTCCCGGCTGCGTCGCCTCCATGAAGACGTTGCCGCTGAACTGTTGTCCCAGATTTGGCAGCTCCAACGGTTCCCACAGCGACGTGTTTGTGCCCAGAAACTGCAGATAGTCGCCGCGGAAAACGCCGGGACTCTGCGTGTCTGCGTTGCCGACTGAATTTGCGGTCACGAAAACTTCGAGCGGCGAGCGCGGTGAAACGACCATTACCTTCGACGACTGGGCGTTCGCGAGACCAACTGCGCCGCCGATGCGTTTCGGAATGTCGCCGAGGTCCTTGATCCAGTTCGCGCCGGCGTCGAAAGAAACCGCGATCTGGCTGTCGATGAGGGCATAGACGACGGGGGGCGCGAGACTGCCCGCAGGCGTCGCAGCGACCGCGACATGGTTGATCGCCTGGAAGCCTCCGGTCTGCATGGGCATCACGTTTTGGAACGTCGCGCCGCCGTCGCGGCTCACCGCCAATGCGCTGCTTCCGGCAGCGTACACGTAGTTGGCGGTTCCCGGCGCCCACTCGATCTCGCCTGCGCCAGGGAGTTGCGCCCTACCAAATCCGCGCGGAAACGAATGCACGAGCGACCAGTTTGCGCCGCGGTCGCTCGAACGCCATATGCCCGCGTCGTTCAATTCGCGATCGTCCCGCATGAGCGCGAGCACGGTGATCTCGTAGCCGAAATTCGCCAGCACGAATTTCGGCGCTTCGAACGTTCCGTCACGATTGGCGAGCGCGACGTAGACGCCGGCGTCGCCGAAGCCGACGATGTCGGCGCGCCCGATACCGCGCAAGTCCGCGAGGAAACGCGGATGCTTCTCGATTCGCCAACCTCCCGCTTCGTAACCGAAATCGAAAACGACCGGCTGTGGCTGAAACCTGAAGGTCCCGTTGCCATTGCTGAGCGCGACATACACGCCTGCATCGCCGAACCCGACGATGTCCGCGCGACCATCGCCCGTGATGTCGGCGAGGAACCGCGGGTGTTTGTCGACGCGCCAGCCGCCGGCTTCGTATCCGAAGTCCGCAATGACAGGCACTGGCTGGAATGCGAACGTCCCGTCGCCATTGCTCAAGGCGACGTAGACGCCCGCATTGCCGAAGCCCACGATGTCGGCGCGTCCGGTCCTGCGCAGGTCGGCGACAAGGCGCGGATGCTGGTCGACCCTCCACCCGCTGTTGAAACCCAAGTCGGCGATGACAAACCGCACTGGCTGGAAGGTGCCATCGCCGTTGCCGAGCGCCACGTACACGCCGGCATCGCCGAAACCAACGATGTCCTTGTGGCCGTTGCCCGTAATGTCCGCGACGAACCGCGGATGCTTGTCGACTCGCCAGCCGCCGGCTTCGAAGCCGAAGTCGGCAAGCACGAACCGCGGTTGCTGGAACGTGCCGTCGCCGTTGCCGAGCGCGACGTACACGCCCGCATCGCCAAAGCCGATGATGTCCCCGCGGCCGCTGCCGGTGAGGTCGGTCACGAAACGCGGGTGCTTGTCGACGCGCCACCCGCCGGCTTCGAAGCCGAAGTCGGCAAGCACGAATTGCGGTTGCTGGAACGTGCCGTCGCCGTTGCCGAGCGCGACGTACACGCCGGCATCGCCAAAGCCGATGACGTCCCCCCGACCGCTGCCGGTGAGGTCGGTCACGAAACGTGGGTGCTTGTCGATGCGCCACCCGCCGGCACCGAAGCCGAAGTCCGCGAGCACCACCTGCGGAGATTGAAATGTGCCGTCGCCATTGCCGCGCGCGGTCCACACGCCGGTGTCACCGAAGCCGACGATGTCGGCACGGCGATCGCCGGTGATGTCGGCGACCAAGCGCGGATTGCGCTCGACGCGAAAGCGGCAGGAATCAGGGGCAACCGCCAAGGCCGTCACGCACGAGCCGCCCATTGCACCCGGCACGCCGAACTGACCTGCGTCCGGCTGCGGCCACTCGACTTGCGCCCACGTGTCGCCGCCATCCTCCGACGCCCAGACGTTGCTCGAAAGCGAGCCCACGAACACCATCTTGCCGTCGTCCGCGCTCGCGAGCGAAAGCATCCGCCCGCTCGCGAAATTGAACGATGAATTGAACGACGTGTTGGACAACGTCGGACTGACATCCTCGATGAGTGCCACGGGCGCCTCCTTATGTTTCTGCGGTACGAGCGAACGACGGATCCAGCGCTCTGCACGTGGTGCAGGGCAGGATCAGATGGCGGAACGGTACGACTTGAACATCGGCGAATGCGTCAGCGCTTGCGCTTCCCTGCGCGCCACGCGAGATAGGAGATTCCGGCGAGCGGGATCAAAAAGAGCAGCAACTCGAGAGAACCGGAGCCGCCGTCCGGCGAGATGCCGAAGATGCGTTCGATGAAGTCCATGGCCTTCTCCCCAGCGCGTAGTGAATCGTGGTGGCAAAATCTCGACGCGATCGCGAGCGAACCTCAACCAGGCGACGTTGTGGCGCGCTCGGGGCGGCGAGGCCGCTGATCTTGTGCCAAGCGTCGGCAAAACTCCAGCGATTCCGTCTCGTCGTCGAACGATGACGACGTCTGGGCAGCCGTCGGTAACGGAGCTCCGGCCCAACACTGTTTATGCAGTCTGGACAAGCCCACAAAGGCAGCCTTTCACGCTTTCACAAGAGCGTGTTCCAGAGTCAGGCGTATAAGAAAGCGCTTTCATAATCAACACCTGCAGCGGATCGCAGCGTTCGAGCGCTGGTGTCATACAGACTGTATAATACCGCTCGGAGCTCATCGATCAGGCTCCGGACGCATGACAGCTTATAACATGGCTATAAATTATAGTGGATACGAATTGTATCTGACGGTCTTCGATGCCAAATAGTCGGGACGTATACGCAGTGGAATTTACTTATACCAAAGCTCACTGATAATGATCCATCGTCGAGCGTTCGCGACGCCCCGAGCGGGCTGGAAACGCGACCCGAAAGGGCGTCACGATGAGTTATGATCAGCGAGCTTTGGTTTCTTCATGAGGTTGCCGCGTCAAGTTAAAACGGCCTTTGTGGTGGGCGGCTTGCGGGTCATGGTTCTCGTCGGCCTCGGCATCATCGGCGACGACCACGTGAACGGGCAGAGGCGCTGCTCCGTCGAGGCGGACCATGCTACAAGGGATGGCGAAGTCCATGGATCGCGGGAGCGATACGGACCACGCGCCAACACTACAGAAGTCGTTACGAAAATCGTCGTCACCGCTACAATGCCGGCATGCGCCAGGCACTGAAATGCCATCCGGACTCGCGTTGCACGGCGGCGGCACGGATCGAAGTGGAGGTCGCGCGCCCACGGCCCGGCGGCTTGGTGCTGTGCTATGTCGTGACCGGGAAGACGAGGGATCTGCGCATGCCGCCGTGACGGCTCCCACGCGCACCGACGGGCTTTGGCGGCACACCTGCTTCGAGGCCTTCGTCCGGGCTTCGCCGAGCGCCGCGTATTACGAGTTCAATTTCGCCCCCTCGATGCAATGGGCGGCCTACGGGTTCGGCGGCTACCGCAGCGGAATGCGCGTCGCCAGCGAGATCGGCGCGCCCGGCTTCGAGGTGGAATCGAGCGACGAGGGCTACCGATTGCGGGTCTCGGCGGAGCTGGATCGGTTGCCGGGCTTGCCGGGCGATGCGGCATGGCGTCTCGGCCTCTCGGCGGTGATCGAGGAAACCGGCGGCCGTAAGTCCTACTGGGCGTTGGCCCATCCGCCGGGCAAGGCGGATTTCCATCATTCGGATTGCTTTGCGCTCGAACTCCCGGCACCGTAGCGACCATGAAATTCGGCATCGACCGGCTTCTCGCCGAACCCGCCTTGCGCGCGCCGCTCGAAGGCCGGCGCGTCGCCTTGCTTGCCCACCCCGCGTCGGTTACCCAAGACCTGCACCATTCCCTCGACGCGCTGGCCGCATGCGGTGACATCAAGCTCACCGCCGCCTTCGGTCCGCAGCACGGTCTGCGCGGCGACAAGCAGGACAACATGATCGAGTTCGCCCGACTTCACCGATCCGGCGCACGGCATCCCGGTGTTCAGTCTGTATGGAGCGGTGCGCAGGCCGACCGATGCGATGATCGACACCTTCGATGTTCTCCTCGTCGATCTGCAGGATCTGGGCTGCCGCATCTATACGTTCATCACCACGCTGCGCTACGTCCTCGAAGCGGCGTCGCAACATCGCAAGGCGGTGTGGGTGCTGGATCGCCCCAATCCCGTCGGCCGGCCGGTCGAAGGCCTTCGGCTGCAACCCGGCTGGGAGAGCTTCGTCGGCGCCGGCCCGATGCCGATGCGCCACGGGCTGACCCTCGGCGAGTTGGGATCGTGGTTCATCGAAACCCTCGGGCTCGACGTCGAGTATCGCGTCGTCGAGATGCAGGGTTGGCGGCCCGACGCGGCGCCGGGGTTCGGCTGGCCGGTTGGCGAGCGGATCTGGATCAATCCCAGTCCCAACGCGCCGAACCTGTCGATGGCGCGCGCCTACGCGGGCACGGTGATGGTCGAGGGCACGACGCTGTCCGAGGGCCGCGGCACCACCCGGCCGCTCGAACTGTTCGGCGCTCCCGACATCGATGCACGGCGGGTCATGAGCCGAAATGCACGCCCTCGCGCCGCAATGGCTGCGCGGTTGCCTTCTCCGCGATTGCTGGTTCGAACCGACGTTCCACAAACACGCCGGCGCGCTCTGCAACGGCGTGCAGATCCACGCCGAGGATCCCGGCTACGACCCCCACGCGTTCAAGCCCTGGCGCCTCCAGGCCCTCGCCTTCAAGGCGATCCGCCGCTTGGTTCCGGACTATCCGCTGTGGCGCGATTTCCCTTACGAATACGAGCACGGCAAACTCCCCATCGACGTCATCAACGGCGGTCCGTCCCTGCGGCAATGGGTCGACGACGCGGCCGCGACCCCGCAGGACCTGGATACGCTGGCCCTGCCGGACGAGCAGGCCTGGCTGGAGAGGACGCGCCAGGGCGCCACACCGTGCGTTCACTGATCGCTCAACCCGGCGTGCCATGGGACGACGGCCGGCGGAACCGCTGGACAAAACTACGGAAATCCCGTATTGTCTACCCATGGCGGGCTTGGTGTTTGAGTGGGACGAGAACAAGGCGCGCCACAATCTTCGCAAGCACGGCGTCGGTTTCGTCGCTTCTTTGGCCGTGTTCGAAGATCCACGCAGGATCGAGCGCGTCGATTACCGCCGCGACTATGGCGAGGACCGCATCCAGGTCATTGGCGTGAGCGCGGGGCGTGTCCTGTTCGTGGTCTACACCAGGCGCGGTGACGTTATCCGAGTGATTTCGGCCCGGAGGGCCAACCGAGATGAACGAAAAGCGTATGAAACGGTTCGAATATGATCCCGCACATCCGCCCCGGGACGACACCGACTGGGCGCGGGTCGATGCGATGACGGAAGACGAGATCAACGCCGCCGCCCGGGCCGATCCGGACGCACCGCCGCTCACCGAAGAGGAATTGGCCGAGTTGCGCCCCGTGGTCGAGGCGAAGACGGTCCGCGAGGCGACGGGACTGACGCAGGAGGAGTTCGCCCGCATCTTCGCCCTCCCGCTGGGAACCCTGCGCGATTGGGAACAGCATCGAACCCGCCCGGACCGGGCGGCCGAAAACTATCTCCGCGTCATCGCCACCGATCCGCAAGCGGCGAAACGCGCCGTCCGCCGCCGACCCGAAGGCACCGAAGCGTCGACGGCATGATCGTGCTGAACGGGATCGCCGTTCCTGCGGCAATGGGTCGACGACGCGGCCGCGACCCCGCAGGACCTGGATACGCTGGCCCTGCCGGACGAGCAGGCCTGGCTGGAAGAGCGCCAGCCACACCTGCTTTACTGATCGCTCAATCCGATGCGCCCGGCGCGCCGTCGGTGTCGAGGAAGACATAGACGGCGACGGCGAGCACGATCAGGGTGAACCTGAACGCGGCGTCCTGGCCGTTCCAGCTGCTCGACTGCCACATGACGAACCATTCCCCGCCGACGGCCATGAAGCCGATGAACCAGAGGCCGAAGGCGAGGGCGACGCCGATCGCGGTCGCGGACTTGGCCCGCTGGAACGCGGCCTTCCCCGCCCTCAGGTTCCGGGCCATCAGCACCGTGGCGGCGAGGAAGGCGAGGCTGGTCAGTCCCTCGACGACGATGATCGCCCCGTAGGCGAGGGTTTGAACCGCCGGGTTGGTGATCGCCCGCCAGGTCAGAGTGGAGTCCGCAAAGACGGTGTCCATGGCGAGGACGTGCTGGACGAAGAGCCAGTTGCTGTCGTAGTCGGTCACGTTGCCGAGGGTCACCAGAAAGGCCCAGAAGGCCAGCCCTCCGGTCATCACCATCTTCGACAAGCGGACGGCGATCGTGCCGCGATCCATCCGGGTCCCGCCAAGCGCGCCATTTATTCCTCGGGCGGCATTATGGTCGCTGGTGGCCGGGCGGGCAAGCAGGCCGTCGATCGGCCGCCGGCTTACCAGGGTGAGCCTCAGTGGCAGTACACTCGGCACCGTCGTCAGCCGCCGCGGCCTCTACGCCAAGGCGCCGCCCGAGGCGATCCCCGAGTTCCCGAACGCCCGATAGCGGGGGCGATGGGTTCCGATCAATGATCGTTGGAATTATTCCCCAACAGACCCTTGGGGTTCTTCCCCAAGGTGGATGCGGACACGCCCCGGTTCGACGATCCAAAGCTCCCCGAGCGGGGACCGCGTCTTCGAGAACGCGAGAAAGTCCTGCAATCGCGCAAAAGGGTTCCGGCTGTCGGGCGGGGATTTCAGGTCCAGGACCACGACCCCCGCACCCGTCTCCGGCGGAAATCGCAGGACCTGCCCGAAGTCGCGGTCGAGGGTGACGAGGATCCGGGCCTCGGCGCGGCAAACTTCGAATAACCGCTCGTCGGCGACGCCGCCGAGTTGCTGATCCCTCACCGTCATGACGTCGTGGCCGTCGGCCTTGAGCAACTGCGCCCCACGACGGCCGATATTCTCGTCGAGCTTGACTTTCACGCCACCCGGCCGACCGGAACCGGGACGACGCGCTCGCGTGCCGCCTCGGCACCGTAGGCGATGGCCGCCAGGATATCCTCGTGGGTAAGCTGGGGGTAGTCGCCGAGGAGATCCTCCTCGCGCACACCGTCGGCGAGGAAATCGAGGACCAGCGAAACCCAAATGCGGGTCCCCCGGATGCAGGGTTTGCCCCCGCACACCTCCGGGTCGATGGCAATGCGCTCGAGCAAGGGGTTCACAACGCTCTCCTCATGTTCCGCCTCCACTATGCGACCGCACGGGGTCATGGCGCAACGATTTCGACGGCGGGAGGTGCGAGGCGCGCGGCATGGCCGCCTCTCGGAACAGGCCGCTCGCCGCCGGCCCGCGTGTCTGCGTCCGCTGACCGGCACCGTCGTCAGCCGCCGCGGCCTCTACGCCAAGGCCCCGCCCGAGGCGATCCGCGAGTTCCTGAACGCCCGATAGCGGGGGCGGACGGGAAGTGCCTTCCGGTAACGGATTTAGAGCGGACCAATTGGCGTGGGTGTAGAAGGGCGCGGCTTAGCCATAACCGCAAGTGCCGCAAGTTGTCGGGTCCGGAGGTGGCCCACCGACTTGTTGGGTTCTCGCTAACAGTGGAATATTCAAGCTGCCGTCCGCATAGTCTCGCAAGATGAAGGGAATGCCACAGAGTCGCGGCCGGCTTTTCGGCAGTCGGCTCCAGCGGCTTGTTAGTGGGCTGCACTCTTCGAGATTTCATCGCGGGTTTGCAGCTCACTACCACAGAAGGGGCAGAAGTGAACTGCGTGGTCGAAGAAGCCCGCACCGTCCTCGGTTTGTACGTATCCAGTTGAGAGATAGAGCACCCCATTGTCCCCAACGAAAAAGAACGAGTTCGGCGGCTGGTGCATCGCATCAGCAAGGTCCTTGCAGCAATCTCCGAAGTTCTGCGCCATGCTAATCTCCTCGTCTCGCTAACAACGACCAGATGGACCCGCACAAGATGCGGGAAACCAGTTTGCAGTTCATATACCCCGCGATGTCAATCAGGTCCAATTGGTCTGGTTCCGACATATGGTACCCATACGACGGAGTCAGACCACTAGGCCAAGAACGTCCGGTCACGGAGGGGGCCCTCGCGGGCTCCCTTCGCATCGACCCCGGTGCCGGGCACCAGGGCTCCCAGGTGATCTTTCATTTGGTCTCTCCGGCTACGCGATGTCGCATTTTAGAGAACAGGCTCATGACCCGACAGTGGGTCATGAGTTGAAGGCCGGAGAAGGTGCACACGGGACCACTGGATCGGTCATATGTCCCCTGAACCCCACATTTTGAAAAGGTTTTGTCGAGACACTATCGACGGAAAATGCGTTAGGTATTCCGGGGACATGATATTCAATTATGACCTCTCCGCAGCCCGTCGCCGAGGGTAAACCGCGAACGCAGTCCGGATGGAAGATCGATACAAGGAGTCACTTGGCTTTTTCAAGGTTGTGAACAACCGCACTATCTCCGGCGCCAACACCGTGCACACTTGTGTGTCTGAATGGGTATGCGGCAAGCGCCTGATCGTGTATACTCCTCCCGGTGAAACGCGAACAGTTGCTCTCCCGCCTCCGTCGTTACTGTCGCAAAAGCGGGCTCGCGTTCGAGAGTTCCGCCAAGCGGGGGAAGGGGTCGCACATTACCGTGCGCGTCGGTGATCGGACGACGACGGTCAAGGCGGGGGAGCTGAGTCCCGGTTATGTCGGGCTGTTGTTGCGGCAACTCGATCTGCCGCCGGATGCGTTGCGATGAGGAGATGTGAGCCATGCGCTTTTGCTATCCTGTTGAATTGACCGACGATGGCGACGGGTCGGCGGCGGCGCACGGGGTTCTGGTGACCTTTCCCGATCTTGCCGAGGCCAACACCTTCGGTCGGGATCGCCGGGACGCCCTTGCCAGCGCCGTCGACTGTCTGGAAGAGGCGTTGGCGGGACGGATCTGCGGGCGCGCGCCGATCCCCGAACCGTCGCCGGCGCGGGGGCGGCCGACGGTGGCCCCGGGCGGGCTGATCGCCGCCAAGACCGCCCTTTATCTGGCGCTCCGCGCCGCCGGCCTCTCCCAGGCCGAACTGGCGCGCCGGATGGGTGTCCGTCCGACCACCGTCCAGCGGTTGCTCGACCCGCGCCACGCCAGCAAGCCCGAGCAGTTCGATGCCGCCTTCGCCGCGCTCGGCAAGCGGCTGGTGGTCAGCGTCGAGACCGCGGCCTGATCCGCACGGTCGGCGCGGGGCGGGTGAAATCTGTTTCGAGAAAGGTGATCCATGATTGCGCCTTCCGGGTTTGGCGATCGAAACCCGATCGCGCCGTCTCCCCTGCCGACAGGAGACGGCGAAGCGCGCGCGGTGGTATTAGGATTGGCGGAAATGCAGAAATGGTCCAATCTGACTGCCGGACCACTAGGTCATCCGAGAAATGTAAGCTTACCAAAGTGTAAGGTGCTTTGGGCGGCCCCCCATGCTACTCGTGCTCGAGGCTAAGCTTTCCTTGGTGTTCAAGGTTGGCAAATTGGCCGATCGGAAATGGGGTGCGTCGCATGAAATTCTTACGCTCAATCAGGATCTCTGTCCTTGCCGCTGCCATCGCCGCGATGGCGGCGGTTCCGGCTTTCGCTGCCGGATCGGTGGTCAAGGTAACTCTCTGGGACAAGGGTGCCGGCTCAATGGATAAGTTTGGCCCCGGTACCAAAATGGGCATGAACATGGAGCCGGCCGCCCAATTGAAAGCCGATCTCATAAAGGCGACCTTGGGCATCAACGCCGCGCCAGATGTGGTTCCGGCCGGGGAAGTCACGCTTGAAGTCACCAACGCATCCAAGGACATGGTCCACGAGATGATCATTGCACCGGTAACAAGCCCCGGTGAAAAACTGCCCTATGACGAAAATCTGCAGAAGGTCGATGAAGACGCGGCGGGCCATCTTGGTGAAGTCGCCGAACTCGATCCCGGCAGTTCGGGGGCGCTGCGGCTGACGCTCAAGCCGGGAACATACATCCTCTACTGCAACATACCCGGACATTATGCCCTCGGCATGTGGCATCTTTTGACGGTCAAGTGACGGCCGGTTTTAAGTCGAGATCACTTCGCCGCCGCCTGCGCCGCGCTCGGCAAGCGGCTGGTCATCAGCGTCGAGACCGCCGCCTGATCCACCCGAGCCGCCGCGATCCGGCGCCATCGGCCCGCTGCCGCGTCGCTCGTCGTCGAATATGCCTGCATGTCCTTCCTCCTCGCTAACAGCGGGCCAATGGCGCTCGGACCAAACCATCCTTATTCCCCAACAGGCTAAGCAGGGGAAATTAGTCGTTGACTCCTGTCGCTCCATGTTTTATGTTCCTGTTTTGTTCCATTCGGGACGATGGGAGAAGTGCGTGCCGGATGTCAGGCTTAACGCAATGCGTTCAGGGGTATCGGGGATCAGCGCTGGTGGTGTTTCGGCGGAGAGGGGGCATGCCCTCCGGAGCCTTGGCGAAGGCGGGGCGTCGCATTTTGACAAGTGGGATGTCGTTTTTTGAAGTCTACTTTTGTCTCGGCGAAAAGCGTAATTGGTTCAAGGCGTTGAGCGGAAATCATGTCTACTTTTGTCTACCTGTTCGAAAAAGCCGGTCTCGGAAAATCAAGGACTTAGCCGAAAAGATGTCTACTTTTGTCTACTTTTACATACTTTTCACATTCGGCGCGCGCGGGTTTCGTGTTGAATCAAATGGTTGACCGCCACGGATGCGTAACGAAGGTAGACAAAACGGGCGATTGGGTATGCAAAAGGTAGACAAAACGGGGGTTGTCGGCGTTGACTGGGGCTCGATATGTCCACCGGACCGGTTCGGTGGGCGAACAATTTTTGGGTGGACCTTGAAGAGGGACGGGGCACGGGTGAACGGCAAGCCGTCACCGGAGAGGCGGACGGCGGTGGCCGGGCGGCGCGGGGCGGCCGCGGTCGACTACGGGTTGCTGACCGAGCTGGTCGGCTATCATCTGCGCCGGGCGCAGGCGAAGGTGTTCGAGGACTTCATGCGGACCATGGTCAAGGACGGGGTGACCCCGGGGCAGTTCGGGGTGCTGACCCTGATCGGGTCCAACCCGGGGGCGAGCCAGTCGACCATCGCCAAGGCGATCGGGGTCGAGCGCTCGACCATGGTCGCGGTGATCGACGGGCTGCAGGAACGGGGGCTGGTCGACCGCCGGGTCTCCGAAACCGACAAGCGCTCCTACGCCCTCAGGCTCACCGACGACGGCGCGGCGCTGACCACCCGGCTGCGCAAACGGGTGCGCACCCACGAACGCCGCATCGCCTCGGCGCTGTCAGCGGCGAGGAGAAGGCGACGCTGATCGAGCTGCTTCGGCGGATCGGCAGGAGTTGAGTTATACCCCAGCTGTTTGACCCTCACCGGCTTCGGGTAAGCCCCGGCTGTTGCCGGGACAACCGCTCCGCATCCCTCTCCCGCAAGCGGGCGAGGGCCTGATGCGGACGGCGTTCCATCAAGCCCTCGCCCGCTTGCGGGAGAGGGAGGGACCCGCGGAGCGGGAGGGTGAGGGTGCTATACCCCCACCGCCTCCCGGTAGAGCCGGCGGACCAGGGAGCGGGTGAGGTTGGCGACGACACGGCGGCGGTAGCCGGGCGGGGTGAAGGTGCTGGTCATCGGCTGCATCTGCTTCGACGGCAGGGCGGCGAGGCGGTCGAGGGCGGCGTCGTCGAGGGGGGCGCCGGCGAACGCTTCGGTGCCGGTGAGCAGGATCGGCATGGCGTTGGTGCCGGTCAGCGCGACGCGGAGCTCGGCGACGGTGGCGCCGTCGGTCCTGAGCGCCGCGGCGACGCCGGCCAACGGGAAGTCGATGGCGCTGCGCACCCGGGATTTGGCGTAGCCGGCGCGCCAGCCCTTCCGCGCGCTCGGGGCGGCGGGGATGCGCACCGCGACCAGCATCTCGTCGGGTTCGAGGCGGAGGTGGGCCTTGCCGTCGTCTTGGTACATGTCGATCAGCGGGATCGTCCGCCCGCCGGTCGGCGAGGCGATCTCGGCTTCGGCGCCCAGCACGATCAGCGCCGGCGCGACGTCGCCGCTGAACGCGGCGAAGCAGGCGACGGTCTTCGGCGCCACGTGGCAGATGTCGCCCCGGGACTTGAAGCAGTAGGCGTTGGCGCTCCGCCACCATTCGCTCTGGTTGTAGTAGACGCAGCGGGTGTCGAGACAGAGGTTGCCGCCCAGCGTCGCCACCTGGCGGTGGGTGTGGGCGGCGACCGAGCGGGCGGCCTCGACCACCCCCGGATAGCCGTCCCGGACCCGCGGATCGTCGATCAGCTCGGCGAGGGTGACCGCGGCGCCGATGCGCAGGCCCCCGTCGTTGCGTCGTTCGATCGCCCGCAGCGCGTCGACGCCGTTGAGGTCGATCAGCGCCGGCGGCGCCTCGATGCCGCGGCGGATGTTGGGCACCAGGTCGGTGCCGCCGGCGACGAAGCGGGCGCCGGGGGTGTCGGCGCGGGCGGCCAGCGCCTCGGCGACCGAGGCCGGATGCAGCAGCCGGAACTCGGGCATGTACTCCATCAGGCGACCTTCCCCGCGGCTTCCTTGGCGGCCTTGCGGTCCTCGCGCTCCTTGCGGATCAGCCCGTTGATCACCCGGTCCGGGGTCATCGGCGTTTCCCGCATCCTGAGGCCGATGGCGTCGTAGACGGCGTTGGCGACCGCCGGGATGACGCTGGCCAAAGCCCCCTCGCTGGCCTCCTTGGCGCCGAACGGGCCGTTGGGGTCGACGCTCTCGACGATCTTGACCTCGATGTCGGGCGACTCGACGATGGTCGGCACCCGGTAGTCGAGCATGTTGGGGCCGATGGGCAGCCCCTTGAAGTACTGGTTCTCCTCGCTCAGCGCCTGGCCGAGACCCATCCACACCGCGCCCTCGACCTGGCCTTCCACCGACAGCGGGTTGAGGGCGAAGCCGCAGTCGTGGGCGGCCCAGACCTTGTCGACGGTGACCAGGCCGGTGTCCTCGTCGACGGTCACCTCGGCGACCGCGGCGGCATAGGAGAACGCCATGCTCGGGCCGACCCCGGCGCCGTGGTACTTGCCGCCCTGGTACGCCTTGGGCACGGTGAAGGTGCCCTTGACGGTGATCGTGCCGGTGTCGACCAGGGCCTGCTTGACCACGTCCTTGAACGGGATCCCCGGGTCCTGGCCGCCGCGCACCCGGTAGACCTCGCCCAGGCACTCGATCTCGTCCGGATCGGCCTCGAGCTTGGCCGCCGCCGCGGCGACGAGCACCGCCTTCAGCTTCTTCGCCGCCTCCAGCGCCGCGTGGCCGACCATGAAGGTGACCCGGGACGAGTACGAGCCGTTGTCCTTCGGCGTGATCCGGCTGTCGTTGGCGACCACGGTCAGCCGGGTGAAGTCGAGGCCGAGCACCTCGCCGACCACCTGGGCGAGGATCGTCGACGAGCCCTGGCCGATCTCCGCCGCGCCGGTGAGGATGGTGATGCCGCCGTCGAAGTCGAGCTTGAGGTTGATCACCGCGTGGGGCTCGCCGGTCCAGTGCACCGGCTTGGCGGCGCCGCTGACGTAGTGCGAACAGGCGATGCCGAGGCCCTTGCCCTTGGGCAGCGCGCCGCGGCGTTGTTTCCACCCGGATGCCTGCTCGACCCAGTCGAGACACTCGGGCAGGCCGTAGGACTCGACCATCAGGTCGTTGATGGTGCGCAGCGGCGGGGTGAGCAGGTTGCGCCGGCGGAGCTCGATCGGATCGATCGCGAACTCGTCGGCGATCTCGTCGAGCAGCGATTCGAAGGCGTAGCGGACGTTGACGGTGCCGTGGCCGCGCATCGCGCCGCACGGCGGGGTGTTGGTGTAGACCCGGTAGCCGGTGTACTTGACCGCCGGGATGTCGTAGATGGCGTTGAGCAGCGAACCCGAATAGAGGATGGTGACGGTGCCGTAGCCGCCGTAGGCGCCGCCGGCCTGGACCGTCTCGCAGGCGCAGGCGGTCATCCGTCCGTCCCGGGTCATCCCCAGCTTGATCCTGACCTTGGTCGCCGGCCGGCCGCGGTGGGTGAGGAAGGTCTCCTCGCGGCTGAGCTTGAGCCGCACCCGGCCGCGCGCCGCCCGCGCCAGAAGGCAGGCGACGATCTCGAAGTTGAGGGTCTCGGTGCGGTGGCCGAAGCCGCCGCCGATGAACGGCTTGATCACCTGGATGCTGGCGGTGTCCATGCCCAGGCACTGGGCGACCTTGAGGTGGACGTAGTACGGCACCTGGGTCACGGTGTGCAGGGTGATGCGGTCGCGCTCGGCGTCGTAGTGGGCGAGCGAGGCGTTGGGCTCCATCTGCACGTGGGTCACCTCGGCGCAGTCGTAGACCTGCTCGCGGACGACCTCGGCCGCGGCGAAGCCGGCTTCGACGTCGCCGAACTCGTGATGGACGTCGCGCTCCAGGTTGCCCTGCTTGTCGTCGTGAAGATCGACCGCGCCGGGGGCACGGGCGGCCTCCGGCTCGTAGTACGCCGGAAGCTCCTCGACCTCCAGCCGGATCAGCGCCAGCGCCCGTTCGGCCGTCGCCTCGTCGACGGCGGCGACGGCGGCCACCGGGTCGCCGCGATAGCGCACCCGGCCGCGGGCCAGCGGGTACTCGTTCTGGGCGATCGGCAGGATGCCGTAGGGGACGTCGCAATCGTCGCCGGTGACCACGGCGACCACCCCCGGCAGCTCGCGGGCCGCGGAGACGTCCAGCGAGAGGATCCGCGCGTGGCTGTAGGGGCTGCGAAAGATCCGCCCGACCAGCGCGTCGTGATGGGCGAAGTCGGCCGTATACAGGGCGCGGCCGGTCACCTTCTCGACGCCGTCGATCAGCGGCGCCCGCGCCCCGACCATGCGGGCGGGCTGGGGAAGGGGGCCTGCTGGGGAAGGGGGGTGGGCGTGTTCCCCATCTCAGCCTCCCTGCGCCGCGGTCTCGACCGCCTCGATGATCTTCACGTAGCCGGTGCAGCGGCAGATGTTGCCGCCGAGCGCCTCGCGGATCTCGTCGCGGGTCGGACTGGCGCTGCGCCGGAGCAGCCCTTCCGCCGCCATGATCATGCCGGGCGTGCAATAGCCGCACTGGGAGCCGAGCTTCTCGTGGAACGCCCGTTGCAGCCGCGACAGACGGCCGTCCTCGGCGGCGCCGTCGATGGTCTCGACGTGGCGGCCGGCGACCGAATGGGCGAGCGAGATGCACGAAAGCCGCGGGTGCCCGTCGACCAGCACGGTGCAGGCGCCGCACTCGCCGCCGTCGCACCCCATCTTGGTGCCGGTGGGGCCGACCACTTCCCGGATGTAGTCGATCAGCAGCATGTTGTCGGCCACCGCGTCCTCGCGCGGGCGCCCGTTCACCCTAACACGCAGAATCGATTTGGACATTTTCATCCCCGCCGCGACGCTCGCTCGCAAAAACAAACTTGTTCGGTATCCGAACAATATATATGCTACTCCATACGCCGATTGTGGACAATCGCTAATTCGGTTCGGACCAGGGAAATGGCTGCGTGTGCCCTGTCCGCAATGGGGTTCGCGCGTGGCGTGAACGACCGTCCGGGGTAGGGGGATCTTCGTTGGGCAACATCGCCGGGATGCTCTTTTCGGATGATCATCTGAAGCGCGTCCGCGACCGCGATGCGATCCTGTGCGAGGGGCGGCGGATTTCCTATGGCGAGCTTGCGGATCTGGTGGTTCGCGCCGGCAAGGCGTTGGAGGCACAGGGCCTCCGCGCGGGGGATCGGGTGGTGTTGCGTCTGCGCGACACCGAGCTTCTGGTCGGCGGTATATTCGGCGCCATGCACGTCGGCCTCGTCCCGGTGATCCTGGCGTTGCACGTTTCCGGCGGCGACCTGCGCCACGTCCTGGAGGACACCCGGGCGGCGCTGCTGGTGGACGAAGACGACGGGGAGGACCGCGATGCGCCGCTCCCGGTCAAACGGATGCGCGCCGGCGATCTCGCCCGGTCGCAGGTCTCCCCGATCTCTCCGGGCGCCCGCAACGAGGGTGCCGGCGGGCGCGAGGCGTTCTGGCTGTTCTCGTCGGGAACCACCGGGCCGATGAAGGGCGTGGTCCATGGCCACCACGACCTCGCGCCGGTGGTTGCGTACCACCGAACGCCCTCGGAATGGGGCCGGGCACCCGGATCTTCTGCACCTCGCGTCTCTCCTTTGCCTATGCCATCGGCAACGCCTGCCTGGCGCCGTTGGCGGTCGGGGCGACGATGGTGATGCAGCCGGATTGGCCGACCCCGGAGAACAGCCTGGAGACGATCGAGGCGACCCGGCCCGAGGTGGTGTTCTCCGTGCCCACCCTCTATCGCCACTGGCTCGAACTCCCCGCCGGGCAACTGGAGCCGATGCGCCGGGTCGGCCGTTTCGTCTCCGCCGGCGAGGCGCTGCCGCCGTCGATCGCCGAGCGGTGGACGGCGCTCACCGGCCGCCCGATCTTCGACTGCTACGGTTGCTCGGAGACGGTGTTCTTCATCTTCGCGACGCCGCCCGAAAGGCCGAAACCGGGATCGGTGGGATTTCCCTGCGCCGAGGTCGAGACCCGGCTGTGCGACGAGAACGACCAGCCGGTCGCAACGGGCGAGACCGGCCGGCTGCTCATCCGCCATCCTTTCCTCGCCCTCGGCTACGGCCCCGCCGCCGCCCATGCCCAGAAGCGGTTCCGGGACGGCTGGTTCGCCACCGGCGACGTGTTTCGCCGCGACGACGAAGGCTACTGGCACCATTGCGGCCGCGAGGACGAGTGGCTCAAGATCGCCGGGCGGTGGATGAGCATCAGGGATCTGGAGGAAACCGCGGGTGGCTTCGACGGGGTCGCGGAAGCGGTCGCCGTCGCCGCCCGCGACGCCGACGGGTTCATGCGGGTGGCGCTGTTCGCGGTGCTCGGCGACGGCGAGGAGCACGAGACATTCGTCACCCGGATCGGAGGCTTTCTCGACGGGCGATTGCCGCACTACAAGCAGCCGAAGTGGATCCGCGTCGTCGACGAACTGCCGCGAACCGCCACCGGCAAGGTGCGCAAGGCCGAGCTCAGGAAGATGATCGAGGAGCAACCGGCATGAGCTTCTCGGCTTCGATGCCCCACCGTGTCGAATGGGGAGACTGCGATCCGGCCGATATCGTCTTTTATCCCAACTACTTCCGCTGGTTCGACGCCGCCTCGTGGAACCTGTTCGAAGTGGCGGGTGGCGGCTGGGATGCGCTTCGCCGGCGTTTCGGCCCGGTGTGCATGCCGCTGCTCGGCGCCGAATGCCAGTTCAGGTCGCCATCGCGCGTGGCCGACCAACTGATCATCGAAAGCCGGGTGGTCTCGTGGGAGCGGAAGGTGTTCAAGGTCGGGCATCGGGTGTTCAACGACGGCGTCGTCGCCGTCGAAGGCAGCGAAACCCGCTGCTGGGCGCTGCACGATAAGGAGAACGGCAACCGTATGCGCGGCGAACCGCTGCCCGACGAATTGATCGCGCTGTTCGCCGGAGGAGCCGCTGATCGATAATTCATTTTTCCGGAGGAAGAGTTCGGCTTAATCTTTTTCTCAAGCTGGAAACGGCACGACAAACCAAACAGGGAGGAACCGACATGGGATTTCGAGCATTCGCGAAGTCGCTGGCCGTTGCCGTCTTCGGCGGCGCTGCGCTGCTGGCGGCCGGTCTCGGTGCCGCCGACGCCCAGGAAATCACGCTCAAGGTGCACCATTTCCTGCCGCCGCAGTCGACGGCGCAGAAGCAGCTGATCGAACCATGGGCGAAGCGGGTGGAGGAGCAGTCGAACGGCCGGATCAAGGTCGAGATCTATCCGTCGATGCAACTCGGCGGCAAGCCGCCGCAGCTGTTCGACCAGGTTCGCGACGGCGTCGTCGACGTGGTGTGGACGGTGGCAGGCTACACCCCCGGCCGCTTCCCCAAGCTGGAGGTGATCGAGCTGCCGTTCGTGCCGGGAACGGCGAAGGCGACCAGCGCCGCGGCGCAAGAGTACTACCAGACCTACGCCGAGGACGAGCTCGCCGACGTCCACCCCATCTTGGTCCACGTCCACGCGCCGGGCACGTTCCACATGAAGAACAGGCCGATCCAGACCCTCGACGACCTCAAGGGCGCCAAGATCCGGGTGCCCAGCCGGCCGATCAACGACGCCATCGCCGCCCTCGGCGGCACTCCGGTGGGGATGCCGGTGCCGCAGGTGCCCGAGGCGATCCAGCGGGGCGTGGTCGACGGCGCCGTCCTGCCCTACGAGGTCACCCGGCCGCTGCGGGTCCACGAACTGGTCGACAGCCACACCGAGTTCGGCGGCGATCGCGGCCTGTACACGGTGGTGTTCCTCTACCTGATGAACAAGGCCAAGTACGAACTCGCTGCCCGCCGATCTCAAGAAGGTGATCGACGACAACTCCGGCATCCCGCTCGCCCTCGAGATGGGCGAGGCTTGGGACAAGGCCGAGGAGCCGGGCCGTCAGGCGGCCAAGGATCTCGGCGATGAGTTCTTCGTCATCGAAGGCGCCGAGTTGCAGCGGTGGAAGGACGGGACCCAGCCGGTGGTGGACCAGTGGGTCGCCGATCGGACCAAGGCCGGCGACGACGGCGCGGCGTTGTTGAAGGGCGCGCAGGATCTGATCACCAAGTACTCCAAGTGACCGTCGCCTGACGCATCGCGGGAACGTCCGTGAGCACGCTCGAACCGGCAAGCATCCGGCCGGGTCCCATCGGCCGGATGCTCTACCGCGTCTCGGTGGTGTTCGCCGCCGTGGGCGGACTGTCGCTGCTCGGCATCATCGTGCTGACGGTGGCGTCGGTGGTCGGCCGCGAGCTGTTCGATAGCCCGATTTCCGGCGATTTCGAGCTGGTGGAGATCTGGTGCGCGGTCGCGGTGTTCTCCTTCCTGCCCTACTGCCAGCTGGTGCGCGGCAACGTGGTCGTCGACCTGTTCACCGAGAGCGCCAGCCTGCACACCCGCGCGGCACTGGAGCTGGCCGGCAACCTGATGTTCACGGTGATCGCCGGGGTGCTGACGTGGCGGCTGGTGCTCGGCGGCATCGACCTCGCCGCGTACCACGAGGAGACGATGGTGCTGCGGGTGCCGGCGTGGTGGGGTTTCGTCCCCGGCGGACTGGCGATGGGGCTGCTTACCATCGTCTGCGCGTACACCTCGTGGCGCTCGGCCGCCGAGTATATCGACGGCCGCCGCATCGAGTCCCATGGGTGAGCCGTTGAGTGGATTCGCCATCGGCGTGCTCAGCTTCCCGCTGATGCTGGTGCTGATGGCGTTCCGCATCCCGATCGGCGTCGCCATGCTCGCCGTCGGCGCCGGCGGCTACATGCTGATGAGCGGGCTCACGCCGCTGCTCAACTACCTGAAGACCGGTCCCTACTTCCTGTTCCAGAGCTATTCGCTGTCGGTGATCCCGCTGTTCCTGCTGATGGGGCAGTTCGCCTTGCGCGCCGGCATGTCGCGGGCGCTGTTCCAGGCGGCGTACGTCTGGCTCGGGCATTACCGCGGCGGCATCGCCATGGCCGGGATCGGCGGCTGCGCCGGCTTCGGGGCGATCTGCGGCTCGTCGCTGGCGACCGCGGCGACCATGGCCCAGGTCGCCCTGCCGGAGATGCGCCGCCTCGGCTACTCCGGAGCGCTTGCGACCGGGACCCTCGCCGCCGGCGGGACGCTGGGTATCCTCATTCCGCCGTCGGTGATCCTGGTCATCTACGCCCTGCTCACCGAGCAGAACATCGCCAAGATGTTCATCGCCGCATTCATCCCCGCCGCCCTGGCGGTGGCCGGGTTCATGGCCGCGGTGGCGATCTACGTGCGGCTGTTCCCCGACGAAGGGCCGGCGGCGGCGAAGGCGAGCACCGCCGAACGACTCAAGAGCCTGGCCGAGATCTGGCCGGTCGTGCTGATCTTCGGGCTGGTCATCGGCGGAATCTATGGCGGCCTGTTCACCCCGACCGAGGGAGCGGCGGTCGGCGCCTTCGGCACCGGCGCGCTGGCGTTCGGCCGCGGCCACATGGACTGGCCGGGGTTGCTCGGCTGTCTCAAGGACACCGCCGCGGTCACCGCGATGATCTTCCTGATCCTGCTCGGCGCCGAGCTCTACAATTCGTTCCTGGCGCTGACCCGGATGCCGATGGAGGCGGCCCAGATGATCCAGCAGGCGGCGCTTCCGGCCTACGGGGTCATGCTTGTCATCCTGGTGTTCTACCTGGTGCTCGGCTGCCTGATGGACAGCCTATCGATGATCCTGCTCACCGTGCCGATCCTGTTTCCGATCGTCATGGCGCTCGACTTCGGCCTCACCGCCGAGGAGACGGCGATCTGGTTCGGGATCCTCGCCCTGGTCGTCGTCGAGCTCGGGCTGATCACCCCGCCGGTCGGGCTCAACGCCTTCGTCATCCACTCGCTGGCGCCCGACGTGCCGATGCTCAGCGTGTTCCGGGGCGTGGTGCCGTTCCTGCTCGCCGAGGTGGTCCGGGTGGCGCTATTGCTGGCGTTCCCCGGTATCAGCCTGTGGCTGGTCAGGGTGCTATGGTGACTCGCGCGGTTCGTTCGCGCTGGGCCGCCTTGCGGCGGCGCGCGGCGAAGCCGAGCATGGCGAGGCCGACGACAAGGGCTCCCAGCGGTGCCGGCTCCGGAACCCGGACGTGACCCTCGAGGGTGTCGTTGGCGCACCAAGCCGTCGCAAAGAACGCGTGGATGTCCAGCGGCCCCGAGGGGAGGATGTTGTCCATGGTGAAACTGTACGCACCCGTCGCGTCGAATAGCCCGAAAGGTCCCATCATCGGGGCTGGGTCGAAGAAGGCGATGGGGACGACATCGCTGGTGGTCCAGTCCTTGGCGCCGGTCACCGAGACTTCGGACTTACGGCTGTTGGCGTCGCAATCGGCCTCGCTTCCGTCGCAGAGACTGGTCCATCGCCCGAAGCTGCCGTTGATGTTGACGTATTGTTCGCTCGTCGAGAAGGTGGGGTTGCTCACCACCTTGCCTTCCATCGCGGAGTCTACGCCATTGGTCGCGGGGTCATATTCGCTGTGGATGTCGAAGGCGTAGAGATTGCCATTGATGTTGAACCACGGATCGGCGAACGGGAAGGGTTGGCCACCGACATTGCGTCCGGTGATCATATAGTTCGTATAGATCGTGACGTGGAGGTCGCTGCCGTCGGGGGTCAACTCCATCCCGAAAGTCTGGAACGTCGGGGCGTCCGAAGGCGTATAGCTGTCCCGCCAGTTGTTCCGACTGGTGCTGTTGTGCGAGTAGACGCCGGATTGTCCGTTGGAAACGGCATCCCAGATAAAGCCCGCCTGGGCCGCGCTCGCCGAAAGGCCGAGAGCCAATGCCAGAACAACGCTCCGCAGAAACGGCATACAAACCTCCATGTTCTCGACCGAGGACCCAATGTCATCGGGCGGCATACCATCCGGCCTCGATAGGCTCCGAGTGGCTTTGGCGGAAATGCTCGCAATACTTGTGCCAAGTTTTAATCTATTGAAAAGCCTGCGTTTTTTTTGGCCCGTGGGCGCAGCATCGGCTGATTGTCAATAAATTTTACGGGTGAACCGGCATTTCCCGGCCCGGATACCCGGACGTAAAGGTTTCATCGCCGGAAAAACCGTGGAATTTGTTGTGGTTAGGTGAGGATCTCGCGCTATTAGGTTGCGTGTAAAAAGTTATTACAACTCAAAGTGGTTTCGCGGTCGGCTGTTGCCATGGCCCGGCCCGGGCGCAGGGGTTCATCGCCGGAAAATCCGTGTGATTTCCGATGGTTAAGTCGAGAGTTTGCTCTTTTAAGCAGCGCGTAAAAAGTTTTTACAATTAATAGTTGTTTCGCGATCGGCCGTTGCCCCGGCGTGGCGTTCGCCGCTCCGGCGATGTCGGGGGACGGCCCTCAAACCGGGATGACGGCGGTGGTTTCGATCTCGACCCTGGCACCGTCCTCGACGAAGCCGGCGACCTCGACCACCGTCATCGCCGGGTAGTGGAGGCCGATGATCTCGCGGTAGGCCCGGCCGAGGTCCTTGCGTCGTGCCCGATACTCGTCCCGGTCGGCGACGAACCAGGTCATCCGGACGATGTGGTCGGGTCCGCCGCCGGCCTCGCGGAGCAGCGTGACGATGTTGGCGAGGGCCCGGCGCGCCTGCCCGGCGATGTCGTCGCTGTCGAACGCCTCGTGCTCGTTCCAGCCGACCATCCCGGCGAGAAACACCATTCGGCCGCTTGCGACGACGCCGTTGCTGTAGCCCTTCGGCCGCGGCCATCCGGGCGGCTGCAGTATCTGCATGGTTTCCTCCCTGTGTTGGTTCTCGCTCGAATGTAACCGATCGGCGGCACCGTCACGACCGGCGCTGCTTGCCCGACAGGCGAAAAAACCGCATACCCGTTTACCGTGAGGGTAGGGCCGAGGCAAACCAGGCCGATCGGCCCGAAGACGGAGCGGCGAATGACACCAGAACACCAGCCGGGGTCGGACGTGACGTGGCACGCGCTGCACCTGGAGGAGGCGTTTCGCAAGGTGGCCGGTCGGGTCGAAGGCCTGACCGAAGCCGAGGCGTCGCAACGGCTTGCCCGATTCGGCCCCAACCGCCTGCGCCCGCCGAAGCGGCGCGGGCCGATCGAGCGCTTTCTCCTCCAGTTCCACAACGTGCTCATCTATGTGCTGTTGGCCGCCGGGGTGACCACGGTTTTCCTCGGCCACTACGTGGACGCGGGCGTCATCTTCGGCGTCGTCGTCATCAACGCCGTCATCGGCTTCATCCAGGAGGGCAAGGCGGAGAAGGCGCTGGCCGCGATCCGTAACATGCTGTCGCTGCAGGCCACGGTGCTCCGTGACGGCCGCCGGGTGGTGGTGCCCGCCGAAACCCTGGTGCCGGGGGACGTGGTGCACCTGCAGTCCGGCGACAAGGTGCCGGCGGACCTCCGGCTGTTCCACGTCAAGAGCCTGCAGATCCAGGAGGCGGCGCTGACCGGTGAATCGGTGCCGGTGGAGAAGGCGACCGGTGCGGTCGATCCCGCGACGCCGGTCGGCGATCGCACCTGCATGGCCTATTCCGGAACGCTGGTCACCTACGGCCAGGGCACCGGCATGGTGGTCGAGACCGGTGACGCCACCGAGTTGGGGCGCATCGGCGCCCTGCTCGCCGAGGTGCAGACGTTGACCACGCCGCTGGTCCGCCAGTTGACCGGCTTCGCCCGCTGGCTGACCCTGGCGATCCTTCTGCTGGCGGCGGCGACAATGGCGTTCGGCGTGCTGGTCCACGGCTTCACCTGGACGGAGATGTTTCTCGCCGCCGTCGGGCTGGCGGTGGCGGCGATCCCGGAAGGTCTGCCGGCGATCATGACCATCGCGCTGGCCATCGGCGTGCAGCGCATGGCCCGGCGCAACGCCATCATCCGCCGGCTGCCGGCGGTGGAGACCCTGGGCTCGGTGACCGTCATCTGTTCCGACAAGACCGGGACGCTGACCCGCAACGAGATGACCGCGCAATCGGTGGCGACGGCGCGCCACCTGTTCGAGGTCACCGGCGTCGGCTACGAGCCCGTCGGCGCCTTCTTGCTCGAAGGCGGCGAGGTCCATCCCGAGGATCATCCGATCCTTTCTGAGATCGCCCGAGCGGCGCTCCTTTGCAACGAGGCGGAGTTACGGCAGGTGGAAGGGCAATGGATCATCGACGGCGATCCGACCGAAGGCGCGCTGCTCACCGTCGCCGTCAAGGCCGGTCTCGATCTCGCGTTCGAGCGCAAGGCCTATCCGCGCACCGACATCATTCCCTTCGAATCCGAGCACCGGTTCATGGCAACGCTGCATCACGACCACCAGGGCCGTGGTTTCGTCTATGTGAAGGGGGCGCCGGAGCGGATCCTGGAGATGTGCGCCCGCCAGCGTGGCCATGGCGGTGACGAGCCCCTCGATGCCGCCTACTGGCACGCCCGCATCGAGGAGATCGCGTCGCGCGGCCAACGCCTGCTCGCTATCGCTTGCGACGACGCGGCGGGCGATCAGCGCGAGCTCCAGTTCAAGGACGTGGAGAGCGGCATGACCCTGCTCGGTCTGCTTGGGCTGATCGATCCACCGCGCCAGGAAGCGATCGACGCCATCCGCCGCTGCCAGGCCGCCGGCATCCGGGTCAAGATGATCACCGGCGACCACGCGGTCACCGCCGGCGCCATCGCCCGCAGCCTGGCGCTGGCCAATCCCGACGACGTCATCACCGGCGCCGCCGTCGATGGGCTCGACGAGAAAGGGCTGGAGGACGCGGCGGAAAAGGTGGACGTGTTCGCCCGCACCAGCCCCGAGCACAAGCTGCGCCTGGTGCAGGCGCTACAGGCGCGCAGGCACGTGGTGGCGATGACCGGCGACGGGGTCAACGACGCGCCGGCGCTGAAGCGCGCCGACGTCGGCGTCGCCATGGGCGTCAAGGGCACCGAGGCGGCGAAGGAGGCGGCCGAGATGGTCCTCGCCGACGACAACTTCGCCTCGATCGCCCATGCCGTCGAGGAGGGGCGCACCGTCTACGACAACCTGAAGAAGGCGATCATCTTCATCCTGCCGACCAACGTCGGCGAGGCGTTCATCCTGGTCGCGGCGATCCTGATGGGCCGAGCGCTGCCGATCACCGCGGTGCAGATCCTGTGGGTCAACATGATCACCGCGGTGACCCTGGCCCTCGCTCTCGCCTTCGAGCCGATGGAACCGGGCGTAATGTCGCGGCGGCCGCGACGGGCGGACGAACCATTGCTCTCCGCGTTCCTCGTCTGGCGGCTCCTGTTCGTCGGGGCTATTCTCGTCGTCGGAACCTACGGACTTTTCGTTTGGGAGCGGACGCAGGGTGCCGAGGTGGAGCTGGCGCGCACCGTCGCCGTTAACACCCTTGTCGTGTTCGAGGCGTTCTATCTGTTCAACACCCGCCACCTGTTGCAGCCGGTGACCAGCCGCGAGGGCCTCTTCGGCAGCCGCATCGTGCTCCTCTCGGTCGCAGTGGTGATGGGGTTCCAGCTGCTGTTCACCTACGCTCCGCCTTTCCAGCGGCTGTTCGCGACCCGCGCGATCGATCTCGACGCATGGGGCAGGATCGTCCTCGTCGCCTTTTCGGTGTTTGTGCTGGTCGAGCTGGAGAAATGGGTGGTGCGTCGTTCCAAGGGCCCGTCCTGATAGCCCCGCGGAAAATGCCCTGGCGCAATGTCGTTGAAAGGCGTGGCGCGGCAGCGCCAGGCGGCCTCCGGTCGTTCACGCCGCACGCGGCCGCACCGCTTTGGCGATCGCTTCGCCGTGGTCGCGTTCGGTGACGGCGAGGTCGTGGCTCAGTTGCAGGTTCAGCCAGAACCGGG
This sequence comes from uncultured Alphaproteobacteria bacterium, assembly GCA_963772635.1. GTDB lineage: Bacteria > Pseudomonadota > Alphaproteobacteria > Rhodospirillales > Defluviicoccaceae > JAUXFS01. The sequence continues at coordinate 40,738 of CAVYYK010000045.1, forward strand.
CGGTGGTGCCGAAGTAGTGGGCGAGCCTCAGCGCGGTGTCGGCGGTGACCGCCCGCCGGCCGCCGACGATCTCGCTGATCCGGTTCGCCGGAACATCGAGCGCCCGGGCGAGCGCATTGGCGGAGAGGCCGAGTTCGGCCATTTCGTCGGCGAGGATCTCGCCGGGATGGATCGGCGGCAGCTTCAACAACGGACTGTCTTTAGGGCTCGTCGGTAATCTCGACATCGAAGGCGTCCCCTTCCTGAAAGCCGAAACGGATCCGCCACCGGGCATCGATGCGGATGCTGAATTGCCCTTTGCGGCCGCCGTGCAGCGCCTCGAGCCGGTTCGACGGCAGCACCATCAGGTCCCCGATTTCCTCGGCGGCGTCGAGAACCCGTAGCCGCTTCTGGGCCGGCCGCGCGAACGGCGCGAACGCCCTGACGCGCTTGTCACGAAACGATCGGATCATGTTTGATATACTATACGTACTACGTATAGTATATCAAGGACAAAAAACCACGGAGCGAGTTGCAGCTATTTGGATCAAGGCATGAAAAAGCTGTTGGATGGACGGCCCGCGCGAACCGCACCGCTTTTATGACCGAAGCGTAACCTGTTCCGGCAACTGACTTTCGCTGATGCCCGCGATGACCGACTTTCTAAAAAAGAAGCCTGATACGGAATCAGATCACCGGATCGGCACCGCCGGCGGCAGGTCTTCCTCGAGGATCGAGATGTTGAGCGAGTAGGATACCTCGCCCTCGTCCTCGTCGCGGTGGAGGACGCCGATGAACTCGTCGCCGATGCGGACCTCGATCGGCGACTTCGGCTTGGCCGGAGGCTTGATTGCGATCCGGTTGTTGGCGAAGGTGTGGCGCAGGTATTCCTGAACCCGCGCAATCTCATTCAGAGTCATAAACCGCTCCCGTTTTCTACGCGCCCGATCATGGTGACGCCGCTCCAGTGTGTCAATGCACGTCGGGTCGGCATCGAGGACCGCTTGGATGCTCCCCAACCGGCGGCGGGCAGGCGCCCCTCTCCGCCGACGCGGACGACGAATCCTCTCCCCCAGACAAGTGGGGGAGAGGTCGGGCACGGGAGGGCGTGTGGCCGGAAGCGTGGCCTCGATCAAGAGATCTTGATGGTCCGCGGTTTGGCCTCCTCGGCCTTCGGCAGAACCAGGGTCAACAGACCGTCGTTCAAGTCGGCGCTGATCTTCTCCTGATCGATCTTGCTCGACAGGCTGAAGCTCCTCCGGTAGTGGCCGACGTTGTACTCGGTGTAGACCGGTTCCAGATCCTTGTAGGCGGAGAAATCGATCTTGCCCTCGACGTCGAGGACGTTCTTTTCGATTTTGATCTCGAGGTTCCCTCTCTGAACGCCGGGCATCTCCATGACCACGGTCAACGAAATCTCGTCCTCGAAAATATCGGTGTTCGGCTGGTAGAAGCGGGCCGGTACCGTCGTCTCCTCGGGTTGCTCGACCTCGCGCTTTTGCTGAACCTGCAACTCCTTTTGCTCAGCCATCGTCAGTCCTCCAATTGAGTTAAGTCGATTTCCGCGGCGGGCCGATCAGTTGATCGCGATCGCGCGGGGCCTGTCGCTCTCGGCGCGTGGAATGAACAGAGCGAGAATGCCCTCCCGGTACTCCGCCCTGATCTTGTCGGCATCGATGCGGACCGGCACCGAGACGGTCCGGTCGAACACGCCGGAGACGCGTTCGCGGCGGTGGAGGCTGACTCCCTCCTTGTAGCCGACCGTTTTCTCGCCGGAAATGCGGATCCGATTCTCCTTCGCCTCCAACTTCAGCTTGCTCTTGTCGATGCCGGGCAGCTCGACGATGGCGACGAAGTTGTCCCCCTGCTGGAAAATGTTGATCGGCGGAAACGTCCCGCTGGCGGCGGTCGATCCGCGCAACCAGTCGCTGGTGAACCGGGATTCCAGCGCCCGCTGCAGGTCGAACAGCGCCCCGAACGGGTCTCGTGAACTTGTAAACATGGCCATCCTCCGTTTGAGCGATACCTCTCTGGGGCCCCCACATTGGGCCGCCCGTGAACGGAGTTAGTCGGAATGCACCCGCCGTCAAGTCCGCCGCCGGCGATTTCCGGCAGGTCGCGATCCGCGCGGGGGCCGTGAGGGAATTCGCGTGGCGATTGCGGGCGAGGAGGTCTCAGACAGGTGCAGCGATCAGGGGATGGGCCACCGGTTCCTTCTGTCGCAGAGCATAGCGGCGGAACACCTCGGCGTAGGACGCGAACCGGTAGCTCCCGTTGAGTGCGAGGTAGTGGTCGCGGTTGTCCCGGAAGTGCCGGGGCAGCCCGTACCAGGGGATGTCCGGACGGGCGTGATGCACCGCATGGAGATTGTTGTTGAGAAACAACAGCGCCAGCACGCCGCGATCCTCGACGACGGCGCAGCGGCCGTGAACCGACGGGTCGGCCCGGTGTTCGAGGAAGGTCCTGACGTTGAGGACCGACAGGCCGAGATAGGCGCACAGCGCGTAGCTCCCCGCCGGGACCTCGCCAACCGTCGACAGCCACAGCACCACCGGGAGTGCGCCGACGGCGTGCACCAGCCATGCGCGCGCCACCGAGCGGTCGCCCGCCACCAACAGCCGGAAGTCGGATCGATACATCTTCGCCGTGGCGATCGCCGGGCCGAGGATCATCCGCCCGAGCAGGGTGTTGTTGAATCGCAGCGCCGCCCGAAGCGGCCGGCCCAGTCGTCGCCACGCCGCCGGATCGAGGTAGGCGCTCTCGGGATCGTCGCGGGGGTCGGTCAGGTTGGCGTCGCGGTGATGCGCGAGGTGGAGCGCCTTGAACCGTCCGTAGGGGATCAGCAGGCCGAGGGCGGGGAACACCAGCGCGGCGTTCAACGCCTCATCGCGGAACGGGTGGCCGTGCAGGATTTCGTGCTGCAGCGACGAGTGCAGGGTGATCGTCAGCGCGATCAGCGGCAGGGCGAGCCAAGGACCGAGGGCATGGGCGCAGGCGGTGACCACCAGCCAGGTCGCATAGCAGGTCCCCAGCAGACCGAGCGTCCGCCATTCGCCCTTCGCGTTCATGCCGTTCCCCGTTCGTTACCGTTTCATGACATGCATACGCTTCGCTTCTCCCTGGAGCCAATGTGTGAATTTCAACCGAGAAAGGAAAATGTGCGGCATTAACAACGCGATCGTGATATAAAAGCGACATTCGTTCACATTTATAAACAGCGATGACGATGGACAAACGTGACCTGGCGACACTGTTCCGCGAGCGCATCGCCCAACTGGTCCAGCGCAAGGGCTCGAGCCAGGGCGGCTTCGCGCGCGAGATCGGCCTCGACCGGTCGGCGTTCAGTCAGATGATGAGCGCCGACGGCGCTCGCCTGCCGCGGGCGGAGACCTTGCGCCAGATCGCCGAGGCCAACGCGGTGAGCGTCGACTGGCTGCTCGGCCTGAGCCACGATGCGGAGGGTGGGCCGGTCGTCTCCTCGCGCATCGCCATCGAGAACGAGCACGACGCCCAGGGCGTATCTCCGCTCGAGCGGTGGCACCGGGAGGCGGAGGGCTACAAGATCCGTTATGTTCCGGCGTCGCTTCCCGATCTGCTGCTCCACACCAGCTTGCAGGAGGTCGACCGCGACAGCCGTTCTCCCTCGGTCCAGCGGCAGATCTCGGAAGCGCAACTCGGCTATTCGCGGCTTCCGGAAACGGACATGGAAGTGTGCATGCCCCTGCAGAGGATCACCGCGCTGACCGAAGGGACCGATATCTGGGCCGATCTCGACGCGGCGCGCCGCCGGGTCGAACTCGATCACATGGCGAAGCTGGTCGGCGAGCTCTACCCGCGGTTCAGGATGTTCCTGTACGACGGCCGCGAGACGTTCTCCGGCGCCTACACCGTGTTCGGACCGATCCGGGCGGCAATCTACATGGGGCGAAGCTACGTGGTGATCACCGCCGTCGAGCATGTGCGCGCCCTGGCCCAACACTTCGACGAGTTGATAAAGGTCGCGGTCGTCCCACCCGACCGGGTCGAGCGATATCTGCGCAAGGCCGCCCGCAACGTTCGCTGAGAGTCCGTGTAGAATGCGAGACAGAGTGGGTTCAGGGAGAGGGTCGTTGCGCAAAATCGGCGCGTTTCCGGCGGCGGCGGCGTCTTACGTCGAGGGGCTCTACGAACGCTATCGGGAGAACCGCGACGCGGTCGGCGCCGACTGGGCCGCGTATTTCGATGCGCTCGAGCAGGGAGACGACCGGCGGGCCGATGGATCGAAAGACCCCGGCGTTGCCGCGCTGATCCAGGCCTACCGGGATCGCGGCCATCTCGCCGCCGACCTCGATCCTCTTGGTCTCGCTCCGCGACCCGCCGTCGCCGAGCTCGATCCGGCCGCACACGGGCTGGCGCCGGCCGATGTCGCGGCGATCGTCGATCGGCTGAAGGCGATCTACGCCGGCACCCTGGCTGTCGAATTCGCCCATGTCCACGATCCGGCCCGCCGCCATTGGATCCGCGACGCGATGGAAGCGCCGCCCATGGCCGCCGATGCCGAGACCCGGCGCGGCATCCTCGAGACGTTGGTCGAGGCGGAGGCGTTCGAGCAGTTCATGCAGAGCCGGTTCCCGACGGTGAAGCGGTTCGGCCTCGAGGGCGCGGAGAGCAAGATGGTGCTGCTCCGCCGGCTGATCGAGGATGCGGCGGCCGCCGGCGTCGACGAGGTGGTGATCGGCGGCATGCACCGCGGACGGCTCAATCTCCTCGCCAACCTGATGGGCAAGCCGGCCGCGGCGATCTTCGCCGAGGTCGGCGGGGCGTCGTCATTGCCGGACGGCCTCGCGGTGTCGGGGGACGTTCCCTACCACGTCGGTTTTTCCAACGACGTCACGGTTGCCGGGCGGCGGGTTCATCTGTCGCTCTCCGCCCACCCGTCGCACCTGCAGGTGGTGGCGGCGGTCACCCTCGGCCGGGCGCGGGCGAAACAGGCGCGGCACGGACCGGGAGGACGCGAGGCGATCCTGCCCTTGCTGCTGCACACCGACGCCTCGTTCGCCGGCCAGGGGGTGATGGCCGAGATCTTCCAGTTGGGCGGCCTCGCCGGCTTCGACACCGGCGGCACCATCCACCTGATCGTCAACAACCAGATCGGCTTCACCACCGCGCCGGCGCAGGCGCGGACCTCGCGCTACTGTTCCGACGTCGCCAAGATCGTCGAGGCGCCGGTGTTCCACGTCAACGGCGACGACCCGGAAGCGGCGGCGCGGGCGGCGACCCTGGCGGTCGGCTACCGTCAGCGGTTCGGGCGCGACGTGGTGATCGACCTGGTGTGCTACCGCCGGCGCGGCCACAACGAGATCGACGAGCCCCGGTTCACCCAGCCGCGGATGGCGGCGCGGATCGACGCGCTACCCACCGTCCGCCGGAAGTACGCCGCGCGGCTGATCGACGACGGCGTGGTGACCGTCGAGGAGGACACCGCGATCGAGGCGCGCAACCGCGAACGGCTGGCGGCGGCATACGAGGAGTCGAAGACCTACAGGCCCAACACCGCCGACCGGCTGGAAGGCGCGTGGACGGGGATGGCGGCCGGGGGCACCGCGGCGATGCTGGAGCCGGTCGATACAGGGCTGCCTTTGGAGGACCTGAGGCGGATCGGTCGCGCGTTGACCGCCGTCCCCGACAGCCTCGCCTTCGATCCGAAGATCGACCGGTTCCGCGAGGCGCGGGCGCGGATGATCGAGGGCGGCGAGGGGATCGACTGGGCGACGGCGGAGGCGCTGGCCATCGGCGGCCTGCTCGACCAGGGCGTCGACGTCCGGCTGTGCGGTCAGGACAGCGGGCGCGGCGCGTTCAGCCAGCGCCACCTGGTTCTCGTCGACCAACAGACCGAGGCGCGGTTCGTGCCGCTCCGCCACCTTCGCGACGGGCAGGGGCGGTTCGAGCTGGTCGACAGCCCGCTGATCGAGTACGCGGTGCTCGCCTTCGAGTTCGGCCACAGCCTCGCCGATCCCCATACCCTGGTGATCTGGGAGGCGCAGTTCGGCGACTTCGCCAACCTGGCGCAGGCGGTGATCGACCAGTACGTGGTCGCCGCCGAGGACAAGTGGTTGCGCCAGTCGGGGTTGGTGATGCTGCTGCCGCACGGGCCCGAAGGCGACGGCCCCGAGCATTCGTCGGCGCGCCCCGAGCGATTTCTCCAGCTTTGCGCCGAGGGCAACATCCAGGTGGTCAACTGCACCACCCCGGCCAACCACTTCCATGCGCTACGCCGCCAGATGCTGCGGCCGTACCGCAAGCCGCTGGTGGTGTTCTCGCCGAAATCGCTGTTGCGCCGCCGCGCCGCCGCATCGACGCTCGACGAGATGGCCGAGGGCACCGGCTTTCGCACCGTGATCGCCGACGCCGAGGCCGATCCGTCCGGCGTCCGCCGCGTCGTCCTCTGCACCGGCAAGGTCTACTACGATCTCGCCGAAGCACGCTCGGAGCGGGAGATCCGCAGCGTCGCGCTGATCCGACTCGAACAGCTCTACCCGTTCCCCGAGGCGGCGCTTAGCGAAGCGCTCGCCCCATACTCGCAAGCGGAGGTGGTCTGGTGCCAGGAGGAAACGGCGAATGGCGGCGCCTGGAGCTTCGTCGACCGCCGCCTGGAGGCCATCCTCGCCGCCCTCGGCTATGCCAACCCGCGTCCCCGCTACGTCGGCCGTCCGCCGCGCCCGGCCCCGGCCGGCGGCCTCAAATCCGCCCACGCCGCCGAGCAGGACCGCGTCGTCGCGGAAGCCCTCACGGAGTAACGTATTCGCCGAACACGCGGGCGGCGAAGTCGGGGTAGGTCTCGGCGATGGCTTCGGCGACCGGGCCGCGGAGGAGGGTCAGGGTTTACGCGGTCGGGGACGGGGGTGGTGGCGATCTCGTCGGGCGCGTCGAAGTCGAAGCCGGTTTCGGCGCGGATCTCGTCGACGGTGTGGCCGGGGTGGACGGTGGCCAGCGCGAAGCGGCGGCGAGGCTTGTCGAAGCGGAACACGCAGCGCTCGGTGACCAGGGCGTAAGGCCCGCCCGGGCGGTAGACGTTGGCGTCGCTGACCCCCGGCGCGCTGACGAAGTCGACCTTGGGCACCAGGATCTTGGGGTTGTGCTCCTGGCGGAACAGGATCACCCGGGGGATCAGGAAATAGAGATAGGCCGAGCCGAACGAGCCGGGGAACCGCACCTTGGACCGGGGATAGTCGCCGATGCCGACCAGGTTGATGTTGCCCTCGCCGTCGATCTGGCCGCCGCCGAGGAAGAACGCGTCGATCCGCCCCTGCGCCGCGCAGTCGAACAGCTCCCGCCCGCCGTCGGTGAAGAAGTTGTGGCGGCGGCTGCCGAGCACCGACACCCGCATCCCGCCGTCCGAACGCTCCCGCGCCAGCAGCGCCGCGGCGCCGGGGATCGGCGACGACGCGCCGACGGCGACGTGACCCAAACCCTCCAGCATTCCGGCGATGACATCGATCAGCAGCTCCTCCGGCCGATGGTCGCTCACGCCGGCAGCCCTTCGGCGAGCACGAACTCATCGAGATAGCGGCGGAAACCCTGTCCTCGGTTTGCGCGAGTTCGACGTAGCGGCGGAGATGTCCGTCGTCGGCCGGGTAGCGCTCGGCCAAACCGATCGGCCGCGCCCCCATCGGCGCCGTCGCCAGCGCGGTGACATAGAGCCCGGGGATCGTCCCGGCGGCGATCCGCTCGTCGGCGAGCAGGTCGCCGTCGACGATCTCCTCGACGGTCACCAGGGTCGCCCGCGCCGCGTGGGCCATCAGCATCAACTCGCGGCGCACCCCGATCCAGACGTTGCCGAACCGGTCGGCGGTCGCGGCATGGAACAACGCCACGTCCGGTCGGATCGCCGGCAGCGCGACGATCGGATCGTCGGCGCCGAAGGGGTTCTCCACCACCTTCCAGTCGTCCCGGTGGGCAAGCAGGTCGGAGCCGAGGATCCCCCGGAGCGGCATGAACGGGATGCCCTTCTCCGCCGCCTGCAGCCCGGCGTGGATGGCCGGGCAGGTGGAATCCAGCACCCGCACCGTTCCCGCCTTGACCGCGGCGACGAACCGCGGCGCCGGCCCGTACTCGCCGATGGTCACCGCCGCCGTCTCGACGGTGCCGACGCAGCCGGCGCCGATCAGCATGTCGCCCTGGAACCCGGCCTGCGGCACCCCGATCAGGTGCAGCCCCCGCACCCCCCGGCGGATCAGCTCGCGCACCGCGGCCATCGCGCAGCCGCTGTAGTCGGGCGGCACCGCGACGCTCGCCCCGTCGCCGATCATCGCCGCGAGCTCGCGTACCGAAAGTCAGAGGTCTGGTCATCACCGTATCCTCACGTCTCCACCGGCCGGTCGTCGCGGGGCGGCAGCGGCGGGCTGTAGACGACGATCAGCTTGAGCGGGGTGTCGCCGGCGACCGTGACCTCGTGCTCGACCCCCGGCGGGATGCGGATGACGGCGCCGGGGCCGCAGGCTTGCGCCGGCCCGTCGCCGAGGCGGACCCGGGCGGTGCCGTCGAGGACGTAGATCACCTGGTGTTCGGCGGCGTGGCTGTGGCGGTCGGCGGCGCCGCCGGGGGCGATCTCGCCGAGGATCATCTCGAACCGGCCGCAGAAGTCCGCATCCACCAGCCGCACGTTGCGGGTCTCCGAATGCCCGGGCGGCGCGTAGGCGGGAAGGTCGTCCGTGTGTTCGATGGGCGGCCGGCTCATTTCGGTTTTCCCCGTCGGGCCCGCTCCGCTAACGCTGTTCCGACGCCGTTGCCGGATCAGGGGACCCGAACCATGGACTTTACACTACCCGAGGAGTTCACCGCCATCCGCGAAACAATCGCCCGGCTTCGATCGACACCGAATGGAAGCCGGTCGCCAACGCCTACGAGGAGCGCGCCGAGTTCCCCTACCCGGTGATCGAGAAGATGGGCGCCGCCGGCCTGTTCGGCGCCGCCTTCCCCGAGGATCTCGGCGGCACCGACCTCGGCTTCCTCGCCGTCTCGGTGATCGCCGAGGAGATCTCGCGGCTCGCCCCCGAGCTCGGCTACGCGATGAACATGCAGGCGATGACCTGCCCGTTCACCATCTACAACTGGGGAACCGAGGAGCAGATCCGCCGCTGGGTCCCCGACCTGATCGCCGGGCGCAAGATCGGCATGTTCGGGCTGACCGAGGCAGGGGGCGGCTCCGATCCCGCCGGTGCCATGCGGACCACCGCCAGGCGCGACGGCGACGTCTACCGGCTCAACGGCTCGAAGATGTTCATCACCTTTTCCCACGCCTGCGACGCCGGGCTGATCTTCGCCAGGACCGACCCGCAGGCCGGTCCCCGCGGCATCACCGCCTTCATCGTCGAGCCCAAGACCCAGCCCGGCTTTCGCGCCGACGCGATCCCGATGTCGGGGCTGTCCCGGGCGCTGCGCTCCAACGCCGTGTTCCTCGACGACTTCCCGGTGCCGGTGGAAAACCGCCTCGGCGAGGAGGGCGAGGGGATCAGGATCGCGCTGAACGCCCTCGAATACGGCCGCCTCACCGTCTCCGCCCGCCTCGTCGGTCTCGCCCAGGCCTGTCTCGATCAGGCGATCGCCTACGCCGGTGAGCGCGAGGTCGGCGGCCGCACCATCAACCGCTACCAGATGGTCCAACAGATCGTCGCCGACGCGACGGTGATGGTCGACGCCGCCCGGCTGATGTCGTGGCGCATCGGCTGGACCATGGACCAGGGAGAGCGCGCCACCCGCGTCGCGTCCCGCGGCAAGTACTTCGCCTCGATGGCCGCCAACAAGGCGGCGGCGACCCTGCACGAGGTCTACGGCGGCTACGCCCTCACCGACGAATACCCCTGCAAGAAACTCGAGGCCTACGTCGACATGCTCACCGTCGGCGAAGGCACCGAAAACGTCCAACGCATCCTCATCGCCGAAGACGCCCTCGGCCTCAAAGACGCCAACCGCCACCCCGTGCGCAATCGCGCAAGGGGGAATGGGTAAGCGGGGGCGTGTTCGGTGATGTCGTGCCGGGCCGTCCGAACGCGCACAAATCCTCGACGATCCATCTTGCCTGGAAGCCCACGGTTTTGTATTCCCGCTGACGGGTCGGGGAACGAGGAGATTCCGGAGTGAAGAAGCAAAGCCGTAGCCAGGATCCGCACAGGCGTGCCAGAAGGCGGCGAGACGAAAGGCCGTCCTCGCCCGAGAGGGGGCCGTCATCCTCGTCACCTTCGGTCTTCCCTGAACCGGGCGCGGATTGTCGCGTCGACGTTCGGCATCGGCTACTGCATGGTCTCCGAAGGCCTGTTCGATGTCGGCATGGGCTACGTCGTGCTCGGTCGGACGATGTCGCCGACCAAGATGGCGATGGCGGCCTTCGTCCTGGATGTCTATTGCCTCGGCGCCAAGAACGCGATATTTTACGCCGAGGTCGACAAGGAAAAATTCAAAGAGCTGGTCGAGGGCATGTCGGAAGTCGGCGGGCCCTTCGTCGACATCGATCCCGAATGCGCCCGCAAGCTGGTGGAGGGCGCCGTCGACTATGCCGAGCAATTGGGCTTCGTTCCCCATGAGGACTATCCACCCACTCACGCCCTGTTCGGCGACATCGACGCGGGCTCGTGCGCAACGGAGTACGCAGTTCGGCAAGGACGGCAAGCCGCTGTTATATCGCCGGACCGCACGACACCCCGGCACGGATCAGGAAGATCCTGCGCACGTTGACCGAGAGGGTCGGCGAGGAAAACTTCGACTACGTCCTGCCGCTCGGCGACCTTTGAGCACAGCTGCAGGGACCGCGAACCGAGCGAGCGCGCCATCCGACGTCGCCTCCCATGCCATCAACACGCGACGACCTGCATGAGGTCTGCGGTGGCGGCACTCACGACGAATATGCAAGAAACTGAAGGCATACGTCGACATGCTCGACCGTCGGCGAAGGCACCGAAAACGTCCAACGCATCCTCATCGCCGAAGACGCCCTCGGAATCAAAGATGCCAACCGCCACCCCGTGCGCAATCGGGCACGGGGCTGAAGGCAGTTTTGTATCAGCGTTCGAACGGCCGGCGCGCGAGGGCCTCGGCGATATCGGCGTCGAGGGGGGTGTCGAAGCTGTTCACGATGAAGGCGAGGGTCGTGTAGAAGCCGACGGTGGCGATCAGGTCGAGCAGGCCTTGGGTGCCGACCAGGGCGGTCAGCTCCGCCTGCAGGTCCGCGGGCAGGCGGGCATCGGCGGTGAGCGCGTCGACGGCGCGGGCCAGCGTCGCGTCGGCCGGGTCCATCGCCTCGACCGGACCCGCCATCGCCCGGATGCGGGTATCGGCGAGACCCGCCTTGCGGCCGCGGACGACGTGGTGGTCCCATTCGTAGGGCGCGCCGAGGCGGTGGGCGACGCGGAGGATCACCACCTCGATCCGCTCCTCGCCGAGGGCGTTCTCGGTGACGACGTGTTTGCGCAACCCCGACCAGGCGTCGAGCAGCGCCGGATGGTGCGCCATCACCCGGTAGACGTTGCCGCGCCCGACGAAGCTGTCGCGGAGATGGGCGAGCGAAGGCGGCCAGTCGGCGTCGGCAAGGGGCGGCAGCGGCATGGGGATCCTCCGGATTATATGTGGACTCGGCGGTCATCATCCACTGTTGTCAGCGTAATCGGCCCTCCTCACGTGTAGTACGCCACTTTCGGTTGGAGGCGGAGGTGGTCTTCGATGGCGCGGACGCCTTCGATGTTCTCGGCGAGGACCCGCAGCGCGTCGCGTTGCTCCTCGGAGGGGATCAGGCCCCACAGGTGGACGACGCCGTCGCTGACGATGACGTTGGCGTGGGTGGTGGCCCGCCAGGGCTGCTGGTCGAGGGTTTCCAGAGAATTGTCTGCGGATCGTCGCATCGTCGACCGCGGTCTTCGGTGCGGCCGGTGCCGCCGGCGCGGCGGCGAGGGCCTGGAGCAGATTGGCGCGGCTGACCACGCCGACCACCCGGCCGTCGCGGACGACGGGGACGCGCTTGATGCCGCGGCGTTCGAGCGTCTGCGCCACCTCGGCCAGGGGGGTGTCCTCGCTCACCGTGACCACGGCGTGGGTCATCACGTCGCGGGCGAAGCGGCCGTGGCTCTTGACGAATTCCTCGGCGGCCTCGTCGCTGCGGGTGAAGGCGCTGAGCCACCAACTCCGGTGCGCCTCCGTACCTGTTTCCTCGCGGCGCATCAGGTCACCCTCGCTGACGATCCCGAGCAGCCGGCCGTCGGCGTCGACCACCGGGACCGCGCTGATCCGGTTCTCGAGGAGCAGTTTCGCGACCTCGTTGACCGGCATATCGCCCGGCACCGAGATCACCCGCGTCGTCATCACGTCCGCCGTTTTCATCGCACGCCCCCTCTCCTTGTTCATTTGTTCGTGGTCGACGGCCGGTCCGTCACCGCGAGCATAGCATGTCTGGTGGTGGAGTACGAAGTGATGCCCCTGCCGCCGCTCTCGGCGGTGCAACAGGCGCCCGGTCAGACGAGTTCGCGCAGGAAGGAAAGCGCGAACGCCGCCGCCAGGAGGAGGACGCCGATGAAATACAATTTTCGCTCGCCGCGGATCATCTCCAGCTGATCCTGATTGAGGTTGTGCGAAAGGATGACGGCGGCCTCCTTGAGGGTCGGATCGTCCGTCTCGATCGTGTCCACGTTGAGCAATGCCTCGCGGATTTTGACCGAGCGCCACGAAGCCCAAAGGAGAACGACGGAACCGGCAAAGCCGCTGGCGGCGGCGATCATGCCGGCTCCGGAACCATTGAGGAAAGAAACAAACCAGTCGAGCATGACGGCGAAAGCCTACTCTGGTCAGCGGGTCTCGACCTCCGGTTCCGGCTTTTCCGAGACCAGAGTCAGTGAAAGCTCGACGTGATCGCCGACCACCCGCGGGACCCCGGCGACGACACCGACATGGGCCAGACCCGCGGCCTTGAGCGCTTTCGCCGTCGCCGTTTCGACGACGGCGACGGCGCGCGAATCGATCTCGCCACCGCCGGCGATCCTGATCTTGCCGAAAGAGCGGACATCCACGTGCACCGGCACCCAGGCACGGCCGGCCAGCGGTTTCCCGACGGTGACCGGCGCTCTGACCGGATGCATGACGGCGTCATCGGCGAAGCGCGGCCAGTCACGCTCACCGGATGGCGCAAGCTCGACCACCTCGCCGCAGGCCTTGGCCCAGCGGGCGATGGATTTGAGGCTGGGTGCGTTGCGCAAGGTGCCGCTTTCCAGCTGCCACACGCGACCCGGCGTTATTCCAAGCGCTTCCGCCATCTCGGTCTGGCTCATCTTCGCACGCTGGCGCATCCGGGTCAGCATATCGCCGGTCGCACGTACGAGTTCGACGATCGCGAAGGACTCGTCGTATTCCTTGTCCCGGCGCAGGTCCTCGATCAGACCGTCGATCGTTTCGTCCGTCATGGTGCTCGCTCGCCTCTTGCTTTGCGGTCGAGAGCGTCGGCCAGAAGCTCTTGTTCATCGGCATTGCCGCCCGCAAACGTATCGACGATCTTGAGCAGCGTCAGGGTCCTGCCGTCCGCGCCGACCTCGACCGCCGCCCAGATCGATCCTTTCCCTACCCGTTTCCGCCCGCCGGCGTAAACGAAACCGCCGTCGCCAAAATCCTCGCCCGCCTCGGGCAGGGTCTGCCAGGCCTCGTCGACCCGCTGAACGGATCCGCTGTTGATCGAATCCAATCGCTTGCGCTCGGACGCAAAACCGGACCTCTCCACCGCTGACAACAGAGCCAGCAGTTCCGCGACCTGGAGCTTTCGGTCTCCTTGGGCGTTGCGGACAACGGCCATCAGCTCATCCTTCGAGAAAGCCTTTCCTAGCCGCACGTAGTGCACGTCGATTCCCCGATTTTATAGCTATAGCTATATTTTTTCAACCTGTTTGAAATTCCGCCGGTTTGTGGACATGGGGTCTAACAGATGCTCGCGCGGTTCAATAGGGTTTCGAAACCCGTCGAGCCCCGGAGGCGTCACCCCGTATCGGGCAGCGCCCAGGGCGGGTTGGGCATGAAGGTCTCGACCAGATAGTCGACGAACACGCGGGTTCGCCGCGTCAGGTGACGGCGGTGGGGGTAGACCGCGTGGATCGGCTCCATGCCGCCGCGGTGGCGGGCCATCAGCACCGGCACCAGCCGGCCATCGCGGATGTAGGGGCCGACCAGGAACCCCGGGAGGCGGGCGATGCCGACGCCCGCGAGCGCCATTCGCAGCAGCGCCTCGGTGTTGTTGACCTCGACCGGGCCGCTGACGGTCATCCGATAGACCCCCCTCATTCCGTCGAACGGCCATTCGTTGAGCTCGGCCATGGTGCGCGACCGCAACAGGCAGGTGTGATTGCGAAGATCCTCCGGTTGTTGAGGAACGCCGCGCTCCTCCAGATAGCGGGGCGCGGCGCAGATGATCCGCCGGTCCTCCCCCAGCTTCGCCACGATCAGCGACAAATCGGCGACGGCGCCGAAACTGATGGCGACGTCCAGGCCTTCGCCGATGATGTCGACCATCCAGTCGGTCAACGTCAGCTCCACGTGGACGTAAGGATAACGCTTCAAGGAAGCCGGGCAGCACCGGCGCGATCTGGTAGGCGCCGAACGCCATCGGCGCGTTCACCCTGAGGATCCCGCGCGGCGCGTCGCTCAGCACCCCGACCGCCCCTTCGGCGGCGTCGACGTCGGCGAGGATGCGCATGCACCGCTCGTGGAAGTGACGCCCTTCCTCGGTCAGGCTGAGCCTTCGGGTGGTGCGGTTGAGCAGCCGGGCGGCGAGACGGTCCTCCAGCCGGGCGACCGTCCGGCTCACCCCCGACGGCGTCATGTGGAGGGATTTGGCGGCGGCCGAGAACCCCCCATCCTCGACCACCCGAACGAAGGTCTCCATCTCGGTGAACCGGTCCATGATCCGCCTATCTATGATTCAAACGCAAAAATCATTTGATTAAATGACCTATTATCATCTTCATTGCAATAACCTAAATTCATGTCTGCACGAACGACGTGCATACGTAAGGAGTATGAGAGATGAAACACCCATCGAACGATCCCCTGAAACGGAGCCCGGAAGCGATACTCCGGGAGGCGCGCAAAGCCCGTGACCAGGCGATCGCCGACGGCTTCCGCTGGCTTTGGCGGGAACTGACCGAGAAATCGCCCCCCAGCCCCCGTCGTCACACTGGTCAAAGAAGCCGGAGCGGCCCAAAGCTAGGCCGCTCCGCCTTACCCGACCGCCGTGCGTCCCCGACCGATCGGGACAGACGTCCGTTTTTTTGCCCGTTTCCGGGCATCTTGCAGCCAAAGGTGTATGGTAGCGTGCCATTCGATAGGTTCTCTCGGACAACGAACCGGGTAGGACAGACGTGGCGACAATTCGCTTTTCTTCTTCGCGCATGGACACGCGCGTGACGGTCGACCGTCGACGCGGCGGCGGCGGACCGGCCGACGCTGTTGTCGGTGGCCAGGGAGCACGGCGTGCCGATCCCGTTCAATTGCCAGTCCGGTGACTGCGGCTCCTGTAGGGTCGGGGTCGAGACGATTTCGGTCGGACGGATGCCGGTGGCGCCGCTGACCGACGGCGAGCGTCTGGTGCTGACGGCGGCGCGACGGCTGACGGCGGAGGACATCGCCGAGGCCGAACGGCGCGGGATGTCCCCGAAGGTGCGCCTCGCCTGTCAATACCGGCTCGGCGACGAGGAGATCACCGTCACGTTCGAGAGCGAACTGGGCGCGGGGTGATCGCCGCACGGGGGGCATCACGATGGGCCCCTGTCAGTGAGAATTAGTATCAGAGTCGACGCAAGTTGATGTAAACTGCACCCATGCAACCGATGCTGATCCTCGCGCTTCTCGTATTGCTGTTCGTGGCGAACGGCACGCCGATTGTCGCAAAATGGATCCTCGGGGAGCGTTTCGCCACTCCTCTAGACGGCGGCATCGGATTTGTCGACCGACGGCCGCTGTTCGGCCGGGCGAAAACCATCCGCGGCTTCGTGCTCTCGGTGGTGGCCACCTCGGCGTCGGCGCCCGTCGTCGGCATCGATTGGGAAATCGGGGCCTTGGTCGGGAGCGCCGCGATGGTCGGCGACCTCTTCTCCAGTTTCCTCAAGCGTCGACTCGGCCTGGCCGCGAGCAGCAAAGCGACCGGCATCGATCAGCTGCCCGAGGCCCTGTTTCCGCTGCTTGCCTGTGCCGGCGAGCTGTCGCTGACGCTCGCCGATATCACCGTCGCCGTTGCGATCTTCTTCGTCGGAGAGGTCGTTCTTTCCCCCCTGTTCTTCAGACTCCGCGTCCGCGATCGCCCTTATTGATTCAGATGCACTGCAGATGATGCAGGGTGATTTCGGGTGGGCAGTTCAGCCGCACCGGCACGACGCACGATCCGGCGCCGACCGAGGTGTAGCCGATCATGTCGCGATAGGCCCACGGTCCGGATCCCATCCGCCGCGGCAGGATCGAATCCAGGGTGACGGGAATGGAGCCGGGCAGACAGATCTGACCGCCGTGGGTATGGCCGCCGAGGAGCAGATCGAAATCGGCATGGGCCGCCTGACGGTAGATCTCGGGGGTATGGGACAGCAGGATCGAGAATTCGTCGTCGGGGATTTCGGACGCGGCCTTCTCGATGTTGTCGACACGATAATAGTGGGCGTCGTCGATGCCGGCGAGATGGATGCGATGGTTGCCGCGCACGATCGTCTCGGCCTCGTTGAGCAGCATGCGGATGCCCATCTCCTCCATTCCGGGGACCATGCAGATCGTATCGTGATTGCCGAGCACCCCGTAGACCGATTCCCCGAGATGAGCGCGCACCCGCGCCAGGCCCGCAAGCGTCTCATCGAATGGACCGAACGTCTGCGCCCGGAAATCCCCGGTCAGGACGCAGACGTCGTACGCCACGTCTTGCACCAGTTCGATTATCCGCCGCATGGCGCCCGGGTTCAGCTCCACGTGCATGTCGCTGATGTGCAGGATGGTGAAACCGTCGAACAACTCGGGCAGCGCGGGCAGCCTGACGTGGTGGTGGCGGATCTGAACGTTCTCGGCATTGCGGCGTCCGCGCCAATAGAGCCCGGTCAGCTTGAGGGCGTTGCGGATAACCGAATGGCATCAAGAACCAGTTCTCGATGTGAAAGAAGTTGGTGCCGTGGCCGAAGACCTGCGTCTCGTAGTCCGTCTCGATACCGAGGCGTTGCCTGGCATGGAGCCGCCCGAGCCGCTGCTCGAGCTTTTCCAGAAGATCCGGCGGTATCGACGAGGCTGGATGCAAGCTGTCCCCCGGGGTCCGACCGAACGGAAACACCTCAAAGCACCGCAACCGCGATACTCTGGACAAAAGACCGAGCGCTAGTGGTCTGGTTCCGACATATGGTGCCCATACGATCGCGTTTCCCGCTCCCTCGGCAGGAGGGCGGGCGCAGGCGATGGCGACCCATCGTCAAGCGCGTCCGACGCCCCGAGGGAGCGGGAAACGCGACCCGCAGGGCGACCTTCCAAGCCCCCCGGGTGTCGTTGCGCGGCGCTTGTGATGCTCCAGCATCACGGCGCGCCACGCGCCTAACCGGGCGAACTTGGAAAGCCGTCGTATGGGTACCATATGTCGGAACCAGACCACTAGAGGGGTTTATTGACCGCGCTTGCTCTTGTCCAGCACCCAATAGAGACTCCTGGCGTTGGAGACCGGTTCATCGACAACCAGCGCGACGGCGATGAACTCGAGACACGCCAGGATACCAAATATCATAACAAAATAATAAAAATAAACATTGAATCCAAAGACAAAAAGACAAAAAATAAAAATCCCCTGCAATAAAGAATTGGCCTTGAATGAATATAGGTGAAATGACGGCGTGGTCTTGAACTTGATCAACGGGGTCAATGTTGCCACGACCAGCAATCCGATGAAAGCGTACAGCACCGCAATGTGCGGCTCCAGGGTCTGGTATTCGAACTGAAAGATGCCGACAAGGGCGGCCACATAGGTCAACTCGTCGGCGATGGAATTGAGCCGAGCCCCGATCGGGGTGCACATGTTCCAGGCCCGGGCGATGGGGCCGTCGAGTACGTCGGTCACGAAGCTGATGCACAGGAAGACGACAAAGAGCGTCCGTTGTTCGGACAGGGCGAGAGCGACGATGACCGGCGCCATCGCCACTCTGTATAAAGACAACAGGTTGGGAACGTTGAGAATCTCGCGTCGTAGAGCCGGCATCGGCGATCCTTGGTACCGTTTTGTCCGGCAAACCGACGCCGCGGAGCGGGGTTCGCGGGACGCCATGATTCGACCTCCCGGGTTCAACCTCGACGGCGCCGGCGGAGTCGCGGCGCGACCGCCGCCTAGTACCAACGGCCCCCGGCCGGAAACGCCGACGTCCGTCGGCGTCAGCCGATGGTGCCGATGATCTGCCTGTACTGGGCCTCGTCGAAGCCTTCGCGAGGTGGTGCGGATGCCTTGATCGGTCCAGTTGGCGAGCATGATGTAAGTGGCCATTGGTTCCTCCCTCGCTCATTATGTCGTGTTGAACGTTTCATCAGTGTGCGCCCGCGGCGGCGGCCGAGTCGATAATCAAATGGGCGAACCTACCTCCGTTTGTCGACGGCTCGCGCGCCGGCGCCGGGCGGGTGGCGGCGGCCGTCGTTGAGGGCGGGGAAGATCCAGAACTGGGCGATGCCGGCGAGGACGGCGGCGGCGGCGAGGACGAACCCGGCCTGGTAGCCGCCGGTGGCGTCGTACAGGTGGCCCGCGGCCCACGAACCGGCGCCGGCGCCGATGCCGAGCCCGAAGGTGATGGCGCCGTAGATCCCGCCGAGGCCGCCGCCCGGATACAGCCGCGCCGCCAGCGCGGCGACGACCGGGCCGCGCGCGCCCTGGCCGATGCCGAAAAACAGCACGAAGGCGAACAGCAGCCACGGGCTCGGCAGGTGGGGCATAACCATCAGGACAATGATGCCGGTGAGGGTGAAGAGATAAGTGACGGTCGCGATCAGCCTCCGTCTGAACCGGTCGGCGAGCATTCCGGTGGCGATGATCCCGATCACCGACAGGAACCCGTTCACCCCGAAGGCGCCCGCCGCCGTCAGTGGGTCGAAGCCGCAGGCGACCAGGTAGGCGACCGCCTGCGGCACGATGCTGAACACCGCCATCGAGGTGAACATGAACACGTTGAACAGCCCCCAGAACGACGGGTCGCGCAACGCCCTGGCGAGCGTCCACGAGCCCTGACGGGCGACGTCGTCGGCGCGGGCGGTCGCGTGGTCGGGGTTGCCGGCAATGATCCGTTTCCACGGGATCACCAGCAGCAGCGGTAGCAGCGCGAGCAGGCTGCAGCCGAGCGCGAGATAGGTCGTCCGCCAACCGATCCGCTCGATCAGCACCTGCGCCAAAGGTACGATCACCAGTACCCCGGTGCCCAGCGCGGCGTAACCGAAACCCATGGCGGTGCCGAGCCGGTCGCGGAACCAGCGGCTGAGCAGGGTCGACGCGGTGACCATGCCCATGGCGGCGGTACCGAGGCCGGAGAGCAGCCCGATGCCGAGGTAGTACTGCCACAACTCGGTGACCTGCGACGCCAGCAGTTGGCCGCAGCCGAGGCAGGCGATGCCGAAGGCGTAGACGACGCCGGGGCCGACCCGGTCGATCAGCATGCCGGCGGCCGGCGCGGCGAGGCCGCCGACCAGCATGTAGAGGGCGTAGGCGCTGGTTAGTTGCCCACGGTCCCAGCCGAAGGCGTCGGTCAGCGGCAGCAGGAACACCGCGTAGGTCTCGGCCACCCCGCGCGCCAGCATGTTCATCAGGAAACAGAGGGCGAGGACCAGCAGCGCCAGTGACTGCCTCGGCGGGCGCCCGTGTGGCAACTCTTCCGCCGCGGACAGGTCGGCCTCAATTCGTGCGGCCTCGGTATGGGGCATGGAAATCCCAAATCGCTGGTGTATGGTCGGCAAGACGCTGGCGTCGAGGGTCGACAATGCACCAGAACGCGGTCTCGGGAAACAGCTTACGGCGGTGGCCATGGCCAAGGTGATGCGGCTCGGCTCCGGCGCCGGGTTCGCCGCCGACCGGCTGGAGCCGGCGGTGCGGCTGATCGAGCGGGGAAGGCTGCATTGGATCGGCTTCGAATGCCTGGCCGAACGGACCCTGGCGATGGGGCAGCGCGAGCGGGCGGCCGACCCCGCGCACGGATACAACCGCTATCTCGAGACCCGGCTGGAGGCGTGCCTGCCGCTATGCGCGGCGAACGGCACCCGGCTGATCACCAACATGGGCGCCGCCAACCCGGCCGCCGCCGCCGCCGCCGCCGCGCGGATCGCCGGCCCCCTCGGGCTGTCGGTCGCGTTCCTGGAGGGCGACGACGTCCGTTCGCTGATCGACGCGTCGACGCCGGTGCCGGGCCTGGGGGCGACGGTCGGCGACGTCGGCCGCGAGCTGGTCGCCGCCAACGCCTATCTCGGCATCGACGCGATCCTGCCGGCGATCGCCACCGGCGCCGAGGTGGTGATCACCGGGCGCGTCGCCGATCCGTCGCTGTTCCTGGCGCCGCTCGCCGACCACTACGGCTGGGCGGTCGACGACTGGCCGCGGCTCGGCGCCGGCACCGTGGTCGGCCATCTGCTCGAGTGCGCGGCGCAGGTCACCGGCGGCTATTTCGCCGACCCCGGCTACAAGGAGGTCCCCGGGCTCGCCGACATCGGCTTTCCGCTGGCCGAGGTCGAGGCCGACGGCTCGGCGGTGATCACCAAGCTCGCCGGCGACGGCGGCCTGGTGTCGCCGGCCACCGTCAAGGAGCAGCTGTTCTACGAGCTGCACGACCCGGGCGCCTACAAGACTCCGGACGTGGTCGCCGATTTCTCGTCCGTCGCCGTCGAGGCGGTGGGCCCGGACCGGGTGCGGGTGTCGGGCGGCTCCGGCGGTCCGCGGCCGGAGACGCTGAAGGTGATGCTGGCGTTCGACGGCGGCTTTCGGGTCGAGGCGGGGATCAGCTATGCCGGGCTCGGCGCCGCCGACCGCGCGCGGCTCGCCCGGGAGATCCTCCGGGCGCGTCTCGGCGACGTCGCCCCGTTGCGCATCGACCTGATCGGGCTTTCGTCGTTGCACGCCGCCTGCGACGACGCGTCGACCCGGGACTCGACCGACGTCCGCGTCCATGTCGCCGCCCGGGTCGACGACCGGCGCAAGGCCGAGCGGCTGCTGTGGGAGGTGGAAGCGCTCTACACCTGCGGCCCGGCCGGCGGCGCCGGGTATCGCGGCGCGGTAACGCCGGTGTTCGTCACCCATGACGCGTTCCTGCCCCGCGACGCCATCGAGCCGCGTTTCCGGGTGATCCGGCCATGACCCGCAAGGTGGTGCTCCGCGAGATCGCCCACGCGCGGGCCGGCGACAAGGGCGATACCTCCAACGTCGCCGTCTTCGTCTTCGACCCGGCGCACTACCCGGCGGTCAAGGCGCAGTTGACCCCCGACCGGGTCAAGGCCGAGCTATCGTCTGTCGTCAACGGCACGGTGACCCGCTACGCCGTCGACCATCTGAACACCCTCAACTTCGTGATGACCGACGCCCTCGAAGGCGGCGTCAACGCCTCGCTCAACCTCGACGGCCACGGCAAGAGCTGGTCGTTCCTGCTCCTCGCCCTCGAGGTGGAGATTCCGTAGGGCGGGGCTCAGTTGAGCATCTGCCGGGGCAGCCAGGTGATGAGGTCGGGAAACGCCAGGAACAGCGCCACCGTCACCACGTCGGCGACGAAGAACGGACCGATGCCGCGGAACACGTCGCTCACCGGGATGTCCGGTCGCACCCCGGCGACGACGAAGCAGTTGAGGCCGATCGGCGGGGTGATCAGGCAGATCTCGGCCATCTTGACGACGATGATGCCGAACCAGATCGGGTCGTAGCCGAGCGCGATCACCGCCGGGTAGACCACCGGCAGGGTCAACAGCAGCATGCCGATGGCGTCCATGAACATGCCGAGCACCGCGTAGCCGAGCAGGATGCAGATCATCACCATGAGCGGCGGCAGCGGCAGCTCGACGACGAACTCGGAGAACGCCGCCGGCAGCCCGGCGAAACCGAGGAAGCGCACGAACACCAATACCCCCCAGATCAGCGAGAAGATCATCACCGTCAGCTTGGCGGTATCGAGCAGCGCCGCCTTCAGCGACCGCCAGCGCATGCCGCGGAACAGGGCCATGACGAACACCACGAAGGCGCCCAGCGCACCGGCCTCGGTCGGCGTCGCCCAGCCGAGATAGATGGCGCCGAAGATGATGGCGATGACGATCAGGATCGGCGACGTGCCCGGCAGCGACCGGAAGCGTTCGCCCCAGGTGAAGCCGGTGATCGGCCGGCCCAGCCGCGGGCGCAGCTTGCACTGGCCGACGATCAGCGCCGCGTAGATGACGGCGGAGACGATGCCGGGGATGAAGCCGGCGAGCAGCAGCTGGCCCACCGACTGCTCGACGATGATGGCGTAGATGACCAGGATGGCGCTCGGCGGGATCAGCGATGCCAGCGTCCCGCCGGCGGCCACCACCCCGGCGGCGAGGCGCCGGTCGTAGCCGGCGGCCAGCATCTCCGGAATGGCGGTGCGGGCGAACACCGCCGCGGTGGCGGTGCTGGCGCCGGAGACGGCGGCGAAGCCGGCGGTGGCGAACACGGTGGCGACGGCGAGGCCGCCCGGCACCCAGCCGATCCACTTGCGTGCCGCGTCGAACACCGCCTCGGTGATGCCGGCGTGGAAGGCGAGATAGCCGATGAGGATGAACAGCGGCAGGACGCTCAGGGTGTAGTTGACCGACTTGGAGTGGGGGATGGTCCCGGCCATGCCGGCGCCGGCGTCCCACCCGATCATCGCGACGAGGCCGAACAGGCCGACGAAGGCGGCGGCGATGTAGACGCGGGCGCCGAGCAGGACCAGCGCCAGCAGGGCGCCGACGCCGATCAGGCCGATGGTAAGGTTGTCGAGCTCAGCCACGGCGCTTCGCCTCTTCCTCGACGATGCGCGCGTCCTCGATCTCCTTGCGGGCCAGTTCCTCGATGGTCGCGATCCGGGGCACGCCCACCGGCTCGGCGTCCGGGCTGCCGACCAGTCGCAGGTAGCCGGCGAGTTGGATCAGCAGGCGCAGCCACAGAATCGCGAACGCCACCGGGACGACAAGCTTCGACGGCCACACCGGATACTCGGCGTCGATGGTGCTGTCGCCGGAATGATAGGCACGGAGGAAATGATCGTAGCCGTAGTAGCCGATCACGGCGATGACCACGAGGGCGACCACCGTCATCGCCACCTCCATCAGCCACAGGGTGCGCCCCTTCATATGGTCGAGCACCAGCTCCATGCGCACGTGGCCGCCGAGCCGCTGGCAATAGGCGATGCCGAGGAAGGCGAACGCCGTCATCGACAGCTCGATGATGTCGATGTAACCGAAGATCGGCAGGTTGAACAGTTTGCGGCCGACCACCTGCCAGACGCCGATCAGCATCAGGAAGAAGATGAACGCCGCGGCGATGAGGTTGAGGCCCGTCTCGATCGGGCTCAGCCAGCGGTCGAGACGGCTGATCAGACGGCCCGACTCGTCCGCCGGTCCTGCGGTGCGTCGTGCCATCAGGGTTGTGCCATCAGGGTCGCCTCATGATCGACGCCGCCGCCGGAATCGCGACACCCCGGCGGCAACCGACCCGGGGCCTCAGTTGCTCTTCGCCTGCTTGGCCTTGACCTCCTTGGCGGTCTGGAGGGCCAGGTCGATCAGTCCCTGGGCGTCGAACTTGTCCTTGTTCTCCGCGACCCACTGGTCCCACACCGGCTTGCCGGCCACCTTCTGGAACTCCTCCAGCTGCTCGTCGGTGTAGACGATCTTTTGCATCTCGGACTCGAACTTCGGCAGGTTGACCTTGTCGATGTCGATGTAGGCCTGGATCTGCGCGTCGTAGGCCTCGTCTTTGGCGTCCTCGAGCAGCTTCTTATACTGGTCGGGCAGCTTGTCGTAGGCGGTCTTGTTGATCACCACCGGGCATTCGGTGGTCCCCGGCGACATGTTGGAGGTGTACCAGTCGGCGATCTCGTCGATCTTGTAGGCGGCGTGGGAGTAGGTGTAGGGGAACGAGGCGGCGTCGAGGGTGCCGCGTTCGATGCCGGTGTAGACGTCGGTCGCCGGCAGCGAAGTCGGCACGGCGCCGAGCACCTCCATGGCGCTGCCGATGCCGCCGCCGGCGCGCACCCGCTTGCCGCTTCCAGTCGGCGAGTTTCAGCGGCGGTTCGCCCTTGCCGAGGAACTCGTACTGGGGCAGCAGCGTCGAGATGTAGGTCATCGCGTTCCACTGGTCCATGTCGGCCTTGAACGCCGGGGTCGCGTAAAGCGCCTTGCGCACCGCCAGCGACGTTTCCCAGTCCTTCAGCGGCAGGAACGGCATGGTCAGCACCATGAACGCCGGGTTCTTGCCGGGATGGTAGAAGTTGCAGAACATAGCTACCTCGAAGGCACCGAGTTTGATGCCGTCCAGGTTTTCCTTGGCCTTGGACAGCGCCTCGCCGTAGTGCATCTCGATCACCCAGTTGCCGCCGGTCTTCTCGTTGACGATCTCGGCGACCTTCTCGATGCCGGCGGTGAACGCCCGCTGCTTACCCCAGGTCGACACGTTCCAGTGGAGCTTCGGCCCCTCGACCTCGGCGGCCCCGGCCGACGTGCCGGTGAGCGGCAGCACCGCCGCCACCGCCAGCGACAGGGCCGATACGATCGCAAATGTTGCGTTTGATTTCGACATTGTTCGAGTCCTCCCAACTCAATCGTTTTGCGGCCCGGTCCCCCTTCATCCGTCGGGACCGCGCCTTTATCCGGGATCATGTCCCGATGGTTGACTGGAAGGGTTGCAGATAAATCGATTCGCCTCAAGCGTTAAGAGTGCCGAGGGCAAGACTCCGCGTGGCCGGCCCGGATCTTTGGCGACGCGGCACGAGATGTTATCGTCGCCGGATGACGCGTTTTTCTATGGGCGGCGATGGAGGCGAGGCGATGGGCGGACCTTTGACCGGTGTGCGGGTGATCGATCTGACGACGGTGATCTCGGGGCCCTACGGTACCCAGATCATGGGCGACATGGGCGCCGACGTGGTCAAGGTCGAGACCCACGCCGGCGACATCATGCGCAATCCCGGGCCGGCGGCGTCGCCGGGGATGGGCGCCGCCTATCTCAACTGCAACCGCAACAAGCGCAGCATCGTCCTCGACCTCAAGGACCCCCGCGGCCATGAGGCGCTGGTGCGGCTGACCCGGACCGCCGACGTGTTCGTCCACAACATGCGCATCAAGGCGGCGAGGCGCCTCGGCATCGACTACGACGCGCTTTCCGCCGTCAACGACCGGCTGATCTATTGCGTGATCGCCGGTTTCGGCACCGACGGGCCTTATGGCAACCGGCCGGCCTACGACGACGTCGTCCAGGGGATGTCCGGGGTCGCCGCCACCCAGGGCGGGCCCGGCGGCGAGCCGCAGTTCATCAAGGCGATCGTCGCCGACAAGACCTCGGGGCTGGCCTCGTTCGGCGTCGTCGCCGCGGCGCTCTATCACCGCGAGCGCACCGGCAGGGGCCAATACGTCGAGGTGCCGATGTACGAGACGATGGTGTCGTTCAACTACGTCGAGAACCTCGCCGGCTACACCTTCGATCCGCCCAAGGGCGGCGCCGGCTACGACCGGATGACCACGCCCTTTCGCCGCCCGCACAAGACCGCCGACGGCTACATCGCGGCGCTGCCGTACTCCGCCGCCCACTGGCGCCGGTTCTTCGCCGCCGCCGGCCGGCCGGACCTGGCCGAGGATGCGCGGCTCGCCAGCGCCATCACCATTGCCGCCCACGTCGGCGAGCTGTACGCCGAGCTCGGCGCCATCCTCGAAACCCGCCCGACCGCCGAGTGGCTCGAACTCCTCGAACGGCTCGAAATCCCCTGCGGCCCGATCAACGGCGCCAAGGACCTGATCGCCGACCCCCACCTCGCCGCCGTCGACTTCTTCGCCCTCCGCGATCACCCGAGCGAAGGCCCGGTCAGGGTCATGCGCAGCCCCTACCGCTTCTCCGAGACCCCCAACACCATCGACCGCCTGGCGCCGCGCATCGGCGAGCACTCGACCGAGATCCTCCGCGAAGCCGGCTACGGCGCGGCCGAGATCGAAGACCTGATCGCCGCCGGGGTGACGCTGGATGCGGCGAAG
>CAVYYK010000046.1:0-30546 GCA_963772635.1 uncultured Alphaproteobacteria bacterium
TGCTGGAGTTGGCCGGCTAAACAGCCGGTTCGGGCGGGAAGCGGCGGATCATCCAAAGGAGGAGGACGAGGCCGGGGACGGCGGCGAGGGTGGTTATCACGAAGAAGGTGGGCCAGTTCATCTGGTCGGCGAGCCAGCCGGCGCCGGAGGAGAACACCGTGCGCGAGAACGCCATCAGCGAGGTCAGCAGCGCGTACTGGGTGGCGGTGTAGGCGACGTTGCACAGGCTGGAGAGGTAGGCGACGAAGGCCGCCGTTCCCATGCCGGTGGTGACGTTCTCGACGGCGATGGTCACCGCCAGCATCGCCAGGTCGTGGCCGACCCATGCCTGGACGACGAAGATCAGGTTGGAGAGCGCCATCAGCACGCCGCAGATCAGCAGGCCGCGGAGGATGCCGGTCCTCGCCAGCACCAGTCCGCCGAGAAAGGCGCCGCCGATGGTGGCGCCGAAGCCGAGCAGCTTGACCACCTCGGCGATCTCGGTCTTCGAGAAGCCGATCTCGAGAAAGAACGGGATCTTCATCACCGCCAGCACCGCGTCGCCGAACTTGTAGAGCATGATGAACAGCAGGATCGGCACCCAGCCGCGGCGGCCGACGAACTCGATCAGCGGGAGAACAGCGGCGGCGTAGAGCCAGGCCAGCGCCTCGGCCAGCTTCCGGGGCAGGTGCCGCCTGCGTTCGAGGAACGCCTCGGCGCGCTCCTCCATCTCCAGCGATTCCCGGGTCATCTGCTTCGCCGGCTCGGGATTGATCAGGATCGCGACGATGCCGACGACGACCAGCGCCGCCATCAGCGCGAACACCAGCGACCACGGCAGCACGTCGGCGAGCACCAGGCCGCCGGCGCCGGCGCCGACCTGGCCGATCCGCCAGCCGAACACGGCGGTGGCCGCTCCCGCCGCCAGCTGGCGCTCCTCGAGGATCTCGACCCGGTAGGCGTCGATCACCACGTCCTGGGTGGCGGAAGCGAAGGCGACGGCAAGGGCAAAGACGGCGGTGATCCCGATCCCCGCCACCGGATCGCTGAAGCCCATGGCGGCGACGGCAACGAGCAACAACCCTTGCGCCAGCAGCGCCCATCCGCGGCGGCGACCGAATATCCGGCTCATCACCGGCAACGGCAGCCGGTCGACCCATGGCGCCCACATGAATTTCAGCGAGTAGGGCAGGCTGACCAGGGCGAACAGGCCGATCTCGGTCTTGGTGATCCCGGAGTTGGTCAGCCACGCGGTCAGCGGCTCGGCCAGCACGCCGAACGGCAGGCCGCTGGAAAAGCCGAGAAACAGCATCGACAGGACCCGGCGGTCGCCATACACCCGTGCGGCTCTCGACCAGCCGCCATCGGATACGACCTCGCGTTGCTGTCCTGGCTCGCTGGAGATCTCGGGTGGCTCCCCTCGGGTGTCCGCTAGCGAAGCTTCAGGTCCCGCCATTCGGCGAGAGAGACCTCGGGGCGGGCGCCGACGTGGCTGATGATTTCCGCGGCGGTGATGCCGGCGAGCCGCGCGCAGGTGTCCAACGCCAACCCGTGGGTAAGGCCGTAGAGGAAACCCGCCGCGTAAGCGTCGCCGGCGCCGGTGGTATCCACCACCTCCTCGACCGGTTCGGCATCGATCACGTGGATCTCGTCTCCGGAGACCACCACCGATCCCTTGTCAGAGCGGGTCAGCACCGCCACCCGGCAGTGGCCACGCACCTTCTGCAGGGCACCGTCGAACGAATGCTCCTCATAGAGCGAGACGATTTCGTCCTCGTTGGCGAACAGCACGTCGACGTAGTCGTTGACCAGACCGAGAAAATCGGCGCGGTGGCGGTCGACGCAGAACGGATCCGACAGGCTCAGCGCCACCATCCGGCCGGCCTTTTGCGCCACCCTGCCGGCCTTGACAAAGGCGGCCTTTGCCCGCGGCCGATCCCACAGGTAGCCCTCCAGATAGGTGACTTGCGATGCCGCGATCATCGCGTCGTCGACGTCTTCGGGGCCGAGCTCACCGCTGACGCCGAGGAACGTCTGCATGGTACGGTGGGCGTCCGGGGTGACCAGGATCAGGCAACGGGCGGTCGGTAGCCCGTCGGTGGCCGGCTCGGTATCGAAGGTGATGCCCAGCGAGCGGATGTCGTGACGAAAGATGGTACCCAACTGGTCGTCGCGTACCTTGCCGACGAAAGCGCCACGGCCGCCGAGGGATGCCAAGGCGGCGATGGTGTTGGCCGCCGAGCCGCCCGACATCTCGATCCCGGGTCCCATCTTCTGGTACAGCCGCTCCGAGGTCTCGGCGTCGACCAGGGTCATCGTCCCCTTGTTGAGGCCGTTCCGTGCGATGAAGGCCTCGTCGGCATGGGCGATCACGTCGACGATGGCATTGCCGATGCCGACCACGTCGTATTGCGTTTCCACGTTGGAGATCCTTCCGTCCAGCGTCTCCGGGGCGGCGGCAGTATACCCGCGGGCGGTGCCCCGACAAGCGCCGGCATCGTGTGTCAACCGGGTTGCCACCGTGATCGGGGGTCACTAAACATTGCCGGCATCGTCGCAACCGTGATTTCTCAAACGGAGTACCTCCATTGATCGGCGCATTCGCCAAGGCGGTCGGGCAGTTCGTCGACCCGGCCATCCGCCGCATCGTCTGGATCAGCGTCGGCATCTCGCTTGGCGTGTTCATCGTGCTGTGGATGGTCGCTGGTTATCTTCTGACCCACACCACTTTGTTTTCCATTGGATGGCTCGATACCGCCATCGATATCTTGGGCGGTCTCGCCACCCTGATCATCACCTGGTTGTTCTTCCCGGCGTTCGTGAGCGGATCCATCGGGCTTCTGCTCGACCGCGTCGCCAACGCGGTCGAGCGGCGGCATTACCCTCGGCTACCGCCGGCTCGGGAGGCACCCACCGCCGAAGTCATCGTCACCACGTTGAAATTTCTGGTGATCCTCATCGTTCTCAATCTTGTCGTGCTGGTATTTCTGCCCTTTCCCCCGGTTTTCCCTTTTGTGTTCTATGCCGTTAACGGATATCTTTTGGGGAGGGAGTACTTTGAACTGGTGGCGCTCCGCCGGGTCGACGCGGCTGAACTGGAGTCGCTGAGGGGCAGGTTTCGAGGCCGAATGTTCCTCGCCGGGCTGGTGACCGCGTTCTTGTTGACGGTGCCTTTCGTAAATCTTGTGGCGCCGATCATCGGGACGGCCGCCATGGTTCACCTGTTCGAGGCTTGGCGAGCCCGCGCTTGAGCGTATCGTGCTCAGCGGAGTGATTTCCGACCAAGTAAACGATAAAGAAGGGAGCCATAAAAAATGTTCCGCGCAAGAAAGGATCAGGGAGACGAAGATCCAAACCAAACGCACGGCGAAGCGCGAGGCATTGGCGGTGACCGCTCTCTGCTGAAACGCCCACCGCGGCGACAGTTCCAAACTCCCGCGGAGCCGTCTGCCGGCGGCGGCTTTCATCCGGACATACCACGCCGTCCAACGGACGCGCCGAGATCCCCGAAGAGATTCGAGGATCGGTCGAGCGGTGTTGTCGACAGCAAAAGCCTTGTCGTCGGGCGCGAGATCAGGCTGAAGGGCGAGATCACCTCATGCGAACAAATAATCGTCGACGGCCAGATTGAAGTCGCGCTGACCGACGCCCGTCGCATTCAGGTAGGACCGACGGGCGTGTTCCGGGGCAAGGCCGACATTGCGGAGGCGGACATCTCCGGTCGTTTCGAGGGCGAACTCACGGTCCGCGACCGCCTGACCGTGCGGGCCACCGGCCGGGTCGACGGCAAGATCCGTTACGGCTGCATCGTCATCGAGGCGGGAGGCGAAATTGCCGGTGAGGTGCAGGCGATGAGCCCGGAGGGTCAACGAGGCGCCATGGTCAGGACCCTGCCGAGGGCCGCGGATGACACCTCTGCAGACGTTTCGAGGGACACCTCGGAAAGTCTCGAGCCCGAGTCCGAAGCCTCCCGCGATTGACCGTTCCCCTTCCAATGCCTGGACAGAAGGCATGGATGGCGGCCATGGTGTTGATCCTGTCCGGCTGCCACGCGACGCACTCGTCGGGCACCGCCAGTGACAAGCCGGCAACGGGTTCCGAGGCTTCGATCCTGGCTTCGGCCCCGGCCGACTTCGGTCCCG
Source organism: uncultured Alphaproteobacteria bacterium (assembly GCA_963772635.1). Taxonomy (GTDB): domain Bacteria; phylum Pseudomonadota; class Alphaproteobacteria; order Rhodospirillales; family Defluviicoccaceae; genus JAUXFS01. The sequence continues at coordinate 4,122 of CAVYYK010000046.1, forward strand.
ATCACTTGTCCGGTCTCGCCCGCGCCGAGTTGACCACGCTTTTGGGAGCACCCGACTTCGGCCGGCGGGACGGCCCCGCGGAAATCCTCCAGTACCGCAACGGCACCTGCATCCTGGACATTTTCCTCTACAGGGAATCGGCGAACGAAGCGTTCCGCGTCGCCCACGTGGAGGCCCGCAATTTCGACATGCAGGAGGTCCCCGGCGAAGACTGTATGCGGAGCCTGCGCGAAACCCGGCAAAACCGCGCCGGCTAATACAAAGCTCGCTGAAACTACTCCACGGTTTTCGCCCGGTACCCGCACAGGTCGCGGACCGCGCAATCCATACATAGCGGTTTTCGCGCCTTGCAGACGTAACGGCCGTGCAGGATCAGCCAGTGGTGAGCGTGTTGCCGCCATCCTGCCGGGGTCCGCTTCTCGAGGGATTGCTCCACATCGAGCGGTGTCTTGCCCGGCGCCAGCCCGGTACGATTGGCGACCCGGAAGACATGGGTGTCGACCGCGATCGTCGGATCGCCGAAGGCGACGTTGAGAACGACGTTGGCGGTCTTGCGGCCGACCCCAGGCAAAGCCTCGAGGGCGGCACGATCCCGCGGCACGCGGCCTCCGTACCGTTCGACGAGAATGCGGCTGAGGGCGATGATGTTCCTGGCCTTGGTGTTGAACAGGCCAATGGTCTTGATCGCCTCGCGTAACTTCGCCTCGCCCAGCGCCAACATCTTCTCCGGCGTGTCGGCCACCTCGAACAGCGGCCCCGTCGCCTTGTTGACGCCGGTGTCGGTGGCCTGCGCCGAAAGGACGACGGCAACCAACAGGGTATAGGGATCGACGAATTCCAGCTCGCTTCGGGGTGCCGGATTGGCGGCGGCGAGACGGCGATAGAACTCGTCGATGTCGGTTTTTTTCATCTGGGTCGCCTCTCCTCGTCCGTTGCGAACTTAGCCGGAATCGGACAGCCGGGAGAATATCTCGTTTTGATCTTTTGTCGTGCCGACGTTGAGTTCATAATGAAAATCATTGTCGACAAGGTCACGGTGTGACAGTGGATCAGCATGCCGGAAGCGCCGTTCTCTACAGTGCAGTCCTGCGGCCCCACCGCAGCGCCAGCAGCACCGCGGTCCGCTGGATCATCTGGCTGGTGGGGATCGCCTGGCTGATCGTCGGTCTGTCGTTTGCCGCCGCCGGCGCCTGGCCGGTGATGCCGTTTCTCGGTTTCGAAGTACTGTTGCTGTACGGCGCGCTTCGGCTCAACCAATGGGCCGGCAACGCTTACGAAGCGGTCAATCTGTCGGAACAGGTGCTGTCCGTGCGCCGGGTCGACCACTGGGGAAAGCAGACCGACTACTCGTTTCAGCCGCACTGGCTGCAGGTCAACATCGACGAGCCTCCAACCCGGCGCAGCCCCGTCGAGCTGCGCTCCCACGGTCGATCGTTGACGATCGGCAAGTTCCTGTTGCCCCGCGAGCGCCTCGAACTGGCGCGGTCACTGCGACGGGAGTTGTTCCGACTGACCCGGTCGAGGCATCCGGAATAAGTTATTCGAACCCGAGGACGTCGCGCATGGAGTAGAGCCCCGGCGCTCGTCCGGCGGTCCACAACGCCGCGCGCACCGCGCCCCGCGCGAACACGGTGCGTGACGAAGCCTTGTGGGCAAGCTCGATTCGCTCTCCCTCGCCGGCGAAAACCACCGCGTGTTCGCCGACGACGTCGCCGCCGCGCAAGGTGGCGAAGCCGATTTCACCTCGGGGGCGAGCACCAACGTGGCCGTCGCGGACCCGCCGGGAGACGGCGTCCAGCGCGGTGCCACGGCCGGCGGCGGCAGCATGACCGAGTGCCAACGCGGTTCCCGAAGGCGCATCCACCTTGTGACGGTGGTGCATTTCGACGATCTCGATATCGTAGTCGTCGCCGAGAATGGACGCGACCTGGCGGGTCAGGCCCAGCATCAGGTTGACGCCGATGCTCATGTTGGCGGCCTGAACCACCGCGACCGTCGCGCCGGCCGTCGCCAGCGCCTCGAGATCGGCCGGCCGCAACCCGGTCGTACCGACGACGAGGGCGGTGCCGTGTTCGACGGCCAGACGGGCATTGACGGCAACGGCATCCGGGGCGGTGAAATCGATGACGACGTCCGACGCGGCGAACAGGGCGTCCGTGTCGCCGTGCACCGTCAGTCCGCACGGTTCGGCCCCGGCGACGCCGGCGATATCCTTGCCGATGGCATCGTGGCCCGCCGCTTCGGTACCGCCGACGAGCGTTGCCCCTTCGGCCGTCAAAATTTCCCGGACCAGCATCCGTCCCATGCGTCCGGCGCAGCCTAGAATTCCGATGTTCATGGCATTTCCCCGAGTGGACGGCCGCCGTCTACTCCTTCAGGTCTTCCCACAATTCCTTGACCTTCGCAAAGAAGCCGTGGGATTCCGGGCTGTGCCGCTCGTGGTTTCCCGCCCCTTCGAACTCGCGCAGGAGCTTCTTTTGCTCGTCGGTCAGATCGACCGGCGTTTCCGCGACCGCCTCGACGAACATGTCGCCTCGGGCTTGCGAGCGCAGGACGGTCATCCCTTTTCCCCGCAACCGGAACTGCTCGCCGGTTTGGGTGCCGGCCGGAAGGGTGATGCGCGCCCGCGAACCGTCGAGGGTCGGCACTTCGACCTGGCCACCCAACGCCGCAGTGGTCATCGGTAACGGCATTCGACAGTAGATGTTGGCCCCTTCCCGCTGAAAGATCCGATGGGGCGCGACGCTGACGAAAATATAGAGATCTCCCGGCGGCCCGCCCCGCATTCCCGCCTCGCCCTCTCCGGCGAGACGGATGCGCGTCCCGTCCTCGACGCCGGCGGGTATAGACACCTGCAGGGTCTTCTCCTTTTGCGCCCGGCCGCTGCCGCCGCAGGTCCCGCAGGGATCTTTGATCACCTGACCGGTGCCGCCGCAGGTCGGACAGGTGCGCTCGACGGTGAAGAACCCGGACTGGGAACGCACCCGGCCGGCGCCACGGCAGGTGGAGCAGGTTGCGGGGCCCGAACCTTTGGCGCTTCCGGTGCCGGTGCAGACCTCGCAGGCCACGGCGGTGGGAACACGGATCGTGGACTTCCGGCCGTTGAAGGCCTCCTCCAACGTCACCTGCATGTTGTAGCGCAAGTCGGCGCCGCGGCCGCTCGACGCCGTTCCGCGCCGGCCGCCGCCCATGAAGTCGCCGAACATCTCCTCGAAGATGTCTGCAAACCCGGTGCCGAAGCCCCCGTTGCCACCGCCGCCGCCGTGCTCGAAGGCGGCATGACCGAAACGGTCGTATGCGGCGCGCTTCTGATCGTCCTTGAGAACCTCGTAAGCCTCGTTGATCTCCTTGAAACGGTGCTCCGCGTCCTTGTCCCCCGGGTTGCGGTCGGGGTGGTACTGCATCGCCTGCTTGCGGTAAGCCTTCTTGAGGTCATCCTTGCCGGCGTCGCGGTCGACCCCGAGGGTGCGGTAGTAATCTTCTTTCGCCATCAGCCTGCACCCGCACAAACGGCGCCCGCCGACAGGTCCCTAGGGACCTGCGGCGGGGCCATTCGCAAATCATGCTCCATGCGCGAAAGCCCGAATCAACCGGCTTTCTTGTCCTTGTCGGGGTCGACTTCCTCGAATTCGGCGTCGACCACCTTTTCATCCGGTTCACTGGCGTGTGTCTGTTCGCCACGCCCGGCGTCGGCCCCGGCCTCCGCCTGGCTCGCCTTGTACATCGCTTCGCCCAGTTTCATCGAGGCTTGGCCGAGGGCTTCGGTCTTCGCGTTGATCGCGTCGGCGTCATCGCCGTCCATCACCCCGCGGAGATCCGAAATCGCCCGCTCGATCGCTTCCTTGTCGGCCGCCGGAACCTTGTCTCCATGCTCCTTCAGGGTCTTCTCGGTTTGGTGGATCAAGGCGTCGGCGTGATTGCGGGATTCGACCTTCGCCTTCCGCTTCTTGTCTTCCTCGGCGTGCTCTTCGGCCTCTTTGACCATGCGCTCGATGTCGCCGTCGGCAAGGCCGCCGGAGGCCTGAATGCGGATCTGCTGTTCCTTTGCGGTGGCCTTGTCCTTGGCCGAGACGTTGACGATGCCGTTGGCATCGATATCGAACGTCACCTCGACCTGCGGCATGCCGCGCGGCGCCGGGGGAATCCCGACGAGATCGAACTGACCGAGGATCTTGTTGTCCGCGGCCATCTCCCGCTCTCCCTGAAACACGCGGATGGTCACCGCCGTCTGACCGTCTTCCGCGGTCGAGAAAACCTGGCTCTTGCGGGTCGGAATCGTGGTGTTGCGATCGATCAATCGGGTAAATACGCCGCCGAGGGTCTCGATACCCAGCGACAGCGGCGTCACGTCGAGCAGCAGGACGTCCTTAACCTCGCCCTTCAGAACACCGGCCTGAATGGCCGCGCCCACCGCGACGACTTCGTCGGGATTGACGCCCTTGTGGGGCTCCTTGCCGAAGATCTTCTTGACCGTCTCTATAACCTTCGGCATCCGGGTCATGCCGCCGACGAGGATCACCTCGTCGATCTCTCCGGCCGACAAGCCCGCATCCTTGAGGGCGGCCTTGCACGGACCGACGGTCTTTTCGATCAGATCCTCGACCAGCGCTTCCAGTTTAGCGCGGGTCAGCTTGATATTGAGGTGCTTGGGTCCGGCTTGGTCGGCGGTGATGAACGGCAGGTTGACCTCGGTCTGCATGGTGCCGGACAACTCGATCTTGGCCTTCTCCGCGGCCTCCTTGAGCCGCTGCAACGCCAGCCGATCCTGCCGCAGATCGATGCCCTGCTCCTTCTTGAACTCGTCGGCCAGGTAGTCGAGGATCCGCTTGTCGAAGTCCTCGCCGCCGAGGAAGGTGTCGCCGTTGGTCGATTTGACCTCGAAAACCCCCTCGCCGATTTCCAGGACCGAGATGTCGAAGGTGCCGCCGCCCAGGTCGTACACCGCGATGGTACCGGTTCCCTTCTTCTCCAGGCCGTAGGCGAGCGCCGCCGCGGTCGGCTCGTTGATGATCCGGAGAACCTCGAGACCGGCGATCTTGCCGGCGTCCTTGGTCGCCTGACGCTGCGAGTCGTTAAAATAGGCGGGAACGGTGATCACCGCCTCCTTGACTTCTTCGCCGAGATGGTTCTCCGCGGTCTCCTTCATCTTCTGCAGGATGAAGGCGCTCACCTGGCTGGGACTGTATTTCTTGCCGTGGGCCTCGACCCAGGCATCGCCGTTCGGACCTTCGACGATCTTGTATGGTACGAGAGCCTTGTCCTTTTCGGTGATCGGATCTTTGTAGCGTCTGCCGATCAGCCGTTTGATGGCGAACAGCGTATTCTCCGGATTGGTCACCGCCTGCCGCTTGGCCGGCTGGCCGGACAGGCGTTCGCCGGATTCCGTAAACGCGACGATGGACGGAGTGGTCCGGGTGCCTTCGGTGTTTTCGATCACCCTGGCGTCCTTGCCTTCCATGATCGCAACGCAGGAATTGGTCGTCCCAAGGTCGATTCCGATAACCTTGCTCATGTTTCACCTCATCTGTGGCGGAACCCGACGGCCCGAGGCGGCGCCGTGTGGATCCCCCGGGTAGATTCCAACAAACATGCCCCTAAAGTCGGTCGTCGCGCGATATATATGTGGGTCGTATCGGCCGCGCAACCGCGGCTCCCGCATTTGCCGCAACATCCGTGGAGCGGTTTCGGTTCCTGGCAGAAGGCACGTATCGCCCGACGGTCATCGTCGTTGCCGGTGACACAACTGCCAATCTGCACATTATATAGGCGTTCATTCCTACGAAATCAATAGGGGCCACCGCATTCTGTTGTCGCCTCCGCACGCGGGGCGCGCGGTGGCACGATCCCACGCCCGAGTTCCCGATTCCGCCGCTGTCCCCGCGCGGATCCACCGATCGGACTGTCAGAATTTCTCGTCCAAATGTGCACCCGAGGTGTCCGCTTGGGTCTCCGCTTGCTTCTCGTAGGCCGCCGTCGAACCCTTTGTCGGATGAGGCTTCCCGTCCGAAGCCGCGGCTTCGGCTTCGGCATCCGGGATCGGCCGAGGTGGGGGCTTCGGACCCCCTCTCGACACCCCGACCCCGGCGGCACGCAGGGGGCGGTCGTGAATCATGTATCCGGGCTGGATCACCTGCGCCACGATGCCGGAGGGAATACTCGCGTCGGCAACTTCGTACATCGCTTCGTGAAAATGCGGATCGAACGGCTGCCCCAGCGCTTCGATCGGCGTTATGCCGTTTCTTTCCAAGATGGCGAGCAACTCCTTTTCGGTCAACTCGACGCCCGCCACCAGCGTTTCCAGCGCCGGATCCGCCTGCCGTGCCTCCGGATCGACGCTTCCCAGCGCCCTCTGAAGATTGTCGGCCACCGATAACAGGTCGCGTGCAAAAGCGGTGACGGCATACTTGCTCGCATCCGCCTTGTCCCGTGCCGCGCGGCGGCGAACGTTCTCGGTTTCGGCCAGCGCCCGCAACCGCTCCTCCTTGAGCTGGGCGATCTCCGCCTCTGCCGCGGCGAGGCGGGCGGCAGGATCGGCGCCGTCGATGGCTTGCTCCTCGATCCCGGAGTCGGCCGCTGCTTCCGTCGGCTCCTCGGGAGGGATTTCGCCCTCCGCGCCGACAGGCTCGGCGGCTTCCGCCCGATCCTCGGCCGCGAGCTTGTCCTTCCGGGCCTTGTCCGTCGTTCCAATCATCTTTGGATCCTTCCTCCTTATCCAAACAGGCGGCCAACCAGCTTCGCTGTGTAGTCGACCATCGGAATGATCCGCGCGTAATTGATCCGCGTCGGACCGATCACACCGACGGCGCCGATGATCTGCTCCCGGCTGTCTCGATAGGAGCTGACGATCATCGAACAGCCGGAAAGCCTGAACAGCTCGTTGCTGGAGCCGATAAATATCTGCACACCCGCGGCCCGATCAACCTGAGAGAGCAGGTTGAGGATCATTTCCTTGGTTTCGAGCGCCGCGAACAGCGAGCGAATGTGCTCCAGGTCGCCGATCGCCTGCACGTCCTCCAGGAGGTTGGCCTGGCCGCGGACGATCAGCGAGCCGCCTTTGTCACCGCCCGCCCAACTGGCCAGCCCCGATGCCACCACTCGGCTGGTAAGCTCGTCGAGCTTGGCTTCGTGGGCTTCCAACTCAGCCAGGATTTCCTGCCGTGCCTCGCCGACGGTGCGGCCGACGAGTCGGGCGCTGAGGAAGTTCGACGCCTCGACCAAAGCCGAAGGTCGGGTGCCCGGTGGCGTATCGATGATCCGGTTCTCGACCACGCCGGTTTCACTCACCAGAACCACCAGAGCCCGACCGTGGCTCAGATTCACCAGCTCGATATGGCGAAGCGGCTTGTCCGTCTTTGGTGCCATTACCAGGCTTGCACACCCGGAGAGCCCCGACAGGGCCGTCGTCGCCTTCTCCAGAAGTCCTTCGATGTTGGTCCCGAAACCGGCGCACTGTTGTCTTAGGTTGTTGCGTTCGTCGTCGGTGAGATTGCCGACCTCCAACAAGCCGTCGACGAAAAGCCTGAGGCCGGCCTCCGTCGGCAACCGGCCCGCCGACGTATGCGGCGCGAACAGCAGTCCGGCATCTTCGAGATCCGCCATGACATTGCGGATCGTCGCCGGCGACAGGGTCATACCCAGACGTTTCGACAGGGTCCGTGAGCCGATCGGCTCACCGGTCTCCAGATAGGCGTCAACGACCTGGCGAAAGATCTCCCGCGATCTCTGGTTCAACTCGGAAACCGACATGCCTCTCGCTCGATGGTGTTTGCGGCTCGTGCGCGTGGCGAATCTAGTAGCCGTACCGGCCATCGTCAACGCGGCCGAACTTTACGTGTCGACCTTTACCCCGGGGGGCGACCCGTCTAGCTTGTGCCCGAAACCCTATGACTCCGGGAGAACCGATGAGACCTTCAGGCCGCGCTTTCGACCGACTGCGCCCGGTAAGTTTAGAGATCGATGTCAGCAAATATGCCGAGGGATCGTGCATGGCCCGTTTCGGGGATACCCACGTGCTGTGCACCGCGACCGTCGAGCAGCGAGTTCCCGGTTGGATCCGTGACACCGGGCGGGGTTGGGTCACCGCCGAGTACGGGATGCTGCCGAGAGCCACCGCCGAGCGCACCGACCGCGAGGCGGCACGCGGCCGTCAAACGGGTCGGACCTCCGAAATTCAGCGGCTGATTGGCCGAAGCCTTCGTGCCGTAACCAACCTCAACGCGATAGCCGAGCTGCAGGTCCGGGTCGACTGCGACGTTATTCAGGCCGACGGCGGAACGCGCACCGCCGCGATCACCGGCGCCTATGTTGCCCTCTATCTGGCGTTCAAGCGTCTGATTGACCTCGGAATGCTCGACGCCATCCCGCTGACAGACCAACTCGCCGCGGTGTCCTCCGGGCTTTACAAAGGAACGCCGGTGCTCGACCTCGACTACGAGGAAGACAGCGCCGCCGAAGCCGACGCGAACTTCGTGCTCACCGGAAACGGAGAGATCGTCGAACTCCAGGGAACCGCCGAGGACAAGCCTTTTTCCGAGGAACATTTCCTCGAACTCTTTGCCCTCGCCCGCAAAGGGGTCGGTGAGTTGGCCGCCCTGCAGCGCGCGGCGCTGGGAATTGGGTAAGCGACCGTATCGATCATGGCGCGGCATTTCGATGGCGGCAGGCTGGTGATCGCCAGCCACAACCCGGGCAAGATCCGGGAGATCGACGCACTTCTCGGTCCCCTTGGCGTCACCGTCGTGTCCGCCGCCGACCTGGGACTGCCGGAGCCGGAGGAGAACGGCACCACGTTCTCGGCCAATGCCGAGATCAAGGCCCGCGCAGCCGCCAACGGTTCGGGGCTGCCGGCCCTGGCCGACAACTCCGGGCTGGCGGTTGCCGCCCTCGACGGCGCCCCGGGGATCCTCTCGGCCCGCTGGGCAGGACCGGACAAGGACTTTGCGGTAGCGATGCGCCGGGTCGAGGATGCGCTCTCCGGCGCACCCGATCGCCGGGCCCATTTCGTCTGTGCGCTGGCGCTATGCTGGCCGGACGGCCACTGCGAGATTTTCGAGGGCGTCGTCCACGGCCACCTGGTTTGGCCGCCGCGAGGGGGTCGCGGGGGTTCGGTTACGATCCGATGTTCGTCCCCGAGCACCACGACATCACATTCGGCGAAATGGATCCCGAGCATAAGCACCGCATCAGTCATCGCGCCCACGCCTTCCGCAAACTGGTCGAAGGCTGTTTCAAGGCGTAAATTCGAGGCGTAGAATTGGCGGGTGTAGGGAGGCGCACCAATGAACCGAACGCTTGCCGTCTACGTCCACTGGCCGTTCTGCCGATCCAAGTGTCCTTACTGCGACTTCAACAGCCATGTCGCCGACTTCGTCGACCACAGGCGCTGGCGGGCGGCGTTGCTGCAGGAAATCGCCCATTTCGCGGCGGATACCCCCGATCGGACGGTGGTCAGCGTGTTCTTTGGCGGCGGCACCCCTTCGTTGATGGACCCCGAGACGGTGGCGGCGGTGATCGATGCGATACGGGAGCACTGGGCAACCACTTCCGACGTGGAGATCACCCTCGAAGCCAACCCGACTTCGTCGGAGGCCGCGCGGTTCGTCGCCCTTCGCGTCGCCGGGATCAACCGGCTGTCAATCGGTGTACAGGCGTGGGACGACCAGGCGCTGGCCTTCCTTGGGCGCACCCATTCGGCTGCCGAGGCGAAAGCCGCGGTGGCGATGGCGCGAGCGCAATTTCCTCGGTTCTCCTTCGACCTCATCTACGGCCTGCCGGAACAGACGGTGGCCGATTGGCGGCGGCACCTGGCCGAGGCCCTGACGTTCGCCGACGACCATCTGTCGGCCTACCAGCTGACCGTGGAGCCCGGCACCCAATTCCATCGGCAGGGTCTCGCCGAGATCGACCCCGAGACGGCCGCGGATCTCTACGAGGCCACCCGCGAACAGCTCGCCGCCACCGGGATGTTCGCCTACGAGGTGTCCAACTACGCCCGGCCCGGGGGCGAGTGCCGCCACAACCTCGCCGTCTGGCAAGGCTGCGACTACCTCGGCGTCGGTCCCGGCGCGCACGGCCGGCTGAGCGGCGACGGTGGCACCGAGGCCCTCCGGCAGATCCGCGCACCCGAGAAGTGGTTGTCGGCGGTCGAAACCCGCGGCCATGGTACCGCCGCCCGAACAGCGCTGGAATTCCGCGAGCGGCGCGACGAACTGATAATGATGGGGCTGCGGCTTGCCGATGGCGTCGGACGCGAGCGGTTCCGCGGCCTGATCGGCTGCGAGCCCGAGGATGCGGTCGACGGCGACGGCCTCGCACGAATGATCGACGGCGGCTTCGTCACGCGCGACGCCGACGGCATCCGCGCCACTCCCGCCGGCCGTCAGCGTCTCGATGCGGTGTTGACGCAATTGCTGGCGTGAACGCCGCTTGGCGGGGCAGCGGTCTACCGGGGCTCGAAGGTGACCGGCGCCTCGTTGATGACCTCGGCGCCCCGACGTTCGACCCGGAGCACCGCCAGCGCTCGCTCGGCGACGCCATCGGGCTGGAACCGGAAGATGCCGTCGCGGCCGGCGAACCCCCTCGGGTCGGTCAAGGTCTGTTGGTCGAAGGCGCCACCGCCCGGCGTTTGCGCCAGCACCGCGGCCAGGGCGGTGGCGTCATAGGCGAGCGTCGCCAATCTGGCCGGCGCCTCACCGTAGATCTCGGCATAGCGCTGCTCGAACTCGGCGCGGAAATCCGGCTGCGGGGCGGCAAACCAGCCGCCGAGCAGGGCGGGCTCGGCGCCGGTTCCGGGCTCGTCCCATGCGCCGGTCCCGAGGATGTGCGCCGTATTCGGATCGACGCCATGGACCGGCAGGTGGGCGGCAATCGCCTGCAGCCGGCGCCCGCCGTCGGCCACCAGCACGGCGTCGAACGGCAGTCTGCCCCGATTTCTCGCCGAGTCGAGGCGGGCCAGGGTCAGCTGGCTGACTCTTCGGGTTCGTCCCTCCGGCCCCGAGTCTTCGCTGATGAAGCTTCGATTTGGTCGGGCGGGATCGACCAGCCGCCGAACGACTTCGTCGAAGTCGCCTGTTGTCGGGTCGTACAGCTCGACGCGGGTGACGATGGCGCCGATGGCGGCGGCGGTTTCGTCCAGCGCGGCGACCACCCGGGCGCCGTAGGCGTCGTCGGGGGCCAGCAGGGCGAAACGCACCAACCCCTGAGAGTACGCGTAGGAGACCACCCGTTCGACCTCGGTGCCGGGAGTGAAGCCCATGATGTAGACACCGTCACCAGCGACCGAGCGATCGCTGGAGAAGGCGATCACCGGAACATTGGCGGCCCAGGCCGCCGGAGCCGCCGCCTGCACCGATCCCGCCAGCAACGGCCCCAGAATCACCGAAACGCCGTCGCCGACGGCGAACTGGGCGGCGGCGGCGGCGCCGTCGGGGGTGCCCCCGGTGTCGTAGGGAAGAAGCTCGAATCGCTGGTCGGCGATGTCGAAAAGCGCCAGCTGGGCTGCGTTGAGCATCGACTGGCCAAGATCGGCTTGACGGCCGCTCAACGGCACCAGCAGCGCGGCGCGAACGGTTCCCGACGCCAACGGCGGCAGCACCGGAGGCGACAGCGGAATTTGCTCCCCGCCGGGGCCGGTCAACGAGGGTAGCTGATCGGGAGTGACGGTATCCGGCGACAGAGGCGGTATGCCGACCGCGGATTTGCCCTGATCGGAAGGAGCCGCCTGATCGGGAGCTTGCTTGATATCCCGTGATGGCAAAGTATCGCAGGCGGACAACATCAACGCACCAATGGCCAACCATGGCACGACGTCAAAGAGCCGGCAGCGGCAAAGCCAAGCGATCATCGGTCGGTAACAAGCCTTTCTCGGGTCGCGGGTCCCCGGCGGAGCCCCAGCCTAGCGACACCTCCGAGTCGAGTAAACCGTCCGATCGCGGCACGGCGGGCGAGGCGTTGGATCCGGGTCTCTACGTGGTCGCAACCCCCATCGGTCACGCCTCCGACATCACCCTGCGGGCGCTCCGCGTCCTCGGCGCCGTCGACGCCATCGCCTGCGAGGACACCCGGGTCACGGCGAAGCTGCTGGCGATCCATGGGATATCCACATCACTGACGCCCTATCACGACCACAACGCGCCCACCGCGGGTCCCGCGCTGGTCGAGCGGCTCGAGGATGGCGGGAGAATCGCGCTGGTTTCCGATGCCGGAACGCCGCTGGTCTCCGATCCCGGTTATCGGCTGATTCGGGCCTGTGTCGACGCGGGCGTTCCGGTCATACCGATCCCCGGGCCGTCGGCGGTGCTGGCGGCGCTTTGCGTTTCCGGATTGCCCACCGACCGGTTCCTGTTCGCCGGATTCGCGCCGCCGCGCACCGGCCCCCGGCGACGGTGGCTGGCCGGGCTCGCCACGGTTCCGGCGACCCTGGTGTTGATGGAATCACCCAGGCGGCTGGCGGCGTCGCTGGCAGACATGGCCGACATTCTCGGGCCGCGCGAGGCGGTGGTCGCCCGCGAGCTGACCAAGCTGTTCGAGGAGGTTCGCCGCGGCGCCCTCGCCGCGCTTGCCGAGCAATACCGCGAGGCCGCGCCGCCGAAGGGCGAGGTGACGCTGGTGGTGTCGCCGCCCGCCGGATTACCGGAACCCGACGATGCCGACATCGATCGCCGCCTGTCCGCGGCGCTCGGCGCGGGCTCGGTGCGTGACGCGGCGGAGAAGGTGGCGGCCGAAACCGGTTTGCCGCGGCGACGCCTCTACGCCCGCGCCATCGAGCTGCAGCGGCGCGGGCGATGACCGGCGGCCGCGGCACCGAGGCGGAGAAGCGGCGGGCTTGGCGGTTCGGGCGCCTAGCCGAGACCGTCAGCGCCTGGATGCTTCGGCTCAAGGGCTACCGCATCGTCGCCCGCGGCTTCCGGGTCCCGGTGGGCGAGATCGACATCATCGCCCGCCGCGGCCGCACCCTGGCGTTCGTCGAGGTCAAGGCCCGCGCCGACGATGGGGCGCCGGAGGTTCTCACCCCGCGCCAGCGGCGGCGGATCACCCGGGCGGCCGAGGCCTTTCTCAAAGCGCGCCCCGGTTATCGCGGTCTCGATCTTCGCTTCGATCTGATGGTCGTCGGCCGGCGGGGCCCGCCCCGCCACGTCGCCAACGCCTGGCGCGCCGACGACTGACCGCCGGCAGCGGCGCGCTGAAACAACAACGCGAGCTTGATTCCCCTTCGCCTCGGCGGTTAATGGTGCGGATCGGGGGTGGCCGTTGACAAGGAGTAGGATCGCATGGGCCTTCGCGTGGCCATCCAGATGGACCCGATGGAGTCCGTCAACATCGACGCCGACAGCACCTTCGCGCTTGGCCCTGGAAGCCCAGCGGCGCGGACACGTGCTGTTCCACTACCTGACCCAGGACCTGTCGTTCTACCGCGGCCGGGTGACGGCCGTCGCCCGCGCCCTCGAGGTCCGGCGGCAACGGGGCGACCACTTCACCATGGGCGTGCCGGAGACGCTCGACCTTTCGGAAGTGGACATGGTGCTGATGCGCCAGGATCCGCCATTCGACATGGCCTATATCACCGCCACCCACGTCCTGCAGCACATCCACCCGAAGACGTTGGTGATCAACGACCCGGTCGAGGTGCGCAACGCGCCAGAGAAATTGTTTGTCGCCCACTTCCCCGAGCTGATGCCGCCGACGCTGATCACCTCCGACCGCGCCCGGATCACCGCCTTCCGCGACGAGCACAAGGACATCATCATCAAGCCGTTGTTCGGCAACGGCGGCGCCGGGGTGTTCCACGTCGACCCCGAGAACGACAACCTCAACGCGCTCTTGGAGATGTTCACCGAGCTCTATCGGGAGCCGATCGTGGTCCAGGCCTATCTCCCCGAGGTGCGCGAGGGCGACAACAGAATAATATTGATCGACGGCAAGGCCGCCGGCGTCGTCAAGCGGGTGCCGAAAAAGGGCGAGGCCCGCGCCAACCTTCATGTCGGCGCCCGCGCCGAAAAAGCGTCCTTGAGCAAGCGCGACCTGGAGATCTGCGAGGCGATCGGCCCGGAGCTGAGCCGGCGCGGGCTGATCTTCGTCGGCATCGACGTGATCGGCGGCTATCTCACCGAGATCAACGTCACCTCGCCCACCGGCATCCAGGAGATCGGCCGTTTCGACGGCGTCTCGTTGGAATCCGACCTTTGGGACGCCTTCGAGGCCCGTTTCGCCACCAGCAGAGGTTGAATCTCACAATCTTACTCAAACAGGGGTCGTCAACCGCCCGTCCCTTCGCCTAAAGTCGATTGGGGGCAACGGGTCAGGGGCGGAGGCGGATGGTCGCGCGGATCAGGACGGTCGCGTTTCAAGGCATCGACGTCCTCGACGTCGACGTCCAGGTGCAGATCGCGGAGGGATTGCCGGCGTTCACCATTGTCGGCCTGCCCGACAAGGCGGTGGCGGAAAGCCGCGAGCGGGTGCGCGCGTCGCTGAGCGCGATGGGCTTGGCACTGCCGCCGAAGCGGATCACCGTCAATCTCGCCCCCGCCAACCTGCTCAAGGAAGGCAGCCACTTCGACCTGCCGATCGCGCTGGGGTTGTTGGAGACGATGGGGGTGGTGCCGCGCGACGCCCTCGCCGGTTTCGCGGCGCTGGGGGAGGTCGGCCTCGACGGAGCGCTGGCGCCGGTCGCCGGGGTGTTGGCGGCGGCGATCCACGCGAGCGCGCGCGGCATCGGTCTGGTCTGCCCCTGCGCGCAGGGCGGCCAGGCGGCGTGGGCCGCCGGCATCGAAGTGCTGGCGCCGGCGACGGTGCTGGCGCTGATCAACCATTTCAAGGGCATCCAGGTGCTGAGCCCGCCCCGCCCGCGGCTCGGCGACGACCGGGCCGTCTATCCCGACCTCAGCGACATCAAGGGCCAGGAGACCGCCAAGCGGGCGATCGAGATCGCCGCCGGCGGCGGCCACAACCTGCTGATGGTGGGCCCGCCCGGTTCCGGCAAGTCGATGCTGGCGGCGCGGATGCCGGGGCTTTTGCCGCCGCTCGATCCGTCCGAGGCGCTGGAGGTCAGCATGATCCACAGCATCGCCGGCGCGCTCGAGGAGGGCGGGCTGATCCGCCGGCGGCCGTTTCGCGATCCCCATCATTCCGCCTCGGTGGCGGCGCTGATCGGCGGCGGCCAGCGCGCCAGGCCCGGCGAGGTGTCGCTCGCCCATCTCGGGGTGCTGTTCCTCGACGAGTTGCCCGAGTTCCAGCGCGGCGCCCTCGAGGCGCTGCGCCAGCCGCTGGAAACGGGGCGCGCCAGCGTCGCCCGCGCCAACGTCCACGTCACCTATCCGGCACGGGTGCAGCTGGTCGCGGCAATGAACCCCTGCCGCTGCGGCTATCTCGACGATCCCGGCCGCGCCTGCACCCGGGCGCCGCGGTGCGCCGTCGACTACCAGTCGAAGATCTCCGGCCCGGTGTTCGACCGCATCGACCTCCACGTCGAGGTGCCGGCGGTGACGCCTCAGGACCTGGCGCTGCCGCCGCCGGCCGAGCGCACCGCCGACGTCGCCGCCCGCATCGCCGCCGCCCGCGACATCCAGAAGGAACGCTACCACCGGGTCGGCGCCACGCCGGCGGTGCGCACCAACGCCGAGGCCGACGGCGGCCTCCTCGACCAGGTGGCGACCCCCGACGCCGCCGGCCGCAAGCTGCTCGCCGACGCCGTCGACCGCATGCGCCTCACCGCCCGCGGTTACCACCGGGTGCTGCGCGTCGCCCGCACCCTTGCCGACCTGGACGGCAGCGACGGCGTCACCCGCATCCACGTCGCCGAAGCCCTCGCCTACCGCCGCATCGTCCCCGGCCGCAACGCGCTGTTGGTGGGGGCGTGAGCGCGCGGACGAATTCAGCCGAGCGGTGTCCGAACTCATGCCCCAAAATCCCGAGAGTGCCGGCGGAACAGCCGCGGGAGCTTTTCATTTGTAAGCGGTTTCAGGCGTCTTCGCCCCTCGCGATCTCCGTCAGGATCGCCGTCACTGCCCTTCTCTAACGACCCGAGGTCCTGGGTCACCGTTTCCCAGATTTCCTGGTCGACCACCTGATCATAGGCATGCCTGAGCACATTCCCGATGTCGGCAACGCCGCGCCAGTCGATGTGTGGGTGCTCCAGCTTGAGCGCCTCGGGCATGATCAAGGGTATCGGCCCCGTTTACGCCGAGAAGCTGGCGCTGTGCCGCACGCTGCTCGACGCGCCGCTCCCGGAACCCACCGCCGAACAGACCAAGGACGCGATGACGCTGCCCACCCACGACCGCTGCCCTTGCTGCGGCGGCGCGATGATCACGCTCGACACCCTGCCGCGTCCAGCGCCGCCTCGACTTACCTTCTCCTTCTGGCACGACAGCTCATGATGCATCAGCAGCCAAATAGCACCAGACTCCCGCCACCGGGCGCCGAGCCCACCCGCAGCGAGCGATCCGTTCGCCAACCCGCGGGTTCGCTCAATCCGGCTTCAATGAGGTCGCATCCGCAGCCAAGACCATCCGTCCGTGCCGCGCGACCTCACAGAAGCCTCCAGATTCACGCATGATTCGCACTGCAATCCAGACGTTGTCCTGCGACCGTCACCTCGGCAGTATAGGGGCCGAACAAGGATGGAGGTCACATGTCCTTCTGCATGCACGAAGTTAGGTATTACGCCCCGCTCCGGGGAGGAAATTTCGATTAAGATTGTTGGAGCCGAAAACGTTCACCGCTTGCTCGATTACCCTGGGCTCATTGAAGCTCTGGCTGACGCGCATTGTCGAGACCGGCCGTTAAACACCCGCGTCCTTTTTGAAACGCCGGATGAAGCCGGCGGTTCGGGCGAAGGATTCTTGGTCTTGCCGGCCTGGGCGCCGGGACGCGCATTTGGCGCCAAGCTTGTGACCTTGATGCCCACAAATGATGAAGTGTTGACCGGCCTCCCGACCATCCAAGCGGTATTTGTGCTCTTCGATGGCAAGACCGGATCTCCCCGCGCCATCATCGACGGGACGTCTCTTACGCTGCGCAAGACGGCGGCGGACTCGGCCCTCGGTGCACGCCTGCTCGCTCGCGAGGATGCTCACACGCTTCTTATGGTTGGCGCCGGCGCCCTTGCCCCCCACCTGATCCGAGCGCATCGGATCGCACGCCCTTCGATCGAGCGGGTTTTCCTCTGGAATCGGACGACGACGCGACGTGCCGCCGTGATCGATCGGCTTGGCCGCGAGGGTTTGACCGTCGAGCCCTCCGACGATCTGGAGACAGCAGTGCGCGTGGCCGACATTGTCTGTACCGCGACCAGGGCCACAGAGCCCCTGATTCGCGGTGCTTGGCTGAAAGCGGGTACCCATGTGGATCTCGTGGGCAGCTACATTCCCGCCATGCGTGAAGCGGACGACGAAGCAATCTCTCGGGCTTCCGTCTTTGTTGATTTTCGGGGCCCATGTGTCAAAGAGGCTGGCGATCTCGCACAACCAATTGCTGCCGGGGTCATCGGCGAGGACGACGTGCTGGCCGACCTTTTCGAACTGGCCCGAGGAGATCATCATGGACGCTCGGCAGTTGACGAAGTCACGCTGTTCAAAAACGGTGGCGGCGGTCATTTGGATTTGTTCACCGCGGAGTACCTGATCCAGCGCAGGGACGCGGAAGTGAACACGGCAGCACCGGACTGAGAGGATGTCGAAGCTCTTTCCCCATTTGTTTTCACCGCTGGCCCTCCGCCACAAGACACTCAAGAACCGTCTCGTGTTCGGGGCGCACACGGCCAACATGGCCGAGGCGGGGCTTCCGTCGGATCGCCACCTCGCCTATTACGCGGAGAGGGCCCGGGGCGGAGCCGCGATGATTGTTGTCGAGCCGATTCCGGTGCACGCCACGGCCGTATTGACGCGCGGCAACTTCCGCCATTCGGACGATGCCGTGATCCCGCACTTTCGCCGCATCACCGAAGCTTGCCACGCTCACGACGTGATCATGATCCAGCAGCTCTACCATGTCGGGCAGCACGGCGACGCCGACAATTCGTTCCGGCCAAACTGGTCGCCATCGGGCCTGCCATCCCATCACGACTCCGACGGCAGCCACGCGATGAGCGAAGCGGAGATCGAGGAGGTCATCGACGGATTCGCTCGCGCAGCCTGGCGGGCCCGAGAATCCGGCTTCGATGGCATCGAGCTCTTCGCCGCCTATCACGCCCTTATCGACCAGTTCTGGACCCCGGCATCGAACCGCCGCGACGACCGTTGGGGCGGTTCGTTCGATGGTCGAATGCGGTTCTCCACCGAGATTATCCACCGGATCCGCAAGCTCGTCGGCGATGACTTCATCGTCGGCTTGGCCGTCAACATGCATCCCGAGGTCGAAGCCTCATTGTCCGTGGAAGCGATGCAGGAGATCGTCGCTTATCACGACGAGCGCGAACTCATGGATTACGTAACCTGCGGCACCGGCAGTTATTTCGATTTCTATCCGTTGATGCCCACGGTGTTCTACGACGACAGGCTCGGCGCCCCGTACGCCGAAGCCCTCAAGCAGGTGGTTCGTCATGCCCGGGTCCAGTGCGAAAGTCACGTTCGGACGCCCGACAATGCCAACCAGGTCATCGCATCGCGGCAAGCGGACATGGTCAGTATTGTCCGCGGACAGATCGCCGATCCGCATCTGGGCACCAAGGCTCGAGAGGACCGGCCCGCGGACATTCGTCCTTGTTTGTCCTGCAACCAGATGTGTTGGGGCAGACGTTATCGGGATTACTGGATCTCATGCCTGGTGAACCCGTCGGCGGGTCGCGAGTTCGAGTGGGGTGGCGATCGGTTCACCCCCGCCACAACGCCACGCCGCATTCTGGTCGTCGGTGCCGGCCCGGCCGGCTTGGAAGTCGCGCGCGTCTCGGCCGAGCGCGGTCATCGGGTCACGGTCGCCGAGGCGGCGCCGGTGATCGGCGGACGATTCCGGCTTGCCGGCCTGCAGCCCCGCCGCGCCCAGATCCTCGACCTCGTCGAATGGTACGGAAAGCAGCTTGACCGTCTCGGAGTCAGCGTGGACCTCAACACCTTCGTCGAGCCCGACGAAGTGGTCGGCTTCGGGGTGGATGCGGTCGTCGTGGCGACGGGATCGCTGCCTGCGGAGACCGGCTTCCAGCGGGCCTTGCCTCACGTGGAACGTCTGCCCGGGGTCGACAGAGGCAATGTCTGGTCGGTGGAGGACGTGATGGGCCGGGCCGCCCGGCTAGGCCAGAACGTCATCGTTCTCGACGATATCGGCCATTGGCACGGCGCCGGAACGGCCTTGTATCTGGCCGAGAGCGGCCATCATGTCACCATCGTTACCCGCTCGCCGATGGTCGGTTGGGAGCTGCTCCGTACCGCCACCGACTGGCCCCTGCGTCAGAAGCTGAAAAAGCTCGGTGTTCCCGTGGTGACCGACGCCGCAATCACGGCTTGGACCGAGCGGGGTGCCGACGTCGTCGACCTCCGCGATGGATCGACGCAACGAATCGATGCCGACACGCTGGTGCTCGCCACGGTCAACGAACCGGTATCTGGCCTGGCGGAGGCCCTGACTGGAAGCGATCTCGAAGTTCACGCCATTGGTGACTGCGTGGCGCCTCGGCTGGCCGTCATGGCCATTTATGAGGGCCGGGATCTCGGCCAAAGACTTTGAAGCAGACAAGAGCGGCGTTCTCCGTCAGAAATCCTTCGCCAGTCTCAGGGCGTCGTAGATCGCGGCGTGGACGTTGCGCGACGAGACGGCGTCCCCAATCCGATAGAGACGAAATCGGCCATCGGAATTGCGCGTGATCGTCTGCGGACGACCTTCAATCAGGGAACGGTAGTCGACCTCGCCACCGTTAAGAGAGTTCGGCTTGAGCGCAAAGTAGAGATCGTCGAGCGGCAACGTGCCGTGTTCGACGACGACCTGGTCGACGTGTCTCTCCTCGACGCGGCTCGAGTAGTCCGATCCGATCAGTGCCGCGAGGCCGTTGCCTCGGCGATGTACACTCAGTAGCCGCGCATTGATGGTGATCGTGACGGCGTGATCGCGAAAGCAGGTCGCGTAAGCGACATGGTTCAGGCCGCCGATCTCGGGCGCGAAGAACCGTTCCGGAGTGACGATTTCCAGCTTGGACCCGGCCTCGGCAATCGTTTCCGCAGCCTGCAGACCGGGGTGGCCTCCATTGTCGTCGAACAGCAGGACGGATCCTTCGGGCTTCGCGTCGCCGGACAAGATATCCCAGCTGCTGATGACCAGGTCCGCGCCCTCCTCGAGAATATCGGTGTTCGGAATTCCTCCGGTCGCGATCACGACGATGTCAGGATCTTCGGACAGGACATCCTCCGGCTCAGCCCATACATTGAAACGCAAGTCGACGCCAAGCGCCGTGCACCGCTCGACGCGCCAATCGGCAATCCCGATCAGTTCGCGGCGCTTCGGAGAGCGGGCCGCGAGGCGTACTTGTCCTCCCGCTTGGTCCGCAGCTTCGACGAGAACCACGTCGTGCCCTCTCTCGGCAGAGACGCGCGCCGCCTCCAGACCGGCCGGTCCGGCGCCGACAACGACGATGCGACGCCGCGGCCCGTCACTCCTCGGGCGAATGATATGCGGCATCGAGGCCTCGCGCCCCGTGGCCGGGTTGTGAATGCACAGGGTTTCGTTTCCCTCGTAGATGCGATCGAGGCAGTACGTAGCCCCGACGCAGGGGCGAATTTCATCCTCGCGCCCTTCGGCGATCTTTCGCACGATATGGGGATCGGCAATGTGGGCACGGGTCATTCCGACCATGTCGAGCTTGCCCTCGGCGATCGCATGGCGCGCGGTCGCCACGTCGCCGATGCGTGACGCGTGGAACACCGGAAACTTGGTTTCCGCACGAACTTCCCCGGCAAAGTCGAGATGCGGTGCCGACCGCATGCCCATTGTGGGGATGACCTTTGACAACGCGGCGTCCGTGTCGATATGTCCGCGGATCAGATTGAGGAAATCGACCTTACCGGTGGCGACCAACCTCCGGGCGATTTCAACGCCTTCCTCGCGGGAAAGGCCCTTGTCCCAGTCCTCGTCTGCGACCATTCGAACGCCAACGATGAAATCGGAACCGACACGCTTTCTGATCGCGTCCAGCACCCGAAAGCTAAACCTCAGACGGTTGTCGAGAGATCCGCCATACGCGTCCTCGCGTTTGTTGGTCGCGGGCGACCAGAATTGATCCAGCAAGTGCCCGTAGGCTTCGAGTTCGATACCATCGAGTCCGGCGGCCTGCATGCGCTCTGCCGCATCCGCGTATGCTGCAACAATGCGGTCGAGGTCCCAGTCCTCGGCTTCCTTCGGGAAGGCACGGTGCGCGGGCTCGCGGATCGGGGACGGTGCAAGTACCGGCAACCAATCCGAATGATTCCAGTTCGTTCGCCGTCCGAGATGCGTGATCTGGATCATCACGGCCGCGCCGTGTTCATGACAATCGTCAACCAGCCGTTTCAGCCACGGCACGATCTCGTCCTTGTAGGCGTGCAGGTTGCCGAACGGTGGCGGAGAATCCTCAGCCACAACGGCCGAACCGGCGGTCATGGTAAGCGCGACGCCGCCCTTGGCCCTCTCGACCTGATACAGGCGGTACTTGTCCTTGGGCATACCATCCTCGGAATATGCCGGCTCGTGCGCCGTTGTCATAATGCGATTGCGAAGGTTAAGGTGCTTGAGGCGATAGGGTTCAAGCAGTGGATCAGTAGACCTCATAGTCGTCCTACCTCCTCAATTCCGGTTCGTCCTCTCTGAACGGCTGGGGATCCTTGTTGTATCCGCGCGGGGCCGTCGCTCTTCGGATGCCCATGATGAGTGGCCGTCATTTCCGAGCCTCGGCGAGGATCCAGTCCCGAAAGGCGGTCACCTTTCTATTTCTGGCCTTTGTCCCAGGAATGACAATCCAGTACGCCTCATCGGGGCATACGACGGCATCCGTCACTTGCATAAGACGGCGGTCATTCAACATGGGCTCGACCAGGCGTCGCCATCCCAGGACAATCCCTTGCGCCTCCTGGGCCGCTTGGATGGCGATGCCGTGATGGGTGAAGTGCAACCCCTTGAGCTGTCCAGTGACCTTGACGCCGCATAGTTCCAGCCACTTCGGCCAACCCATCCAGCGGGGATATTGGGAATCGAAGTGGAGCAGCGTTTCGGTGAGTAGCTCTTCCGCGGAACATGGCGGTGTCCGGCCAGCCAGATAGTCGGGATGGCAAACGGCGATGACCTCGTCGCCGAACAACAATTGGCCTGCGCCGTCGCCCACGTCTCCGCGATAGATGACGGCCACATCGACATCCTCGGACAACCAGTCAGCCTCGAGATCGCTGGTCACGAGGCGTACATCCAGGTTGGGATGAGCCGAATTAAATGCCGAGATCCGGGGCATTAGCCAGAACGCCGAGAACGCGATCGAGGTCGCCACGGTCAGGCCGTCGCGTTGACTACTCCGTCGCAAAGTATCGGTCGTAGTTGCAATATGCCCGAGGGCCATCGCCACCGTGAGGTGTAGTTTCTCGCCGGACTTCGTGAGATGCACCCGCTTGCCTTCGCGCGAGAAGACACGCATCCCGAGGAAGTCTTCCAGGAGGCGAACCTGCCGGCTGGTCGCCGCCTGACTGACGCCGAGTTCTCGCGCCGCAGCCGTGAAACTCAGGTGGCGTGCAACCGCCTCGAATACGACGAGGGCGTTGACCGGCGGCAGCCGCAAGCGATAGCCATTCATACGCTTGGGTTATGACATAATGAGCTTAATTGCCGTTTTCCGGAATTAGTTTATAGCCAATAGTTTTCATGTCCAAGGAGATGACAGAGAGATGACATGGGTTAGCCTGCACTGTCCATGCGCTGTGTTTGCCGTCAGCGGTTAAAGGCGAGATTGTGTGGCAACCGAGAGGTGACAAAACCCCAGGCAAGAATTTTGGGAGACCAACAATGACGAAACATCGCAAGGAGCATCCATACGTCCCAACGTTGAAGCGGCAATTGTCCTCCGGAAAGGTAAGCCGTCGGGAGTTTCTGCGAACCGCGACCCTTCTTGGGGTGTCAGCGGCATCGGCCTATGCTTTCGGCTCGCAAAGTACGCCGCCGGACAGGTGAAGAGCAGGCTGCTGATGAGTGAGCTTTAGCAGCGTCTGAAGGTCTTCCAGCGTCGAGTAGCGTCGAATCCCATCCAAGCCCAGGATGTACGGCGAACCATAGGTGGGGGCGAATACCATGTTGTGCCCGCCGATCCGAACCGTGCGATCGGGGTTGCGACCATGGAGCGTGTACTCCCCCGGCGCCTGGGCAACGAGCGACATGACCAACTCGCGCTGAATTCGTACCCGCTGATCGGAGACGTCGGCGCCGGCTTCGCGCCACAGGGCGAGCGCTTCATCGTCCCGGAAGTCGATCCCGATCTCCTCGAGAATTCGCATGGATCTCTCATGGATGAGTTCGACCCCTTCCTCGTTGAGGACCTCGTATACCGGGATGTTGCGTACGAGGGTCGGCAGCGCAATGAACGGAGCCGCCGTCCGCAACACCTGTCGAGTGCGGCGTCCTCCTCGTCGTCCCTGTGTGCTCGTAGACACCTGTTCGGTCACTAAACTTTCTCCCGCCGCGCTGGAGAGAGGGCCGGCTGCCTCGGCAATCTTCAATGCATGTCTATAACTTATGCAGAACCGGCGAAGAACGGCAAAAAAGATGATCAATCCATAAGATGAACGTATGGATGATGCGCTGGAAACACGCGGGATACCGCCGATGAGCCGTGCACAACGTCCTCAACGCCTCACAGCTGAGGTTGGTGACGTAGCCGTCGACGGGCGTTTGCCAGGGTGAACTCCAAATCCAGCTCCGCCGGAACGCTGACGAGCCAGATCGTGACGCGGCTTCGGCACACTGACCGGGTCGGCGCCACGCCGGCGGTGCGCACCAACGCCGAGGCCGACGGCGGCCTGCTCGACCAGGTGGCGACCCCCGACGCCGCAGGCCGAAAGCTGCTCGCCGACGCGGTCGACCGCATCCGCCTCACCGCGCGGGGCTACCACCGGGTGCTCCGCGTCGCCCGGACGCTGGCCGAGCCTCGACGGCAGCGACGGCGTCACCCGCGTCCACGTCGCCGAAGCCCTCGCCTACCGCCGCATCGTCCCCGGCCGCAACGCCCTGCTGATCGGGGCGTGAAGCTGTCGCAAATATAAGTAAAGCGTCACCAGATCTACGGCGTCGGCCTCGCTCGCCTCGGACAGGGACTGTTGCTGGTTTGCAACATCTCGCGGGTATTCATGCTGTTTCGGGGTCGCTGGCAGGTTGATTTGCGGGTCTCTCTTGCACACGAACAGGCTCCCCCTCAGATAGTGGTTAAGTTCGCTTGTCGTCGTCGGCGCCAGCATGAGTGGTGGGCGTTAACGCAGATGAAGTTGCGAACGTCACAAACATCTGGAGGTAGATGGATGCGCTGGCTCAATTGGTCACTCGCGGTCATGCTGCTGCTGCCAGGGACCGTCTTGGCCTCGGACGGCGTCCGGCCGGACGCGTTGCTCGCTCAGGCGAGCGCTGGGATGCAGGTCAAGAAATACACGATTTTTTTCGACTGGAATAAGGCGACCCTCACTCCCGAGGCGCGGCAGATTGTCGCGACGGCCGCCGACGAATTCATCAGGACCGGACAGGCGAAGATCGTCGCCACCGGTTACACCGACACCTCGGGGTCGCCGGACTACAACATGGGCCTGTCCCAACGTCGGGCCGAGGCCGTGAAAGAGGAACTGGTCCGTCTAGGTGTACCGGCCGCGAACATCATGACGCGCGGCGAGGGCGAGACCAACCTGCTCGTTCCGACCGGAGACGGTGTCCGCGAGGCGCAGAACCGGCGTGTCGAGATCGAGGTCCCGGCTGCTCCGCCTGCCGCCCCGCCGCCCGTCGCCGCCGCACCGCCGCCGCCCGCGCCACCGCCACCCGCGCCGGCGCCGGCACCTAAGAAGTGGGCCGTCGCCCTGGGTCCATGGCACGGCTACAATCTCAAGGAAAACGATAAGCCGCACGACACCAAGAGCCAGCTCGTCGGCATCAACCTGAGCACCGACTACATGGCAACGCCGAACGTGCCGATCTCGCTCGACCTTGTCGGCTACAACACCATCGGCACCTCCCAAAGCGACGGTTATGGCGGGCGCGCCACCCTCGGGGCGGCATATCAGTTCAACCCGACCGGTTCCTGGCACCCACACATCGGCGGCCACGGCGGCTACATCGCCGGCAAGGGCGCAGAGGACGGCCCGCTGGTAGGGCCCGAGATCGGTATGAAGTTCGATGTGTCGGACACGGTCTACTTGTACACCAAGATCGGGTACGACTACCTGCTCCGCAACGAATGGGACAAGGGGATCATCACCGGTGGGCTCGGCGCCGGACTCCGCTTCTAAAGCTTGCCACCGTTCGTCGCGGGCCATCGCGTCACATTGCGGTAACATGTTGAGTGGTGGGGATCGGCTTTCCCGATCCCCACCGACTCTTTGACGGTTCATCCGCTTTCCTCTCCCCTGTCGCCACTAGGATTTCGCCCTCGCCGTGCGGGCCCTGATCGCCGATGCGGTCGACCGCATGCGACTCATCGCCCGAGGCTACCACCGGGTGCTCTGCGTCGCCCGGACGCTGGCCGACCTCGACGGCAGCGACGGCGTCAACCGCGTCCAAATCGCCGAGGCCCTCGCCTACCGCCGCATCGTCCCCGGCCGCAACGCCCTGCTGATCGGGGCGTGAAGGCGGCGCGGGAATCTCGCGGCCCCGATTTGCGCGGTCGTACGCAACGCTTCTTCGATAGCTACTAATTCGCGATCCCGGGTTTTCTGGACTACCTGTGGTCCATATGCTGGGCCTTATCCCCAGGATATCCACAATATTTTGTGTGATTTCGTTGACATTCCCCATTTGGGGGATTACCAGTTTTCTCAAGTGGGCGGTGCCCTATCGATAGGGATCCGGGATTGCTGCCAGCCAGCCCCATCCGCCCAGAACCGCGAGCATGTGAGCGAGGAGGCAAGTGTGCCGATCGTCGGCGCACAAGGATTTCGTTTCGCCATACGGCGTCCGCGGCCAAACCGCCGGGCGAACGGGACACAGGCGACGTTTGACGTTAATCGGGAAGTGCACAATGTCCGACTTGCAGGAAATCAGCCGCGTGGTCTACCGCCACGACTGGACGAGCATCGATCAATGGGTGACCACCCTCGACCAACTGGCCGACCTGACCGACGCCGAAATCGTCGAGCTCGCACATATCGGCAAACACCCGTCGCCGCGCTCCCGCAAGACCGATGACGGACCGGCGGCCCGGCGGCGAGGCTCGGAAGGTGGACGCTCACCTTCGGGTTTTTGGGCGCGCGCGATGACCTCGCTTCGACGCGGCGTCCGGATGATCTCCCTGTTCTGAGCC
>CAVYYK010000047.1:0-19332 GCA_963772635.1 uncultured Alphaproteobacteria bacterium
GCCGGCTTATGAGCCTGTTGCGCCGCCGTCGACTTGACGCCCGTCAAGCGGGCTGACTTGAGATCAATCTGACAGAAAAATCCGGCGAAATCCTGTTTGGATTGCTAAACCTTCACGGTCATCGACTATCGCGCCGCAGAAGCGCCAGAGGCTTTCGAGAATGACCTCCGGAATCGCTTCGTCGCCGCCGATGGCGCCGATATAGGCGACGTCCCGCCTGCCATCTTCGGCGATCAACCGGCCGATGTCCTCTCGGGCATGGGGGCCCTGGGCGGCGAGCAGCGCCACCACCACCACCGATCCCGACAGCGCCGACAACACGTCCACGAAAGCGGGCGGCTCCTCCAGGTAGGCGGTCTCGACCCGGCTGAACGCTCCCGTCCCGCGAATCCGCAGCGCCTGCGATTCGGTCGCCTGGCGAGACGCCGAGCTGGTCGGCGAGCCGTGGCCGATCATCAGCAAGGTCGCGCCGGCGGCGGAGATACCAATGTCATCGAGGCGTTCCGTCGCGCGCCGGGAGGCGAGCACCGCAAGCCCGGGATCGAGCCCGATCGGCGGGCACAGGTGCACCATCCGTCCGTTAGGCCGGTCCGCCGCCCCCAAGAGGCCGAAAGCTTCGGGCACCCTGTCCCGGGTGTACTGACCGTTGCACATGAACATCGGCATCACGTAGACGCGTTCGCTCTCGACCGAACGCAGAGCTTCGCCGGGCGAACGACCGCCTTGCAGGGTGGCGGTGCACACCTCGGCGAACAGGCCACGTCGGGCAAGGGCGTGTGCATGGCGTTCGAGCTGCTGGCCCGGGCCGGGGCATCGATTGGAGCCGTGGGCGACCAGGATCAGCGCCGACCGCCGCCAAGCTCGGATCACCGGCAAACGCCCGAGTTCCACCTCAGTGGCTGGTGCCGGCGGAGTAGGTGATCTTGTTGTAGACATTGTACTTGCCCGAGGGTTTGCGCATCGGGATGCGCTTGATCTCTTCCAGAGTCGTGGCGTCGTAGACCACTATGGCGCCATCCATCTCCCAGATGCTGACCAGCGCATAGCGGCCGTCGCGGGTGAACTCGACGTGGGCGGCGGTCTGCCCAGGCGACGGGCGCAGGGTCTTGACGATCTCCAGCGTCCGCTTGTCGATCACGTGGATCGCATCCTTGTCCTTGCCGAAGAACACGTCGATCCAGGCATATGGCGTGTTCTCGTGGCTGCGCATGAAAAACCCCGGCCCCAGCGTCTCGATCCGCTTGATCGTCTTCCACGTGTTCATGTCGATGACGCTGACCGCGGCGTCCTGGAGATGCGGCGTCGCCAGCACCGGGGTTCCCTGGTAGTCGAAGGTGATGCCGGAACCGAGGTGCGGCATGCCGGCGAGCTCGATGTCGGCGATCTTGCGGCCGACGTTGAGGTTGACCACCTGACCGTTGCGGCCGTTGCGGGCGGCGCCGATCAGGTTGCGGTAGTCCTGATCGAAGAAGAAGTCGTCCAGGTAATCGTCGAGCTTGATCCGGCGCACCGGAAACGGCCCGTGATCGAAGACCCCCTCGGTCATCCCCGGCTCGTAGTTGTGGACCAGGCCCTTGGCCACCGGCTCCGGACTGTCCGCGTAAGACATCTCCCAGATCTCCGGGATGTCCTTCAGCGCGGCGATGAAACTGTTGCGCGGAGGCGCGGTGTAGACGGCACTGACCCGCGACGTGGTTCCGTTGCCGTCGTCGACCGGGATCACCTTGACCGGGCGCAACTCGGCCGCGTCGAGAACCACCAGTGTGTGCGGCAGGAAATTGCCGACCATCACCCACTTGCCGTCCCCCGAGACGGCGATGTTGCGGGTGTTGATGCCGGCGCGGACCTCGGCCACCGGCTTCAGGCCATAGAGGTCGTACTTGCTGATCCAGCCGTCCCGCGAACCGAGATAGACGAAGCGTCCGTCCGGCGAGTACTTGGCGCCGCCGTGAAGGGCGAAGCGGGAAGGGAACCGCCACAACGGTTCGAAGGTGTCGCCGTCGAGGATGGTCACGTGGTGGTCGCCGGCCTCGACGACGGTGAACAGGTTCAGCGGATCGGCGTCGTGCACGGGTTTTTCGGGCAACGAATCGATCGGGTTGTGGACCACATGGCTGGCCCGCATCTGTTCCAGCGACCACCGGGGAATCGCCGGCAGGGGCGTATAGATCAGGTCGGTCAGGGCGCCGATCTCGTCGGCGGTGAGAACGCCGGCGAACGCGGGCATCTGGGTCGCCGGACGCCCGTCGGCGATCGCCGCCGTTGCCGACTTCTTGCGCAGTCGCGTGAGGTTCTCCGGCAGCAACGCCGGTCCGATGCCGCCGAGACGCGCGGGGCCGTGGCATCCGGCGCAGTGCTCGGCGTAGAGCGCCGCGGCATCCGGTGGCGGTCCGGCTTCAACCGGCGCGGCCCACAGCCCCAGCGCCAACGGGGCGATGACTGCCAGCGACCTAGACCATTGGCACCGCATGGTCGCCCTTTCCGAACGGCCTGACCCGCAGCCTCTCGCCGCCGTCGGTCACGCCGATTTCGGCGTCGGTGAGATAACAGCCCGGGTCCTCGGCCCAGGGATCGCCGGTCAGTTGCAGCGCGCGGACCCGGGTGTTGCCGCCGCAGATGTCGCGGTAGGCGCAGGCGCCGCAGCGGCCCTCGAGCGGCCTCGGATGGCGCTTCAGACCGGCCATGATCGGATCGGAGGTGTCCCGCCAAATCTCCGAGAACGGGCGCTCGCGCACGTTGCCGAGGTCGTAGTGCCACCAGAAAGTGTCCGGATGCACGTTCCCCAGGTTGTCGATGTTGGCGACGTTGACCCCCGACGAATTGCCGCCCCACTGCGCCAGCTTGGCCCGCATGTCATCGACCCGATCAGGGAAGCGGGCCTCCACCCAGTGCAGCAGATAGACCCCGTCGGCGTCGTTGTTGCCGGTGACGAACTCCTTTTCGCTGCCTTCGAGAACATGGTTCCAGCAGGTGTCGAACAGCAGGTCCATCGCCCGGCGGGTGGTCTCGAACGCCGCGTCGTCGCCGCGGTTCTTGTTGCCGCGGCCGGCGTAGTTCAGGTGCGAGAGGTAGAATTTGTCGATGCCCTCGTCCTCGACGAGGCGCAACAGGTCCGGAAGCTGGTGGGCGTTGTCGAGGGTCATGGTGAAGCGCACGCCGACCTTGAGATTGCGTGCGCGGCAGAGGCGGATGCCCCGCATCGATGCGTCGAACGCGCCCTCCTTGCGGCGGAAGGCGTCGTGGGTGGCGCCGATGCCGTCGAGGCTGACGCCGACATAGTCGTACCCGACGGCGGCGATCGCATCGATGTTGTGCTCGTCGATCAGCGTCCCGTTGGACGACAGCCCCACATAGAAGCCTTTCTCCTTCGCCCTGTGGGAAATCTCGAAGATATCGGCGCGCAGCAGCGGCTCGCCGCCCGAGAGGATCAGCACCGGCACGCGGAACGCCTTGAGGTCGTCCATCACCGCGAACACCTCGTCGGTGGTCAACTCGCCCGGAAAATCGGTGTCGGCGGAGATGGAGTAGCAGTGCTTGCAGGTTAGATTGCAGCGCCGGATCAGGTTCCAGATCACCACCGGCCCGGGCGGATTGCGCTTCGGCCCGAGCGGGGTCGGATCGGCGATCTCGTTCATGTACTGGGTAATTCTGAACATCGCGGGGTTCCGTTCAATCGACCAGGCGGAGGCCGGTCTTCTTCAGGATCCGGGTCGAGTAGAGGATCTCGTGGCCGCGATCGAGATCGCCGAGACGGGCGGCGATCAACGCGACCTTGTCCTCCACCTCGTCCCGGTGGCGACCGTGGACCATGGCGAAGAAGTTGTAGGGCCACACCGGCGGGTGGCGGGGGCGGTGATAACAGTGGGAGACGAAATCCAGGTCGCCGATGTCGGGGCCGACCGTGCCGACGGCGGCGTCGGGGACATCCCATACCGACATGCCGTTGGCGGTGTAGCCGAGGCGGTAGTGGTTGGGGACGACGCCGATCCGCCGGATGACCCCCTTGGCCAGCATTCGCCGTATCCGCGCCATCACGTCCTCCGGCGGGAGGCCAAGGGACGCGGCGACGGCGTGGTACGGACGCGGGTCGAGCGGTAGCCCTTCCTGGGTCGCCTTGACGATGCGGCGATCGGTCTCGTCGATCCCGGGGCGGGGCGCGATCCGGTTCATGCCTCGAACCTCAGGCCGACGAAGAACTCTTCGATCTTCGGCATGTTGTACACGCGCAGACCGGTCTCCCGTTCGATCTCGTCGATGATCGAGGCGATCCGTTCCGGGGTTTCGGTGGCGACCACGAACCACATGTTGAGGGCATGGCTGCGGGCGTAATTGTGGGCGATCTCCGGATGGGCGTTGACCTTTTCGGCGACCGCGTCGAAGTCGGCCTCGGGCACGGCCATTGCCGCCAGGGCGGTGGCGCCGCCCAGCCGGTCGGCGTTGTACATCGGGCCGAAGCGGCTGAGCCAACCGTCGGCGCGAAGACGGTCCATGCGCCCGATCAGTTCGTCTTGGTCGATACCGAGGGTGGCCGCAGCCTCGGCGAACGGCGTCTCGGTCACCGGAAAGCCGCCCTGAAGGGCATTGACGATTCGCCGGTCGAGCACGTCCATCACGCCACCTCCCGAGCCGGCGCGCCACCGTAGCGGGCGCCCCGCTGCTTGAACCGGCGGCGGCTGAACAGGACCGCGTAAGAGATCGCCGTCAGACCCGACTCCCGCCTGAGCCGATCGATCTGTTCGAGCACCGTCTCGCGGTCCTTGCCGTGGATCATGCAGAACAGGTTGTAGGGCCAACGGGGCGGCCGCCGCGGCCGGCGGTAGCACAGGGTGACGAACGGAAATTCGGACATCCGCCTGCCGATATCACCGACCTCCTCGTCGGCGATGTCCCAGACGACCATCGCGTTCGCCGCGTAACCGAGTTCGCGATGACGCACGACGAGGCCGAGCCGCTTGACGATGCCGCGTTCGATCAGGGAGGTCAGCCCGTCGATGACTTCGGTCTCGGACAGCCCGAGCCGCAGGCCGACTTCCCGGTACGGGCGGGAAACGATCGGCAGCCCATCCTCGATCGCCTCGAGTAGCCGTCTTTCGGGTGCGCTCACCTTCATCGCAGATCGAACCCCAGGTCGATGTGGTAGCCGTCGAGCAGCGGCAGATCGATGACGTCGAGCCGCGTCTCGTCCTCGATGTCATCCAGGACCTTGGCGACCTCCGCTTCGTCGCGGGCGGTGACGACGAACCACAGGTTGATCGGGTGTTCGCGCTCATAGCAGTGGTTGACCTCGGCGCGGGCACTGAGCGCCGCCGCTACCTCCACCAGCCGACCCTCGGGAGCGGAGACGGCGGCCAGCGTGCTGGCGCCGACCGTGTTGGGTCTGACGACGGCACCGACGCGACCGACCACGCCGCGCTCCTGCAGGTCGGCGAGGAGGTCGAGCAACTCGTCCTCGGCGATCCCGAGATCACCGGCGATCCGCGCGAACGGCCGCGGCTCCAGCGGGAAATCCCGCTGGTAGTCGTTGAGCAGCCGCTCCTCGACGCTTCGCCCTCCCATCGTCTACAACCCTATCTTGTTGGCGCGGGCGGTGAGAAAGATCCCACTGGGCTTTTCCGCGTCGATCGCGCTCAGTTTCTCGAACGTCATCGTATCATAAACGTCGACCCGGTCTGCGTCGCGCACCGAGATCCACACCTGTTCGCCGCGCGGGGTGAATTCCAGGTGCATGACCGCCTTGCCGGGCTGAAAGGTGTGGACGACCTCGAGCGTCGCCGCGTCTATGACCTGGACGGTGTCGTTGAGCGGATGGGCGAAGTTCACCCACACCTGGCGTCCGTCCGGCCGGGCGACGGCGAATACCGGTTGGCCGTGGAGCGGAATCCGCTTCACCTCATGCCAGGTTCGCGAGTCGACCACCATCACCTCGTGACGGCCGACCGCCGGCAGGAACAGAAGATCACCGGCCTTCGCCCACCCCTCGAGGTGCGGCATCTTGTAGACCGGCAGCTTCTCCTCGCCGTGGCCATAGCCGTCGAGGATCCGCTTGACGCCGGCTTCCGGCTTCCACAGATCGAGGAGCGCCAGGCCGTCCTCGCCGAACAGGCCGGCGATGTAATAGTGGCCGTCGCCGGTGATCAGCCCGTCGTAGGGAAGATCGCCGACGCCGGTGAACTTGGTGATCTTCGGCGCCCGGCGGTCGGACAGATCGGCGATCCAGATCTCGCCGGCGTCGTAGAGGCTGAAGACGAACCGCTGCCCCGGCGCGTCGACGAGGCCGACTACCTTCGACAGGGCGCCGGCTGCGTCGGCGGCGGGGATATCGGCGACCAGCTCCAACGAGCCGCTGTCGAAGATCTTGACCCCGCCCGGCTTGTAGTTGGAGACCGCGACCAGGGAGCCGTCCTGGGAAATGGCGCCGCCGATGCTGTTTCCGGACTGGATCACCCGGTTGACCAGCCGGCCCTCCAGCAGGTCGATCTTGCTGAGGCCGCCGTCGCGCCCGAACACGAACGCGTAGCGGCCGTCGCGGGAAAACACCGCCGAAGCGTGACTGAGGTCGCCGAGGCCGGACACCGTGGCAAGCCGCGTCCGGCTCGTGGTTTCGATGATCTGCACCTGTCCGGAGGCCCGTTCGACGACGATCCCCAGATCGCCGGTCCCGCGCAGAGCGCCGTCGCTCCGGGCATCCGTGAGCACCGAGACGAGGAGACCGAGAAACGCGATCAGCGGGACGCCGAACCGACGGATGGCGGTGTTCATTGCGGAAGCCCCTCTTTCAATCGATCCACCATCCACGCCGCCTCCTCGCGGCTGAGTTCGAACCGCCACGGCGGCATCGGCGTCCCCGGCACGCCGTCGAGAATGACCTCGACGAGGTCCTCCTCCTCCTTGCCATTCAAGTCACCGGGCAACAGCGGCGGTCCGAGACCGCCGTTCATGGTCAGCCCATGACAGGACCCGCAGTCGTGCTTGAGCAGGTGGAACAGGACGCCCTGCCGCTCGGATGTGGGGGGTGCGGCGACGACGGCATGAGCTGAAACCAGGAAAATCCCGATCACAGCTCGTCTTAAGCAAGGCGTGTTTCGCCCATCGCCCGCGAAGGCTCCGATTCACGATCTCCGATTCCCAAAGCTTCCGCCAGCTCGATGACGCGGCCGACGATGAACAGGATCGGGCCTTCAAACCGGGCCGCGGCCGCGGCGCTGGCGATCTCCCCGAGAGTCGAGATCACATGGCGTTGGTTCGGCCTGGTTCCGTCGCAGATCGCCGCCACCGGGGTCGATTCCGTCAATCCGTTGGCGATCAGGCGAACGGCGATTTGCGGAATGTTGGCCATTCCCATGTAGATGACCAGGGTCGTGTCGGGATCGGCCAGCCCCCGCCAGTCGAGGTCGAGCTCGATATCGTTGCGGCAATGGCCGGTAACGTAGCGGACGCCGCTGGCGAGCCCGCGATGGGTCAGCGGCAGCCCGACCGCCGCCGCGCAGCCGGAAGCCGAGGTGACCCCGGGAACGACATGATAGCGGATGCCGTGCCGGTGGAGATAGGCGGCCTCCTCGCTGCCCCGGCCGAACAGGAAAGGATCGCCGCCCTTGAGACGCAGGACCTTGCGCCCGTCGCGGGCGAGGCTGACCAGCAGGGAATTGATCTCGGACTGGGGAACGGGATGACATTTGGGTTGCTTGCCGACACTGATCCTGGTTGTCCCCGGCGGAATCAGCGCCATAATCTCGTCGGACACCAGCCGATCGTAGACCACCACGTCGGCTTCATCCAACAGACGGCGGGCCTTGAGGGTCAGGAGTTCGGGGTCGCCCGGCCCGGCGCCCACGAGGTAGACGATGGCCGTATTGGAAACCGTATTCGGGGTTCTAGCGGGCATCTCACGCACCCTTCGATAAGACCTCCGGAGGACCCGGGACGCCTTGATTGCGTCCCGGGTCTCGGGGAGGAGCTACCGACCGTGCCCGATCAGTAGACGTCGTTACGCGTGTTGTAGACGTTGAACTTGCCGGTCGGCGTGACCAGCCGCTTGTCGCGGATCACCGCCTTCTTCTCCAGGGTCTTGTCGTCGACGATGACGATCGCCGACTCCTGGTCCTTACCGTTCCACACCGAGAACCAGACCTCGTCGCCGGCCTTGTTGAACTCGCCCTGGACGACGCGGCGGACGCCTTCGGTGATCCCCGACCATTCGCCGATCGGAAGCACCTTGTACGGCTTTTCCAGATCGTTGAGATCGAACACCGCCACCGACGAGGATACCTCGGCCTCGGGGTTCAGCGGCGTGTCGACGTACAGATTCTTGGAGTTGGGGTGGGTCTTGATGAACAGCGATCCGCCGCCCTGACCCTCGAGGGTCTCGACCACCTTCCACGCTTGATCCGGGTGATTGACCGGGTCGGTGCCGATGATCGCGATGGACTCATCACCCAGATGGCTGGTCGCCCACACCGGTCCGTATTTCGGGTGGACGAAGTTGGCGCCGCGTCCCGGGTGCGGCGTGGTGCCGACCTTGATCAGCGCGACCAGCTTGTCCTCCTTGGTGTCCACCACCGCGATCGTATTGCGGGCGTTGGCGGCGTCAAGGAAATAGCGGCCAGTGGAGTCGAAACCGCCGTCATGGAGGAAACGCTCGGCGTCGATGGTGGTCACCTTGAGGTTGGTGAGATCCGAATAGTCGACCACCATGACCTTGCCGGTCTCCTTGACGTTGACGACGAACTCCGGATGGTAGTGGGAGGCGACGATCGCCGCGACCCGCGGTTCCGGATGGTATTCCTGGGTGTCGTCGGGCTGGGTGGCCACGGTCATACCGCGGGTGGAGACGACCTTGAACGGCTCGAGGGTCAGACCGTCCATGATCACGAACTGGGGCGGCCAGTACGCCCCGGCGATCGCGTACTTGTCCTCCCAGCCCTTCATTTTCGAGGTTTCGACAGAGCGGGCCTCCATGCCGATCTTGATTTCGGCGACCGTCGCCGGCGGATCCATCCACAGATCAATCAGGTTGATCTTGGCGTCACGGCCGATGACGTAGAGATAGCGGCCGGAGGCGGAAATACGAGAGATGTGG
This sequence comes from uncultured Alphaproteobacteria bacterium, assembly GCA_963772635.1. Taxonomy (GTDB): domain Bacteria; phylum Pseudomonadota; class Alphaproteobacteria; order Rhodospirillales; family Defluviicoccaceae; genus JAUXFS01. The sequence continues at coordinate 9,077 of CAVYYK010000047.1, forward strand.
ACGGCGTAACCTGTCGGAATGACCTGGATAATCTTCTTGGAGTCGCCGTCGATCAGGGCAACCTCGCCGTTGTCCCGGAGGGTGACCGAGAACAGGTTGTCGAGATCGAGATTGTTCATCTGCTTGGTCGGCCGCTTGTCGACCGGGACGAGAACCTTCCAGGTTGCCTTGATCTCCTTGAGGCCGAATTCGGGCGGTGGCGACGGGTCGTTGAGGAGGAACTTGGCCATCAACACGATGTCCGTCTCCGAGAGATCGCCCGACGTGCCCCAGTTGGGCATGCCAGCCGGCGAACCGTAGGTGATGAAGTCGCGCAGGTACTCGAACCCGTTTTCGCGGGTGATGTCGGTCGTCAGAGGCTTGCCGGTGGCACCCTTGCGCAGCACGCCGTGACACCCGGCGCACCGCTGGAAATAGATCTTTCGGGCGCGCTGGAACTCGTCGGCGCTCAACTGCGGAACCCCGGGCTTGGCACCCGGTTGCTCGCCTTTTTGCTGCATTAACGTGTCCAGGCTCGGCTGGTATTCCCCGCTCGGCGAGGTCTGGTGTTTCTTGATCTCCGCGGGACTGGGCTTGTCCGCCGCCAGCGCGGAATAGGTCCCGATGGAAAGTGCTGCCGTCAGCACCAATGATATGCAGGCTCGGCTCATTACGGCCCTCCCTTACAAAAGCTTGTCGCTCGACCGTATCGCGCAACCGCGGACGGCCGCCTTAACGTTGGTCAAGTTCTCGCAGTTTTGTTGGGGTTTCCTCCTCGGACTTAACCAGCGTCAAGGAAGCGGCATGGAACACTCCCAATAATTCCCTGCGTCCGAACCCGATCGACGGTTTGGGGACGGCAACGCATTCCGGAGCCGGATATCGGTGAATTTTTCGATCAAAGCGTTTTGTCCCGCCCGTACCGGATTCCTCGTCCTTGCGGCGTTGATGGTGTTTGGCTGGGGCGTGCTTTCGGCGTCCGCCGCCGACAAGCCCCAGGCGATCTCGGAGGAGATCATTGCGGTCGTTTTTCCGGGAGCGGACCGGGTCGACCCGTTCAGCGGCGACCCTCCGGCGGCGGCGGTCTATCGCAACAACGAGCTGGTGGGTTACCTGTTCTCGACCCTGGCCACCGTCGGCACGGTCGGCTACTCGGGCAAGCCCATCGATATTATCGCCGGGATCGACCTCGACGGCGTCATCACCGGCGCGTTCCTTTTGAAACACAATGAACCGATCCTGGTTATCGGTGTTTCCCATCAGGATCTGACGGACTACGTCGGCGGCTTCACCGGCATACCCCTCGATGTCCGGGTCGAGGAAGACAAGGCGACCGCTCCCGGTTTCCCGGACGCCATCGCCGGGGCGACGGTCAGCAGCGCCGTCATTCGCGACGGAATCGTCCGCGCCGGCCGCGTCGTGGCACGGTCCCGCGGTCTGCTCGGCGGCGGCCCATCGGGCGTGCGCCTCGACCGCGAAACCTTTGCCCCGGCCAGTTGGAACGACCTGGTCGGCGACGGTTCGATCGTGCATCGGCGCATAAGCCAGGGGGACGTCGTCGCCGCGTTCGAGGGAAGCGGCGCCGACCTCTCCCTGGAAAACCCGGACGCCGTTTTCATCGACCTTTACGCCGGCCTCGTCTCGCCGCCGCGGGTCGGCCAGAACCTTCTGGGGAAAGCCGCGTTCAATCGCCTGGCGATCGGCATGGGCATCGAGGATCAGGCGATCTTCATCGCCGCCAACGGCCTCTACTCGTTCAAGGGAACGGGGTTCATCCGATCGGGCCGGTTCGACCGCGTGCAGATCGTGCAGGACGAAAAGACCATACCGTTGACCAAGGCGGGATATCGGAACGTCGAAACCTTCCACGCCGACGGCGCGCCCGAGCTCCGCGAGATCGGCGTCTTCGTCATCCCCGGCGACACCGGCTTCGATCCGCTGAAGCCTTGGCGCGTGGATCTGCTGGTGAGCGGGGATGGACCCGAAGGGAAGCTTGTCCAACGGTTCTTCTCCATCGACTACGCGCTGCCCGAACGATACCGGCTGGGAACCCCCGAAACCGCCGCCGAGGCGGAGGAGGCGGCGGCGGCGCTGCTGCGGCTGCGGCGCCGCTGTGGCAGGAAACTTGGAAGGAACGATGGGGGCAGATCATCGTCGTCTTGCTGATTCTCTTGGTGCTGTCGGGGATTCTGGTGTTTCAGGATCAGCTGGCGAGCACGCCGCGGCTTCACCGCCGGATCCGTCTCGGTTTCCTCGCCGTCACCCTGCTGTGGATCGGATGGTATGCCGGCGGCCAGTTGTCGGTGGTCAACGTGCTGACCTTCAGCCATTCGCTGATGGGCGACTTCCAATGGGAGTTCTTCCTGCTCGATCCGGTGATCTTCCTGCTTTGGAGTTATGTCGCGGTCGCCTTGCTGTTCTGGGGACGCGGGGTGTTCTGCGGCTGGCTGTGCCCGTTCGGCGCCCTGCAGGAGCTGCTGAGCGAAGGGGCGCGCAAACTCAAGGTGCCACAGGTGAACATCCCGTTTGCCCTGCACGAGCGCCTGTGGCCGATCAAGTACGTGATCTTCCTCGGCCTGTTCGCGGTATCGCTGCACTCGGTCAACATCGCGTTCATGGGCGCCGAGGTGGAACCGTTCAAGACGGCCATTCTGCTCAAGTTCATGCGCCACTGGCCGTTCGTGCTCTACGCCGTCTCACTGCTGGCGGCGGGCCTGTTCATCGAGCGGTTCTTTTGCCGCTATCTGTGCCCGTTGGGCGCGGCGCTCGCCATTCCGGCGCGGATCCGCATGTTCGAGTGGCTGAAACGGCGTCCGCAGTGCGGCCGCGAGTGTGGAATCTGTGCCCAGCGCTGTCCGGTGCAGGCGATCCACCCGAGCGGGGCGATCAATCCCAACGAATGCATCCATTGCCTCGGCTGCCAGAAACTGTACTTCGACGACACCATCTGTCCGCCTCTGGCCGCGCTGCGCAAGCGCCGGGAACGGCGACAGGCCCTTACCGCCGGCCATGCTGTCAATGTGGAGCAGCCGTAGAGCCCTAAACGCCAAGGTTCTTGTGAAGCCGCGAGTCCCTGGTCTTGAAGTGCTCGACGAACCAGTCCTGGAGCCGCGCGGCAAACGCGTGCTTGCGCTCGGCGTAGGTGTCGTCCTCGTGGGCGTCCATGATGTCGCGGATGTCGTCGAGCAGGCGCTCGTGATCGGTCTTGTGGTCTTCGTACTGGTCGTACTTTTTCTGCCGCATGATCTGCTCTTCGAGGGCGAAGTGGGCGGCGATGCGCGCATGGACCTCTCCCAGGAAGTCGGCCACCGCATCCCGGTCGGTCTCGGTTTCGAGCTTCTCGAAGATCTGGTTGAGCAGGCCGACCATCTCCCGGTGTTCGTGGTCGATGGACGCGACACCGACGGCGAAATCGTCGCGCCATTCCACCCGGGGCATGGATTTGCGTTCGCTCATGGGTCCGCCCCTCACTCGATCCTGAAGCCGCCGCTCACGGCGTTGAAGTCGATGGCGAGGCTTTGACCTTCCGCGAGATCGACCTCGGCCTCCTCGACATAGTCGAAGCCCTCGGCGCGGTCGGTGTCGCGCAGCCTGGCGGCCAGACGGTGTGATCCGGCCGGGACGACGAAGCGTTCATAGGCCCTGGCAGGTCCGTCGCCGGACAGGCCCGTCGGCGGCAACACGTCGGAATACACCGTTTTCCCGTCGAGATCGAATTCGACCACGACCGGCAGCCGTTCGCGGGGGCAGTCCATGGCCTTGCGCATGTTGGGGGCCAGCTTCGCCAGTTCTTCCCGGGTCCGTTTTCGACAGTCGCCCTTGTGCCCCGCCCCATGGGAAAAGCTGAGTTTGATCAGAGCCTTATCCGCGGGAACCCGCGAATACGAGGGCGCGTTGGCGAAATAACCGATCAGCGCCCCGATCGCCACGTAGAACACCCCCTGCCCCAGGTATTTCAGAGCCTGATTCATCGTCACTCCGCCGCTTTTTCGCCTGCCTCGCGATCCACCGGCGGCGGTTTGGTGCCGCCGTGGGTCTCGAGGCCATCCTTGAATGCCGCCAATTCACGCTCCAGTCGCCCCCAGTCGGTCGGCGAGGCCCAGATCCGGGCGATGCGTTCGCGCGGCACCCGTTCGCGCAACCGCGGATCGCGTTCGCCGTCCAGCCGCTGCTCCGTCCACTCGGGACCCAGCCGGTAGGCGCAATGGCCTTCCCGGCAACCGGTGATCACCACCCCCTCGACCAGTTTCCGGCTGAGCACGTAATCGATGAACGAGGGCGGGAGCATCCCGGTGCAGGGGAGGCTGACGAAGCCGATGCTCTCGTTTTGCAACTTCTTGACGTTGATCGCGTTATCGCAACCGAAGATCAGCACCCGCTTGGCGCCCGACAGCGGATCCGCCGCCCGATGGGTCCGATCGCGGACCTCGGCGAGCGGCAGCCAGCCGAGATCGATCCCGGGCACCAGCGCCGCCGCCCGGCGAAACGGCGTCGAAGTCGGGCACGCGCCGGCACAGATGCCGCACGACACGCACAGCGAGGGATCGACCACCGCCTGGTGATCGAACGGCTTGTCGTCGGTTCTGGCGCCCATCTCGATCGCCCCGTAAGGACAGTCGACGGCGCAGCGGGTACAGCCGTTGCAGTTGTCGAGATCGACCTGGGCAATCGCCTTTTCCCGTCGTGGCGGCAGCCACGGCATCAGCATCAGGATAAAGGTGCCGCCGATCGAAAGCACCCAGCCTCCGCCCGCACCCCACAGGTCGATGAGCGGATAGACCCACAGGTAATACCAGTCGAGCCTGACCGGCGAGGGAACCTCGCTGAGATTGGCGATGCCCTGGCTGGTCGCCGGCACGATCAGGCTGAGAACGAGGAGCATTACGAACGTGCCGATCGCCAATCCCCGCGCCGGGTTCATCTTCGGCTTGGCGACCCTTTGCATGTGGATCCACATGACGAACAACAGGATCAACGGCACGGCGATGTGGATGAACACCATCAGGGTGAAGAAGCGGCCGTCGAGATGGCTGGGCGACAGGAAGTTGCGGGCGATCGGCGCGCCGAAGAACGGCAGCCAGTCAAGCCATTCCGACGTCGCTTCCGCCACGTACTGGGCCAGCTTGTCCCACACCAGCCAGTAGCCGGTAATGCCGGAAGCGAACACCAGCCAAATGATCGGCACGCCGATGATCCACGAAAACCAACGCGCGCCCCGATAGCGGTCGAACGCGAACTCGCGGACGATGTGCAATCCCATCACCAGCACCAGACCGTCGGAGGCGTAACGGTGGAGGCTGCGCATGACGCCCGCCAGCCACCACTGGTCGTTGGTCATGTACTCGACCGACTCGAAGGCCTGGGGAATGCCGGTGTCGAAAAAGATGTAGATATAGATGCCGCTGACCGCGACGACCCAGTAGTAGAAGAAGGCGAGCGCGCCCAGGACATAGAACGGGTTCCACTCGACGCCGAAAACGCGATCGAGCCAGCCCTCGATCCACATGAACGCGTAGCGGAGTGGTGTTCTAAGCGGTTTCACGATGCGGTCTCAAATCAAGGGGCTGGCGGGGCTCATGGAAACAATCAGCCGGCGCGCAGGCGTCTTCCCCGGAGCCATGCTCTGACCAGGACGAAGGCGATCGCGCCGAGGGTGAGACTGCCCACCACCATACTGATAAAGATGGAGTAGTCGAAACGGTAGCGGCCGGTTGCCGGATCGTAGATGGTACAGAACAGCCGTACCCGGTTGACGATGCCGTCCCAGCTCTGCATGTCGATCCTGCCGCCGAATACCAGCTGCTTCAACGGTTCGACCAGGAGCGGGGTCTCGAACGCGGCGCCGTAGATCTGGCGGTAAACGCGACCTTCGGAGTCGAGCACCGTCGTTTGCGACATATGGTCGAACCCCTTCGGCGAGGGGAAGAAGACGAAGCCGATGTCCTCGGCGAGGCGGTCGACGGTATCGCCGTCGGCGCTCAGGAACTCCCAGTTCGCCATGTCGAGGCCATGGCTCAGGGCGAAGGCGCGCATCCGCGCAGGCGTATCGTGGCGGGCGTCGAAACCGACGGTGACGACGCGGAAGCTGTCCTCTCCGATGGCTTCCCGGGCAACCTCGACGGCATCGGCGAGGGTTTCCGAGACCACCGGGCAGATGTCGGCGCAGCCGGTGTAAATGAGGCTGACGACCAGCGGTTTGCCCCGGTAGTCGGCGAGGGTCACCTTGCGGTTGAGGCTGTTGGTGAAACTATGATCACCCACTTGGCGGCCGATCGCGGCCTGACTGTAGCGCAGCGCCGAAGCCTCGTCGCCGGGTTTGACGGCGAGCATCCTGCTCGCCCGCCCGGGCGGCGACGGAGAGCATGATGGGACCATGACCGCGAACAGAAGCAGGGCCATTCGCCACACCGACGCGGAACTTGAAAACGATATCGAACACCACTGCTGCCGCTCTCATTCAGAGGCTCTCCGCCCCCGACCGGCCCTTTTAGGGCCTGACTGGAAGAAGATCGGGACCCCGTCATCCGGCGGGGTCCCGTCCTGGCCCTAACTCAGTGGCCAAACCTCGGAGAGGTATTTCCAGTTGATGTAGTAGTAGAGGACGAAGGCGACGAAGAACACCGTCACCAGGACAATGGTGCCCGGCAGTTTCAATCGTGCCTGCGTTGCCGTAAGAGGATACGGCCGCTCCGCCCTCCGGCAACACCGCCGGGTTGGCCTTGATTTCCGCCTCGCCCCGCTTCTTGCCGAACAGGATCGAGCCGACGACGACGACGACGAACATGATGCCGCCGATCGACGCGAGGATCGCCGAAAACCCGTTCAGACCGAGCATGAAGAACGCCGCCGGCGGGAAGTCATAGGTCAGGACCGAATCGATCCCGGTGATGTCCCAATCGCGACGCGGCACGCCCAAGGTGCCCGCGCCCATCATGAACACCGAGATCCCGAGCGCACCGATCCCGAACATATACGGCTGCCACTTCGCCACCTTCTTCAAGACGAGCTCGCGGCGGAAGATCAGCGGAATTACCAGGTAAGTCACCGCCATGAAAGCGAGTGTCGTCCCGACGACGACGGTTCCGTGGAAGTGCCCGGGCACGTACAGGGTGTTGTGCATGATCAGGTTGAGCTGCTCGGTTCCGAGCACCACCCCGGAGATGCCGCCGATGACGCCGAACATGACCACCGACATCGCCATCCCGGAGAACGCCGGGTTTCCCCACGGCGCCCTCCTGAGCCAGCCGAACACGCCCTCGGTAAAGCCCCGGCGGCGTTGCGCGGCCTCGACGGCGCCGGGAACGCTCAACCCGTGGATCATGCTGCCGAGCACCGCGAGGTAGATCGCGTAACTGGTGTTGAAGATCTTGAACTCGGAGGTAATGCCCGGCTCGACCAGAAGGTGGTGGGCGGAGGCGAGTTGAAGGAAGCAGATGTAGAGCAGGAACGCTCCGCGGCTGACCTTTTCCGACAACGGCTTCGCGCCGAGAACCAGCGCCGCGATGGTGTACCAGATGGCGACTTGGGCGGAGACGTTGACCTGCTGGGAGGAATGGCCCAGGCCCCACCAGATCACCTTGTACATCAGCGAATCGATGTGGCTGACCAGGCCGATCGACCACAGGAACGTGGGAATCAGGATGATCGCCCCGGACGCGATGGTGAACACGGCGATGATCGCCGCGGTGATCGCACCGAAAGTGGCCAGCGGCACCGAGCCCTCGTAGGTCCGTTCCTGCTTGGCGATCACCAGGGTTCCGAAGAACACGAACACCGCGATCAGCGCCCCCACCGCGAAAATAATCAGGCCGAGATAGAAGTGGGGCGCCGCCTGCATCGGCACGTAGGAGGTGAACATGACGCTGGATTCGCCCTGCAGCACCGCGACGTTGGCCATCAACGCGCCGACCAGCATCAGTACGAACGCCAGCCAGGCGAACTTCGGCGTCGCCAGCCGGCAGTTCAGCAGAACCGCCGAAGCGAAGTAGAGAATCGCGATTTCGAAAAACAGAATCCAGAACAACAGCACGTCGGCGCCATGGGCGGTCAGCGCCAGGTAGAACCATTCCGGTCCCACCAAGTGCACCGCCGGCCACCGGGTCAGTGCCACCACCAGGCCGAACAGGCCGCCGATGGCGAGAAAGACCACCGCGACCACCGCGTTGGCCTTGATCAGGGTCTCTGCCTGCGCATAAACCTTGAGCCCCGTTTCGGGACAGGTCCTGAAAGCTTCAGTCGATGCCATCGCCGCCTCCCCTTACTTCTCGACCACGTAGATCTTGCCGATCATCGTGGAATGGCCGATGCCGCAATACTCGTTGCAGACGACGCCGAACTCACCCGCCTTGTCCGGCGTGATGGTGAGCACCATCTCGTAGTCGGGATGCACCTGGATGTTGATGTTGGTCGGCTGCAACGAGAACCCGTGCAGCCAGTCCAGGGACGACAGGTGCAGACGGTAGGTCTGATCCTTTTCCAGTTCGAGGATCGGCCACCACTCCCATAGCCGGCCGAACATGTAGGCATCGCCGCCGGCTGGGGGATGCACGACCGGGATGCCGGTATCGCCTTCCTCGCGGACCGTGTACTCGGCGGCGAACGCCTCGACCTTTTCACCGTAGGCCTCGGGGATGACGCGGTAGGCCTCGTTGGAAAGGTTCTGCTCGCCCTCGATGTGCCAGAACACCATGGTAAAGAACATCACCAGGCCCCAAAGGAAGGCGACCAGAATCCAGATGATCTCGAAACCGTGCAGCGGCTCTTTCCACCACAGCCGGTTTTCCGGAGGTGTTAACGCCATGACCGTCTCCGTTCCCTATTGGGGCGCGATGGGGATCTGGACGATGTCCATGATGCCCCAGATGATGTAGAGAACCGCCGGCATGGCGACCCCGATGAACAACAGCAAAAAATGGTTGTCCAGCAAGCTCTGCATCGCCGGCATGCGTTCGTCTTCCGTGTCGCCGGGACCCTTCCCGGATTGCGGGGTTTTGGTTTCGGCCTTGGCCATGGGTCGTTCCCCTCCCTTCGAGTTCAACCATAGACGCCCCGGCGCTCGCGCGTTCTGCGCCGAGTTTATTCAGCAGAATGAAACCATAAGGGTACGCACGGCGGCGCATCATTGACCTTGGTCAAGTGACCCGGTCAGCCCCCCAGCAGTCGCGGCAAAAGCGAGAAAGTCAGAAGCCCGAGGCCCAGGAGAATCGCGAAGAAGACCAGGGTTCGATTTTCGAGGCGCTCACCCCGGGCGATCTCGATCCGGTTGAGAATCCAGTCGGAGACAAAATAGAGAACGATGCCGGCGGCGAGAAAATAGAGGGCTTGCATGGTAGCGGCCTTGGGGGCGGTTGAACGGATGGCGGATGATCGGCCGATCAGGCCATCGCCTGGCGAAGAAATCCCTTGTAGCGCATGTCGACCTTGAGGATGTGCTCGATCAACCAAAAATTCAGAAGCTCGAGGATCTCCTGGCTGATGTCCGGGTCGGGAGTGCGCGCGTAGGCCTCGTGCAATTCCTCGAGCTGTTCCTCGAGGACCCGGTGCTCGTGCCAATGCCGCTCGAATTGAGGATAATCATGCTTTTTCAGAAAGCCCTCCTCGCGGCGGAAATGGGTATGGGCGACATCGAGGAGCACCTTGAGAACGGTGCCGACCGCCTCCTCCTCGGTGCCCGACTGTTTGAGGTCGTCAATCTGGTTCATCAGGCTGACGATCATGATGTGGTCGGCGTCGAGGGCTTCGACGCCGACGCTGTAATCGTTGATCCACAAAATCAGCGTCATGGTGGACTACTTGTGGTCAGCAGGCTCATCGCCTTGTCGCTGTGCAAGACGTGATCGACGATCCAGCGCTTCACCTCGGTCTCGAGCGCATCGATGTGCGGCACCCCGGGATCATTCTCGAATTGGGTCATCGCGTCGACGAAATCGTCGAGAAACTTGTCGTGCTCGCGCTTGTGCTCGGCGTAGCCCGGGTACTTCTTCTCCTTCATGAACTGCTCTTCGAGGGCGAAGTGGGCCTCCATTCGGGCATGAATTTCACCGAGGAACTCCTCGGCTTCCTCCTTGTCGCGCTGGCTGGCGAGATCCTTCAACAGTTCGTTGATCCGGTTGAACAGGTCGCGGTGCTCAAAATCCAGTGATTCGATGCCAATGCTATGCTCCTCGGTCCACTCCAGCAGCGGTTGGGTCATCGGCAAATCCTCCCGACGGACTTTTCCCTCGAAAAGCAAGGTCTCGTCCTTGATCGTCGTCAAGTAAGACACCGGACCACAATCG
>CAVYYK010000048.1:0-6244 GCA_963772635.1 uncultured Alphaproteobacteria bacterium
CCACCCTCGGTATCGACCAAGACGAACTGATCGGGCGCATGGACCGTCTTCGCGCCGACGGTTGGCTCAGCCGCTTCGGTCCGATGTACAACGCCGACCGGCTGGGCGGCGCCACCGCCCTGGCGGCAATGGCCGTGCCCGAGGCCGACTTCGACGCGGTCGCCGAAAAGGTCAACGCCCATCCGGAGATCGCCCACAATTACGCCCGCGGCCATGCCCTCAACATGTGGTTCGTGATCGCCACCGAAACCCCCGAACGGATCGCCTCGGTCATCGACGAGATCGAACGGGAAACCGGCCTGCATGTTTACAACATGCCGAAGATCGAAGAGTTCTTCGTCGGCCTGAGGTTCGAGGCATGAACCGGATCGCGCCCCGCCCCGGGATCGACGAGACCGATCGCCGCATCGTCAAGGCGACCCAGGAAGGGCTACCGCTCGACCCGCGTCCCTACCACGCCGTCGCCGCGTCCCTCGGCCTCCCGCCGGAGGACGTGATGGCGCGGATACGGCGAATGCTGGCCAAGGGGGTCATCCGGCGGATCGGCGTCGTCCCCAACCACTACCGCCTCGGCTACACCGCCAACGGCATGTCGGTATGGGATGTCCCCGACGCCGCCGTCGGCACGGTCGGCCCCGACATCGGCGACCTGGATTTCGTCTCCCACTGTTATCACCGCCCCCGCCACCCGCCGGTGTGGCCCTACAACTTCTTCGCCATGGTCCACGGTCGCCACCGGGACGAGGTGGAGGACAAGGTCGCGTTGATCGCGGCCCGTCTCGGCGATCTCGATCGCGGCCACGAGATCCTCTACTCGACCCGGATCCTGAAGAAGACCGGCCTCCGCCTGGTCGATTGAACGGAACCCCGCGATGTTCAGAATTACCCAGTACATGAACGAGATCGCCGATCCGACCCCGCTCGGGCCGAAGCGCAATCCGCCCGGGCCGGTGGTGATCTGGAACCTGATCCGGCGCTGCAATCTCACCTGCAAGCACTGCTACTCCATCTCCGCCGACACCGATTTTCCGGGCGAGTTGACCACCGACGAGGTGTTCGCGGTGATGGACGACCTCAAGGCGTTCCGCGTGCCGGTGCTGATCCTCTCGGGCGGCGAGCCGCTGCTGCGCGCCGATATCTTCGAGATTTCCCACAGGGCGAAGGAGAAAGGCTTCTATGTGGGGCTGTCGTCCAACGGGACGCTGATCGACGAGCACAACATCGATGCGATCGCCGCCGTCGGGTACGACTATGTCGGCGTCAGCCTCGACGGCATCGGCGCCACCCACGACGCCTTCCGCCGCAAGGAGGGCGCGTTCGACGCATCGATGCGGGGCATCCGCCTCTGCCGCGCACGCAATCTCAAGGTCGGCGTGCGCTTCACCATGACCCTCGACAACGCCCACCAGCTTCCGGACCTGTTGCGCCTCGTCGAGGACGAGGGCATCGACAAATTCTACCTCTCGCACCTGAACTACGCCGGCCGCGGCAACAAGAACCGCGGCGACGACGCGGCGTTCGAGACCACCCGCCGGGCGATGGACCTGCTGTTCGACACCTGCTGGAACCATGTTCTCGAAGGCAGCGAAAAGGAGTTCGTCACCGGCAACAACGACGCCGACGGGGTCTATCTGCTGCACTGGGTGGAGGCCCGCTTCCCTGATCGGGTCGATCACATGCGGGCCAAGCTGGCGCAGTGGGGCGGCAATTCGTCGGGGGTCAACGTCGCCAACATCGACAACCTGGGGAACGTGCATCCGGACACCTTCTGGTGGCACTACGACCTCGGCAACGTGCGCGAGCGCCCGTTCTCGGAGATTTGGCGGGACACCTCCGATCCGATCATGGCCGGTCTGAAGCGCCATCCGAGGCGGCTCGAGGGCCGCTGCGGCGCCTGCGCCTACCGCGACATCTGCGGCGGCAACACCCGGGTCCGCGCGCTGCAACTGACCGGCGATCCCTGGCAGGAGGACCCGGGCTGTTATCTCACCGACGCCGAAATCGGCGTGACCGACGGCGGCGAGCGGCTCCGGGTCAGGCCGTTCGGAAAGGGCGACCATGCGGTTCCGATGGTCTAGACCCCTGAAGGTCATCGCCGCATCGGCGTTGGGGCTGTGGGCCGCGCCGGTTGAAGCTGGAGCGACCCCGGATGCCATGGCGCTTTACGCCGAGCACTGCGCCGAATGCCACGGCCCCGCGCGTCTCGGCGGCATCGGCCCGGCGTTGTTGCCGGAGAACCTCACGCGGCTGCGCAAGAAGTCGGCGACTGCGGCGATCGCCGACGGACGTCCGGCGACCCAGATGCCGGCGTTCGCCGGCGTTCTCACCGCCGACCAGATCGGCGCCTTGACGGACCTGATCTACACGCCGCTGCCGGCGATTCCCCGGTGGTCGCTGGAACAGATGCAGGCCAGCCACGTGGTCCACAACCCGATCGAATCGCTGCCCGAACAAGCCGGTGCACGAGGCCGATCCGCTGAACCTGTTCACCGTCGTCGAGGCCGGCGACCATCACGTGACCATCCTCGACGGCGACACCTTCGAGCCGCTGTGGCGGTTCCCCTCCCGCTTCTCCCTTCACGGCGGCGCCAAGTACTCGCCGGACGGCCGCTTCGTCTATCTCGGTTCGCGCGACGGCTGGATCAGCAAGTACGACCTTTACAGTCTGAAGCCGGTGGCCGAGGTCCGCGCCGGCATCAACACCCGCAACATCGCCGTCTCCGGCGACGGCAAATGGGTGATGGTCGGCAACTTCCTGCCGCACACGCTGGTGGTCCTCGACGCGGCCGAGTTGCGCCCGGTCAAGGTGATCCCGGTCGACGACGGCAAGGGAACGAGCTCGCGGGTCAGCGCCGTCTATACCGCGCCACCGCGGGGCAGCTTCGTCGCCGCGCTGAAGGACATCCCGGAGATCTGGGAGATGTCCTACGCGGATAATCCGAAGCCAGTGGCGAGGGGCCTGGTCCACAACTACGAGCCGGGGATGACCGAGGGAATCTTCGATCACGGGCGGTTTCCGGTGCGCCGGATCAAGCTCGACGACTACCTCGACGACTTCTTCTTCGATCAGGACTACCGCAACCTGATCGGCGCCGCCCGCAACGGTCGCAACGGCCAGGTGGTCAACCTCAACGTCGGCCGCAAGATCGCCGACATCGATCTCACCGGCATGCCGCACCTCGGTTCCGGCATCACCTTCGACTACCAGGGAAGCCCGGTGCTGGCGACGCCCCACCTCGAGGACGCCGCGGTCAGCATCATCGACATGAATACGTGGCGGACGGTTAAACGCATCGACACCCTGGGGCCGGGGTTCTTCATGCGCAGCCACGAGAACACGCCCTACGCCTGGGTCGACGTGTTCTTCGGCAAGGACAAGGACGCGATCCACGTGATCGACAAACGGACGCTGGAGATCGTCAAGACCCTGCGCCCGGCGCCGGGACAGACCGCCGCCCATGTCGAGTTCACCCGCGACGGCCGTTATGCACTGGTCAGCATCTGGGAGATGGATGGCGCCCTGGTGGTCTACGATGCCGCGACCCTGGAAGAAATCAAGCGCATCCCGATGCGCAAACCCTCGGGTAAGTACAATGTCTACAACAAGATCACCCTTTCCGCCGGTACCAGCCACTGAGGTCGAGCCGGGACGGCGGCCCGGTTTCCCGGCCTGGCGCCGGTCGGCGTTGATCCTTGTCGGCCACGGCTCGGTGCGGTGTCCGGGCCCCGGCCAGCAGCTCGAGCGCCACGCCGAGGCCCTCGCCCGCCGCGGCCTGTTCGCCGAAGTGCGGACCGCCACCCTCTGCGGCGGCCGACCACCGGGCGAAGCCTTGCGATCGGTGGAAAGCGAGAGCGTCTACGTGATGCCGATGTTCATGTGCAACGGGCAGTACACCCAGGACAGGGTGCCCGAGGCCTTCGGCCTTTCGGCGGCGACCGACCGGAGCAATGGCCGGAGGATGCACCTTTGTCCGCCGATCGGCCTCGACCCCGGCCTCGCGCGGCTCATCGCCAGGCGCGCGACGGAACGTCTGGCGGAGCGGGGGATCTTCGCCGGTCATGCCACCCTGCTGCTGATCGGCCATGGCTCGCCGACCGGATCGGCATCGCGGCAGGCGACCGAAGCGCAGGCGTCGCGGCTTCGCGATATGGGCATGTTCGACAAGATCGAGACCGCTTACCTGGAGGAGCCGCCCGCCCTCGCGGAGGTGCTGGAAACCCTGTCGGGACCGGTGGCGGCGGTGGCGCTGCTCGCCACTCAGGGCCCCCATGCCCGCGAGGACATCGGCCGGCCGATCGCCGACGACGGCGTCGCAGATATCGCTTATATCGGCGCCATCGGCGGCGACGCGGCGATCCCCGAGCTGATTCTCGAGAGCCTCGGGTGTTACTGCGACGATCTTGGCGATCAAGCGTGAAGGTTCAAAAATCAAATCATGATTTCGCCCGAATTCCGTGCCAGGATGTCCCCTGAAGAACCGGCTTGACCGGCGTCAAGTCGGTCGGGACTCAACAGGCTTATAAGCCCGCCCGTTCAATCCAAGACGCTCGAGGGGGATCACAGATGGCTTCGCGCGACGTCAGCGGACAGCCCGCAAACCGGACCACCGAGGCTCCGGCAAAAGGCAATTGTTTCACCTGCAAGGCATTCGTCCACACCGAGTTCGAGGCTCTGCCGGAACGGGACGTGGCCGTCATCAACGAAAGCAAGGTGACCCGCAACTACCGCCCCGGCGAGCCGATCTTCCGGGCCGGCGACTCAACCGACGGCGTATACTGCGTCGGCGCCGGGCTGGTTTGCACCCGGAGGACGGACAAGGCCGGAAAATCCATTCCGTTCCGGCTTCGTTATCCCGGCGACACGCTGGGGTTCCGGTCGTTCCTCTCGGGAACCGGTCACGCGATGAGCGCCGAGGCCCTGGAGCCGACGCGGGTGTGTTTCATCCGCGGCGATACGATTCGGGACCTGTTGAGCCGCAACCTCGACCTTTGTCTGTCCTTTCTCCGGCGGCTGGCTTCCGATGTGGACAGCGCCGAAGAGAGACTTTTGCAGCGCAGGACCCTGAATGCCCGGGCGCGTCTGGCCCAGCTTCTCCTGGTTCTGTTCGGCTCCCACGGCACGGTGACCGAGAGCGGCGAGTTGTTGTTGAAACTGCCGTTCACCCGCCAGGACATGGCGGAGGCGATCGGCGTCAACGTCAAGTCGATGTCCCGGATCATCCGCAACTTCCAGGAAGAAAGCGTCGCCCGCTTCTCCGGGCGCACGGTCCAGGTTCCCCACTTCGACAAGCTCGTCGCCGAGTTGGGCCCCCAAGCCGGCCTCTCGCCCCGCCGCAGCGGCTAACACGGCCGATCGGCGTCGGAATCGATCTTTCGTGCGATGAAGAACACGGAGGCGTAGCTGCGGTCATCGCTGTCGAACAGGGCGATCTCGTCTTCCATGGTGGCGAGGACCCGACCGAGCTCGGACAGCGGCTCGACGCCCGCCCTAATTGCGGCGCACCTAGCACGAAGCGGATCATAGTAGTTCGACCATGCCGAACGCGGCGTTTCGATCTCGTCGGTCAACCTGAGGCCTAGTTCGAAAATCTGCCGTGAAACGGTTGCGCGATCGGTCATCGCCGGGTACTCCCGCTCCCAAAAGTCAACTGTGGCCAGCGACCGAGCTGCCGTCGGGACCGTCCAAACGACGTCGCTGAAAACCATGCAGCCCCCCGGCCGCAATAGGTCGCACCAAGCGCGCAAGGCGTGCCCAAGGCCGGCCGCATAGATCGACAATTCGGCCCAGATCAGGTGCAGGGATCCGGCATCGAAACCGCAAAGCTGTGGATCGCCCATATCCCCTACCCGAGCGGTGACCCGCTTCGACAGCCCCTTCAACGCGGCGCGTTGGCGAAACCTGGCGACGAAGGGAGGATGATTGTCGATCGCGATGACCCTGGCGTCGGGCATCGCCCGCGCCAGAACCAGTGCCGATGCCCCGACGCCGCAACCCATGTCCGCAACCAGTGGCTCCGCCGGAAGAAACGGCCGAACCCGCTCGAGCACCGCTAGCGTCGTCTCCTCGTCACCTGGACCCAATTGATCCAGACCCCGAAAAAGCACTTCATAGGCGTCGGCGATCGCGGTGTCGGCGCCGGCCATGATCGTCCCCTGTTGAGCCATCTTCGAACTCCACGATGCTTGTTGTGGCCTTGCCGTGGCGATTTCTGGCGCGACCTATCTGCTGCCGCGTCGGGCGAGG
>CAVYYK010000049.1:0-7620 GCA_963772635.1 uncultured Alphaproteobacteria bacterium
CTCGGCGCCACCCTCTGATAGCCGCTCCACCTCTCAACGCCGACATGCTGAATGCTGAGAGGTCTGTCTCCTCTCCCACGGTCTGAGTTCATTTTCTCGTTTTCGTTGGAACGGCTAAATTATAGCATAAATGCGCAACCAGTGGGGAGGTCGGAGTTTGGCTAATCCGAGAAGTAGACAACCCGGCTCTCGTTATTCCGAGCTAGCTCATTGGCTGACCTACTTGCAGCGAACTGCGATCATCCGGGGGTCGAACTGCAACCATCGGCGGCGGGTTGGCGAAGCGGATTTCTGACCTATTGCCGCAAACCAAACCTACTGTAAATCGATTGTGGAGGCCCTGACTGATGACGGCTAGCGCAACAGGCTCGACGCCTCATGCCGCAATTCCTCTCAACAGAGCCGAGCCGTTGGAAAGCTTTGGACGTCGGTAGCCGCGATGACCCCAGAAAGCACATTAGAGATTGTTCGGTGGGTCGTTTCACATGGCCTGGGGGGTACGCCCGAGACAGAGTTGCTTCCTGCACTTTGCGCTCGCATCGACGAGGCCGGCATCTCCCTGCTCCGGGCAAACATTTATCAACCCACGCTGCACCCGATGATCGGCGGCCATATCTTCTATTGGTGGAAAGGTGCTCAGGAAGCCACCCAAGAATCCTGGAACCGCGTGCCAAGCGATCCCTCCACAAGGGTCAATCCCTCACCATTCGAGAAGATGATTGTGGAAGGCGAACTGCGTATGCGTCAGCGGCTGGCGGATGCCGACTTGGCGCATCTGCCCTTGCTGGAGGCGTTTCGTGACAAAGGCGGGACCGATTATTTCGCCCTACAAAGCCGATTCGGCGCTACCCATGTGGTGGGGCCGGTAGATCGCATTTTAACTTCCTGGGTGAGCGATGCACCGGACGGTTTCTCCGAGAAAGACCTCGCCGCGCTTGAGGAAATCGCTCCCGTCCTGGCGCTTGTCGCCAAGGAACTCCTCGACCCACCGCATTGCTGAAACCGTATTAGAGACCTATCTCGGCCGCGATGCCGGCAGGCGCGTGCTCGACGGCAACGTGCAGCGTGGTCAAGGCGACTCGATACGCGCGGCACTCTGGTCGTGCGACCTGCAAGGCTTTACCAAGTTGGCTGACAAGCTACCTCGCGACAGGCTCATGGCGCTGATGGATGATTACTTCGATGCGATGGTCACCACGCTTCACGACGCCGGCGGCCAGGTACTGAAGTTCATGGGCGATGGGCTCTTGGCAATTTTCAGTTTAGGCTCAGACGCGGACTGTTGTGCTGCATCCTTGACCGCAGCCCAGAACGCGCTTCGTAAGGTCGACGCACTGACTTTGCGACGTCAGTCTAGCGGGCTGCCAGTTAGCCGCTTCTACATTGCACTCCATTTGGGCGAGGTTATGTACGGCAACATTGGTGCTCAGAGCCGTCTCGACTTCACGGTCGTTGGCCCAGCCGTCAACGAGGTGGCCCGCATCGAGTCCATGTGCCGCTCGCTCGACCAATCGCTGGTAATCTCCCAGACCTTTGCCGAGGCAACGCCCGACCCAGAGAACCGCTTGGTCTCGCTTGGCCGCTATGCGCTTCGCGGGGTCACCCGACCACAGGAACTCTTCACGCTGGATCTGAGCACACAAACGACCGTCGGATAATTGCTCAGACCGTTCATTTCACGCTGCATGTCTGCCCTAAATTTTTGGGGGGAAGTGCGTACCCCACCGAAGACCTGCTTCCGTTGTTTGGCTAGCAGTGAGCGTGGCAGTCCGGGCCGGACTACGGCGGCTGTCCTGCAACGAGCTGACATTCGAGCCGGTAAGTCGGCTTTCCTCCGATGTCGTCGGCTCCGCCTTCAGCTGCAGACCAATTGTCGGCATGCTGCCTACCGTCACTCCTGACCCAAGTGATTGGTGAAAGTTGGACGGTACTATGATAACAGGGCTCCAGAAGATTCTCGATTAGCGTTAGATGTCAGAAGAAGAAGGCGACCTTCGTTTCTTTGCTTTGCTTGTAGACTACTGCGGGCGAGATCGGGGAGCTCACGAGAGGTCCTTGCCAAAATGTGGTAATGATATTTTGGAGGGATATAAGCCGGGCGAAGAGTTTAACCTCATTGCAGGCGGTTTTCGTTTGGTATCAAAGCCGCCAAAGGTGGGCGATGGGAGCCGAAAGCGTATCGAAACACTCATACTTACAAGACCGAGAGCAACCATTTTATCGACGAGTGATAAATCGAGTGCAAGACAGATACCAAGAAGATCGTTGACGTTGAAACTGGCAAGTGGTTCGAGAGGTTGATGAACCACTAACACATCATAAAAGTCGTGGATCGGCGCGAAAGAAAAAGAAAGATGAAACTGACACTAACCGGCAGCTGAACCGGCCCCGTGAGATCCACAGCTTTTGTACATGTCGCTACGCTCCATTGTTGCACAAAAAGCCGCTGCCTCACAGGCCAATTAGCTAGGCGTTAGGCGCCACAAACCATGTCTATACCGCTGCCGCGACAAGCGATCTGCAGCAAACTGCGGAGGTCGTTCCATGGCGAGATTGAGCAAAGCATTCGGACCACGATTCCACGGGCTGGCAAATATACGCCGCACGCCTATTGTGCGAGGACCAGTCGAGAGCACGTAGTCAAGGGAGCCCGCGGGAGAGCCAGGAACCGCTGGTCGCGAGCGTCGAACCGCACGAAAGAACGCGTGAGAGCACGGCAACCAAGGGAGCTACCGTCCGGGCGAGGAGGTACGGCGCGAGACGTGCGGAGGCCAGTCAGTACCGGCTGCACCGCGTGGGGCAGACGAAGTATCTGTCGGTCGGCGACACGGCGTGTGGATAGAGCGAGTAACGGCCGCGGGACAGAAGAAGGCGCGACGCCGAGAGAAGGTAAACGAGGCGCGGTCCGGACGAACAGAAGGAGGCGGCGGCAGAAGCGCGAAGGGAGCACGCGGCCAGGCAAAGACAGAGACGAGCGAAGGTCACGGAGCGGAACCCGGGCGCCAGACGGGAGCCACGGCGCAATGCGAAGAACGACGACGCTGAGAACGAAGAACTGTGAAGCGACAGCGAAACGGCGACGAGAGAAAGAAGGAAGGAGACGAGACGAAGGGAGAAAAAGGAGGGGAAAAGGAGGGGAAGCAGGCCTTCCCCTTTCCAGTTTCCGTACGTTTGGTCTGCTTCGCTCCAATCAGGTGAACAACGGATCTCGATAACCGCTCTCCTGGCGTCATCTCCGACGAAGCTTCCGAGGGCCCCTCGTTTGAGGGTGTGAGGGACGATATCAATCTTACGTATCTATCTCGGTTTTCCTGCGCACGATTTAACGTAGAGGCCCGGGAGTTCCTTGTCGGCGCGGGCGGCTTCGAGGAACGCGCGGGCTATGGCAATGCGCGGGCGCATTCGCCTGGCCTCGTTTCGTCACGATCTCCTCAGGCTTGCATCTCTTTCCGGGGATGACGGTCCTCCTTGATGCCGGTCACGGACATCAAGGTGGCCCCTTTCGTTGGGGGTGGATCATTGGAAAAACGCAAAGAACCCGGTATTGCTGCGGACAATGGGTACCGGTATGCCGCGCCGCTCTCGGACGGCAGTCTCGACGGTGTCCCAATCGATCCGATCGGCCGCGTCGCCGGCGGCTGCCAGAATAAGGTCTCGGGCACCGGGGGCATCTTCGTATGTGAGCTTTCCGTCTTCCTCAATCTCCGACGCTTGGCGCAGCGTGGGATGGGCCTCCACGTAGAGCTCACCCTGGTGCCAGCCGACCTTGATCGGCTGGTTCACGACGTGGACTTCGGTTCCTTTCTCTATCTCATCGAACAGCCGCTCGATATCTTCGGGATAGAGACGAATGCATCCGAGGCTGACGCGACGTCCTACGCCGTATGGCTTGTTGGTGCCGTGGATCAGATAGCCTGGCCACCCAAGGTATAGCGCGCGGTTCCCGAGTGGGTTCTCCGGGCCCGGCGGCACGATTGAAGGGAGAGAGGGATTCTCGGCCCGCGCCGACGGCGGCGGGGTCCACGTCGGATTTCGCCGTTTGGCAACGACCTCGGTCGCGCCCAATGGCGTCACGTAGTTCTGTCGTCCAATACCGATAGCGAAGCTTTGTGGTCGACCCTCCGCAGGGAAGTAATAGAGGCGCTGATCCGCGAGGTTGACGACGATGCCTGTCCGAGGTGCGGAAGGAAGAATGTGGCCAAGGGGAAGAACGATCTCTCCGTCTTCAGGGGGAAGCCAAGGGTCAATTCGCGGATTTGCGGCAACCAGCTCGACGTAGCCGAGGCCGCGGTCGCGCGCGAGGTCGACAAGAGTGTCATCGGCCTGTGCAGTGTAGACTTCAACCTCTCCCAGCATATCATCGTCAGCCGTGCCGTTCGGACCGGGGCCTGCGGGGCTCTCGAGCATCGAACAGGCCCCCAAAAACAAGAGGGGTAAAACCGCGATAAACGAAGCAATACAGAACCTGTTCGTTTTCTTGTTCCGCCCTAGACTAAACACGTCGCGTCACCTGCTTGCGCTTACAAAATAATGACATTGGCGACACTGCGAATGGTTCTCCGTTTGGATCCGCGTTGTGCTATTCATTCGCCGCCAACATGACCATCGCGCTCGGATATTTCCACAATATATACTTTATAATTTCTTCAACCCTATCGTCATAGTCGACTCGGGTTGTCGGTACGAAAACCTTGACGCGCTATTTGGGAGGCGGCTTGCGGTCACCCGACCACCATTCCCATCGTTCGTCAGCCAAACCCACAGAACTATCGTCCAATAGAACCGGCGGAATCACACCCGCTGCCCTACCGCAATCAACCGGGCGCGTATCCCTCTGAAACCGCCTCGTCCCCCGCGGAATGACGACCTGGACCACTAGAGCCTGATTGCTCAATGGTCAAGCATTCTCCATGGACCGGGCTGTACAGCCAGGCTCCCCTCACGTCTTGACGCAGAGGCCGGCCCGTTTCTTGTCGGCGCGGGCGGCTTCGAGGAATGCGCGGTGCATGGCGATGCGGTCGCGGGCCCTACTTCCTGCGTTGGATCTCATGTGGGCCCTGCCGAACCGGAGCGGATTTGATCATTCGGTAGCCCGAAATGCAGCAGTCGTTGTTCACCGCCGCCGGTTTTGCCGACTTCAGCCAGCGTTTGCCCTGATTGCCTTGGTAGCCCGGCTTGACGAAGGTCCATGCCTGGCAATTGCCGTCGAGCCGGCAGTCCCTTTCGCGACTGGTGGGCAGGTTGACCGGATAGCCGGGTTTGATGTCCATGCCCGGCCGGCCACCACAGGCCTACGAGCCGGCGCCTGGTTTCATTCAGCGCAAGTCAGGAATTTTCCGGAAATCAATGTGAGCTGTTTCACATTAACTCCTGGGTGCGGCGCCCCATAATCGGCGCGGATGCCAAATTCGCTATCGATCACTGCGGGAGGATATCGTCGTGAAAACATACGGAAGACTTGCCACAATAGTCGCCGCGCTCGCGGTTGCTTCCGTCGGCACGGCCGCTGCCCAGGAAAAAGTGGTCAGCGAACGCACGCTGACCGAACAAACGGGCTGGTGGCAGTATCACAATGTCGAGCCCCAACAGCTTTCAGGCTTTGTCGATCAGCACAAGGCACGGATCATCGATCTGGACGTCAACCGCGCCACTCCTTTGCGGATGAGTGCGACGTTGGTCGCCAATTCCGGCCCGTATGCGAGCGGCTGGTGGTGGTATTACGGTCTCACGGCTCAACAGGTTTCCGATAAGCTCGAGCAGCACAAGGCGCGGCTTCTGGACGTCGATCCTTATCTGGTCGACGGGGCACTTCGCTTCGCAGTCGTCATGGTGCCCAACACCGGCAAGAAGGCGGTCGGCTGGTGGTGGTATTACGGCCAGACGCCGCAGCAACTAAGCGCCAAACTTGACAAGCACAAGGCGCGACTCGTCGATATCGAGCGTTACCGCGATGGAAACCAAGTCCGCTACGCCGCGATAATGGTCTCGAACCAAGGCGACAAGGCGACCGGCTGGTGGTGGTATTACGGTCAGACCGCTGCTCAGGTGAAGGAGCGCATCAGTCAGCACCACGCGCGCCTGCTCGACGTCGAACGCTACGGCGCGGGTGGGAATCAGCGCTTCGACATCATCCTCGTGCCCAACACAGGATCAACCGCCGTCAGATGGTGGTGGTATTACGGCCTTTCCGGCCAACAGCTTCTCGAAAATCGCGCCGGCACGGTGCGAGGCTCTTCGATATCGAGCCGCCTCAAGAAGGCGCCTCCGGCTATACCGGAATTATGATCGACAACGGCATGACGCGTAGCGGTGATTGCGGCGGACAGATGGCGAATGTTGACCGCGAAGTCGTCAAGTGGATGAAAAAATACAACATTCCCGGCGCTGCCGCTGCCGTCGTCAAGGGCGACAATCTCGTCTACGCCTGCGCTTTCGGCTACGCCAATCTCAAAACCGGAGAAGAGGTCGAGCCATTGGATCGTTTCCGGCTCGCGAGCATCTCAAAGCCGATCACCTCGTCAGCGATCCGCAATCTCCGCGACGACGGTAAGCTCGCTCTCTCCGACAAGATGCTCGACCGTCTCGGATCAGCCAAACCCGCCGAGCCCTATAAGGACGAACGACTTGAAGACATCACGATCCAAAATCTTCTCGACCACAAGGGCGGCTGGAATCTGACCAAGATGGGCTTCGACCCGATGTTCTATTCGGACCAGGTTGCCGTCGCGCTCGGAACAGGGCGCCCGTCGAGCTGCAAGAACATCATCCGCTACATGTTCCAAAACGTGAAACTAAGCTTCCCGCCGGGTGGCGGCATCGACGACAAGGACTACTCGAATTTCGGATACTGTATTCTAGGCCGCATCGTCGAAGCGCGCGGCGGCAAATCTTATGAGAAATACGTGCAGGATGAAATTCTCGCGCCTCTCAACATTACGCGGATGAGGATCGGCAAGAGCCTAGCGAGTATGCGCTTCGCGAACGAAGTTCAGTATTACGACGTCGAATTCGCCAAGGACGTGAACTCGGTGTTCGACGGTGAGCCCAAGAAAGTACAGAGGCCCGACGGAGGATTTTATCTGGAAGCGATGGATGCACACGGCGGCTGGATCGCCTCGGCGACCGACATCGCCCGCTTCGCCCGCTTTGCCGATCCCGCGCCTTACGGTGGCGGCAACTGGGCGTTCGAAGGGGGCATTTCCGGGACGCGCACGCGAGTCGACCGTCGCGGCGACGTCGTCGTGGCCATACTCTTCAACACCAGCCCTGTCAAAGACCTGGACAAGCTCGTCGACAATGTCATCACCGGCGTTTCCGTCTGGCCATCAAAAAACCTCTGGGCAAAGTACGGCTATTGAACGACCGACATAAGAATTCACCGGCACCCCTCGGGTGTTTTGTGCCGGATGCTGGATTTTTGTGGCCTTGGCTCCAGCGGGCGTACAGCCGGTGAAGCTGGGTGGAGGACACCATTGGTCGGCGAGAACAATCCAACGCTAACGGGGACCGCTATGCCATGAATAGCGGTCCTTCCGTCATCTCCGACGGAGCTTCCGAGGGCCGATGGTTTGGGGGTGTGAGGGGCGACATCAATTGGACGTATCCTTCTCGGAGATCCGC
>CAVYYK010000050.1:0-92064 GCA_963772635.1 uncultured Alphaproteobacteria bacterium
GTCACACCTGAACCACCGTCTCGAAGATGCCGCCGGCCTGGGTGTCGACCACCTGGTAGCCGTCGCCGAACTCGCGGTTGAGCTGGACGTTGTCGACCAGCAGGTGGGAATCGTAGCTGGAGCTGCCGTCGTTGACCACCGCGAAGCCGATGGTCAACAGGCCGTCGGACTGGGCGGTGTAGACGGATGTCCGCCAGCCGCTGGCGCCGAGTTGCATGCCGGTTTCGTTGTAGGTCTGGCGGACGTCGGAAAGGGTGAACGACTGTCCTTCCGCCGCGAACACACCGAAATCGTTGAACCCGCTCCTGAGGAAATCGCCCAACGGCGGGGTGACGATGTCGTTGGCATCGAACATCCAGTCGAACGAAACCTGGTCGCCGGTGTGGACGTCGACGGTCACCCGCAGGGCCGCGCCGTCGACCGCCGACGAGTTGTCGCCGTCCGCGGGGAACGGATCGGCCAGTCCCAGGAAAGCCTCGATTTGCGCCGGGAAGGCGCCGGTAGCCTCGAGGAAGGCCATGCCGGTGCCGTCGGTCGGCAGGTATTGGTTCTGGTTGCCGTCGGGCTCGTTGTACTGGTGGGCGATCAGCACCAGGCCGCGGGTGTCGTTGGCGTCGAGTGGCGTTTCGAAGCTCTGCAGCAGTGTGCCCGGCGTCGAGGGCCCGCCGCCGACGCCGTTGATCGTCACCGTCACCGTCTGCGTCGCGGTGCCGCCGTGGCCGTCCGCCACCGTGTACGCGAACGTATCCTCCGCCGTGTCGCCCTCGGTCAGCGCGTCGAACCGGCCGTCGGGATCGTAGGTGATGGTGCCGTCGGAGTTCAGGGTCACCGTGCCGGTCGTGGCGCTGCCGTCGAGCGCCGAGATGCTCAGGGTGTCGCTGGCGTCCGGATCGCTGGCGCGGGCCAGCACGTCGATGGTCGCCGTTTCGTCCTCGTTGGTGGAGGCGGCATCCAGCGTCGCCACCGGCACGTCGTTGAGCCCGGAAACCGTCACCGTCACCGTCCCCAAGGCGATGCCGCCGGCGCCGTCGTCGAGGGTGTAGGCGAAGCTGTCGGTGGCTTGCTCCCCTTGCGCCAGCGCGTCGAAGCGGCCGCCCGGATCGTAGCCGACGGTGCCGTCGGGGTTCAAGGTGACCACGCCGGTGGTGGTCGGAGGTGTCGAGTCCGGTGACCGACAGGGGGTCGCCCTCGGGGTCGGTGTCGTTGCCGGCGGGGGCGATGACGATGGCCGCGTCCTCGGTGGTCGACGCGGTGTCGGCGACCGCCGCCGGTGCGTCGTTGACGCCGGTGACGGTCAGCGTCGCCGTCGCCGTATCGGCGCCGCCGTTGCCGTCGTCGACGGTGTAGGTGAACGAATCCGTCGCCGTTTCGCCCGGCTTCAGCGGGTCGAACCGGCCGTTGGGATCGTAGGCGAAGGTGCCATCGGCGGCGACGGTGAGCAGCGCGCCGGACGCCAGCGCGATCTGGCTGCCGACGTTGGCCGCGATCCCGTTGATCCGGGTCACCGTCAGGGCGTCGCCTTCGGCGTCGTCGTCGCCGCCGGCGCCGTTGTCGGCGAGGACGTTGCCGGCGAGACCCGAGTCCTCGTCGGTGGCGAGGGCATCGTCGGCGGCGACGGGCGCGTCGTTGACGCCGGTGATCGTCATCTCGACCCGGGCGGTGGCGGTGCCGCCGTTGTCGGCGGCGATGGTGTAGAGGAAGCTGTCGGTGGCCGTCTCGCCGTCACCCAGATGGTCGAACCGGCCGCGCGGATCGTAGGTGATGGAGCCGTCGGCGTTGCGCGCCACTTGGCCCACCGCCAGATCGGCGTCGACGTCGGCGATTGCGATGGTTCCGCCGACCCCGGGAGGCGCATCGTTGGCGAGCAGGTCGGCGGCCTCGAGGGTCACCGCCGCGTCCTCGCTCACCGCCACCGTGTCATTGCCCGCCGTCGGCGCCTGCACCCAGGTCTGGAAGGCGTCGCCAGGCTGTCCGTCGAGCAACTGATAGTCGTCGCCCAGTTCCCGATTGATGCGGACATTGTCGACCAGCAGGCGTGAATTGCGCGCGTTTCCGAGGCCGTGGGACACCTCGTCGTTCATCACCGCGAAGCCGATGGTCAGCTCGGCGGTGGCGGTGGCCAGGTATTTGGACGTTCGCCAGCCCGACGCGCCGAAATCGCCCGTGGTCCTGACGTCGGCGAGCTTGATCACCTGCGAACCGGTGGCGCCGGCGACGGTGAACACGGCGAAGTCGTTGAACGCCTGGATTCCGTCTCCCTCCAGACTCACGGCCGTCGAACATCCAGTCGAACGAGATCTCGTCTCCCGCATTGACCACGATCGTGTTCCTCATCGCCGAGCCATCCTGCGGATCGGAGAAATCGTCGTCCCTGGGCAGCGCGGCGGCGGGCACGCCGAGGAAGTCGGCGACCGGCGTCACCGGATCCTCGAACGAACCGAACGCCTCCAGCACCGCCATCCGGCTGCCGTCGGAGGGCGCGAAGGCGCCCGAGTGGCCGTCGGTCTCGACGTACCCGGTATCGACGGACACCGGTTGGAAGACGCCCGGTCCGGGGTCCACCGGCTGGATCCGATCCCATTCGGGGGGCAGTGTGCTCGCCCCGGTCTCCTCGAAGCTGGCGATCAGCTCGCCCTGGGGCGTCGCCGCCTCGTTGCGCCCTTCGATGGTGACCGTCACCGTGGCGGTGGCGGTGGCGCCGCTGCCGTCGGCGACGGTGTAGGCGAAGGTGTCGGTCGCGGTGTCACCGAACGTCAGGTCGGCGAACCGGCCGTTGGGGTCGTAGGTGACGCTGCCGTCGACGTTCAAGGCGACCGTACCGGTCGTACCGGTGGCATCGACATCCATGACCCTGAGCCTGAGGGTCTCGCCGGTGTCGGGATCGATGTCGTTGTTGAGCATCCGCTGCGCGGCAATGCGGACCGCCGAGTGCTCGTCGGTGATCGCCGTGTCGTCCTGTGCGATCGGCGCGTCGTTGACGCCGCTGACCTCGACGGTCGCCGTCGTGGTGGCGGTGCCGCCGTGGCCGTCGTCGATGGTGTAGGTGAAGGTGTCGGTTGCGGTGGCGCCGGCCGCCAGGGCGTCGAAGCGGCCGCCGGGATCGTAGGTGATGGTGCCGTCGCCGTTCAGGGTCGCGGTCCCGGTGGCGGCGCTGTCGTCGATGGCGGTCACCGTCAGCGTGTCGGTCGCGTCCGGATCGGTGTCGTTGGCGAGCAGGGTGGACGCGGCGAAGGTGATCGCGTTGTCCTCGTCCGCCGACAAGGTGTCGGCCAGCGCCGTCGGCGTGTCGTTGACCCCGGTGACGGTCACCGTCACCGTCGCCGTGTCGGTGCCGCCGGAGCCGTCGTCGATGGTGTAGCCGAAGCTGTCGGTCGCCGTTTCGCCCGCCGCCAGCCAGTCGAAGCGGCCGGCCGGATCGTAGGTCACCAAACCGGCGCCGCTCACGGTCACCACGCCGGTGGTGGTGGTCGCGCCGGCGTTGATGGCCGAAACCGTCGGCGCGGCGCCTTCGGGATCGCTGTCGTTGGCGGTCACCGCGATGGTGATGGCGGTGTCCTCGTCGGTCGCGCCGATGTCGTCGCCGGCGGTCGGCAGGTCGTTGACGCCGGTGACGGTGACCGTCACTCCCGCCGTGTCGGTGCCTCCGTCGCCGTCGTCCACCGTGTAGGTGAAGGTATCGGTCGCCGCGTCGCCGGGCAGCAGCCCCTCGAACCGGCCGTTGGGGTCGTAGGCGAATGTGCCGTCGGCGCCGACGGTCAGCAGCGCGCCGGACGCCAGGGTGATCTGGCTGCCGACGTTGGCCGCGATGCCGTCGATCGCCGAAACCGTCAGCGCGGCTCCGTCGACGTCGGCGTCCGCGCCGTTGCCGTTGTCGGCCAGTACGTTGCCGCCGACGGGCGAATCCTCGTCGGTGGCGAAGGCGTCGCGGGAAGCTTCCGGCGCGTCGTTGACGCCGGTGATCGTCACCGTGACCGTGGCGGTGGCCGTGGCACCGTTGATGTCGGCGATGGTGTAACCGAAGGTGTCGGCAGCGGTTGCGCCAGCGGCGAGGCCGTCGAAGTGGTTGCCGGGATCGTAGGTGACGACGCCGCCGCTGCCGAGCGTCACCCCGCCGACGGTGGCGGCGTTCACGGTCACGGCGGTGACCGACAGCGACTGCACCCCCGTCGGGCTGAGGTCGTTGGCGAGCAGGGTGCCCGCGGCGATGGTGAGGACGGCGTCCTCGTTGGTGGTGACCGCATCGTCGAAGGCCGTCGGCACCGGGCCGTAGGTGGCCAGCGTGCCCAGGGTCCTGCTTTGCGGATCGCCGAGTGGCTGGACGTTGCCTTCGACGGGGGTGTCGATGCGCAGGTTGTCGATGAGCAACCGCGGTTCGTTGGCGTCGTCGCCGTCGTTCATGACGACGAAACCGAGTGTGAGAGTCGTCGTCGAACCGTCCGCCGGTTCGAACGTCCATTCCGAGGTTCGCCAGCCCGAGGCGCCGAAACCGCCGACGTCGGCGTTGCGGGCCAGTTCGTAGACCGAGGTTTCGTGGACACCGGCGACGGTGCCGGCAACGGTGAAGGCGGCGAAATCATCGAAGCTCGCTTCGTCGCGACCGTCGAACATCCAATCGAAACGGATGGTGGATCCGGCGGCGACGGTGCGCACGGCCCACATCACCGCTCCGTCGATGGGATTGGCGCCGGCGATCGCGTTCGCCAGTGTGCCCGGCGGCAGTCCGAGCCGGCTCGGGTCCTCCACGTCCTGGATTTCCACACCCCTGCCGGTCTCGAACGGGCTACCCAGGGGGCCCGCCGCCATCAGCACCATCGGCGCACCGTCCGAAGGGAAGAATGTCCTGACCACCTGGCCGGGCAGGGGAGTCGAGACAAACGGTTCGGGCTCGTCGTACTGGGCGCTGAACCTAATACCGTCGAGCACCCTGTAGAGTTCATCCTGATCCCGATGAGAGGGATATTGCGGAACCAGCGTCATCCAGTTGGTAATCGACCAGTCGGCGACGGTCAGCGGAACCGCTATGGGCGGGTCCGCCGTCGGCGGGGGCTCGGGGAAGGTGGGGCGCTGACTCTGACTGTTAGTTTCCGTGAACTGCAGGATCTGCTCGTTGGTGGTGTTCGGGCCGTTGGCGAAAGCGCTGGTCCCAACGCTCGCCTGACCCTGAAACGCCGTGGCGGGTGCGGACGACGCGGCGGCTGCGACGGGCTCGGTCCCGCCGGCCAGCGGATCCGCCTGGGTGACGACGATCCGTCCGACGGGCGCCGGCGCGTCACCGGGATCGTTGCCACCGGCCCCGGTCTCGAATTCGACCAGCGCCCCGAGAGCCGCCGCGCTCATGTCGTCGGCGTCGCCCGCCGCCGCATTCGCCGCGACCATCGGCGAGGAGGCGGCGCATCCGGCCGGCAGACCGTGGAGAACCAGCCCGTAGCCGGCGACGATCTCGTCGATGCTCAGCACGCCATGGATTTGCGGCAAGGCGCCGTCGCCATTGGCGGTGAGCAACTGGTAGGGCCACTCGAGCGATGCGGCGCCGGTGCCGTTGGTGAAGATCAGTCCGCCGACCGAGCCGTCCTCGTCGGGCAGCAGAATGATCTCGAGGCTTCCGTCGGCACGATATGTCAGAACAAATTGCGCTCCGTCGGCTTCGATCCGGCCCGCCGGGCCGTCGACGACCAGCGTCCGGGGCGACGGCCCGCAGGCGAAGGCGTATTCGCCCTGCTCGACGGCGAGCGTGATCGGGGTTTCCGTCCCCGGATCGGACGAAATCACGACCAGACGACTTGCGGGACCGATGCCCAACGGCGCGGCGTCCGCGAGAGTGATGCCGGCGGTGGCGTCGGGCCCGGTCTCGACGATATCGCCCGAGAACAGGGCGTCGCCGGCACCGAGCTCGACTCGGGTGCCATCGGCACGGGTAACGCCGAGCGATCCGCTTACGGTGTCGACGGTCCCGACCGGCGCCGGACCCGGTCCGAAAAGGGCCTCCGCCAGTTGAACCGGCGCCTCCGGCCGGGCGAGCCCGGCGACGAGTTCCCCGGAAATGCGGGCGCCGCCCGATGACGACAATTCGGGAGGATCGGCGACGGCGAAGAAGCCGCGCAGGATCACCTGGCCGCCGTCCGGCCCGGTGGCGAGCAGATCCGCTCCTGCGCGGGCAAATTCCGCATTGAACAACTGAAAGCCGTCGGGCAACCGCACCGTGCCGGCGTCCGAGGCATCGATCGCAACCGATCGCCCCCCGGCATCGGGCGCCGCATCGCCTGTCCTCAGCATCGTCCCATCTCCTCCCGTTCCGCCTTTTCGATGGGTCTTCGTCGCCCTTGGGGAACGGTTTTTTTCTCAGTGTACAGGCTCTCCCACCGCCGAGGCAATATACCCCAAAAGGGGCATCGCGTGCACGATTAAAATTTTGCCCCGAACTTTTGCGCGATCTCGGTCTGTAGACTCTTCTTCAGATTGCATAAACTTGTTTATGCTACCTTCATCGGGTTCCTATTCATTGCTGCTGAATACAAAATTTAGAAGAACTACGAGAATCTAACACATCATATAGCGTGATAAACGTTATGCTTGTGCTAAACACAAAATATGCATAGCATGGTTGTATTCGGCCCTCGAGCGGGTCGTTTTTCTCGAGCTTGCAGACCTGTTCGATGGGGTGGCCGACTGGCCCATGTCCAGAATTGACGCCCAGCACCTGATGGAGCTTGCCCGCCGTAAGACGGCGGAAGGGCGCACCTCGTTGGCGGCGACCGTCGCCGATTTGTTCGGCGAAGGAGGAGATGTGCTGAGCGACCGGGAACGGTCGTTGATGTTCGATATCCTCCACAAGGTGATCGTCGACGTCGAGATGTCGGTGCGCAAGGGGTTGAGCGAGCGGCTCGCCGATGTCGAGGACGCGCCAAGGGAGCTGATCAAGCTCCTCGCCAACGACGCGGTCGAGGTCGCGTCTCCGGTGCTGACCCGGAGCAGGGTGCTCCGCGACGAGGACCTCATCGAGGTGATCCGCCACCGCACCCTCGAGCACCAGCTGGCCGTCGCCAACCGTTTTTCGGTCAGCGAGACCGTCAGCAGCGCCCTCGTCGAGACCGGAGAAAGAAGCGTCATCGAGCGGCTGCTCCGCAACCAGAACGCTCACATCTCCCAGCACACCCTCGAATACCTGGTCGACGAATCGAAGCGCTACGACACCTTCCGCGAGCCGATCCTGCGGCGGAGCGAACTCGGCCCCGATCTCGCCAAGCGGATGTTCCTATGGGTCTCCGCGGCATTGCGCGAGTTCATTCTCGAGCACTTCGCGTTCGACCCGTCGACGATCGACGAGTTGCTCGAGAAGACCGCCTTCGAGCAGATCGACGCGGCGACCAACGGCGCAGCGGCCGGATCCGCCAAGCTGGCCCAGGACCTGGCCGACAGCGGCAAAGTCACGCCGGAGATGTTGGTGAAGACGTTGCGGCAGGGCGAAGTCAACCTGTTTGTCGCCATGTTCAGCCGTAAGACCGGGCTCCGCCGCAATATGGTGATGCGCCTCCTGTTCGAGTCCGGCGGCGAGGGGCTGGCGATCGCCAGCGTCGCCGCCGGTGTCGATCGCGACACGTTCTCGACTCTGTTCACCTTGAGCCGCAAGGCGCGACCGCAAGGCGCCACCGATATCGACGCGGAAACCCGAAACGTGCTCGCGCTCTACAATTCGACGCCGCCGGAAGCCGCCACCCGAGTCCTGCACGCGTGGCGCCGCAATCCCGACTATCTGAAGGCGATCCAGGACCTCAAGGCGGAGACCGGTGGGCATGCTTGAGGTTCCGCGTAGGAAAGACGCCACACCGCCGATTGCGACGCCCGTCGGCGCCACCCCGGCCGGCGAGGCGGCCGAGCTCCGCCGCCGTCTCCATGACCTGACCCGCCTGGTTTCGGATTGGGTTTGGGAGGTCGATGCCGAACTCAGGTTCACCTATGTTTCCGATCGCGTGTTCGAGGTCCTTGGGTATCACCCGAGAGAGCTGTATGGCCGGCGGCTTACCGAGTTCGCCGATATTCCCGCCAATGGCGGCGGCGGCGGCGAACTGGGCCGCAAGTGTCCTTTCCGCAATGTCCCGGCCGAGATCGTGTCCCGCGACGGGGAGCGGCGTCACTTCCTGATCGGCGGCTTGCCGGTCTTCTGCGATGTTACCGGCGCGTTCAAGGGGTTCCGCGGCACCGCCGAGGATACGACCGAGCGAAAGGCCGCCGCGCAGGCGCTGGGACGCCGCGACGCCGTGCTCGAGGCGGTAAGCCGTGCCGCGACCGTTCTGCTCACCGCCGCCGACTGGCGCCTGGAAATGCCGGCCCTGATCGCCCTCCTCGGCGAGGCCTCCGGTGCCGATCATGTCCACATCTTCGAGGCTACCTATGCCGCCGGCGGCGAAGGCGTCGCCCGCAACAAGTTCCATTGGCGCGCTCCCGAGGGTCCGGATCCGGCCGACGCCAACGGTTCGCGCGACATCCCGCTGCGCGCCTTCGGATTCAGCAACTGGGAGAAACGCCTGCGCGCCGGCGAGGTCATCGTCGCCGCGGCGGACGCCCTGCCCCAGGGACAACGGTGGTTCCTGGCCGGCGAGGGGGTTCGGCTGATGCTGGTGGTGCCGATCTTCGCCGGCGACGCCTGGTGGGGGTTCGTTCGCTTCGACAAGATCGACGGGAAGGTCCCGTGGGCCGAATCCGAGATCGAGGCGGTCAAGGCGGCGGCCGGCATCATCGGCGGCGCGATCTATCGCCAAAACGTCGAACAGACCCTGCGCGCCAGCGAGACCCGCTTCTCGACGGCCTTTCACACCAGCCCCGACGCGATCGCCATTACCCGGGTGAAGGACGGCGAGGTGCTGGAGGTCAACGAGGGCTTCACCCAATTGACCGGTTACGGGCGTGACGACGTCATCGGCAAACCGATCCGCGAGCTGCGCTTGTGGGACGACCCGGCGGTCGCCGGAAAGCTGTTCCGCGGCCTGATGAAACACGGAGAGCGGCGCGACGTCGAGGCCGGATTCCGCGCCCGGGACGGAAGCATCCGCGTCGGGTCGGTGTCGGCGAAGGTCGTCGAGTTCAACGGCGAGCAATGCGTGCTCTCGGTCGCCCGCGACATGACCCGCCGCCATCAGGCGGACGAAACCATCCGCAAGCTGTCCCAGGCGCTCGAACAGAGCCCGGCGCTGGTCGTCATCACCGACACCGAGGGTACCATCGAGTACGTCAATCCGAAATTCGTGGAGACTACCGGCTATACGTCGGAAGAGGTGATCGGGCGCACCCCCGCCGTGCTCAAGTCCGGTCAGATGTCCGACGACGACTATCAGGCGATGTGGAAAAGCATCAAAGCCGGCCAGGACTGGTGGGGCGAGATCCGCAACCGCAAGAAGGACGGCCAGCACTTCTGGGCCGCCCAGTCGATCTCGCCGATCCGCGCGCCGTCCGGCGAGATCACACATTTCGTCGCGGTCAGCGAGGATCTCACCACCCGACGCTTCTACGAGGAACGGCTGCGCCATCAGGCCAACCACGACCCGCTCACCGATCTGCCCAACCGGACGCTGTTCTTCGACCGTCTTCCCCGGGCGCTGGCGCGGGCCCGCCGCGACGGTTGGTCGCTGACGTTGATGTTCATCGATCTCGACAGCTTCAAGTTCGTCAACGAAGGCCTGGGCCCCGACGGCGGCGACGAGGTCCTGCGCCAGGTGGCTCGGCGCCTGTCGCGGTTCATCGGCCCCAGCGATACGCTGGCGCGGCTGGCCAGCGACGAGTTCGCCGTGGTGATCACCGAGGGCGGCGACCGCTATCACGCGGCGGCGCTGGTGCCCGAAATCCTGACGGCGCTCGCCGAGCCGTTCCAGGTCGGCGACGGCGAAGTGTTCGTCCACGCCAGTATCGGCATCGCGGTGTTCCCCGAGGACGGACAGGACGAGTACAGCCTGCTCAAGAACGCCGATACCGCGATGCAGCGCGCCAAGGAATTGGGCGGCAATACCTACCAGTTCTTCGCGCCGGGCATGAACGCCAAGGCGGCAACCTACATCAGCCTCGGTCAGGACCTGCGCCAAGCCCTGCAAAGGGAGGAGTTCGAGCTGTACTATCAGCCGGTGGTGGACATCCGCTCGGGCATGGTCGTCGGCGCGGAGGCGTTGTTGCGATGGCGGCACGCCAAGCACGGCATGGTCCCGCCCGACCAGTTCATCGGATTGGCCGAGGAAAGCGGTCTGATCGAGCCGCTCGGCGAATGGGTGCTGCGTCAGGCTTGTCGCCAGAACAGGGCTTGGCGGGACATGGGGCTAGGCTCGTTGCGGGTCGCCGTCAATGTCTCCAGCCGTCAGCTTCAGCGCGGTCGGCTGGTCGGAACGATATTCGCGGCATTGTCCGAGTCCGGCCTGTCGCCCTCCAGCCTCGGCATCGAGATCACCGAGAGCGGGTTTCTCGCCGACGTCGAGGAGAATACCGAAACCCTGCGCAAGCTCAGCACCATGGGCATCGCCATCTCGGTGGACGACTTCGGGACCGGCTACTCGTCGCTGAGTTATCTGCGGCGGCTGCCGCTGAGCACCCTGAAGATCGACCGGGCTTTCGTACAGGACGTCACCACCAGCCCCGATGCCGCGGCGATCGCCGACATCATCATCGCCATGGCCCACCGGCTCAATCTGAGCGTCATCGCCGAGGGCGTCGAGGAAGAGGCGCAGTTGCAGTTCCTCCGCGACAAGGGCTGCGAGATGATGCAGGGCTACTACTTCAGCAAGCCGATCCCGGCCGACGACTTCACCGAGCTGCTGCGCACCGGCCGGCGCCTGGCCAGCCCGCCCGACCTGTTCACCTGCATGACCGCGAAAACCTAACCGCCCCGCGCCACGTGCAGCGGATGGTGGGGAGTCACGTTCAGGCGGGGCCGGTCGGGGTCCATTTCGGTCAACGCCTCGACCTCCCGCATGGTGGCGCGGCTGCGCTCGGCGATCCGATGGTACTCCTCGGTGCCGCGGCGCTTCCAGGCGATCTCGTCGCTTTTTAGCTCGCGGCGAATCTTGACCGGGACGCCGGCGGCAAGGGTTCTCGGCGGCACCTGGTAGCCCGCCGGGACGAACGACATCGCCGCGACGAAGGCGGATTCGCCGACGACGCAGCCGTCCATAAGCACCGAGTTCATCCCGATCAGGGCGTTGTTGCGGACGATCGCACCGTGCATGACAACGCCGTGACCGACGTGTCCCCAATCCTCGACGATGCACTCGGCGTCGGGGAAGCAGTGCATCAGGCAGTTGTCCTGGATGTTGGCGCCCTCGCCGACCCGGATCCGGCCGATGTCGCCCCGAAGCGAGGCGCACGGCGCGATATAGGCGCGGGGTCCGACGACGACGTCACCGATCAGCACCGCCCTGGGATGGACGAACGCGGTCGGATGGACCACCGGTGTCACGCCGTCGATGGAATAGACCTTGACCATTGCCCTCTCCGCAGCCTCCGCCTCCGCTCGGCGGTCGGGGCCTTTTAGCACGGGCGGGATATCGCCGCGAGTGCGTACATCGCCGCTCCGGCCCGTTTTCGGGCTTTACCTGCGTCGGCGGCTGGGCAAGCATGGGCGCTCCATCAGGATGAAAAGGGGAATCGCCATGGCCTACAAATCGGTTCTGCTCGAGGTGTCCGACGGGGTCGCGACGGTGACCCTCAACCGGCCGGACAAGCTCAACGCCTTCACCACCCCGATGGCCGGCGACCTGATCGCGATCCTCAAGTCGGCCGGCGCCGACCCCAAGGTCCGCTGCGTGCTGCTGACCGGCGCCGGGCGCGCCTTTTCCGCCGGTCAGGACCTGTCCGACCCGGCGATGGCGTTCGGCGAGGACGGCGAAGGCCCCGACATCGGCACCGTCGTCGACGGCTGTTACAATGCTCTGGTCCGCACCGTCCGTGGCCTCGACAAACCGGTGTTGGCCGCGGTCGGCGGGGTCGCCGCCGGCGCCGGCGCCAATCTGGCGCTGGCCTGCGACATCGTCCTCGCCGGGCGGTCGGCCCGGTTCATCCAGGCGTTCGCCAAGATCGGCCTGCTGCCCGACGCCGGCGGCACCTACATGTTGCCGCGCCTGGTCGGCCGCGCCCGCGCCTACGGCATGGCGCTGCTCGGCGATGCGGTGAACGGCGAGCAGGCGGAAGCCTGGGGTTTGATCTGGAAGTGCGTCGACGACGACAAGCTGCTCGACGAGGCCGGCGCCCTCGCCCGATCCCTCGCCGCCGGACCGACCCTGGCCTACGCCGCCGCCAAGCGGGCGCTCGACGCGTCCGCCGCCAACACCCTCGATCGGCAGCTCGATCTAGAGCGCGACCTGCAACAGGCCTGCGGCAAGACCGCCGACTTTCGGGAGGGTGTCGCGGCGTTCACCGGGAAGCGCCCGCCCCGGTTTGCCGGTCGTTGACCCCGGCGGACGGCCACCGCCGTCAGCACATCTTGGTGATCTGCAGTTCCAGGATCCCCTCGGCGCCCTTGGCTTTCAGCCGGGGGATCAGGGTGCGCACCCGCTCACGGTCGACCACCGTTTCCACCGCCAGCCAATCGGGGTCGGTCAGATGGTTGACGGTCGGCGCGTGCAGGCTGGGCAGCAGCGCCGCCACCGCATCGATGCGGGCGGCAGGCACGTTCATCTTGAGCAGCACCTTGTTGCGTCCGGCGAGCGCCGCCGAGAGCAGCAGCGCCACCTGATCGATCTTCGCCTTGCGCCACGGATCGGCGAGCGCCGCGCGGTTGGCGATCAGCACCGTGTGGGTGTGCAGAAGGTCACAGACGATGCGCAACCCATGGGCGCGGATGGTGCTGCCGGTCTCGGTGATCTCGACCGCCGCGTCGACCATGCCCTCGACCACCTTGGCCTCGGTGGCGCCCCAGGAGAACTGGACGTCGGCCTCGACCCCGCGCTCGGCGAGGTGGCGGCGGGTGAAGCCGACCAGCTCGGTGGCAATCTTCTTGCCGTGGAGGTCCTCGATCCGCTTCACCGGCGAATCCCGATCGACCACCAGCACCCACCGCGCCGGCTGGTCGCTGGCCTTGGAGTAGACGAGATCGTCGACCACCTCGACGTCGGCCTCGGTTTCCATCACCCAGTCGATGCCGGTGAGCCCGGCGTCCAGGGTTCCGGCGGCGACGTAAGGCCCCATCTCCTGGGAGCGGACCAGCGCGCAGGTGATCTCCGGATCGTCGATGGCCGGGAAATAGTTGCGCGAGCGCGGGGAGATCGTCCAACCCGCCTGGGCGAACAACTCGATCGTCGAGCCCTCGAGGCTCCCCTTTGGTATTCCCAGCTTCAATTGCGGCATCGGCCTCCTCCTGAAGGCCCCCGATAGCCGAAACCCGCGCGGGAGGCAAGCTGGGCCGATCGGGTGACGCGACGATCGACGGCAAAAACCATGGAGTGCTGATTCTGCTGGAAAGAAGCACGAAACCCTCATATGGGGTATGGCGCACATAAAAAAAAAGCCCTTCTTTTATCGATGCGATCGCCCGCGAGTGGGAGTAATGTAGGGATGGGCGGACATGTCACCGGATGGCACAAGAATGAACCAACAAACGGAAGATCAGATCAGCAAGCTGGCGACGCCGTTGAAGCAGTCCGCCGGGGCGCATTACGACATGGCGGTGGACTTTTGGCTGATGGCCGAACAGATGGTCCTGGAGGTGATGGACGCCACCACCAAGGTGGCGGGGCTCAACGTATTGAAGGACGTCCCCCAGGCCGAAATCGAACCCCCCCTTCCCGCGGTGGTCCCCACCGAGCGGATTCGCGACCTTGCCCACTGCATGTGGGATTCGGCGGGGCGACAGTACGGCCTCGCGCTCGACTATTGGCTTTCCGCCGAACGGCATGTCCTGACGATGATGCGGGCGGCGTCGGGGACGGCGACGCCGAGCACCAAAGACGCGCGGTCGATGGCCCAGGAATTCGCGACGGCGTCGGCCGCCGCCTATCTGGAGCGCATCCGCGAAACCGCCTACTTCCTGTGGGAGGCCACCGGCAGGCAGTACGACGGCGCCCTCGACGATTGGCTGAAGGCGGAAAAGCAGGTGCTGGAGTACATGGCCTCGGCGGCGCGCGTCGGCAATCCGTTCGTTGGGGATCGCGCGAGAGCGGGAACACGCTCGGCGGCTCCGAGAGGACGACGGGAACGACTGGCAGGACGTGGGACCGACGATGTCGCATGCGCGTTCAGAGTCCTTTTCTGTGGCAGCTGTCTTTCGCAATCGATGTTGACGGAGGTTTTCGTGGACGACGAGCGATGATCATTGCCTGGAGCGAGGCGTTCGACGTGGGCATCCCGGAGATCGACAACCAGCACCGGGACCTGATCGAAACCTTCAACCGGCTGGTCGACACCCTCCACTCCGAGGAGGGACAGGTTCTGCCGCTGGTGATCATGAACGAGCTGACCGGCAAGGTGAAGGTCCACGCCGAGTACGAAGAGAAGCTGATGCGATCCAGCGGGCATCCCGAGGCCGACGCGCACGCCGAGGAACACCGGAGCTTCATCCGCGACATCGAGGACCTGAGCCAGCGGATGCTGACCACCGGCAAACCGGACCTACAGCAAGGCTCGTTGAAGATTCTCGGGCAGCGGCTGGTCGACCACACCGTCGCGGGCGCCGACAGAAACCTGGTCGCGCACCTGAAGGCCCGCCGGCACCCGCGGTCGTAGTCGGCCGACCCGGTGACGTGATGGTGGGCGCGGCTGGGATTGAACCAGCGACCCCTGCCGTGTGAAGGCAGTGCTCTCCCGCTGAGCTACGCGCCCGAAGATGGCTGGACGGCGCCCATTTAAGGGTCCGCCCCCGACGCTGTCAAGAAAACCGGGCGAGCGTCGCGTCCATGCCGTGACGCCACAACGGTTCGCGGACGCCGACTCGCGGCAACGGCGGCGCGACGCGGCTCAGTTCTCCTTTCGCGGTCGGCGAGATGCACGCGGGGCTCCTGCTGTCGTTTCTTTTTGAATGATGTCGCTTGCCGAGTGTGTTCCATCGCCCCATATCGATGGCGTCCGGGTGCCAACGGGTGTGAATCGAGGCTGAGGCGTAGGATCCACGACCGTTTGGCCGGCCCGTCACAACCATCGAAAGCACGCTTCCATGTCTACCATCGTGACCCATGCCGGGTCGGCGCCGGGAGCCAAGGCACCGATCGGCATGGCATCGGCGACCGTTTTCGCGGCCGTCATCGCCACGGCTGTGGCTCTGCTGGTCTTCTCGGAGCTGACCGCCGTCTCGTTCGGCATCCTCTGGCCGTTGTCCTCGTTTTTCGGGGTCGGCGTTTGGCTGAGCGACGGCAGTCTTGTCCTCGCGCTCCTGGCATCGGCGGGGGCATCCGGCTGGCTGTTCAAACGTACCTTCCGGGTGGAAAGGCGGTTGGCCGACGGACTCCAACCGGAAGCATAGCGGTTTTGCTTACCGCAAAACCGCCGAAAGGGGGCGCGCGTCGCTGAAGGTCGTCAGCGGAGGCGTGCCAGAGCGTCGGGAAGCTCGGCGAAATCGTCGATGATCGCGTCGGCGCCGAGGTCCGCCGCCGGGGTGGGGGTGTAGCCGTCGGCGCGGAGGATCACCGGCACGTTCAGGGCGCGGGCGACGGCGACGTCGTTGGCGTTGTCGCCGACCATCACGGCCGCGTCGGCCGGCACGGCTAAGGCGTCGAGCACCGCCTGCAGCATTCGCGGGTCGGGCTTGCGGACGCCGGGGAGGGAGTCGCCGCCGATCACCGCGGCGAAATAGCCGTCGAGGTCGAGATCGCGCAGCACCTCGCGGGTCGGCGCCTCGGGCTTGTTCGAGCAGACGGCCAGCGCCAGGCCGTCCGCCGTCAGCCGGTCCAGGGTCTCGCGCACCCCGGGATAGGGGCGGGTGAGGTCGGTCGCGTGGCCCTCGTAGTGGCCGAGAAAGCGGGCGGTAAACCCCTGGATGCCGTCCTTCTCGGCTTCTCCGGTGGCGGCGAACGCCCGCTCGACCAGCTTGGCCGCGCCGTCGCCGATCATCGTCTTGACCTCGTCGAGGGTGACCGGCCGGCGGTGTTCCTCCGCCAGCAGCTTGTTGAGCGCGGTGGCGAGATCGGGGGCGCTGTCGACCAGAGTTCCGTCGAGATCGAAAACAACCGCCTTGAAGTTGCCCATATCAACGCCTTATTCAGAATTCTTCGATCATCATAGGGGACTTGGCGGAACTGTCGGCCTATGGCAAGGTCGCCGTCGGTCTTGCGGCCTCCTCAAGATCCTTTTCTAAACGAGTTCGATGATGACCAAAACAAAAACGGCGATCGTCGTCCTGGCCGCCGGCCTCGGCACCCGGATGAAGTCCGGCCTGCCCAAGGTCATGCATCCGCTGGCCGGGCGGCCGATGATCGCGCACCTGATGGCGACCCTCGAAGCCCTGGAACCGGAGCGGCTGGTGGTGGTCGTCGGCGCCGAGATGGAGGCGGTCGCCAAGGCTGTGGCGCCGTGGCCGACGGTGATCCAGGAGCAGCGGCTCGGCACCGGCCACGCGGTGATGGCGGCCCGCGACGCGCTCGACGGGTTCGACGGCGACGTGCTGGTGGTCTACGGCGACACGCCGCTGATTTCGGCCGAGACGCTGGAGCGGCTGCGGATGGCGAGGCGCTCCCAGGCGCAACCGGCGGTCGTCGTCCTCGGCTTCCGTCCCCACGATCCCGGCGCCTACGGCCGGCTGATCGTCGGCCCGATCGGCAGCCTCGACGCGATCGTCGAGGCCAAGGACGCGCGGCCCGACCAACTCGCCGTAACCCTGTGCAACTCCGGGGTGATGGCGATCGACGGGGCGAGACTGCCGGGTCTGCTCGATCGGGTCGGCAACGACAACGCCAAGGGCGAGTACTACCTCACCGACATCGTCCACATCGCCCGCGCCGACGGCCTCTCGTGTGGCGTCGTCGAGGGCGACGAGGCCGAGTTCATCGGCATCAATTCGCGCGCCGACCTGGCCAAGGCCGAGGCGATCGTCCAGGATCGGCTGCGCGCCCGGGCGATGGCCGAGGGCGCCACCCTGATCGATCCGGCCACCGTCTTTTTCAGCCATGACACCCGGTTGGGCCGCGATGTCACCGTCGGCCCCTAACGGTGGTGTTCGCCCCCGGCGTCAGCGTCGGCGACAACGTCGAAATCCTGCCGTTCTGTCATCTGGAAGGCGTGAGCATCGAGGCAGGCGCCCGGATCGGCCCGTTCGCACGCATCCGCCCCGGCGCCCGGATCGGCGCCGACGCCCACGTCGGCAACTTCGTCGAGATCAAGAACGCCTCGGTCGAGGCCGGCGCCAAGGTCAACCACCTCACCTACATCGGCGACGCCCGCGTCGGCGCCAAGACCAACGTCGGCGCCGGGACGATCACCTGCAACTACGACGGCTTTTTCAAGGACCATACCGACATCGGCGCCGGCGCCTTCATCGGCTCGAACACGGCGCTGGTGGCGCCGGTGAAGATCGGCGACGGCGCGATCATCGGCGCCGGCAGCGTGGTCGCCCGCGACGTGCCGGCGGACGCGATGGCGCTCACCCGCGGGCCGCATACGGTCAAGGACGACTGGGCGCGGGCGTTCCGCCAACGCCGGGCGGCGGAGAAGGCGGCGGCTCAGGCGACGAAGAAGAAGGAATAACGGCGTATGTGCGGAATCATCGGCATCATCGGCCGGGCCGCGGTCGCCCCGTTGCTGGTCGACGGGCTGAAGCGTCTCGAGTACCGGGGCTACGACTCGGCCGGCGTCGCCACCCTGGTCAACGGGCATATCCTCCGACGCCGCGCCCAGGGCAAGCTGGTCAACCTGGAGAAGGCGCTCGCGGCGACGCCGATGGACGGCCGCATCGGCATCGGCCACACCCGCTGGGCGACCCACGGCGCGCCGACCGAGGCCAACGCCCATCCCCACTGCGACGACCGTGTGGTGCTGGTCCACAACGGCATCATCGAAAACTTTCTCGAGCTGCGCCGCGAACTGGCGGCAAAGGGCTGCGCGTTCGCCACCGAGACCGACACCGAGGTGGTGGTCCACCTGATCTCCAGCCATCTGGCCGACGGGATGTCGCCCCAGGACGCGGTGCAGGCGTCGCTCGGCCGGCTCGAGGGAGCGTTCGCGCTGGCGATCCTGTTCGCCGGCCGCGACGACCTGATGATCGGCGCCAGGCGCGGCAGCCCGCTGACCATCGGCTACGGCGACGGCGAGATGTACCTGGGCTCGGACTCGCTGGCGCTGGCGCCGCTGACCAACCGCATCTGCTACCTGGAGGAGGGCGACTGGGCCGAGGTGACAGCCACCGGCGCGGTGATTCACGCCGCCGACGGCACCGTCGTCGAGCGCGAGGTCAAGCTCACCGCCACCTCCGGCGCGCTGATCGGCAAGGGGAATTTCCCCCACTTCATGCTCAAGGAGATCTACGAGCAGCCGGCGGTGATGGGCGATACCCTGCATACCCTGCTCAACCCGTGGAACCAGGTGATCGCGCTGCCGCCGCTGCCGTTCGACCTCACCCGGATCAGCCGGACCACGATCATCGGCTGCGGCACCTCCTATCACGCCGCCCTCGTCGCCAAGTACTGGTTCGAGCAGATCGCCCGGGTCCCGACGGAAGTGGACATCGCCTCGGAGTTCCGCTACCGCGGCGCCGACATGCCACAGGGCGGGCTTGCGATCTTCATCTCCCAGTCGGGGGAGACCGCCGATACCCTGGCGGCGATCGAGCACGCCCGCCGGCAGGACCAGCACGTGCTCAGCGTCGTCAACGTCGCCGAGAGCTCGATGGCGCGGCGGTCCGACGCGATCCTGCTGACCCAGGCCGGACCGGAGATCGGCGTCGCGTCGACCAAGGCGTTCACCACCCAGCTGACGGTGCTGGCGAGCCTGGCGATCGCCATGGCGGCCAGGCGAGGGGTCGTCGACCGCGAAGGCGAGAAGCGACTGTGCCAGGCGCTGACCGAAGTGCCGGGCAAGGCCAACGAGGTCCTCAACCACGACGAGCGGCTGGCCGAGATCGCCCGCGAGGTCGCCGAGGCCCGCGACGTCCTCTATCTCGGCCGCGGCACCGGCTATCCGATCGCCCTCGAGGGCGCCCTCAAGCTCAAGGAGATCAGCTACATCCACGCCGAGGGGTACGCGGCGGGGGAAATGAAGCACGGACCCATAGCGCTGATCGACGAGAACATGCCGATCATCGTCATCGCGCCGTCCGACCGGCTGTTCGACAAGACCGCCTCCAACATGCAAGAAGTGATCGCGCGGGGCGGCCGGGTGATCTTCCTGTCGGATGCCGCCGGCATCGCCCGGCTCGGCGACATGGCGGCGTCGGTGGTCGAGCTTCCCGCCGTCGATCCGTTCGTGGCGCCGATCCTCTAC
Source organism: uncultured Alphaproteobacteria bacterium (assembly GCA_963772635.1). Taxonomy (GTDB): domain Bacteria; phylum Pseudomonadota; class Alphaproteobacteria; order Rhodospirillales; family Defluviicoccaceae; genus JAUXFS01. The sequence continues at coordinate 19,372 of CAVYYK010000050.1, forward strand.
ACCATTCCGGTCCAGCTCCTCGCCTATCACGTGGCGGTGGTCAAAGGCACGGATGTGGATCAGCCGCGCAACCTGGCCAAGAGCGTCACCGTCGAATAGCCGCCGACCGATGACGATCGTGATCCGGCCGTTCGCTGACGCCGATCGTGAGGCGGTGGTCCGGCTCTGGACCGACTGCGGCCTGGTCGTTCCGTGGAACGATCCGGCGAGGGATGTTGCCCGCAAGCTCTCGCAACAGCGCGAGATGTTCCTCGTCGCCGAACAGGACGGCCGGATCGTCGGATCGGTGATGGCCGGTTTCGACGGCCACCGCGGGTCGGCGAACTATCTCGCCGTCGACCCGAACCACCGGAAACAGGGAATCGCCCGGCGGCTGATGTCCGAAGCGGAAAGGCTGCTGACCGAAGCGGGCTGCCCCAAGATCAACGTCATGGTCCGCCGCTCGAACCCGGCGGCAGCAGGGTTCTACGACCGGCTCGGCTACACGCCGGACGACGTCGTGGTCTACGGAAAGCGACTGATCGCCGATTGAGGTGACCGCCCGAAGCGGGACAAGCGGTTAACAGCGGCCGATCCCCCCACTATATTGGACGATAGCTCACTCTAGCGGGGATCATCCGATGCAACTCAACAATCCGGCTCTGTTTCGTCAGCAATGCTACATCGACGGCGCGTGGGTCGACGCCGATTCCGGGGCGACGGTGGAAGTGACCAACCCGGCCGACGGGGCGGTGCTGGGCACGGTGCCGAAGATGGGGGCGGCGGAGACGCGCCGCGCGGTCGGCGGCGGCCAACGCGGCGTTGCCGGAGTGGCGGGCGCGGACGGCCAAGGAGCGGGCGGCGGTGCTGCGCCGCTGGTACGAGTTGATGCTCGAGAACCAGGAGGACCTGGCGCGGCTGATGACCGCCGAGCAGGGCAAGCCGCTGACCGAGTTGCGCGGCGAGATCGTCTACGGCGCGTCGTTCGTCGAGTGGTTCGCCGAGGAGGGCAAGCGGGTCTACGGCGACACCATCCCGCCGCACCAGGCGGACAAGCGGATCGTGGTGATCAAGCAGCCGATCGGGGTGGTGGCGTCGATCACCCCTTGGAACTTCCCCATCGCGATGATCACCCGCAAGTGCGCGCCGGCGCTGGCGGTGGGGTGCACGGTGGTGGCCAAGCCGGCGAGTTCGACGCCCTATTCGGCCCTCGCCCTGGCCGAGCTGGGCGAGCGGGCGGGAATCCCGCGGGGGGCGTTCAACGTCGTCACCGGCGGCGCCGGCGAGATCGGCGGCGAGCTGACGTCGAACCCGATCGTCCGCAAGCTGACGTTCACCGGCTCGACCGAGATCGGCAAGGTGCTGATGGCGCAATGCGCGCAAACGGTGAAGAAGGTGTCTTTGGAACTGGGCGGCAACGCGCCGTTCATCGTCTTCGACGACGCCGACCTCGACGCGGCGGTGGAAGGGGCGATCGCGTCCAAATACCGCAACACCGGCCAGACCTGCGTCTGCGCCAACCGGCTGCTGGTCCAGGACGGGGTCTACGACGAGTTCGCCGGCCGGCTGTCGCAGGCGGTTTCGGGCCTGAAGGTGGCTAACGGCCTCGAGGACGGGGCGCAGCAGGGGCCGCTGATCGACATGGCGGCGGTGGAGAAGGTGGAGGCGCACATCGCCGACGCGGTGGCCAAGGGCGCCCGCGTCGCGCTGGGCGGCAAGCGCCATGCCCTGGGCGGCAGCTTCTTCGAGCCGACGATCCTGGTCGACGTCACCCCGGAGATGGCGGTCAGCCCGCGAGGAGACGTTCGGGCCGGTGGCGCCGCTGTTCCGCTTCAAGACCGACGCCGAAGCGATCGCGATGGCCAACGACACCGAATTCGGGCTGGCGGCCTATTTCTACAGCCGCGACATGGCGCGGATCTGGCGGACCTCGGAGGCGATCGAGTACGGCATCGTCGGCATCAACACCGGGATCATCTCCACCGAGGTGGCGCCGTTCGGCGGGGTCAAGGAATCCGGCATCGGCCGCGAAGGCTCCAAATACGGCACCGAGGAGTTCCTCGAGGTCAAATACCTGTGCATGGGCGGGATCTGAGCAACCGATCCGGTTTTATCTCTAATTTCCCTGCCGACGAAGGCAGACAGCGCAAGGCGGTCAACCATGCCCAAATACGATTTCGATCTGATCACCCTCGGCGCCGGGTCGGGGGGGGTGCGGGCGACGCGGTTGGCCGGCGGGTATGGGGCGCGGGCGGCGGTGGTCGAGAAGAGCCGGGTCGGCGGCACCTGCGTGATGCGCGGGTGCGTGCCGAAGAAGCTGTTGGTCTACGCCGCCCACTTCGCCGAGGATTTCGCAGACGCCCGGGGGTTCGGCTGGGTTCCGGGCGACGCCCGGCTCGACTGGCCGACGCTGATCGAGCGCAAGAACGTCGAGCTCGACCGGCTGGAGGGGGTCTATCACCGCATCCTGCGCGACAACAACGTCACCCTGATCGAGGGGTCCGGCCGGCTCGCCGACGCCCATACCGTCGAGGTCGACGGCACCACCTATACCGCCGACAAGATCCTGATCGCCTGCGGCGGCTGGCCGACGATGCCGAACATCCCCGGCGTCGAGCACGTGATCACCTCCAACGAGGCGCTGGATCTCCCGGAACTGCCGAAGCGGATCGTCATCGTCGGCGGCGGCTACATCGCCGTCGAGTTCGCCGGCATCTTCAACGCGGTCGGCGTCGAGGTCACCGAGATCATCCGTGCCGGCAACATCCTCCGCGGCTTCGACGAGGACGTGCGCGAGTTTCTCGCGGCCGAGATGGAGAAGAAGGGGGTGCGCATCCGCCGCGAAACGGTTGTCCGTTCCATCGAAAAAACCGACGGTGGCTATTCCCTCAACACCAGCACCGGCGAACTGATCGAAACCGACCTGGTGATGTACGCCACCGGCCGCGGTCCCAACACCCGCGGCCTCGGCCTCGAGGCGGTCGGGGTCGAGCTCGACGACGTCGGCGCGGTGATCGTCGACGAATGGAACCGCAGCTCGGTCGACAGCATCTACGCCGTCGGCGACTGCACCGATCGGGTCAACCTGACCCCGGTCGCCATCGCCGAGGGCCGCGCCTTCGCCGAGACCCACTTCAACACCAACCCGATCACCATGGATTACGCCAACATCCCATCGGCCGTGTTCAGCCAGCCGCCGATCGGCACCGTCGGCCTCGACGAGGGCAGAGCGCGGGAACGGGGCGAGATCGACGTCTACATCTCCCGGTTCAAGCCGATGAAGCACACCCTCACCGGGCGCGACGAGGGCACGTTGATGAAGATCGTCGTCGAGCGCGCCACCGACCGGGTGCTCGGATGCCACATGGTCGGCGTCGACGCGCCCGAAATCATCCAGGGCGTCGGCATCGCCCTCAAGTGCGGGGCGACCAAGGCCCAGTTCGACGCCACCATCGGCATCCATCCGACCGCGGCGGAGGAGTTCGTCACCATGCGCGAGAAACGCCCGGACCATCAGCGCACGTCGCCGGCCGGATAGAGCCAGCGCCGGAACAGCCGGGTCATCCGCGGCATCACCACGTAGGTCATCAACGGCACCACCAGCGTGGTCGTCACGAGGACGCGGACGACGATCGGCAGCTCGCCGGAGATCGGCGCCGTGGCGTAGGAAAGAAGGGTGATCAGCGGGAAGATCGCCAGCCACGTCACCATCGCCATCTTGTAGCGGGGCGGCGGCACCAGCGGTTTTTCCGGGGACAGGGTGAACCAGGTCTCCAGGCCGGTGAGAACCTGCAGCGGGGTGGTGTGCACCGCCATGCTCGACATCCGCGACAGCCACGCATGGCGCTCGGGAGAGTGCTCCCAGCGGCGAAGATCGGCCTCGTTGTCGAAATGAATGACGTGGGTGTACTGCAGGTGGTTGCCGACGGTCGATTTGATGACTTCCCGGCGCAGAAAGCCGCCGAACTTCTTCGCCTCCTCGTGAATGCCGACCAGCAACGCCTCGTACGCCTGTTCGCAGGCGGGCTCGATACGCTGGCTGATGGTCGCGGAGGCCGGATCGTCCCGGCGCGCCTGTTGTTCGTTCATCTCTTTCTCACGTCCTGGCGGGCCTGTGATAGCGGCAAGGCCATGAATGGACTCGCCTTTGGTCGCAGTGCGCCCAGCCTGTCAAGTGTCGGGCGCGGACCTCCGTCTGCTTGGCTTTCCGCGCTTTGCCACGGGCGCTCTGATAGCTGACAGCTGACAGCTGACGGCCGAATTTTGTATCCCTTTTGCATACCGTTTGGCCCGTTTTGTCTACCTTCGTTACGCATCCGTGGCGGTCAACCCGTTGATTTCAAACAAAACCACTCCGCGCCCGTGTGAAAGGTAGACAAAAGTAGACGAAAGTAGACATGTTTTGAAGTCAAGTGCTTGATTTTGCTGAAAACCTCTTTTTCGAGTCGGTAGACAAAGGTAGACATGAATTTGCCATAGCGCCTTGATTCAACGAGTGAAATCGCCGAAACAAAAGTAGACATTTTCTCAAAATCCGCCGAGGTCGACGCCGCCGCGGCGGGAGCGCCGGAGATCGCCGCGGGCGGTCGCATGGAACCGCTCCTGCCGGGCCTTCAATGGAGTCATGGCATCTCCTAGGTTAAAATGCAAATATAGTGGTATATATACCTATTTCCGCGGAAAGTCAAGGCTTCCGGGCGGCGACGCCCTTGCGTCGGCGGCGGCAATGAATTAAATTTCTACAGTAATGTAATTCATCTGGAGGCGATTGGATGCGCAGCACGATCACGGCGCGCGGACAGACGGTCGTTCCCGCGCCCGTCCGCAAGCGCTTCCATCTCGGGCCGGCGGATCGGCTCGAATGGATCGTCGAGGGTGACCGCATCGTCGTGGTGCCGGTGAGATCCGATCCCATCGCCGCCTTCCGCGGCCGCGGCAAGGGCGGGAGCACGACCCGGCTGCTCGACGACCGTCGTCGCGAGGAGGCGGCGGACGAGCGCAACCGCTGACGATGGACCTGCTCGATACCTCGGCGCTGCTGACGTTGCGCGATGACGAGGCGGGGGCGGACGACGTCGCCGCGCGTCTCGATGCCGGCAGCCGCAGCGGCATCCCGTGCCGCATCTGCTTCATCTCGCTGATGGAACTCTACGACCGGGTGTGGCAGGACGAGGGGCGGACGCAGGGGCGGTTGGCCTACGAGCAGTGCCAGTCGCTGCCGCTGATCGTCGTCCACGAAGACGCGGCGCTCCTGGAGAAGGCGGCGGAGATCAAGGCCACCCACCGCCTGTCCGTCGCCGACGCCTGGATCGCCGCGTCGGCGATCCTGCTCCGCGCGACCCTGGTCCACAAGGACCCGGAATTCGAGCCGCTCGAAATCCCGCAGCACCGTCTGCCGTACAAATGAACTGCTTCGTCACAACTCCTCCTTTCATGACTGGCGACGGGTGCGGGGTGGCTGAGGTCGGAACATCAACCTCGGTCTGCCGGGTATCCGCTTCACCGTATAGGCAGCGAAGGCGTATTCGGAAGCAGATGCCTCCCTATTGACGGGTGATGCCGCTTGCGATTATGCCGGTACAGGCATAGATTGGCAGGAGGTTCAGGGACGTGGCGAAGCGCTCCGCCGATGTCCAGCCCAAGCCGGTGCGTTGGGTCGGCAGCAGCAAGGAGGACCTGAGAAAGTTCCCGGACGAGGTCCGGTGGCGCGTCGGCGGTGCCCTGTGGGACGCCCAGCTTGGCCGCAAGGCGCCATACGTCAAGCCATTGAGGGGCTTCGGCGGGGCGAGCGTGCTGGAGATCGTAGACGACTTCGACGGCGACACCTATCGCGCCGTCTACACCGTGCGCTTCGCTGGGGCCGTCTACGTACTGCACGCCTTCCAGAAGAAGTCGAAGCGCGGCATCGCCACACCGAAAGCCGAGTTGGACCTGATCGAACGGCGACTCAAGCGAGCGAAAGAGGATTACGAACGATGGTCAAGAAGCGAGAAGCCGAAATCCCGGTGACGCCGGGCAGCGGCAACGTGTTCGCCGATCTGGGCTTCGCCGAGCCCGAGGAGGAACTGGCCAAGGCGCAGCTCGCGAGCCATATCCGGCAGATCATCAAGCGCCGCCGCCTCACCCAAGTGGCCGCCGCCTCGCTGATGGGCATTGACCAACCCAAGGTCTCCGCCCTTCTCAACGGACGGCTCGCCAATTTCTCCAGCGACCGCCTGATGCGTCTGCTCACCGCCCTAGGCCAGGATGTGGAGATCACGGTCAAGGCGAAGCCGCGCAACCGAGCCCAAGGCCGTATCCGCGTCGTCGACACCGCCCACGCGTGAGAGCGTCGGGTGATTCCGTCAATCACCGATCCGCATCCTCGCCGACGCCTGGATCGCCGCGTCGGCGATCCTGCTCCCAGCGACCCTGGTCCACAAGGACCCGGAATTCGAGCCGCTCGAAATCCCGCAGCACCGTCTGCCGTACAAATGAACCGCTTCGCAGGTGTGCACCGACATCTTGAAATCAATATCATGCCACCGCAACTATGTTCATCATTGGTTGAATATTTATTCCAATGTTGCTACTTTAGAGTCAAACGTCTTTGCCCATCTGCGTTAGCCTCGCGGTGCTCACCATCTCGTTGAAGACGAGCTGGTTCCGGGGTGGTTCCGGGCGACACATGCCGTATCTCTCGTAAAATTGGGGCGTTCAGTACCCGTGACGGGAGCTTGCTCGGAATCGAAATTTGCTGAGATTGGTAAAGCGTCCCCAGAACTCCGTACGCAATGTGCCGAGAACTGATAAAGCGTGACCCGAACCGTATCTCTCGTAAAATTGGGCCTTCAGAAGCCCGTGACCGGACGCTTGCTCGAATGGAAATCTACTGAGATTGGTAAAGCGTCCCCAGAGACTCCGGAAGTCTCGCAGAAGCCAAAGTGGCAGCGCTGCGTCTCGCTTGCGCCGGTACGGGTTCATCTCAAATCGCAGGTGGGAATTGCTCGTAATTCTGCATGTTATCCGCAGCTGAGAGACGCATTTCACGGATCTTGATTTGGCGGCGATCGGGAAGATCTGTAAAGACACGATGGCATAAACGAGAACACTAACGGTCGAAAAATTTGTTCGCTTTCCAACGAGGTATTTCTGCAATTATTGCGGCAGCCACGCGAATCTCTCATCATGTGCCCTTACAAGCGGAATGACTATGGTCATCTATAGCACAACGCCGAAATATAGATTAACCGAATTTGAAAAAGCGAGCTAATCACGAAACATATACGGACGCTTTTCTAGCTGATCGGCGACAACTGACAATCAGACGTCTTTTTGATTTTGAGGCACAAACAAATAAGTTATCCGCTGAATATGATGGTGGAGATGGGACAGCCTAGCTGAAAGAGTAGTGATTTTTACGGAATGGCTGTTAGAAGAATTTTACCAACGGCATCGTCAAACGCTGATTCAACTGTTGAAACCAGAATTGAAAAAATAGATCAACTGTTATCGATGAATATCAACGACATTAAACCCAGACAGAATGGCTCTAATAAACAAGTTGTTGGAAGAAATCAAGGGCGCCATTTATGATGAAAGGTGCTTTTAAATTAGGGTGATTTACGAGGGAGGTTCGGGGGTAGGGGCATGATATCGATCTCACAGGCTTCCGCAGAGGCGTGTGATACCGGCAATCCTATGACTGGACGCATCTGAAGACCGTCACCGCCCGCGTGGCGATCACTGTCGATGACCGCAAATATGGCAACGACATCCCTCAAGTATCGATTGCTTGGCGACAAAACCTCCCCATGTCCGACGTATCGTTGAAAATGCCGGCGCACGGGCGTATAGGCTGTTGGCTCAATCTTTAGACAGGACGAGTTTTCGAGATGTGCGCTGCGTGGAGCCCCAGGAGCTGGCGCGAGAAATCGGTCATACAGGTTCCAACCTATCCGGATCCGGAGAAGCTGGCCGCGGTCGAGCAACAGCTTCGCAACTATCCGCCGCTGGTGTTCGCCGGCGAGGCGCGGCGGCTGCGCAAGGTGCTGTCCGACGTCTGTGAGGGGCAGGCGTTCCTGTTGCAGGGCGGCGATTGCGCCGAGAGCTTCGCCGAGTTCCACCCCAACAACATCCGCGATACCTTTCGGGTGCTGCTGCAGATGGCGGTGGTGCTCACCTTCGGCGCGGCGGTGCCGGTGGTCAAGCTCGGCCGCCTCGCCGGTCAGTTCGCCAAGCCGCGCTCGGCCGATACCGAGACCATCGACGGCGTCACCCTGCCCGCCTATCGCGGCGACATGATCAACGCCATGGAGTTCACCGCCGAGGCGCGGACGCCGAATCCCGACCGGCTGGTCCAGGCCTACAACCAGTCGGCGGCGACCCTCAACCTGCTGCGCGCCTTTGCCCAGGGCGGCTATGCCGACCTCCACCAGGTCCATCTTTGGACTCTCGGCTTCGTCGCCGACAGCCCCCAGGGCAATCGCTACAAGGATCTCGCCGGCCGCCTCGACGAGGCGCTGGCGTTCATGGCCGCCTGCGGGCTGACGTCGGAGACGACGCCGCAGATCAGCGAGACCGATCTGTTCACCTGCCACGAGGCGTTGCTGCTCAACTACGAAGAGGCGATGACCCGGGTCAATTCGACCACCGGCGACTGGTACGACTGCTCGGCGCACATGCTGTGGATCGGCGACCGCACCCGTCAGCTCGACGGGGCGCACGTGGAATTCCTGCGCGGCGTCGGCAATCCGCTGGCGGTGAAGGTCGGACCGACGATGGAGGCCGACGAGCTGTTGCAACTGGTCGACAAGCTCAATCCCGCCAACGAGCCGGGGCGGCTGACGCTGATCGTCCGGATGGGACCCGACAAGCTCCGCGCGGTGCTGCCGGGGCTGATCCGCATGATCAGGCGCAATCATCGCAACGTGGTCTGGGTCTCGGACCCGATGCACGCCAACACGGTGATGACGCCAACGGCTTCAAGACCCGCCACTTCGACCGCATCCTCGAGGAAGTCCGTACGTTCTTCGAGATCCACGAAGAGGAAGGAACCTATGCCGGCGGGGTCCACTTCGAGATGACCGGCCAGGACGTGACCGAGTGCGTCGGCGGCGCCCATGCGATCACCGAGGCCAACCTCGGCGTGCGTTACAATACCCACTGCGATCCCAGGCTGAACGCCAACCAGGCGCTGGAACTGGCGTTCCTCCTCGCTGAAATCCTGAAAGAGGGCCGAACCCGTGACCGCGAGCGCAGGCGCATCGTCGCCACGTCGTGACAGCGTCGCACCAACGCCCGCCGACGGGCAGGCGCAATCCGTCGTTCGTCCCGAAGCCGACGACGTCGAGCGGTGGACCGACCGCTACTTCGTCAAGACCAAGGAGACCATAGCGCGGTTCGGGGACAAGACCGTCACCTATGCCGTGTTCATGCGGCGCCCGGTGGTGTTCACCCCGCGGTTGATGGTGCGTTGGCTCGAGGCGGTTTCGGCGGCGCGCGAGGTCCAGTTCCAGATCGACCTCAACTATCGGGAAGGAGACTGGGTCGGCGCCGGCGAGCCGCTGATGTACATCACCGGTTCGTTCTATCACCTGGTCGACCTCGAGACCCTGTACCTGCAGAAGCTGGGCGCCGCCTGTGTCGCCGCCTACAACGCCTTCACCATGTGCATGGACCTGCCGCACGTGGGCTTCCTCGCCATGGACGCACGGCACTGCGCCGGCCTCGAGATGGAGGAACTGATGGCCTACGCGGCCTCGGTCGGTTCGGACGCGGCGAAGAGCCAAGCGGACGTCAAGGGCTTCATCGGCAACGCCAACGATGCCACCGCCCACTATTTCGGCAACGCCAAGGGGCTCGGCACCATGCCCCACGGCCTGATCGGCTACGCCGGATCGACCATCCGCGCCGCCGAGATGTTCGCCGAAACGTTCCCGGACGAAAACATGACGGTGCTGGTCGACTACTTCGGACGGGAGGTATCGGACACCCTTGCCGTCTGCCATCGTTTCCCGCGGATGGCCGCGGAGGGCCGGCTCTCGGTCAGGATCGATACCCACGGCGGCCGTTTCGTCGAGGGACTCGACCCGCAGCTCTCCTATGCGGTGCTCGAACGCTTTACCCCGGCGGCGGTCCGGCGCTACCGCAACGACACCGAATTGCGCTACCTGACCGGCACCGGGGTTTCGGCGGCCTCGATCTTCCACATGCGCGAGCGGCTCGACGATGCCGGCTTCGACAAGGTGAAGATCGTCGCCTCCTCGGGGTTCAACGTCGACAAGTGCAGGGTGATGGCCGATGTCGGGGCGCCGATCGACGTCATCGGCACCGGTTCGTTCCTGCCCGAGAGCTGGCGCGAGACCTACGCGACCGCCGATATCGTCGCCTACGAGGGCGTTCCTTCGGTCAAGATCGGCCGCGAGTTCCTGCTCGAGCGCCACTCGGAGAAGGGGCTCGACAGGCCCCGGCGCTGATATCCTCACACCAATCACCACGAACCGCTCAACCCTGTTCGACAGCCGCATCCGATGACAGATTCCCTGGTCGTGGCCCTGGCGCAGATCAACCCGATCGTCGGCGACATCGACGGCAACGTCGCGCGCATCCTCGCCGCCCGCGCCGAGGCCGGCGACACGGATCTGGTGGTTTGCGGCGAACTGGTGCTCGCCGGCTATCCGCCCGAGGACCTGGTGCTCAAGCAGGCGTTTCAGGATCATATCGACGAGGCGGTCACGGCGTTGGCCGCGGCGACCGCCGACGGCGGACCGGCGTTGCTTGTCGGAACGCCCTGGCGCGGCGACAACACGGTCTACAACGGAGCGGTCCTGCTGGATGGCGGCGAGATCGCTTCGGTGCGCCTCAAATACGATCTGCCCAACTACGGGGTCTTCGATGAAAAGCGGGTGTTCGCCGCCGGTCCGCTGCCGGAGCCGGTCGGGTTCCGCGGCCACAGCCTGGGGGTGATGGTGTGCGAGGACATGTGGACGCCGGAGGTAGCCCGGCATCTCCGGAGCCAGGGGGCGGAGGTGCTGATCGTGCTCAACGGCTCGCCGTTCGAGACCGGCAAGGTCGGCACCCGACGCAGGATCGCCCACGAACGGGTGACGGAGACGGGACTGCCGCTGATCTACGTCAACCTGGTGGGGGGACAGGACGAGCTGGTGTTCGACGGCGCGTCGTTTGCGATGCGGGTTGACGGACGTGTGCGCGTCCGAGCGCCGCTTTGGCGCGACGGGGTGACGCCGACCCGCTGGCACCGCCGGGACGGCTTCGGCTGGACCTGCGAGACGGGTTTCGTCGCCCCGGAGGCGGACGACCTCGAGGCGATCTACCACGCGATGGTGCTGGGGCTCCACGACTATGTGGAGAAGAACCGCTTTCCCGGTGTCGTCCTCGGGCTCTCCGGCGGCATCGACAGCGCGCTGAGCGCCGCCGTCGCCGTCGACGCCCTCGGCGCCGAAAGGGTCCATTGCGTGATGATGCCGTCGCCCTACACCTCGATCGAAAGCCTGGAGGACGCGGCGGAGACGGCGCGGCTTCTCGGCGCCGCCATCGACACCATCGGCATCGAACCGGCGATGACAGCGTTCTCGGCGATGCTGAGCGAGACCTTCAGCGGCCATGCCGCCGACGTCACCGAGGAGAACATCCAGGCGCGGTCGCGCGCCATCGTGCTGATGGCGATGTCCAACAAACTCGGCCACATGCTGCTGACCACCGGCAACAAGTCGGAGATGTCGGTCGGTTACGCCACCCTCTACGGCGACATGTGCGGCGGCTACTCGGTGCTCAAGGACGTTTACAAGACCACCGTCTTCGCGCTGTCGCGCTGGCGCAACCAGACCCGCGGCGACGGCTTCCGGGGGCCCGCCGGCCGGGTCATTCCCGAACGGGTGATCACCAAGCCGCCGAGCGCCGAGCTGAGGCCGGGGCAGACCGATCAGGACAGCCTGCCGCCATACGATGAGCTGGACTCCATTCTCACCGCGCTGATCGAGGACGAATGCTCGCTCGACGAGACGGTCGGGCGCGGCCATGACGCCGATACCGTCCGCCGGGTGTGGCGGATGCTGGATCGTGCCGAGTACAAGCGCCGTCAGGCGCCGCCGGGCGTCAAGATCTCCTACCGCGCGTTCGGCCGCGACCGCCGCTATCCGATCACCAACCGGTTTACAGATCTGGTATGACCTCCGCCGGCGTTCGCGGCCAAAAGGCTTCACGCTTAGCAATCAGGCAATCGACAGATGAGGCGATGACCCTTTCTCTCTACAACACCCTCGCCCGCGAGAAGCAGGTTTTCGAGCCGATCGACGCCAACAGCGTCGGCATGTATGTCTGCGGGCCGACGGTGTACGACTACGCCCACATCGGCAACGCCCGCCCCGCCGTCGTGTTCGACGTGCTGTTCCGGCTGCTCCGTCGCCGCTACGGGCCGGAGCACGTCACCTACGTGCGCAACATCACCGACGTCGACGACAAGATCATCAACGCCCACAAGGAGACGGGCGAGCCGATCGACGAGATCACCGCGCGCACCGCCCGGGCCTATTGGGACGACATGCATGCGCTCGGCTGTCTCGACCCCGACATCGAGCCGCGGGCGACCCGGCACATCGACGAGATGGTCGCGATGATCGGGACGCTGATCGATGGCGGCCACGCCTACGCCGCCGACGGCCACGTGCTGTTCGACGTGCCGTCGATGCCGGAATACGGGGCGCTGTCGCGGCGCAACATCGACGAGATGATCGCCGGCGCCAGGGTCGAGGTCGCGCCCTACAAGAGGAACCCGCAGGATTTCGTGCTGTGGAAGCCGTCGGTCGGCGACGAGCCCGGCTGGGACAGCCCTTGGGGTCGCGGCCGTCCCGGGTGGCATATCGAGTGCTCGGCGATGAGCGGCCGCTATCTCGGCGAGACCTTCGATATCCACGGCGGCGGTCAGGACCTGATCTTCCCCCACCACGAGAACGAGATCGCCCAGAGCCGCTGCGCCCACGGCGGGCTGTCCGTTCGTCCGCTACTGGGTTCACAACGGCTACCTGATGACCGAGGGCGAGAAGATGTCGAAGAGCCTCGGCAACTTCTACACCGTCCACGACCTGTTGAAGGAATACCCGGGCGAAGCGATCCGCCTGGTGCTGCTGCAGACCCACTACCGCCAGCCGCTCGACTTCACCAAGGACGGTATCGCCCAGGCCCGCCATACCCTCGACCGGTTCTACTCGGCGCTGCGCGCCAACGCCGAGGTCGCGGCTGCCGCAAGCGGATGGTCGAAGCATCGGCGGCCGTCGAGCAGGCCCTGGCCGACGACATCAACACGCCGGCGGCGCTGGCCCATCTCCACGACGCCCTCGGCGCCCTCAACAAGGCGGAGCAGCCGGAAGACATCGCCCGCCACAAGGCGGCATTGCTCGCCGGCGGCAAACTCCTCGGTCTGCTTCGAGGGGATCCCGAAGAATGGTTGCACTGGCGGCCGGAAGGACGACGAAACACTAGCCGAAGCGGAGATCAGAACGGATGATCGACAAGCGCGCGCAAGCCCGCAAGGCCAGGGATTTCGCTACCGCCGACGCCGTCCGCGAAGAACTCGCCGCCAGGGGCGTCCAGCTCGAGGATCGTCCCGACGGCACCATCTGGCGGCGAGGATAGGGGACCGCCGGGAATGCGGGGCTGTGTTGTTTTTCTTGCCCCATTTGAGGAATATGGCATCCTCCCGCGGTCTCCCTCGTGTATAGATGGTGGTGGGCATGGGTAAATCGCTTTTCAGTGACTTCGCCGTTGGCTTCCGGGCATGGGGCTGCGCCGGGGCGGTTTTGCTTGCGCTCGCAGGGGCGACGCCGGCGCAATCCCAGACCCCGGAGTTCTTTCGCATCGGGACCGGAGGGGTGAATGGGACCTATTTTCCCATCGGCTCGTTGATTGCCGAGGGGATCACGGGTGCCGGCAAGGATATGAATTGTGTGCCGGGAGACGGATGCGGCGTCGCCGGTCTGATCGCCGTTCCCCAGGTATCCAACGGTTCGGTGGCCAATGTCGAGGGGGTGGCCGCCGGCGAGCTGGAGGCGGGCCTGGCCCAGGCCGACGTCGTCGAATGGGCCTACACCGGCACCGAGATATTCGAGGAGAAAGGCGAGCTTTCCGGACTGCGTGCCGTCGCCAACCTCTATCCGGAGAGCGTGCATATCGTCGCCCGCGCCGATGCCGGCATCTCCAAGGTCGGCGACCTGTTGGGCAGGAGGGTGGCCCTGGACGAGCCGGGATCGGGAACCCTGGTCGATGCCCGGATCATCCTAGAGGCCTATTCCCTCGGCAGCGAAGACCTCGAACCGGAGTACATCAAGCCCGATCTCGCCCGTGCCAAGCTGGAAGCGAACACCCTTGACGCCATGTTCATGGTCGCCGGCTATCCGACCCGTTCGGTCGCCGAACTCGCCGAGCAGATCGACATCCGATTGGTGGAGATCGGTGAGCCGGCGAGACAGGCGATCACACGCAAGTATGGATTCCTCACTCCCGGCGTCATTCCGGCCGGCACCTACCGGGGCGTTCCGGAGACACCGACGCTTCAGGTCGGTGCCCAACTCGTCGTCAGCGAGACCAGTGACGAGGCGCTGATCTACGAGGTAACCAAGGCTTTGTGGAACGCCAGGACCCGCCGCCTGCTCGACAGCGGCCATCCCAGAGGAAAGTCCATCCGCCTGTCGGACAGCCTCAAGGGGATCACCATTCCCCTGCACCCGGGCGCCGAGCGTTTCTATCGCGAGGCGGGTGTGCTGAAATGACCTTCCGCGCCGTCCGTTCGGTGCCGCTGATGGTGGCCCTCGTGTTGGCCGTGGTCGTCGGCATCGGCATCTTCGCCAATCGCGCGGTGCGGTCGATCGAGGAGGGGCTACCGGCGCGGATCGGCAAGGAGGAAGCCCATATCGCCCGCATGGTGCAGGCGCTGTCGGACCTGCTCAGGGCGGTCGAAACCGCCGGCTTGAAGCCGACGTCGGAACGCATCGAAGACGTGCTCGAACGCCGAGACATCACCCTCGCCTTGCTCACCGAGATTCGAAAAGCCTACACCTTCGACAACCTTCTCCATGCCTCGGCCCTGCACGCGACGGTGAACCCCGCCCTCGCCGACGTTCAGCGCTGGCTGACGGAAGGCGTCGCCGGCTATGGGCCGACCTCGGATGTGGTTCTTCGGCTGGTGCACCGAAGGATCGCCGAAACTTACGCCAAGGCTAGAGACCAGTACGCCCAATCAAAAAGGATTGCCATCGATCTTCTGTCGGAACAGGCGCGGAAGCTTGAGACACTTCGCACCGACATCATGATCGTTCTGGGTGGGGTCGCGGCCTTCGCCTGCTGGGTTATTTTCCTGATATTTCGCGAACGGGAGGCCAAGGCGGCGATGCGCGAGAGCGAGCAACGATTCAAGGACTTCACGTCAGCCAGCTCGGACTGGCTGTGGGAAATGGGGCCGGACCTCCGCTTCACCTTCATTTCCAACCGCTTCGAGGAGATCGGCGGCCTACCCGCCGAAGAGATCGTCGGCAAAACCGGCAGGGACGCGCTGTGGCCGCGGGTGGCCGAGTCCGAGAAGAGCGAGACGATGAAATGGCGTCAGCACTGGAGCGACATCGAGGCCCGGCGAGAGCTTTCGAGATCTGACCTATCGATGGATCAGACCGGACGGCCGCGTCATTGTTCAGCGCACCAGCGGTAAACCGGTTTTCGACGCCGACGGCACCTTTCTCGGATATCGTGGTGTCGGCTCCGACATTACCGCGGAAATCGAAGCCAGGGAACGGGAAGCCGGCGCTCAACAGCGGTTTCATGAACTCGATCGAGGCCGTTTCCGAATCATTTGCGCTGTTCGATGCCGATGACCGTCTGGTGCTGTGTAACAGCGTGTTTCGGCAGATCCAGGCCGGCAAAGCCGAGAAGGTCGTGCCGGGAGTCTCCTTCGAGGCGCTGGTCCGCGACAACGTGGCCGACGGGGTGTTCCCCGAGGCCGTCGGCCGGGAAGAGGAGTGGATTCGTGAGCGCATGGAGCGGCATCGCAATCCCACCGAACCGTTGATCGTGCCGCGCAAGGACGGACGGACGATACAGGTTCGAGAGCAACGGATGCCGGACGGCAGCACCTATCACGTGGTCACCGACATCTCCAACCTGGTCAAGGTTCAGGAGGCGTTGCGGGAAAGCGAGGAACGGCAGCGCCTGCTCCTCGAATCCGTCGGCGAGGCCATCTACGGGCTGGATACGGCCGGCAATTGCACGTTCTGCAATCCCGCCTGCCTGCGTCTGCTTGGTTATCGGGACCAGGAAGATCTCCTGGGCAAGAACATTCACGACCTGATTCACCACACGCGGGCCGATGGCAGCCCTTACCCGGAAAAGGATTGCCATGCCGTTCGAGCCATTCTCGAGGGCGAAGGCGTGAATGTCGACGACGAGCTTCTGTGGCGGGCGGACGGCTCCGGCTTTCCGGCTGAATACAGGGCTTTTCCGGTCAAGCGGGACGGCGCGGTCGTCGGTGCGGTCGTCAGTTTCATCGACATCACCGAACGCAAGCAAGCGAAGGAACAACTCGTCCGTCAGGCCAGCTTCGACACCGTCACCGGCCTGCCCAACCGGATGCTGGCGATCGACCGCCTGTCCCAAGCGATGTCGAGGGGACGTCGACAGCACCGCAAGACAGGAATCCTGTTCATTGATCTCGATCGGTTCAAGACCGTCAACGACACCTTCGGACACGAGATCGGCGATCGCCTGCTCGGCCGGGTCGGCGAACGACTGGGCGAGTGTGTCCGCGAGGCCGACACCGTGGCGCGTCTCGGCGGCGACGAGTTCATGGTCGTCCTGCCGGACCTCAACGCGGTGGCCGATGCGGAGATCGTGGTCGGGAAGATCCTCGCCGCCTTTTCCGATCCGTTCGTCGTCGGCGACCGCGAGATCTTCGTCACTTCGAGCATCGGTATCACCGTATCGCCCGATGACGGAGACGACGCGCAGGTGCTCATGCGCAACGCCGATGCCGCGATGTACCGGGTCAAGGATCTCGGACGCAACAGCTTCGAATTCTTCAGCCCGGCGCTGAACGAGCAGATTCAGAAGCGGGTACGCATCGAATCACGCCTGCACCGGGCGTTGGAGAACGAGGAGCTTTCGCTCGTCTATCAGCCCGTGGTCGACGCCCAAACCGGCCGACTGATCGGTGCGGAGGCCCTGCTGAGGTGGCTGAACCCGGCGCTCGGACAAGTCCCGCCGGACGATTTCATTCCCCTGGCGGAGGAGTCCGGCCAGATCCTGCCGATCGGCGAGTGGGTGCTGAACGCCGCGTGCCGGCAGGCCGTGGCGTGGCAAGCCGGAGGGACGGCGTTACAGCGGATCTCCGTGAATGTTTCCAGCCGCCAGTTCAGGGGCGGCACGCTCGAAGCGGTGGTGACGTCGGCGCTCGGCGAGAGCGGTCTGCCGCCGCGGGCGCTGGAGATCGAGATCACCGAAGGGGTCTTGGTCGAGGATCTTCCCGAAATCGGGCAAACTCTCGAACGCCTGCGCGCGTTGGGCGTTCGTATCGCGGTGGACGATTTCGGCACCCGCTATTCTTCATTGAGCTATCTGAGACGGTTTCCCGTCGATACGCTGAAGATCGACAGGTCGTTCATTCACGATCTGCTGAGCGATCCCGACAACGCCAAGCTGGTGGCGGCGATCATCGCCATGGGCCACAGTCTCAATCTCGACATCGTCGCCGAGGGCGTCGAAACCAGGGACGAGCTGCGGTTCCTTCGTTCGCACGGCTGCGATCTGATTCAAGGGTACCTGTTCAGCGAACCGCTTTCGCCGGCCGGGTTCGCCGACATTGTTGGCGACTGGGAATCAAGGGCGCGGCTCGCGTCCTGACGGAACGCGAATGCACCGCTTCAACCCGCCGGTACCGGGTCGAAGGGAGAACAGCCGGTCGGGGAACTCCGACCCTTGGTATTCAGACCCGCGCTTTCGGTAAAAAGGGATCGGGCTGGAATCCGGAGAGCGGATCGGATTCCGGCACCGCGCTTCCGGGGACTTCGTGGACGTGGACATCGTCGGCCGAATGCTTGCCGAGAACTTTCACGGCGCGCTGCTCGTGGTCTCCATCCCAAATCCTGACCCAAAGCAGAAGTCCGCCCTTGTCCAGCTGCGCCTGGACCTGCTTCGCCCGATCACGTCCGAACCACCGCGAGGCGACGGACCCGATGAGGCCGCCACCGCCGCCCGCCGCGACCGCCCCGATGATCGCCGCCGCCACCGTGCCGCCGGATGCGACGATCACCCCCACCGCGGCGAGCGCACCGACGTAGGCCAGTCCGCCGATCACGCCGACCCGGGCCTCGACCATGGAATCGCGCCCGACATACGCCGTCCGCGGCACTTCCTGGTCATCTTCCAGATCTTTGACCTTCTGGTATACGTGGCCGAGCTTTTCCTCTATGGCGTGCTCCCCCGCAAGCAGGCTGAGCTCCGACCGGTCGAAGCCGGATGCCTGCAACTCATCGACAGCGGCCTGAAGGGAACTCCAGTCATGGAAAACGCCCACGGCCTCACGAATGGTGACACTCGAGGCAGATGCTTTTTTTCCGGCTTCGGTCATCGCGCTATTTCTCCCAACCTAGAGACACCTATCGCCAAGCGGTCTTCGCTTTGTCGGACGAGCAATGATGGCCGACGCGCGTCTTTTTTGCCAGCCCAATTCTCCAGTGATTGATTGTTCCCGCGCGGGACGAGGTCATTGAATCCGTACCCCATGTCCGAACCAGATCACGAGCGGCGGCCGAAGGGGACGACCTCGCTCTTGCCGTCGGCTACGGCCTTCTCCGCGAACAGCTCCTTGAGCCTCACCGCCATGCAATCCCGTCCAAGGGAGTCGAAGGAGGTGATCGATTCTCCCGCCCGCTGGACCCACGGCGCGGGATTCACCCAACTAAGCGCTTCGGCGTCTACACCGAGGTCGAGGTCGGTGTAGAGGTCGTAGAGCGTGGTCTCGTCCAGGCCCCGGGCAAGCACCCAGCTGTCGCGCCCGACCCGGGTGACATAGCGTGCCGCGGATAGCTGTCCAAGGATGGTTTCGACGACGAAGGCGCTCAGACCCAGGTTTTTCAGGATGCTCTTCCTTTCGCATACCTCGCCGCGGACGCTCGCCGACCGCAGCGCGGCAAGTACCGACAAGGCCACCGTCAGCCGAATCCCGGGCGCGAACTGGGGCAGGTTGGCGATCGTCCGCTGTGCCGTCCATTCGGTCAGCGAGGCGGCGATCACCGCGCCCAGCAATCCCATCGCCCACGCCATGTAGACCCAGATCAGAGTCATCGGGATCGTCGCCATCGCACCGTAGATGGTCTGGTAAGTTGGGAAATTTGTGACGTAGAGCCCGAACCCCTTCTTCAACGATTCGAATGCGATCGTCGCCACCAGAGCGCCGGCAGCGGCATGACGCACCTTGACCGGCCGGTTGGGAATGGTTCCGTACAGAAGCGAAAAAGCCGCGAACTCCAGAATCGGCGGAAGCATCTTGGTGTAGCGGCCGCCGGGCCCGGTCCACGCTTCG
This sequence comes from uncultured Alphaproteobacteria bacterium, assembly GCA_963772635.1. Lineage (GTDB taxonomy): Bacteria > Pseudomonadota > Alphaproteobacteria > Rhodospirillales > Defluviicoccaceae > JAUXFS01. The sequence continues at coordinate 38,912 of CAVYYK010000050.1, forward strand.
ACACCCGCCGCTTGGGCGGTGGCGAACAGATAGCTCGACAGCGAAACGCTGAAGCCAATCAGGATCGGCCCCAGGGTGAGAACCGTCCAGAACGCCAGAACCCGCCACATGAACGGGCGTGGCATGGTGACGTGCCAGATGTCGTTAAAGGCGCTTTCGATGGCAAGCAGCAGCATGAAGACAGCAATGGTCAAGCCCGCGGCGCCGAATGCCGAGAGCTTACCCGCGTTGTCGATGAACTGGTTGAACTGCGCCAGCACCGCCGTGCCGGCCTCGGGCACGAAGCTCTCCAGAATGAACGTCTGCAGGTTGGCACGGATGTCGTCGAAAACCGGAAATTGCGACAGAATCGCAAGCGCGATGACCATCATCGGAACGAACGCCAGCAAGGTCGTGAACGTCAGGGAAGCCGAGTACTCCAGACAGCGGTCGTTGAGGTACCGGTTGAGCACGTACCGTAGGAACACGCCCACGTTTCCCGCGCCCGAAACCACGGCTTTACCCTGATGGGGCAAACCCAGCGGCATGACCGTCTCCCTGATGCATATCGGCCCGGCCGTTCTCCACCGAGACGACCTGTTGTTATGGTCTCACGATAGCATCACGAGCCTTGATTCGCCACCAAGGATTGAATTTCGCCGGTACCGACCCGGCCGGATCCGCGTTCAACCCGAGGCTGGGTGCAACCTTCCCAAGTAACCACCGAGCGTCCGGTCGGAGCGTCCGATATGGCCGACCAGCCCGGCGAACGTCGCATCCAGCGTTTCGGTGGTCGTCGCCGCGTCGCCGCTATGGTAGCGCTCCCGGGCCTGCTCGATCTGCTCGACCATCCGGTCGTGCTCGGCCACGTGCGCCTCGTAGTGGGGGTACTGGTAGAGCCGCATCAGCAGCTCCTCGGACATGAAATGGACCTTGGTGTAGTCGATCAGCTGCTCGAGGATTTCGTTCACCTCCGTTTCCGCGCGGCCCTCGGTGACGGCGTCGCGAAGCGCCGAGAGTAAGCCCACCTGGACCCGGTGTTCACCGTCGATCTGGTCGAAGCCGACGCCGATGCTCTGTTCGGTGAGGTGATCTTCCATGGCAACCGGTCCTCGATGTCGGTCATGTCCTTCGGTCGGCCGCCACGGTGACAGAGTTCGACACCCAGAGCAACAGCCCCGCAGGCTATTCACCGATGAGATGCAGGACCAGGCGGCGGCTGTGAGGGCGGGTTCGGTGCTCGAACAGGTAGATGCCCTGCCAGGTGCCGAGCGTCATCTGCCCGCCGGCGACCGGGATTGACAATTGCACGTCGGTGAGCGCGCTGCGAATGTGTGCCGGCATGTCGTCGGGACCTTCGAGCGTGTGCCGATACAAGGTCGGGTCGTCGCGGACGAGACGAGCGAAGAAGGTCTGGAGGTCCCGCTGGACATCGGGATCGGCGTTCTCCTGAATGGTCAGCGAGGCGCTGGTGTGCTGGCAAAAGACGGCCAGCATGCCCGTGGCCACTCCCTGGCCAGAGAGCCACCGGCGAATGTTCCCGGTAACCTCGTAAAGGCCCTCGCCGCGGGTTTCGACGGTGATCGTTTCCTGTGCCTGCTTCATGGTCCGTCCAGGCTAACGTCATTTCCGTCCCGTTCCAACCGGACTGGCGCAACGGAGTGTTGCGGAGGTCGGAAAACCGCGATAGAAAAGGGGCAATGCTGGAACATTTGATGAACTTTCCTCCGCCGGCCGGGGCCGACAAGGCTACGGCGGAGCTTCCCGGGGCCGCGGGCCTCTCCCGCGGTGTGTCGCGATTGCTCGACAGCATGGACTACCGCGTGCTGACGGAGTTCCCCCTCGGCAACCACCGCCGGGTGGATATCGCCGGCCTCGACCGGCGCGGTGCGGTTCTGGTCGTCGAGATCAAGTCGTCGCTGGCCGACTACCGGGCCGACGGAAAATGGCCGGAATATCTGGCGTATTGTGACGCTTTCTACTTCGCCGTCGGTTCGGAATTCCCGGTGGCGGTACTTCCGGCCGAAGTCGGCATCATCGTCGCCGACGCCTATCAGGGTGCGGTGGTGCGGCCCTCCCCAATGGCGCCGATGAAGCCGGCCCGCCGCAAGGCGCTGACGCTGCGTTTCGCCCGCACCGCCGCGGCGCGCCTGCAAGGCCTGCTCGATCCCCGCCGCTGACGGCGATGAGGGCTTGATCAATGGCTGTCGATGAAAGCCGACGCATCTTCCAGGACAGGGGCGCGTCCGCGAAAGGGCTTGGCCAGCGCAAGAACGATGCCAATGTGGCCGAGATTGGCATACTCCAAGTTGCGAGCCGAACCGCCCGCCGCGCGGATGCGCGAGGCGAGTTCCTTCGAGTTCGCCGGATAGACGGTGGTGTCGTCCTCGCCATGCAGCAACAGAAAAGGCAGTTTCTGGCCATCGACGAACGTTATTGGTCTGGCCCTGTCGGGATCGGGCGTGTCGACGAACACCGGTCGTGTGCTCCGATACTGCAACGGATCGAAGGCGTAAGGCCCGGCCAGTCCAATCATGCCCCGGACCGCGGTGCCGGGAACATCCACGTCGGCGAGATATCGCTCGTCCAACGTGAGCAGCGCCGCAATATGGGCTCCGGCCGAATGGCCCATCAGGAAAATCCGATCCGGATCCCCGCCGAAGGCGCCAATGTGCTCTCGGACCCACCCGACCGCCACAGCCGAATCCTCGACGAAGGCGGGGAAGCGGACGTCCGGGTAGACCCGATAGTCGGGAATGACGGTGACATGCCCCCGACTGGTCAACGCCTCGGCGATGAACCGATAGTTCGCTCTGTCGCCCCGCTTCCAACTACCACCGTAAAGGAACACGACCACCGAGGCAGGCCGGGTACCGTCGACGGGAGTGTAGACGTCGAGCTTTTGGCGGGCTTCCGGACCGTAGGCAATGCCATCGTGAGCGACGTACCCATCTTTGGGTATGGCCGCGTTGAGGACGGTTAGCGGCGAACACGCGCCGAGGATCAGGAGCAACCCGGCCGCGGATGCGGAAAAAGCCCTGACCGCCGACAGCGGAGCCATGCCGTCAGTGCCGCGACTCAGGAAGGCAACGGTTCGAAGCGTCCTGTGTCACTTCGCCAAAGCCTCATTTTCGTGGGTCACTTCACCGAGAACGGTCGCGCACGAGACACCGGTGCCGCCAAGGCCACAATATCCGCCCGGGTTTTTGGCCAGATACTGCTGATGATAGGCCTCGGCGTAATAGAACGTCGGCGCGTCCACAATCTCGGTGGTGATCGCGCCGTAGCCGGTCTCGCCCAAAGCCGCCTGATAGGCGTCTCGCGACGCCTCCGCCAGGGCTCGCTGCTCCGGGGAATAGGCGTAGATGCCGGAGCGATACTGGGTGCCGACGTCGTTGCCCTGACGCATGCCCTGGGTGGGGTCGTGGCTCTCCCAGAAGAGCCGGAGGAGATCCTCGTAGCCGATGGCCTTCGGATCGAAGACGACGAGAACGGCCTCGGTATGCCCGGTCATGCCGGAACAAACCTCCGCGTAGGTGGGATTGCGGGTGTGGCCGGCCGCGTAACCCACCGCGGTGGTGAATACCCCCGGCGCCTGCCAGAACTTCCGCTCGGCACCCCAGAAACAGCCCATGGCGAACATCGCCGTCTCGAGGCCTTCCGGGAACGGCGGCCGCAACGGATGGCCGTTGACGTGATGGACATCGGGAACCGGCATCGGTTGATCCCGTCCCGGCAACGCCTGGTCGGGTGTCGGTACGTTCAGCTTGTTCTTGGACATGAACCACATGGGACGCCTCCGTCATTGGGTCGGAGCGCAGGCGATGCCGCCGTCGCCGCACCTCTCTCCCATATGTGGGATCTAGGCCGCGCAGCGCAAACCCGTCCTGCATCGGAGAGGAGTCCGGGGGTGGCAAACTTGCGCCTTGCGGTTTTATCGGTTCATGAAATCCCCCTCCTGGTGTAAGAGCGGTCGACCGCGGGGAGGGGCATGGGGAACAAAACGCAATGAGTGGCGAGACCTTTTTTGTTTTTGGCGTTCTCGGCCTCACCATCGTTCTGTTCGCCAGCGACCGGGTACGTCTGGATATCGTCGCCATCCTGGTCGTGCTTGCGCTGATGCTGAGCGGGGTGTTGACGGCGCGCGAGGCGCTCGCCGGTTTTGGCGATTCGGTTGTCATGATGGTCGCCGCACTGTTCGTCGTCGGTGAAGCCTTGGTACGCACCGGCGTCGCCTATGCTTTCGGCGACTGGTTGATGAAGGTCGGCGGGGCCAGCGAGACACGGCTGATCCTTCTACTCGTGCCTTTGGTCGGCATCGTCGGCGCGCCGATGAGTTCGACCGGCATCGTCGCTATTTTCATTCCGGTGGTCATGAGTGTCGCCGCCAAGACCGGGATCAGACCCTCGCGCCTGATGATGCCGCTCGCTTTCGCCGCAATGATCAGCGGAATGATCACCCTGATCTCGACGCCTCCAAACATGGTGGTCAGCGGGGCACTGCGTGACGCCGGGTACGACCCCTTCGGCTTTTTCAGCTTCAGCCCGATCGGCCTTCTGGTCTTGGCGGTCGGGACGGTCTACATGATTCTGGTCGGCCGCCACCTCCTGCCCGGAGACCGAGAAGGGGAGAAAACCCGGCCCGAAGGCCGCACCCTCGAGGACCTCGCCGAGACCTATGGTTTGACCGATCGATTGCATCGGGCCCGCATCGGCGTCGGATCGCCGCTGGTGGGGCAAACCGTAGCGAGCGCCAGGTTGCGAACGCATTTCGGCGTCACCGTGATCGGCGTCGAACGCCAACAACGCTTCGGTTCCGAGATCGAGCCCGCCCTGGCGACGACGGAGTTCGGCGCCCGCGACGTGCTGTACCTGGTCGGTCTGGAGGAGCCCGTCCACCATTTCCTGGACTCCCAAGGCCTCGATCGTCTGGTGATCGAGGAGAGACAGCGCAAGGACGTGGTTCAGGAGTTGGGATTGGCCGAAGTCGTGCTCGCCCCCGAGTCCAAGCTGATCGGCCGCACCTTGCTCGACGCCGCGTTTCGGTCCCGGCACGGCGTCAGCGTGCTCGCCATTCGACGCAAGGGTCACCCGCTGTTCGCGAACTTCACCGGCGAAACCCTGCAGTTCGGGGATTCCCTCCTGGTCGCCGGCGGCTGGAAGCACATCGCCAGGCTGCAGGTCGACAAGAAGGATTTCCTCGTTCTCAGTCTGCCCGTGGAGATGGCGGACGTGGCGCCAGCGCGCCGCCGGGCGCCGTGGGCCTTGGCGATCCTGGCGGCGATGATCGTGCTGATGACCCTCGGCCTGGTCCCCAATGTTGCCGCCGTGCTGCTCGCCGCGCTGGCCATGGTCCTGACCGGATGCGTCAGCATGGACAGCGCCTACAAGGTGATCAACTGGCAGAGCCTGATCCTGATCGCCGGAATGCTGCCGATGGCGACGGCCCTGGAAAAGACCGGCGGCACCCTGCTGATCGTCGATGGACTGGTCGGCGCCTTCGGGGATGCCGGCCCGTACGCGATGATGGCCGGACTGTTCGTGCTCACCGCCGCCCTCGGCAGTTTCATTTCCAACACGGCGACAGCGGTGCTTCTGGCGCCGATCGCCATCGGCGCCGCCGAGCACCTCGGGGTGTCGCCTTATCCTCTCGCGATGACGGTCGCCATCGCCGCCTCGGCGGCGTTCATGACCCCGGTCTCCTCGCCGGTGAATACGCTGGTGGTGGTGCCGGGCAACTACGGGTTCAACGACTTCGTCAAGGTCGGCACGCCGATGGTGCTGCTGGTTATGGCGGTGACCCTGTTGACGGTGCCGCTGTTGTTTCCACTTTGAAGGCGGTATAGACCGTCACCGGCTCGGCCTTGCCGCGGACCTCCACCTCGCCGATACGCTCGAAAGGGAAATCGCCGGCGAGGGTGACGGTGTCTTGCGAGAGCAAAGTCTTCGTGCCGAACTGCTTGTTCATCTGCTCGAGCCGGGAGGCCAGATTGACGGTGTCGCCGTAGATCGTGTAGCTGAGCCGGCCGCTGGTGCCGACGCTGCCGGCGACGACCTCGCCGGTGGTGATGCCGATGCGCGACGATAGCGTGTGTCCGGCGAAGGTGCGGCTGTTGATCGCGCGCTGCATTTCCACCGCCGAGCGCACCGCGTTGGCCGCGTGGTCCGGATCGGGGGCGGGAACGTTGAATACGGCGAGCAGCCCGTCGCCCTGGAACTGGGTGATGACGCCGCCGTGGGACTCGAGGATGTCGGCGAGCACGGTGAAGTATTCGTTGAGCATCTCGACCAGCTCTTCGGGAGAAACCCGTTCCGACAGCGAGGTGAACCCGGCGACGTCGGTGAACATCACCGTCGCTTGTGTCGATACCGGCACGATTGCTCCCCGCTCCTTGATCAGCTTGGCGGCGACGCCTTCGGGCACGTACTTGCCGAGCAGATCGCGGACCAGATTGCGTTCGCGCAAGCCTTGGACCATGGCGTTGAACGATTGCGACGCGTCGTCGATCTCGCGAAGCCGTGTCGGCGGCAGCGGCTCGAAGGTGTCGAGGTCGCCGCGCCTGACGTCTTCCGCGGCGTCGGACAGACGCAAAATCGGCGAACCGATGGCGCGTGCGATCACCAGCGCGGCAATCACCGAAAGCACCAGGATCGCCACGCCGAAGACGATCGTATTCTGCAGGCGTTCGATCTGCTCCGTGCCCTTGGTTCCCGACTCGAAATAGACGCCGACGGTCAGGGGTTGATCGGCGTAGCGGTCGAGTTGCCGATAGAGAAAAACGTAGTCGCGATCGTCGACGTGCACGACCGCCCCTTCGATGTCGGAGTTGACGAGGATCGAAAGCGGCTGCTTGTTCTGGCCCCATATCTCCCCGAGAACCCGATCGCCCAGGTGAGCGAGCGCCGGTAACGGTTCACTCTGAGTGAATACGTTATCGGCATCCGCCAACCGGGGGTGTGCAAGGACCCAGGAACGGGCGTAGAGAACGAAAGGGGTCAGGTCTTCCGTAGCGCCTTGCCTGACCAACGAAAGGGAGAGATCGCGAATGCCGACCGCCTGAATGAGAACGCCCAGGTAGCGGTCGTCCCGAAACAGCGGCGTCCGCAGATTGACGATGGTTTGGCCGATGTCCTCGACCCACAGCGGTGCGCCCCAGGAAGATCCGACAGTGGCACGGCCGCTGTCGATCCGTTCCCTCGTTTTCGCGTCATCGGAATGGTTGCGAACAATGGTTTCATGGTCGCTCCGCAACCAACGATATTCCACGTAGTCGGCCGAAAGGATCGCCAATCCCGTCAGCTCGGGCGTTGCGGCGAGCGTTCCGCGCATGAAGGCATCCAGACGAACACGGTCGTCGAGGTCGATGCGACCGGAAGCCAGTTCCTCGGCGATCCAGGTCGCCTGGTCGACAACCGGATCCAGCTCCCTCTCGAACACCCCGATCATCGAGTCTATAAGGGTTTGCGCCGCGTCGCTCAGCAATTCGAAAGTGGTTTCGCGGGCGGCGGAGTATCCGAGATAGAGCACGCCGGCGACCGCCAGCAGCATCAGGCCTCCCGTCCCCAACACCATCGCCGGCTTGAGGGGCACTCGGATGCCGGTTCGTCGACCCGTTCGTTCGTCCATCGGCGTGTCTTGCTCGCGGCCCCCTATTTCGAACCGCCGTTCTTGATCGACCGGACTCGCGCGGCGCGCTCGCGGTAGGCCTTGGCCGACAGCTTGTACGCGATATAGTACTTGTTGACGTTTGCCACGTAACGGACCGTCTCCCAAAGACCCGATTGGCGGGCGATCTGCTCGACGTTGAAGAACCAGCGGTTCGGGGCGAGCCCCTTTTTCTTAGCGAGGCTGCGCAGCTCGCCGACCCGGGTCGGTCCCGCGTTATAGGCGGCGAGAACGAAATCCAAACGATCGACCGGCTTGATCTTCGGGTCACCGAAGTACTCTTCCCTGAGGAACGCCATGTACTTCACGCCGGCATGGATGTTGTTTTCGAGTTTGGAAATGTTGGAGATGTTGATCGGATCGGCCTTGGCGGTTTCGGGCTTGATCTGCATCAGGCCGACCGCGCCGGATTCGCTCTTGACGGCCTGGTTCAGCTTGGACTCCTGAAAGGCGACGGCGGCGATGGCACGCCAATCGAACCCGTACATTTCCCCGTACTTCTTGAACAGGGTCTCCAGGTCGGCGAGTTTCTCGATGTCCTTGTCCGAAAGGGGATTGGTGATCCATTTGGTGTCCTTGAAGTACCGGCTGAAAAGAATATTGCCGGTCTCGGTCCCCTTGCTGATTTCCGCGATAGCGCTGTTCAGGCTCTTGCGGAGCTTCGGATTGCTCTTGCGGACCGCCCAGGCAATGCGGCCTCCCTGTCTCAGCGCCAGGTCGTTGCGCACGGTGATATTGGGGAGGACCGTCGACCAAAGCTCGGCCAGATGATTGTCGGCAATGGTCACATCGACGATACCGGCGTTGACCAGGTCGAGAATATCCTCGGTCAGCAGCTTGGGATCGGCATCGACGATCTCGATGGGTTTGAGGCCGCGTTTGGCGAACTTCTTGCCGAGGGCGCGCAGGCTTTGGGCATAGCTTGTCTGGGGGTCGACGTAGACCCGCCGACCCGACAGGTCGTCGAGAGTCTCGATCCCGGTGACCGATCGTGACGTCACCACGACTTCCTTGACATCGGAAAGGTAGGGATTGGTGAACGCGACGCGTTTCTCGCGTTCCGGCGTGATCGTCAGACCGGCGGCGGCGATGTCTCCACGCCCCTCGATCAGGGCGGGCAGCAACTCCTCGAACGGGACGGGAATGAACAGAAAAGTGACGGGCCAGCTCCGTTTATTTACACGGGTCTTGAGATACGCCTGATACTGTTTCAGGAGATCATACTCGAAGCCGCGCGGCGGGCCGTCGATGATGAAAAAATTGGTTTTGTTGTAAGTGGTCAGGACGCGGATCACCCGCCGCCGGACCAGCGCGTCGAGATCGTCGGTATAGGTCTCTCGAAGAGCCTTACGATCCATCAAGTCCGTGTCGCCTTGGTGGTGCGGCGTGGTCGTTTTCGACTGCGACTTCTGGTCGGCTGCAGCGGCGGCGGGCGTTTGCCACGACCACCAGAAAGCGCCGACGACCAATGCCAGCCGCGCCCGCGCGTCCCACCGAAATATCCTCGGCAACCGACCCATCGGCATTTCCTTACCCCTCGAGACGGCGCCCACGCGCCTCATGTGCCCTTCAGCGGTCGTATCAGCGCGTAGTCGTCGCGCCGGAAGTCCTCGAGAATGGTGACGAGATCGCTGTCCGCCACGCCAATTCCCTGCAGCACCGCTTTCCCCAACTGGACGCTCAACTCCGCCGCTTCGGGAACGGCGCGACGGACCCCCTTCGCCAGCAAAGCATGCTCGGTATGGAAATCGCGGGCCCGCGCGTAAATCGGGACGGCCGGATAGAAGTTGAGCACCGTGCTGACGACCCGCTCGACGTGATGAACGTCGTTGAGGGTGATCACAACCCCGATCGCATGGGACAGGCCGGCGCCATCGAGTACGTGGGAATCGGTGATGTCGCCGTAGTGGACGTTATGCCGCTCCTGTTTGCCGAGGGCGACTCTGCCTGGATCGTTGTCATAGGCGACAAACGGGATGCCCTTCTTCTCCAGCATCAGACAAACGATGCGCCCGCCTCGACCGTATCCGGCGACGACGACATGGCGATCGAGTCCGCTGCCGGGGGCCTCCGCCGCTACTGCTCCGTCGGGTTTGGCGGCAAATCGCGTCGCCAGGGCGTCTCCTGCCTTGGCCATCAGCGGGGTCACGATCATCGTCACGGTCACCAGCATCAGGGCGAGAGCGAACTGGGCGTCGGTGAGCAGACCTCCGGCCACCGCCGCACCGAACAGGACAAAGCCGAATTCCCCGCATTGGCAAAGAATGAACGATGTTCGAATGGCGACCCCGCGTCCGAGACCGAAGATCAGGCCGAGAAGGAACAGAGTCGCGATCTTCAGAAACATCAGGGCGACGACGCCCCCCACCACCCCGAGCCACTGATCGACGAGCAGGTGGAGGTCGATCGACATCCCGACGGAGATGAAGAACAACCCGATCAGCAATCCCTTGAACGGCTCGACGGAGGCCTCGATCTGATGCCGGTAATCGGATACGGAGAGCATCATTCCGGTCAGGAACGCGCCTAAGGCCATCGACACGCCGACCAGTTCCATCGCAAAGGACGCGCCCAGTGCCGTCAACATCGCGACCATGACGAACGCTTCCTTGTTGCGATTTTTGGCGGTCCACGCCAGCGCGATCGGGATCAGGTATCGGCCGATCAGCAGCACTGCGCCGATAACAGCGATGATTCCGATCGCCTGCAGCCAGAACGGCAGTTCCGATGACGTGGCCGGGGCGTCGGACAAGAACGGCACCAGCGCCAGCAAGGGAACGATCGCCATGTCCTGCAGCAACAGGATCGAGAAGGACGCCTTGCCGTGTTCCGTGGCCATCTCGCCCCGCTCGCCCAGCATCTGCAGGACGAACGCCGTGGACGACAACGCAAATCCGAGGCCAAGGATGAGGGACGTTTGCCATTTGGTGTCGAACAACATGGAGTAGCCGGCGATCACCACACCGGTGAGCAGGACCTGCGACGAACCAAGGCCGAACACCGACCTCCGCATCGACCACAGCTTTTTCGGCTGCATCTCCAACCCGATGATGAACAGGAACAGGGCGACGCCGAGCTCGGTGAAATGGCGCAATCCCTCTACGTCCTTGGTGATCGCGAAGCCGGATGGTCCGACGAGGATTCCTGCCGCAAGGAAACCCAGAACCGACCCCAGCCCCAGACGCTTGAACAGCGAGACGAACAGCGCCGTCGCGGTGAGCAGGATCACGGCGGCGAGCAGGAATTCGTCCAAGTGCATCGTTCAATGTTCCTTGCAGATCCGTGACCGAGGCTCATCCGTAATTTCGACGGGGTTCGATCGACCACGTCCGCCGCATCCGATGGACCACGGCTCCGACCAACCCTACCACAACATCAAGCCTCGGCTACAGGAACCACGAGGATAGGACTGTCGGAACGGGCCTCCATGGAGTCCCAAGCAAACGTTTTAAGCTTGCCGGCATGAGCTTCGGGACCCGAGGATCCGGCGACGGTGCCGCAACTCTGCCATGCGCTATCTCGGTTGGTCATCGTTGCATCCCGGATTATATCATTCACCGCCGGCGGAACTGTCGTTCGGATGGTCCGGGAAGCGGTGCCCTCGGATCGGAGCTTAAACTGGAGACATCAGCGATGACCGAAATGCTGGAGAACAAGACCTTCGACGAGATCCAGGTCGGGGATTCGGCAACCGTCTCGGCGGCGCTGAGAAGGGACGATATCGAGACCTGGGCGGCCGTCACCGCCAACCCCAACGTGATGACGTTGAAGCAGGCGGCGCCGGTTGAAGGGGATTTCCTCGAGGCCAGCGGCGTCGGCACGTGGGGGGCGGCGCTGTTTTCGACCCTCATCGGCACCAAGCTGCCGGGGCTGGGCTCTTTCACCAGGACGACCGAGGTGGAGTTCCCGCGGCCGTTCCCCGTGGGCCAGCGGGTCACCGCGACGGTCACGGTGACCGAAAAACGCGCGGAGAGCGGGGTGGTCGTTCTCGATCTCCGGTGCACCGATGCGAAAGGCGACGAGATCATCACCGGTCACGCCGAGGTGGTCGCCCCGAAGGAGAAGATCCGGCAACCGGTGGTCGAGATGCCCAAGGTCCAGCTCCGCCGCGAGGACCGTTATCTCGAGCTGATCAAGATGTGCGAGGATCTCGAACCGGTCTCGACGGCGGTCGTCCACCCGTGCAGCGACGACGCCCTGGCCGGGCCGATCCAGGCCGCCGAGCGGGGCCTGATCAAGCCGATCCTGGTCGGGCCGGAGGCCAGGATCCGCGCCATCGCCGAGGCCGAGGGCCTCGATATCTCCCCGTACCGGCTAATCCCGACCGAGCATAGCCACCACGCCGCCGAGCAAGGCGTGGCCCTGGTCCGAGCCGGGGAAGCCGAGGCGTTGATGAAGGGCAGCTTGCACACCGACGAATTGCTGCACGCGGTGATGCAGCAAGGAGAAAGGTCTGCGCACCGAGCGTCGGTTGAGCCATTGTTTTCTGCTTGCCGTACCGACTTACCAACGTGCCATCATCGTCACCGATGCCGCCATCAACATCTTCCCGGATCTGATGGCCAAGCGGGACATTTGTCAGAACGCCATCGACCTCGCCCATGCGCTCGGTCATCGACAAGCCGAAGGTCGCCATTCTGTCCGCGGTCGAAACCGTCACGCCCTCGATCCCCTCGACGATCGAGGCCGCCGCGCTGTGCAAGATGTCCGAGCGGGGTCAGATCACCGGGGGTATCATCGACGGTCCGCTCGCCTTCGACAACGCCATCGACGTCGAGGCGGCGCACACCAAGGGCATCGTCTCGCCCGTCGCCGGCCTCGCTGAAATCCTGGTCGTTCCCGACCTGGAAGCCGGCAACATGCTGGCCAAGCAGCTCACCTTCATGGCCGATGCCGAGGCCGCCGGCATCGTTCTTGGCGCACGGGTGCCGATCGTGCTCACCAGCCGCGCCGACAGCGCCCGCACCCGCCTCGCGTCCTGCGCGTTGGCGGTGCTGCTCGTCCATCATCGGCGCAAGTCCGTGGCGATGAAACCGGCGGCGGAGTGACCGGCGATGCAGAACGCCATCCTGATCATCAACGCCGGCTCGTCGAGCCTCAAGTTTGCCGGCTACGTTGACGAGCGGCGCCCCGGAGCCGGCGCTGCTCGGCAAGGGACAGATCGAGGGGATCGGCACCGCGCCGTCCTTCAAGGTGCGCAACGAAGGCGGCGTGGTCATCGGCGCGCACAAATGGCCCGAGGGTGCCGTGGTCAACCACGCCGAGTGCCTGCGGTTCCTGATCGAGTGGATCCACACGAACGCCACCGACATCAAGCTGGTGGCGGCGGGTCATCGGGTGGTCCATGGCGGGCTCGCCTTCTCGGCGGCCACCCGCGTCGACGACGCGGTGATGGCGGAGCTCGAGAAACTGGTGCCGTTGGCGCCGTTGCATCAGCCGCACAATCTCGCGGCGATCCGCGCCCTGGCGGAGCTCGATCCGGCGCTTCCACAGGTCGCCTGCTTCGACACCGCCTTTCACCGCACCCAGCCGCCGGTGGCGCAGATGTTCGCGCTGCCGCCCTCGGTCACCGACGGCGGGGTGCGCCGCTATGGATTCCATGGGCTTTCCTACGAGTATATCGCTCGCCGACTTCCCGATTATGCGCCGAGGGCGTCGCGGGTCGTCGTCGCCCACCTCGGCAGCGGCGCCAGCATGTGCGCGATCCGTGACGGCAAGAGCATCGAGAGCACAATGGGCTTCACGGCGGTCGACGGGTTGCCGATGGGTACGCGGACCGGCGCGCTCGACCCGGGCGTCGTTCTCTACCTGATCCAGGAACGCGGCTACGACGGCGCGGCGATCGAGAAACTGCTCTACAAGGAATCCGGGCTGCTCGGCGTCTCCGGCGTCAGCAACGACATGCGCGACCTGCTCGCCAGCGACGCGCCGCGGGCGGCCGAGGCGGTCGATCTGTTCGTCTATCAGATCGCCAAATATCTGGGCGCCCTCACCGCTGCGCTCGAGGGCATCGACGCGCTGGTGTTCACCGCCGGCATCGGTGAGAACGCCCCCGAGATCCGCGAGCGGGTCTGCCGGCGGGCGTCCTGGCTCGGCATCGAACTTGACCCCGAAGCCAACGCCCGGGGCGGTCCCCGCATCAGCACCGAAACCAGCCCGGTATCCGCCTGGGTGATCCCGACCAACGAAGAGCGGATGATCGCTATTCACACGGCGCGCGTGTTGAACGAGTGACGATCTTCAAGCCGGAGAAATGAGGAGGAGGTAGCAACCCATGAGTGACAACAAGCCAAATACGGTATTGCTCAATTCCTTGAGAGCGTCGCGGGGCAAGCCGCCGCTAGAGGGTAAGAAGGGGATCGTCATCGGGATCGCCAACGACCAGTCCATTGCCTGGGGATGCGCGCAAGCGTTTCGCGGGATCGGTGCCGACCTGTGCATCACCTACCTGAACGACAAGACCAAGAAGTTCACCCAGCCGCTCGCCGAAGCCCTCGACGTCTCGCCATCGCTTTATCTCCCTTGCGATGTCCGCGAGGAAGGTCAGTTGGAGGCCGTGTTCGAGGCGATCGACAAGGAATGGGGCAGACTGGATTTCGCCCTGCATTCGATCGCTTTTGCGCCGAGGGACGACCTCCACGGCCGGGTCACCGACTGTTCGCAAGAAGGCTTTCTGATGGCCATGGAAGTCTCGTGCCATTCCTTCATCCGGATGGCGAGGCTGGCCGAACCGTTGATGACGGACGGCGGCGCGTTGTTCACCATGAGCTATTTCGGCGCCGAGAAGGTGGTCGAGAACTACAACGTGATGGGGCCGGTGAAGGCGGCGCTGGAGTCCTCGGCGCGCTACATGGCTGCCGAACTGGGTCCGAAAGGGATTCGCGTCCATTCCATCTCCCCTGGACCGATCAAGACCCGAGCGGCATCGGGGATTGGCCGGTTCGACGAACTGATGGAAAAGGCGGCGGCGCGGGCGCCGGCGCGCGCCCTGGTTACCATCGAGGATGTGGGTATGGCGACGGCTTTCCTCGCCACCCACTACGCCAAGCTGATTACCGGCGATACGCTTTACGTCGACGGCGGCTACCACGTCATCGGCTAGTGGCGTCGCGGGGCGTCAGAACACGAAGAAGTACTGCTCCTCGATCACGTCACCCATGATCCGCAACGGGCAGGTGTTCGGCCAGCCGGCGCAGGCGCGGACTTCTGTTGTTGCGGCCGCGCCGACGATCTCCGCGCGTTGGACATCGCTGCGCGTGGTCAGAATCGGTCCGTCCGCCTTGACGTCGATGTCGATCGGACACCCCGCTTGCCAGTTCTCGCAGCCGCCCGACGAGGATTGCTGGTACGCCTGCAACCCCAACTCGCAGGCCGAGAGGAGAACAAGCCCGGCGACCGCGACGAGCGCGCGGATAGCGCGGAAGGGAACAGGCAACGACATGTGCTGCGCTCCGACTGATATTCGAGACCCGATGGCCGAGCGGACACTTTACAGGTTGCGAAACCCGAGGAAAACGCCAAGTGTCGAATCCGGGCCAATATTCCCGGTCAATCGTTGCTTTTTTGCATGTCCGTGTCCCGGACCTTCCGTCTCCGCCGGTATGATCTCGACCTCCGGTGCCGGTTTCGGCTTCTTGATCGATCCGGCGCTCAGGACCAGAAATCCGACTACGGCGGAGGCGATCGAGCCGGTGATGACGCCGAGGCGCACCGAGGCATCGAAGTGGCCGTGCTCCCAGGCGAGGCCGCCGATGAACAGGCTCATGGTGAAACCGACGCCGCACAGGAGAGAGACACCGTAAAGATGTAGCCAGTTGGCGCCGTCCGGCATACGGGCGAAGCCTCGGCTGATCATCAGCCAGAGAACGCCGAACACGCCGATCTGTTTGCCGACGAACAACCCGAGCGAGACGCCGAGCTTTACCGGTTCGACGAAACTGTCGAGGCCGATGCCTTTGAAGGTCACTCCGGCGTTGGCGAAGGCGAAGATCGGCAGGATGGCGAAGGCGACCCACCGATGCAGGCCATGCTCCAGATGCCTGAGGGGAGAGTGACCGTGTTCATCGGTCGCCCGGAGTGGAATTGTCAAAGCCAGGGCGACGCCGGCCAGGGTTGCGTGCACGCCCGACTTGAGCACGCAAACCCACATGATGATGCCGACGATCACGTAAGGGGCGATCTTGACGACCCGCATCAGGTTGAGGGTCACCAGCACCCCGAAGGCGACCAACCCTCCGACCAGCGACAGTATGGACAACTCAGACGTGTAGAAAATCGCGATGATGATGATGGCGCCGAGGTCGTCGAAGATGGCAATCGCCGCAAGCAGCACCTTCAGCGAAAGGGGGACCCGGTCGCCGAGCAAGGCCAGGATCCCGAGCGCGAACGCAATGTCGGTCGCCGCCGGAATGGCCCAACCGTTGATGTCCTCCGCGTCGCCGAAGTTGAGGCCGGCATAGATCAGCGCCGGAACCACCATGCCGCCGACCGCGGCGACCGCGGGCAACATTGCCTGCGACACCGATGACAACTCGCCCTCGAGAAACTCGCGCTTGATCTCGAGGCCGACCAGGAAGAAGAACACCGCCATCAGACCATCGTTGATCCACAGCAGGCTCGGCTTGGCGATCTGCAGGGCGCCGATGCGAACCTCGACGGGGATATTGAGGAACCAGTCGTAGAAGCCGGCGAGGTCCGTATTGGACACGACCACCGCCAGCGCGGCGGCAATCACCAGCACGATCCCGCCGGCGGCCTCCATCTTGAAGAAATCGCGAATTGCACTGAGCGGCATGACCTCTCCCCGTCTCACTCTTTATTGTCTGGATACACCGCGCCGAACCGCGATGTCACTCCTTCCCTCGCTCCCTACCTCGGCCGGCAACCATACAGATGCGGGCGAGGCGCGTTAAGCTTGGAATTGGGATGCCTCGCCGGGCGGGGGACGGTCTTCATTGCTGCCGCATCAGCGCCCTGATCCGCTCGACGACGCGCAACACCTCGTCGGGCACCTGTGGCGCCTTGGACGGAAACGGATCGCCGAGCTTCACCGCCAGTCCGCGCTCGATCAATTGTCGGTGCAGGGCCGCGAAATCCCGCGGATGGGTCACCAGGTTGAGATTGTAGAGAACATCGCTCAGCCAGCCGAGGAAGCCGCCGCGGACTTCGCGGTCGGCCAGCGGACGCAGGAGCCCGGCGACGAGCTTGCGCAGGCGTCGGTGCGACGCCGATTTGACCGGCAGCGGAAAGATCGCCAGCGGCTTCCCGAGCCGGGCGACCTCGACGATCATCGAAATGCTGTCGCCGGTGACGACGAATCGATCGGCAAGTCCCAGCAGCGCCAGATAGGGGTTGTCCGTCGCCGACGGGTCCCAACGGTAGAGGTGCCCGCCGGGAGGCAGCATTTCGGCGAGGGCTTCCACCACTTTCGCGGGGGTCCGCCGGCTGGTGGTCACGAACAGGGTGCCCTCGCCTCCCCGGGATGATCGCTCGATCATGTCGATGAGGCGACGCGCCACCGGGGCATCGAGGACCAGGGGTTGGGTCGGGCCACCGACAAGGACGGCGGTCAACGGCCTCGGCATGGAGCGGAAGCGTTCACCCCACGTTTCGGTTGCTTCGGCGATCCTCGCCTCGTCAACCTGCATCAACGGAAGATCGAGGTTGAGCACGTTCGGACGGTCGGGCAGTCGATATTGCGGCGTCGCGATGACCAGGTCGAAGCGATCGAGCATCCGTCTGGGGCGGCCGACGATGACGAGCTTGGTCCGGCCTCGGGACTGTTTGCGGATCCACAGCGCCGCCATCGAGGGGCGGCGGCCGACGGTGAGCACCAGATCCGGCCACGGGGGGACGAGTGGATCGGAGAGTCCCTGCTCGACATGATGGACGGAAGGTCTGAACAGCGGTTTTCTGACGGCGTAGCGTTCGAGAAAACGCAGCCGTTTTCGTTGGCAGGGCCAACCGAGGGCGTCGGCAATGATCTCGACCTGGGCATTGTCGCCCAGCTTGTCGCCGAGAACGAGCCAAAGGCTAGGACCGACTTTCCCGTCCGGTTCGGGTGAGCATGGGGAGCTGCTGATCATCGCCTGTTTTAACACGCGTCGCGCCACTGGCGACCGGCATGTGTGTCGGATCGTCACCCGCATTGAGCGGAAGGCGGGGCCGTGCCGGCGACAAGCGTCGTTCAGTCGTGTCCCGGCCGAACACGTCAATGACGATTTGAATATTTCTATCCCCAAGGAACAGGAAGACGGTCCTTTCAGGGGCCGGGAATCACCGCGTTTTTCCTAAAGCGGCCTGTTTACCTAGTCTTTGAGGCTCCTTGCATTTGCCCAATGGATAATCACAACCTGTTTATTGGAAAAAGCGATATAAACTGTCACAATGACAATCGGGGAATTGGTCCATCTGGGGAGCATGGGGTGTTGATCGATGCAATCTGAGGAAAATGGCTCTGGCGTCGAGAGAGCGGTGGCGGCATCATCGAGCAAAGGACGGAGAAGGATGAACAAAGGGCGGTCCGCAGACCGCAGGTCGGGTCGGGACCGACGACACGACCTGTCAGAAAGTCGAGAAAGCATGGAAAGGCGATCGGGGCTCGATCGAAGAGACACCGCCAGTCATGCGGGAAACTCGGGCCGGTCGTATGTCCCTCGATCGCATTCCGACCGACGAACCGGTCAGGACCGGCGGTCGCGTGCGGGTCTGAGTTTCGCTGCGGAACGGCGAAGCGGACGGGACCGGCGGGCGTGGGCGGAAAGGCGCGACAACGAAGCGGTCTTCGGCCCGCTGGCTACGCAAATTCTCAATCAGAAGGGCAGTTTGCTCGTCGACCTCGTTTCCGGTTTTTACGACGCCAATATGGATTGGAAGCAGTGGCCGCAGGTTCTGACGAAGTTGTCGAACGCGGTCGACGCCGCGAACTGCGCGGTTGCTTTTCGCGACTACGAGTCGGAGACCGGCCGCTTGGAGCACTTTGCGAATATCAACGCCCGCTACGTTAGATCGTATGAGGAGCAGTACGCCCATCTCGATGCCTGGTTGCGACGGGAGGAGCGCTTCCAGGTACCTGGGGTTGTCTGGACAAGTCAGCAGATCGTTCCCGACGATGAACTCGTTGCGACGGATTTTTATCGGGATTGGCTCGCCCCGCAAGACCTCATGCACCATCTTTTCGGCGTTCTCGATCGACAGGGGAGCGCCGTAACCTACCTTTTCTTTGGTCGCTCCGAGGACGCCGGGCCGTTCGACGAGAACGAGACCACGTTGCTCCGCCTGCTGTTGCCCAAGATGCGGCGGGGCTTTCGGGCCGGACAGGCTTTCCGCAAAGCTCAGGACGTTCAGCGGATCGCAATGGAGGCGCTGGATGCCATGCCGATGGGGGTCGTCATGTTGAGCGGGCGCGGCACCGTGATCGGCGCGAACGAGACGGCAAGGAAGATTATCGACGCCGGTGAGGCGCTGACCATTGCCGAAGGTGGACTTTGGGTGGACTGGGGTTGGCGCAAGCTGCGGTTTCGAGACCTTGTCGTACGATTGACGGCGAACCGGGGGGAAAACCGAGCGGAAGCGGTGCCGGCGTTCAGCGTGCCGCGTTCATCCGGACAGAAGCCGCTGTCGATGTTCCTCATGCCGGTGGACGAGTGGGACGAGTCCGACGTCGAGGACAAGCCGGTGGCGATCGTGTTCGTCGGCGATCCGGACCGACCGATGGAGATGGACCCGGCTCAGATTTGTCAGCTTTATGGGCTCAGCCGTGCGGAGGGGCGGGTGGTCGCGCTGTTGGCCAGCGGCCAGCGGCTCGACTTGGTCGCCGAGAACCTGGGAGTCACCTACGACACGGTCCGCAAGCATCTCAAGCAGGTTTTCAGCAAGACCGGCACCGATCGGCAGGCGGAGCTGGTTCGCATGCTGGTAACCGGACCGGCGGGGCTTCGCTTGTAGAGTCCTCGACCGAGCCTTCGCGCACCCATGGGTATCCGATGTTCGAGCCAGAACACTTGGTCTCTGGGGTCGCTGGCCGAGGTTAACGGCTCTTGCTTCCCCGCGGGCCGGCGAACAGCCAGATGATGAAGCCGAGCAGGGGAAAGATCAGGACGAGCAGGATCCAGATGACCTTGCCGCCCGTCGAGGCACCGCTTTGAACGATGCTGAGGAGCGCCCAGATATCCAGAGCCAGAACTACCAATCCCAAAAATCCTACTTCGATACCCATCGAAATCTCCTTGGTTACACAAACGGTTTCAGTCCTACCCGTTCGGTCAGGCCGTCACGTAGAGGGCCGGCGCTGGACGACCCGCCGGAACAAGCCGGAGCTGGGAATCGCCCGGGCGATCAAATCCACGATCTTCTCGCGAAGGCGTCTTGTCCCGTCACCGACGGTCGCCGTATAACGCCTGTCGCCGAGCTTCCATAGTCAAAATTCTCCGCTCGTCTCGGGCGCCCGAAGTGAAGATACGCCGCCCTGTCCGGTCGGTCGGACGCCGCGTCTTCTCGACGATGAGAAAACAGGGCTTTTGCCGATCGGCGATGTCGGTTGAAATGACCGCTGGGAAGACCGGGTATGAAAGTCGTCGTCGCACCGAATGCGTTCAAAGGGTGTCTCAGCGCGAGCGAGGCCGCCGCCGCCATGGCCGAAGGAATCACCGGGGTGGTGCCGGATGCCGAGATTGTCCAGGTTCCGGTCGCCGACGGTGGTGACGGACTCGTCGACGTCGCGCTCGAAGCGCTGGCCGGCGAAGCCCGGACGGTGACGGTCAGCGGACCGCTGGGCCGGCCGGTTCAGGCGCGCTTCTGTTACGTTCCGGCGATGAGCTTCGCGGCGATCGAGATGGCGCTTGCCAGCGGGCTCGCCCTTCTGTCCGAAAACCAACGCGACGCCACCAAAACCACCACCCTTGGCACCGGCGAAATGATCGCCGCGGCGCTGGATCTGGGCGTCTCGCGGATCGCCGTCGGGATCGGCGGCAGCGCCACCAACGATGGCGGGGTCGGCATGGCAACGGCTTTGGGCGTCCGTTTTCTCGACGCCGAAGGTGCGACTGTCGAGCCGGTGGGCGGCGCGCTCGATCGGATTCGGCGGATCGACGCTTCCGGTCTCGATCCGAGGGTCGAGAGCGTTCGGTTCGAGGCCGTCTGCGACGTCAGCAATCCCCTGCTCGGCCCGAAGGGTGCCTCGCACGTCTATGGTCCGCAGAAAGGGGCGACGCCCGCGCAGATCGAGGCACTGGACGCCGGTCTAGCCAATCTCGCCGCGGTCATCGAGGCCGATCTCGGCGTCGACGTGCGCGACCTCCCGGGCGCCGGCGCCGCGGGCGGGCTCGGCGCCGGCCTCTGCGCCTTTCTCGGCGCCGAATTGCGCCGGGGGGTCGATCTGGTGCTCGATCTCGTCGGCCTCGACCAACGGCTCGAAGAGGCCGACCTGGTCCTCACCGGCGAAGGTCAGATTGATTTCCAGACGGCGTTCGGCAAGGCGCCGGCCGGGGTCGCCGCCCGTGCCAGGGCCCGCAACATCCCGTGCCTCGCCATCGCCGGAAGCGTAGGAGAGAACCTGGGCGATCTCCATGCCATCGGCATCGACGCCGTGTTCAGCCTTTGCCCCGGCCCGGTCTCGTTGGAGCAGGCGATGGCCCGTGGCCGCCATTTCCTGACCCGCGCCACCGAACAGGCAGTCCGCGGCTTCCTCTCCGACCGCCGACGGTAAGAGCCTGACTCATAATGTATTGCGTCAGGCTCTGAGCGCCTGGACCCAAGGCAGAAATCGATCGGTTTATCGGGTTTCGCGCGGGTGTGAGACGAACACCGATTGCTGTTTTTCGATGTCGGGTCGGTCGCGGCGTTGCGGCCGTTACGATTGGCGTCGTTGGCCCTGGGGCAAGCGCGAGGGTTTCTTGGTCTTGGCCGCCGCTTTCGCTGCATCTGCCTCCTCGGCGGCATCCTTGTCGGCCGCTTCCTTGGCCAGGCGGAGGGCCCGTAGCCCCGCCACGTGGTCCGCTCTCTCTCGCTGCACCTTTTCCTTTTCTTTCAGGGCCAGCTGGTCTTTTTTCTGGGTCGCGGTGAACAGTTCCTCGGCCTTCGATTTTGCTGACTTCAACATTTCACGAATCCTCTGCTTCGGTTCGAGGCATCACAGGCGGGTACCCTTGTCCCGCTGCGCATGCGGGTCCGCATGCGGGCTGATACGCAAGGTCGGCAACCGGCGGGCGTATCGCGCCGCTTTCTTCTTGTTGTTCGTTGGTACTAGTGGTGTCGAAGGGATCACAACAGACCGGGCCGCCCAACTCCGTCGATCCGTCGGTCGATCGTTGAAGGCCGCATCGCCAACGAAGAGCGGCAGCCGCCGCCAACCGGAGTTGGAGGCGGCGCCTTAGTGTAATTAATCCGCTACGGACAGATTTTCGGCCGAGGTTTTGCCGTTCTTTCCGGACTGAAGTTCATAGGTGACCTTCTGTCCTTCCCTGAGCGAACTCAGTCCGGCGCGCTCGACGGCCGAAATGTGGACGAAGGCATCTTTTGAGCCGTCTTCCGGCTCGATGAACCCGAAACCCTTGGCCGGGTTGAACCATTTCACGGTACCTGTAGGCATAGTTATTTCCTCTAACGGAAGTACGAGTTCCGCGCCTTACTTCGCGCGAAGGCGCAGTCGGTTTAACGCTTACATTGTTAGGGGATAACTAAGCTAATCGGCGTGCCGGCTATTCAGGTAACACAAAACAAATGCAACGCGTATGTATCATAAGTAGAGGATATCGCGAAAAAGTCAATAACCTGCGAGACCCGGCCGGGGATACCGGGAATTTGCCCGTCGACGCCGCACCTGCCCGCAATGGGCCGCCGAAAAAATATAATATATAATAAATGAAAGGCTTAAGCAGGAAGCTCTGTGAATCACAAATAAGAAAACTGATTAAATTATCCACAAATGATTTTTGATCACTTTTTTAAAATTCCCATGATGCATACTCTCGGAAATTCGACTTCTTGATTTCCCCTAAGAGTCCGGCTCATAGAGTATTCCGTATATTCGATCAGACCCTAGCTTCGAAGCAAGCCGAGCAGGTGCGCTCTTTCCTGCTCGACCCTGCCGCGGAACGTCTGCCGGCGGATCGACCATGCCTGTTCGATGGCTTGTTCCGCCACCTGTCGGCCAAGTTCCGGTGGATTCGCGGGTTTGCCGGTTTCCCGCGCGCCGGTCATTCTTCGTGCCGTCTCGGCGGCGGGGTCGCCGATCGGCTCGCCGACCCCGGGCTGAAACTGCGCCAGCAGCAGCAGCCAACCCTGTATGCGCGCCGGCGCATACGACAGACCGCCGCTTAGCGACCAGGCCGCCGCCAGAGCGTCGACGATCCGTTGCTTCGGATGCGGAAGCTCGGCCTCGTCGTGGATTTCCGCGGGGCTCAACCGCAACCGGTCGACGAACGTTCCGTAGGCGTCGATAATCGCTTTGGTCTCCGAAATCTGCGTTGAAGGTTCTGCCGGCATCGCCTCGTCTTTCGTTTCGATTCGTTGATCGGGCCTCAGAAAAATTCCACCCATCCGGCGAGCGAAGTTCAGTGGGGCGGTCGCCGCCGTCGCCGACGGTCCCGATCGCGGCGGGTCGCGCTTCTTTCTCGACCGCGTCAATTTCGCCGGGACTCGTCTCCGAGGGCGAATCCTAGTCGCCGGCCGTGGGCCGCATCACGCCATGCTCGTCCCGCTTGAGCGGATAGGGCTGGGTCGGCAGCGGCGCTCCGGGCATCTCCGTAACGGACACCCCGTGCGGCCAGTCGGGCGGGGCGATCGCCACGTAGCGGGCATAGCCGCCGGTCCCACCCAGCGGCTTGGCGAAACCGATCACGATCAGGGCGCCCGCCTCGGGCACCTGGTCGAGATTGGCCACACCCTCGGCCTGCGCAAAGTGGTTGTGCATCAGCCAGTACTCGCCCTCGAGGTTCGGCGTGGTATCGGTATCGAGGGGTTCGTGCCCGTGAAACAGGATTTTCCGTTCCAGATGCAGAAACTTGAGCGCATCCAAACCGACTCCCGGGAACGACTTCTCGTTGAACCGCTCGATGTCGTTCCAGCGCTTGTACCAGTCCGATCGCACCATGACGACGGCCCCCTCGGGGATCTTCCCGTGCGCCGCCTCCCAGGCTTTCACGTCGTCGATCTGGAGGTGATAGCCCTGGTCCTTGGCGACCTTGTCGGCGATGTTGATGACGACGAGCGGCCGAATGGCGTAGGTCGCGGGGATATCGCTGATCGTCGCCCCCAACTTGTCCCAATGGGCGGGCGGGTCGAGCTGAGTGCCGTACTGATCGGTCGGAAGCTCGTAGGCCGTCGCCACAAAACCATGCTTTTCGTATGTAAATTCCTCTCCGACCTCGACGTAGCCCTCTATCCGCTGTCCGGCCACGGCGGGCTTGAACTTGGCGTTCCCGAACCCGGGCCAAACGGGCTGCACGGGCTCGAACGCGTGGGTGAGATCGACGTACTTCGCGTCCTTCAGGAACTTGTTGTAGACGTCCCACAGCCCCGGTCCGTCGGCGCCGAACGATCGACCCGGCAGGGCCATCGACAAGATCGCCACCACCGCAACCGATGTGATCGCTCTCCTCATCGCTTCCTCCTCTTATGAGTACGGTGATTTCGTTCGAGGATCGATGCTATCAGGCCGGGGATCGGCGGAATATCTCTTTGTCGAAAATCGCGATCCCTCTTATCGCTCGGACGACGAGCCCCCCGTCGCCATAAGAGCCCGGCCGGACGACCTCGGAAGGTCGTCACATGGGGCAAGGATCTGTGAAAGTCGGTACTAGTTCTTAACGTCCGCGGCGACCTGCATGCGGACGATACGGTCGGGATTCTCGACGGTTCCATTGCGGCGCTCGTCACCGCGTTTGATCTTGTCGACGTATTCCATTCCGTCGATGACCCGGCCCCAGACCGTATACTGACCGTTCAGCGAGCGCGCCGGCGCGAAGCAGATGAAGAACTGTGAATCGGCGCTGTCGGGGCTGGCGGCGCGGGCCATGCCGACCGTTCCGCGCACGAACGGGTGTTTCGAGAATTCCGCCGGGAGCTTGACGCCCGACCCGCCGGTGCCGTTGCCCTTGGGATCGCCCGTCTGCGCCATGAAACCGTCGATCACCCGGTGGAAGACGAGGCCGTCGTAGAAACCCTTGCGGGTGAGCTCCTTGATTCGGGCGACGTGTTTGGGAGCGATATCGGGCAGCATCTCGATGACCACGCGGCCATCCTTGAGATCCAGGTACAAGGTATTTTCGGGATCGGCGGCAAAGGCTCGCCCATCGATCGACAGCAACATCACCAGCAGAACGCCGATGACGGAAACGCGCAAGCGCGGCATGGCTACCTCGGTTCGGGAGGGGGTGAGCACGACTTACCCCCAAAAAATCGAATCACCGAGGCGACGGAATCGCCCCGGCGCACCTCTCGACCGCCACCGTATCCGCCGGCCGATCCCGGCGGATACCATTGCGAGCGCCCGTTGCCGATCGGTGCCGGAAAACCTACTTGCGCAGGGATTTCTGGAACATCCGCTCGGACCTCTCGGCCGCGGCGGTAGCGGCGTTCGCAGCGTTCTGCGCTTCGCGCGACGACGCAGCGGCGTTGTTCGAGGCCTGGAGGGCCATCTCCTGGGCCTTGATCGATTCCGCCCGGGTCGCCCGGGTCTCTTCCCGAAGCTTCTGGATGTCGCTGCGCAATCCGTTGACTTCGCCGTTGAGCCGATCGACGTCACCCGACGACGCACAGCCGCCGACAACCAATCCACCAGCCACCATCATGATCGGTATGGCCTTCCTGAAAGCCGTCCTCATAGTTACCCTCCGCTAAAAATTCATACAGGGGAATGCGCGTGTGCGCAGCAAGGCGAGTACCCCACCACCGCCCTCTTTAGAAAGACCGCGGCCCGAAATCAAGCGCCATGCTTCCGGCCGGCACGTTTCGTCAGCCGCAAAGCAAACGCTCGGCACCTCGCTCAGGGCAGAATTTCGATCGGCGTCCCGTCTTCCACCGCCGCCCAGATCTCGTCCATCGCCCGGTTATTGACGGCGATACAGCCCTCGGTCCAGTCGCGGGGAAGCTCGTCGCGGCTGGTCACCGGCAGATGGCTGGGGAGACCGTGAATCATGATCAGGCCGCCGGGGTGGACGCCAAGTTCGCGGGCTCGAGAGGTGTCCCGCCAATTGGGATAGGAAATGTGGATCGAGCGGTAAAAGCGACTGTTCGGATTGCGCCAGTCGAGCACGTACTCCCCCTCGGGTGTCCGACCGTCGCCTTCCTCTATTTTGGGACCGTCCGGATCGCGGCCGAGGTCGATGGGATAGGCTCGGAAAACCATGCCGCTGCGGAGCAGGTAAAGCTGTCGCTCGCCCTTGACGATGAGAACCCTGTCGGCCTTGATCGCGGAGGGCCGGCGTACCGGGAAATCCGCTGCCGACGGCAGGGAGGTGAAGGCGACAAAGGCGGCCGCAAGCCAGGCAAGCACGGACGATTTCGACAACAATTCCCCCTTTCTCTGTGGCGCACGATATAAATGCCACAACTTGGCAGCGAGTTCAAGGATTTCGTACCCTTTTACCGGAAGCTCGCGAGCCTTTTCCCCGCTGAACGATATGGGACTCGGTGGTCGGCCGTACCGGTTCCGGTGGGGAGGGATTGAGGATATAGTCTCGCGACAGATATTCGGTCGACGACCCACCCGCGGCAGGGAAACAGGGGAATAATTGCCATGACCATTCGCAATCTGGACTACGTGTTCAAGCCCCAGTCGATTGCGTTGATCGGCGCCAGCAAGCGGCCGGCGTCGGTGGGTGCGGTCCTCGCCCACAATCTGTTCAACTCCGGTTTCGACGGCCCGATCATGCCGGTCAATCCCAAACACAAGGCGATCGAGGGGGTGCTGACCTACGCCGACGCGGGATCCCTGCCGGTCCCGGCCGACCTCGCCGTCATCGCCACGCCACCGGAGACGGTGCCCGGACTGATCGCCGCCTTCGCCGAACGCGGCACCCGGGCGGCCGTGGTCATCACCGCCGGCTTCGGGGCGGACGGCAACGCCGATGACGGGTTCCTGCGGCAGGCGATGCTGGACGCCGCCCGCCCCCACACCCTGCGCATCGTCGGCCCCAACTGCCTGGGGGTGATGGCGCCCGGTGCGGGGCTCAACGCGAGCTTCGCCCACATCCAGCCCAAGCAAGGCAATCTGGCTTTCATCGCCCAGTCCGGTGCAATCGTCACCTCGGTGCTCGACTGGGCGACGTCACGGGGTATCGGTTTTTCCCATTTCGTCTCACTCGGCGATACCGGCGACGTCGATTTCGGCGACATGCTGGACTACTTGGCCGGCCAGATCGAGGTCCGCGGCATCCTGCTTTACATCGAGGCGATCAAGGATGCCCGGAAGTTCATGTCCGCCGCTCGCGCCGCCGCTCGCATCAAGCCGGTAATCGTGATCAAGTCCGGCCGCCACCCCGCCGCCGCCCGCGCGGCCGCCTCGCACACCGGCGCCTTGGCCGGCCGGGACGCCGTCTACGACGCAGCCTTCCGCCGCGCCGGCATGCTGCGGGTCCATGATATCGGCGGCCTGTTCGGCGCCGTCGAGACGCTCGGTATGGGCCAGCGCCCATCCGGCGATCGGATCGCCATATTGACGAACGGCGGCGGCGTCGGCGTCATGGCCGTCGATGCGCTGATGGACCACGGTGGCCGGCTGGCGGAACTATCGGAGGAGACGATCGCCGCCCTCGGTGCCGTCCTGCCGCCCACATGGTCGCGGGGGAATCCCGTCGATATCATCGGCGATGCGCCACCCGAGCGGTACGGAAAGTCCCTCGAGATCCTGTTGAAGGACAAGGGAACCGACGCGATCCTGGTGCTCAACTGTCCGACCGCCATCGCCTCGGGCGAGGCCGCGGCGGGGGCGGTGATCGACACCATCGCCGGCAAGAAACGGTGCGTGCTGACCAGCTGGCTAGGCGAAGACGCCGCCGCCGGCGCGCGACGACTGTTCGCCGAGCACCGGATCCCCACCTACTTCACCCCGGAGCGGGCGATGCGGGCGTTCGTCGACATGGTCAGCTACCGGCAAAACCAGCAAGCCTTGACCGAGACCCCGGCATCGGTGCCGGAGGACTTCGTCCCGGAGACGGCGGCCGCGCGGGCGGTGATCGACCGCGTGCTCAACGGCGGCCGGGAGTGGCTCAGCGAGCCGGAAGCGAAAGCGGTGCTGCACGCCTACGGCATCCCGGTCGTGCCGACGCAAACGGCCGAGGATCCGCAGGCCGCCGCCTCGGTCGCCGCCCGGCTGGCCGGCCCGGTGGCGCTGAAGATCCTGTCGCCGGATATCCTCCACAAATCCGACGTCGGCGGTGTTGCTCTCGATCTTCGCGCCCCGGCGGCGGTTCGCGATGCCGCGGCGGCGATGCTGGAGCGGGCGCGGGCGGCCGTGCCGGAGGCCCGCATCGAAGGCTTCACCGTGCAGCCGATGGTGGATCGGCCCGACGCTTTCGAATTGATCTGCGGCGTGATCGAGGATTCCCAGTTCGGACCGGTGATCCTGTTCGGGCAGGGCGGAACGGCCGCGGAGATCATCGAAGACACGGCCCTCGCCTTGCCTCCGCTCAACATGCGTCTGGCCCACGAGGTAATGGCGCGGACCCGGGTTCACGCCTTGTTGCAGGGATACCGCGGCCGTCCGCCGGCCGCGCTGGACGACGTGGCGCTGACCCTGATCAAGATCTCTCAATTGGTCATCGACTTTGGCGAGGTCATCGAGCTGGATATCAACCCTTTGATCGCTGACGAGTTCGGGGTGATAGTGCTCGATGCCCGCATCCGGGTGCGCAGGAGCGAGGAACCGCCAGCCAAGCGGCTGGCGATCCGCCCCTATCCCAAGGAGTTGGAGGAGAACTTGAACCTGCCCGACGGGCGGACATTCCTGCTCCGTCCGATCAGGCCCGAAGACGAACCGATGTTGCAGGAAATGCACTCACATTTGTCTCCCGAAGCGATGCGGATGCGGTTTTTCGCTGCCAAAAGCAGTCTCAGCCATCAACTCGCCGGGGTGCTCACCCAGATCGATTACGACCGGGAAATGGCATTGGTGCTGACCGAGCAGGGGATTCCAGGGATAAGCGAGATTTACGGTGTGGTTCGTATCACCGCCGGTCCCGACGGTGAAAAAGCCGAATTCGCGATCACCGTCCGAAGCGACATGGCCGGCATGGGGTTGGGACCGCTGCTGATGCGGCGGATCATCGATTACAGCCGCGCACGCGGTATCAAGGAGATATTCGGCGAGGTGATGCGGCAGAACGGGCCGATGCTCAAGGTCTGCGAACAGTTCAAGTTCACGCGCAACCGAAACCCCGACGAACCCGGTGTCGTCGAAGTCAGGTTGACGCTTTGAGCGTCCATACGATCAACCCGCCGGCGAATCCGCCGAACGACCTCTTACGGGTGCGCGGAATCACCGACAGACCGGCAGCGGTTCGGTTACTCAAACGGCAAGGATCGACAAGGGAACCGAGGTCGGATCCGGCGAAACCAATCAGTCCGCCGCTGCCAGATCGACGGCTTTCAGACCGCGTGGTTCCTGTTTGATGTTGAAGTTGACCCGCTGCCCTTCCGCGAGGCGGCCCAAGCCGGACCGCTCGACCTCGGAAATATGCACGAAGGCGTCCTTTCCCCCTTCATCGGGAGTAATGAAGCCAAACCCCTTTGTGGCGTTGAACCACTTAACCGTGCCCGTAACCATACCTGCTCCTCGCTTGCTACGTGTCGAGGCACTCCCCATCCACGGTGCCTCGTAGGCCGGATCCCACACCCGCCGGCCCCGCCAAATCAGACCGTTCGCTCGTCCGAACAGGGCACGATTTTTCAAGTGTGGCATCCAAAATAAGTAGTGGCGGATCACCGGTCGGAGTCAATAAAAAAACAGGAGAATAGCCGGGGCAAATCTACCTTCTCGGCGAAATGTGGTCTCGCCACCATCGCCGGTGTGTTTCATCGCCGGCTCGGATTTGCACGGCATGACTCCCGACGTTAGTTCGAAGGCCCGGACCAAATGCTTTGTTTGTCGTTCGGGCAGGGCGAGAGCAACGTCCTGTCATCGTACCCGCAAGGCGATGCCGGGCTCTTTTTTGCACCTGCGAAGGAAATTGACGGACCGGACATGCCGATGGACGCACGCGAGTCAGGTTTTGTTTTGACACTGTCGCACAAGGGCCCTATTTTCGGCGGTCTTGCGGGGGCAAAAAACTCCCTGGAGACGAATGAGAGTGCTTGGTTCGGGGAGCATTGTGGTGCTTGTGCGGTGCGACAATGCGCAGATACGAGCCGAGTGAAATGAGATCGTCGGCGGACTTGTGCGCCGCCGGCGCCGGTGGGGAACGTGGAGCCGGGCTTGGACTTTGGCTTCACCAAGGAGGATCATGAAGGACCATGCCTCTCGACGCTAAAATCCTCGAAGACTTCAGAAAACGGCGTAAGCAAGCCCTGGTGGCCGGCGGAGAGAAGAAGGCCAAGCGCTCGTCACGATAAAGGTCTGATGACCGCCCGTGAGCGGCTGATGTATCTGTTCCAGCCGGACACCTTCCAGGAGGTCGGGGCCTTCATCAAGCACCAGTGCACGGCCTTCGGCATGGAAGAAGCAGGACTTCCCGGGCGACGGCGTCGTCACCGGCGCCGGCTATGTCGATGGGCGCCAGGTGACGGCTTACAGCCAGGACTTCACCGTTCTCGGCGGTTCGCTCGGCAAGATGCACGCGCGCCGCATGGTTCTCGGCATGGATTACGCCCTGAAGAACGGCACGCCGATCGTCGGCATCTCGGATTCCGGCGGGGCGCGCATCCAGGAGGGCGTCGACGCGCTGTCCGGTTACGGCGAGGTGTTCTACCGTAACGTGGTGCTCTCCGGCGTGGTGCCGCAGATCTCGATCATTGCCGGGCCATGCGCCGGTGGTGCCGCCTATTCGCCGGCGCTGACCGACTTCATCATCATGACCCGCAACAATGCCCAGTTGTTCATCACCGGGCCACAGGTGATCAAATCGGTGACCGGGCGCGACGTGACGATGGAAGAGGTCGGCGGCGCCGTCATGCACGCCACCGTCAGCGGCAACGTCCACTTCGTCGCCGAGGACGACCACCACGCCGTCGATATCGCCAAGCAGCTCCTGAGCTATCTGCCCTCGAACAACTCCGAAGATCCGCCGCACATGCCGACAGCCGCGGTCACCGTGACCGAGGACAGCGGCATGGACAAGCTGGTCCAGTCCGATCCCTCGGCGCCGATGGAGATGGGAAAGATCATCAGGCGCCTCGCCGACAACGAAGAGTTTCTCGAGGTCCATGCCGGCTTCGCCAAGAACATGATCGTCGGTTTCGGCCGGGTGGAAGGGATCGTCGTCGGCTTCCTCGCCAACAACTCGATGGAAAAGGCCGGCTGTCTCGACATCGACTCTTCCGACAAGGGCGCGCGGTTCATTCGTTTCTGCAACGCCTTCAACATCCCGATCTGCACCCTCGTCGACGTTCCGGGGTTCCTCCCGGGGATCGAACAGGAGCGCGGCGGGATCATTCGCCACGGCGCGAAAATGCTGTTCGCCTACTCCGGCGCAACGGTGCCGAAGATCACCATCCTCACCCGCAAGTCCTACGGCGGTGCCTATCTCGCCATGTGCAGCCAGGATCTCGGCGCCGACGTGGTGTTGGCGTGGCCGACGGCCGAGGTCGCGGTGATGGGCGCCGACGGGGCGGTCAACATCCTCTATCGCAAGGAAATCAAGGAAGCCGAGGACGCCAAGGCGCTGCGGGCCGAACTCGTCGCCGAGTATCGTGCGGAATTCGCGTCGCCCTATCTGGCGGCGGCGCGCGGCTACGTCACCGACATCATCGAGCCGTCGCAGACGCGGTCGCAACTGTCGATGACCCTGCGCAAACTGCTCGGCAAGCGCGAGCTGCGTCCACCGAAAAAGCACGGAAATATTCCGCTTTAAGAGGCAGCGACGACGGACGATCCGCGGGCCGGAACAGGGACAAGGAGGGTGACCGAAATGAATGCGAGCGGCGAGATGGGGGTCATGGACGGTCTCGTCCAGGCAGCGATTGCTTATGGCTTGACGATCGTCGTTGCGATGGCGGCCGCCGGCCTGATCTGGCTCATCGTCGTAGTGCTCGAGGCGACGAAGAGGAAGGAGAAAGCGGCAACGCCGCCGACTTCGGTACAGATTGCGGTGGCGCCCGAGCCCGAGGAAGTGGACGAAACCGCCCGTCATGTCGCCGCGGTCGCCGCCGCGGTTTACGCCACCCTGGGGGCGGCCCGCCTCGTCTATATCGGAGAAGGGGCGCACAGCCCCGCATGGACGAGCACCGGCAGGACCATTCATCAAACTTCGCATATGCCCAAGCGGGCACCCAAGCGCTGAGCACGGACACTTTCGAGGGACGGACCAATGGCAAAACATTTGAAAATTACCGTTGAAGGCAAGGTTTACGACGTCATCGTCGAAGACGTGACCGAGGACGCCGGCAGCTCGCTCTATCCGCAACCCGGATTGACGGCCGCTTCGGTTCCGAGAGCGGCGGCCCCGGCCGCGCCGGCCGCCCCGGCCCCGGCGGCGAAACCGGCGGCCGCTTCCGCCGGTGCCAAGGACAAGGTGGCGCCGATGGGTGGCGTCATCGTCGAGATCAGCGTCGCCGTCGGCGATCAGGTCAAGGCCGGCCAACAGGTGGCGGTGATCGAAGCGATGAAAATGAAGACGGTGGTCGCCGCCGATCATGCCGGCAAGGTCACCAAAATTATGGTCAAGGTCGGGGATGCGGTCGACTCGGACCAAGCCCTGATGACCATCGAATAGGGCGCGGGTAAGCGCCATGGGCAACTTCGATTTCTTGCAGATCTTCCAGGGTGTCGCGACATCTAGTGGATTCCGAGCCCAAGATCATGATCGGTCGGGTGGTCCTGATCGCGATTGGCCTCCTGCTGATCTACTTGGGCAAGAAGGGGATTCTCGAGGCCCTGATCATGATCCCGATGGGTATCGGCATGGCCGTGATCAACGCGGCGGTCATGTTCGTGACGCCGAAGATGGCGCTCGAGGCAGACGTCGACCCGGCGACGGGGCTGGCCAAGGGCACGCTGTTCCTCAATCCGTTGATCTCGGAAGGCAGACAAGTGGATCGACGTGCTGCAGATCCAGTGGCTGCAGCCCGTCTATTCGTTCACCTTCTCCAACGGTCTCATCGCCTGCCTGGTGTTCATGGGCATCGGCTCGTTGCTCGACGTCGGCTTCGTCATGGCGCGGCCGTTCAAGAGCATGTTCATCGCGCTCTGTGGCGAACTCGGCACCTTCGTCGCTTTTCCGTTGGCGATCATGATGGGCCTGCCGCTGGCCGACGCCGCCGCCACCGCGACCATCGGCGGCGCCGACGGCCCGATGATCCTGTTCGCGGCGCTGATGCTATCGGAAAAACTGTTCGTGCCGATTACCGTGGTCGCCTATCTCTATCTCGGCCTGACCTACGGCGGCTATCCGTTCCTGATCAAGGCGATGGTGCCCCGGCACATTCGCGGGCTGAGGATGCCGCCAGAGAAGACCCACCCGATCACCTCGGGAGAGAAGCTGGTGTTCGCGGTGGTCGCGGCGGTCGCCTTGTGCCTTCTGTTCCCGGTTGCGGCACCGCTGTTTCTATCGCTGTTCATCGGCGTGATCATTCGCGAGAGCGGCCTCAACCACTACCAAGAGCTGTTCAGCAGCACGGTCCTCTACGGCGCCACCTTCTTCCTCGGCCTGCTCCTCGGCGTCCTGTGCGAGGCCAGCATCATCCTCAAGCCCGAGGTGTTGATCCTGCTGGTCATCGGCATCCTGGCGCTCACCTTCTCGGGTATCGGTGGTCTGTTGGGCGGCTACGTCCTGTACTTCTGGTACAAGCGCAAGGGGATCAACTACAACCCGGTCATCGGCATCGCCGCGGTGAGCTGCGTGCCGACGACGTCGAAGGTCGCGCAGAAATGCGTCTCCGAAGTGACCCCCGATGCGATCATCATGCCGCATGCCCTCGGTGCCAACATCTCCGGGGTGATCACCTCGGCGATCTTCGCCGCGGTGCTGATCACCATCGTGCGTGCCTCCGGAGGGGGCGCGT
The DNA here is from genome assembly GCA_963772635.1 of uncultured Alphaproteobacteria bacterium. Lineage (GTDB taxonomy): Bacteria > Pseudomonadota > Alphaproteobacteria > Rhodospirillales > Defluviicoccaceae > JAUXFS01. The sequence continues at coordinate 72,711 of CAVYYK010000050.1, forward strand.
TCTAGACGTTGGCGGATCGCGACACGAGGGATGCTTTTTGGAAACGGCAGCCCCGATGGATCTACTGGACCGTCGGGGCAGCCGTCTCTCTTGTTGGGGCGTTCACCGCCAAGATCGTTGCCGATCAGTTTCCGGTCGCACAGCGGTTACCGTTCTGGATCGCCGGAACGGCAATCATCTTCGCCGGCCTATGGGTGCTGTCGATGGGCACCAAATCCCGCCTCGACAAAACCGAGCAGCAAGAAACCGAAGTCGATTGAAGGTGGCCGGTGCGGTTGGAGCGGGCGAAGGGAATCGAACCCTCGTCTAAAGCTTGGGAAGCTTTCATTCTACCATTGAACCACGCCCGCACGTCGGGGTCCGAAACCTGATTTCTGTATAAGCCGTTGGTTTCCGCCGCGCAAGACGGCCGGCGATTCCCCGGTCGATCACGAGCATGTTACGGCCTCCCCCCTTGGCTTTTCCGGTGAGCCCCGTTAACAGGGGATACACGGTTCAGTGCGGCACCGGGCCGCCGAGGAAACACCATGCCTGATACCAACCTGGCACCGCTGACGGCGCTGACTTCCGCCAAATTCAGTGATCCGGACGTGACCGCTCGGGGTGAGCGGCGCGCGCAGGTGGCGTTGAGCAGGCTGAAGACCCTGTGGTTCAACACCGGGAGCCTCTGCAACATCGCCTGCGACAACTGCTACATCGAATCCAGTCCGACCAATGACCGACTGGGTTATCTCGGCGCGGCTGAGGTCGGCGTATATCTGGACGAGATCGCCCGCGAGCGGATGCCGGTCGAGGAGATCGGGTTTACCGGCGGCGAACCGTTCATGAACCGCGAATTGCCGGCGATGCTAGACGAGTCGCTCGGCCGCGGTTTTCGGGTGTTGGTTCTGACCAACGCGATGAAGCCGATGCACCACCACAGGGAAAGGCTGCTGGCGCTGCGGGCCGCGTACGGCGGCGCCCTGACCTTGCGGGTTTCCGTCGATCACTATACCCGGGACAGGCACGAGCAGCTCCGCGGCCAAAGAACCTGGGAACCGATGCTCGAAGGCCTGCACTGGCTGGCGAACAACGGCTTCAACGTTCATGTCGCCGGGCGCACCTTGTGGGACGAACCGAAAGAGGCGCTCAGGAAAGGTTACGCCGCCCTTTTTGCCGCCGAGGATATCCCCGTCGATGCCGACGACCCGATGGCGCTGGTGCTGTTTCCGGAAATGGACACCTTCGCGGACGTGCCCGAGATCACCGTGCATTGCTGGGACATCCTCGGCGTCGCTCCGGAGAGCCTGATGTGCGCGACATCGCGCATGGTGATCAAGCGCAGGGACGCAGCCGCACCGGTCGTGGTCCCGTGCACTTTGTTGCCGTACGATCCCCAGTTCGAGTTGGGCGCCAAGCTCAGCGACGCCGGTTCGCCGGTCAAGCTCAACCATCCCTACTGCGCCCAATTTTGCGTACTCGGGGGAGGCTCTTGCACTGCGGCGTAGAACTCCGGCCATTCGACGGGCCCCCTGGACAAATGCTCCAACCGGCTTAATGTTTAGCGATAGAGGCGGAGCCGACATCGGTGACCTGCCGCCACAGCTTCGACAAACGGGTGAACCGTGCCGCATTCGGAAACGAAACCGTTGGGAACGTATGAGCGAACGACGCACCAGATCACCATCACCGTGCGGCCGTTCTATCTGGAGGATCAATCGGTCCCGGAAGCTCGGCACTTCGTCTGGGCCTACCACGTTCGGATCGAGAACCAGGGCGACGAGACCGTCCAACTGTTGACCCGGCATTGGCGGATCACCGACTCCGCCGGCAACCTGCAAGAGGTCCGGGGCGACGGCGTGGTCGGCAAACAACCGGTGCTGAGACCCGGCGAAACCTTCGAGTATGCCAGCGGCACGCCGTTACCGACACCGTCGGGCATCATGGTCGGCACCTATCACATGCGGTCCGAGAAGGGAGAGGATTTCGACGTGAACATCCCTGCTTTCTCGCTGGACAGTCCCCATATCAAGGGACCTGTGCATTGAAACGGTCGTAGCGCAGAACACGGACAACCGTAGTTCTCCGGGAGATCCGGGGGGCGGTGCCGAGAAACGGAGAGATATGGTGACGACGCCGGGACCAATGAAGTTTGTCGAGCGGCAGAATGCGACGGCGGCTGCGGTCGACGCGGCAAGCGAGAGCGTTTCGGGCTCGGCGAAGCCCGGCCGCCAAGAGGCGGAAGAGGCGGTGCGCACCCTGATCCGCTGGGCCGGAGACGATCCCTCCCGCGAGGGACTTCGCGAGACCCCTCGCCGGGTCGTGGACTCCTACCAGGAGTTTTTCGGCGGCTACGATGCCGACCCGGTCGAGATCCTTCGGCGGACCTTCGAGGAGACCGATGGGTACGACGAGATGGTCCTCCTCCGCGACGTCCGTTTCGAATCCCATTGCGAACACCATATGGCGCCGATCATCGGTCGCGCCCATTTGGCCTATCTGCCCCACCACCGGGTGGTGGGAATCAGCAAGCTGGCGCGCCTGGTGGAAGTCTACGCCCGCAGGCTGCAGATCCAGGAGAAGATGACCGCCCAGATCGCCAATACCATCAGCGACATTCTCGAGCCCAAGGGTGTCGCGGTGGTCATCGAGGCGGCCCACCAGTGCATGACCACGCGTGGCGTCCACAAGCCGGGCGTGGTCATGGTCACCAGCCGGATGCTCGGCGCCTTCCGGGAGAACGCGGCGACCCGGCGGGAATTTCTGGCGATGATCGGCAAGCCTACCGGTGGTGAGGGCATTCTGGCCTGATATCGGAGGTCCCTCAGAGAGCGGGAGGACAAGTCTCCCTGCGATTTCGCGCGCGTTTCTCTTCCCTCTTGACCTAACCTCGCCAACAGGCTTGTTTCCTGTGCTTTTCGATGTCACCGGCCTGAGAGCCTGACCTGAGGATGGGTTTGCGCCGTTGTTGGACTTCCGTCCCGTTTTTCTCGTTGTCGGCATCCTGCTCGGAACGCTGTCGTTCGGCATGTGCCTGCCGGCAGCTCTCGACGCCATCAACGGAAATCCGGACTGGCAGGTGTTCGCGGTCTCCGCCGGCGTGACCATGTTCACCGGCCTCGCCCTTGCGCTGACGTGTCGGACCAGTCGCTTCCGGATGTCGGTGCGTCAGGCGTTCGTGGTGACGACGGTGAGTTGGGTGTCACTGACGTTCTTCGGATCGCTCCCGTTCATCTTCTCCGAACTGGGAATGAGCTTTACCGACGCCTTTTTCGAGGCGATATCGGGGATCACCACCACCGGATCGACGGTGATCACCGGCCTCGACGCCGCGCCGCCGGGGATCCTCTTGTGGCGCGCCATTCTGCAGTGGTTGGGCGGTCTCGGGATCATCGTCATGGCGATCGCGCTGATGCCGATGCTGGGGGTCGGCGGCATGCAGATGTTCCGGGTCGAGGCCTTCGAGACCGGAGAGAAGATGATGCCCCGGGCGGCACAGATCTCGGCGATGCTGAGCCTCATTTACCTCGGGCTGACGATCGTCTGGGTGATCGCCTTGAGGCTCGCCGGAATGACCGGCCTGGAGGCGGTCGTCCACGCGATGACGACGATCGCCACCGGCGGCTACTCCACCAGCGACGCCTCGGTCGGAAGCTTCGACAGCCCGCTCATCGACGCCATCCTCACCGTCGGCATGATCATGGGTAGCCTGCCGTTTTTTCTCTATCTGAAAACGATCCGCGGCCGCCCCCGGGTCTTGTTCGAGGACTCCCAGGTCCGCTGGTTTCTGGCGGTTGTCGTCACGGCGGTTGTTGCCGCGGCGCTATTCCTGTGGCTGGACGCCGGTTTCGATCTCCTATCGTCGCTTCGTTACGCCTCGTTCAACATCGTCTCGATCATCACCGGCACCGGCTACGCGACCTCCGACTACTGGCTGTGGGGCGGTTTCGCCGGTCCGATTTTCTTTTACCTCATGTTCATCGGCGGCTGCACCGGGTCGACCACCTGCGGGATCAAGATTTTCCGCTTCCAGGTGCTGTGGGCAGCCGCCAATACGCAGTTCCACCACCTTATCCGGCCGCACGGCATTTCCATCCCCTACTACAACCGCCGGCCGATCCCCGACGCGGTGGTTGCCTCGGTGCTCAGCTTCTTCTTCGTTTTCGGCGTCTGTTTCGCATTGCTCGCCGTCGGGTTGGGAATGCTGGGGCTCGACTTTGTCACCGCGATTTCCAGCGCCGCCACCGCCATCTGCAATGTCGGTCCGGCGCTCGGTCCCATCGCCGGTCCCGCGGGTACCTTCCAGTCCTTCCCCGACGCCGCCAAATGGCTGTTGTCGGCGGGGATGCTGCTCGGCCGGTTGGAGCTGTTCACGGTGCTGATCCTGCTCACCCCCAGTTTCTGGCGCGGCTGATCCGATGATCGATCCCGGCGCGCCCGTCGAATTCATCCGCCGACTTGTGGCGTTCGATACCACTTCGTCGAAGTCCAATCTGGAACTGATCCACTTCGTCGCCGACGTCCTCGGCGGCCAGGGGATCGAGCCCCATCTGATCCCCAACGCCGACGGCACCAAGGCGGGCCTGCTCGCCACCATCGGCCCCGACGCGCCCGGCGGGGTCGTGCTCTCGGGGCACACCGACGTCGTTCCGGTGACGGACCAGACATGGACCGATGATCCGTTCGCCGTTGTCGAACGCGACGGCCGGCTCTACGGCCGCGGCACCGCCGACATGAAGAGCTTCATCGCCGTGGCGCTGGCGCTGGTGCCCGAGTTTCGGGCGCGGGCCCTGAAGGTGCCGATCCACCTGGCGTTGTCCTACGACGAGGAGTTGGGCTGTTTGAGCGCTCCGGAGCTTATCGCGCGGATCGTGCAGACGCTGCCGAAACCGGCGATCGCCATCATCGGCGAACCCTCGGAGATGAGGGTGGCCAACGCCCATCGCGGCATCACCACCTTCGTCACCACCGTCACCGGCCGGCCGGGACATGCCTCGGCGCCCGACGCCGGGGTCAACGCCATCGCCTGCGCCGCCGAGTGCATCGCCTACCTGGGGCGCATTGCCGGCGAGTTTGCCGGCGACCGCAAACCCGGCGATGGCCCCGTGCCCGAACACACGACCCTCAACGTCGGCCGGATCGAGGGCGGCTCGGCGGTGAACATCATCGCCGCCCACTGCCGTTTCGTCTGGGAATGCCGGCCGGCGCCGGGCGTCGAGGCCAACGAGGTGCACTCGATGCTCGAGTCCTTCGCTCGGGCGGAGCTCCTGCCGAGAATGAGGAAAGTCGCGCCGGAAACCGCGATCGCCACCGAGCAGACGGTCGCGGTGCCGGCGCTGGTACCCGAGACCGGCTCACCGGCGGAGACGCTGGCCCTGGCATTGACGGGTCAGAACCGATGCGGGAGCGTGCCGTTCGCGTCCGAGGCCGGCATGTTTCAGGGAGCCGGCATCCCCGCCGTTGTCTGCGGTCCGGGCAGCCCGGCCCAGGCCCACCAGCCCGACGAGTTCGTCACCCTCGACCAGGTCGACGCCTGCATCACCTTCATCCGCCGCCTCGCCGATTGGGCGGAGCACCGGTGAGCGCCGTGGCGCCTCACGCCCAGGCTTGGGAAATCGGCACGCTCCGTCGTTTCAGGAACTGCGCTACATATTAGACTCCCGCGTTTGTCGTGCCGACTTCTGTTGTCGTACATATCCCAGTTTTGCGGGTCGTACATATCCTAATTTTGCGGGCATTGCGGAGAGAGGCGGCCGAGCACGCGTAACGGGATGTTGCGCTTTGGGCATGCGGTCGGACAATCGGAGGATAACGGAATGATCGATTTCTACACCTTTGCCACCGCCAACGGCCACCGGGTCGCGGTCGCGTTGGAAGAGACCGGGGTTCCCTACACCGTGCACAAGGTCGACCTGCAAAAGGGCGAGCAGAAACGGCCCGAGTTCCTCGCGATCAACCCGACCGGGCGGATCCCGGCGATCGTCGATCGCGACGGCCCCGGCGGCAAGCCGCTGGTGCTCACCCAGTCGTTCGCGATCCTGGTTTACCTGGCGGAACGCGGCGGTGGGCTGCTGCCAACCGATCCCCGGTCGCGGGCGCGCTGCCTGGAGTGGCTGATGTTCGTGATCACCGACGTGTCGGCGCCGATCGGACAGGCGTTCTTTCTCAACCGGCTGGCCAAGGAGCCGCATCCGGCGGCGATCGGGATGGAGTGAGCCCTGACGCCGCTATTCCTGGGCCAGGCGCTCGGCGACCACGCGCCGCACGTCGGCGGGGATGAACGGTTTCTCGATGACCGGGCAGTCGGCTTCCTCGAGGAAGGTTCGGGCCTCGTGGCTGAGGGTGTCGCCGGTCACGAAGATCACCCGGGTGAGCATCTCCGGATAGTGCGCCCGGATCTCGCGATACAGGCCGCGCCCGCCCATGTCCGGCATGATCAGGTCGGTCAGCACCAGGTCGAAACGGCTCTCGGCGAGCTTGTCGAGGGCCTTGCGTCCGCTGTTCGCCCGCTCGGTGCGGTGGCCGTCGATCGTCAGGATATCTTCGAGCAGGGCGCCGATCTCGTCTTCGTCGTCGACGATCAGGATGCGACGGGTGTTCGCCACCTCGGACTCCTCCGGCTGTTCGCCTTGCTCGGGCGCCTCGTCGGCGGCCGCATCGACCGGGAGCAGGACGGTGAATTCGGCGCCGCCCAGATCCAACTCGCCGCCGACGATCGAGCCGCCGTGGGACTCCACAATACCGTGACTGACCGAAAGTCCAATACCGGTTCCGACCCCGACCGGCTTGGTGGTGAAGAACGGCTCGAAGATCCGCGATCGGATTTCCTCGGGAATGCCGGGGCCGCTGTCGGCGACGCTGACCGCGAGGCGGTGTCGGCGCGGGTCGAAGCGGGCGGAGACACGCAGGGTCCGCGGCCCGTCCCAGCCGGTCATCGCGTGCTGGGCGTTGACCAGGAGGTTGGTGAAAACCTGGGTGAGCTGGTCGGCGTCGGCGATGATCTTGGGGAGGTCGTCCGGGAGGTCCTCGACGATGTCGATGCCGGCGCTGCGGATCCCGTATCCGACCAACTCCAGCGCCGAGCCGACGACCGCGCCGATCTCGACCGGTGCCCGTGACTGCTCCTGGCGGCGGGCGATGGCGAGGAAGGTCTTGACGATCCTGACGCAGCGCTCGGCCGCGCCCCGAACCGAGCGGATCCTGTCGCCGTCCGCGGTGTCGCGCAGCTTCTCCTCGAGCATCATCGACCGGCCGATGACGATCGACAGCGGATTGTTCAGCTCGTGGGCGATCCCGGCAAGCAGGCCGCCCAGCGCGTTGAGCTTCTCGCTCTGGTGCAGGGCTTCGCGCTGGCGGGCGACTTCCGCTTCGGCGCGCTTGCGCTCCTCGAGCTCGTGGGCGAGCTGCTCGTTGAGATCGGCGAGGGTCGCGCTGCGTTCGTTCAGCGCCGCCTCGCGGGCGGCGATTTCCTGGGCCATCACGTTGAACGACCGGGCGAGCTGGCCGATCTCGTCGTCGCGTCGGACTTCGAGATCAGCATCGAAGCGCCCCGACGCCACTCGCTTGGTCGCCCGGATCAGCCCGCGCAGCGGTTCGGCCACCCGCTTGTTGAGGACCAGGTAGAGCATGCCGATCTCCAGGAGCAACGCGACGGCGCCGAGGACCAGAATCAGCCGCGCCGTCTCGAAGGCCCGGCTGGCGACGATCGCCTGCGGATAGACGGTGACCAGGTACCATCCCGGACCGCGCAGCCGGGTGACGGCGAGGAATTCGTCGTCCTCGTCGTCCTCGACGATAACCTGACCGGGCGGGATTTGCCGGGCCAGCGCAAAGACGCGTTCAAGGTGGGCGTCGCCGGTGTCCTGGATGGAGAGACCGCCACCCTGCGCCTGGATCGCCTCCATGAACTTGGGATGGGCGATCAACAGCCCGTCCTCGCGAAAGATCAGGTTGTAGGTGCCTTCGATGTCGCTGGACAGGACCCGCTCGAACAATTCGCTGAGTAGGATGTCGTGGCCCGCCGACAACAGATAGCGATCGCCGGTGGTGACCGGCTCGATGGTCGATACCATCCACTTGTTGACGCCGTAGTCGAAGTAGAGATCCGACCAATCGGATTGCTGCTCCGGGGGCCGGTCCCGTTGACCGACGATGACGACGCCCTCGCGGTTGTTGAGGGCGAGTGCCAGCTTGCCGTGGATCTCCCAGTCGCTGGCATGGAGCGCCCAAGGCTGGCCCGGCCAGTACATCAGCACGGCGTTCTCGGCGGTGACGACGTAGAGGTTGGCGAAGCGGCTGCGCCACGCCGGTCCGTACCGGGCCAGAACGTCGACGGCGACGACGAGACGGCGACGCAACTCGTCGTCGATCGTCACGTGCTTGCCGATGAAGCCGGAAATGCCCAGGTCCTCGAACACGCGCTCGCGGACGCGGGTGGTGCCGTCGTCACGCGTTTCGAACAGCTCGTCGAAGCGGATCCGTGGTCCGGTCGTGCCGATTTCCTCGAGCTGAAGGCGATACTCCCGGCGATAGGCGTCGGCAAAAGCTTCCAGATCTTCGCGGGCGAGAGTGAACACGGTACTTTCGCGGACCCGGCGTTGCTCGACATACTTCTCCAGCTGCTCGAGCGCCTGCTCCTCGAGACCCGAGCGGACGGTCCAGTAGCTGACCACGGTCGCCAGGGTGACGACGGCTCCGATCCCGATCGCGACCCGCCACAGGGTTTGCCGCGCGAGGGTGGACGATCCGTCGGGCGCGCTGATCAACGGCATCCGGCGTGCCGCACGGGTCAGTCGACGATCTCGGCGAGGGGCGGAAACGCGGTGATCCCCAGCCTCGCGGCGATCTTTCGATTGAAGTACAGCTTGCCTTCCTTGTTGTGGGCCAGCGGTATTCGGCTGGGCGGGGTGCCGTCGAGGATCTTGAGCGCCGCCAGCGCCGCCCATCGCCCCTGTTCCTCCGGCAGCTTGCCGACCCCGAGCATGCTGACGTGCATCAGCCAGGCGAAATCGGTTCCCGACGGAATTTTGGTCTTGGCCTCGGCGAGCGCCTTGGCTTCGTCGTCGTCGAAATCGGTCAGCTTGGCGACGCCGAGGATGACCAGCATGTCGACCTCGTCCTGGGCCGCGAGAAAGGCCTCCTTCCACTCGGCGAAATCGTTGGCCAGGTAAACCCTGTCGTAGGTGATGCCGAACAGCTTCTCGTGGTATTCCAGCTCCTTGCGCTTGGTCGGGGTGTCCTCGGTCAGATAGCCGAGGCGATCGCCGCGGGCGTAGCCCCTGAGCAGCCTGACGATCTGCGGAATCGGCGACACCTCGACCATGCCGGTGACGTTCGAATAGGGGAACCCGTAGACCGCGGCGTCCCAGTTGAGCCCGCAGAACACGAACGGCAGTTCCGCGTCCTTGTAGTAGGGGGCGATCAGGTACTGCGACGCGGCGTCGTCGCTGGCGGTGACGACGTCCGGCTTGAACGCCTCGATGACCGCTTTGGCTTCGAGCGCGGCGGCGCGGGCGAACGCCTCGGACGGATTGCGCTTGGTGTCCAGGTGGATGATCTTGAGCTCGACCCCGGTCCCTTCGAGGGTTTCGCGAACTGCTTCGGCGATACGGTCGTTCCAGGTATTCCCTTGATGATACGAGTCGATGTGAAGCACCCGCTTGCCCTCGTATTGACCGGCAAGAGCCGCCCTACCGACAAGGCACAAAGCCAGGACGGCGAGGCAGGACAAAATCCGCCGCATTTCAGTTCTCCCCGTAGCGATCGCTCCGACGGCGCGAGCCTGATCTTGGGCCTCCCGGAAGGCCAAGACGAATATGGTCTTTCCGCTGCCGAACTACCAGCCCGGATCGCCGAGGTGCCGGTTCAAACCGGCTCGGCCCGCGCCCGACCGAAGGCTTCCTGCGCACTCATCCAAGTCTCCTCGGCGCTCGCCAGGTCCTTTTCCGCCCGGCCCGTTGCGGTCGTTGCCGCGCGAAAGCATCGGCGATCGATAGTCGTCCAAGTCGCCGTCGCAGGGCCCGACCCGGCGGTCGGCGATCAGCCAGAGGCGGTCGGCGTCCTTGCGATAGGGGGTCATCAGGTTCTCCGATGCGTTGTCGTCGAGGGCGGCGCGACGACGGGCCCCATGAGTAGAGCAGACGAACCGCCTCGCGGGGGCCAATAACCCATTCGGGGAGTGCATGGGTCCCACGGATGTTGCGCGATTGTCAAGCCACACAAATCAGCCTCATAGTTGAATGCTGATACTTGAACAGAAGGGTACCATGCTCCGTAAAATATCGGCGGGTCTCTCCATTTGTGCACTGGCAGCGTTATCGAGCCACGGTACCGATGCCACAGAGCTTCCGCCACTGAGCTGCAGTACGGTTAGCGTGTCGCACGCGACATGCGACTGGACGAAACCCGACCAAGACGGGTGCACCTGGGAGGAAGACGGCGCTCCGACGGTTTGTGCGCCGCTCTCGAACGCCACGATCCGGCTTCGAACGGCAGGGACCTACCGGGGGGGTTACAACAACGCCAGCGCATCCGCGGGCGTCGCTTACGATGCTGAAACGCATCTTTTGTTCGTTGCCAACAAAGCAACCCGAACCATCGATGTGGTGGATATGGGCCACGGTGCGGTGAACGAACATCGGCCCAAAAGGTTGACCAAGGAATGTTCGATCAGTGTTGCCAATCCGGAGCCGACTTCCGCGCCAGGCGGCTACGTGCCCGTCCGCTTGGCTGTCGGGAAAGACGGAATCGTTGCGGTCGCTCTTCAACAGAAGGAGGACGCAACACGACGAGGTAAGATCGTTTTGTTTGAGGCCAGGATGGTCGACAACGGAGGACAGCGCGGCGGCGACTGCAGCGCTCCTCCTCTGCGGGTGATTGATGTCGGTTACATGCCGACACTGCCAAGCTTCACGGCGGACGGCAAATATCTCCTGGTCACAAACCAAGGAGAGCCCAGCGACGATTATTGCAATGATCCCGCTGGCAGCGTCTCCATCATCGACCTGATGGGCGGCATCGCCACGGCGAAAGAAACCGCCAACGTCACCTTCGAATCATTTAACTCGCTGAAGGCATGGCTGATCGACCGCGGTGTTCGGATCAGCGGACCCGATTTTTCGCAGTTTTGCAATGGCGACACCAGGACTTCCGTTGAGGCAACCTCCCTCGAGACGACCTCCGTCACACAAGATCTCGAGCCGGAAGGCATTGCCATCTCCGCGGACTCGCGATTCGCATGGATCACTTTGCCGGAAAACAACGCGGTCGCCACCCTCGACATCCGCCGCGGAAAATTCGTCGCCATCCGGTCCTTCGGTTCCAAGGACTACAACCTGGAGGGCAATGGATTTGATCCCATTGACGGCGACGACATGCCTACTATCGAGACGTGGCCGATCCGGGGACTGTACATGCCGAAACAGGTGGCGATTGCCGCGCCCCACTTGTTTCCGGTCCTCGTCTATCCGAACCGGGGGGTACGTCGAAATCTCGACGCCTTCGGCGACGAAGTCCGGCTGAAAGACCTTCCTATGGACTATTTCGACTTGGTAAAGGAACCCAAGCCTATCCATATCACCCGCGATCTCGACCCGAACGTCTTTAGGGAGAGCGACCCGAACACGGTCGCGCTCAGAAATCTCCGGTTGAAAGTTTCATGGGTCGATGGCGACAGCAAGGGGGACGGCTTGCTGGAGCAGATCTATGCGTTCGGCGGGCGCTCGTTTGCCATCCGGTCGCTCGATAATAGGCTGATATTCGATAGTGGAGACGACTTCGAACAGATCACCGCGCAGGCATGGCGCGATACCGACGGATACTTCCTGTACAACACGCCCGACGACGAGAATGCGATCGATGAGAACAGCGACCTTCGCGGGCCGGAGCCGGTGAGTATCGCCACGGGCCGCATCGGCCCCCGGACGTATGCCTTCATCGGTCTCGAGCGGGTCGGCGGCGTCATGACCTACGATATAACCAACCCGGTCAAGCCGGCCTTCCAGCATTACATCAACAACCGGAACTTCGCCCTGAATCCGAAGGACGGCGAGGGAGTGTGCATAGAAAAGGTGCCTGAAACCGAACAGTGCGCGAACGTTGGGGACCAGTCGGCTGAACAAATTCTGTTCATCAGCGCCGACGAAAGCCCGAACAGGAAACCGCTGATCGTCGTGAGCAATGCGACCAGCGGCAGCGCCACGATCTTTCAGATCGATCAAACCCGACACTGATATCAGGCGAACGCCCGGCGTTACATCGGCGACATTCCGGCCGGCGGGGTTTGGCTCCGCCGGCCGGCGCCGCAACAGAAACGGCACCGCGGGGCGGCGTCAATGCCGCTTCCAGCGCCGATCTGACAATCTCGATTGCGCGGTGCGCCCGTTCAAACCGGCTCCGCCTCGGCCCGATCCAAGGCTTCCTGTGCGCTGATCCAAGCCTCTTCGGCGCTTGCCAGGTCCTTTTCCACCCGGCCCAGGCGCATCTTCAGGTCGATCAGCTTGCCGCTGTCGCCCCTATAGAGCTCGGGATCGGCCATCGCCTCGGCCAATCGGGCCTTCTCCGCTTCCAGCCGGTGGACGGCGGCTTCGGCGGCGGTCAGCCGCTTCTTCATCGGCGCCAGGGCGGTGCGTTTTTCCGCCGCCAGCCGGCGCTGCTCCTTTTTGTCCAGGCCACCCTGGTCACCATCGGAATTCCTGGCATTGCCGTCCGCCCCGTTACGGCCGTTGCCGCGGCCGAGCAACAGCGATCGGTAGTCGTCCAAGTCGCCGTCGTAGGGCCCGACCCGGCCGTTCTCGACCAACCAGAACCGATCGGCGGTCAGCTCGATCACGTGCGGGTCGTGGGTGACGATGACGACGGCGCCTTCGAAGACGGTGAGCGCCTGGATCAGCGCCTGGCGCGAATCCACGTCGAGGTGGTTGGTCGGCTCGTCCAGCAACAGGATGTGAGGTTTGTCGCAGGTCATCAGCGCGAACAACAGCCGGGCCTTCTCGCCGCCCGAAAGGTTGGCGATCGTCGTAACCGCGCGCTGTTGGGTGAAGCCGAAGCGGCCGAGATGGCTCCGCAGCCGCACCTCCGGTTCGCCCGGCCGCTTGCGCCCCAACTCGACGACCGGGGTCACATCCAGGTCGAGCTCGTCGGCCTGGTGCTGGGCGAAATATCCGACCCGCAACTTGTTCGACCGGACGACGTCGCCGGAAAGCGGGCTCAACCGTCCGGCCAACAGCTTGATCAGGGTCGATTTGCCGTTGCCGTTGGCCCCCAACAAGGCGATGCGGTCGTCGGAATCGAGGCGCAGCGACAGATCGTTCAGCACCGGCGTGCCGTCATAGCCGACGGCGGCATTGTCGATGCTGTAGAGCGGCGGCGGCAGCGGGTCCGGGTCGGGAAAAGCGAAGGTGACGCCGCCCTCGTCCTGATGCTCGGGGATCGGCTGCATCCGCTCCAGCATCTTGAGGCGGGACTGGGCTTGCCTCGCCTTGGTCGCCTTGTAGCGGAACCGCTCGACGAACTTCTGCATGTGGGCGCGCTGGACTTCCTGCTTGACCCGCAGCTTCTCGTTCAGTTCCAGGCGCATCGCCCGGGTCCGCTCGAAACGGTCGTAGCCGCCCTGATAGAGGGTCAGCTTGCCGCCTTCGAGGTGGAGGATCTGTCCGACCGCCCGATTGAGCAGATCGCGATCGTGGCTGACCAGCAGCACCGTTCCCGGATAGCGGCGCAGATAGTCTTCCAGCCACAGGGTCGCCTCCAGGTCGAGATGGTTGGTCGGCTCGTCCAACAGCAACAGATCGGGCCGGGTGAACAGCAGCGTCGCCAGCGCCACCCGCATCCGCCAGCCCCCGGAATACTCGCTGCAGGGCCGTTGCTGGGCGGCTTCGGAAAAACCCAGACCGGCGAGGATGCGGGCGGCGCGGGCGCGGGCGGTGTGAGCCTCCCTATCGCGAAGGCGGTCATGGATCTCGGCGATGCGGTGGGGATCACTGGCGGTCTCGGCTTCCGCGGTCAATCCGGCCACTTCCCTGTCCGCGGCCAGCACCGTGTCGATCAGGCTGTCGGACCCGCCGGGGGCCTCCTGACGGGTCATCCCGACCCGCCAGCGCGACGGCGTGTCGATGCGGCCGCCGTCGGGCTCCAGTTCGCCGGTGATCAGCCTGAGCAGAGTCGTCTTGCCGGAACCGTTGCGGCCGACCAGCCCGACCCGGTGGCCGGGGTTGATGGACGCGTCGGCCTCGTCCAGCAGCACCCGCGCGCCGATGCGGTAGGTCAGGTTGTCGATACGAAGCATGGCCGGCGGTTTAGCATGCGCGGGCTGATTGCAACAGATGTCTCGCCGGCGATGTTTCGTTCAGGCAATGCCGTCTGCTAGAACTCCTTTGCTCAATAGGCTGGTAACAAGCCGGGGAATGCCGTGGACATCGAGGGTATGGCTTCGGGAGCTGGGGCTGGAGCGCTACGCACAGGCGTTCCGGGACAACGAGATCGACGCCGATATCCTGCCGACGCTGACGGCGGAGGATCTGAAGGATCTCGGGGTGACGGTGGTCGGCCATCGCCGCAAGCTGCTGAACGCCATCGACGCGTTGCGCGGGGAACCGCAGAAAGGGGCTGGACCCCGCCGCAGGCTCCGGTTCCACGGCGCGGCGGAGGACGTCGCGCACCGATCCGAGGCCGAACGGCGGCAGCTGACGGTGATGTTCGTCGACCTTGTCGGCTCGACGGCGCTTTCGGCGCGGCTCGATCCGGAGGACATGCGCGATGTCATCCGCGCCTATCAGGACACGGTCGCCGGCGCCATCGCGAGGTTCGAGGGTCACGTCGCCAGGTTCATGGGCGACGGGGTGCTGGCCTATTTCGGCTGGCCGCGGGCCCACGAGGACGAGGCCGAGCGGGCGGTGCGCGCCGGACTGGCGATCACCGAGGCGGTGGCGGCGCTGCCGTCGCCGGAACGAAAGCCGCTGGCGGCGCGGGTCGGCATCGCCACCGGCCTGGTGGTGGTCGGCGATCTGATCGGAGAGGCGGAGGCGCAGGAACGGGCGGTGGTCGGCGAGACCCCGAACCTGGCGGCACGGCTGCAGGGGTTGGCCGAGCCGGGGAAGGTCGTCGTTTCCGAGGCGACGGCACGGCTGGTGGAGGCCACGTTTGATCTGCATGACATGGGCAGTCAGGCGATAAAGGGCCTGGAGCAATCCGTTCGGGTGTTCACCATCCGCGGCGAACGGTCGACACCCAGCCGCTTCGAGGCGCGCAGCGGCCCCTCGCTGTCGCCGATGGTCGGGCGCGACCAGGAGTTGGCCCTCTTGCAGGAGCGCTGGGGCCAGCGCAAAGGCCGGCGAGGGCCAGGCGGTGCTGCTCGTCGGCGAGGCCGGCATCGGCAAGTCGCGGATCAGCCGGGCGCTGATCGATACCGTCGCCGGCGAACCTCACGCCCACATCCATTACCAGTGCTCGCCCTACCACGCCGACTCGGCGCTGTGGCCGGTGACCCGGCAGCTCACCCACGCCGCCGACCTGACGCCGGAGGACTCGCCGGACGGAAAGTTGGATAAGCTCGAGGGTCTGTTGCGCCAAGCGGCTGACGACGTCTCGTCCGTCGCGCCCCTGTTCGCCTCGCTGCTCGGTCTCGATGGCGAAACGCGCTACGGCAGGCTCGATCTTTCCCCGGAGCTGCAGCGTGCCCGAACCCTGGAGGCTCTCATCGACCAACTCATCGGGCTCGCCGCCCGGCAGCCGGTGCTGGTTCTGTTCGAGGATGTTCATTGGATCGACCCGACGATCGCTCGAACTGATCGGGCAGGCGCTCGACCGGATCGCCGCCGCCCGGGTTCTGTTCGTTCTCACCAGCCGACCCGACGGTCAGCCGCAGCTCGCCGCCCACCCGCATGTCACCCGGCTCACCCTCAACCGCCTCGGGCGCGCCGGGGTCGAGGCGATCGTCGCCAGGCTCGCTGATGGCGGGACCCTGCCGACGGAGATGATCGACGCCATCATCGCCCGCACCGACGGCGTGCCGCTGTTCGTCGAGGAACTGACCAAGGCGGTGATCGAGAGCGGCGCGACCAGCGAGCTCAGCATCCCCGCGTCCCTGCACGACTCGCTGATGGCCCGCCTCGATCGCATTCCCGAGGTCAAGGAGGTGGCGCAGGTCGCCGCCTGTATCGGCCGCGAGTTCGGCTACCGGCTTCTGGCGTCGGTGGCGCCGTTGCCGGAGGCCCGGCTGCAGGGCGCGCTCGAACGGCTCGCCGGCAGCGAGCTGGTTTTTCGCCGCGGCAGTCCGCCCGACGCCACCTATACCTTCAAGCATGCCCTGGTTCGCGACGCCGCCTACGAGAGCCTGCTCAAGAGCCGCCGGAGCGACCTCCACGCCCATATCCTCGCCGCTCTCGAGGACGCATCCGCTCCCGGCCCGCCCGAGATCCTCGCCCATCACGCCACCCAGGCCGGCCTCGTCGACAAGGCCATCGACTACTGGCGGCAGGCCGGCGAAGCGGCGATCGCACGCTCCGCCTACGTCGAGGCGATGGCACAGCTCGATCGCGGCATTGCCCTCGTTCGCCAACTGGATGACGGGAGCGAGCGGCAACAGCGGGAGCTTGCGCTGCTCGTCTCCCTCGGTCAGGCCTCGATCGCCAGCCACGGATACGGCAACGTCAAGACGGTGGAGATCTTCGATCGGGCGCGTCGACTGGTGCAGGGGTTGGGCGAAACACCGCTGAGGTTTCCTGCCTACTACGGCGTCTGGGCGGCCCATCACGTTCGCGCCGAGATGCCGGAGGCGTTGGCGCGGGCCTCCGAATTTCTGGAAATCGCGTCGCGGCAGAACGACGACAGCCATTCGATGATGGCGCGGCGGCTGCTCGGGACCAGTCAGGCGATGATGGGCAAGTTCCCCGAGGCCCGCGAAAACTTCGAGAAATCCTGGGCACTCTATGATCCCGAACGCCATTCGGTGCTGGCCGTTCGGTTCGGCCACGAGCCCGGCGTCGGCATTCTCTGCTATGGTGCGATCAACCTCTGGTGCCTGGGCTTCGCCGACCAGGCCTCGCGGATGACCGAAACGGCGCTCGACATTGCCAATCGGGTCAAACACACCAACACCCTTGCATACGCACAACTGCATGTGGCCCTTCTCCTGAGCCTTATGCGCCGGTTCGACAAAATGGCCGAGCTCGTCGCTTCCATGCTCGAGATCTCGGCCGAACACGGCCTCAAGATGTGGGAGGGCTTTGCGCTTTCTGACCCAGAGCCCCGTACAGTTTGCCGCCGGTGACCCGGCAAAGGCGCTCGCGACGATGGAGCGGGCGTTGAAGATCTTGGAGGCAACCGACACCTGGCTTTTCATGCCATACCGTCATGCTTTCAACGCCGGTACGCTTGCCGCACTCGGCAGGTTCGAGGACGCGTTGCGGGAGATCGACGTGGCCCGGCGCGCGGTCGAAGACCACGGGGAGCTCTGGTTCTGGCCGGAAATCCGCCGCCTCGAGGGCGAGATCCTGATGCGCCGGCCCGGGTACGATGCCGAGCAGGTCGAGGACGCTTTCCACGACGCCCTCTCGATCGCCCGGGCACAGCAGGCGAAATCCTGGGAGCTCCGCGCCGCCATGAGCCTGGCCCAACTGTGGGCCGGACAGGGCGAGCGCCAGAAAGCCCGCGATCTGCTCGCCCCCGTCTACGACTGGTTCACCGAAGGCTTCGACACCCCCGACCTGAAGGACGCAAGGGCGCTGCTCGACGAACTGAAGTAGCGCGGAGGCGACCGGCACCACGAACAGGGTGAACGAGCCCGCCTGGTCCAACAGCATCCGCGAGCCGATATCAACACCGACATGGAGGTGCTCGAGAGAGACGGGGGTCAGCATCCTTTGCTCCTTTGGCAGACAACACCATCGGGATCATCCTCCGGGTCTCGTCTACCAGCAGAGCCACACTCCCGCAGCGATCGGCACCATCCCGGTCGACCCGTCGGATGATGCAGGTGACGGGGGCGGCATTTCAAAAGGGGTGAGCCCGGTTCATCGGGCCACCGACCCAAAAGTAGCCACACCCCCGTCAGCGTCAGATTACCCTTCCTGCGCCGCACCCACCACCTGCACTCCAGGGAGAACCACCCAATAGGCCGCTCTCCGCAGAATTTCGATGGTAGACCCGGTGCGGACGTCTCGGAGATCCGCCGAATTCAGTGATGAGGTCGTCGCCAAACGGGCGCACGCGCCGTTATGCCAGCGCTTTTGATCCGCAGATCGAAGGAATGTAGAGTTTCATCCGGAAGCGGAATCGTGAGGCATCGCGTATGTTCACCGAGGACGAGTTCTTTGGCACTCCCGATAGGATTGCGCTTTCAAGGCGTAGCGCCAACCTGTGGTCGGTGCTTCGCGACAATCCGCGCTATGCCTATTACGGCCGCTTGGTTGGACTGAGCGATCCGGCTGAGGATGCGGCCGATATCCTGTATGCGATGGCGAAACTGCAGGGCGCGGCCGTTAGTTATTTCTACCCTGCTAACGCTGCCGACAGCCTGTTTGCTCAACTTGAAGAAAAGGGACTGGCCACCGACCGGCATGAGCACTTCTGGGGCGGGGAAACGGCTTTGACGGCCAGTCGCGAGGCCCAAGAAGTCTTCGCGCTCCCCCCTGATCTCACGACATCGATCATCGACGCGGACACGCCGCGTGAACTGGTCGGCGAAGTCGCCGAGCTTTGTCAGTCATGCGATGTGATGCCGGTCCCGGGTTCAGTTATGAGAGGACTGGAACGGAAGGGTATTTGTCTGGTTGCTACCGATCAAAACGGCCGTCCGGTTGCAACCGCCTCGTCCTATATGCTCCACCATTCATCGAGCCCTCGCGCAAGGGACGCTTTCTGGGGGATGCTGGCCACCCGGGAAGACAGGCGCGGCCAAAGGATCGCGTTGCTTCTGGGGGCGCAGGCGATCATTCACATGTGGAAACATCACGGTGCCCGCGGTTTCATGACCGCTGTCAGGGCGGACAATGCACCGTCCCGGGCCCTTTGCAATAAACTCGGCGTTGGTGCCACCGATTGGATCTACGCCTGGTGCATGGATAAGGAACTGTTTGGCGGATCGTCGGTGACCAAATAGCCCTCGCGGATTACCGGCTGCTCCTGGCTAGCGGCGCCAATCGCGTCGTCGCTCGGGCGGGTCCGCATTGGCCCAGGTTGCCGGCATTGCGAAGGGGTTCGCCGGTCGTCCGCCGCTGATCCATCCGCCTCCGGCGTCTCCACCGACCCTGGGGATTTCCGGGAGCATGATATTCTTCATATCAGCGGGTGCCCCATCGAACGGCCTTCGTCGACACGCGGCCAAGCGGCGCACGCTGGCCGCCGCGCCTACCGGCGGATCACCCCTTTCGAACGTCGA
>CAVYYK010000051.1:0-80782 GCA_963772635.1 uncultured Alphaproteobacteria bacterium
ACGTCGCACCTCGTAGCGGCCGGTGCACCGGGTGCTCGTCGAGGCAAGCGCGGCCATCGCGGCCGCACCTTGACTTTTCTGGTTTGTAGGTATATATTCCTTTATATATCTTCTCATTCCCATAGAGGCAAGCGATTTATGAAACCGTTGAGATCGAGGCAGGAGCGGTTCTGTCGGAAGTTCGTCGAGCTGGCCAACCCGACGGTGGCGGCGCGGGCGGCGGGGTATGCGCCGAAAACGGCGAGCAACGCCGGCTATCGGCTGATCCGCCATCCGCGGATCGTTCGACGGATCGCCGAAATCGAGGCGGAGAAGGGGGAATCCTGCTGCGACAGCCGGGACGTGCTGCTCGGCAAGCTGGAGACCGTGTTCCGGCACGCCATCGTCGACCACCAGTTCGCCACCGCCGCCCGCGCCGTCGACCTGCAGGCGCGGCTGCGCGGGTTCATCGGCCCGAGCGCCGCCCTGGCCAACACCCGCTCGGACCGGGAGGACGACGACTGGACCGGCGCGGCATCGGCCAACGGCGGTCGGCGGCGCGGCCCGGTGTTCGGCGATATCGGCCGCCTGCACCGTGGCGAACCCGTTCTTGACGAGTTTTCCGGGAACATTTGACGAGTTTTGACGAGTTTTGACGAGTTTCGGTGCCGAGCCGCAACGATTTTCCGCGGCGTGTTTTGTTTTATTTCAAGGGGTTGCGGCTCGTTGCGGGAGCGAAACGAAGGGTTATTCAAAAGTCAACGATATCAATGGGTTGGATGCGGTTTTGACGAGTTTTGACGAGTTTTGACGATGATTCCGACGTTTTTCCGGATCGTTTTAAATCAAGAACTTGGGCGATTTGACCGGACCCATATCGTCAGAAATCTCCCACCGGTGTACTCGGGTATCCCACGCGCCGGCTCGGTAAGCGGTTATGCCGCGGGAAGGACGAACGTCGATCGCGAAGAAAAGGTGGGCGGCCCGCGGTGAAGCGAACTGCCCGAGGGGTCAGGGACCGCTCCAGTGGCTGAGACCGCGGGCGATGATCGCGATCATCACCCCCCAGGCGACGACGAGAAGGACCCGGCAGACGGTTTCGAACGCGCCGTCACCGTCCGCCCTGGCGGCGCGCGGCGGCAGGCCGAACCGGGTGGGGTCGAGAACGCCCTGGGTATTCTGGCGCAGGACCTCGCGGGCGAACTGGCGCACCCACATCGGCGCCTGATGGGCGAACAGGTAGCGCATGAACGGCCGCTCCAACTCGGCCTCGCTGGCATCGCGGCCGAACCAGTGGGCGAAGGCCAGCCGGAACAGCTTGATCTCCCGCACGTTCAGCACATCGCACGCCGTGACGACATCGCGGACGTCGGGGGTAGGGAGGGGATCGTATTTCCGTAACAGACCGGCAAACGTCATGGGCGGACAGCTCCAACGAGAGCGTGAACCGAGCCTATTTGTTACACTTGGGTCCTTTGTCGCGAGAATCAACCCGGCCGCCCGTCGGCAGCTGATTTTCCACCGTCTATACCAACGGCGTTCAAGCGCGGACATCGCGGACGGGAAGCAGGAGCGCCATGCCGACGACGAAGAACGCCAACACCGTCGCCAGGCCGGCGCGCTGACTGCCGGCGAGCGCGGTGACCCAGCCGAACGCCGCCGGGCCGACGAACGCGGTGGCCTTGCCCGACAGGGCGTAGAGGCCGAACATTTCGGTCGACAGTTCCACGGGCACCATCCGCGCCATCAGCGAGCGGCTGGCCGACTGGGCGGGACCGAAAAACAGGCCAAGCAGCAGGGCGAACACCCAGAACAGGGTCTTGCTCTCGACCACCAGGAGGATCGCACCGAGCACGGTGAGCGCCGAGACGGCGATCAGGATGGTGCGCTTGGCGCCGATCCGGTCGTCCACCCAGCCGAACCCGAAGGCGCCGATGCCGGCGGTGACGTTCATGGCGATGCCGAACATCATCACCTCATCGAAGTCCATGCCGAAGGTCACCCCAGCATAGATGCCACCGACGCTGAACAGAGTATTGAGCCCGTCGGTGTAGATCATCCGGGCAACCAGAAACAGGGCGATCTGGCGGTATTCGCGGATCCGGCGGAAGGTGCCGATCAGGGTGGCGAGGCCCCGGCGCACCGCCCCGGCCATCGGCAGGCCGGCACCCGGCGCGTCGGGAGTGATCAGGAAGAACGGTACCGAGAACACCGCGAACCAGCCGGCGACCAGCAGCACCGTCGCCCGCACTTCCTCGAGAGTATCCTTGTCGAGATCGAACGGCGCAGTTTCCGGCTGCACCAGGACGACCAGGGCGATCACCAGGCACACCATGCCGCCGGCGTAGCCCAGCCCCCAGCCCCAGCCGGACCATCGACCGATCATCTCGCGCGGCGCCAGCGCCGGCAGCATCGCGTTGTAGAAGACGATGCCGGTTTCGAAGGCGAAGTTGGCGATGGCGGCGAACACCAGCGCCCAGACGACATCGGTTGTTTGCGGCCGCGCGAACCACAGCATCGCGGTGGCGGCGACGCACAGGACGGTGAACGCCAGCACCCACGGCTTGCGGCGTCCGGCGCTGTCGGCAATGGCCCCGAGGATCGGACCGGCCACCGCCACCGCCAGCGCCGACAGGCTCATCGCATAGGCCCACTGGCTGGTGCCGGTCAGCTCGTCGACGGCAACAGCCTTGGTGAAGTAGGTGGCGAACACGAAGGTGGTGACGAGCGCGGGAAAGGCGGAATTGGCCCAGTCGTAAAAGCACCACGCGTAGAGCGCCGAGCGTCCGGCTTTCGGCACTCCATCACCCCCGGCGTCCTCCACGAACACTAGCCGTCGGTCAGGGCGCCCAGTTGCCGGCTGGCCACGGTCAGCATCGAGAGATCGACCGCGCTGGCGGCTTCCAGCTCGCCGAGCAGCGCCCGGCTGCGATCGACCGCCGGCCGGCAGGTGGCGCTCCACGCCTCGATCGCCCCGTCGGTGGTCTTGCCCGCGGCATCGAGGACCCTTAGCGTCACGTCGCGCTGATGGGCGTAGAGCTCCTCGACGACCGCGGCGAGCGCCAGCTTCTGCCAGTAGCTGCCGGCGGCGAGCTTCTCGGCCTGATAGCGGAGCCAACCGAAGCCGAGATGATCGCCGACGGCGAAGTAGAGCGTGGCCACCTCCTCGGCGGCGACACCGCGGGCGGCGGCGATGCGCACGATGTCGCAGGCCGACGGCAGCACGATCATGTAGGCGATCCGGCTGGCCAACTCCTCGGGAACGCCGTCGTCCCGGTAGCGGCCGACGCGGTGGAGGATGCGGCTGTTCATGTCTTCGGTGAGCACGGTATCGATCTTGCCGGCGAGCGCGGCGACGGGCGCGCCGAAGTTGGCGATGTTGGCCGTGATGTCGAGGGGACTGCCGCCGTTGCGCAGGAACCACAGCGTCCCCCGCTCGATCAGCCGCTGGGTCTCGCGCTGCAACGTGGTCTGCACGGCGGCCGGCACCTGGTTGTCGAGAACCTCGATCCGCTCCCAAGCCTCGCGCACCTGGAACACGTCGCGGCTGATGATGTAGGCCCGCGCGATATCCACCGCCGGCATCCCGGTCTTCTCGGCGATCTCGGTGACGAAGGTGCCGCCGACCCGATTGACCAGGCTGTTGGTGATCGAGGTGGCGATCAGTTCGCGACGCAGCCGGTGTCCGTCGATCCGGTGCTTGAACTTGCGCTGCAGCGGCGACGGGAAATAGCGGACCACGTCCTCCGCCAGGTGGCGGTCGTCGGGAAGATCCGAGGCGAGAAACTCGTCGTAGAGCCAGAGCTTGCAGTAGGCGAACAGCACCGAGATCTCCGAGCGGGTAAGGCCCTGCCGGGCCGCGGCCCGTTCGGCGAGTTCCTCGTCGTTGGGGAGGAACTCGACGGTACGGTTCAGCCGGCCCTGGCGCTCGAAGGTGCGCATCAGACGGCTCTGGTTGTCCATCGCGTCGAGGCCTTCTGCCTCGACCAGGGAGATCGCCTGGCTCTGCAAGTAGTTGTCGCGAAGCACCAGGTCGCCCACCTCGTCGGTCATCTTGACCAGCAAGGCATCGCGCTGCTTGGCGGTCATGTCGCCATCGGTGACCGACGCATTGAGCAGGATCTTGATGTTGACTTCGTGGTCGGAACAGTCGACGCCGGCCGAATTGTCGATGAAGTCGGTGTTCAGACGTCCACCGCCCAGCGCATATTCGATCCGGCCGAACTGGGTAATACCGAGATTGGCGCCTTCGCCCAGCACCTTGCAGCGCAGATCGGCGCCGTCGACCCGCAACGCGTCGTTGGCGCGGTCGCCGACGTCGGCATTGGATTCGCGACCGCCCTTGACGTAGGTGCCGATACCGCCAAACCACAGAAGGTCGACCTCGGCCTTGAGCAGGACACGCATGAGTTCAGCGGGGGGCAGAGCGTCGGCCTCGATGGCGAACCGCTGCCGGATCTCGGGCGAAAGCTTCAGCGATTTGGCGCGGCGGTCGAACACGCCGCCGCCTTTCGAAATCAGACTTGCGTTGTAGTCGCTCCACGACGAGCGCGGCAGGTCGAACATCCGCTTGCGTTCGGCGAAGCTCGCCGCGGGGTCGGGATCGGGGTCGATGAAGATGTGCAGATGATTGAACGCCGCCAACAACTTGATGTGCGGCGACAGCAACAAGCCGTTGCCGAACACGTCGCCGGACATGTCGCCGACGCCGACGACGGTGAAATCCTCCGATTGGGTGTCGACCCCCATCTCGCGGAAGTGGCGCTTGACGCACTCCCAGGCGCCGCGCGCGGTGATCCCCATCTTCTTGTGGTCGTAACCTTGGCTGCCGCCGGAAGCGAAGGCGTCGGCAAGCCAGAAACCGTAGTCGGCCGAAACCCCGTTGGCGATGTCGGAAAAGGTGGCGGTTCCCTTGTCCGCGGCGACCACCAGGTAGGGGTCGTCGTCGTCGCGGCGGACGACGTCGACCGGCGGCACCACCTCGCCACTGACGATATTGTCGGTGATGTCGAGGAGGCCGCGCATGAGGGTCTTGTAGCACTCGATGCCCTCCGCCAGGAGGGCTTCGCGATCCCCCGATTCCGGCGGCCGCTTGACCACGAAGCCGCCCTTGGACCCGACCGGCACGATGACCACGTTCTTGACCTGTTGCGCCTTCATCAGGCCGAGGATCTCGGTGCGGAAGTCCTCGCGCCGGTCCGACCAGCGGATGCCGCCGCGGGCGACCTTGCCGCCGCGCAGGTGAATGCCTTCCATCCGCGGGGAATAGACGGATACCTCGACCATCGGCCTGGGCAGCGGCAATTCCTCGATCCGCCGACTGTCGAGCTTGAACGACAGATACGGTTTGACACCGCCGTCCGCGGACTTCTGGAAGAAGTTGGTCCGCAACGTCGAATCGATGGCGTTGAAGAAGCGTCTGATGATCCGATCCTCGTCGGCGCTCTCCACCTTTTCGAGACCGGCGGCGATCTCCGCGCGAATCCGGCCGGCGCGCTCCTCCGCGTCGTCCTGGCCGGCCGGATCGAACAGGGTGATGAACAGCTCGACGAGCCGCCGGGCGAGTTTCGGGTTGTTGATCAGCGTCTGCTGCATGTAGTTCTGCGAGAAGGCGATTCCGGCCTGGCGCAGGTACTTGCAGTAGGCGCGGACGATGACGACCTCGCGGCTCGACAACCCGGCGTCGAGCACCAGGCTGTTGAACCGGTCGCTCTCCACCTCGCCCCGCCAGACGCCGAGGAGGGTCTCCTGGAAGTTGTCGCGGACGGCACCGAGGTCGACCGTCGCACCACTCCGGGTTTCCAGTCCGAAATCGTGGATCATCACCTTTCGGCGGCCGTCGGTCCGCACGCGAACGACATGGGGTTCCTCGTCGATGACCCTCAGCCCCATGTGCTCGAGCAGCGGCAACGCCTGCGAAAGAATGATCGGCGCATCCGGGTGGTACGCCTTCAACCGCATCCGGTTCTCGGCCGCGTCGAACGGGCGGTACAGGGTCATGCCGAGGGTGCCGGTGCCCAGCGTCTCTTCGACCTTGTCGACGTCGGCGACCGCTTCCTCGGCGTTGAACCGATCCTGATAGCCCGGTGGAAAGCCTTCGCCGTAGCGGTGGGCCAGCTTGTTGCCAAGCTCCTCGCCGCGGGCGGCGATCAGCGCGTCCTTGAGGTTGTCCGACCAGGTGCGCGCGGCGTCGACGATCTCCGACTCGAGCACAGAGGCATCATAGTCGGGGATTTGCCCCGGCTTCGTCCGGATGATCATGTAAAGCCGCGCCAGCGGCGAATCCCCCGACTGACCGTAGTGGGAGGTGACCTCGCCGGCCAACGCCCTTTCCAGGATGGTCTGAATGGCACGCCGGAGCGCGGTCGAGTAGCGGTCGCGCGGGACGTAGACGAGGCAGGTGACGAAACGTTCGAAATCGTCGCGCCGAACGAACAATGCCACCCGCTGGCGGTCCTGGAGGTGGAGGATGCCGAGGCCGGTCTTGAGCAGATGGTCTTCCGATACCTGAAACAGCTCGTCGCGGGGAAAGGTTTCGACGATGTTCAGCCAGCGCCTTGCCGTCATGACTTTTCAGGTCGAACCCGGCGCGGCTGATGACGTTCTCGAGCTTGCGGCGCAACATCGGGATGTCGCGCGGGCTGCGGTTATAGGCAACGGAGGCGAACAGGCCGATGAACAGATGGAGGCCGACGACCCGGCCCTCGCCATCGACGCCCTTGACGCCGATGAAGTCCATCAGCACCGGACGGTGGATCGTCGACTTGCGGTTGGTCTTGGTGACCATCAGCAGGTCGGGACGGGAAACAAAGGCGCGAACCGCCGGCGGCATCGACGCCAGATGGCGGAGTTCGTCGAACACGATGAATTCGGGATCGCGCAGCAATCCGAGACCCGATTCGGGAACCACGGCGACCGTCGCGTCGGCGCCTACGCCTTCGAAATGATACGCCCGGTAACCGAGCAGCGTGAAGTGATTCTGGTAGATCCATTGCAGGAACGCGCGAGCTTCTGTCACTTCGCCTTCCGGCACCCCGCCTACGGCGTCCAAGTCGTCGATGCAGCTCGTTCACTTTGCCGCGCATCGGCTGCCAGTCTTCCACGGCCGCGCGCACGTCCGCCAGAACCCCCTCGACACCGGCGGCGATCTCTCCCAGGACCGCGCCGGATTGGTGGGTCACCTGAAAGTGCATGAACGACTCGGCGCTCGCGCCCTCCACGTCCGCATCCGGTTCGACGGTTCCGAGTGCCTTGCCGCTGTTGTCCCTATGCACACGTACGACAGGGTGGATGACCAGGTGCACGGTGAGGTCGCGGCGGTTGAGCTCGGCGGTCACCGAGGCGACCAGGAACGGCATGTCGTCGGTGACGACCTCGACGACCGTGTGCTCGCACCGCCAACCGTGTTCGTCGAGCCTGGGATTGTAGACGCGGACGCTGGGGACGCCGGGGCTTCGCTGGGAGGCGAGGCGCCAGTGGGCAAAGGCGGCGCCGAACAGATTGTCGGGGGTTTCACCGAAAATGTCCCGGGGTGGGACGTTGGCGTAGTAGCGGCGGATGAAGCCGGAAACGACCGCCGCCTGTTCCTTGCCGAGCCGCCGTTCGGCGGTTTCGACAACCTTGTCGATCTGATCGGCCTTGTGGATCTCGGTGATGCGCGGCATCGCTCGCCCTCCCTTGGTGTCGCTTTATGATTGACTGCAAGGCTATCAGGATCGGATCGATTTTGAAACACCCCGACGGCGACCGCGAAGCCGCGGCGACGGCGGCGCGAGCGCAAGGACTGCTATGGAATATTCGGGAAAAATGGAGCGGGCGAAGGGATTCGAACCCTCGACTTCAACCTTGGCAAGGTTGCGCTCTACCCCTGAGCTACGCCCGCAAAAACGCCGGACCGGCGAATGAACGCAGATATTACGGGAAGAAGTCCGGTTTGCAAGGATCATTGTTGGTGTCGTCGTTGGTGTCGTCTCCGGCAATCCGGCCCTTGAGCAACCCTTGCCCGCCGCGGTAATGTCCGCGCCATGCCCGCGACCGAGCAAGATCTGTTCGCCCGCCTGTCCGAACTCGGCATCGAAGACCGAGACCGTCCGCCATCCGGCCGTGTTCACCGTGGAGGAGAGCAAGGCGCTACGCGGCGATCTGCCGGGCGGTCACACCAAGAACCTGTTCCTCAAGGACAAGAAGGGCGCGCTGTGGCTGGTGGTGGCGTTGGAGGATCGGCCCGTCGACATGAAGGATCTGCGCCGACGGATCGGCTCGGCGCCGCTGTCGTTCGGCCGCCCCGAGCTTCTCAAGGAGGTTCTCGGCATCGACCCGGGGTCGGTGACGCCGTTCGCGGTGATCAACGATACCGAAAACCGGGTCAATGTGGTGCTCGATGCGGAGATGATGTCGTTTCAGGCGCTCAACTTCCATCCGCTGACCAATACCGCGACCACGTCGGTGACGCCGGAAGGCCTGGCCGCGTTCATCCGATCCTGTGGGCATGAACCCGCGGTGGTGGCGTTATGAATGGCGATCGGTTAGACCTTGAGCAACTCGATCCGATCCGCCATCTATGAGGTGGGTATTGTGACCTCCATGGCAGCGTGACAATGGCACTGATTATCGATTCCAACGGTTCCACCGCCGCGGCGACGGCATCACCCGGCGACCTGATCAAGGAAACGGACACCAACGGCTTTCGCGTCGACGTCATCGAAGCGTCGATGCAGGTTCCGGTGATCGTCGATTTCTGGGCGCCGTGGTGCGGTCCGTGCAAGCAGCTGGGGCCGATGCTCGAGAAGCTGGTGCGTCAGGCCGGGGGACGGGTGCGGTTGGCGAAGATCAACATCGACGAGAACCAGAACCTCGCCGCCCAATTGCGCATTCAGTCCGTTCCCACCGTCTACGCCTTCCACCAAGGTCAAGCGGTCGACGGCTTTGTCGGCGCCCAACCCGAAAGCAAATTGCGGGCGTTTATCGACAAACTCACCAGCGGCGCCCAGGCGCCCGTGGAGGAGATGTTGGATGTCGGCCAGCAGGCGCTCGACGCCGGCGACGCCGAGACCGCGGCATCGGCGTTTTCGAGCGCTCTTGCCGAGGATCCCGGCAACCCCAAGGCCGTTGCCGGTCTGATCCGCAGCCGGATCGCGCTCGGTGATGTCGCCGGCGGCGCGCAAGCAGGTCAACCAGCTTCCTCCCGAGCTCGTCGCCAAATCCGATGTGGCCGCGGCGATCACCGCCGTCGAGCTGGCGGAACAGAGCCGCGAGACGGGCGATATCGCCGAACTCCGCGATCGCGCGGCCGCCAACCCCGAGGACCGGCAAGCCCGCTTCGATCTGGCGTTGGCGCTGTTCGGCAACGGGCGGGCCGAGGCGGCGATCGACGAGTTGCTGCAGCTGGTGCGCCTCGATCGCGACTGGAACGAACAGGCCGCCCGCAACCAGCTGGTCAAGATATTCGACGCCCTGGGACCGACGAACCCGCTGACCACGAGTTCCCGGCGCCGGTTGTCGTCGATCCTGTTCTCATGAGCGGCGTGATCCCCGACGACCGCTTGGCGCACCTGCCGGCGGAACTGCCGATCTTTCCGTTGCCGGGTGTGTTGTTGCTGCCGCACGGACACCTGCCTCTGCATATCTTCGAGCCCCGCTACCTCAACATGGTCGAGCACGTCCTGGGCGGCAGCCGCATGCTCGGAATGATTCAGCCCAGCGAATCGGTACCGCATCCGGTTCCGGACGGTGCGGAGATCTATCGAACCGGCTGCGCCGGCCGCATCATTTCGTTCGCGGAGACCGACGATGGTGGCTATCTGATCACTTTGCGCGGCGTCTGCCGCTTCCGGATCGTCGAGGAGCTGCCGCCGGTGGAGGGCTATCGCAGGGTCTCTCCGGATTTCGCGCCTTTTGATCGCGACTTGGAGGAACCGGCGGACAACCGCATAGACCGGGGACGATTGATCGATGCCGCACGGGTCTACCTTCACTTCCGGGATGCCACCACCGATTGGTCGGCGGTGGAGTCCGCCTCCGATCAGATGCTGGTCAACTCCCTCGCGATGATGTGTCCGTTCGAGCCGCGCGAGAAACAGGCGTTGTTGGAATGCACCGATTTCGCCGAGCAAAGTGATATGTTGATCACGTTACTGGAGATGGCTGTTCACGAGGCCGAACCGTCCGCCAATCGGGCACGCCATTAATCGAAAGAAACCTCTTTGCGACTGCCGTAACCCCTCATGAGCACACGAAAAGTGGACCCAAAACTATTGGAAATCCTCGTCTGTCCGCTGACGAAGGGCCCCCTTCGTTACGATCCGGAGCGCCAGGAGCTGATCAGCGAACGGGCCGGGCTCGCCTATCCGATCCGTGACGGCATTCCGATCATGCTCTCCGACGAGGCCAGATCTCTCGACAACGAAGGGCAATCGGGCTCATGACACAAGGTCTTGGCAACAGACATCATCCGGTGGAGATCCGCCTCAAACGCAAGGAGAAAGCGCTGGAGATCGATTTCGACGATGGCCGATCCTTCCGCCTGCCGGCCGAACTGCTCCGGGTGGAAAGCCCCTCGGCCGAGGTCCAAGGCCACGGGCACGACACCAAGACGACCGTCGCCGGCCGTCGCCATGTGGGAATCATGGAGCTCGAACCGGTCGGCAACTACGCGATCCGTATCAAGTTCGACGATCTCCATGATACCGGCCTCTACTCCTGGGACTGGCTCTACGAACTCGGCGCCAACCAGGACGACATCTGGCAGGAGTACCTCGACGCCCTCGGGGCAAAGGGATTGAGCCGCGATCCGTGACCAGGTGTGATCCGCCGACGGTGGCGACTGACTAAGTTGGCCGTGCGCGCATCAGTTTTGGCAGCTCGCCGACCGCGCCCATCGCGTGGCGCATGAACAACTTTTTCAGCGGCGGGACCAGATTGACCCCGGCGAGGCCGAGATCGCGGACCAGCCGCAGCGGTGCCACGTTGTTGGAAAACAGCCGGTTGAGGCCGTCGGTCATCGCTAGCATCAGGACGTTGTCGAACCGCCGCCAGCGCTGGTAGCGTTCGAGAACATCGGCGGCACCGATGTCGAGGCCAAGACCGCGGGCGTCGGTGAGCACTTCGACGAGGGCGGCAACATCGCGTAGCCCCATGTTGAGACCCTGTCCGGCAATCGGGTGCATTCCGTGAAGGGCGTCACCGACCAGGACCAGACGCAGGGCCACGGCGGTTTCGGCGAACTGCAGAGATAGCGGATAAGACCAACGCGGACCGATGACCTCGAGACGTCCGAGGAAATCGCCGAACCGCCGGCCAAGCTCGGCGGTGAATGCCGCGTCGTCGAGCGCCATGATCGCCGGCGCCAGAGTCGGCCCGCTCGGTCCAGACGATCGAAGAGCGGTTGCCGAGCAACGGCAGAATGGCGAACGGTCCGGCGGGCAGGAAATGCTCGTGGGCGATGAAATGGTGGGGCTTTTCATGGCCGACGGTGCATACGATGCCGGTCTGTTCGTAGGACCATCGGGTGACCCGAATCCCGGCGTCTTCCCGGGTCCGGGACTCGCGGCCCTCGGCGGCGACGACGAGCGGCGCGAGGATTCGTCTGCCGTCCGCCAATCGCGCCTCGATACCGTCGGCGGACCGGGCAAGCTCCGACACCCGGGCCGGCGCCGCCGAATGGATCCCGTCGATCTCCCGCATCCGGTGGAAAAGCGCCTTCCGGAACACCCGATTTTCCACCATGTGGCCGAAAGGTTCTTCGCCGATGTCATGGTGATCATAGTGCAGGAACAAGTTGGATCGACCCTCCGATACCCGAATATCCAGCATCGGAGCCGCATCGTTCTTCATTCCGTCCCACAGGCCGACACCTTCCAGAAGCCGGCGTGAAGACAGCGCGATGGCCGAGGCTCGACCGTCGAAACCGGCCTTCAGAACCGCCGTGGGATCGGCGGCATCCACCACGGCGACGATCATTCCGGCATCGCCGAGAGCACAGGCCAGCGTGCCGCCGACGAGACCCCCACCGACGATCAGCACGTCGGCTCGGATATCACCGGAATTTCGCTCGAGGTGTTCCGTCATGGTTCCAGCTCCCGCCCGTTTTCCGTTTCGTCCCGAGGGGCACGAGTTCTCCGAACATGCCCAGGTTTTGTTCATTGCCGCCAGAACGCTCAGAATTTGGGCGCATTCATGGGGTCGCCTGCTCGATTGCATCCAGAGCTTTCCCTACGGCCCACTGATTTTCAACTATTTCTTTCGTCCTCTCATAGGTTGGCACGGTTCGTGAACACACACCCGGTGGCATCAAGCGGAAGGAACTGGATCCATGAAGCTCATCACCGGCGTTATCAAGCCCTTCAAATTGGACGATGTGCGCGAGGCACTCACGGCGATCGGCGTGCAAGGAATGACCGTCACCGAGGTCAACGGCTTCGGGCGACAGAAGGGTCAGACCGAGATCTATCGAGGAGCCGAGTACAGCGTCCAGTTCGTACCCAAACTCAAGATCGAAGTCGCGGTCAACGACAACTTGGCGGAGAGCGTCGTCGAGGCCATCCAGAGCGCGTCGCGGACCGGCAAGATCGGCGACGGCAAGATCTTCATCTGGGACGTGGACAAGGCTGTCCGCATTCGGACCGGCGAGACCGACGCCGACGCCCTCTAGAGCCGAGGCTCGACCACCGTGATCGCTGCCCGTTTTTCGCCCATGCTCTCGAAATTGAGCCTAATTCTTAAGCAATAGAGACTTGGGCAGATTCTCCATCGATCTCCCGCTAGGGAGCGTTTTCGCGCTGAGATTTCATAGTGTTGTCCGTTTTTCACAAAAGCTGGCACGGAAGTTGAGAAGACGGCGGAGGTTTCCGACCGATACCTCCGCCACACGGGAGAACAGGACATGTCAACCATCGGGTCTGGTGCAAACGAAAGCAGCGGCATCGCCAGACCATTCGCCGCCGACACTGGCAAAGCCGTCCGTACCCCGATCGGCGGCGGTGGACAACAGCGACATCTAGGAGAGCCAAGCAATGAGACGTCTTGTAAATTATTCCGGTCCCCTGGGACTGGCCTTGTCGATACTTTTCGCCAGCACCGGCGGAGCCGTCGCCCAAGATGCCGACGCTGGATACCGGCGATACCGCCTGGATGCTCACCTCGACCGCATTGGTCCTGATGATGACCGTTCCCGGCCTCGCCATGTTCTACGGCGGCATGGTCCGCAAGAAGAACGTGCTGGCCACGGCGATGCAGAGCTTTGCCACCTGCTGCCTGGTGACGGTGCTTTGGATGATTGTCGGATATTCGTTCGCTTTCGGCGACGGCGGTAGTCTCAACGCCTTCTTCGGCGGGTTCGGCAACCTGTTCCTTAATGGCATGGGCTTGGATTCGTTGAGCGGCACCATTCCGGAATCGGTCTTTATGACCTTTCAGATGACGTTCGCCATCATCACCCCGGCGCTGATCACCGGCGCCTTCGCCGACCGGATGAAGTTTTCGGCGATGCTGATCTTCATCGGCCTATGGCTGCTGCTGGTGTACGCGCCGATCTGCCATTGGGTCTGGGGCGGCGGTTTCCTCGGAGAAGAGGGCGTTCTCGATTTCGCCGGCGGGACCGTCGTTCACATCAACGCGGGCATCGCCGGCCTGGTCTGCTGCGATCGTGCTCGGCAAACGGCGGGGCTACGGCACCGAGAACATGGCGCCGCACAACTTGACGCTGAGCTTGATCGGCGCTTCGCTGCTGTGGGTCGGCTGGTTCGGCTTCAATGCCGGCTCGGCGGTCGCGGCCAACGGAACCGCCGGGATGGCGATGGCGGTGACCCAGATCGCTACCGCCGCCGCGGCGCTGTCATGGATGTTCCTTGAATGGGTACTGCGCAAGAAGCCGAGCGTTCTCGGGATCATCTCCGGCGCCGTCGGCGGCCTGGTCGCGATCACGCCGGCATCCGGTTTCGTGACACCGATCGGGCGCGTTGATCATCGGCATCGTCGCCGGAATCGCCTGCTACTGGGGCGCGGTCTGGCTCAAGCACGCCGGCGGCTACGACGACTCGCTGGATGCCTTCGGCGTCCACGGCGTCGGCGGCATCGTCGGGGCGCTTCTGACCGGTGTGTTCGCGTCCGAGGCCATCGGCGGCACGCCTGGCCTGCTCGAGGGCAATCCCGTGCAGGTCTGGATTCAGCTCAAGGGGATCATCGCCACCATCGTCTATTGCGGGGTCGTATCGTTCATCCTCCTCAAGGTCATCGATATGATCGTCGGCCTCAGGGTGGATCAGGAGACGGAAGTCGTCGGTCTCGACCTCAGTTTGCACGGAGAGACCGTCCAATAGCTCAAATCCGGGTGGGACAACCAAGCGGCTTCGCTCTCCTCCCATCGTCCAAACCCGGGAACCTGGGCCGGAAGGTACACCCTTCCGGCCTCTTTTTCGTCTCCGCCAAAGCCGACGCGAACACGGCAGGAAGCCTGCTTGAGACCCGTCGGGACGATCGCTAGTATCGAGCGGTGATGTTGAATCCCCGTCTTCAATTGCTTTCCGAGTACCCGTTTGATCGGCTGCGGGCGTTGCTCGGCGGCATCGACCCGCCGTCCGGAATGGCGCCGATGGTGCTCTCGGTCGGAGAACCGCGTCATCCCACGCCTCCCCTGGTCCACGAAGTTGTCGGCAACTGCGGAGACCTGTGGAACCGCTATCCACCGGTCGAGGGAACGGCAGACTTTCGTTCCGCCGTCGTCGGCTGGCTCAACCGTCGCTACGCCCTTCCGGATGATCTGCTCGACGCCGACCGGCATGTCCTCCCCGTGGCGGGCACCCGCGAGGCGCTGTTCCTGGTCGCGGCCGTCGCGGTGCCGCGATCCAAGGTCGGCCGGCAGCCGGTGGTGTCGATGCCGAACCCCTTCTACCACGTCTACTTCGGCGCAACGCTGATGAGCGGCGCCGAACCCGTCTACCTGCCGGCAACCCGGGAGACCGGGTTCCTGCCGGACCTCGCCGCAATCGACTCCGCGACCCTGGAACGAACGGCGATGATGTACCTGTGCTCTCCCGCGAACCCACAGGGCGCGGTGGCCGATCTTGCATACCTGAAGGACGCCATCCGCCTCGCCCGCCGCCATGATTTCGTCCTTGCGGTCGACGAGTGCTACACGGAGGTCTACGACCGGCGGCCACCGCGCGGGGCGCTGGAAGCGTGCGCCGCGCTCGGCGACGGCATCGACAACGTGGTCGTCTTCCATTCGCTTTCCAAGCGGTCCAGCGTACCGGGGTTGCGGTCCGGTTTCGTCGCCGGCGATCCGCGGTTGATCGAGGCGTTTCGACGGCTGCGCAGCTTCGCCGGCGCTACCGTGCCGCTGCCGGTATTGGCGGCGGCGGCCGCGCTTTGGCGAGACGATGATCACGTCGAACAAAATCGCGCCCTTTACCGGGCCAAGTTCGATCTGGCGGAACGCTTTCTGGGCAACCGATTCGGTTTTTTCCGCCCCGAAGGCGCCTTTTTTCTCTGGCTGGAGGTGGGAGACGGGGAGCAGACCGCCCGAACTCTGTGGGCGGAATCCGCGCTTCGGGTGCTCCCAGGGGCCTATTTGGCGCAGCCGAACGCCTCCGGCGTCAATCCTGGCGCCCCTTTTGTCCGGGTTGCGTTGATCGAGGACCTAGCATCTACAGAAGAAGCTTTAAGACGGCTTGTTAACGTCCTATAAATGAAGGGCCTCTTAGTTTTGCAATGGTGCTCTGAAAGATGACCCAATTCGCGAGCGGCGCCGTCCTGCCCGAGGGTACGGCGGATTTCTTCAAACGCCGGGCGGCAGAGATTACCGGAATCGTTCTGATTGGCTGCGCGTTGATGCTGTTGACCGCGTTGCTGAGTTTCACTCCCGCCGATCCGTCGTTCAATCACGCTACCGATGCCGTTCCCGGCAACTTGCTGGGCCGGCCGGGATCCTACACCGCCGATCTGTTGTTGCATGCCTTCGGATGGGCCGGCGCGATACCCGCGGTCGGATTGGCGGCATGGGGTTGGAGGATGATCCGCAAGCGGCCGGTGGTGCGGCCATGGTTACACATCCTGATGTTGGCTACCGCCATGGTCTTGCTGAGCACCGGCATGGCCGCGTTGCCGGCCCCCTCAGGCTGGCCGCTGGCAATCGGCCTCGGAGGAGCCGCCGGCAACGTGGTGCTGGCCAACGCCGCTTCCCACGCAGAAAGCTACGGCCTGCATGTGAGCTCTCCCGTACTGGCCGGTATCGCCATGGTGATCGGAACGGCAGCGTGGGCTGCCAGTTTGGGGCTGTCATTGGCCGAGTGGCGAGGAGTTGGGCGAAGCCTTGTCGGGGCTGCAAGAGGGAATAGGCGGCTCATTGGCCACGTTGTCGGCTTTTTCGCTGCCTCGAAGGGGGCTCGCAACAGGGCGGAACCGACGTTTGACTCCGCCGCGACAGGGAGTCATGCGGCGCAGGACGGCGCCCGGCGTCAGCGCTCTGCGGCAACCAAGAGCGACCTCGTGGCGCCCAAGGTGCCGAAGGTGAGAACCGGCCGAAAGGCAGAGCTGGCAAACCAAGGAAATTTGGATTTCGGACAGGATGACGACTACCGGTTTCCGCCTCTCGACCTGTTGCATCCGCCGCCAGACACCTCAGGCAGCCACGCCTTGAATCGGGATGCCCTCGAGCAGAACGCCAGGCTGTTGTCGACGGTGCTCGAGGACTTCGGCGTCCGAGGTGAAATCGTCAAGGTAAGGCCTGGGCCGGTCGTCACCCTCTATGAGTTGGAGCCCGCCCCGGGAACCAAGAGCTCGCGCGTGATCGGCCTCGCCGACGACATTGCCCGCTCGATGAGCGCAGTCTCGGTCCGCGTCGCAGTCATTCCGGGACGAAACGTCATCGGCATCGAGCTGCCCAATCTCCGGCGCGAAGCGGTCTGCCTCAAAGAGTTGCTCGCCTCCCAGGCATTCGAACGGTACGCGGGAAAACTTACATTGGCGCTCGGCAAGGATATCGGCGGCACGCCGGTTTTGGCCGACCTCGCGCGGATGCCGCACCTGCTTATCGCCGGTACGACGGGATCGGGCAAGTCGGTGGGCATCAACGCCATGATCCTGTCATTGCTCTACCAACTGTCGCCTGAGACTTGCAAGTTCATCCTGATCGACCCGAAGATGCTCGAGCTGTCGGTTTACGACGGCATCCCCCACCTCTTGTCGCCGGTGGTCACCGACCCCGGGAAAGCGGTTGTCGCCCTGAAGTGGACCGTCCGCGAGATGGAGGAACGCTATCGGGCGATGTCGCAGCTCGGGGTGCGCAACATTGCCGGATACAACACCCGGATCGCCGAGGCAAAGCGTAAGGAGGAAGCCCTTGTCCGTCGGGTGCAGACAGGCTTTTGCGAGGACGGGCAGCCCACATTCGAAGAGCAGCCGCTGAACCTGGAGCCGTTACCGCTTATCGTCGTGGTCGTCGATGAGATGGCGGACCTGATGCTTGTCGCCGGCAAGGACATCGAGGCGGCGGTGCAACGCCTCGCCCAGATGGCCCGGGCGGCGGGCATTCACCTGATCATGGCGACTCAGCGTCCGTCGGTGGACGTCATCACCGGCACGATCAAGGCCAATTTCCCGACCCGGATGAGCTTTCACGTCACCTCGAAGATCGACAGTCGCACCATCCTTGGGGAACAGGGAGCCGAGCAGCTTCTCGGACAGGGCGATATGCTTTATATGGCCACCGGCGGGCGGATCACCCGGGTCCATGGTCCGTTCGTCTCCGACGAAGAGGTCGAGGAAGTGGTGAGGTTCTTGAAGGCCCAAGGTGAGCCACGATACGTACCGGCGGTCACCGAAGGTGACGACGACGGGCTGATCTCCTCCGACTTCGGCGGTGACGATGGACCGGGTGACGACCTATACGATGAAGCGGTCTCCGTGGTCGCCAACGAGGGAAAGGCCTCCACCAGCTATGTCCAACGGCGCCTTCAGATCGGTTACAACCGCGCGGCGCGTATCATCGAGCGAATGGAAGCGGAGGGTCTGGTCAGCAAGCCCGACCGCGTCGGTCGCCGTGAAGTACTGTTCGGTGAACGCGCCCAGTAAACTTTCTCCCGGCGTCGGCGGGTCGGACGGCGTTCTTGTCCGAAATGCACGGCGCCTTATGTTCGCAGTGGTGACGGCGGCGTTTGTCGCCGCGCTGTCACCAACGGGAGCTGCCGCCGCCACGCCGGCGGCGATCGACTTCGGTAATGCGGAACGCGCCGATCTGGCTCGCGTCGAGGCCTACCTGAACGGCGTGAAATCGATCCGCGCCCGCTTCATGCAAATTTCCTCGACCGGAGAGCTCGCCGAAGGCGATTTCTATCTGCTCCGGCCGGGAAAGATGCGCATCGAGTACCGGCCGCCGGTACCTGTCCTGATCGTCGCCGATGGCACGTGGCTGATCTATTATGACCGCGAGCTGGGACAGGTCAGCTATATTCCGCTGGACTCGACACCCGCGGGCATCCTGGTTGCTGACAAGATTTCACTGCTCGACGATGCCGTGACGGTCACCGGCTTCGAGCGTGATTCCTCCACGGTGCGGGTCACCTTGGTTCGGACCGAGAGCCCCGAAGAGGGCAGTCTCACCCTCGTTTTCAACGATAAGCCGATGGCGCTCAAAAAATGGACCGTCGTCGACGCGCAGGGAATTGTGACCAACGTCTCGCTGGTCGACGCCAGCTACAACGTCCCTTTGGATCCGAACCTGTTCCGGTTCAAAAATCCCAAAATTTTTGATGAAAAGCCCTAACCGAACGAGTGCGACGAGATCATGATAGTTTCGTATGCGTTTTTTGCATATGAGGGTTGCGCTGGCTGCATTGGTCAAGTTAAGGTGGCCGAACCAACTAAAGGAAGTGGAACGTTCCATTCCATCTGGAATGGTCCGTCCCGGATGGTTCCCCTGCCATCCGATTGCTTCCTCTAAGGAAGCTTAAAGCGTCCGGTTAACCCCCCTGGCCGGACGCTTTTTTTTGTGCGGTTCGCAGCGAATGCGGGAAGCTCAGGGGATCAAGCGGTAACCACCGGCTTCGGTCACCAGAATACGGGCGCTGGAAGGATCCGGTTCGATCTTCTGGCGCAGGCGGTAAACGTGTGTTTCCAGCGTATGGGTGGTGACTCCGGCGTTGTAACCCCAAACCTCGTCCAGCAACACCTCCCGACTGATGA
Organism: uncultured Alphaproteobacteria bacterium; assembly: GCA_963772635.1. Taxonomy (GTDB): domain Bacteria; phylum Pseudomonadota; class Alphaproteobacteria; order Rhodospirillales; family Defluviicoccaceae; genus JAUXFS01. The sequence continues at coordinate 19,156 of CAVYYK010000051.1, forward strand.
CCCGGCTACCGGTACGATAGAGGTACTTCAGGATGGCCGCTTCCTTGTCGGTCAGGCGGATCTTCTTGTTGGTATCGTTGTTGAGCAGTAGCTTGGCGCTCGGCTGAAACGTATAGGGGCCGATGCCGAACACGGCGTCGTCGCTGCGTTCATGTTGGCGGATATGGGCGCGCAGCCGAGCCAGGAGAACCCCCAACCGAAACGGCTTGGTCACGTAGTCGTTGGCACCGGAATCCAGTCCGAGAATGGTGTCGGCGTCGGTGTCCGCTCCGGTTAGCATGATGATCGGGGACTTGATGCCGTTTCGGCGCATCAACCGACAGACCTCGCGGCCATCCATGTCGGGCAAACCGATGTCGAGAATGATCACGTCGAAATGATCGGCCTTCGCCAGCTCCAGTGCTTTCGCTCCTGCGGCGGCGGTCACCATGGCGAACTCCTCATGCAACTGAAGCTGCTCGGCGAGCATCTCTCGCAGTGCATCGTCGTCTTCAACAAGAAGAACGCGTTTGCCGATCGTCACTTCCAACCCACTTCCGCAAGCGTCGACGTAACCGATACCGCCAACAATAATGGTGCTATCACAATATACAACGGCGATGGCACGAACAAAGCCTATCCTCGCGGCAAGATACAAAGCGCTTCCACCGCCGAATGTTCGAGGGTATCGTCACTTTGGCCACGACAACGCCGGAGGCCCGCACCACCGTGACGAAACATCCTCACCTGATCCCCTTTCCCGCCACCCGCGAGCCCATATCGCTTCTGGCGGTGGATCGGGCCCTTTCCGATCTCCGAAGAGGCTGTCCGGTGGCGGTTCGGGGAAGCAACGGAACGGCCAGTCTGGTAGAGGCGGCGGAAGCGGTAACACCGCAAAGCCTCTCGACCATGGCGACAATAAGCCGGGCCGAACCGCTCCTCGCCATATCCTCTCGACGCGCCGCGGTCCTCGGGCTCACGCCCGGCGGTTTCAAGGTAGTAACCGTCGCGGCCGAGGGCGGGTTGACCGCGGAGATGGTCCTTGACCTTTCCAATCCCCTGTCCGGACTGGCGGTGCCGCCGCCTTTTGCCCTTACCGTCAAAGAGGTTCCGGCGTTCGGCTGTGACAGCGCCGCGGTGCTGCTGGCCAAGACCGCCCGCCTGTTGCCGGCAGCGGTGACCGCGGCAATAAAGGATCCGGCGGCCGAGGATCTCGACGCATGGGCCGTTCGCCACGGGCTGTTGCTGGTCGATGCCGGCGACATGTTCCAGTACGAGCATACCGCGGCACGTACGCTACGCATCGTCAGCGAGGCCCGCGTTCCCCTGCTCGGTGCAGAAGATGCACGAATCATCGCTTTTCGTCCCCTTGACGGTGGACTGGAGCACCTTGCGGTCATGCTCGGTAGTCCGAAACCCGAGGAACCAATATTGACCCGCCTGCATTCGGAATGCTTCACCGGTGACCTTCTCGGCAGTCTGCGGTGCGACTGCGGCGACCAGCTGCGCGGTGCGATCAGGGAAATCTCGTCGGCCGGAGGCGGGTTGTTGCTCTACCTCGCCCAGGAAGGACGGGGCATCGGCCTCGTCAACAAGCTGCGGGCCTACGAACTGCAGGATCGCGGCTTCGACACCATGGATGCCAACGAGCAACTGGGGTTCGACGCCGACGAGCGGGTCTATCTACCGGCGGCCCAGATGCTGCGCCAACTCGGCTTCGACCGCGTCTGTCTTCTCACCAACAATCCGGCCAAAGTTGCCGGTCTCGGCCGCTGCGGTATCACCGTGGAAGAGCGGGTACCCCACGCTTTTCCCTCCAACCAGCACAACGAGACCTATATCCGCACCAAGGTCGGACGCGGCGGCCACCTTTTCTAGATCAGCGGGGTCGAAGCCCCGCTCCGACCCGGCAATATCTTCCCGGCGGTGACGCTTTTTCCTTCCCACCACAGCAGTTTTCTTAGAAATCGGGCACGAATTCAGTGGGTTAAGAGTTGGCGGCCATAGGCACGCCGATTGCATGAGCTCCACCGGGAATCGAAACAGATGCGATTATGGAAACACTTGCAACAGCGCCGCCAAATCCACTTCGTCATGTAGACGCCGGGCCTGTCTCCGACACCGACCATTACGTATTCGAGGCGTTCGGCGAGGACGGTCCCACGTTTTTCGACATCCTCGACATCATCAATCCGCTGCAGCACATCCCCATCATCTCCACTTTGTACCGCGCCGTCACCGGCGACGAGATCGATCCGGTGCCGCGCATCGCCGGCGGTGCTTTGTTCGGCGGTCTCATCGGCGCCGTCTCCTCACTGGTCGATGTCGTTATCGAAGAACTGACCGGGAGCGATATCGGAGAACATGTGCTCGCGCTGTTCGAGGGCGAGGGCGAGGCAGTTGCGGAACCGGATTTACCCGCCGCCGGGGGCGAGCGTGGGCCGCTTTCGGCTGTCGCAGCCGCCGAACTCTATCGTTCACCGGTCACCGCCTACATCGAGGTCTCGGAGTGGGCTCGAGGCGAAGCGGCGTTCATGACGGCGGCGGCCAACATCGGCCCGGTCCGCCCGACCGTCGATATTCGCGTCTGAGCGACGATCGTCGCTGGGCCGGCGCGGTGACCCCGCCCTATAATCGGGTCATGAATATTGTCGTTTCGCCGCGGGGAGTCTTGTGTTGGGCGGGAACGGAGGTGCGTTGTGCCCTCGGCCGAAGTGGGGTCGGTGTGGCAAAAAGGGAAGGGGACGGGATGACGCCCGCGGGAGCGTTTCGGCTGCGCCAGGTGATGTACCGCCCCGACCGGCTGCAAGCGCCCGAAACGGGCCTTTCGGTGCATGCGATCGATCCTTCGGACGGCTGGTGCGACGACCCCCGGGATCCCCGCTACAACCAGCTGATTCGGTTGCCTTGCAACGCCGGTCACGAGCGTTTGTGGCGGGACGACGGGCTTTACGATCTGCTGGTCGTCATCGGCTACAACGACGATCCGGTCGGAGCCGGTCTCGGCAGCGCCATCTTCCTGCACGTGGCCAAGGCCGGCTACGGTCCCACCGAGGGCTGTGTTGCCCTGGCCTTGCCGGATCTAATCGCTTTGCTGCGGGCCTGCCGCCCCGGCGATCGCATCGTGATCGGTGCCGGGTCGCCTTGAAGAAACCGTGACTACTGTCGCGCCGGCGGCCGCGGGCCGAATATGGCGGTGCCGACGCGAACGAACGTCGCCCCAAAGCGAACGGCGATCGTGTAGTCCGAGGTCATGCCCATGCTGAGTTCGTCGAGTCCGTTGCGCCGGGCGATTTCACGCAGCAGGGCGAAATGAAGCGAAGGCTCCTCGTCGACCGGTGGAATACACATCAGGCCTTTGACAGGAAGAAGGAAATCTTCGATGCAGGCTCGGACAAAGGCGTCCGCTTCGCCGGGCAGTACGCCGTGCTTCTGCTCCTCTTCCCCGGTGTTGACCTGTATGAACACGTCGGGACGACGCCCTTCCTTATCCATTGCCTGGGCGAGCGCGCCGGCCAGCTTCGGGCGGTCGATGGTTTCGATGACATCGAACAGCCGTACCGCATGGCGGGCCTTGTTGCTTTGCAGCGGACCGATCAGGTGCAGACGGGCATCGGGGCAACCGGCCCTCAGGCCGGGCCACTTGCCCTCCGCTTCCTGGACGCGGTTCTCCCCGAATATGCGTTGGCCCGCCTCGAGAGCCGGGCGTATCCTCTCGGCGGATTGGGTCTTGGCGACGGCAACCAGGGTAACCGAGTCGGCGGGACGGCCGGCAGCCTCGGCCGCGGCCGCGATCTCCGCTTTGACGGTCGCCAGATTGGCGGCTACGTCCGGTTGTTCGGTCTCTCGGGCTGCCATCTTCGAATTGCAATGCCATCGGAGGAGGGGCTGAAACGGTGCAGAGCCTAGCAGACCTGGCGCGACGGCTCAAACCGCCCGATGAAAACACGGCTCTGCCGTCGTTGATCCTGATGACCGATTCCCGGCGGCTGGCAGAGCCGGAACCCTTGGTTTCCCGGCTGCCCCGGGGCAGCGCCGTGATCCTCCGTCACTACGACGATCCCGAGCGGGCGGCCCTGGCCTATCGCCTTTCGGGGCTGTGCCGTCGGTTCGGAATACGGCTTCTCATCGCCGGCGATGGCCGGTTGGCAGCGACGGTCTCCGCCGGTGGACTGCACCTGCCGGAAGCGTTGATCGCCCACGCCCCACGGACCTGGCGGCTGTGGCGGCGACCCGGCTGGCTGGTCACCGCAGCGGCCCATTCACCGGCGGCGATGATCGGCGCCGCCCGCGCCGGCGCCGACGCCGTTCTGCTGTCGCCGGTGTTTCCGACCGAGAGCCATCCCGGCGCGAGGGTGCTGGGCTCTTTGCTTTTCGCTCGCTGGGCGAGCCGAAGCCCGTTGCCGGTGTACGCCCTCGGCGGGATCTCGGCGGTCACCATCGGGCGTATCGTCGGCAGCGGCGCCGTCGGCGTGGCCACCGTCGGCGGTCTCCGCGAGCCGGCGAAAGAGCACTGCCTAGCCCTGATCCTCCTCGATCCGGTATCCGAAGACGTCGACGAAAGGCCGGAGCAGGGGCAGCACGTCGTCCATCTGTTCGCGGTAGTTCCGCCAACGGCCCACGGATCGTGCGTAGATCGGCTGAACCACTTGGTGGTAGCTGGGCGTAGCGATCGCCCGGGACTTGGCGCGCTCGGCATAGGTCAACACCGAATCGTCCCACGGCAACTCGAGAAACGCGAGAATCCTTCGGGTCTCGGCCTCGAAATCGGTGACCAGGTCTTCGTAACGGGTGGTCAGGACTTCGAGCGGCAACACCTCCGCATACCGACGCCAAAGCCCCATCACCGAGGCATAGAAACGAGCCGTGTCGGCGAGGTCTCCGAAATGGACCATCGCGGCGTTGGGTTTGAACGCCTGCATGAAACCGCTCAGCACCACATCGCACGGATGACGCAGGGCGAGCAGAATCCTGGCCCGCGGGAACAAACGATGGATCAGCCCCACCTCGATGGTGTTCAAGGGCATCTTGTCGACCAGAATCCCCTGCGGCACTCCACCCATGAAACGGGCGACCTCGGCAAAATAGACCCGGCGTAGCTTCACCGTGTCTTCCGCAGTGAGGGAGGCGAGAGCGTCGGGATATCCACCGGGTAGCCTCTCGACCGCCTGCTTGACGATATCGATGGCGGGCTTTTCCTCCATGGTGTGAAGGGCGGGATGGGCGTCGAGAATCTGATCGAGCAGCGTCGTTCCGGACCGCGGGAACCCGATCAGGAACACCGGCGTTGATGCCTCGTTCGCAACCGAAGGCGTCCACGTATTCACCCAGTCCGGAGTAAACCGGCTCCGCAGCTGCTTGATCAGGCGAGGATAGGCCTCCCGGTCGACGCGCCGCGCGTGGAGGCTTCGGGCGTTCAAACGATTGGCGTCGGCGTACACTTCGAACGCCCGCCGATAGGCGCCGAGTTCGGTCGAGAATCGCCGCCATTTCGAACATCAGATAGGCGCGCGCTTCGTCCTCCACCCGTTCCGAGGTCGAACGCTTGCAGCCGCGTCAATCCATCTTCCGGACGCCCCAGGCGGCGTTCGCAGCGCGCCGCGACCACGACCGCCCGCACGTTGGCGGGATCGAGACGCAGGGCCTCCTCCGCCTTGGCCAGGGCTTCCGCCAATGCGCTCGACCTCTCCCACAAAGCGGCGAGGGCGGCATGGTTTTCCGGATCGCCGGGAGCGACCTCCAGCGCCCGAAGATACTGTGCCGCCGCTTCGTCGGTCCGTCCCAACTCGCCCAGAACATCCCCCAGGCTCTTCAGCGCCTTGCCGTAGTCGGGTTTGACGTCGACGGCGCGCCGGTAGCAGTCCACCGCCGCCGGCAATTCGTCGAGAGCGTGTAACGCCCTCCCCTGATTGTAGTAAGCCTCGGCGTAACCGGGCCGGCTCTGCAATGCATGGCGATAGCTGGTGATCGCGTCCTCCAGCAGACCGGTTTGCTGCAGGGCGTTGCCGAGATTGTTGTGGGCCTCGGCATAGCCGGGATCGAGCTCCAGGGCGCGTCGAAAACAGGCGGCCGCCTCGTCCGCGCGATCGAGCGCCAGGAGCACATTGCCGAGACTGTTGTGGAAGGCCGGTTGGGCCTCCTTGACGCGGATCGCGGCGGCGATCAGTTCGTGTGCCCGGTCTTGGTCGCCACGTTGATGGGCGACCAAGCCCGACAGATGCAGGGCATCGGGATGGTTTGGATTGGCGCGGAGTATCCGATCGTAGAGAATCGCGGCCTTGTCCAATCGTCCCCGTTGATGGAAGCGCACCGCATCCATCAGGGCCTTCTGGGTGCCCGCGCCGGATGCCCCGGCCGCGGCGCTGTGCGTTCGGGTCTGTTGACGCCGTTGCCGACGGTCCAAGACGCTTACCTCGCCATTCAATTGCGTTTGGCAAGCCTACCCGATGGATCCGGGAGCGCGAAACAAATCCGCGCCAGCCCGCACTTCAGCGTATCTCGGCGACCTTTGGAAGCGCTTCGGCCACACGCTCGACGACCCCGGACCAGTCGCCGGGTGCCTTCTGTCGAAACAGCCGCATGGTCGGATACCAGGGCGAGTCCTCGCGATCGAGAAGCCATCGCCACTCGCCGACGAAAGGAAGCAGCAGCCACACCGGCCGGCCGAGCGCGCCGGCGAGGTGCGCCACCGCCGTGTCGACGGAAATCACCAGGTCGAGATTGGCGATGATCGCGGCGGTGTCGGCAAAATCGTTGATCTCCGGGGAGAGGTCGTGGACGGCTCCGCCGGCGAGCTCGTCGAGATCCTTTGCCGCCGATCCCATCTGCAGACTGAAGAAGGTCGCCCCGCCGGCCCGCAGAAGTGGCCGCAGGCATGACGCCGGCATCGACCGGTTGTGGTCGTTGACATGCCGTGGATTGCCGGCCCATGCGAGGCCGACACGTGGTCCGGGGAACGGTCCGAGGCGGTCGCGGCAGGCAGCGTAAGCAGCGGGCTCGGCGGCGAGGTAGGGGGTCTTCCGGGGAATGCTGCCGATTTCGGTCCCAAGGAGGGCCGGCAGGCTCATCAACGGCGCCTGGACATCGAAGTGTGGAAGGGCATCGCCGCGGGCGACGACCCTCGCGACCGGAGGCGCTTCACCGATCGTCAGGCCCGAGAACAACCGGAGGAGGGGCTTCTGGCATTCGACGACGACGGTGCCGTTGCGCGCGGCGACAAGCGGCGCATAACGGACGAACTGAATCGCCGATCCCAGGCCCTGCTCGGCGTGGAGAAGAACCGTCCGTCCGTCGAGGTCCGAGCCGTCCCATCGCGGCTGCGGGAAATCCCGCCGTTCCGTGGTGAAACCCGCGACTTTCCACCGCCATTCGTACTCGGCCCAGCCCTCCGCGAAGCGTCCGAGCAGCAGCAGCAGGACCGCCCTGTTGGCATGGGCGTCGGCGTGCGCGGGATCCAGTGAAACGGCCTTGTCCAAGCTGGCGAGCGCCTCCCGATAGAGCGCCCGTTCGTGAAGGGTCTGGCCCAGGTTCGAGAGGGCGGTGACGTATTCGGGATTGATCGCAAGCGCTTTCTCGTAGCAGGCCTGCGCCTGCTCCAGCCGTCCCTGTTTTCTCAGCGCGCTTCCCAGGTTGCAGTGGGCCTCTGCGTAGCGGGGGCGAATCTCCAGCGCACGCCGGTAGCAACCGACCGCCTCGTCGGCGCGGTCAAGCCGCAGCAGCGCGTTGCCCAGGTTGTTGTGCGCCTCGGCGAGGCCGGGATCGAGATCGACGGCGCGGCGAAAGCTCGCCTCGGCATGCTCGGCGTTGTCGAGCGCGAGGAGTACGTTGCCCAGGGTATTGCGGTAGGCGGCGTTGCCCGGAGCGAAACCGATGGCCTTGCGGACCAGCGCAAGCGCACGTTCATGATCGCCTTGTTGATCGGCGACCAAACCGCGGAGATGGAGGGCGTCGGGATGCTTGGGATCGCTTTTCAGGATGCGGTCGTAAAGCTCGGTGGCCTCACTCAGGCGGCCGGCCCGGTGGCACCTGACGGCCTCGAGCAGCGTCGCATGCAACAACGCACGCTTTCCTCGGCCCGTTTGCCGCGGCGCCACCGCCTTCCGTCGCCTGATATCCACGATCCCACTTTAGCGGATTGCGAAACATCTAGAAACCCAGCTTGAAGCCGGTAGCAAGGCCCCATCCATTGTTTTTCTGGCTGTTGTCCTCGTTTTCGCCGTCGAACCAGAAGACGCCGCCGACCAGCCGAATGCCCGGACCCAGCTGGTAGGTGCCGCTGATGTTGGCTTGATCCAGATGACCCTTTCCGGCGTTGGCCGTGGGGTTCTCCTCGCCTTTCATATAGCCGATGCCGACCGTGTAGGGGCCCATCTCGTAAGCCGTGCCGATGACCCAGCCGCGGCTGTTGAATCGTTGGCCGGCCGAAGCGCCACCCATGTCGCCCTCACCCCGGGCGTAGGCGCCGCCGAAGCTGAAGCCGGCGTAGGCGAACTGGGCGCCCAAGCTATAGGCGTGCAGGTCGTCGTCACCACCGGTGACCGAGTCCGCGGCGACATCGCCGTACTGGTAGCCGGCGGAGAGCTGGACGCCGAAGCCGTTGAAGTCCTCGGTGTAGTTGAGTCCGCCGGCCCAACCGTTGTTGATCTGGTTGTTGCTGCTCTTCAGAGAGCTGTTGCTGGCGTTTCCAGGCTCGTAGTTGGGGATGAACGACACGCCGAGCTGAACACCGGCGAACCTGGGCGTGATGTAGGTGGCCTTGCCCGAGTCGTTGTCCTGAAAGCGGAGATAGGTGTTCGCGGTGGCGCGATCGAAATAGTTCAGACCCGGGTTGACCCAGAAACCGTCGCTGACCATGTCGCCCGAGTCGATGCTGATGCCGCCGTCCGGCGCGGTCACGTGCAGCAGATATCCGGCGTTGTTCTCGTCACCGAGGATCAGCTGGCCGAGGCTGTCGCTCTGCACGTACATGTACGATTCGTCGATTTGACTGCCGGAGGTGTTGGCTTCGAGCTGGACGTTGATGCCGAAGGTAAGGCCATTGTCGAGAGTTGTCTCGCCGACGAAGCAGATTTCGCTGTTGTGCTTCTCGCTGACCGCGTTGGTGCTCCGCTGGGCGCCGGTCAAGGCGTTGTTCTTGTAGTCCTGATCGGCGTACACACCCCACTGCTCATGGTAGCCGTGGACCCCGACCTTGATCCTTTCCGCGGCGGCGGCGTTCCCCGATACGGTTCCGATCATCGCGGCAGTCGTCAACGCGGTCGTGCCGTAAAGAAACCGTGTCATGTTCGTCATGGCTGTCCCTCCCGAGTTCCAAAAGTCTCTCTTGGGAAAGTCGTTAGGCGGAGGATTTTCTTGCGCATCCGACTTGCCGATCCTTCAAAAACAGAAAGCAGCAATCAGCAGCGGCATCAAGCCGCGACGGGGAGGCTGTGTTCGATTCGGTCGTGACTATGGCGAAAAGATCACGATGGGGCTAGACGAGGAGCTTCACCCTCGGGCGACAGGTAGCCCATCTTGGTCATCGCCTCGCGGTGATGGTGGACGATGAAGTCGACGTGCTCTGAGGTGAGTTCCCTGCGCCAGCCGCCGACCTCGCCCTGGCGGAAAAAATTTTCGGCATTCTTGGACCGCTCGACGAACCCCGATTGCCGTTCCTGCCCGGCGAGCACGTTGAAGGAGCTGTGGCGAATCGCCCGCTTCAGCCGCTCCCGGTCCTTGGCGATCTTGAGGAAATCGAGGACCCCGCCGAAGGTCTTGGTCGGCGACCGGGTCATGTCCTCGTAACGCATCAGATGAAGATAGAGCCCTGGAGCATTGAGCCAGCCGTTGAGGTGGGTGCTCCAGTCGGACAGCACTTGCAGGATGTGACCGGTCTGCGGGACCGTTTCCAGCCCCTTGAAACAGATCGACTTGACGGCCTTATCGGTGGACAGACCATAGTGGTGTCCGAACGAGACGGCCACGTCCAGCGGGTTGCGCACCACATAGACGGCGCCGAAGGTGACCTCGGGGGTGATCGTCGGGATGTCCTTGATGGTGGAGAGGAAGCTGTGGGTCTTCACCAACACCAGACCGGGGTGGGCGCCGGCGAGGAATCGATGGACACTCGGTCTCAGCCGGTTGATTTCGTCATAGTCGAGATCCTCGGCCTTCTTGCCGGAGATCTGCTCGTAGTATTCGACCCGCATGTCGCCGTAGCTGAAGTTGGGCAGCTTGTTGATGTCCTCCGGCAGACGCCCGCCGCGAAGATAGTTGGCGAGGAACGCCCTCAGCCAGGTGTTGCCGGACTTGGGAAAGGAGGCGAGCCAGAGAATTTGTGCCAAGAGTCTTTTTCCTTCACGCGCAAGGAAGCCGCTCGCCCTGTATAGGAGGAAATCAATGGTGGGGTGAAAGGCAGAGAGCGAATCGGAACGGACGAACTTACCACCGCCGACCCTAAGAACGCTCGATTTCCTGTTGGTCTGACCGACGAGATCCCATCAACGCGGGATAAGCTCAACAATGAAGCTTATCTTTCGCTCGTTCATGGTCCGATTGCAAAGGGAACCGTTGAGCCGGTTTCACCGGGACGATACAGTCGCGACACTTCGTTTTTCGCATGGCGCGGAGAGCACTCCCAGTCTCCGGGCGGCGGAGGTAAAGTCAACCGATCCGTTGCCGCTGAACAGTCGGGATCACGAGCGGAAGGCAGAGATCGTTCTGGGCGTGCACGACCGCAACGAAATCTTCCGGACGACAGATCCGTGACACAAATTCTGTGGCTCGCATCATACCCCAAATCGGGGAATACGTGGCTTCGCGCGTTCCTGGCCAATTATCTTCACGACGGTCCGAAACCCGAGGACATCAACGCCTTACCGCGGTTCAACTTCGGCGACATGCGGATCGAGTTCTATGAAAAGGTCTCCGGCATCAAAGCGGCGAACCTTTCGTGGCGCGATATCAACAAGCTGCGGCCGCGCGTTCACCAGCATTTCGCCAACGCTCGCCAAGGCCTTGTTTTCGTCAAGACCCACAGCATCCTCTCCGCCATCGAAGACATCCCGACGATCACCCCCGAGGTCACCTTCGGTGCCATCTATGTGGTTCGAAATCCCCTCGATGTCGCGGTTTCCTTCAGTCATCACTATGGTTATTCCGTTGAGCAGACGGTCACGGCGATTTGCGACAAGGACTTTGTCCATCCTGGAGGGCACGGACAGGTCATGCAGGCCCTTTCCGACTGGAGTGGTCACGTAAAGAGCTGGTTGCGCGCTCCGGGGCTGTATCTCCGGGTCTTGCGCTACGAGGACATGGTGGCCAATCCGCTAACGACCTTCGGCACGATCCCGGAATTCCTCAAGGCGCCCCGGGATCGGCGGCGCCTGAAAAAAGCGGTCCGTTTCAGCTCGTTCAAGGTTCTTGCGGAACAGGAAGAAAAAGCGGGTTTTCGCGAAGCCTCGCCCAATGCCCCGCGGTTCTTCCATCGCGGTCGGGTCGGTGTCTGGCGTCAGACCCTCTCGCCGGAACAAGCCGATCGAATTATCGCTTGTCACCGAGAAACGATGAGCGAAATGGGTTATTTCTCGAGCACCGGGAAGCTCTTGGTCTGATTGCACGAGCCGGGGTTTTCGAGATCTTCTTGTCTCGCGAGAGCCTGCAGACACAGAAAGGGCGGCCCGCAGGCCGCCCTTTCGAGGTCTTGTCGACCGGGAGCGTTAGAAACCGAGCTTGAAGCCCACGGTTCCGCCGTAGCCCTGGTTTTCCTGGCTATTGTCTTCGTTCTCGCCGTCGAAGGCAAAGATGCCGCCGACCAGCCGGATGCCCGGCCCGAGCTGGTAGGTGCCGCTGATGATGCCCTGGTCGAGGTGGCCCTTGCCGCAGTTGGAGGTCGGGTTTTCCTCGCCCTTCTGGTAGTCGATACCGATCTTGTACGGGCCGATTTCGTAAGCGGCGCCGACGGTCCAGCCTCGGCTGTTGGCGCGCAACCCGTCCCCGCAGTTCCGCCACCGCCGCCCCAGCCGCGGGCGTAGGCGCCGCCGAACGAGAAGCCGGCGTAGCTGAACTGGGCGCCGACGTTGTAGGCGTTGAGGTTGTCGTCGTTGCCGGTGATGCTGCTCGCGGCGTTGTCACCCCACAAGTAGCCGCCGGAGAGCTGGACGCCGAAACCGTTGAAGTCCTCGGTCCAGTTGATGCCGCCGGCCCAGCCGTTGTTGATCTGGGCGCCGGAGTTTTTCAGCGAGCTGTTGTTGTCGCCGCCGGGGTCGAAATTGGGGATGAACGACACGCCGAGCTGCACGCCGGCGAACCTGGGCGAGATGTAGCTGATCTTGCCCGAGTCGTTGTCCTGGAACCGCAGGTTGGTGGTGTTGATGGCGGTATTGAACAAGGTCAGGCCGGGGTTGACGAAGAACCCATCGCTGGTGAGGTCGCCCGAGTCGAGGCTGATGCCGCCGTCCGGGGCGGTCACGTGCAGGAGGTAGCCGGCGTTGTTCTCGTCGCCCATGATGATCTGGCCGAGGCTGTCGCTCTGCACGAACAGGTACAATTCGTCGATCTGGTCGCCCGAGGTGTTGCCTTCGAGCTGGACGTTGACGCCGAAGGTGATGCCGTTGTCGAGCGTCGTCTGGCCGACGAAGCAGATTTCGCTGTTGTGCTTCTCGGTGACGAGATTGGTATGCTGGCTGGCACCGGAGGCGTCTTGGCCCTTAATCTGGTAGTGCTGGTCGACTGCGGCCAAGAACTGCTGGTGGTAACCGTGAACACCGATGTTGATCCTATCCGCGGCGGCCGCGTTCCCCGCAACCCCGGCAATCAGCCCCGCCGTCGCCAGGGCGGTGGTGCCGTAAAGGAAGTTCTTCATGCCAATTCCTCTCGCTTTATCCAAAAGAGTTCCCCCGAAGCGGGGTTCCGGACGGAGCGCCCTTCGGAGGCCCGCCACTGAACGAGTGCATCAAGGCACGAAAGCAAAAAGGGATCAAGACGCGCCAATACGATCCTGTGTGTATTTCTCCGCAGTGTGGCGCGCGCGCAACACTTTCGCCCCGGCAGGGATCTGTTGACAGGATAAGCCGGTGGGGGTACCAGCAAAAAAGGAGTTCGCGAGAATGGGGCGAAGATCGTGAGAATCCGACGGAAATCGAGCGTGGCGGGCATCATCGTCGCGATCGGTCTGTCACTGGTCGGCTGCGCAGACGCAGAGGTCGAAGGCGTGTATCCCGACCGCCGGCAGGGTGATTCGACACCTTACGGCAACGTCGAGAGGCGCGGGTCGGTGTTCGGCGAGGCAGGTCTGTTCGGCGGCGGCAAAGATAAGCAGGGCGGCGGCGTTGGCGGTGGCGGTGGCGGCATCGGCGTCAACAGTTACCTGTGGCGGGCGTCACTGGACACGATCTCGTTCATGCCGGTCAACTCCGCCGATCCGTTCGGCGGGGTGATTGTCACCGACTGGCATTCGATGGTGGAGACGCCGCAGGAACGGTTCAAGTTGAACGTCTATATCCTGGGCCGCACCCTGCGCGCCGACGGGATCCGGGTCGCGGTATTCCGCCAGGTTCAGGACAACTCCGGCAGTTGGCAGGATGCGGCGGTTCCGGATCAGGCGGGGATCAAGATCGAAGACGCGATCCTGACACGGGCGCGCCAGCTCCGATTCGATACCTTGCAGGAATAGCCTCCGTGGTCGTCGGGGATCACGCAACTTCATCACGATCGCGCGAAACAGCATCGAAAGCCGGCAGCATCAACCGAGTTATCATGTCGCGTTACAACTTCACGGAAACAGAAGCCAAGTGGCAGGACCTGTGGGACGAGCGAGGCTGCTTCGCGGTCGGCGAAGACGCCACGCGGCCGAAGTATTATGTTCTTGAAATGTTCCCATACCCCTCCGGCCGCATCCACATGGGGCACGTGCGCAACTACACGCTGGGCGACCTGGTCGCCCGGTTCAAACGCGCCCAGGGTTTCAACGTGTTGCACCCGATGGGGTGGGACGCGTTCGGCCTGCCGGCCGAAAACGCGGCGATCGAGGCCGGGATCCACCCGGCGGCGTGGACCCGCGACAACATCGCCGCCATGCGCCGCCAGCTCAAGAGAATGGGGCTGTCCTACGACTGGTCGCGGGAAATCGCCACCTGCGCTCCCGAGTACTATCGACACGAGCAGGCGATGTTCCTCGATTTTCTCGACAACGACCTGGTCTACCGCAAGGAAGCATGGGTGAACTGGGATCCGGTGGAGAACACCGTCCTCGCCAACGAGCAGGTGATCGACGGCAAGGGATGGCGATCCGGCGCCCCGGTCGAGCGCCGGATGCTCTCACAGTGGTTCCTCAAGATCACCGCCTTCAACGAAGAATTGCTCGGCGCCCTGGCGGCCCTCGACCGATGGCCGGATCGGGTACGGACGATGCAGGAAAACTGGATCGGCCGCTCCGAAGGGGCACGGATGATCTTCGACCTCGAGGGCCGCGACGACCGGCTGGAGGTCTATACCACCCGGCAGGACACCATCTTCGGCGCGTCGTTCTGCGCCATCGCCGCCGATCATCCACTGGCTGTGGCGTTGGCGGAGACGGATTCGAAGCTCGCCGAGTTCATCGCCGAATGCCGGACGGCTCGGCACCAGCGAGGCGGCGATCGAGACCGCCGAAAAACTGGGCTACGACACCGGTGTGCGGGCCCGACATCCGTTTGCCGCCGACCGCGAGCTGCCGGTCTACGTCGCCAATTTCGTTCTGATGGAATACGGCACCGGCGCCATTTTCGGGTGCCCCGCCCACGATCAACGGGACCTGGACTTCGCCCGCAAGTACGGGCTCGCGGTCGTCCCCGTGGTCGCCCCGGAGGGCGCCGACGCCGCCAGTTTCGCCATCGGCGACGAGGCCTACACCGGCCCGGGAAGCATGATCAACTCCGACTTCCTTGACGGAATGAGCATCGCCGAGGCCAAGGCGGAGGTTGCCGGGCGGCTCGCCGCCGCCGGCGCCGGCGGCCTGGCGGTGAACTACCGGCTGCGCGACTGGGGCGTGTCCCGACAACGGTACTGGGGCTGCCCGATCCCGGTGATCCATTGCGCAGCCTGCGGCGTCGTCCCGGTGCCGAAGGCCGAGTTGCCGGTGGTCCTGCCCGAGGACGTGAATTTCGACAAGCCCGGCAATCCCCTCGATCATCATCCGAGCTGGAAGCACGTCCCCTGCCCCCGCTGCGGCGAACCGGCGCGGCGAGAGACCGATACCTTCGATACCTTCTTCGAATCCTCGTGGTACTTCGCCCGGTTCTGCTCGCCCGTCGCCGACGCGGCGTTCACCCGCGAGGCCGTCGACTACTGGCTGCCGGTCGACCAGTACATCGGCGGCATCGAGCACGCGGTGTTGCACTTGTTGTATTCCCGGTTCTTCACCCGGGCGCTCAGGCGCTGCGGCTACCTGGGCATCGACGAACCGTTCGCCGGCCTGATGACCCAGGGTATGGTCTGCCACGAAACCTACCGCGCCGCCGGCGGCGGCTGGCTGACCCCGAGCGAGATCATCGGCAGCGGCGATGGCTACATCCATGCGGAGACCGGGGAACCTGTCAGCGTCGGCCGATCCGAAAAGATGAGCAAGTCGCGCAAGAACGTGGTCGATCCGGAAGCGATCATCGACACCTACGGCGCCGATACCGCGCGGTTGTTCATGCTCTCCGACAGCCCGCCGGACCGGGATCTGGAGTGGACCGAGGCCGGCATCGAGGGCGCCTGGCGTTTCATCAACAGGCTTTGGCGGATGATCACTCGACCGGCCCTTCCTGTGGCGGAAATGGGAGCGCCGAAGCCGCAATCCATCGGAACCGCCGCGGCTGGCGCCGGGACGACCGCGGTCCAGCGCGAGATGCACAAGACCATCGCCCGGGTGACCGACGATCTGGAGAAATTCGGCTTCAACCGCGCCGTCGCCCGCGTTCGCGAATTCACAAACGCGCTGGCCGAGCTCGCCGGCACCGACGCGGCCGCGGCTTGGATCCGCCGCGAGGGCTTCGAAACCATCGTCAAGCTGATCGGGCCGATGATGCCGCATCTGGGCGAGGAGTTGTGGCAGCGCCTGGGCCATGACACTCTGCTTGTGGATGCTCCGTGGCCATCGGCGGATCCGGCGATGTTGATCGATGAAACCGTCACCGTCGGCGTTCAGGTCAACGGCAAGCTGCGCGGAACGATCGAGTTGCCCAAGGACAGCGGCGAAGACGATGCTCGGGCGGCGGCCCTGGCATTGCCGAACGTCTCCAAAGCCATAGATGGCAAACCGCCGCGCAAGGTCATCGTCGTTCCAAACCGGATCGTCAATGTGGTTGTCTAAATTCCTGGCGGTTGCGATCATCGTGACCGGTCTCGGTGGCTGTGGTTTTCGACCGCTTTACGGCGAGACGGCCGCGGACAAGGATGTTCCCGCGGATTTTTCCGCGGTCGCGATTGCCCCGATTCCCGATCGTGTTGGTCAGGAGCTACGCAACTACCTTCTCGACATGCTCACGCCAAGGGGACGCCCGAGAAATCCAGTTTATACGCTGAATGTCAGCCTCAAGGAGTCAATCAGCGACCTTGCCATCGACAGCTCCGGTCTCGCGACCAGGGCTAATCTGCGGCTCGACGCGACGTACTCCCTGGTCAAGGATGAAACCGGACAATCGTTGGTGAACGGAACAAGCTTGGCGGTGAGCAGCTATAACCTTGTGACAAACGACTTCTCGAACCTCACCGCCCAAAACGACGCCCGCTCCCGCTCTGCGCTTCACATTGCCCGTCAGATCCGAGCGCGCCTCGGCGCTTTCTTCGCCAAACAGCAGAACGCGGCCTTGGGACGATGAAGATCGCCGGGGGACGCGTCGCCGGTTTCATCCGTAACCCGGACCCGGCGATCCGCGCGGTGCTGGTTTACGGAGCCGATCAAGGGCTGGTGCGCGAACGAGCCGACGCGCTGGTCGCCGCCGTCGCCGATGATCCTTCCGATCCGTTCCGGGTCATCGAGTTGACCGTTGGCGTGGTCAAGACCGATCCGGCCTGTCTTGTCGATGAGGCGGCGTCTTTGTCGTTCACCGGCGGTCGCCGTGTGGTGCGGATCCGCGAAGCCCCCGATGCCGTGGCCGAAGCGTTCGAGACGCTGCTCGCCACCACTGCTTGCGAGGCGCTGGTGGTCGTCGAGGCGGGGCAGCTGGCTACGCGTTCGTCATTACGCCAACTGTTCGAGGCCGCGGGGAACGCGGCTGCTGTCGCGTGCTATGTAGACAGCGGTTCCGTGTTGTCGCAGGTTATCAGCGATACCCTGGCGAATCACGGTCTCGGCGTGACCCCGGAAGCCAATGCCTTCCTTGCCGCCAATCTCGGCTCGGACCGAGCGGTCACTCGGAGCGAATTGGAAAAGCTCGCGCTCTACATGGGCGGGACCGGCACGGTGAAGATCGAAGACGCGACCGCTGTGGTCGGTGACAACGGGATCATGTCCATCGATTCAACGATCTACGCCGCCTGCGGCGGAGATTCGCCGGCTTTGGATCGCTCGTTGGCAAGGGCCTTCGCCGAAGGCATTCAACCGGTGACCATGCTTCGCGCCGCCGCCCGCCATCTGCAGCGCCTCCATCTCGCACGGGCGCTGGTCGACAAGGGCCGAAGCCCGGATCAGGCGATGATGGCACTGAAGCCGCCTGTTTTCCAGGGTCTGAAGGACCGTTTCCGGGACCAGACCCGCCGTTGGGACGGCGAGCGGCTCGCCATCGCGCTCGAGATCGTGACCGAAGCCGAGCTCGATTGCAAAACCACCGGAACCCCGGTCGATTCGGTTTGCAGTCGGGCGTTGATGCGCCTCGCCCAGGCGGCGCGGTCCGCACGCAGCGGCCGCTGATCGACCGAGAAAAAACGCGGGTTCAGCCTGACGGTTCGTTGCCGGAAAAATAACCGGAGATGATCGCCCCCGTTCCTTCCGAGCTCTCCAATTCCTCGTCCCCCGACGACGAATGCTCCCGAAGTGCTTGGGAATCAACCTCGACATCCGACAGCCCGCCGCGGGTGCCATGGCTCAGGCGATGGAGGATGTCGTCCAGTTGGTCGAGAGAACGGTAGTGGAGAATCAAGGCTCCACCATCGGCGCGCAGTTTGACTTCGACGGCTAGGCCCAGAAGGTTGCTCAGATCGCGTTCGAGGGCGAGGGTGTCGACGTCCTTTTCCGCCGTTCTCGAACGGCGCTTTCCAGCGGCCCGTCCAGACTTCACCAGCCTTTCCGTCTGGCGGACGTTGAGACCGCGCTTCACGACCTGACGGGCAAGACCGGCTGCGTCTTCGGCGCCGAGCAGGGCGCGGGCGTGGCCGGCGCTCAATTCGGCACTATCGAGCATTGCCTTCACCGGTTCCGGCAACCCCAACAACCGCATCATGTTGGCGACGTGGCTTCGGCTCTTACTGACGCTTCGCGCAAGATCTTCCTGGGTGTGGGTGAACTCCTCCATCAGCCGACGGTATCCCTCGGCCTCCTCCAATGGCGATAGGTCCTGGCGCTGAAGGTTTTCGACCAGGGCGATCTCCAAGGCCTCCCGGTCCGACAGTTCCTTGACGACGACGGGGACTTCATGGAGCTGCGCCATTTGCGCCGCGCGCCAGCGGCGCTCGCCGGCGATAATCTCGAAGGCGTCGGGCTCGTCCGCATGCCGACGCACCAGAATCGGCTGGAGAATTCCTTTCTCCGCCACCGACTGGGCGAGATTCTCGAGGTCCTGTTCGGCCATGCGGTGGCGCGGCTGATAGGGGCTCGGACGGAGCAGTTCGATCGGCACCGCCCTGGGAGACCTGACACGATCGAGTTTCGCGTAGTCCTCGCTAGCCTCGCCGAGCAAGGCCGAAAGACCCTTGCCAAGGTTTCTCCGCTTGATCTCGGCTGCCATCAGGCGACCGCAATCCGCTCGCGCCGCATCACCTCTCCGGCGAGGTGAAGATAAGCGCGCGAACCCGCGCAGTTGACGTCGTAGATCAGAACCGGGCGGCCGTGGGAGGGTGCTTCCGACACCCGAACGTTGCGCGGGATGATCGTCTCGTAGACGGTCTTACCGAAATGGGCGCGGACGTCGCTGGCCACCATGTCTGACAACTTGTTGCGTTTGTCGAACATTGTCAACACAATACCTTGTATATGGAGCCCCGGATTGAAGGCTCGCCTGATCTGTTCCACGGTGTTGAGCAGCGAGCTGATTCCTTCGAGCGCAAAGAATTCGCATTGCAGCGGCACCAGCACCGCTTGAGCGGCCACCAACGCATTGACGGTCAACAGGCCGAGGGCCGGTGGGCAGTCGATCAGGACGTAATCGTACGCTTCCGTATCCCGAGCCAACGCATCCTTGAGGTAGAACTGCCGGTTTTCCATCCCCGCCAGTTCGATCTCGGCCCCGGAAAGGTCGACCCCCGAGGGGACCACACTCAGACCGGGAACAAGGGTCTCCTGAACGACCTCGCCGAGACCCGCTTCGCCGATCAACAAGTGATAGCTGTTGGGCGTACGTGCGGCGCGCTCGACACCAAGGCCGGTGCTGGCATTGCCCTGAGGATCAAGATCGAGGATCACGACCTGCTTTCGGACCGCTGCCAGGGCGGTGCCCAGGTTGATCGCCGTGGTTGTCTTGCCGACGCCACCCTTCTGATTGGCGACGGCAATGATTCGCGGTCCCCGCCGCGGAAACACGTTGCCGTCAATGTTCATGACGAGGAACAATATCTGACAATTTCAAAACCACTCCGGCTGGGTCGGATCGGCTGGTGATCCGCTGGGTCCGCATTCTCCATTTTTTCTGGGACTCCGTCAATTCAGCCTCGACCGATTGTCCCTTCAAGAACAAACAAATCCCCGATGGCGCCAACAACGGTTTCGCATAGTCCAGCAAGCTCAACAGGTTGGCACATCCGCGCGCGGTCACGACGTCCACGGCCAAAGACGCAAGTTCTTCGATGCGTTTGTGATGGATCGTCGCTTTTGCTTCGGTGATTCGCAGAACCTCGGACAGGAAAGCGCACTTGCGCGCGTTGCTTTCCACCAGATGGACCCGGGCGTCGCCCATGATCGCGAGGACGATGCCGGGAAAACCCGCGCCGGTTCCCAGGTCGGCAACGCTCGGCGAGCCGCCCGGAAGCAATGGGAGGAGCTGGGCCGAATCGAGGATATGCCGCCGCCATGGATCCTGCATGGAGCCGGAGCCGACAAGATTGATTCGCTGCTGCCACTTCTCCAGCAGCGCCAGATACGCGGCCAACCGGTCGGTCGTCTCGGCGCCCGTCCCGGTCATCGTCCGGAACGCGGGAGGACTCAATGGGTGTTTCACGTGAAACAATTGGACTGCTCAGGCAGTGTGGCGGCGGCGGACGTGGCCGAGCAACGCGGTCAAGGCCGCCGGAGTTATGCCCGAGATCCGGGCCGCGGCACCGAGGGTTGCCGGACGGCATTCGTCCAGCTTGGAACGGACCTCGTTCGACAACCCGGCTATCGCATGGAAATCCAGATCCGGAGTGAACTCCAAGGATTCGTCGCGCTTGAACGAACGAATGTCGGCTTCCTGCCTTTCCAAATAGCCGCTGTACTGGGCCTCTATTTCCAGCTGCATGGCAATTTCGAGCTCCATCTCCGAAAGCTCGGGCCAGAGACGGGCCAAGACCCCCATGTTGACGTCGGGGTAGCCGAGCAGGGTCGCCGCCGTTCGCCGCTGGCCGTCCAGGTTGACCTTGAGTCCGAGTTCCCTCAGCTCCGTCGGGGTTGCAGCAAGCGTTTCGAGGGCTCGGCGCGCCGTTCTCAAAGCCCGATCCTTGGTTTCGTAGCCCTGATTTCGCCTGCTTCCCACCAACCCGGCGTCGATTCCCCTTGGCGTCAGTCTCTGGTCGGCGTTGTCGGCGCGAAGGGACAGCCGGTATTCCGCCCGGGAGGTGAACATCCGGTAGGGCTCGTTGGTTCCGAGGGTCACGAGGTCGTCGATCATTACCCCGATGTAGCCTTCGGACCGATCGACGAGGAAGCGCTCCTTCCCCGATACCGCCAGCGCGGCGTTGGCGCCGGCGATCAATCCTTGCCCTGCCGCTTCCTCGTAGCCGGTGGTGCCATTGATCTGCCCGGCCAGAAACAACCGTGGCACCCGGCGGGTTTCCAGGGTCGGAAGAAGCTCCCGCGGATCGACGAAGTCGTACTCGATCGCGTAGCCCGGACGCAACATCACCGCCGTTTCGAGGCCCGGTATGGTCGTGAGGAGTTCCAGCTGCACATCGCGTGGAAGCGATGTCGAGATCCCGTTGGGATAGATCGTGTGATCGTCGAGCCCCTCCGGCTCCAGAAAAATCTGGTGGCGCTGACGATCGCCAAATCGCACGACCTTGTCCTCGATCGAGGGGCAATAGCGCGGCCCGGTACCCTGGATCTGGCCCGAGTAAAGCGGGGCACGCGCGAGGTTGCGTCGGATCAGCGCATGGGAGGCCTCGGTCGTCCCGGTGATATGGCAGTTCACCTGCGGCGTCTCGATTCGCCGGGTCAGATAGGAGAAAGGAACCGGTGGGTCGTCGCCTTGCTGGACCTCAAGGCGGTCCCAGTCGATGGTGCGTCCGTCGATCCTCGGCGGCGTTCCCGTCTTCAACCGCCCCAGGCCAAATTCCAGCCGCTTAAGCGTATAAGCCAAGCCCACCGCCGGTTTGTCCCCGACGCGACCGGCGGGAACCTGGTTCTCTCCCACGTGGATGACGCCCCTCAGAAAAGTTCCCGTGGTGATGACCACCGCCCCGGCGGCCAGAACTTCACCGCTGGCCGTCCGGACCCCGGCAACTGCGCCGAAGCGATCGAACACAAGGTCTTCAACCGCCGCAGCCCTGATCGACAGGCCATCCTGCTCCGACAGCAGCTCCGCCATCGCCTTCCTGTAGAGGGCGCGGTCGGCTTGGGCACGCGGCCCTCTCACCGCCGGCCCCTTGCTGCGATTGAGTATCCGGAATTGGATCCCTGCCCGATCGATCGCCCGCGCCATCAACCCGTCGAGAGCGTCGACCTCACGCACCAACTGCCCCTTGGCCAGGCCACCGATGGCCGGATTGCAGGACATCTCGCCGATGGTTTCCACTTTGTGGGTCAACAATAACGTTCGCGCACCCAGCCGCGCCGCCGCCGCCGCCGCCTCGCAGCCCGCGTGTCCTCCGCCGACGACGATAACATCCGCATTTTTCATGGTCGCTTATTTACCGGTTGATCATCGGTGTTTCACGTGAAACATCACTTGCCGATGCAGAAATCCCGGAAGATCACGTCGAGGATCTCCTCCACGTCGACCCGTCCGGTAATCTTCCCCAACGCCCTTGCCGCAAGCCGCAAATCTTCCGCCACCAACTCCGCTCCGTTCGCCATCGCGGCCCTGCCCAACGATCGGCGACACTCCTCAAGCGCCGTGCGGTGGCGCACCCGGGTCAGTGCCGGTGTCCCTTGCAAGTGAAAGCGGGCGGCTACGCCCTGCTCTACCATCGCGATCATCGCGTCGATACCCTCGCCGGTCAACGCCGATACGGCCAGGGCCGAAAAGCCGCCAACGTCAATCGGCGGCTGCATCCGCCCCAAATCGCTTTTGTTGACCACCGCGATGGTCTTGCTGTCCAGCAACGCTTCCGTCAACCCGTCCACCGTTGGCCAGACCGAACCGTCGAACACGGCCACGGTCAAATCCGCGTCCCGCGCCCGCATGCGCGCCCGCCGCACGCCCTCCTTTTCCACTTCCTCGGTTGCGTCTCTCAGTCCGGCGGTATCGGCAATCACCACCGGGTAACCTCCAACGTCCAAAGCCACTTCGACAACGTCGCGGGTGGTGCCGGGCTGGCCCGAGACGATGGCCGCTTCCCTTCCGGGCGATAACGTTGAAAAGGCTCGATTTTCCGGCATTGGGAGGACCGACGATGGCGAGGTGGATACCGTCGCGAAGGCGCTCGCCGCAATGTCCATCCTCAAGATGGCTCTCGATCTCCTCCGACAGCGTGACGATTTGCGCCCTGATCTCCTCTTCGATGCCGCCGGGCAGGTCCTCGTCGGAGAAATCGATGGTTGCCTCCAGGTGAGCCACCGCCCGAATCAGGCGATCCCGCCAGGAGTCGTATACCGCGCCCAATTCCCCTTGATACTGTCGCAGCGCCTGGCGTCGCTGTCCCTCGGTTTCCGCATTCACCAAATCGGCTAGCGCTTCGGCGGCGGTCAGATCCAGCTTCCCATGCTCAAACGCACGGCGGGTGAACTCTCCCGGTTCCGCCGGACGCAGCCCCTCGCAGCACGCCAATGCCTCCAGCACACCGCCAACTACGGCCCTGCCGCCGTGGACGTGCAGCTCCGCAACGTCCTCACCGGTGAAGCTGGCCGGCGCCGGGAACCACAACACCAAGCTTTCGTCGATCAGTTCCCCGTCTCGCGCGAACAATCGTACGCGGGTTGCTTTTCGCGCCGTCGGCGTCCCTCGCCCCGTCAGACGTGAAAGCGCGAAGCCCGCCTGCGGTCCCGAAACACGGATCACCGCAATTCCGGCCCGGCCCCCTCCCGATGCCGGAGCAAAAATCGTCTCACCGCTCATATCGCCAATAAAACTGCCCCGCAAATCGGCTTCCGCGTCCGCCGTCACCCGCCGGAACGCAGCAGCAGTCTTTCCACCCGTCGGCCCTGCGTGACATGCGTTTCGAGGATTTCGTCTACATCCTCGCGGGTTTCGTAGTGGTACCAGACACCTTCCGGGTAGATGACCATGGTTGGCCCGTGTTCGCACCGATCCAGACACCCGGAGGAATTGATCCGTACGCCCTGCAGCCCGAACTCCTTGGCCCGCGCCTTCATGTAGTTCCTCAATCGGACCGAGCCGCGCTCCGAGCACGATCCCTTGGAATGGCCTTGCGGGCGCACGTTGGTGCAGCAGAATACATGACAGCGAAAATAGAGCTCCGGCCCTTCGCTCCGATCGGTCAACGGATCTATTCCTTTTCTTTGCTCTCTCGGGCACCTGTCATCGTCGACCAGAGAAACTTCTGCCACTGTTCCAGATTCTGGATACCTGCCGGCAACCACGTCTTGAACAGTGCGTCCGGTTCCATGGCTCCCAGGGTCTTTTTCATCCGCGTCTCGATCTCTTGCATCATCGCGCTCTGCATCGGCTTGACATCGGGAAGACCCAACAAGACCCGGGCTTCCTCCGGCGTCATATCGACATCAACGTTGATCTTCATGGTGGCAACCCCTCTGTTGAGTCCTCTGATCGAAAATGCGTGCCGCCCACTCCCCTACCACAAAGTTTAGGGTTGTCGCCCGGCAGAACAAGCCCAAACTTAACGGGGACCGCTCATGACCTGGCGCCGCAACTGCAGCCTTGCCGTTCCCTTGCCCCGTATGCGAATGCTCGATAATGCCCCAGAACCTCCTCTCCCGCGAAACTAGCCCCTATCTGCTGCAACACAAGGACAACCCTGTCCACTGGCAACCGTGGGGGAAGGAGACGTTGGCCAAGGCGCGGAGGCAGAACAAGCCCGTTCTGCTGTCGATTGGATACGCCGCCTGCCATTGGTGCCATGTCATGGCCCACGAAAGCTTCGAAAACGATGAAATCGCTGCGGTGATGAACGACCTGTTCATCAACATCAAGGTCGACCGCGAGGAACGGCCCGATATCGACAATATTTATCAGTCGGCGCTGGCCTTGATGGGACAGCAAGGAGGATGGCCGCTGACCATGTTCCTCACCCCCGACGGCGAACCGTTCTGGGGCGGAACCTATTTTCCACCGACCGCCAGATATGGCCGGCCCGGATTTCCCGACCTGTTGCGCGGAATTTCCGAGGCATACAATAGCCAACCCGAGACCATCGAAAAAAATGTCGTCGCTTTGCGCGACGGTCTCTCCAAACTGACCCAGCCGCCGCCCGGTAACGGATTGACCATACAGGCCCTCGACGAAACCGCCGGAATGGCGCTGCGAATGGTTGACGCACTGAGAGGCGGAACCGCCGGGGCGCCGAAGTTTCCGCAGCCGATCTTTTTCCGCTTCCTCTGGCGGGCCTACAAGCGAACCAAAGTTGCCCTTTTCCGCAACGCGGTGACGACCACCCTCGACGCCATGGCCCAAGGCGGCATTTACGATCACGTCGGCGGCGGTTTCGCGCGCTATTCCACGGATGAGGCATGGCTCGTGCCCCACTTCGAAAAGATGTTGTACGACAATGCGTTGCTGATCGATCTGATGAGCGAAGTTTGGCAGGACACCCGCAACCCCATTTACGAGGCCCGCATCCGCGAGACCATCGATTGGGCATTGAGGGAGATGCGTATCGAACACGTCGAGGACGGGACGTTTGCCTTTGCCAGCGCCCTCGATGCCGACAGCGAGGGCGTCGAAGGCAAGTACTATGTCTGGTCCGAGGCCGAAATCGATTCCCTTCTTGGAACTGACTCCTCGCTGTTCAAGCAAACTTACGACGTTACGGCGCAGGGCAACTGGGAAGGAACCACCATCCTCAACCGCAGCAAAACGAACGAGTTCGGCCCCAGAGGCCATTGAAGCGAAGCTCGCCGAATGCCGCGCCAAGCTGCTCGCCGTACGATCCCTTCGCATTCCGCCCGGACGCGACGACAAGGTTCTCGCGGACTGGAACGGCTTGATGATCGCCGCCCTGGCAAACGCCTCGGCGGTGTTCGACAACCCTTCCTGGCTGGATGCCGCACGGGCCGTTTTCTCTTTCGTCATCAACAACATGGAAATTGATGGCCGTCTCCGACACGCCTGGTGTGCCGGCCGCGCCGCTCATGCCGCGGTCATCGACGACTATGCCAACATGGCCCGCGCCGCACTGGCATTGCATGAAGTCACCGGTGAACGCGGCTATCTGGCGATGGCGGAGGCCTGGGTAGAGACCGTCGGTAGCCACTACTGGGATGACGCTGGCGGCGGCTATTTCCTCTCCGCCGATGAAACCGACGACGTGATCACCCGCCCCAAGACCGTCGCCGACAACGCCACGCCGTCAGGCAACGGCATCATGGCCGAGGTTCTGGCGCGGTTGTTCCATTTGACCGGCGATGAAGCCTATCGGCACCGGGCCGACCACCTTTTTCGACTGTTCTCGGGAGACAACCCGCAATATCTGTTCAGCATCCCCGGCTTGCTCACCAGCTTCGAGTTCTTGGCCGGCTCCACGCAGATCGCAATCATCGGCGAGCCGGACGACCCGGCAACCCTGAATTTGCGACACGCGGTGTTTGGTGCCGGCGTGCCGTTGAAGGTCGTGACCCTGCTTGCCCCGGGCGAATCCTTGCCCGACATCCATCCGGCGCGGGAAAAAGGTCCTGTCGAAGGCCGTCCGACCGCCTATGTCTGCGTCGGGTCCACTTGCAGTTTGCCGGTTACCGACCCCGACGACTTGAGGCGACAGATGTCTTCCCTCTAAGATTGCGTCCATGGCCCATACGTCCTTGAATACGCCCTTGGGGATCCTCTCGTTGTTCGAGGAAGCCGGAACCCTTGTCGCGGTCGAATGGGGTCGTGCTCCCGGCAATGATTCCACCCCATTGCTGGAGAACGCCCGTGCTCAGCTCGACGCCTATTTCGACGGCGCCCTGACATCCTTCGATCTGCCACTCCGGCCTGGGGGCACACCGTTTCAGAGATCCGTCTGGGACTCCCTTCTGCGCATTCCCCATGGCGAGACCGTCACTTACGGTCATTTGGCGAACGCCCTGAACACTGGACCAAGGCCGGTCGCCGGCGCATGCAGCCGTAACCCTATACCGATCATCATTCCCTGCCATCGGGTGGTCGGTGCCAATCACCGGCTCGGCGGCTATTCCGGCGGCGACGGGGTCGCAACCAAGAGAGCTCTGCTGAGCCTGGAAGGCGTCCTCGTATCCCCGTTGCCCAATTTGCAACACCATAACCTCTAGAACCCGGGAGAATAACCATGACCAAAGCCATCCGCATTCATGAGACAGGCGGTCCTGAGGTATTGCGCTGGGAGGACGTCGAGGTCGGCAATCCCGGTCCAGGCCAGGTGCGCATTCGTCACACCGCGGTCGGCCTCAATTTCATCGACGTTTATCATCGCACCGGGCTCTACCCCGTCCCCGCCCTTCCGTCGGGAATCGGTCTGGAAGCGGCCGGTGTTGTCGACGCGGTGGGCGAAGGTGTTAGCGATATCGCCATCGGCCAACGGGTGGCGTACGCCAGCGGCCCGGTCGGTAGCTACGCCGAGGCACGGTTGATGGCTGCGAACCGTCTGGTGGCGTTGCCCGACGGCATTTCCGACCAACAGGCCGCGGCGATGATGCTGCAGGGGTTGACGGCCCAGTATCTCCTCCGTCGGACCTACCGGGTCCAGCCCGGCGACGCCATTCTCGTTCACGCCGCCGCGGGAGGGGTCGGCCTGATTGCCTGCCAATGGGCCAAACATCTCGGCGCGACCGTCATCGGCACCGTCGGCTCCGACGAAAAAGCCGCTTTGGCCAAAGCCAACGGCTGCGATCATCCCATCGTCTACACCCGCGAAAACTTCGCGGCGCGGGTCATGGACATCACCGGCGGTGCGGGTGTAGCCGTCGTTTATGATTCCGTCGGCAAGGATACCTTCGAGGGGTCCCTCGATTGCCTTAGGCCGCTCGGTATGATGGTGAGCTTCGGTAACGCCTCCGGTCCGGTGCCGCCGTTCGAGCCGGGCATCCTGGCGGCGAAGGGTTCCCTGTTCTTCACTCGCCCGACCCTGATGACGTACACCGCCAAGCCGGAAGACCTGCAGGCCATGGCCCGCGAATTGCTCGAGGTCGTGGAGGCCGGTCACGTCAGGATTTCCGTCAATCAGACCTATGCACTCAAGGACGCCGCGCAGGCCCATACCGATCTTGAAGCGAGAAAGACGACCGGATCGACGGTATTAGTACCGTAAAATACAATCAAATAAGTAGGGAGATATATATGCCGCGTTTAAATATTACCGCTTATTTTAGCTATTCATTGCCTCGAAGAAATCCTTATTGCTTTTGGACGTCTTCAGTTTTTCAAGAAGAAACTCCATGGAGTCTACGACCCCCATGGGCATGAGAACTCTTCGTAACACCCACATCTTCGACAGCGTAGGCTTATCCACCAATAATTCCTCCTTCCGGGTGCCGGACTTGGTGATATCGATGCTCGGCCAGGTCCGCTTGTCGGCGAGCTTGCGGTCGAGAATGATCTCGGAATTACCGGTGCCCTTGAACTCTTCGAAGATCACCTCGTCCATCCGCGAACCGGTGTCGATCAGCGCCGTCGAGATGATCGTCAACGAGCCTCCCTCCTCGATATTTCGGGCCGCGCCGAAGAATCTCTTGGGCCGCTGTAATGCGTTGGCATCGACACCTCCGGTCAGCACCTTCCCCGATGACGGCACCACGGTGTTGTAGGCGCGCGCCAAACGGGTGATGGAATCGAGCAGAATGACGACGTCGCGCTTGTGTTCCACCAACCGCTTGGCCTTTTCGATCACCATTTCCGTCACCTGCACATGACGGGACGCCGGTTCGTCGAATGTTGAACTGACCACCTCACCCTTCACCGAACGAGCCATGTCGGTGACCTCTTCCGGTCGCTCGTCGATCAGCAGAACGATCAGATAGCAATCCGGGTGGTTCTCGGCGATGGAATGGGCGACGTTCTGCAGCATCACCGTTTTGCCGGTGCGTGGCGGCGCGACGATCAGCGCTCTTTGTCCTTTGCCGATTGGCGTGATCAAGTCGATCACCCGCGACGTCAAATCCTTGTAATTAGGGTCTTCGATCTCCATCACCATCCGTTCTTCCGGATAGAGCGGCGTAAGGTTGTCGAAGTTGATTCGATGACGAACCTCGGACGGATCGGTGAAATTGATGCGGGTGACCTTGAGCAGAGCGAAGTATCGCTCGCCGTCCTTGGGCGAACGGATCTCACCCTCGACCGTATCGCCGGTCCGCAATCCAAAGCGGCGGACCTGGCTTGGTGAGACATAGATGTCGTCGGGACCCGGAAGATAGTTGGCCTCGGGCGATCGCAGGAATCCGAAACCATCCTGCAATACTTCCAAAACACCATCGCCGAAGATAGATACGTCGTTCTCCGCCAGCTGTTTCAGAATGGCGAACATCATCTCCTGCTTGCGCAACGAGCTGGCATTCTCGATCTGCAGCTCCTCGGCATAGCTCAGGAGATCGGCAGGCGTCTTGGCTTTGAGTTCCTTGAGATTCATGGTCGAACTGCGACTCCGGGTGAGACGGGAATGGCTACCGGTCAGCGTGCCTCAGGAAATGCCGGAACGGCAATTCCCAAACGTCAATACGGATCGGATATCCATTCGGCGGGCGAAAACCCGCATTTTAGAAGGGCATACTAAGTTGAACAGAAGAGTTCGCGCGATGCTAGAACAGAATTAGAATGACTCACAACATTGCCACCTGTCAAACAAAGAATCACCAAGGCCACCCATCTCAGAACGGTTTTACCACCGCGAGAATGACGATGGCGATCATCAACAAGGTCGGTACTTCGTTCATCACTCTGTAAAACCGTTCCGAATGCCGATTGCGGTCCTCGGCAAATTCCTTCCGCCATCTCGCCATCAGCCCATGCATTACGACAAGTCCCACCAGGCACGCCAATTTGGCGTGCAACCAGCCCATACTTAGCGCGTCGGTACCGAAATCCCACAGCAAGAGCCCGCCAGACACGAACGACGCCACCATCGCCGGGTTCATGATCGCCCTCAACAAGCGCCGTTCCATGATCTTGAAGGTTTCGGAAGCATCCGAGCCGGGCTCTTTCTGCGTGTGGTAGACGAACAACCGCGGCAGGTAGAGTAGTCCCGCCATCCACGAGATGACACTGATCACGTGGAAGGCCTTGATCCAGAGATAGCCGCTCACCGGTGCTCCATCGCGTTCTAGAGGTGCAATCCCGTGCGGCAAGGGCATTGTCCTAGAGGTTCTGGACAAATCCGCTTTCCGCCCTGCGGACATGGTTCCATGCCCCTGGATAGCGCGTCCTCGACCAATTCGGCAAGACCAACGATGAATTCCTCGGCCGTTCCCACTGTCGCAGCCCTCGCGTAACCAGGAATCCCGAGCTCGGAAGCCTTCTGTCTGTATTCAATGTCGAGCTCGACAAGGGTTTCCGAATGTTCCGAGACGAACGCAGTGGGCACCACTAGCACCGACACCCGGTCGCGCGCGGCACGCTCCAGTTCTTCGTCAAGGCTCGGACCGATCCAGGCCAACGGCCCAACCCGGCTCTGATAACATATCGCATAGTCGAGAGCCTCGATATCCAATGCCCGAACCACCTCGGCAACGGTCTTTTCCACCTGCCACTGATAAGGATCCCCGCGGGCAATCACCTTTTTCGGGAGTCCGTGGGCCGAAAACAGCACCCGTTGTCTCTGCGTTGACGAAGCCCTCGCAAGGCTCTCGCGGATCAACCGGGTCACCGCGGCGACAAACCCGCTTTCCGTCGGATAACAGCATACCGCCTTGTTCGACACCGTCAGCTGCAGCGATCCCGCCGCCTTTTGCCAATCCGCCAGAGACGAACCGGTGGTCGTGGTGGAGAACTGCGGATAAAGAGGCAGAAGAACAATCTCGTCGGGGGCAAACTTCTTGACCGAAGCCGCCGTTTCTTCGCTCATCGGGTGCCAATAGCGCATGCACACGAAAACGCCCGCGTCGTGACCTCGTTGCCGCAGGCATTCCTGTAGTGCGGTTGCCTGCTCCCGGGTCTGTTCGAGAAGAGGCGATTTGCCGCCCATTTGCGCATAGATCTCCCTCGCCACGGGCGCCCGCCGTGCCGCAATCATCTTGGCGAGGATGCGACGGACCAATCCGGGCGCACCGATGATCGCCGGATCGTTGAAAAGATTGAACAGGAACGGTTCGACTGATTCCAGCCGATCGGGGCCGCCCAGATTGAACAAGACGATTGCCAGCTTACCAGCCAAGATTCTCTGACTTCCTTCGATCGCGGATAAGTTCCGAGACCCTAGCGACGTTTTCGGGAGGTGTCTGCGGAAGGATTCCATGACCCAGATTGAAGATAAACGGTCCATCCGCCAAAGTTTCAAGAACGCATAGCGTTTCTTTTTCGACCGCTTCCCCACCGACGACAAGCGCCTGATTGTCCAGATTTCCCTGCACAAGGCAGCGCCGTTGCAGGTTTCTAGCCGCCCAATTCAGCGGAACCGTCGCATCGATGCTCACCCCATCGACCCCCGTTTCCTCCACATACTGGAGGTAGCGCACGCCGGCACTGCGCGGAAATCCGATGATCTTGATCTCCGGATAGTCGGCCTTCAGCCGCCGAACGATCTCGGCCGTCGGACGAATCACCCACGAACGAAACTGGGATTCGGCCAGAACGCCAGCCCAGCTGTCAAACAATTGAACCACCTCGGCTCCGTTTTCGATTTGTCGGCGCAAATGAACAACGGTTGCCTCGACCAACAAATCGATCAAACCGCCAAAGGTATCCGGGCTTCTGTACCCCCAGGACCGCGCCGTTTCACAATCGGTTCCACCCCGCCCTTCGACCATGTAGACGGCAACCGTCCAGGGAGCACCGGCGAAACCGATCAATGCCGTTTCCGCAGGGATCGCCTGCGCCAGCTGCCGCACCGCTTCAAACACTGGTTGCAGATGGTCCTCGAGCCTTTCGACGCTCAGCGCCGCAACCTCGGCCGCCGTACGTACGGGCTCCAACACCGGTCCCTGACCCTCGACAAATGCCACCCTGCAGCCGAGCGCATCGGGAACGACAAGGATATCACTGAACAAAATCGCCGCATCCATGTGATAGCGGCGCAAGGGCTGCAACGCCGCCTCGACACACAGTTTCGGTGTGTAGCAGAAGGTCAGGAAGTCGGGCGCTTCGTTCCGGATCCTTCTGTATTCCGGCAAGTAGCGACCTGCTTGGCGCATATACCAGAAAGGGGGCCGATCGGAACGGTAACCTTCGAACGCTTGGAGGAGAGGCTTATTCACGTGGCTTAACCCATCCTCTGAAGGAGATCGCGCCCCGTTTTCCAGATCCAACCACTACTAAATAAAATAAATAATATAAAATAGTTGTTGTAGTAGTACGGTGAATCATGGGGATTATCGTTTGTTCACAGCTTTTGCAGGCCTACGAGGAAAAGCGGAGCCGCGAAGCCGCAACCTGTGGAAAAATGGTTTACGGCTCGCCTGAATGGGATGCACTGTTTGCAAATCCTTCGCGATATCGAAACCGAGGAAAACGGGGGCAACTTGATTCTGCCTACAGACCGTTCCGGCATTACACCGACCAGCAATCATGTTTTATACAGAGAATGGAGTTGTGCAAGCCTGCTGGGGTAACCTGAACAAGAATCGGGGTGTGGGTCACATACCCTGGTTATCCCCACATTGTCCCCGCTTGAGTTTGGTGCAAGCCCATGACCAAGACGTTCCACCTTCACCTAGTCTCCGATGCTTCGGGCGAGATCTCCGAGTTGTTGGCGCGTGCCGTGGTGGCTCAGCTGGAAAACGTGAAAGCCGAGCGGCACATGTGGAACATGGTCCGCGAACAGACTCAAGTCGACGAGGTTCTTGCCGGACTGACGGCAAATCCAGGTTTCGTTTTTCATAGCGTGGTCGAGCCGAAGGTACGCCACGCGCTCGAAAACGGTTGTCGCGATCTTGGTGTGCCTCATCTCGCAATCCTTGAGCCTTTTGTCTTGGCGTTGGCCCGCCATCTTGATGCGAAGGTTTGCTACCGGCCCGCCGCTCGCCACGTCAGGGACGCCGACTACTTCAAGAGGATCGAGGCGATGCGCTTCATCCTTCGACACGACGACGGGCAGTCAGGGGACGATCTCGACGATGCGGAAATCGTCCTCGTTGGTGTTTCCCGCACGTCGAAGACGCCAACCTGCATCTACCTTGCCAATCGCGGGATCAAGACCGCCAACATCCCCGTTGTACCCGGCTGTCCCTTGCCGATTTCGTTGACCAAAGTCCGAAAACCGTTTTTTGTCGGTCTGACCATGGAACCGATGATGCTGGTGCGGATTCGTCGCGAGCGCCTGGACATGCTCAAGCAAACCTATCCAACGGACTACACCGACATCAAGGCGGTATCGCGGGAACTAACGGAGGCGCGCCGATTGTTTGCCCGGCACGGATGGCCGGTTGTGGACGTCACTCACAAGCCTATAGAAGAAACAGCGGCGACGATTCTTCAAATTTATGAACGATCTGCGGGGACTGGCCGGTGAATGGCCGGCAGACCCTGGTGCTGGCCTCCGCCAGCACCGCCCGCGCTCGACTGCTCCAGGGTGCAGGAATCAAGTTTGTTTGTGACCCCGCTTCCATCGATGAGAACGCTGTCAAGGCGGCGGCAAGAGAAAGCAATTCCGCGGTGACCACGACGGCGGCAACACTCGCCGAGACGAAGGCAATGGTTGTTTCGCAACGTCACCCCGGAGCTCTTATTGTCGGCGCCGATCAGATTCTCGAATGCGATGGTGAGTGGTTCGACAAAGCCACCGACTACGACGACGCGGTGAAAACACTCGAGACGTTGCGCAATCGAACCCATCGACTGGTTTCGGCGGTGGTGGTGGTGCTCGACGGCGTCCCGGTATGGCAGAACGTGGAGACGGCACGGTTGACCATGCGAGCCTTCACTGACAGTTTTCTCCGAAGTTATATGGAGGAGATCGGACTCGGCGCTTTTGAAACGGTCGGCGCCTACCGGCTGGAAGGCTCGGGTGTCCAACTGTTTTCACGTATCGACGGAAACTTTTTCACAATTCTCGGCCTGCCGCTCCTGCCATTGCTCGAGTTTCTCCGCCGCGAGGGTGTCATAGCGCACTGATTGATGCTTTGCCGATGAAAAAAACATTGACCGGTGCAACCGGAGTTGCAGGAGTGATGGGCTATCCCGTGGCCCATTCGTTGTCTCCGCGGCTACATGGATACTGGCTTCGCCGCTACGAGATCGATGGCACGTACATACCGCTGCCTGTTCGACCAAAGGATTTTTCAAAGGCGTTGGCGGCGATCCCGGCTCTAGGGTTTTTGGGTGTCAACGTGACCGTTCCTTACAAGGAGGCCGCTCTAGCCGCCGTGCACACGGCATCGCAGGAAGCCCGCCGCATTGGAGCCGTGAACACGGTGGTCGTCGGTCGGGACGGCGAACTTAACGGCAGCAACACCGATGGTTTCGGCTTCGTCGAGAATCTCAAGTCCGGGTACCCGGGATGGACCGCAGGGCATGGGGCGGTGGTGGTCTTGGGTGGGGGCGGCGCCGCACGGGCCGTCTGCGCGGTTTTGATCGACAGCGGTGTGCCCGAGATCCGCTTGATCAACCGGACTCGATCGAGGGCGGAAACACTGACGTCCGATCTCGGCGGGCCGGTGGAGACAATTCCTTGGGAGTTACGGGACGAAGCTCTCGACGGCGCTGCGTTGTTGGTCAATACGACGACACTCGGCATGACGGGCAATCCTCCTCTGGAGTTGGACCTGGCCGCATTACCCTCGGAGGCGGTGGTTACCGATATCGTCTACAATCCCTTGGAAACGGAATTGCTCAGACAGGCCAAGCTTCGGGGCAATCCGGTGGTCGACGGTCTCGGCATGCTGCTGCACCAGGCGCGCCCAGGGTTTGCGGCCTGGTTTGGGTTGGAACCGGAGGTGACACCGGAGCTGCGGGCCTTTGTGCTAGGCGGTTTGTCCGGCTGATGGTGATTCTCGGTCTTACCGGCTCCATCGCGATGGGCAAGACCACCGCGGCCGAGATGTTCTCGCGGCTGGGCGTGCCGGTGTACGATGCCGACCGGGCGGTTCACCGCTTGCTGGCAAGAGGTGGCGCTGCGGTCGGCGCGGTCGAAGCCCTGTTTCCCGGCGTCACCCGCGGTGGCGCCGTCGATCGGGAGGCATTGGCCTGTCGTGTCTTTGGTGACGAAGAGGGCCTGGAGCGCCTCGAAGCCATTCTCCATCCCCTGGTCGCCCATGAAAAGGTACGCTTTCTTCGCTGTGCGGCCCGGCGTGGATCGCGGATGGTGATCCTCGATATACCGTTGCTGTTCGAAACGGATGGCCAAGCGGAGTGCGATGCCGTCGCGGTTGTCACGGCCCCGACCTTCGTGCAGGAACAGCGTCTGCTCGAACGTTCCGGCATAAATCGTGAGCGTATCGCAGCGGTTCGCGGTCGCCAGATGCCGGACGTTGGAAAACGGCGGCTCGCCGATTTCGTCATTCCCACCGGTCTGGGTCGTGCCGTGACCATGCGCGCAATCAAAAGCGTCGTCGAAGAGACGAGGCGTTGGCGGGGGACGAAATGGCCGCCGAAAAGAGGCTGGCGACGGATTGACGCGACGCCCCGGCCTCGTTAAGGGAGAGATCATGCGCGAGGTCGTTCTCGATACGGAGACCACGGGTCTGGATCCCTCCGGGGGTCATCGGATCGTCGAGGTCGGTTGCGTCGAGTTGCTCAATCACGCTCCGACCGGGCGCACTTATCAGGCCTATGTCAACCCGCAACGACCGATGCCACCTGAGGCCTTCAACGTGCACGGGCTCTCCGACGCGTTCCTTGCGGACAAGCCTTTGTTCGCCGAAATCGCCGAAGAGTTCTCGGCTTTTCTCGGCGATTCACCGCTGGTGATTCACAATGCCAGTTTCGACCTGGGCTTCATCAACGCCGAGTTCGGACGTCTCGGATACCCGCAGGTGACAACGGACCGGGCGATTGACACCGTCCACCTGGCAAGAAAGAAATTTCCGGGCTCGCCGGCGAATCTCGACGCCTTGTGCAGGCGATATCAGGTCGATATTTCAGACCGCAATTTGCACGGCGCTCTCAAGGACGCGCGCCTGCTGTCGGTGGTTTATCTGGAGCTGCTCGGCGGGCGCCAACCCGGTCTGGAACTGGTTTCTGCGGCAGGTCAAGCCGCGGCGGCTGCACTGCCGCGCACTCACCAACAACGGTTGGTAAAGCCGACGCCCGAGGAGGATCGGGCCCACGCCGATTTCCTCGATCGCCTGACTGATCCCCTCTGGAGAAACCTCGCGTAAGCGTATCGCAAGGTTCCGTCCGAAGGGCCGAGAACGGAAATCCGCCGTCAATTCGGCTCGGCGGACGATTCCTTCGATTCAGCCGCTGCCTGGGCGCTCCTTTGCTGAACTTCCCTCTGGTAGAGACCGGCGAAATCCACCGGCGCCAGCATCAACGGCAGAAAACCGCCGTTCGAAGTGGTGTTTGCGATGATCTGTCTGGCAAAAGGAAACAACAGTCGCGGACACTCGATCAACAAGACCGGGCGGATGTACTGATCGTCGACGTTGAGGCTGAAAACACCACCGTAGGACAACTCCACCAGAAAGGCCGTCGTGTCCGCAAACTTACAGGTGGCGGTTATGTTGAGGGTAACCTCGTAGACCGACGGATCCAGGGTTTTCGCTTCGACGTCGACATTGACGGAAATGTTCGGCGACTGATTCTGCATCTGCCTGAAAACACCCGGCGTGGCCGGGGCCTCGAATGACAGGTCCTTGACGTACTGAGCATTGATGGCAATCGGCGGCTTTTCCGCATCGGTTCCGGCTTCCGTGCTTTCAGCCGGCGGCTCACTACCGTTGCCGCCACCGGATGGCTCCTGGTCTTCGCTCTTCTCGGGTGTCTTCGGCTCTTCCGTCATGCTCGTTCCCTTTTCGATTTTGTGATGCTCTGCTACCATGGATTGCCACGGACGACAACAATCCGTGCCTACCGGCGTTTTTCTGAAGCTTTCGCCGGAACAACCTCCTCGTTCCTGCGGGTTTCGCTCTTGCTGGCGTCGGATCGTCCGTTCTCGTCGACGACTTCCTCGAACTCGCCATCTATGACCGGGCTGGACCGACTGCCGCCAGGTCTTGGTCCGGGAGACGGCACGTCGGACCACATCTGGACTCGACC
Source organism: uncultured Alphaproteobacteria bacterium (assembly GCA_963772635.1). GTDB lineage: Bacteria > Pseudomonadota > Alphaproteobacteria > Rhodospirillales > Defluviicoccaceae > JAUXFS01. Next base: position 56,070 of record CAVYYK010000051.1, read on the forward strand.
TGATTTCGTCAGGTAACTCCGAAACCAACGGACTAGCACCAAGCGAACCGGCGGTATCAACAGCAGGAAGCCCACTGCATCGGTGACGAAGCCGGGTGTAAGAAGAAGCGCGCCGCCGATCAGCAAGCACATGCCGTCAAACACTTCGGCGACCGGGAGTTGGCCGGCCTCAAGGCTTTCTCGGGCGCGGGCGATGGTGGAGAGACCCTGCAAGCGCAATAACGTGGTGCCGACCACCGCCGTCAGGATGACGGTGCCGAGGGTCGGCCAAAGGCCAATTCGTTCACCGGCCTCGATGAAAACCGCGATTTCGAGGATCGGCACGCCGATCATGGCGAGTAGGAGGATCAGTCCCATGGTTGCGCTGCATCCAGCTAGGGATTATCTAATATCTGATAGGCGGCACTGCAGTTAGCAACGTACAGTTGGCTGGACCTGCCGGTGGCAAGCCGGTAACGTCTACTGTCGTATCTAAACTCCCGACGTTCGGTCGTCCAGCCGCGCCGGAACCACTGAGATATAAATATGAGTGGTGGTTATCAGTATCTCGACATCATCTTGTTTGCCCTCGTGGCGGCATTCCTGATCTTGCGGCTACGTAACGTTTTGGGCCGGCGTGACGGTCACGGGGGCCGGTCCAACGATCCCTTCGAGACACCGTCCAAACGAGAACATGCCGATGACAAGGTCGTTCGGTTGCCGGATCGGAGCGATCAGGCACCCGAAACGGACGAGCCGCCGGGCGAGGCGTTGGAAAGCGAAGCGCGAACGCCGCTGGAGGCTGGATTGACACAGATCAAGGTAGCCGATCCGAAGTTCAACTCTCGCGAGTTTCTTTCCGGTTCTCGGATTGCTTTCGAGCTGATCCTGACCTCCTATGCCGGGAACGACACCGCCACCCTGAAACCACTTCTGAGTCCCGAGGTGTTCGGCAACTTCTCCCAGTCGATCCGCGACCGCCAGCAGGCCAACGAGACCACGGAAATCACCCTGGTAGGCATCAAGTCGGCGGACATTGTCGAGGCGTACATGGCGGGTCGCACCGCGCATCTGACAATCAAGTTCGTCACTCAGCAGATCACAGCCGTTCATGACGAAAGCAATGAAGTCATCGAGGGTGATCCGAAGGAGGTGATCGAAGTCACCGATTTCTGGACATTCGCACGCGACACTCGCAGCAGCGATCCAAACTGGATACTCGTCGCCACCGGCAGCCTTGACTGACCTCTGCGTTGCCGCTTGCAGGATGGTTTACCGGGCCGGTGACGCGGCTTCCCACCTTATCCTGCGGTGCGCCCTGCTCGGCCTCTCGGCCATCGCCGTCGCGACTTGTGCCCCGTCTCCGCCCCAGAAACTGATCCTGCAGCCGGCGGCTTTCTCCGATCTCGACGGCTGGACGACCGAGACCCACGCCGATGCATTGCCGGCACTCGCAAAATCGTGTGGCCGGTTGAAATCGATGCCGGCTGGACGATCCGTTGGTGCCGGAGAACTCACCGGATCCGTCGCCGAGTGGCGTGCACTATGCGCAGCCGCGGCGGAAACACCGACCGACCACGCAGCCGCCCGCCGGTACTTCGAAACCTGGTTCAAACCCTATCTGGCAACCGACAACGGCAATCCCGACGGGCTGTTCACCGGCTACTACGAACCCGAGCTTCGAGGGGCCTGGACGCGGAAGGGGCGATACCAAGTGCCGGTCTATCGGCCTCCCGACGATCTGATCACCGTCGATCTGGGATTGTTTCGCGAGGAGTGGAAGGGTCAACGGTTGACCGGCCGCCAGGTCGACGGGCGCCTTGTTCCGTACCCGACCCGCTCCGAGATCGATGCCGGCGCGTTGGCCGGAAAAGGTTCGGAGTTACTGTGGGTCGACGATGCCGTCGATGCCTTCTTCCTCCATGTCCAGGGGTCGGGGCGGGTCGTCATGGAGAACGGCCAACTGGTTCGGCTTGGATTTGCCGGACGAAACGGCCATCCCTACGTCGCCATCGGCCGGGAGCTGATAAGCCGGGGCGCCATCCCCCGGGAGCGGATGTCGATGCAGGCAATACGGGCATGGCTCAAAGCTAATCCCGGCGAGGCCTCCGAGGTGATGGCGCTGAACCCGTCGTTCATTTTCTTCAGGATCATCGATGGCGAAGGTCCGATCGGCGCCGAGGGAGTGCCGCTGACCCCGGGGCGCAGCCTCGCCGTCGATCCGACGTTCGTTCCGCTGGGTCTGCCGATCTGGCTGGATACCACCGAGCCGTTGAACCCGGAACAACCCCTGCGCCGGCTGGTCGTCAGCCAGGATACCGGTTCCGCGATCAAGGGGCCCGTGCGCGGCGATCTGTTCTGGGGCTTCGGCGAAACCGCCGCCGCCAGGGCCGGATCGATGAAACAGCGGGGTCGCTACTTCCTCCTACTGCCACGGAAGGCACCCGCACCCTAGTAGAGGCCTTGTCGGCACCGCAGCGGCGGCTTGTCATCGTCGCTTGAACCGGCCATTCTCTGGTCATGGCTGCGCCTCACCCGAAAGTCGGTCTGTTTGTCACCTGCCTGGTCGATTTGATGCGCCCGGCGGTCGGATTCGCGGCTGTGAAGCTCTTGGAGGATGCCGGGTGCGAGGTCGTGGTGCCCGCGGCTCAGACCTGTTGCGGGCAGCCCGCCTACAATTCCGGCGACAGTGGCGACGCGGCCGAGATCGCCCGCCAGGTCATCGACGCGTTCGAGGATTTCGATTACGTGGTTGTGCCGTCCGGATCTTGCGCCGGAACGATCAAGGTTCACTATCCCGAAATGTTTGCCGGCGAGCCGGACATGTTGGAGCGGGCCGATCGTTTTGCCGCCCGCACTTATGAGCTGACGACGTTTCTTCTCGAGGTCCTCAAGGGGGGAAACATTCGCCAGCAGTATCGCGGGGTCGCCACCTATCACGATTCCTGCTCGGGACTTCGCGAGCTCGGAGTCAAGACTCAGCCGCGGGCCCTGTTGTCCGGCATCGCCGGCCTCGAACTCCGGGAGATGCGGACGATCGAGACCTGTTGTGGGTTCGGCGGGCTGTTCTGCGTCAAGTATCCGGAGATTTCCGAGAAGATGGTCGACGCCAAGGCGGACGATATCATCGCCACCGGGGCGGATACGCTGCTCGGTGGCGATCTCGGATGCCTGTTGAACATGGCCGGACGCCTGCATCGCCGCGACTCGAAGATCAAAGTCCGGCACATCGCCGAGGTCCTGACCGGAATGACCGACGAAGTGCCGCCGATCGGCGAAGCAGAATAAGAAAAGCATAAGCGCCGGGAAGGCCGAAGGGAGGAAGGGTGGAATCGACAGCCCGCGCATTCAAGGCAAACGTCAACGTGGCCATCGCCGACGCCAACCTGCAAGCGGCGATGAAACGCTTCAGCGAAGGCTTTTCGACCAAGCGTCTCCTGGCCGTGGAACGACTGCCGGAATTCGAGGCACTGCGTGACGCGGCGACGGACATCAAGAACCATGTCCTCGAGAACCTGGATCTGTACCTGGAGCGATTCGAATCAAAAGTCGTCGAAACCGGCGGGCAGGTTCACTGGTGCACGGATGCCGAAGAGGCCCGGCGGACAATTCTCGGGATTTGTCGGGATGCCGGCGCCCGAACCGTCACCAAGTCCAAATCGATGATCAGCGAGGAGATCGCGATCAACGAATATCTCGAAAAGGAAGGCATTCGTCCGGTCGAAACCGATCTCGGCGAATACATCATCCAGCTCCGCCACGAACCGCCGAGCCACATCATCGCGCCCGCCGTGCATCTTTCCAAAGACCAGGTCGCCGATGCATTCCGCGAGCATCACACCGGATACCCGTCCACGCGCGTGCTCGACGATCCCGAAGTCATGCTCGCCGAGGCCCGCGCGGTGCTGCGTGGCGCGTTCCTCGCCGCCGATGTCGGAATCACCGGCGCCAACATGTTGGTCGCCGAGACGGGCTCGATCGTTCTGGTCACCAACGAGGGAAATGCCGATCTCACCCAGACGCTGCCCCGCGTGCAGATCGTGGTCGCCAGCGTCGAGAAGGTGGTGCCGACGCTGGAGGACGCCACCACGATCCTTCGCGTTCTCGCGCGTTCTGCCACCGGCCAGGAGCAATCGGTATACACCACCTTTACCACCGGCCCGAGGCGACCCGACGACGCCGACGGTCCCCAGCAGTATCACGTGGTGCTGCTCGACAATGGCCGCACGGGCATGCTCGGGTCCGAGTTCCGCGAGGTCTTGCGCTGTATTCGTTGCGGCGCCTGCGTCAATCATTGCCCAGTCTATGCCGCCATCGGCGGTCATGCCTACGGCTGGGTGTATTCGGGGCCGATCGGGGCGGTGCTGACCCCGAACCTGATCGGAATCGAGGAGGCCGGCCACCTCCCCAACGCCTCGACACTGTGCGGCCGTTGCGAGAGCGTGTGCCCGATGCGCATCCCCCTGCCCCGCATGCTGCGCCAGTTGCGCGAGCGGCAGTACGCGCAAAACCAGGCGCCCAAGGCGATTCGCTTCGGCCTTTCGGGCTGGGCGTTTCTCGCGCGGCGGCCGAGCCTTTACCGGATGGCCACGGCGATCGGCGTCACGATCCTGGGAATGATCGGTCGCCGAAAGGGGCGGTTCCGGCGATTGCCGATGGCCGGCGGCTGGACCACCGCGCGCGACCTGCCGGCACCGCAAGGTCGCACCTTTCAGCAGATGTGGACGTCGCGGGGAGGACGAAGGCGATGAGCGGTTCCCGCGAGAGGGTGCTCGGCGCCATTCGCGGTGCCCTCTGCCGCAATGCGCGGCCAGACGCCGCGGCGGAGGCAGTGCGGCGCCGTCTCGAGCATCCCCCGCCCAACGTGGTCCCGATGCGGGGTCGGCTCGAACTCGCCGGCCGTATCGATCTGTTCATCGCGGAAGCGGAACGGGTCAGCACCACCACGGCGCGACTCGGACAGTGGAACGAGGTGCCTTCGGCGATCGCGGACTACCTCAAGGGGGTCAATCTGCCGGCGTCGCTGAGGGTCGCGCCGGATCCGGCGTTGCGGGGCATTCCTTGGGCCGACGAACCCCTGCTCGAATTCACCACCGGCCCTGCCCGCGACGGGGATCAGGTCTCGGTGACCGGCGCGTTCGCCGGCGTCGCCGAGACCGGCACCCTGGTCCTGTTGTCGGGACCCGACAGCCCGACGACGCTGAATTTCATGCCCGACGCCCACATCGTCGTTTTCCCGGTGGATCGTATTGTCGGCACCTACGAGGAGGTGTGGGCGCGGATCCGTTCCGGGTTCGACGGCGGCACCCTGCCGAGAGCGGTCAACTGGATCACCGGCCCGTCGCGTACCGGCGACATCGAACAGACCCTGTTGCTGGGCGCCCACGGCCCGCGCCTGCTGCATGTCCTTCTCGTCGATGTCTAAGACGAAGAACCCCTCGCCCGACCGTGGCGACGACGACGACGATGTCGAGCTCTGGCGCCGGGTGACGGCGGGCGTCAAACCGATACGCCGCCGCAAGGAGACACGACCGTCTACACCTCCGCCGTCGACCGCGCCGGAGCCAAGACAGCCGGCCCCCGCGGCCAAAACCTCGCGAGCCCCCGGGGCGACCCCGCGGTTGCCTAGCCGGACGCCACCCAAGGCCGAACTCGGCCACGGAATTGCCCCGGGTCTCGACAAGCGCACGCTGATCAAGTTGCGACGTGGCCAGTTTCGGATCGAGGGCGAGATCGATCTTCACCATCGCACTCAGGAACAAGCCCATCGCGCGCTCGACGCGTTTCTCGCCACCTCCCATGCCGCCGGCCGGCGCTGCGTGCTGGTCATTACCGGGAAGGGCCTGAAGTCGGATGGGACCCTGGGCGTCCTTCGCCATGGCGTGCCGCAATGGCTCAATCTGCCGCCGAACCGGGAGAGGGTGCTGGCGTTCTGCCATGCGACACCGGCCGATGGCGGTGAAGGCGCGCTCTACGTCCTGCTCCGGCGACCCCGATGATCCTCGGGTGAGCCCGCGATGACGCCGTTCGGTATGCAAATCCGCGATCTGCGCAAGCAGCGCGGGATCATGCTCAAGGCGATGGCCGCCGACCTCGGCGTGTCGTCCGCATACCTCTCGGCGCTGGAGCACGGTCGCCGCGGCCGCCCAGGCTCGGGTCTGGTGATGCAGATCTGCGGTTATTTCGAGCTGATCTGGGACGAGGTAGAGGAACTGAAACGCCTGGCCGCACTCTCCCACCCCCGCGTCGTCGTCGACACGCAGGGGCTGAGCCCGAAGGCGACCGAACTGGCCAACCTGTTGGCGCAGAACATCGGCGACCTCGACGAAGCGACCGTCAGCGAACTCCTGTCGAAGATCCGTTCTACAGGATGAACTTGCTGAGATCGGCGTTCTTGGCCAACTCGCCGACCCGGGTGCGGACCAATTCGGCATCGATGAGCACGGTTTCGCCGCTGCGTTCGGAGGCGGTGAAACTCACCTCCTCGACCAGCTTTTCGAGCACCGTCTGCAGGCGGCGGGCGCCGATGTTCTCGACGCCTTGATTGATCTCGGCGGCGAGATCGGCGATCTCGTGGATCAATTCTTCGGTGAACTCGAGGGTCAGGTCCTCGACCGCCATCAGCGCCGTGTATTGCTTGATCAGGCTCGCCTCGGGCTCGGTGAGAATCCGCACGAAATCGTCCCGGGTCAAAGCCTTGAGCTCCACCCGGTTGGGCAACCGGCCCTGCAGCTCGGGCAGCATGTCGGACGGCTTGGCGATATGAAAGGCGCCCGAGGCGATGAACAGGATGTGGTCGGTCTTCACGTTGCCGCGTTTGGTCGGCACGATCGTCCCCTCGATCAGCGGCAGCAGATCCCGCTGCACGCCCTCGCGGCTCACGTCGGCGCCGAGCCGTTCGGAGCGGGCGGTGATCTTGTCGATCTCGTCGAGGAAGACGATGCCGTTGTTCTCCACCGCGTCGATCGCCTCCTTGACCACCAGCTCCTCGTCCAGGAGCTTGTCGGCCTCCTGGTCGACCAGAACTTGGTGGGAGTGGGCAACGGTCATCTTGCGCGTGCGGGTCTGACCGCCGCCCAGGGCCTTGCTGAACATATCGCCGAGGTTGAGCATTCCCATCTGGGCGCCGGGGACGCCGGGGATGTCGAAGGTCGGCAGGTTCATGCCGCCGGTGTCGGCGACTTTGATCTCGATCTCGCGGTCGTCGAGTTCGCCGTTGCGCAGCATCCGACGGAACTTCTCGCGGGTCTCGGCGCTGGCGTTTTCCCCGACCAGGGCGACCAGCACCCGCTCCTCCGCCGCCAGTTCGGCCTTTGCCGCCACCTCCTTGCGCATCCGCTCGCGGGTCATGTGGACGGCGATCTCGACCAGGTCGCGGATGATCTGCTCGACGTCGCGGCCGACATAGCCGATCTCGGTGAATTTGGTCGCTTCGACCTTGAGGAACGGCGCTTGCGTCAGATTGGCGAGCCGGCGGGCGATCTCGGTCTTGCCGACACCGGTGGGGCCGATCATCAGGATGTTCTTCGGCAGCACCTCCTGGCGCATGCCTTCGTCAAGTTGCTGGCGCCGCCAGCGGTTGCGGAGCGCGATCGCCACCGCCCGCTTGGCGTCGTCCTGGCCGACGATATAGCGATCCAGTTCCGAGACGATCTCGCGGGGGGTAAAACTGCTCATAGGGTTTCGATCACTACGCTCGAATTGGTGTAAACGCAAATTCCGGCTGCGATTTCCATGGCCTTGCGGGCAATCGCCTCGGCCTCCATGTCGTCACGGTCGATCAACGCCCGGGCCGCTGCCAGCGCGAAATTGCCGCCCGAGCCGATGCCGATCAACCCATCCTCCGGCTCCAGAACATCGCCGGTACCGGTGAGCACCAGCGAAACGTTCTTGTCGGCCACCGCCATCATCGCCTCGAGGCGCCGCAGATAGCGGTCGGTTCGCCAATCCTTCGCCAGCTCGACGCAAGCCCGGGTGAGTTGCTTCGGATACTGCTCGAGCTTGGTTTCCAGCCGTTCGAACAGGGTGAACGCGTCGGCGGTCGCACCGGCGAAACCGGCGATCACCGAGTCCTCGGCCAGACGACGGACCTTGCGCGCGTTGGATTTGATGATGGTGCTGCCGAGGCTGACCTGTCCGTCGCCGGCAACGACCACCCGGTCACCCTTGCGGACGGCAAGGATAGTGGTCCCGTGCCAGTTGTGCCCGCGATCTTCCGCCATGGTTCCCGATCAGTCTGGAAATATTAAGGACTTGCGACGGCGCCAAAGCCGATGTTTACCCGCCAGCATTTAGGTCGGTAAGTCGCCACGGTCAAGGCCGCCGGGCTCCATTGGTCGAACGCCGCAAGGCTGAACATTGGAAAGCGTACAGCAAGGAATGCAATCGGATGGCGATTTTCCGGGGATCCTGATAGAAGGGCCCGGCACTCAGCTCAGGAGCGCGGACATGCGTACGGCCACTGTCGAACGGACCACCACCGAAACGTCGATTACGGCGACCGTCAACCTCGATGGAACCGGCGTCTACGACGTATCCACGGGCATCGGTTTTCTCGATCACATGCTGGAACAGCTCTCCCGTCACAGCCACATCGATGTGACGGTCAAGGCCCAGGGCGATTTGCACATCGATTCCCACCACACGACCGAGGATTCGGGGATTGCCGTCGGCCAGGCCGTTTCCCAGGCGCTCGGCGATCGCCGTGGTATTCGCCGGTTCGGCTCGGCATTGTCAGCCATGGACGAGACCCTGACCCGTGTGGTGGTGGACGCCTCCAACCGGCCGTATTTGATCTGGAAAGCCCACTTCGAGCGGCCCAGGCTCGGGGATCTCGACACAGAGATGATCAAGGAGTGGTTTCAGGCGTTCGCCCAGAACGCCGGCATCACCCTTCATGTCGAGACTCTGTACGGCGAGAACAACCACCACATCTGCGAGTCCTGTTTCAAGGGCCTTGCCCGCGCCGTGCGCGAGGCTTTCGAGATCGATCCACGCAAGGCCGACGCCGTGCCGTCGACCAAGGGGACGCTCGGCGGCCCGCTATAGCAAGACGATGCGTGTCTATACCGTCCATCTTCGACGCCAAGGTCTTGATCCCGACCGCGATATCATGCTGGTCAAGGAGGGGTTTTGCTGGCCGGCGCTTTTGTTCTTCGGTGCTGTGGGCTTTGTGGTGCAGGCTGTGGTGGGTGGCGTTGGGGTCTTGGTGATCGAGGTGGCGTTGAGCGGCGCGGTGGCTCTGCTCGGGCTCGATCCGTTGAGCGAAGTTGCCATATCTGTGGGTTTCGCCGCTATCGTCGGATTTGTCGCTAACGACCTCAAGCGCTGGACGCTCCGCCGGCAGGGTTTTGTCGAAGTCGCCGTTGTCATCGCCGACGGGCGGGATGCCGCGGAGCGGCGGTTCTACGACCACAATCCCCAACTGGCCGCGGAACTCGCGTTGTGAGCGTGGTCATCATCGATTACGGTTCCGGCAACCTCCGGTCGGCGGCCAAGGCTTTCGAGCGTGCCGTCTCCGAGGCCGGTCTCGGTCTGGAGGTGAGGGTTACCGGTGACGCCGATGATTTGGCGGCGGCAACTCACATCGTCCTCCCGGGGGTCGGCGCCTTTGGCGATTGCCGCCGCGGCCTCGATGCCCGCCCCGGCATGGTCGAAGCGCTGGGCCGCGCGGTGATCGAGGGCGGGCGGCCCTTTCTCGGAATCTGCGTCGGCATGCAGCTGATGGCGACGGTGGGTCGGGAACATGGCGTCCACCGGGGGCTCGATTGGATTCCTGGGGAGGTGGCGCTGCTCAAGCCGGCGGACGAGACCCTCAAAATTCCGCACATGGGCTGGAACGAGCTCCGGCCCGAATCGCCGGGTCATCCGTTCTTCGCCGGCCTCGCACCCGGCGCCCATGCCTACTTCGTACACAGCTACGGCTTCGCCTGTGTCGACCCGCGGCACGTGCTGGCCACCGTCGATTATGCAGGGCCGGTGACCGCGGTGATCGGCCGGGACAACCTCCTGGGCACCCAGTTCCACCCCGAGAAGAGCCAGGCGGTGGGCCTCAAGCTTATTTCCAACTTTCTCAGGTGGCGGCCATGATCTTCTTTCCAGCCATCGATCTCAAGGATGGCCAGTGCGTGCGCCTGCTTCGCGGCGAAATGGAAAGTGCCACCGTGTTCAACGAAGACCCGGCGGGACAAGCCCGCAGTTTCGAGGCTGCCGGATGCCGATGGCTGCATGTGGTGGATCTCAACGGTGCGTTCGCCGGCCGGCCGATCAATGGCGTCGCGGTCGACATGATTCTCGATGCCGTCCACATTCCTGTCCAGTTGGGCGGCGGCATTCGCGACATGAAGACGATCGCCGGTTGGCTTGAACTGGGTGTGACCCGGGTGATCCTCGGAACCGCCGCGGTGCGGGATCCGGCACTGGTCCAGGAGGCCTGTAGCACCTTTCCGGGGCGCGTTGCCGTCGGCATCGACCACCGCGACGGCCGGGTCGCCGTCGAGGGCTGGTCCGAGGTGTCCGAAACAACCGCGCTCGAGCTGGCCAAACGATTGGAGGGCGCCGGAGCCAGCTCGATCATTTACACCGATATCAGCCGTGACGGTGCCATGGAGGGCCCGAACGTGGAGGCGACCGTAGCGCTCGCCAAGGCGGTGTCGACGCCGGTGATCGCCTCCGGAGGCGTTTCCTCGATGGACGATCTGGCGGCGTTGAAGCGTGCGGGAGAGGGTATCATCGAGGGCGTCATTTGCGGTCGGGCGATCTATGACCGGCAGGTCGACCCGGCGGCGGCGATCGCCCTTCTCGACGGTAAGGGGCGGTAGGGCTCGAGAATAAGGATATGCTCAAAGCCCGCATCATTCCATGTCTCGACGTCGACCGCGGCCGGGTCGTCAAGGGGGTCAAGTTCGTCGATCTGGTCGACGCCGGCGATCCGGTGGAACAGGCGCGCGTCTATGACCAAGCCGGTGCCGACGAGCTCTGCTTTCTCGATATCACCGCCAGCCACGAGCAGCGCGACACCATCTACGATGTGGTCTCCCGCACCGCCGAGCAGTGCTTCATGCCGGTGACCGTCGGCGGCGGCGTCAGGACCATCGAAGACGTCCGGCGGCTTCTGCTCGCGGGCGCGGACAAGGTGTCGATCAATACCGCGGCGGTGCACAATCCAGAGTTCGTCCGCGAGGCGGCGGAGAAATTCGGCAGCCAGTGCATCGTTGTTTCCGTCGACGCCAAATCCCTGGGCCCGGACAGGTTCGAGGTTTTCACCCACGGCGGCCGGACGCAGACCGGCATCGACGCCGTCGAATGGTCCAAACGGATGGTCGCCTACGGCGCCGGCGAAATCCTGCTCACGTCGATGGACCGGGACGGCACCAAGATCGGTTTCGACATTCCGTTGACCCGGACCATCGCCGATGCGGTGACGGTGCCGGTCATCGCCTCGGGTGGCGTCGGAACCCTCGATCATTTGGTCGAAGGCATCAAGACGGCCACGCGACGGCGGTGCTTGCGGCCTCGATCTTTCATTTCGGCACCTATACCATCGCCGAAGCCAAGGCCCACATGCGGGCCGCCGGCGTGCCGGTTCGGATCTAAGGGGCAGTTGGGGAATAAGGGAACAGGTGATCGACGATGGGTGGGGAAACGCCTGACGGACGGATTCTGGAACGCCTATTCACGGTTATCGACAGCCGCCGTGGCGCCGACCCGCAATCCTCCTATACCGCCCGTCTTTTCGCCGAGGGCCGCGGCAAGATCGCACGCAAGACCGGCGAGGAAGCGGTGGAGGTGATCGTCGCCGCAATGGGCGACGGCCGTGAGCGGCTGGCGGCCGAGAGCGCCGACCTACTGTATCATCTCTTGGTGCTATGGGCGGATGCGGGGCTCGAACCGGCGGAGGTGTGGGCGGAACTGGCCGTCCGGGAGGGCGTTTCCGGGATCGCCGAAAAGGCCGCCCGCGCCAAGAAGGACTGAAAACGGAGAACAGAGACCATGACCTACGACGACGGCAATGTGTTCGCCAAGATCCTTCGCGGCGAAATCCCGTGCAAAAAGTCTACGAGGATGACCACGCGCTGGCCTTCCACGATATCAGCGCGCAGGCGCCGGTCCACGTTCTGGTAATCCCCAAGGGGCCCTATGTTTCCCTGGACGACTTCACCGAAAAGGCGCCCGAGGAGTTGGTGGCGGGGTTCTTCAGGGCCGTGGGGGAAACTGCCCGCAAGCTTGGCGTTAGAAAAACCGGCTACCGCATGCTCACCAATATTGGCCGCGACGCCAACCAGGAGGTCATGCACTTCCACGTTCACATTTTCGCCGGCCGTCCGCTCGGCGGCATGATCAAACGGGGCTAGTGATCTGGTCCCGACATATGGTATCCATACGACGGAACCAGATCTCTAGCGACCCAGGCCGCGCCGTCAAACATATTTTGGTCACATATCGGCGCTACTTCTCTTACACTCCTTTAGAGGTGGTTTCCGACAGACTGGCATGACGTGCCAAGTAACCGAATCCGCGAGGTGCCGGCAGGTCGCCTCAATTCAATTCATCGAGTATGTAAAGAGCGATGGTTAACAGCGATCGATCGGGCCAACGGACCTCGGAATCATGGTTGACGCGACTTTTCCGCCGCTTCCGCGGTGATGGGAAACGGAGCAAAACGGTCTGTTTGGGAGACCGGTTTGGAAAAATTGGGGAGTTGTTCGATGGAACGCAAACCACGTGGCAGGTATGGCAGACCGTGGACTTCGTCGACATGCCCCACGCCAAACTGATCCAGGAAGAGCCGCCCCATCGGGTGGTGACGGTGTCGCTCTCCACGCTTCTCGACAAACGCTTCTATCGGCGGCTGGCAGCGGCGGCGGACGTTCTATCGCCCGAACCTCCTGCCCAGACCGAACCCCCTGCCCACTCCGAGCCATCTGCGCTTCCCGAAGCCGGGGATGGTACGGACGAAGGGCGGCAAGACTCGAGCCTTCAGGGCCTGCCAGCACCCCTGCCGAAGCTCGATGATACGCAAGGTGCCACGTCGAATGACGACATCATCCGGTTTCTGGAACCGGAGAACCGCGCCGCCGTGCCCAAGACCAACCCCTTCAGCAAGGCCCGCGTCGGGAAACGGCGGAGTCAGAAGACGGTCTCGCGGATCACCCACTGAACGGGTAGCAGCGACGCAAGCGCCAACCATCCGATCCACAAGTCGCCTTCGAACATGGATCTCGTCGACGCGTCCGGTTGTGCGGGGATCTCTCCGCAAACTCGGTGCGGATCATTCGACGGAGATGTAGAAAGCCGCCCAAACCCACTCGGAGCCCTGTTCGTGGCCGGGAGTTTGATCCGTTTGCGGGGGCGCAATGATCCAAGTCGGCCCCTGATCCCCGATCCCGAGATAGCGTCCGTCTCGTTTGACCGCGACGATGAACGGGCGGTCATGAATCTCGGAGATCGGGATCTCGACCGCGTATCCGTCGAGTGCGAGAATCCTGACGACGCGGCCGGTAGCGCCGACGGTTGTGAGCACGTCTTGCAGCAGGGGCCCCTCGAACGAAAACGCCTTGGGCCAGCCCGGATGCAAAACGGTGACCTCGTGCATGCCCAGGCGCTCGAGAGCGCCAAGATCGAACTGAGCCGCTCGCTCGAAAGCGATCTCATGGTATTTGAACAGGCTTTCGCGCCGCTCAAGCGCATCCAGGGCGCCGCGGTTCGTGTGTTCGATGCCGCCACTCACCGTAAGCACGACTGGTCCCCGAGGCATCGGTAACTCCTGAGCCTCGGTGACGCCGGTCGGGCCCCACAAGAGAACCGCCGCCAACAGTATTCGCACGATGCTGATTTTGCGGCCCAATAAAACACGTCCCATGACCTTGCTCATCTCGTTCACGCGGGTGCCCTTGTTTCCGGAACTATGGTGCCCCGGTCCCCATCGGTCTTGCGAATCAGGCGGTCACCGATCACCAGGGCATCGACACCCGACAGGAAAAACACCCCGAGGGCATCCTCCACCAAATCGACAATCGGTTTTCCCATCACGTTGAGGCTGGTATTGAGCAGAATCGGCACGCCGGTCAGATCGAAGAACGCGGAGAGGAGCGCGTGGAAATCCGGATTGAGGTCGCGACGGACCGACTGCAGCCGACCGCTACCGTCGACGTGCACCACCGCCGGCACCCGCCTGCGAACCTCGGGGCGGAATGAGAGCGTCCGTTCCATGTACGGCGAGGCTTGGTAGTTCTCGAAATAATCCGGCCCGTGCTCGTCGAGAATCGCCGGCGCAAACGGCCGGAACCCCTCGCGGAATTTGATCCGTTCATTGATCCGATCCTTGATGGCACCGTCCCTGGGATCGGCCAGAATCGAACGGTTGCCGAGGGCACGCGGGCCAAATTCGGCGCGGCCACGCATCCATCCGACGATCTCTCCTGCCGCCAGAAGCTCGGCGACGCGTCGACGCAACATTTCGGTGTCGAGCTGCGCGATCGGAAGCCCGCCGAAGGCGGTGAGACGCTCTAGTCCGCTCGCGGACACCTCCGATCCCAGATAGGGGCTGATCGGCCGCCGCCCGACGGCAATGCCGTCCGGTCGATCGAGACGGCAGGCGAGCAGGGCGGCGCCAAGGGCGGTACCGTCGTCCCCCGGGGCCGAGGGCACGTGGAGCCGTCGGAAACCAGTGTTGGCGAGAATCCTGCCGTTGCAGCTGGAATTGAGGGCACAGCCCCCGACCAGGGCGAGGTTGTCGGAAAGGCCGAGGTCATGGAGATTGCCGAGCAGTTGGAACATCCAGCGTTCGAACAATGCCTGACCGGTAGCGGCGAGATCCGCTGCGAGCAGAGGCGAGGATCCGTCCGCGCGCCGGCGTGCCTTGAGAGTCCTCAAATTGGCGCGTAGCGTGTCGTCGCTGCATCGGCGTCGGAGGGTCAGTCCTTCCACTTGCAACATCGGCACCAGAAGAGCCTCGAGCTCGGGGTCGAACCGGCCGTAAGGCGCAAGCCCCATCACCTTCCATTCCTCGCCGAGGAGCGAATCGAACCCGCAAAGCGCGCACAGGCGGCCATAGAACTCACCCAAACTGGCCAGGCCTTCGATCGAGCCGGAAGGGTCGGCCGGGCCGGGATCGATCGGTTGAAGTCCCTTGCCGTCGTAGCGGTAGAACGAGGTCGAGGACCGCTCACCAAAGCCGTCGACGACCGCAATAGCACATTCGTCGAACGGGCAGCCGAAAGCCGCCAGCGCCGCGTGGCAGAGATGATGGTCGAACCGCCGAAGCGAGACCCGTCCCTCGATGGCATTGGTGATCGCCAGGTTCAGTCCGGCCTGGCCGATGCAGCTGCGCATGGCTACCAGAAACGCCTCGGGGTCCGGGAGCGGCCAGGCCAACCCCTTGTGCGCCGACCATCGGGCGGGGTCGGTCCTCTGGCCGAGACCCGAGATCATCAGTCGGTTATGGAATTGGTCGCTCCAGCTGACCGCGGCGACGATATCGGCGTCGCGCTCGCAAAAACGCGGGAGGATGTCCCCGATCGTCAGGATATTGTCGGGAGCGGTATTGTACGCACGTTTGTTCTGCAGCTTGCGCTCCGTAGCCTCGGCGAACAGGGGCTTGCCGGTTTCATCGACGATCGCCAACGCCGGGTCGTGGAAAGTGGCGGCAAGTCCGACGTAATAGCGGGTCATGGTTCATCCATAGCGGTCGAGGGCAGGGCGATG
This sequence comes from uncultured Alphaproteobacteria bacterium, assembly GCA_963772635.1. Classification (GTDB taxonomy): domain Bacteria; phylum Pseudomonadota; class Alphaproteobacteria; order Rhodospirillales; family Defluviicoccaceae; genus JAUXFS01. The sequence continues at coordinate 71,754 of CAVYYK010000051.1, forward strand.
ATACCATCATCTCGGCATCGTGGAGTCTCCCGTGCGTCGGAGGTCGAGGTTGATCGCGCCGCTGTCGCGTGGTGCAATCGGATCGATGCGCGTTCTGTTCGTCACGCCAAGCGATACCGGTTCGGGGGAGGCCGTAACGGCGGCACACATTGCCGAGCGTCTGACGCGTCGCGCCGCCACCGTTGCCGCGTTGACCTCGCCGTCGACGGCGGCGTTTTTCTCCGGCGAGTGTGTGGAATCAACGGTGACGCTGACAGGCGAGCGCGCTCAAAACCGTCGTCTCTGGGACCAGACACTGGAACAGTTTCGACCGCGGGCGATCGTCTTTGCCGATTTTCCGCTGATGTACTTTTCCAGCGGCGTGCCGCCGCTGGCCGACGACGAATGGTTGAGAGGACTCGCGGAGTCGGGAGTGGTCGTGGCGACCCTCGACCACCTCGGCTACGCTCAGCGGTCGCAGCAGGTTTTCTTCGGGCCTGCGCACTGCAGTCTGCATTGCGAAACGCTTCCGCAGACACCGGAGTGGATCCCGCTCCTGTTGCCGTGCCCGATGCAGCCGCCGGGTCCGATCGCCGGACGTCGGGGAACACCGGTCCGCTTTTGGGATCTGCCGCTTTCGTTGCCGGCTGAAACGCGCGAAGAGGTTCGCCGGACCTATCTGGACCACCCGGACGATGTTCTGGTATTCCACGCCGTGCCCGGTTGGGCCTGGCGCATCGCCGACCGATACGGCTTGCCACTTCACCGCTTTCTGGCGCGTATCCTGAAGCACTGTTTCGAAGGGTTGTCGCGGCCGGTAACCGTGGTCTCCGTAAACAACGGCGCGTTGCTCGAGCCGATCGACGAGACCGGGTTTCGCGTCCGCAATCTGAGCAGCCTTCCGCGGGAGCGGTTCGAGAGCCTGATGTTGTCGGCGGACTTGATGATCAGCGAGAACGGAATCTCCTCGGCCTTGGGTAAGGCGCTGTGCGGTGGCGTTCCGGCGGTCGCCTTCCGGAACTCGTTCGGCCTCATGCGGATCGTCGAACAGGCGGACGCCGGCCTCAAGGCCCTGGTCCTGGAGATGGAGCGGTGCCGCGTCGGCGCGGTCTTTCCATTCGAGGTCTATCCGATCTGGACCCGGGCCGATCTCGCCGGTATCGGTCCGTGGTGGGAGGAAGATGCAGCTTGCGGTGTCGACCGGCTCGAACTTTTCGGCGGCGACGCGACGCGGAAGCGGCTTCACGCGCTGCTGGACGACCCGCACGAAAAAGTCGAGGCTCGTCGGCGGCTGCAAGCTTTCGTCGAGCAGGCGGCTGCCCTTCCCGCGGCGGAGGACGTGCTGGAGAATCTGGTGACGGGAGCGGCCCGGGTGCGGCAATCAACGAGAAGGGCGTGACGATGAGGGTACTATTCGTTTGTCCGGTCGATATCGGGTCCGGCGAAACCATAACCTCCATTCATTTCGCCGAGGATCTGCTCGCCAGCGGGCACGATGTCGCCTTCATCGCCTCGCCGTTTGCCGAACGGTTCATTGGCGCCGCCCTGCCGGTGCCGGTCCACCTGTTTTCCGATATCGGCAGCGTTAATTTCCGGCTGTGGCGGACGACCGTTGCCGACTTCACCCCCGATGTCATCGTCTTTGCCGACTATCCGCTGATGTTTTTCCCGTTGGGCGTCGTTCCCCTCGCCAGGGTGCCGGGGTGGGTCGACAGCCTCATCGAACTCGGAGCCAGGCTTGTTACCCTCGACCACTTCGGTTTCGCCCAAGGCAAACGGACTCTGTTCCTCGGGCCGCCGCATCTGGGTCTCGGCATGCTTGTTCTGCCGGCGCTGCCCGACGGCATGGAGGTGATGCTACCTTGCCCGATGCACGAGCCGGGACCGGTCGACGGGCGAATCGGCCATCCATTCCGTTACTGGGACGTACCGTTCCGACTGCCGCCGGGACTGAAGGAACAGACAAGAAGCCGCTATCTCGACAACGAGGACGGGCTGCTGGTGTTCTACGCGGTTCCGAACTGGGCCTGGCAGTACGCCGAGCGTCATCGGATCACCCTTTACGATCACTTGCCGGAGCTGTTTTCCGACTTCTTTTCGGGGTATGAAAAGCCGGTGACCCTGGTCTCGGTCAACAATGGCCGGCTGTTCGACGTCGGCGACGATCCCCGCCTGCGGATCATCAACCTCGGCCCCTGTCCTAAGGCGGATTTCGAGGCCCTGTTGTTTGCCGCCGACCTCGCCGTCACCGACAACAAGCTGTCGATTTCGATTGGCAAGGCGATCTGCGGCTTTCAGGCGAGCGCCGTGCTGAAGAACAGTTTCGGCGTTTTGGAACTGATGGATCGTGCGGAGGGCACGGCGAGGGAGATCGTGCGGAGGATGGAAAGAACCCGGATCGGTTCGGTGTATCCGTTCGACGCCTTTCCCACGGTGACGCCGAAAGATGTTGATCAGATCGGCCTTTACCGTGACAACGGACTTCCGGAGGGATTTCTCGAGGTGGAGGTCTTCGGCGGGGCGGAAACCCGGGAGAAGCTGCTCTCCCTGGCCGGCGATCCGGTTCGCCGGGCGCAACAGCGCGCCCGCCAGGAAATCTACGTGGAGAGGCTCGGAAAACTGCCGACGGGCGAGGCGGTGTTGCGCAGCGTTTGCTGACCCGGGCAAAACGGTGGTCGTCCCGGCGGAAGAGAGCGAGGTCATGAGCGAAATCGTGGGTGCGATTCTGGCGGGCGGTCGCGGCTCGCGCATGGGCAAGGTCGGGGAGCTTGTTCCCAAGGCACTGTTACCGGTGGCAAACCGTCCGGCGATCGCCCATCATTTCGATCTCCTACGGCGGCTCGGCGTCACCCGGGTGTTCGTCGTCGTCGGGCACCAGGCGGACGCCCTGGTGGCCGCCGTCGAAGGCATGGACCTGGGCGAATTCCGGGTCACGTTCGTCGATCAGGGCGAGGCCCAGGGCAGCGCCCACGCCCTGGGTTGCCTGCGCGGTCGTATCGGCGGGCCGTTCGTGTTGATGCTCGGCGACTACCTGTTCGACTGCGACCAGCCGGAGCGGATGCTTGCCCGTCTCGCGAGCGGGTCGGGCGGCGCCATTGGCGTAAAGATCGAGGCCGACGCGGAGCTCGTCCGCCAGTCCTGCATGGTCGATGCGGCGGAGGATGGCCGTGTCCGCGGGATTATCGAAAAACCGGTCGCACCCAGGTCGAACCTCAAGGGCTGCGGCTTTTACGGGTTTCAGCCCGAAATCTTCGATGCCGTCGCCCGGACGCCACGCACCGCCTTGCGCGACGAGTACGAGCTGACCGTGGCGATCGAGGTCTACGTCAGGCTGGGCCTGCCGTTCTTCGCCGAGCAGATCATCGGCTGGGACGCTAATCTGACCCGACCGCAGGATCTCCTCGACTGTAACCTGCGCTGGTTGACGCAGCTCGGTGCCGACAACCTTGTGGCCGAGACCGCCTCTGTCCACGCACGACTTTCGCTCCGCCACACCGTCGTCGGCGAAGGCGCCAATCTTCGTGGCGAGGGCCGGCTCGAGGAGGTGCTCGTCTTTCCAGATGCCGCGTCGAACGTGACCAGCGACATATCGCGCACGATCATCATCGGAAACGGCAGCGTGTCTTGCGCCGGACCCTGATAATGAATATCGTTAGCCATCGACAACATTGATCGAGGGAGGGGTACTACATGACGACTCCGATTCCGTGGGATCGTATCATTGAGATCAGGGACCGCGAAGCGTTGGTGCTGGTTAGCCGGGTGTTCGAAGCGCAAATCTCCGTTACCGAGGCACAGTTGGTGCAGTTGAAAGAGCTCAAGGGCGCCATCGACCAGAGACTCAAGACCCTGAAATAACCGCGACATTTGCCGGTGGGTGACCCCGTTCAGCAACGGGCGTCACGCCACCGTCTGCTGTTACGGATCATTCCTGTAGCGGGCGTTTTCATTCGAGCACAGTCAGTGTCCCGCCGACCGATGATCGGTGGCCGATGTCAGGTTGTGGGAAAATTCCCCGGCCGTCTCGCCAGCGATCATCGGATACGGCGTCCTTGAGGTCGCCCCCTCCTCTCCCCGACAGCCGGATCCAGCCGTCGCCAGTGCCAGTTCGTCGCGGGCAAAAAAAGTCCGGCCCCTTGACTAACCTTCGCTCCTTGGACGGGTGCGGGGGAGCGGGATTGAACGAAGGCGTCTAAGTAAGGGGCCGGATCAGTTTGGGTCATACAAGGAGGAGGAGTATTCCCAAGGACAGACTAGACAACAGTTTGATCTCAAAAACTACCTACCAAATCTGGTAGGTTCTGGTCCTGACCTAGCGGGAGGAAGCGCGGCCGGCACAAGAGGACGACGGGTCAGGATTGAATTTTGTTGAAAAGGTCCGGTCCCCGATCAACCTTCGTTGGGCCCCAGGGCGCTGGAGAGGGGAAATCGGTCGAAGGCACATGCGCTGGGGACCGGATAAGTTTGGGACAAACAGAGGAGGGAGTTTGTCGCAAACCACTAGATATGATAGTGCACATACTTGATACCTACCAAGTCTGGCAGGTTCCCGGTTATCACAATGTCTTGCTCGGGTATTGAGATCTTTGTCCGGGTTGGTCGCAGCGACTCTGGAAAAGATGGCGTTCGAGCGGTAGGCTTTCGGAGTTCAGCCGATCCAGAGCATGATGCCGACAATCGCCACCCAAACCGTCAACGTACTGGCGAAGATGGTTGCCGTGGTTTCCATCGTTTCATACTCCTGCGGTGTTTTCATGCAAGGGCCTCTTGGCCCCCGCGATGTGAGGAAACTATCAACGGTTTGCGCGCTCGACTGTGAACTGGTTCACAATCGATGCGATTTGTTGGCACCGAGGCAATAAATCCGAAGGTATCGAGAGAAGGCGCAGCTTTCGGACGCCGATCCCGTGAAATCAACGCCCGGTGCGGAGGACGAAGCCGAGCCTTACGCGCGCGGCGCGGGCCTCACCAGTGTAGACGAATGCCGGCCTTGGCGCCGCCGTCGGGAAGCGCGCTCACGTAGACACCGATCTTCGTCAGGTCGGCGCGCCCGCCGGCCATCGCCTTGTAATCCTTCCAGTCCTGCTCCGGGGCGCCCGGCTGGGTCCAGATGTTGAGCTCGCCGCCGGCGAGTGTGCTGAAGCCGGTGATCACCCCGTCGGAGGGGTTGCCCCAGAAGCCGACAACCATGCCAGCGATGGTCGCCAGGGCGGCATTGCCGGCATGGGGGATCCAGGAGGTGCGCTGGGCCGCGCGTTCGCCGTTGCTGCGAAGCTGTTCCTCGCCTTTGCGCAACTTGGCGATCTTCTCCTCGCGCGTCGCCTCGGGCATGCCTTCGATCGGCCCGGCGCCGTAGCGCGCTTCCAGCGGCTGGAAGATCTGGTCGGCGACACCAATGGCGCCGAGCGCCGCGCCGGTCGCGTAATTGACCTTGTCGTCGTGATTGTCGATGGTCGCCGCCACCGCACCCTGGATCAAGGCGCTGCCGGCATTCACCGTCATCCAGCTCCAATACCAGATCTGACCGTGTGTCTTGCTGCCGTTGAGCCGTTGCTCGAGGAATCGGATGCGCTGGTCGATCTGGGCGTCGGACAAGCCGGTGTCGAGCGGCGTGATGCCTTCTTGCGCCCACCCGGGCGCGCCGCCGGCGAGGGTGACGAGGGCAACGAGAATCGATCGAACCAGGATTTTCTGCATGTCGCGCTCCGTGAAGGCGCCTTGACCGCGCGTCAAACGGCTCACCCGGCGCCTACGCTAGACGGGTGTCGCGAGAATGTGAATCGCTCGATGGAATGATCGGCCCAAAATTGTTGTTTTTGTGTCGACGTGTGTCGTCTAAGTCACATTATGGTGTCGTTTGAAAGCCTTTGGGGCGTCTCGACGGGGGCGGTCGTCGAACTCCGGGGATTACCCGGACGACGTCGTCGTTCGCGACCGCCCGCGTCTATCCGATCAAATGCAGGACGCCGAGGATCGCAATCCACAGCGTCATGCTGGTCGCGAAGATGGTTCCGTATGTCTGCATCATCCTCACTCCGATGCCCGGCCTTCCATGATCGGTCAGCCTTGGGCATCATGGACATGATTGTACGCGCCCAACCCGAACGGGTCTGTGAACCGGTTCACAATGTTTCCCGGGAATGGGGCTTCGTGGGGATGGGCTGCGGTCGGGCTCCAAAATCAACGACGGAAGGAGGAACGGACGATGGCGGTGCGTATCGACAAGGATGGAGCGGTATGGACGGTGATCCACGACCGGCCCGAGGCCCGCAACGCGATGGATCCCGAAAGCGCCGATGCGTTGACCGAAGCGTTTCTCCAATTCGATGCCGACGACCAGGCGGCGGTGGCGGTGTTCTACGGCGAAGGCGGGGCGTTCTGCGCCGGGTGGGACCTCAAGTACGTCAGCACCCTCGATACCGACGCGCCGCTGGGCGAGCTCGACATCCCGCCGGCCAGGCCCCGCGGCAACGGCGGCGACATCCCCCGCGGCCCGCTCGGTCCGTCGCGGCTGGAGCTCGACAAGCCGGTGATCGCCGCGGTGGCCGGGCCGGCGGTCGCCGGCGGCATGGAGCTGGCTCTGTGGTGCGACTTCCGGGTGATGCAGGAGGACGCCTACTTCGGCGTCTACTGCCGGCGATGGGGGGTGCCGCTGATCGACGGTGGCACGGTCCGTCTGCCCCGCATCGTCGGCCTCGGCCGCGCGCTGGAGATCATCATGACCGGCCGCAAGGTGCCGTCCGACGAGTGCCTGCGGATCGGCCTCTGCGAGTACGTGGTGCCGAATGGAACCGTCCGCGACAAGGCCGAGGAACTCGCCCGCGAGATCGCCCGCTTCCCCCAGGTGTGCGTCCGCGCCGACCGCCGCTCCGCCATCCGCAGCCATGGCCTCCCCGTTCGCGAGGCGCTGATCCAGGAATGGTACAACGGCCGCGAAGCGCTGATGAAGGACGGCATCGCCGGCGCCGGCCGGTTCAAGGACGGCCTCGGCCGCCACGGCGACTTCGACAGGATCCGTTGACGCACCGAGAGTCCGGCTCGTAACGGATTGTCGTGAGGGGCGCTAATTCGTCGAAAGCTCCGATCTCGAATTCACCGCGGGGTTCCCTCGGACGCCGACAGGGCCCCCTCCGGTCCGGCCCTCATACCAAAGCTCACTGATAATAACCCATCGTGATCGTGTTTCCAGCCCGCTCGGCAGGGCTTCGGGGGACCGTGGCGCCAGTGGCGCCGCGTAAGCCCCCGAAGCGATGCGAAGGCGATGCCGACCCATCGTCGAGCATTCGCGACGCCCCGAGCGGGCTGGAAACACGACCCGGAGGGCGCCCCTTCGGGGCTTCCGGACGGCGTCCTGCGCCGCTCATGATGCTCCAGCATCACCTCGCGACCCACTCCTGGCCGGAAGCCCCGACAGGACGTCACGGTGGGTCATTATCAGTGAGCTTTGGTATCAAACCGCTCAGTTCTTGTCGGGCTTTCCTGTTCCATGCCCTTTTCCCCAGGCATTTCCTTCTCCTTTCCCCTTCTCCCACGCGTCCTCTCGCTGCTCTTGACCCTTGCCGTTCTTGCTCTTGCCGTTTTTTCCGTTCCCGTTTTCACTCGTATCCTTATCGTCATCATCGTCGTCGTCGGCATCCTTATCGTTTTTATTTGCCTTTTCCTCCTTGGCCTCTTTCTGCTTTTTGGCCTTCTCGTCGTTCTTCGCCATTTGCCAATGGGAAGCGGTGGAGCGCGCCGATGTGCCGTCGCTCGAAAGGGCCGATACCGTTGCGGCGACGGCATCCGAGCCGAATCCGACGCCGACGGCGAAGGCGGCGAGGAGCAACAACGATCGTGTCGTATCGCGTGTGATGGTCATGTTCATGGTTTCCTGCTTCTACCCTGCATCGTGGCGGTCAGCCGCGAAACGAACGCATACGGATCGCTACCATAGACACGCTCGAAATGCCATTGGGCAATCTCCACGAGATCGCCCCCCTGAATGCGCGCGAGCAAGTCCGCGAGGGCCGCGGCGGGCCCGTGCTTATGGCCGGAGAACTGCCCCGAGCGCAAGCCGTCGATGACGATGTCGTGAAGCCAGACGGCGAGATCCACCGACGGCCCCAGATCGGTCCGCTCGTCGTTGGCCGCTTCCACCTCGCGACGCACCATCCGCGCCGTCCTCAGATTGATCACGTTGCCCGACATGCTCGAACCGTGCCGGTCACCGGGTAATCGCGCAGTGACGTCGGTCACATTGGGGCGGTCGGGCCGGGGGCGGTCGGGCGAAAACCGACCGACGGCGGCATCAGGCCGATCCGTTCCCGGATGGGCGCGCGGGACGTCGCAAATGTCTCCCTTTTGCATACCGTTTCGCCCGCTTTGTCTACCATCGTTACCCATCCGTGGCATTTAAGTCCTTGATTCCAAACAAAACACCCCCGCGTCCAACGTGAAAGGTAGACAAAAGTATGCAAAAGTAGACATGTTTTCGGCTAACTCTTTGATTTTTCTAGACCGGCCTTCTCGGGCAGGTAGACCAAGGTAGACATGAATTTGCGATAGCGCCTTGATTCAACGGGTGAAATCGACGAAACAAAAGTAGACATTTTTCACGATCCGCCGATGCCGGCGCCGCCGCGGCGGGCGCGCCGGAGATCGCCGCAGGCGGTCGGACGGGACCGGCGGCCACCGTTGGCGCGTATCCCGTCGGGCCAATCGGCGCACTCGGCGTCCGCGTCCGCCGCCAAGGGGATCGCCCCGGTAAAGCCGCGGATCCTCGCCTGCAGGTCGACGGCGCGGGCGGCGGCGTGGAACTGGTGGTCGACGATCGCGCGGCGGTAGACGTTCTCGAGCTTGCCGACCAGCACCTCGTCGGTGCGGCTGTGCAGACGCGCCGTCTCCGCCTCGATCTCGGCGATGCGGGCGGCGATACGCGGATGGCGGAGCAACCGGTAGCCGGCGGTCTTCGCCCATCGGGGCGCATAGCCGGCCGCCCGCGCCGCCGTGGTCGCGCAAGCCAATTCGGCGAACCGCCGGCAGAACCGCTCCTGCCGGGCCTTCAATGGAGT
>CAVYYK010000052.1:0-86199 GCA_963772635.1 uncultured Alphaproteobacteria bacterium
AAACCAAAAAAGTCAAGGTCCAGCCGCGGTGGGCCGCGCCTTGCCTCGACGAGCACCCTGTGCATGGGCCGCTGCGAGGTGCGAGGTTCGAAAGAAATGACAAGCCGCTGGGTGCGGCGGCCGCCACGCGCCGCTTGGCCGGTTCTCGGCGGCCGTTTAACGGAGCGCACATCGAGTGAGATGTGTCTTATGTCTCCAGATGCGCGACAACGGCGCCAGATCCAGATCGACCACGGTGGTGGCGACGTAGCATTTCCAAACGACCGCGGCGAGCGTACAATTGCCGGCTGCCTTCGCGATTCCGGAGAAGGTAGGACGGTGTGTCGTGTCCTGCCGAAGCTACAGGCTCCGCCCAAAAACGCGTTGGGCGTCGAACGAGGGTAGGTCTATGGAATGGTTCGTGGGGATCGCCGCGGTAGCCGCGTTCTTTATTCTGGCACGGTTTTCGTACTCGTTGCTCGGCCTGTGGGAAGTCGGCGTTACATCCGCGAGATTCTGCTGGCGAAGCCAAACAGCGCGCGCACTACCAAAATCTGCAATCAACGGGGATGCTGGAGGGGCTGGACAGGGTCGGATCCTCTTTCGGAACGCAACGCGCCAAGCCCGGCTATGCGAAATCGGAGACTCCGCTGCAAGAAGTGTGGTCACTCCTTCGACCGGACGACTGCGGTTACGTGGCTTGCTGCCGCCAACAAACTCGGCGAAGAAGTAGCACTCCGAGAGTACCGGAACCGAGGAAATGAAAGCGACGGCGATGGGACAGTCTAGTGAGTTGCCTCTTTATGGAGTCCTTACCGTAAAGGGGTTTAATGAAGAACAACTGATTACGATAAAGAAGGCTACGTCCGGACTTTTCAAGAAATGAGCCAAAGAAAAACAGAGCCCGTTTTTTATTGGATTTGTGTAGCCGGGACCCAGAAGTGCGAAAAAAGTGGCAGAAACTGAAGGTCGGGGCGGCATCAAAAGATCTGCTTTATGAAGCGATGGCTGCACGGCATCAGGCTTTGCAAGTCTCGGGCCAACTCTTTCGGGCATCCACAATGGGCGGCAGCCGCTGCTTGTGAAAGTTGGCTCTTAGAATTATTTTTCGGCACACCAGATAGCATTGCGTGCGTCGAAGTTCTTATCAATCAACTATCGATGAGAAACTAGAGCACCAAAAGTTAGATTTAACCGTGTAAACTGGCATAATAAGAGCGGCGGCGACGGGCATGCCTCCGACGCAACTTCATCACGTTTATGTGTTTTGTTAAACAGGAAAAAGGGGACGTTACATTTTCCAAGAGTTCCGGGGACATGACCCTTATCCCGGTCGGCGATGTCGTAGGCCGCCTGGAGGCGGTACCAGGTCTCGGCGCCGGCGGCCTCGGCGCTCCGTTGACCGCCGGCGTTGGAAAAGTCGATAGTGTCGCATCGATGCAAACGGCGGCGCGCCGGTAACCGGGGTGCCGCAACGTCATGCCGACGGAACAGGTAGGAAGGCCGCGATGTCGAACGTGAAGGACAAGATGACCGAGGTCATCCAGGCCCAGCCGGAAGATGCGACGTACGAACAGATCATGCGCGAACTGGCGTTCGAGAGGATGGTGGCGCGGGGCCTCGAGGATTCGCGGCGGGGGCGCGTCCTGTCCAACGAGGAGATGGAGCGCCGGATGCGCGAATGGCGCAAATAGTCTGGACCGAAGAGGTCGAGCGTTGGCTTCGCGACATTCACGACTACATCGCCGCGGACAATCCTGCGGCGGCCTCGAAAGTCGTTGGCGGGATCTTCGAGAAGACGCAGGTTTTGCGCCGCTTTCCAGAGATCGGGCACCGGTATCGTGCCGAGCCCGAGGGTAAGCTTTGGTACAACATGCCCCCCGGAACATGCCCTCGTTCAGTCTTCGGATCCCGGCCCTCCCCTCGCCCGTTGTTGCTCGGCCGCAGCCGGCAGGGCTCAGAAGATCTCGTCGAACAGCAACATCGTCGCCGTCCACGATCGCTCGTCCGCGATCTCGTTGTAGGCGACGTTGTCGATCCCGTAGCTGCCGGCGTCCGGGTTGGTGAAACCGTGACGGGTCCCCGAGTAGATGGTCATCTCCCAGGTCGCGCCGATGCGGTCGAGGCCTTCCTGGAAGGCGGCCACGCGTTCGGCGGGGACGAAGGCGTCGTCGCGGCCGTGCTCGACCAGCACCCGCGGCTTGATCGAGGTGACGCCCTCCGGCGCCGGCGGCAGGGTACCGTGGAAGCTGACGACGGCCGCAAGATCCTCGCCGGCGTAGGCCATCTGCATGACGGTGGCGCCGCCGAAGCAATAGCCGATCGCCGCGACGCGGGTCGGATCGACCTGGTCCTGCGCCTTCAGGACATCGAGGCCGAGCCGCGCACGGCGCGTCCACAGGTCGATGTTGGAGGCGATCTGCTTCATCCAGGCGCCGGCCTCGTCGGCGTGGGCGGTCACCTTGTTGTCGCCGTACATGTCGAGCGCGAAGGCGGCGTAGCCCTCTTCCGCCAGTTGCCTGGCACGGCTCTTGGCGTAGTCGTTGAGGCCCCACCACTCGTGGACCACCAGCACCCCCGGCTGCTCGCCGTCAATCGCGTCGTCCCAGGCGAAATACCCGGTCAGCACCACATCGCCGTCCCGATACTCGATCGTCTTGGTCTTGACCTCCGCCGCCGCCGGCCGCGCCAGCGCCAGTCCCAGCGCCGCCGCCACGACGATCACCCACCCCGACAGTCTCATCCGCATGCTCACCTCCCTCTTTGGCATCGGCACCGCGCGCTCGCGCTTCCGCCGCCGTTACCGAAACACCCCCCGATGCTAGCATTTGCCGGCCCGACCGTTCCAGGGGATTCCCCGCCATGGCGCCTATGCGGCGCGGGTGATGCGCTCGACCTTGATGGCGTCGGCCCTCTTCATGGCTTGGGCGAGATCATAGGCCGCCTGGAGGCGGTACCAGGTCTCGGCGCCGCCGCCGAACGCCTTGTCGAGGCGGATCGCCATCTCGGGCGAAATCCCCGAATGGCCGTTGAGCACGTCCGAGAGCTGCTTGCGGCTGACGCCGAGCTGCTTCGCCGCCGCGGTGACGCTGAGCCCGAGTGGCTCGCCCATGCCGGTGGCGAGCGCGATCAGGAAGGCGCGCATCCGCCCAACCGATGCTTGACAAGGGCCTTTGGTCGCAGTGGCAATTTGCCACGCTGTTGACTGGATCTCGGCGCGCGGCCGGCCAGAAGACCCCGGGTAGCTTGCCCGGGTAGCTTGCATTGCGGGCCATTCCGCGACACACTTATCGGGTTGGGACGGAATTGCGTGGGAAGCCCCGAGTAGATGATCATAATTGCCGCATGCGGCAATGCGCGTGCGACGGAACGAAGGTGTTCCGGCCCGAAGCAACAAGATCAGCGGCGACCGGGTGGAGTCGAACAGATTATGTGTTGAAGGTTGGTGATTACGTGTCCGGTCAAAAGTAGACACATTTGGGTTATACAAGAGGGCTGTATTTCCAGAGGAGCTTACTTTAGAGATTGTTTTTGGACGGTGAGCTTCTTTTGCTCGTGATGGGAATGTTTCATGTCGCACAAACAAACGATGTCGCCCCTCGCTTTAGGTGTAGCGGTTGGCGCCCTTGCGGTGGCTTTGGTCGCGTCTCCGATTACAGTCACACTCGATTCCTTCGATTTCGCTCATTCCACGGCACTTGCCAAAGGCGGTGGCGGTGGCGGCGGCGGTGGCGGCGGCGGCAATGGCGGCGGGTAACGGCGGCGGCAACGGCGGCGGAAACGGCGGCGGCAACGGCGGCGGCAAACGGCGGCGGAAACGGCGGCGGTAATGGCGGCGGCAACGGCGGCGGAAACGGCGGCGGCAACGGCGGCGGAAACGGCGGCGGTAACGGCGGCGGCAATGGCGGCGGTCAGGGCGGCGGTCACGGCGGCGGTCAGGGCGGCGGTCACGGCGGCGGTCACGGTGGCGGTCAGGGCGGCGGTCACGGTGGCGGTCACGGTGGCGGTCACGCCGGTGGATCTGTCGGCCATGGCCACGGCGGGGGTCACGCCGGTGGATCTGTCGGCCATGGCCACGCCGGAAATGTGGGCGGGCGAAGGTCGGACCAGTCCGTCGACGCCGTCACGGGTGTCGGCAAGAGAGGATATGGCAAGGATCACGGAAACCGAAGCTCGCACGCGGACCGAGGCTTCCGCAATGACAAGAGCGCTCTGAGCCCGTCGGCTCTCGGCCGGCTCAATGCGGCGCACGCTGCTGCCAGGGCTCGTGATCGCGCGGCTCCCCATTCCGCGGTCGGACGGATTGCCGCCTACCAAACAGCCATCACCGATCGGCCCCGTGATATCGAGACGGCTGCCGAAAACCTGGCGAAGGCGGCGAACAAACCGATCGATCGGGCGGTCGTGCGCGCCGTCAACGACCTCCTCGGAATCCAGGTCTCCAGGCGAGCGGTTAACGCCGTGGCCAGGAAAGCCGAGGCCATCCGGACAGATAAACCGACGGACCACGATCACGAAAGCGACCGCGACCACGATCATGCAAGCGACCGTGACCACGATCATGCGAGCGACCGCGACCACGATCATGCAAGCGACCGCGACCACGATCACGCAAGCGACCGCGACCGCGATCACGCAAGCGACCGTGACCGCGATCACGCGAGCGACCGCGACCGCGATTACTCGAGCGACCGCGACCGCGATTACTCGAGCGACCGTGACCGCGATTACTCGAGCGACCGCGACCGCGATTACTCGAGCGACCGCGACCGCGATTACTCGAGCGACCGCGACCGCGATTACTCGAGCGACCGCGACCGCGATTACTCGAGCGACCGGGACCGCGATTACTCGAGCGACCGGGACCGCGATTACTCGAGCGACCGGGACCGCGATTACTCGAGCGACCGCGACCGCGATTACTCAAGCGACCGTGACCGCGATCACGCGAGCGACCGCGATTACTCAAGCGACCCGGACCGCGATCACGCTGGCGATCGCGACGGCATCGCCGAAGACGGCCGCGAAGGCGAAAGCGCGGCGGCGTCGGCTCGCGCGGACGCCGGCGCATTATGACGGGGTGAATTCGCCGGCGCCGGCTCCGGATTTCGTCGATTTGCGTCGGCCCGGCGGCAGGCGAAGGCGATTGTCAGGCGCCGCGTCGGTCGGCCAGGATCGACTCCACTAGGGCTGGGGTTACTTGGCCATCGGCCGGCAAGTTGGCGCGCTTCTGGTACGCGCGAACGGCTGCTTTTGTGCGCCGACCCGCGAGACCGTCGACGGGACCCGGCCTGAATCCCATCTTCTGCAGGCTGTACTGGACGTAAGCAACCGTTGGTTTATCGGCGAAGACACCGGGGGCGCCCGGTTTGAATGTTGAAGCTAAGGCCTTGGCTCGCCGAACATCGTCCGCCGACATGGTCGCGCCCAATGCGCTCAGGACTTTCGCCGCTTGAGGATGGCCGCCCTTTCTCGCCAGCATAATCCATTCGTATCCGGCCACCCGGTTACTGGGAAGTCCGCGGCCCGTGGCCAAGAAGACGCCATAGCTGAATTGCGCGTCGGTGTGCCCTTGGCGAGCAGCCTTTCCATACCACCGTGCCGCCCAATCGGCGTCCTTGGGCACGCCCCAGCCGTTGGCGAAAGCCTCTGCGAGCAGGTACTGCGCACGCGGATGGCCTTGTGCCGCCGCGCGCGCAAGATATTCAACCCCTTCTTGATGGTTCTTCTCCACGCCGATGCCGCCGAAATAGGAGGCACCGATGAGATATTGCGCGCGGGGATCTCCCATGTTCGCCGCTTCGTTGAACCAGGAAACGGCGGTCGCGCGATCGGCCGGCACTCCCAGGCCTTCGTTGTAGGCGAGACCAAGTTCATACGCGGCACCGCCATGGCCTTCCGCCGCAGCCACGCGATACTGGCGGACGGCCTCGGCATCCTGCCCCTGTCGCTGAAGCGCTTGACCTCGCCGATACACATCATCTGCGCTTTCGCCGGAGATCGCGGCGCCAACACGGTCGAAAAGCAGTTGCGCGTCCTGCTCGAAACCGGCGCAACTCGCTGTGGCGATGGCGACAGCGACGAGCGCGGCGGTCCGAAATGGGGCGAGGGATCTCCTCGCTGACAACTCCATACTCCAGCGGCCTCTCTCAGCGTCGAATTGCAGGTCGGCGACCGGCTCAAACGAAAGATACCATTTTCCGTGTTGGGGAGCAGGACTCCCAGTCCTAATGCCAGCTTGCGATGATGATGGCTCTCCGGGGGATTCTTTGTCTCCGATCTCTGAAATGCCGGCAACCTGCCCGATGCGGACGCGCCCGAGCGATTGCGAGATTGGCACTGCTAGCCCCAATCGGACTTCGACCGGATCGTGGTTCAGGGGCCACCCGTCGGCTCGCAGTAGCGCCGTCCATACGGTACCGATGCTGTGCCAAGCCACGCTACGATCCCGCCGCGCACGTCCGCTCCCGGAGTTAGCCCGGGCGACGCAACCGCCCTGGCGCGGAGGGTCTTCTCTACCGGAGGTGTTTGCAGCTACCCTGGCCGACGAACCAAACGGCCAAGGAGGGAGTGCGGAGATGGAAGTTTTGCGGCTGTACGAAGACGACGCCGGAGAGAGCCGGTTCGATACCTACGACATATCGATGCAGCTGAAGGACTTCGCGCCGCCGGCCGATCCTTTGTACGTTTCCGAGGCCGAGTCAGCTACGCGCTATGTGATGATCCGACTGCCGGCCGGCTGGGGCGGTGCGCGCCACCCGACGCCACGCCGACAGATCCTTTTCTGCCTGGGGGGCGCGTTGCGCGTGACCGCGAGCAGCGGCGAGGAACGCCAGGTTGTCGCCGGCGACGCATGGCTAATGGCCGACACGACGGGTAAAGGTCACACGACTCAGGTCATCTCGGAAAGCCCGGTTGATGCTGTCATCGTCCAGCTCGAATAAGATCGGCCATGTGAGCGAACGATGTGCCCGAGTTGGGTCATGACCGCCCCTTACAGCCGTCCCTGGTTCGGGTCCGCTGACAGCGGTGGAGGCCGACTCCATCCGTGGGAAAGCTATCTCTCGACCGGGGAGTTCCTGCGCGCGCCGCCGGACCGGGGCGTTGGCACGGGACGGCGTCGAATGCCCGGACTCCGCGATGTTCGGCGGACCCGGAGGCGGATGTCGCGCGGATTCGGCATGCGGCCCTTGGGGCGGAGGGTGATGCGCTCATTTTCCGACAGCTATGACGGTGACACGCCCCCGCTTCTCGGGCGCAAGGTGGTCGGGATTGACCCGGCGGGCCACTCGGGTCTTTGAACAGTTCTTCGAATCAGTCGATCAAGCGGCGACCAAGGGAACTGCCGCCGAGACCGGGCGCGGTTCGGGTATTTCCGGATAGCGGTTGCCGGCTACGCGGCGCGGGTGATGCGGTCGACCTTGATGTCGTCGGCCCTTTTCATGGCCTGGGCGAGATCATTGGCCGCCTGCAGGCGATACCAGATCTCGGCGCCGCCACCGAACGCCTTGTCGAGGCGGATCGCCATCTCGGGCGAAATCCCCCAATGGCCGTTGAGCACGTCCGAGAGCTGTTTGCGGCTGACGCCGAGTCGCTTCGCGGCCTCGGTCGCGCTGAGCCCGAGCGGCTCCAGACAGTCGTGGCGCACCGAAAGACCCGGATGCGGCGGGGCCATCATCGGCATGTCGCGTCCTCCCAGTGCCGACCTTCATAATTCCCTGCTCCATATGAACGCATTTCCCGTGTCCTCGGCAGGGCTTCGGGAAACCGTGGCGCCAGTGGCGCCGCGTAAGTTCCCGAAGCGTGCGCGAGCGATGCCGAGGGCCGGCGTCAGGCGAACATCAGGCGCCCGCGCGGCTCGGGAATGGCACGTCCGAGTTCCTTGGCGGTTTCGATCCATTCGGCCATGACGACTTCCAGGTTGGTCAGGGCCTCACCATGGGTCTTGCCGTCCGCCATGCACCCGGGCAGTTCCGGCGCCTCGGCGATGAACGCCTGGTCCTCGCCGCTCCAGTAAATGATCACTTCGTATCTGAGGTCCATTTACGGCTCCAACCTGTACTTGACGATCACGTTGCGGACCTGGCGGACCTGATAGGGTTTTGCCTTCGCTCCGATCGGTTGCAGGTTCATGATCTCATCGACATCGCGCCGGGTGAAGATGAAATGATCTCCTCGAATTCGCTCGTCGAACCCCAGGGTACGCAACAGGCTGCGCAGATCGCGAAAGGCGATGTTCGCATCCGCTCTGCCGAGCAGGACCTGTTGCAGAGTCTTTTCATGCCTACCCATGTCCTGGTTCCGTCTGCGCCGAAGCTCGATCCGAGCGAGGAAATCGGCCACTCTGCAAGATATAACACGTACCCGTTGGGCGCGGCATACCTTATGCCACCGCTCACCAATAGAGATCCCTCGTGACCGCGTTTCCAGCCCGCTCGGCGGGAGCAGGGGAACGACGGCTCCGCCAACCGCGCTCGCGTCACCCGAGGGTCGTGTCGAGGATCATCATCAGCACGAAGCCGGCGACCAGGCTGAGGGTGGCGCGGTGTTCCTTGCCGTTGCGGTGGGTCTCGGGGATGATCTCGCCGGAGATGACGAACAGCATGGCGCCGGCGGCAAACGCCAGGCCCCACGGCAGGAGCGCGTCGCTGAAGCCGACGGCGGTGGCGCCGACCAGGCCGCCGAGCGGCTCGACCAGACCGGTGGCCAGCGCGATCAGGAAGGCGCGCATCCGCCCGAAGCCCTCGCCGACCAGGGCTGCGGCGACGGCCAGGCCCTCCGGCATGTTCTGCAGGCCGATACCGAGGGTGACCGCGTATCCCGTTGCCGGATCGCCGGTGCCGTAGGAGACGCCGACGCTCATTCCCTCCGGGAAGTTGTGCAGGGTGATGGCGACGATGAACAGCCAGTTGCGGCCGAGGGCGATCGCCGCCGGTCCCTCATGGCCCTTGACGAAATGATCGTGGGGCACCGTCGAGTGGACCAGCCAGATGGCGAGGGCGCCGAGCAGCACGCCGGCGCTGGCGACGGCCGCCGCCTGAACCTCGCTGCCGGTGCGGGCGACGACCTCGTCGAGGGCCGGCAGGATCAGCGAGAACACGGTGGCGGCGAGCATGATGCCGCCGGCCACCGCCAGCATGATGATCTGTGCGTTCTCCGACCACCGGGTCCTGATGAAGATCGGCAGCGCGCCGACGCCGGTGCAGAGGCCGGCGACCAGGCTGCCGAGGAAACCCGCCTGAATGATCGCCAGGGCGTCGGGGGCGGTTTCAAGCACCGGCGGCGGCCTCCACCATGCCATGGGCCTCGGGGGTGCGCAGGCACGCCAGCGCCGCCATCAATGCCGCGGCGACGAGCAGGGCGAGCAGCGTCTCGACGCCAAGCCACTGCGCCACCAGCCCGAGCCCGCCGGTGGCCACGGTGACGACGCCGACGGCGGTGTTGGTGAAGGCGACGTAGAGCGGCCGCTCGGCGGGCGGGGCGGCGTCGACCAGGTAGGTCTTGCGCCCCAGCTGCACGCCGGCGTCGGCAATGCCGAGCAGCACGAACACCGCGCCGTAGGCGGTGGCGAGGTAGGGGCTGCCGGCCAGCCCCGCGAGCGCCAGCGCGGCGATCCCGGCGGCCGCGGCGATCCCGGCGCCGGCTGCCATGACCGCCCGGCTCGACGCGTCGGCGAACCGGCCCCAGAACGGATTGGCGACGAGGTTGGCGAGGCCGACGGCGAACACGTAGGTGCCGATGGCGCCGGCGGCGCCGCCGAGCAGCTCGCTGGCGTGCAGGGCATAGAACGGCATCGCCACTTCTACCGAGATCAACAGCAGCCGGGCAACCAGAAACCGGCGATAGCCGGACACCGAGCGCACCAGCCGGAACCCCTCGGCGACCTCGCCGATCATGCTGCGCCCGCCCTCGGTCGCCCCGGGCGCCTCGTCGATGGCGGCGAAGGCGAGCGCGGCGAGCAGCCACAGGGCTGCCGACCCGGCGAGCATCCACAGCGCCGGGGCGAGGCTCTGCCCGTCGCCGAACGACAGCTGGACGAGAGCGCCGGCGGCAAGCGTCAACGCCCCGCCCAACGTTCCCCGGTAGGCGAGCAGCCGCCCGCGCCGGCCCTTGGGGATGGTCTTGCCGACCACGTCCTGGAACGCCAGCGAACCGATGCCGCCGGCGGTGGCGAAAGCCGCGAGCAACACAAGAACCACCACGCCCGCGGCGTTGGCCGGGAGCAGCAGCGCGGCGAAGATCATCAAAACCAGGCTCGCCGCCTTGACCGTGCCCGCGCCCACCCAGAACCACTTGCGCACCGGGTAGCGGCGGATACGCGCCGCCGCCGCCATCTGCGGAATGAGGCCAGCCGCTTGGCGCACCGGAACGACGAAGCCGACAAGCACCGGCGACGCGCCGAGGGCGGCGAGCAGCCACGGGATCACCAGACCCGGGCTGGCGATGTGCTGGGCGAGCTTGCCGCAGGCGCCGTTGAGCAGATTGAAAAAGTAGTTGCGCGGCAGCGCCGTGCAGACGCTGTCGGGGATCGACGCGCAGGCCCGCTCGACGTCGTCGTCGCCGCTGAGGATCTGGTAGGCCCGCCGCGCGTTCATGGTCATACCGGCCCCGGGCTCAGCCGTTGAGCCGGTAGAGCTCGAAGGAGAGCAAGCCGGCGTAGATCAGCCAGCCGCACAGGGGCGCGACGAACGCCGCGGCGACCCGGCTTGCGCGAAAAACGACGGCGAGCACGATCCAGGCGATCGCCGCCGAGACGACGGTGCCGACGAACCCGGCGAGCACGCTCCGCGGCAGCAGCGCATAGAACGGAAAGGCGAGGTTGACGGCGTACTGAAGGAGGAGCGCCGCCGTCGCGGCGGAGCGGCGGGACGACGGCGGTTCCCGGCGCACCCGCCACAGAGCGACCGCCATCAGCGCGAAGATGATCACCCAGACGCGCCGATGACGCCGCCCGGCGGGGCGAAGCGAGGGCTGGCCAGGGACGCGGACCATGCGCCCGCCCCCGAAGCGAAGACGATCCCGTTGACCGCGCCGGCGAGGGCGACGAAGCCGGCGACATAGCCGAAGAGGGCCCATCGTGCCGGCGAGCTGTCAGGCGCGATGATCGGGTTTCGGGTCCGTTGGGGCATCGACGATGTTACGGCGCCACAGGTCAACCGGATCGCCGCGCCGTCAGTGGCGGAAGTGGCGCATGCCGGTGAACACCATCGCCAGGCCCTTGTCGTCGGCGGCGGCGATCACCTCGTCGTCGCGGACCGAGCCGCCGGGCTGGATCACCGCGGTGGCGCCGGCCTCGGCGGCGGCGAGCAGGCCGTCGGCGAACGGGAAGAACGCGTCCGAGGCGACCACCGAGCCCTCGGTCCGCCGGCCGCTCTCGCCGGCGGCCGTGGCGGCGTCGGCCGACTTCCAGGCGGCGATGCGGGCGGAATCGACCCGGCTCATCTGCCCGGCGCCGACGCCGACGGTGGCGCCGTCCTTGCAGTAGACGATGGCGTTGGATTTGGTGTGCTTGCACACCCGGTAGGCGAACGCGAGATCGGTCATCTCGGCGTTGGTCGGCGCCCGCTTGGTCACCACCTTGAGTTCGCCGGCGGTGACCGCGTCGTCGCGGCCCTGGAGCAGATAGCCGCCGGACAGCGAACGCAGCGTCATCCCCGCGGCGGATGCGTCGGGCATGCCGCCGGCGACCAGCACCCGCAGGTTCTTCTTGGCCGCCAGGATCGCGCGCGCATCCGCGTCCACCTCCGGGGCGATGATCACCTCGACGAACAGCTTGCCGATCGCCTCGACGGTGGCGGCGTCGAGGGTGCGGTTGACGGCGATGATGCCGCCGAAGGCGCTGACCGGATCGCAGGCCAGCGCTTTGCGGTACGCCTGCTCGAGCGTGTCGGCGACGGCGACGCCGCACGGGTTGGCGTGCTTGATGATCGCCACCGTCGGCGGTTCGAACTCGGCGACCAGCTCGAAGGCGGCGTCGGTGTCGTTGAGGTTGTTGAAGCTGAGCTCCTTGCCCTGGATCTGCTCGGCGGTCGCCACCCCCGGCCGGGTGTCGCCGGAGACATAGAAGGCGGCGTTCTGGTGGGGGTTCTCGCCGTAGCGCATGACCTGCTTGCGCATGCCGGCGAACACCAGGCGCTCGGGGAACGGTTCGTCGAGGACGCCGGCGAACCAGCCGGCGATCGCCGCGTCGTAGGCGCCGGTGCGGGCGTAGGCCTTGGCCGCCAGCCGTCGGCGGAATTCGTCGGAGGTCGCGCCCGTCGCCTTCATCTCCTCGATCACCCGGCCGTAGTCGGCGGGATCGACGACCACGGTGACGAAGGCGTGGTTCTTGGCGGCGGCGCGGATCAGCGCCGGGCCGCCGATGTCGATGTTCTCGATGCAGTCGTCGAAGGGCGCCCCCTTGGCCACCGTCGCCTCGAACGGATAGAGGTTGACCACCAGCAGGTCGATCGGGGCGATACCGTGCTCCGCCATCGCCCGTTCGTGCTCGGCGTTGCCGCGGACGGCGAGCAGGCCGCCATGGATCTTCGGCTGCAGGGTCTTCACCCGGCCGTCCATGATCTCGGGGAACCCGGTGTGCTCCGAAACCTCGACCACCGGGACGCCGGCGTCGCGGATCGCCTTGGCCGACCCGCCGGTGGACAGGATCTCGACGCCTTTTTCGGCGAGAAACCGGGCGAGCGGCTCGAGCCCGGTCTTGTCGGATACGGAAATCAGCGCGCGGCGAATCGTCGACGGCATCTGCGAAAGTCTCCCCCTAGTGGTCTGGTTGCGGTATAGCAGACGGCAAAGCCGCGCCACACCCCCTTGTCTCTCAGCCGGTCTCTCAGGCGGCGTCGCCCTCGCGGCGGAACGCCCATTTGACCCGGGCGCCTTCGCCCTTGAGCGAGCCGGTGACGACGATCTGCTCGCTCCGTCTCGGCACGTCGGAGACGCCGAGGTAGGTGCTCTCCTCGAGGCCGAGGGTGCCGCCGACGGCGAGAAAACGCCAGCCGCGCCCGGTCGGTGGTTTGAGAAGCACGGCGGTACCCTCCTGGATCAGCGACGCGTGCACCTGCGGATGAAGATGGAAGCGGACCCGGAAGAAGCGTCCGCCCCGGCCCTCGAGCTCGTCCTCGCCGCGGATGTCTTCGCCGCCGCCGTCCATGTACAGCCGCCGCGTGTGGATGAGGCCGAACCGCCGGTCGTAACCGTCGTGGCTGGTTTCGAGCCAGGTGGCGCCCTCCGCCTCCCGCCGCAACGCGGTGACGTGGACCGATCGATGCCTGAGGCGGCCGTCGGCACGGAATTCCAGCGAGCTGTCGTCGTCGACGGTCAGCGTCGAGTGGGCGTTGGTGGACCGCATCGCCGCCGTCCAGCGGGGATCGTCTCCGGCGAAGGCGCCGCAGTTGACCACGATCCGGTTGCGCCCGTCGCTCATTTCGAAGGCGAGGGCGCCGGCGTGGGCCAGCGAGTCGGCGCCGGCCGGCGGCGGCGGCCCGGTATCGACGACGATCACCGCGCGTCCGGCGGCGAGGCGCTCGAAGCCGGTGTGGGGCGCGCTCGATCGCGCCTTGCCCTTGACTCCGGCCTTGGCCAGCACCGCGCCGATCAGCCGGTGGTCCTCCTCCTTGCCGCCATTGAACTGCGCAAGGCTGCCGTCGCCCAGCCGGAACGCCCGCAGCGTCGGCGCCATGCGGTCGATGGCGCCCTGAAGGACGATGGGGACCTCGGCCTGGGCGACCTGCAGGGCGGCGCGGACTCCGAGCAGGTCGCGCAGCACCGCGAGATGGACCGACGGGCTTCTCTGCACATGGCCGCCGTCGGCCAGCACCTGGCGGTCGATCTCCCGCGCCAGCAGCTCGAGCGCCGGCTCGAGGCCGCCGATCCCGAGGCACAGGGCGGCGGCGATCCGTCCGGTCGCGGCGGCGATGGCGCCGGCGTCGCCGCTGCGCCGGGACGCGGTGTGGACGAGATGACGGGCCTGGACGGTGGCCGACAGCAGAAACCGCCGCCGGAACCCCTCGTCGGCGCCGGCGAGCACGAAGTCGGACGCGGCGAACCAGGCGGTCAGCCGCCGGCCGAGCACATCGGGACGCCAGGCGGGGGTGCTCCAGTGCGCGTTGAGCTCGATCCAGCCGTCGACCAGCTCCCGCGCCCGAGCCCGCGCCTCCTCCGTCCCCGCCGCCCTCAGGTCGGCGAGCCAGGCGAAGCCGTGCAGCATTTCGGCCGCGTTCCCGCCCGAAACCGCCGTCCATGGCACCCGCCCGAGCGGCAGCCTCCGGCCACCGAGCAGGAACACGCCCTCGACGATGGCGTCGGCGGCCGGCCTGTCCTCGGGCCAGTTCTCCGGATAGGTCAGGCGAACGGCGTCGACCGCCTTGGTGCCGAGGGTCCAGCGGTAGAACGAAGATCGATAGTAAAGCTCGCGGAGCGCCTGCCATCCGCGCGCCGGCGACAGATATGCCGGGAGGTCAGCAAGGGTCTGGGCGAATGAAGTCATGCATCCGTGGATGGCGGTTCCGACCGCCGGCGACGACGGGCGGACCAGGGCATTGCGACGCCGTTCTCGTAACAGGTTCCGGCCGCCTCCGCAAGGCGGCGCGGCGGCTCACAGGCGGCGCAGGCGGGCGGCGTAGAAGCCGTCGATGCCGCCGAGCTCGGCGATGTGGCACGGAAGGCTGCGAAGATCGCCGTCCTCGTCGAGGATTTCGCCGAGCCCGCCCACTTCCTCGGCCGCGATCGGCACCCGCCGGATCGGCGCGCCGGCGGCGATCAGCGCGGCGACGTGGCCGCGCCCCTCTTCCGGTTGCAACGAGCACGAGGAGAAAACGAGAAGCCCGCCGGGCCTGACCATCTCGATCGCCGCCGCAAGGAGTTTCGCTTGAGTGCGCGCGAGCCCGGCGACGTCCTGGGGCGTTTTCAGCCGGGCCACGTCCGGATGGCGGCGGATCGTCCCCGTCGCCGAGCACGGGACATCGAGGATCACCGCGTCGGCCGGCGTCGGCGGCCGCCAGTCGCCGGCGTCGGCGGCCACCGTCTCGGCGGCGAGCCCGAGACGGGCGAGGTTGCGTTCGAGCCGCTCCAGCCTCTCCGATGCGCGGTCGATCGCGGTGACCCGGGCGCCGGCGGCGGCCAACTGGGCGGTCTTGCCGCCGGGAGCGGCGCACAGGTCGAGGACCCGCAAGTCCCGGACATCGCCGAGAAGCCTGGCGGGCAGGGCCGCGGCCGCGTCCTGCACCCACCAGGCGCCGGCGTCGAAACCGGGAAGCGCGGTCACCGGCCCCCGGGGGTCGATCCTGAGGGTGCCGGTGGGCAGCACGGCGGCATTCAGATCGGCGGCCAGGTCCTGCCGGCCGCTTTCATCCTTGAGGGTGAGGTCGAGCGGCGGCTCGCGGAGATGGGCCTCGGCGATGCGCCGGCATATGTCTTCGCCGTAGGCCGCGGTCCACGACCGCCACAGCCATTCGGGCGTGTTGAGCCGGGCGGCGTCCTGGGCCGCGGCGAGTGCGGCACCCTCACGCGCGAGTCGGCGGAGCACGGCGTTGATCAGTGCCGCGTGGGCGCCGTGGCGGCGCCGGTGGGCAAGGGCAACGGCGGTATCGACGGCGGCGTGGGGCGGGGTCCGCAGGAACACGAGCTGGCAGACGCCCAGCCGGAGCAGGTCGCGCACGCCGGCGGCCTTTTCCGGCAGCGGGCGCCTCAGACAGCGGTCGATCAGGGCGTCGATCTGGCCGATACGTCGGATCGAGGTGGCGGCGAGGTTGCGTGCGAACGCCCTGTCACGGCGTTCGAGCCGGGAAACGCCGGGATGGCGCTCGAACGCTTCGTCGAGCGGGCGACGGCGGGAGAATACCTCATCGAGAACATCGAGCGCGACCGCGCGGGGTACCGGCGAAACGCCTTGGGCCGTCAAACGCTCAACCCCAGGGTCCGATCTGCCCGTTCTCGAGCGCCATCTCGCGCAGCTTGCGGACCCGGTTCTCGACGCTGGGGTGGGTCGAGAACATGCTGTCGACCGCCCGCGCGTGCAGCGGATTGACGATGAACAGATGAGCCGTTGCCGGGTTGTCCTCTGCGGCCGGGTTGTCGATCTGCTGGGCGCCGGCCTCGAGCTTCTGCAGCGCCGAGGCGAGCCACATCGGCTGGCCGCAGATCTCGGCGCCGATGCGGTCGGCGCCGTACTCGCGGGTGCGCGAGATCGCCATCTGCACCAGCATCGCCGCCACCGGCGCCAGGATCATCACCAGGATGGTGCCGACGAAGCCGAGCGGGTTATTGCGGTTGCCGCCGAAGAACAGGGCGAAGTTGGCGAGCATGCCGAGCGCGCCGGCAATCGTCGCGGTCACCGTCATGATCAGGGTGTCGCGGTTCTTGACGTGGGCCAACTCGTGGGCCATGACCCCGGCGAACTCGTCATGATCGAGGATCTGCAACAGTCCGGTGGTGGCGGCGACGGCGGCGTTCTCGGGATTGCGACCAGTGGCGAAGGCGTTGGGCTGGGGATTTTCGATGATGTAGACGCGCGGCATCGGCAGCTCGGCGCGATGGGCCAATTGCTCGACGATGCCGTAAAGGGAGGGCGCCACGCGGGCGTCGACCTCCCGGGCGCCGTACATCTTGAGCACCAGCTTGTCGGAATTCCAGTAAGAGAACACGTTCATCGCCAAGGCGATGACCAGCGCGACGGCCATGCCGGCCTGGCCGCCGAGAAGATAGCCCGCGGCGAGGAACAACGCGGTGAGGCCTGCGAGGAGAAGACCGGTTCGGAAGGTGCTCATGATTCGAAACCGCTTACGTGGATAATGCTCTGGCGCTCTATCGCCCGCATATTGTAGTAGTCTTCGAACACCCGCGCCACAAGGGCCGCCGCCATGAAAGACCAGGGAATGACCGAGGGCGACAATCCCAAGACCGATACGCCGGCGACCGCCGCGGAGTCCGCCGAAACGGGGTCCGGCGAACAGGAGGATCACGGGAACAAGGCCGAGGACGATCATCGGGAGTCCGAGGAAGTCGGTGGTCCCAAGGGCCCCGAGCCGACCCGGTACGGCGATTGGGAGCGGAAGGGGCGCTGCATCGATTTCTGATCCCGACCAAGAGATGTGTGTTTCCGGCGGAAGGCCGGTGTAAGCTGTCGGTCCAGGGAGGACGTCAACCGGCGATGATAGGGGCGCAATGAAAACGATCATGCTGCTCACAGGGGGCGGGGCCCTGGTGATCCTGACCTCTTACCAGTCCGCGACCGATCGAAGGTTGCGCGAGAAGCTCGAGAGCAAGGGGATCGAGAAGTTCGTTTCGTTCGAAATTCCCCTCGATCTGGCCAGGGAACGCTACGGCGCCCATTTCTCGGTGGTCGAGAACGATCTCCACGAGAGCGACGATCTCCGCGTGCTCGACTACAACGCCGATCGTGCCTTCCGGCTTTTCCGCTTCGACGAGCTTGGCCCGCCCGTCGTCTACGAGCCGCCGGCGGAAGGTGCCGAGCCGGCCGAACGACCGGCTGCCGCCGCCCAGCCACCGAAACCGTTGTCTAGCAGTTTCCAGCCGGTTCGGGCGCCGGAGGGGGTGCAGACGCGTTTTACGGTGATGGTCGCCGACCTCGACGGCGACGATCAGGCCAGAACCCGGACCCAGCACGTGGTCCGTTGCCTCGAGCGCTACCCGGCGATCCGGGTCATCCGCAGTTTCAGCACGTTGAGCGTCGACGAGAAGGGCGATCCGGTCGAGAGCCTCGCCGCCGTACTGCGTTCCGGGCGTAGCGCGGCGCGGGCCGCCGGTGCCGACGTCCTCGTCTGGGGAAGGTGGTCGCCGGAACAGGGGGGACTGATTCTGCGCTTTCTTTCGGCCGCGGTGGCGCCCCACGGCGAGGTCCGCTCCTACCGGTCGGTCGGCGACAATCTCGAACTCCCCGACGGTTTCGGCGAGGATCTCGCGGACGTGGTCTACGCGGTCGCCCTCACCGGCGTCGATCCGTTCACCGAACAGCAGGCGCAGGATCTGGTCGACCTGCTCTCTCCCGCCGTCGGCAACATCGCCGAGATCCTGAAAAATCCTCCCGGCGATCTGAGCCCGCGCGCGCTCAAACGGATCCGTGTCGCCCACGGTGCCGCCGCCGCCATGGTCGGCAGGCAGGCTCGGGATCCGCAATGGCTCGAAAGCGCCGTCGCCGACCTGCGGGCGGTGCTCGCCGATACCGACCGGCTCGAGAACCCGGGCCTGTGGGCGATGGCCCAGAACACCCTCGGCAACGCGCTTCGGACACTGGGCGAACAGGAACAGGAACCGGACCACCTGGAGCAGGCGTTGATCGCCTACCGCGAGGCGCAGGAGGTCTATACGCCGGACCAGCTGTCCTTGCGCTGGGCGTTGATCGAAAACAACCGCGGCGCGGCACTCACCGGGTTGGGCCGAAGCAGCGAAGGAACGAATTACCTCGAGGATGCGGTTACCGCCTTTCGCGCCGCGCTGGGGGTTTTGACGCGGCAACGGGTTCAGGTGTCGTGGGCAATGACCCAGCACAATCTCGGCATCGCGCTGCGCTTCCTCGGCCAGCGCGAGCAGAGCACCCAGCGCCTGCAGGAGGCGGTGACGGCGCACCGCGCCGCGTCGGAGGTGCTGACCCGCAACGTGCTTCCCCTGCACTGGGCCCTGACCCAGCGCAATCTCGGCGCCGCCCTTCAGGCCCTGGGTGAATGGGGGGGCGGTCCGGTCCGCCTGGACGAGGCGGAGGCCGCCTATCGCAACGCGCTCGAGGTTTACACCCGCGACCGGCTGCCGGTGGAATGGGCGATGACCCAGAACCAACTCGGCACCGCGCTGATGGCGTTGGGCGGGCACCTGGGCCGGGTCTCGCGGCTGGAGGATGCCGTCGTCGCGTTCCGCTCGGCGCTGGAGGCCCTGGATCGCGACCGGCAAGCCCTCGAATGGGCGAGGACCCAGATCAATCTCGGCGACGCCCTGCAGATGATCGCCGAGCGGGAGGAAGGAACGGCCCAACTGGAGGACGCGGTGGCAGCATACCGCGCCGCCCTGGGGGTGCTGACCCAAAGACGCCGGCCCCTCGACTGGGCCAAGACCCAGAACAGCCTGGGCGCCGCGCTGTCGACCCTGGGCGGACGCGAGGAGGGCACCGTCCATCTGGAGGAGTCGGTGTCGGCCTATCGGGCGGCGCTGGAAGTCTATGTCCGCGACGAGCTGCCGTTCCACTGGGCAATGGCTCAGAACAACCTGGGCACGGCGCTGTGGAACCTGGCCAAGCGCGAGGAGGGCACGGTCCGCCTCCGGGAGGCGGTCGCCGCGCATCGGGCGGCGCTCCGGATGTACACCCGCGACGGGTTCCCCATCGACTGGGCGGCGACCCAGAACAGCCTGGGCAACGCGCTCAGAACGCTGGGCGACCGGGAGGAAGGCACCGAGCAGCTGGCGGCCGCGGTGGCGGCCTACCGCGCGGCGCTGGAAGTGCGCACTCGGGAACGGTTTCCCCTCGCCTGGGCGATGACCCAGAACAACCTCGGCAACGCACTGCAGACCTGGGGCGAGCGCGAGGAGGGTAGCGAGCATCTCAAGGACGCGGTGGCGGCCTACCGCGCGGCGCTGGAGGTGCGGGCAAGGGATCGGCTGCCGGTTCACTGGGCGTTGACCCAGATCAACCTCGGCAACGCGCTTTGGACCCTCGCCGGCCGCGAAAAGACCCCGGCGCGTCTGACCGAGGCGTTGGCGGCCTACCAGACGGCGCTCAACATCTTCGTGCGGGCCGGCGCCGACTACCACGCCGGCATCACCCGCCGCCGGATCAAGCGGCTGGAGGACATCGTCAAATCACGCCGGGCGAGCTGAGAGAGCGGCACCCGCCCGTTCATCGGTCTTGCCGCGATTGCCTCGTTTGCTGCGGTGGACCGGTATCCACCGCCCGAAAACGAAGGCGGGGCCTTGCGGCCCCGCCTGTCTCCGACCGTTCGGCCTCAGGCCTAGCGGTTCATCCGGTTTTCGACCAGGTCGTCGACCACCGACGGGTCGGCGAGGGTCGAGGTGTCGCCGAGCGCCTCGTAGTCGTTCTCGGCGATCTTGCGCAGGATCCGGCGCATGATCTTGCCCGAGCGGGTCTTCGGCAGGCCGGGCGCCCACTGGATGAAGTCCGGCGAGGCGATCGGGCCGATCTCGGTGCGCACCCACTTGACCAGCTCCTTGCGCAGCTCCTCCGTCGGCTCTTCTCCGGCGTTGAGGGTGACGTAGGCGTAGATGCCCTGGCCCTTGAGGTCGTGGGGACAGCCGACCACCGCCGCCTCGGCGACCTTGGCGTGGGCGACCAGGGCGCTTTCGACCTCGGCGGTGCCCATCCGGTGTCCGGAGACGTTGATCACGTCGTCGACGCGGCCGGTGATCCAGTAGTAGCCGTCCTCGTCGCGGCGGCAGCCGTCGCCGGTGAAGTACTTGCCCGGGTAGGTGGAGAAGTAGGTCTGGGCGAACCGCTCGTGGTCCTTGTAGACCGTCCGCATCATCCCCGGCCAGGCGTCGACGATGCAGAGATTGCCGCTGCAGGCGCCTTCGAGGACGTTGCCGTCGGCGTCGACGATCTCAGGCTGGACGCCGAAGAACGGGCGGGTCGCCGAGCCGGGCTTGAGCGCGGTGGCTCCGGGCAGCGGAGTGATCAGGATGCCGCCGGTCTCGGTCTGCCACCAGGTGTCGACGATCGGGCAGCGCTTCTCGCCGACGACGTTGTAGTACCAGTTCCACGCCTCGGGGTTGATCGGCTCGCCGACGGTGCCGAGGATGCGGATCGACTTGCGGCTGGTCTTCTTCACCGGTCCGTCGCCCTCGCGCATCAGTGCGCGGATGGCGGTCGGCGCGGTGTAGAAGATGTTGACCTTGTGCTTGTCGACCACCTGCCAGAAGCGCGACGCGTCCGGATAGTTGGGCACGCCTTCGAACATCACCGAGATCGCGCCGTTGGCCAGCGGGCCATAGACGATGTAGCTGTGGCCGGTGACCCAGCCGATATCGGCGGTGCACCAGTAGACCTCGCCGTCCTTGTAGTCGAAAACGTACTGGTGGGTCATCGCGGCGTAGACCAGGTAGCCGCCGGTGGTGTGCAGCACGCCCTTCGGCTGGCCGGTGGAGCCGGAGGTGTAGAGGATGAACAGCGGGTCCTCGGCGTTCATCTCCGCCGGCGGGCAATCGGCCGAGGCCTTGTCCATCAGCTCGTGGTACCAGACGTCGCGGCCGTTCCAGGCGATCTTGCCGCCGGTGTGCTTGACCACCACGCATTTCTGCACGGACGGGCAGTCCTCGAGGGCGGCGTCGGTGTTGGCCTTCAGCGGGATCGGCCGGCCGCCGCGGAGACCTTCGTCCGAGGTGATGACCAGGTTGGAATCGCAGTCCTGGATCCGTCCGGCCAGGGAATCCGGCGAGAACCCGCCGAACACGATCGAGTGGATGGCGCCGATGCGGGCGCAGGCGAGCATGGTGATGGCGAGCTCGGGGATCATCGGCAGATAGAGCGTCACCCGGTCGCCCTTCTTGATCCCCAGCGACTTCAGCACATTGGCGAACTTGCAGACCTGCTGGTGAAGCTCGCGGTAGGTGATCGCCTTGCTGACCTTGGGATCGTCGCCTTCCCAAATGATCGCGGTCTGGTCGCCCCGTTTCGCCAGGTGCCGGTCGAGACAGTTGGCGGAAGCGTTGAGCGTGCCGTCATGGAACCACTTGATATGAACGTCGGGCGCATTGAAATTGACGTCCCTGACCTCGGTGTAGGGCTTGATCCAGTCGATCCGTTTGCCTTGTTCCGCCCAGAAACCCGCGGAGTCCTCGACGGACCGCTTGTACATCTCCAGGTATTGATCGTTGTTGCACCATGCCGCCTTGGCGGTCGCGGCGGGTACCGGGTAAATCTGCTCTTCTGACATGTTCGCTCTGCTCCTCCCCTGGAACGGTTGAAAGCTTGTTGTCGACGCCGCCGCGCGGCCCCGCGGTTCGAAAAACCAAACGCTAAAGCGGGGGGATTATCTCAGAAATCGCCCGCGAGACAAGCCGCGTGCGAGAACAATGCCGCAATCGCCCCAGGATTACCCGCAAAGCACCAGAAAACCCGAGCGGACGACCGCCGCGGCGGGCTCCAGATGCTTGCCGGCGCAGGGTCCCGAGACGCAATAGCCGTCGTCGATGCGGAACAACGCGCCATGGTTGGTACACAGGATGTGGGTCCGGTCCAGGTTGAGAAACCGGCCCGGCTCGAAATCGAGCGGCGTGCCGTTGTGGGGGCAGGAGTTGACGTAGACGAACACTCGATCGCCGCGGCGGACCGCCATGTAGAGCCGGCGGCCCCGGTCCGTCTCGACGTCGTAGCCGGCCGAGCCGCCGTCGGGAATGTCCGCGACGCGGCCGAGCCGCACCTCGCTCACGATGTGACGCTCATGGGGCGATACTCATGGGGCGATACCGCCCATTTCGGCGATCATCCGCCAGGCGCCGTCGTCGAGCGGCATTACCGACAGCCGCGACTGGCGGATCAGCGCGATGTGGTCGAGCCGGCCATCGGCCTTGATCTCGGCGAGGCTCACCGGGCGGGCGAGGGGATGCAGCGCCTTGAAGTCGACCATCCCGAACCGCCCCGACGCATCGCTGGGGTCGGGATAGTACTCCCGCACCACCTCGAGCACGCCGACCACTTGTCTCTCGGCGCCCGAATGATAGAAGTACGCCCTGTCGCCGACCTTCATCGCCTTCATGTTGTTGCAGGCCTGGTGGTTGCGCACCCCGTTCCAGGGCTCTACGCCGACGGCCATGTGCTGCTCCCAGGACCAGGCGTTCGGTTCGGATTTCACCAGCCAGTAGGACATGCTCGCTCCCCGGTTCGATGGATGTCGCCGTTCCCGAACGACATTGGCCCCGCGGCGCAGCGGATTCAACCGCGCGGGTAAAAGGGGTATAATGTATCCACCGCGACGGCCCGAAACGGAACCGTGGACCATGGAACGAGAACCACCCTCTCCGAGCATCACCGGCTTTTCCTGGGGTCGGCTGGACGTCGACGGGGATCGCTCGTTCAAGGACGCCAAGCTGTATCCCGGCGGGGCGCGGGAGTGGGACTGGCGCGAAACCGGCACCGCCCACGACCCGGGCATCCAGCCCGCCGACGTGGAGGAGCTTCTCGAGCACGGCGCCGACGTGGTGGTGCTCTCAAAGGGCGTGATGGAGCGGCTCCGGATTTGTCCCGAGACCCTGGAGATGCTGAAAAACCGGGGCGTCGCCGCCCATGTCCTGCAGACCGAGGAAGCGGTTCGACAGTACAACGAGCTACAGCGAAGGCACCGGGTCGGCGGTCTCTTTCATTCGACCTGCTGACGGAGGTTTTCGCTGCGGAGACAGCTCAAGCGACCGCCTTGACCACCTTTCCGACGATCTCAAGAACTTTGGCGGTGACTTTGAGAAACGTTTCTACGTGCCCGATATTCTTGCGCGCCTTTGCGAGATCCTTGATTCCTTCCCTGAGCTCACTTTCGTGGGAGCGCAATTGTTGGAGCAGCTTCAGGAGCTCGGCGTTTCTTAGATCGCGAATGGCATCTTGGATTGCGAACAGCGTCTCCGAATATTTCTTGGAGGCTTCCGCTCCCGCCGCCTTCGCCGCGTCCTTGTTTTCCAATAGAAGCATGTCGTCTCGAGTGGCCTCGAGCTCTTCCAGGGTTAAGTCTTTCAGGTCGTTGCCGATGTCATCTTGCGGCATGGTCAATACCCCGTTTCAACGGTTCCAGGCTCTCAGTTTGCTTTGAGCGCGTTGATCATCGCGATGGTTGCGTCGACGTGGCCCATCAGGCGCGTGACGGTCGATCCTTCCGGACCGCCGCCCGCCAGCTCTTGCCACGCGACACGCAGCGCCTTCATCGCCTGTTCGGCCTGTTGGGCCGACCCGATCGCCGATGAGTTGGTCAGATACCTCTCGCGCTTTCTGTACCACCCCGTTCCCAGCGGTTTGCTCTTGTCTCGATACTGCTCGTAAACCGGATTGATCAACGCTCCCGACGTCCAGGCCTCGGAGTCGCTGACCATGCTTCGCCCAAGCTTGTTCAGAATGGCTTCCTGAACGGCCAGTTCCCGATCGATTGTCTCGCCGTGGTCCTCGAGTTCGCGTTTCAAGGCCTTGTTCTTCAGGGCGACAACGACGAAATTGCCGACCGGCTGAGCCACCTTCTCCACCGGTACGCCCAAGGGGCTTCCCCGGCCGAAATCGCTGCGAACTCTCCCAATCTCCCCGACAAGCGCCGCCGTGGCCGACCCAACGCCCTGTCCCACGTCCTCGCCGGTCAGCCTCTGAATTTCCGCGAAATAGCTCCCTAACAGGCTGGCGTGCTCCGTGAGACCCCTGACGAGGGCACCGGTTCGCTTCAGATCATCGTCGGCCTTCTGGAGTTCGTTCTGCAATCTTTCGGGCGCGGCGCCTGAAAGTTCGCGCGCCGTAACGAGCGCAGCACTGTCCGAATTGATCGCCAGCTTGAAGTACTCGTCATAAAAGGCGGGCAGCGTCCGTGTGAACTTTACCCCTTCGTTGGCGAACTGATTCGCATTGTCGACCCTCTGCGCTCCTGCGCACGATGACAGTGCAAGCGCGGCAATCAACAAGAAGACGGCATTGCGCTGCCGTATCGTCGATATTATTGCCATTGTTTTCCCCACATGTCGGATGTGACCTCCCGGGCATTAATATTTGACCTCAAAACTGGAACGCATACAAGCCGAAACGAGAGCGGCTCTCATTAAATCGCTCCGTAGTAAAGAGATAAGGAGACTTAATCGGACCAATCAGACCACGCGGCGCACCAATGACCGGCTCGTGGCCGCGCATGCCGTCAGTCGGCGGGGATCACCTTCTTCCAGCGGCGGATGACCACGTTCTCGAACAGCCCCGCCTTGTTGTAGGGGTCGTTGGCGGCGAACGCTTCGGCCAACTTCCGGTCGGCGAAATCCATGATCAGCAGGCTGCCGGTCATGCGCGCGCCGTCGTCGGTTTGCAACGGGCCGGCGATCACCACCCGGTCCTTGAACCCGCCCAAGTAGTCGAGGTGGGCCTGGCGGGTGCCTATCCTGAGATGCTCGTGGTTCGGCTTGTCGGTGCATAGGATGGTGAACAGCATGGCGGGTTCCTCCCTCGGTGTTGTGGTTGATCAGGTCGACGGGCCCTCGGCCTTGAACGGCCGCGACAGCAGCCCGGCGATGGTGGCGTCGAGATCGGCGCCGCGGTTGAGCACCGCGTCGACGGCGGCGCAAATCGGCATGACCACGCCCACGCGGCGGGCGAGCTCGGTGATCGCCGCGGCGCTGAACACCCCCTCGGCAACCGAGGTCCGCCCGGCCAGCACGTCCTTCAGCCGCGCGCCCTCGCCCAGCGCGACGCCGAGCGAGAAGTTGCGCGACTGGATATTGTTGCAGGTGAGCACCAGGTCGCCGGCGCCCGAGAGCCCCATCAGCGTCTCGGCGCGCGCTCCCTTGGCGTGGGCGAGGCGGGCGATCTCGGCGAGGCCGCGGGTGATCAGCGCCGCCCGGGCATTGTCGCCGAGGCCGCGCCCCTCGACGATCCCGCAGGCGATGGCGAGGACGTTCTTGACCGCGCCGCCGATCTCGGCGCCGATGACGTCGCCGGAGGAATAGATGCGAAACCGGGTGGTTCCCAGCGCCGCCGGCACCGCTTCGCGCAGGCCTGCGTCGGCGCAGGCGAAGGTCACCGCGGTCGGCAGCTCGCGGGCGACCTCGGCGGCGAAGCTGGGCCCCGACAGCACCGCGACGATCGCCGACGGCAGCGTCTCGGCGACCACTTCGCTCAACAGCGCGCAGGTTCGGCCCTCGATCCCCTTGGCGCAGACCACCGCCGGCACTCCGCGCCGCCATCCCGCCGCCAGCGGCGCGACCACGCCGCGAAGGTGCTGGGCCGGCGCGACCAGCAGCACCGCGTCGGCGTCCGCCGCCTCGACCGGATCGCCGGTGGCGCGGATTGCCGGATCGAGGGCGATGCCGGGCAGAAACGAGGGGTTCTCGTGATCGCGGTTGATCGCGTCGACCACCTCCGGCTCGCGGGCATGGATGACGGCTTCGCGCCCGGCCTTCCGCGCGGTCATCGCCAGCGCCGTCCCCCAGGCGCCCCCGCCGATGATGCCGATCCGATCCATGGGTTGGTTATGCCCCGGCGACCGCCGGGCGGCAAGAGCGGGCGGCCAGCTCCCGTTTCCATCACGCCTTGACCCCGGCGAAGGCGGCGGGCGGGGCGTCGGGGTCGAGGGGCCAGCGCGGGCGGGGCTTGAAGTCGAGGGCGATCGGTGAGGCCGAGACGGAGGCGCTCGATGCCGGCCCAGGCGATCATCGCGCCGTTGTCGGTGCACAGAGTGTTGCGGCGGGGTGATCAGCCGGACGCCCTCGGTCTCGGCGAGGGCGGCGAGGCGGGCGCGCAGGTAGGCGTTGGCGGCGACGCCGCCGGCGGCCACCAGGGTGTCGGACCCGGGGTAGAGGTCGCGGAACTGGCGAAGCGCGTTGGCGGTGCGGTCGACCAGCGCGTCGCCGGCCGCCGCCTGGAACGAGGCGCACAGGTCGGCGACGTCGCCGGCGTCGAACGGCGCCGGCGGCAGGGCGTCGACCGCGTGCTTGACCGCGGTCTTCAGGCCGGAAAACGAGAAATGACAGCCCGGCCGGCCCTTCATCGGCCGCGGCAAGCGGAAACGTGTGGGATCGCCGGTCGCGGCGGCGCGCTCCACCGCCGGGCCGCCGGGATAGCCGAGGCCGAGCATCTTGGCGACCTTGTCGAAGGCCTCGCCGAGGGCGTCGTCGACGGTGGTGCCGAGCCGGCGGTAGCGTGCGACCCCCTCCACCGCGAGAAGCTGGCAATGGCCGCCGGAGACCAGCAGCAGCAGGTAGGGGAATTGGACGTCGTCGGTGAGCCGCGCGGTCAGCGCGTGGCCCTCCAGGTGGTTGACCGCGAGGAACGGCAGGCCGTGGACGGCGGCGATCGCCTTGGCGGTCATCACCCCGACGATGACGCCGCCGATCAGCCCGGGCCCGCCGGTGACGGCGACGCCGTCGAGATCGGCGAAACCGACGCCGGCTTCCGCGATGGCTTCCGCGACCAGCCCGTCGAGGAATTCCAGGTGGGCGCGCGCCGCCACTTCCGGCACCACCCCGCCGAACGGCCGGTGCTCGTCCAGCTGCGACAGGATCCGGTCGGAGAGGATCCGCCGGTCGTCGCCGACCACCGCCGCCGCCGTCTCGTCGCAACTGGTCTCGATCCCGAGCACGATCATCGAAAAAGTCCTTCGCCCCGCAGGAACGGGACCTTACTCTCGGCGATCTCTGCGAACCACACCTTTGGCCCCCGATGACCACCACCCGCTTGCGCATCGGCACCCGCGGCAGCCCCCTCGCCCTCGCCCAGACGGAAGAAGTGCGCTCGCGGCTGACCGCAGCCCACCCCGGGCTGGCGGAACCGGGGGCCCTGGAAACCGTCGTCATCAGGACCACCGGCGACAAGATCCGCGACCGGCCGCTCGCCGAGATCGGCGGCAAGGGGCTGTTCACCAAGGAGATCGACGAGGCGATGCTGGCCGGCGCGCATCGACGTGGCGGTGCACTCGATGAAGGACCTGCCGACCTGGCTGCCCGACGGCATCGTCCTCGCCTGCACGCTGCCGCGCGAGGATCCGCGAGACGCGCTGATCTGCGCGGGCGCCCGCAGTCTCGCCCGGCTGCCGGCGGGTTCGGTCGTCGGCACCGCGTCGCTCCGGCGCAAGGCGCAGATCCTCCATCGCCGCCCCGATCTGCGGGTGGTGCCGCTGCGCGGCAACGTCCACACCCGCCTTCGCAAGGTCGCCGCCGGCGAGGTCGACGCCACGTTGCTGGCGCTGGCGGGGCTCAGGCGTCTCGGCATGGGCGACGCGGCCGCCGCGGTCATCGAGCCCGACGAGATGCTGCCCGCGGTCGCCCAGGGGGCGATCGGCCTGACCTGCCGCGCCGGCGACCGATCCGTCCGCGACCTGCTCGCCGCCCTCGACCACCCGGAAACGACGACGCGGGTGACGGCGGAGCGGGCGATGCTGGAGGTTCTCGACGGCTCCTGCCGGACGCCGATCGCCGCGCTCGCCGAAGTGGACGGCATGGGCGGGCTGACGCTGAGCGGGCTGGTCGCCCGCCCGGACGGCTCGGAACTGCTCGAAACCGCCCGCGCCGGACGAACCGAAGACGCCCGATCCGTCGGCCGCGACGCCGGCGAGGAGTTGCGCCGGCGCGCCGGCCCCGGGTTCTTCGAGGACATCGCCTAACCATGCGGGTGCTGCTCACCCGCCCACGGGAAGACTCCGAACCGTTGGCGGCGGCGTTGCGCGAACATGGCGTCGAGGCGTTGATCGAGCCGTTGCTGAACATCGAATGGCTGCCGGGTCCGCCCCTGGATCTGG
The DNA here is from genome assembly GCA_963772635.1 of uncultured Alphaproteobacteria bacterium. Taxonomy (GTDB): domain Bacteria; phylum Pseudomonadota; class Alphaproteobacteria; order Rhodospirillales; family Defluviicoccaceae; genus JAUXFS01. The sequence continues at coordinate 28,389 of CAVYYK010000052.1, forward strand.
ACGGTGTGCAGGCGCTGCTGGCGACCAGCGCCAACGGTGTGCGGGCCTTCGCCGCCCGCGAGGCGCGCCGGGGGCTGCCGGTCTACGCGGTCGGCGACGCCACCGCCCGGATCGCGCACGAGACCGGTTTCGCCACTGTGGAGAGCGCCTCGGGCGACGTCGAATTCGCTCGCCGATCTGGTCCGGCGGCGGCTCGATCCCGCCGACGGCGCCTTGCTGCACGTGGCCGGCACCGCGGTCGCCGGGGACCTCGCCGGCAGGGTCGAAGCCGCCGGATTCCGCTATCGGCGGGTGGTTCTCTACCGGGCTCGCAAGGCCGGCCGGCTCTCTTCGGGGGCGGTGCGGGCGATTCGCGACCGGAATGTGGACGGGGTTGTCCTGTTCTCGCCGCGGACCGCCGAGACCTTCGTCGCCCTGGTCGGCGAGGCCCGATCGACCGACGCATGCCGGGAGCCTGACCGCGTACTGTCTCAGCGACGCGGTGGCCGCGAAGGCGGACGCCATCGGCTGGGACCGCATCGTCGTCGCCCGCCGCCCCGACCAAACGGCGATGATCGAAGCGGTCTGCGCCGGGGCCGTTTAGGATAAAACCGGGTGGGGGAAGGATTTTCTCTCCCAAGCCGGCCATTTTCCATTTAGTCTTGGGGGACGAATGACGGGAACGCGCCGACGAGAGAGGGAAGCGGGGGAATGACGGAAGAATCCAAAAAGGACGACAAGCCCGAAGGATCCGGCAACAAGCCGAACGAAGGCAGCAAGGACAAGCCCGGGGACAAGCCCGGCGCCGCGGCCGCCAAGCCGGCCGAAAGCAAGCCCGGCGATGCCGGCGGCGCGCCCCCGAAGCCGGGTCCGGCCACCGCCGCGGCCAAGGAACCGGAGAAGAAGACCGGGCCATCGGTGCCCGCATCCGGCGCCGGGGCGAGGCCCGGGCCGTCGACGCCTCCGCCAGGCGCCGGCGCGAAAGCGGACGAAGGGAAGCGCCCGCCCGCCGCCCCGCCAAAGAAGGCCAAGAGGAGCGGCTGCCTCTCCACGGTGCTGTGGCTGGTGGCGGTGTTGGTGGCGATCGTCGTCGTCGGGTACGTCACCTGGCCCCGGTGGTCCCAGTACGCAGAGCCTTACCTGCCGAAGGTGATGACGGCACCGTCGGCCAAGGTCCAGGCGATGGAGAAGACGATCGCGACCCTCGAAAACCGGGTCGGCGCCGTCGAGAAGCGGACTAAGGGGGCCAGCGACCTCGAAGCCGCCATCACGGCTTTGGAAAAGGAGGGCGCGGGCGCCCATAAGCAGCTGGACGCCTTGTCGTCGCGGATCGCGACTCTCGAAAACACTCTCGAATCGCTCACCGCAATGACCAAAGCGGCTGAAGCCGGCGGATCCGCCGCGGCCGAGGCCGGAGCCGCGAGCCAGGCCGCCCTGCAGCGGCTGGCGGTGCAAATCGCCCAGCTTAAAGGGAAGGTCACCGAGTTCGACCGATTCGACGTCGCAAATCGCGGCCGAGATCGCCGAGCGGGTTGGCGCACTGGAAGCGAAAGTGCAGGCGGTAGACGAAGGGACTTCCGGTGCCGCGGCGGCGGCATTGGCCGTCGGTCAACTCACCCAGGCGCTGAACGGAAGCGGCCCGTTCTCGGCGGAGCTGAACGCGGTGAAGGCGTTCGCCAAGGACGATGCCGAGATGGCCGCGGCGATCGCGGCGCTGGAGCCGCGCGCCGCCGGCGGCGTGCCGACGGTATCCGAGTTGCGGGCCCGTTTCCCGGCGGTCGCCGAAGCGGTGAGCCGGGCCGACACCAAGCTCGAGGGCGAGGGCTGGGTCGAGAACGCGCTCAACCGGTTGCGCTCGCTGGTCAGCGTGCGCAGGAAGGGCGATACGGCGGTCGCCGCCGGCGGTGCCGATGCCGCGCTCGCCGGCGCCGAGGGAGCGTTGGCCGCCGGCGACCTCGCCGCCGCCGTTCAGGCGTTGGAAACCCTCGAGCCCCCGGCCGCCGAAGCCGCCGCCGGCTGGCTCGGCGACGCCCACGCGCGGATGACCGCCGAGCGGTTGCTCGCCACCCTGCAGGCGCGGGCGATATCCCTCCTGGCGGCGAGGGGGTAGTCCGATGATCCGCTGGCTGTTTTTTCTGGTAGCCCTCGGACTGGCTGCCTTCGGCGCCTACTGGTTGACCCTGAATTCGGGCTCGGTGACCCTTGAGTGGCTGGGCTATCAGGTCGACACTTCCGTCGCGTTGCTGCTGGTCGTCGTCCTGGCGATCGCGGTGGTGACGGCGGTGGCCTACCGGTTCTGGCGGTCGTTGCGCCGCGCCCCGCGCGCCCTCGGCCGATGGCGGAGGGAACGCCGCCGGCGGCGCGGCTACGAATCGCTGAGCCGCGGCCTGGTCGCGGTGGCCGCCGGTGACGCCGACGTGGCGGGTCGTCAGGCCCGTCGCGCCGAGGCGCTGGTCCATGATGGGCCGTTGACGATGCTGTTGTCGGCGCAGGCGGCGCAGCTGCAGGGCGACGAGTCGGCTGCGGCGGCGTTCTTCACCGCCATGCGCGCGAAGCGGGAGACCGAGTTTCTCGGCATCCGCGGCCTGCTGACCCAGGCGATGAAGCGCCAGGACTGGAACGAGGCGCTGAAGCTGGCGCGGCGTGCCTATGTGCTGAGCCCGAAGAGCGAGTGGGTGGTGAAGACCCTCTACGACCTGCAGAAGCGGACCGGAAAGTGGACCGACGCCGAGGTGACCCTCGGCGAATCGGTCAAGATGAAACTGATATCCGCACCCGACGCGTCCCGCGAGCGGGCCGAGATGCAGTACCGAAAGAGCCTGGAATGCGAGGGCCGCGAAGCGCTCGACTGGGCGCGCAAGGCCCATCGCTCGGACCCGACCCTGGTGCCGGCGGCGGTCCGTCTGGCCAAGCTGTACGTCGCCGGGGGCAGTCTGCGCAAGGCGGCGGCGATGATCGAGACCATGTGGGAGACCAACCCCGATCCCGAGCTCGCCGAGGTCTACTGGGCGGCGCGCAAGTGCGACGACGCGCTCAAGAAGATGCAGGCGGCCCAGCGGCTGGCGACCTTCAATCCGAAGCACGAGGAGAGCCGCATCACCGTGGCGGTGGCGGCGCTGGAGGCGCGGCTGTGGGGCGAGGCGCGCAGCAACCTGGAGCCGATCGCCGGCGACGACGCCTCGCCGCGGGTGTGCCGGCTGATGGCCGAGCTGGAGGAAGCGGAGCACGGCGATCTGGCCCGCGCCCGCACCTGGCTGATGCGGGCAGCCGGGGACGAGCACGCGCCGCAGATGTCCTCGCAGGTGCCGCAATTGACGGGTTCGCCCGAGTAGCCGCCGGCACCATCGCCGGCGCCGTCGCCTCCGCGCCCGTTGACGGCCGCGCCGGGCGGCGGTAAAGAGGATCGCGCCCGCCGCCTTAGCTCAGCTGGTAGAGCATCGCATTCGTAATGCGAGGGTCGCAAGTTCGAGTCTCTGCAGGCGGCACCACAATCTCCTCGACGATGACACCTCGCCCGCCGCGGCTTTTGCCGCGCGGTGAATCGCGGCACACTACTTCCCGCGTGAACCTTTTCGGAAGAACTTCGCGCTACCATGGCGGTGGCATGTGGTCGGCGTATGGGTATCGGCCGCGGGTCTTGCGAGACGAGGGAGAGGTTTCCGGGGTGCGACGAACGGGCGCATGGTTGTCGGTGGTGACGGTCGCCGCGCTGTTGGTCGGCGCGGGGGACGGTCGTGCCGAGCGCCGCAACGACGACGGCAACGATCCGTGGCGGGTGTGCGCCGACGCCATCGCCGCCCACGAGCGGAGCCAACGGATTCCCCGCCACCTGCTCGCCGCCATCGCTCTCGCCGAGTCCGGCCGTTGGAACGCCGGCCGCGAGGTCAAGGCGCCGTGGCCGTGGACGGTAAACGCCGAAGGCGAGGGCCGGTTCTACGACACCAAGGCCCAGGCGGTCCGCGCCGTCCGCGAGCTCCGCGCCCGCGACGTCCGCAACATCGACGTCGGCTGCATGCAGATCAACCTGCTCCATCACCCCGACGCCTTCGCCGACCTCGATCAGGCCTTCGAGCCGGCGAGCAACGTCGGCTACGGCGCCCGCCACCTCGCGGCGCTGTTCGACGAGACCCGATCCTGGCAGCGGGCGGCCGGCCGCTACCATTCGGCGACGCCCGAGCGCGCCCGCCCCTATCGGCTCAAGGTGGTCAAGCTGTGGAACGAACAGCGCCGCGCAGCCGGCGACGAGCGCCGGCGTACCGCCGGCCGGGCGGTGGTCCCGGTCGACCGCAAACGCACCGAGGCGCTCAACGCCTGGGGCCGGCGGATGGCGGCGAACGCCCGCGCCGTCGCCGCCACGACCGCGCCGGAGGCGCGGCTCGCCGATGACAGGTGGTCGCGCCAGGCGGCCCTCGTCGGCGGTCTCGAACGGACGCTCCGCCAACGGCTCGAAGGCGCCCGCCCGCCCGGGAACACCACCTTGGACCGGCGGCCGACCTTCGCCGCCCCGAGCCGTCCCGCCCCGCCGATCGTACCGTCGATCACGCCGCCGATGCCGGGGCTGCCCGCCCGTTCCGACGGCGATTGAGAGCCTGACCGGAAACGTGTCGACGATGTTGCCGGGGTTCCTGTCGATGCGTGATCGTCTTCCCAAACACCGGCCGGATACCCTGGCATTCGCCGCCGTCGGCTTCGCCCGGCTCGGGATCATCGTCCACACGCTTTGATTCCATCACTGCATTTGTCGTGGACCGCCGCGGGTCTATAATTGGCCGGCGAGGGCGACGGCGGTGACGGGGGCGAAGCCATGGAAGACGTGACGGTCCGCATCGACGACATCTACGTACCGGTCAAGCGGCGCAAGCTGCTGGACCCGGAGCGGGTCGAGGCGCTGGCCGCGAGCATCCTCGAACAGGGCCAGCAGGCGCCGATCCTGGTCCGCAAGGACGAAGGCCGCCTGGTGCTGGTCGAAGGCCTGCACCGTCTCGAAGCCTGCAAGGCTCTCGGCGAAACAACCATCACCGCGCTGTACGTCCAGGCGAGGAAGCATTGAGCGGGCGGACTGAGGCCCGAATCAGCTCAATCGGGTGAAATGAGTGTTGGTATTCGCTTCAGATAACCGAATTGAGCGAGGACACAGGTTGGAAACCGTCCCTCAGTCAATAGACGACATACGGCTTGATCCGCGGATCGCCAAGTAAGAGACATAGAGTGTGGGCGGCAAGCCCGTTCGCAGTGAGTTTGTAATCGGCAGAGAAAATGGAAGCGATCGTCTCGAAAGCCACATAAGGAGCAAATGCGCTGTTCGACCGAACGCAAACGTGCCGCGCCGATCGCGATCGGATCATTTGGGGTATGAATTTTCTGCAAATGGGGTAAAGTCGAAGCGGCTGGTTTGTGAATGCGGCCCACGGGGCGTCGACCTGCTCGACGGCAGATGACGTGGGGGGACGAACTATGTGCTTACCAGCAAGTGCGTCGTAAAAGGGCAACGAGAGGGGCGTACACAGCATAGTTCGACGGGGTGGGAGCAATGTTATGACTCCGATCGTGGGTATCGGGGCGTCGGCCGGCGGACTGGAAGCGGTTAGCCGCTTCCTTGATGCGATGCCAGGCGATAGCGGGTGCGCCTTCGTGGTCATTCTGCACCTGGATCCGACCCGCGAGAGTGCCTTGGCACAGTTGCTCAGCCGCCGCACCACCATGCCGGTGGTGGAGGTTGCCGACGGCATGGTCGCCGAACCCAACCGCGTCCATGCGATCATCCCCGACCGGACGTTGACGATTAGCGGCGGCGTACTGCGCCTGTCCGAGCCTGCCGAGCCGCGCGGCCAACGACACCCGATCGATGCCTTCTTCGAAGCCCTGGCGGATGACTGCCGGGAACGGGCGATTGCCATCGTCCTGTCGGGAACCGGAAGCAATGGAACCCACGGTCTCAGAGAGATAAGGGCGCGAGGCGCAATGGTGCTGGTCCAAGATCCGGAAAGCGCGCAGTTCGACGGCATGCCGCGCAGCGCGATCTCGGCGGGGATCGTCGATCATGTTCTCCCGCCCGAGAAGATGCCGGAGGCGCTGCTGCAATACGTCCGGCACGGCCATTTCAATGCTCCGTATGAGATGGAACCCGGTTTGCCCGATGAGACTCCCCTGCTGGAGACGATTTTGACGGTCGTGCGGAGCCAGTCGGGTCACGAATTCCGCAGCTACAAGCGGGCCATGCTACTCCGCCGCATTCATCGACGCATGGGTCTCAACAACCTGAAGAAGATAACCGACTATGCCGAGTTGTTGCTCGCGAACCGGGACGAAACCATCGCCCTCGCAAAGGACCTGATGATCAGCGTCACCGGCTTCTTTCGCGACCCAAAAGCGTGGAAGGAATTGGACGCCAAGGTGCTTGCACGGTTGGTGACCGAGGGGAAGGCAGGCGCGCCGATGCGCTTCTGGGTGCCGGCTTGCGCCTCCGGCGAGGAAGCCTATTCGCTGGCCATGCTGGCGTTCGAGCGGGCTGAGGCGGCAGGCAAGCACTTCGATGTGACGATCTTCGCAACGGACCCCCAGGAGGACAATCTGCGAATTGCCCGCGAAGGCCTCTACCCCGCAGCCGCCGCGGAAGTGATTTCGCCGGATCAACTCAGCCGTTTCTTCGACAAGCTCGACACTTCTTATCGGGTCAAGCAGGAACTGCGCGAACGGGTATTGTTCGCCCAGCATGACCTCCTCCATGATCCGCCGTTTTCGCGCCTCGATCTGATCGCGTGCCGCAACGTGCTGATCTATCTCAATCAGCAGGCACAGGAGAGGGTCACGGCCCTGTTCCATTTTGCCTTGCGGCAGGGAGGAGCACTGTTTCTCGGCAATGCGGAGGCGCTCGGGCGGAACGACGGGCTGTTTGAACAAATTTCGAAGAAGTGGCGGATTTACGGCCGGTTTGGGCCGACCCGGCACGACCTCGTGGATTTCTCGAGGTTCGGGGGATCGGCGGGGTCCAAAGGCGGGGAGGTGTTCACTCGGCCGGGCCCGGAGCCCGTCGCCAGGGTCGTCGACGAGGCGCGGCGAGCGCTCCTCCAGCGATATGCCCCGGCCTCGGTGTTGGTCGACCAAAAGGGCCGCATCCACTACTTTCACGGTGCCACTGAGGACTACCTGCAACAGCCGACGGGGCAGCCGACCCGCGACCTGCTCGGGATGGCCCGTGAGGGGTTGCGGGCGCCTCTCCGCTCTTCGTTGCGCAAGGCGATCGACACGGCTGAATGCGTGACCTCCCTGGCGCGAATCCACAAGGATGGCACCGTCTGCCCGACGTCGGTGACGGTGGTGCCATTGGCTGCGCCGGGGCGGCCGTCCGGCTTTCTGCTGGTGAGCTTCGAGCCAGCACCCGAGCCGCACCCGACCGCCTCGGCCCTCCCTGAGAACGCCGAGGTCGGCGCCGCGGGCAAGCGGGCCCTTGAAGAGGGGTTGCAGTCGGCCCGAAGCGAGTTGCAGATCACCATCGCGCAGTTGGAGATCGCCAACGAACAGATGAAGGCCGCCGACGAAGATTTTACCTCGATAAACGAGGAGTTGCAGTCCACCAACGAAGAGCTGGAAACATCGAAGGAGGAACTCCAATCCTTCAACGAAGAGCTGCATACAGTCAACAGTGAGCTACGGAACAAGATACTAGAACTCGAGGATCTCTCCGATAAGCTGAACAATCTGCTGAACAGCACCGACGTCGCCATAGTGTTTCTCGACAACGATCTGCGCATCAATTGGTTCTCTCCTGCCAGCAAGGATCTGCTCGACCTCCTGCCCTCCGATATCGGTCGTCCGATCGTGAGTTTCGCCTTGAAGTTCGCTGATCCGGACCTGCTACGCGACGTCGCGACGGTGCTCGATACGCGGAGCCCCATTGAAGTCGAAGTGCGAAGCGGGGCCGGCCGGTGGTACTTGCGACGGGTGCTTCCATATCGAGCAAATGACAACGGCGTCGGCGGAGTCACCATTACCTTCGTTGATGTCACCGAGCGCAAGCAGACGACGGACGCGATCAACGAAGCGCGCATTTACGCCGAGGCCATCGTCGAAACCACCCGGCAGCCGCTGGTGGTCCTCGATGCCGACCTGCGCATCCAATTGGCCAACCGTGCCTTTCACGAGCTGTTCGATGTTTCCGCGCACGAGACGAAAGGCTGCCTCTTTTACGAACTTCAAAGCCGCAAATGGGACGTTCCACAGCTGCGGGCATTGCTGGACGAAGCGTTGCGCACGGACGGACACATTGAGGACGTTTGCATTGAGCAGGACTTCATGGGACTCGGCCGGGGCACCCTGCTGCTCAATGCCCGCAACCTTCCTGGCCACACCGACGGCGAAAGCCTGATCCTGCTCGCCATCGAGGACATCACCGCTCGGGTCCATGAGGCGCAACTGCGGCACGACGCTTCCCACGACGAACTGACCGGCCTGCCCAATCGCCGCGAGTTGGAACGGCGCCTGCATCGGACGGTGGTTAGCGCCCAGCAGCATCATTCGGAACACGCGCTCTGCTACTTCGACCTGGACCAGTTCAAGCTCCTCAACGACACCGCCGGTCACGCCGCCGGCGACGCGTTGCTGCGCCAGGTGGGGCATCGGTTGGCCGGAAGGTTCCGGGAGCGCGACACGCTAGCCCGGCTGGGCGGGGACGAGTTTGCGCTGCTCGTTGAACAACTGCGATCTGAACGAAGCGAGCCGCATCGCCACGACGATTGTTGCCGCCTTGCGTGAGTGGCGCTTCGTCTGGGAGGGCCGCTCTTTTCAGGTCGGCGCCAGCGCCGGCATCGTCGCCATAACGGATCGATCCGAGAGCGCGGCGCAAGTTCTGAGCCACGCCGACGTGGCGTGCTACACGGCGAAAGATTCCGGACGAAATCGGGTCATCGAATACGGTGATAGTAGCGGCGGGCCCGTGCAGCATCACGCGCAAATCCTCGTCGCCTCGACCTTGAAGCAGGCGCTCGAGCAAGACCGCTTCCGCCTGTTCGGCCACCCGATCGTGTCGTTGGCGACGAATCCCAGTGTAGAAACGGGCCATTACGAGATCCTCATCCGACTGCTGGACGACGAAGGTCACTTGTTGCTCCCGGATCAATTTATTCCGGCAGCCGAGCGGTTCGGTTTGATGGCATCCATCGATCGCTGGGTCATCGAGAACACGTTCCGTACCTACGTCGAGAGTGTCTGGGCGTCAGCCGGCGTACAGGTCGCGATTAATCTCTCGGGCGGCTCGTTGAATACCGATGACTTTGCGGCGTTTGTACTCGACCAGTTGCAGACGTATTCCATGCCACCGGAAAGGCTCTGCTTCGAAATCACCGAGACCGCGGCCATTCATAACCTCGAACACATGATCAAGTTCATCGACGTGATGAAGGCGCGGGGCTGCCGCTTCGCCTTGGACGATTTCGGCAGCGGCGTATCGTCGTTCCGTTACCTGCGATTCCTGCAAGCCGACTACCTGAAGATCGACGGAAGTTTCGTGCAGCACATGGGCGACAATCCCCAGGACGAAGCCATGGTGGCGGCGATCAACGAGCTCGGCCACACGCTCGACATGTTCACCGTCGCCGAATACGCGCACAATGGGGCTGTCGTCGACCTTCTGCGGCATTTGGGTATCGACTACGCGCAGGGCTACGCATTCGGTAGCCCCATGCCCTTGCGAGACCTGCTCAAGGAAGACGTCCACGCGGCCCAATGTTAGCCCGGAGTCGTGTACGTATTGATACCGGCGGCTCTGCCGATTGTCGCGCAAGCCCGCCTCCGCAACCACAATCGACACCCGCGTGCATCTAGCTTTCACTTCCGCATCTGGGATTTAGCGCTCTGCCGCTGACAACGGCTGTGCAAGTGCGGGACTGCGGAGTCCTCTTCTGCCGCGTTCGAAGTTGCCCTGATGGCCGACCTGAAGTTCCGGCGCGAAACGCGCCATGGTGGCCTCCTGGGATAGACGTTTTCGTCGCTCCAACCGCTCCGTCGGAGGACTCCGTGCCGAAGGCTCGACGGCTTGCGCTCGGGGGTGGCGGCGGTATGCTGTCGGGATGGGGGTCGTTGCGGGTGCGGGAGTTCAGGCGATATGGGTGACGACCAGGCGACCAAGATCGGAAACGGTGGCGGGGACGAGGCGCCGACGGCGGGCAAGCGGATCGTCTATGTCGCCGATCCGATGTGTTCGTGGTGCTGGGGGTTTTCGCCGGTGATCGCGGCGATCGACGACGCGTTCGGCGCGGCGGCGCCGGTGCGGCTGGTGGTCGGCGGCTTGCGCGCCGGCGAGACGCGGGCGATGGACGCCAAGTCCAAGGCCTATGTGCGTCATCACTGGGAGCAGGTCCACGAGACCACGGGGCAGCCGTTCCGCTTCGACTTCTTCGAACGCGACGGCTTCGTCTACGACACCGAGCCGGCGTGCCGGGCCGCGGTCGCCGTCCGCAATCTGGCGCCGGCATCGACGCTGGCCTATTTCCGGGCGGTGCAACGGGGGTTCTATGCCGAGGGCCTGGACGTCACCCGGGGCGACACCCTGGCCGCGATCGCCGAGGAGAGCGGCGTCGCGGCGGAAGTGTTCGAAGGGGTGTTCGCCGCACCGGAGATCGCCGAGGCGACCCGGGCCGACTTCGAGCTGGTCCAGGCGCTGGGGATTACCGGCTTTCCCGCGGTGGTGCTCAAGGACGATGCCGGCTATGCGTTCCTGACCATCGGCTACCAGCCGTTCGAGGCGCTGAAGCCCTATCTGGAGCTGTGGATGCGGGCGTAAGCACCGCCCTTGCCGGGGACGCGGTTTCGCCTATACTCCGCCGCCGATCGATGAGGGGCAAGAAGAGGGGCGATTCCATGGGCGGCGAAGTCAAGAAAGTGGTGCTGGCGTATTCGGGCGGGCTCGACACCTCGGTGATCCTGCGCTGGCTCAAGGACGCCTATGGGTGCGAGGTGGTGACCTTCACCGCCGACATCGGCCAGGGCGAGGAGGTGGCGCCGGCGCGGGCCAAGGCCGAGATGCTCGGCGTCCGCGAGATCTTCATCGAGGACCTGCAGGACGAGTTCGTCCGCGATTACGTGTTCCCGATGTTCCGCGCCAACGCCATTTACGAGGGCACCTACCTGCTCGGCACCTCGATCGCCCGGCCGCTGATCGCCAAGCGCCAGATCGAGATCGCCCGCGAGGTCGGCGCCGACGCGGTCTGCCACGGCGCCACCGGCAAGGGCAACGACCAGGTCCGCTTCGAGCTGACCTACTACGCGCTGCAGTCCGACATCCGGATCATCGCCCCGTGGCGGGAATGGGACCTCAATTCGCGGGCGAAGCTGGTCGAGTACGCCGCCCGCCACCAGATCCCGGTGCCGAGCGACAAGAAGGGCGAGCCGCCGTACTCGATGGACGCCAACCTGTTGCACATCTCCTACGAGGGCAAGGTGCTCGAGGACCCGTGGCAGGAGCCCGACGAGGCGATGTTCCAGCGTACCGTCTCCCCCGAGGCGGCGCCCGATACCCCGGCGGTGGTCGAGATCGACTTCGAGCGGGGCGATCCGGTCGCCGTCGATGGCGAGCGGCTCGGTCCGGCGGCGCTGCTCGACCGGCTCAACCGCGTCGCCGGGGCGCACGGGGTCGGCCGCATCGATATCGTCGAGAACCGGTTCGTCGGGATGAAGTCCCGCGGCGTCTACGAGACCCCCGGCGGCACCGTGCTGTCGCACGCGCACCGGGCGATCGAGAGCCTGACGCTGGACCGCGGCGCGGCGCATCTCAAGGACGAGCTGATGCCGCGCTACGCCGAGATGATCTACAACGGCTTCTGGTTCGCGCCGGAGCGCGAGGCGCTGCAGGCGCTGATCGACCGCACCCAGGACAACGTCACCGGCACCGTCCGGGTCAAGCTCTACAAGGGCAACGTCATCGTCACCGGGCGGCGCTCGCCCCTCAGCCTCTACAACCAGGACGTCGCCACCTTCGAGGCCGATTCGGTCTACGACCAGCGCGACGCCCAGGGCTTCATCAAACTCAACGCGCTGAGGCTCCGCCTCGCCGGGATGCGCCGCGCCTGAGAGCACTCGGGTTTCGGGCGGCGTTACTCTTCGTCGTCGCGGGGGTGGTGGAGCAGGGCGAGGACTTCTTCCGGGGTCAACTCGACATGGGTGTCGCCCTGCAAGACGACGCCGTCGCGCCGGTCCTCGGTCTTGCGACGGTCGCCTCCGCCGGTGTCCGGCTCCCGGCGCCGTTCGGCGCGGCCCCGGCGATCGGCGAACGAGCGGAAGGCATAGGGCTTTGGCCCGTTTGCGGCATCGGTCTTGGCGGAAGGATTGCCCCGGCGGTCCGGTTCGCACCGGCGATTCGGGTTACGGCGGCGTTCGCCGGGCGCCCGGCGGTCCCAGCCGGTCCGGCGTTCGATCGGCCCTCCATCATCCATCGGCCCGCCTCCTCGGCTCGATTGCGGACGTCATGGCGGCGGGCAACGGCCCCGGCACCCGCGATCGGGGCCACCGGGGCCGCGCCAAGCCGCCACGAACCAAGGGCACAGTGTATGCCTATGGTTGTGGAGATGCCAGTATTAAATTTTCAGGTTGTGGAGGAACGTTGCACCGGGACGGGCCCGGTTTTTGCGGCCCGTCGCCGGTGCCTGATGCCCTAGAAGCTCCAGGGGTCCTGGGGGGCGAGGATCGGGGTGTCGATCACGTCGTTCCAGCTGCCATCGACCGGCCGCTGGATGCGCCCACGGCGCTCCACGGATCCGCGGGTCATGAACGAATCAGGCACTACCGGGTAAAAAACCGGCTCGACTGCGTTGGCTTCCATGCTATAGATAACCATAGCCTATACTCCTTTGGTGTTGACCGTCTCTAGGGAACCTGTTGACAACCCCTAGGACGTTCGATCAAAGGCCGGGGTGCTTCCAACACTCCGGCCTTTCAATCGCCATCTGGCCACAACCACCGTCAAAGTCAAGTGACGATCAAGTGACCGTCGCTGCCGGGGTTCACCACGGCCCTTGCGGCCACGCCCAACTCTCCCGAAAAAACCCAATCATTGCAGAGCGTTGACGAAATCGTGTGGCTCCGCCCTCCCCAACGAGGGAAAGCCGCGAAAAAGCCGGTTTGGCCCCTCCGGTGTGACCCGAACGACACATTGTGCCGGCGCAGCAACCCCTGTTGCAACCGCTGCGTGTCCGATTCCGCCGACGGCTACTGCAAATCCTCGGCGGCGCGGACCGCGGCCTCCGGCGGCGGCGTGGGCGCTCCGCCGGCTTCGTAGGTGATCGGCGGGCCGAGCTCGTCGAAGCTGAACAGCTTGAACGCCCGATCGCCGTTGTAGTCGAGCACCCTGAGGTCGTCGCTCTGGCGCAGGTCGTTGGCAACCACCGAGAAGTGGGTGCCGTAGCGCTCCTTGGCGAGATCTAGCGGGATCTCGTGGGCGACGAACTTGTCGATCCCCTTGGTCTCCAGCTTCTTGAGCAGCCCGACCTCGGTGACCTCGTCGTAGGAGGTGAGGATTACCAGCGGCCCTCCCCCGGTCATCAGCATGATCACTTTCATCTCGTTCACTCCCCCTCTTCGTTTCGGTGGTCGATATCCGAACTGTAATCCTCTCCCGCCGGCCAAGACAACACCGCCGAAGCTCGTGCTCGGAACGAGCGGCGCACCGTTTGAACTTGATACAACGGCGACGCCGGTTGCAGATTGCGGTCACGACAGCCGTGAACATCGTCGCCAGGTCAGGATCCAACCATGCAGACCCGGTACTTCTTCAACGTGAATAACCTCGAGGGCGGGATCGCGCGCGAGCTGGCACCCGGCATCACGACAACCGTTTTTCCCGGCGATCAGGCGATGATCTCCATCGTTCGTTTCAAACCCAACGTTCGGGGCACCCGTCATCACCATCCCGAAGAGCAATGGGGGTATTGTGTTTCCGGCTCCGGAACCCGTTTTCAAGGTGACACCGAAGTCGAGGTCGCACCGGGTGACTTTTGGCGCACGCCCGGGGATATGCCGCATACGATGGAGTCGGGAGAGAACGGGCTGGTTGTAATCGATGTTTTCGCGCCTCCCCGAAAGGCGTACGCAAAACCAGGAAGCGGTTTTGCCGCGGCTGAAGAATGACAGTCCAATGTCGGCAGCACGCATTCGAACTCCCGAGGCATTTGGGAATGAGAAGGGATAGGATTGCGGGAAGCCAGCGGAAATGAGGCTCTTTGCTAGAACCGCTGGCTTGATGCCGCCCATCGGAGCGGCGGCTGTCCGGGGCTAACCGGGAATCCCCGAACGTTGGTCAGCTCTCAACCGGATCTTGTCGGCTCCACCTTCGGCTGCCGATCAGCTCGTCAAAGGGCGCGCCGGCGTCATCCTGCCGCGAAACGCGGGCGATGACGCCGGCCACGGAGTTACGCGTTGATGTCGACGACGGCGCGGCCTCGGATCCGCCCGGCGATGATGTCGTGGGCGACGCGTTCGGCATCGGCAAGCCCGACTGTCGAGGTGATCGCTTCGAGCTTGGTCAGAGGCAGGCACTCGCCGAGCCGTTTCCAAGCCTCCAGCCGCCGCGGCTTGGGACACATGACGGAATCGACGCCGGCCAGGGTCACGCCGCGAAGGATGAACGGCATCACCGTAGACGGCAAATCCGCTCCCTGCGCCAGGCCACAGGCCGCCACCGTTCCGCCATACCTGGTCATCGCCAAGACGTTGGCGAGGGTGTTGCTGCCGACCGCATCGACGGCGCCGGCCCAGCGCTCCTTGCCCAACGGGCGCCCCTTTTCGCTCAGTTCCGCACGGGGGACGATGTCGGCGGCGCCGAGATCCTTGAGATAGGGTGCGTCGGCTTCGCGACCGGTCGCTGCCAGCACGCGGTATCCCAGCGTCGCCAGGATGGACACGGCGACGCTGCCGACGCCGCCGGTGGCGCCGGTCACCAGCACGTCTCCGCTCTGCGGCGTCACGCCATGATCCTGGAGCTTCATGACGCACAGCATCGCCGTGTAACCGGCGGTGCCGATGGTCATCGCCTGCGCCGGCGTGAATGCCTTGGGCAGGGGCACCAGCCAGTCGCCGCGGACGCGCGCTTTTTCGGCGAGACCTCCCCAATGCGTCTCGCCGACGCCCCAACCGTTGAGGACCACCATGTCGCCGGCCTTGAAGTCGGGATGTTCGCTGTCGGTGACCTTCCCGGCGAAATCGATCCCCGGGACCATCGGCCATCGCCGAACCACCGGGCCCTTGTTGGTCATCGCCAGCCCATCCTTGTAGTTGATGGTCGAGAAGTGCACGTCGACGGTAACGTCACCCTCCATCATCTCGGTCTCTTCCAGGTCGGTCAACGCGCAGGTGAAGGCGTCATCGTGCTTGTCGAGTTTCCAGCCTTTGAATGTCATGTCGTGATCTTTCGGTTCGGGGGTTCATGGGGTTGCTGTCGCGGGTGGCCGGGGCCGCGGCCGCGACCCCGGCAAGGGCGAAGAACCAGATCGACTTAGGGCTTCCAGTCCTTGAGATCGCACACCGCCTCCGTCCACGGCATCATGTCGTTGACGTGTGGGCTGCCGTCGGCCGGCCGGCACAGCCGGGTCGACTGTTGGTTGTCGCGCGCGGTCGAGCGGGCCCACACCGTGACCAAGCCGGAGTTCTTGATCGTCGCGTTGCAACCTTCTTTCAGGTAAAACGCATGGATGGCGTTGCGCTCGAAATAGGTGAGCCATTCCTTGGTCGGGTCCTGGTCCTTGAACCACTTTTTCGAGGCGTCGGAGGAACCGTCGACGGTGACGGCCCATCCGTCCTCGACGCGTTGCTGATGCAACTGATCGCTGTCCCAGTGCAGCACCATGTACTTGTTCTGATTAATGCATTCGGGCGTGGTCAGGGTCATGTAGATTTCCTGGGGGTGGTGGTAGTGATAAGGATAGGACGAGTTGAAAAGCTGCGCGGTCATGCCGATCTCGGCGCCGACCTTCTCGCCGTCGATTTCGTCGATCCTTAGATTGCCCCACGGACCCATGACCTCGGCGTAGAGGTACCCGCCGCGAAACCGCTCGTTGCGGGCTTCCTTGTTCTCCGCGTAAAACGGAATCCAGCCGACGGAACTCCACAAGGTCGGCAGGCCATTGATGCTGACGTCGCGCTTCCAGTGCGCTTTCGTGTCGGTTTTGGAAACGACGTCGACGAAGTTTTCGTTGAGTTCGAGCCCGGCCTTGCCGATCGGCCCGCCCATCTTCGCGAAGTAGTCGGTCAGCAGCGGTCGATCGAGCCAACGGGCGACCGCCGACATCTCCTGGAGCTTCTTGTTCGGGGTGTAGAGCTGGAAGGCGGTATAATTCTTCTGCGGATCGAAACAGGCCTTGGCTTTTTCCGGTTCGGCGAGAACGGCCTGCAGATGTTTGGCCAGCAGCTCCATGTCGCGATACTTGAGGATACAGCGGGACTGCTTTTCGCCTGTCGCAGCGTCGAAGGTCTGGATGGTCGCCTCGGCCGAGTCTTTGCACGCTCCGGTGGGCGTCTTCAGCACATCGACATAGGCATCCAAGTACAACAGCGTTTCTTTCCAGAACTGATCGACAAGCACTTGCTCCTGGGCCGTGTAAGACGGATCAGGTACGTCGTCCTGGCACTTGAACGCTGCCGCCTGAACGCTCGTAGCGCACATTCCCATCAACAGGGCCGCACTCATGACAACTTTTTGCATCCTTCCTCCTCCTTCACGTGGTTCGGCGTTGGATCCGCTCTGCAGGTCGATGAACCATCGTCCGGTTGCGATAGAAAGAAAATTTAACCTATTTGTCAAACAAATTAATGAATATGCAAATATTAAAATTTTACTCGCTATGGCGGTGGAATTGGGCTATCAGTTCGGCAATCAGTGATGGGATGGTCCCCGGTTGGGACCCTCACGCCGTGGATCGATCGACAGAGGTGGAAAACCGTTTCGATTTGACAGCCTCGAATGTAGGCCCATAGGACGTCGGCGCGAGACAGATGACGATCAAATATGCACCGCTGGTGACCGACAGCCTCGCCAAGCAGATTGCCGAGAGCATTCGCGGCGCCATCGCCGATGGCAGCCTGAAGGCGGATGACAGGCTGCCGACCGAGGAAGAACTCGCCCGGCGATTCGAGGTTTCGCGCCCGACGATCCGGGAGGCGCTCAAGCGCCTCGCCGCTCAGAACCTGATCCGTTCTCGACGGGGGCCGGCCGGCGGCACCTTTGTCAATCGCCCGGACCGGGCGGAGGTCGGGTCGACGCTCGCGACCGCGCTGGCGCTTCTCGTTGGGCTCGGCGAGTTCGGCCTGCCGGACGTCCTCGAGGCGCGTGACGAGCTCGAAGTGGTCTGCGCGCGGCTCGCTGCCGAACGGCGCGAGGACGCGGAACTCGCGATCATGGCGAAGGAGATCGAAGTCCAGACCGATGCCGCCGTGAGCGACGAAGATTTCTGCGCCTCAGACGTCCGTTTCCACCGCGCCTTGGTCGAACTCGACACACAACCCGGTGATCCAGTTCGTCATGTTCGCGGTGATCGAGGCTCTCCAACCGATCGAGAACATGGTGGTGGTCCGCTTCCGGGACCGTCAGGCGATCGTCGCCCAACACCAGAGGCTTTTTCACGCAGTCAAGGCTCAGGATGCCGCCGCGGCGATCGCGGCCATCAGCGAACAGATGACCTATCTGCGCGAGGCTTTCGCCGCTGCGCAGGAAAAGCGCCGTCAGCGCGAAGACGCTTAGCGCACGTTCCTCTCGACCTGATCGCAAAATACTTATGATTCGGCTTGCGACCCGCCGAGTTCGGTCGACAGAAAGGCCGGCGGATGTGCCGAAGCCAACAACGCCTTACATCTCCTCTCCGCGGCGATGGATGCCTTGGTCCCGGTAGGGGTCGGTGCCGAAACGGTCGACGAAGCTACGGGCCTTAGCGGACAGGTGGCGGCTGCGCGGCCGAATGGCTTGGCGCCGGCCGACGCGCGACGACTTCACCGACTTTAGCGAGCGCAGATAGGCGACGAGCGCATCGAGATCGTCGGGGGTGATCCTGGCGTGCCAGTCGCACGGCATCGCCACCTCGCGGTCTACGGGCGCAATGTTTCTCTCACCGGCTGTAAAAACATGCTGCGCGCAACCTCATAATCGTGTAAGATGTGCATGAATGGACATCGATCGCCTGAGAATTCTTGTTGATGTCGCGCAGCTCGGGAGCTTTGCGGCGGCGGCACGATTGCGTGATCTCGATCCGTCGTCCGTGTCGCGGATGGTCGCACAGATGGAGCGGGAACTTGGCATTTGCGTCTTCCAAAGGACGACACGGCGATTGTCTTTGACCGAGGCCGGAAACGTCTTTCTGCGACGTGCCGAGGCCATCCTCGATGAGCTTGACCTCGCCCAGGAGGAGGCCGTCGGCCGCACTTCACAAGTTCGGGGCACGGTGCGGATCGCGACATCCGTCGCTTTTGGTCAGGTTTGCGTCGTCCCGCTTCTTTCGCGACTGAGGCAGGCGTTTCCGGAGTTGGCGGTCGAACTCCTGATCAACGATGCCGATGTCGATCTCGTTCGCGATCGCATCGACCTCGCGATCCGTCTGGCGCCCGCGACCGAGGGGGAGGTGATCTGCGCGAAGTTGCGGGACACCCGGTACCGTGTTTGTGCCAGCCGTGACTACATCTCGACAGCCCCGTCCCTAAAACGGCCGAGCGATCTGAGCGATCACCAAGCGCTGCTCTTGACGCGCCCCGAGTCCGGATCGCGCTGGCTGTTCCGCGATCCAGCCGGTCAGGTCACCGGAGTTCCGGTTAGAGGGAAAATTTCCATTTCCAACGCACTGTCCCTTCGATCTGCGGCTGCAGACGGACTCGGCCCGGCGCTCCTCGCGGACTGGCTCGTCGAGCGGGACATCGAAGACGGGCGCCTGATCGACGTATTTCCGGAATTCGATGTGACAGCCACAACGTTCAAGACCGCGGCCTGGATGGTCTACCCTACGCGTGCCTTCCTGCCCGGAAAGGTCCGCGTGGTGATCGACTTCCTGCGAGAGCATCTCGGAAGGTAAAGCCGAGGCGCACGCTCAAGGCGAGGGCGCCGCATGCCTATCACTTCACCGATTTCAGCGAGCGCAGATAGGCGACGAGCGCATCGAGATCGTCCGGCGCCAACTTGGCGTACCAGTCGAACGGCATCGTTCGCGCGAGCCGGGTACCGTCGGGGCGAATGCCGGCGACAATCGCCTGCTTGATGTCCGCGTCGGTCCATCCGCCGATCCCGTCGTCGGGATCGGAAGTGATGTTGCGGCTCACGGTCAGGGACCCCGGATGGGCGAAATCCGCCAAGGTGCGTCCGCCGGCATAGGCTCGATCCATGTCGAACGGCTTACCGTCCGCCGGGGGCGGTATGGCACAGCACGCAATGGCCGACGGGCCCCGCGAGATAGCCGCCGTAGGCAATCCGATCCGTCGGCGGCGGCGCTTCCGCATGGGTCACGGGAGGTCCGTAAGCCGGCGGCAAGCGGGATATCGTAGCGCGTTCTCGCCACGGCGTGGCGGATCGGCTTCACGCTGCGCAGATAGGCGGCGATCGCCTGGGCGTCCCGGTCCGACAATTGGCGATAGACCGGGATCGGCATCGGCGGGCCGATGATCGTGCCGTCCGGCCGCTTGCCGTCACGCAGCGCGGTGACGATCTGCGCCTCGCTCCACGTGCCGATGCCGGTCTCCGGGTCGGGGGTGATGTTCGGGCCGACGACATGGCCGATCCCCGGATCGTCGAATTCGAAGCCCCCGGACAGCGCCTCGCCGACGATCTCGCGCCCGCTCGAATCCTTCGGGGTGTGGCAGTTTCCGCAAGCGGCGATGGTGTTGACGAGATAGTCGCCGCGTTCGAGCAAGGTCTCGGCCGAGGCCATGGCCGTGACACCGGCGGCGACAACGGCCGCGCCGATCGCCGGCAAACCCGGCCGGATCAGGTTGCGAAGGCGCATGGTTCCCCAATTTCAGATCGGCTTGTCCTTGTCGCCGACATTCCCCGGATACCCCGTCATTCGGCGCGATTGTCGGTCACGTGGATCGCCGAAGCAACGAGTTTCAAGCCAAGAGCCGCCCGCCGCCGTCGTCTTCGCCCTCCTTACAGCCACCGCAGCCGGCGGAACAGGACGACCTGGATGGCGACGACGGCGGCGAGGATGGCGCAGACGGCGGCGAAGGCCCAGGGGGTTTCGGCGCCGGGGATGCCGCCGACGTTGATGCCGAGGAGGCCGGTGAGGAAGCCCAGCGGCAGCATGATCGAGGCGACCACGGTCAAATGGTACATGGTCCGGTTCATCTGCTCGGACAGCCGGCTCGCCAGCTCGTCCTGGATCACCGCGGCGCGGTCGCGGACCGAGTCGAGATCCTCGATGTAGCGGACAACCCGGTCGGTGACCTCGCGCAGGCGCGCCTGTTCGCGGGCATCGATCCACGGCTGGTTCTCGCTCTGCAGCCGGGCGGTGGCGTCGCGCTGGGGGGCGAGGTAGCGGCGGAGCACGATCGCCTGATGACGAATTCCGGCAAGGGAGCGGCGCATCTCGCGGCTTTCGCCGGTCAGCATCCGGTCTTCCAACTCGTCGGTGCGGTCGTCGAGGTCGTCGATCACCGGCCCCATCCGCTCGACCAGCCGGGTGGCGATGTCGACCAGGAAATCGCCGGGCGCCGTCGGGCCGCTGCCCTGCGCCAATCTCTCGCGGATGTCCTGGACCGCCATCAGCCGACGCAGGCGGACGCTGACGATCCGCTCGGCGTCGATCCACATCCGCAGCGACACCATGTCCTCGGGATCGGCGCCGGGGTTGAGGTTGACGCCGCGGAGGATGACCAGCAGTCCGCGGCCGACGGCGACGGTTCGCGGCCGCGTCTCCTCGGCGAGCAGGGCGTCGACGACCAGGGGATCGAGGCCGCTGCCTTGCCTCAGCCAGGCGTTGGCGTCCTCGGCGCCGCGGTGGAGATGAACCCACAGCACCCCCCGGTCGGGGGTCCACGCCTCGATCTCCGGCCATCCGACCTCGCGCCCGCCGCCGCGTCCGTCGAGGATCATGGGCGGCGGCCAGACCTTGCTCCTCCGTCATCGGCAAACCTCCCGTCTTTGGTTGCGCTACGTGGATATTATATCGGCGGGTATGATGCCGGCGAAGCTGTATCCGGCACCTATGCGCTGCGCTGGTGGAGGGCCGGCATCAGGTCGAAATAGGGGCGGATGATCGGCGAGTTGGAGGCCTCGAAGGCGGCGAACGGGCCGTCGAAGAACACCCGGCCGTGGTGCAGCATCACCGTCCGCGGCCGCAGGCGGGATAGCAGGTCCTTGTCGTGGGTGATGATCACCGTGGTCCGCGCCGGTGCGCCCGGGTGGCGTTCGAAATGGGTATCGAACACCAAGTCCTGGATTCCGCCGGCGCTGGTCGGGTCCAATCCGGTGGTCGGCTCGTCGTAGAACATCACCAGGGGAGCCATCGACAACGCCCGGGCGACGGCGAGCCGCTTGGCCATGCCGCCGGAGAGGCTGGCGGAGTCGCTGTCGAGAAAACTCGAATCCTCCGGCAGATGGACCGCCGACAGCACCGAGCGGGCAATCGGCACGATCTCCGGATCCGCGAGGTTTCCGACCTCCCGCAGCCATAGCGCGATGTTGTCGAACACCGTGCCCGAGAACAGCGCGTTGCGCTGGAAGACGACCCCCCAGCGGGCGTGGATGCGGTCGAGCGCCCGGTCGCTGACGGTCGCGAGGTCGACCAGCGGCGCCCCGGCTTCGTCATGATCGGCTACCCAGACATTGCCGGCGTCCGGCCAAAGCTGCCGGAACACGTGGTTCATAAGCACCGTCTTGCCGCAGCCCGACTCGCCGACGATGGCGAGGAGGTCGCCGCGGCCGATCTCGAGGTCGATGCCGCGGAGCACCCGTAGTCCGTTGAAGGCCTTGTGCAGCCCCTCGATCCTGATCTCGACCTCCACCGATGCCTCCGCAACGGCGCGACCGCGCCCCCCAGCGTGCTCGTTCATCGGTCCAGGATACACCAGCGCAGCCGGTTTCGGAAGCGAACGACGGACCGGCGGCGCGGTGCCCTACCGCGGCCGCTACCGCCACCGCGCCGCGATGCAGATTCATTTTCGCGGGAAGTGCGGATCCGTGGTACCTATGTTAAAATCGAAAAAAGACGACCGGCCGTCAATTAGGGCTAGCGCGGGAGGAGAGGACGGACATGGACGCCAGTGGGCCCGTCGAACAGGGGGTGGAGGCGACGAAGGTATCGCCGCTGATCGACCCGTTCGGGCGCCGGGTCAGCTATGTGCGCGTCTCGGTCACCGACCGCTGCGACTTCCGTTGCGTCTACTGCATGTCCGAGCACATGACCTTCCTGCCGAAGGCCGACGTGCTGACCCTGGAGGAATTGGACCGGATCTGCTCCGCCTTCGTCCGCCGCGGGGTGCGCAAGCTCAGGATCACCGGCGGCGAGCCGCTGGTGCGGCGCGGGATCACCAGCCTGTTCCGGGCGATGTCGCGCCATATCGACCGCGGCGCCCTCGACGAGCTGGCGCTGACCACCAACGGCAGCCAGCTCGCGGTCTACGCCGACGAACTCCGTGACTGCGGCGTCCGCCGGGTCAACGTTTCCGTCGACACCCTCGATCCCGACAAGTTCCGCAAGATCACCCGGATCGGCGACCTGGACAAGGTGATGGCCGGGCTCGAGGCGGCGCGGCGGGCCGGCCTGCGGATCAAGATCAACGTGGTGGCGCTGAAGGGCGTCAACGAGCACGAATTCGACCATATGGTCGCCTGGTGCGGCGATCGCGGTTTCGACATGACCATCATCGAGGTGATGCCGATGGGCGACATCGGCGGCGAGGACCGCTTCGATCAGTATCTGCCGCTGTCGGAAGTGGAGCGCCGGCTGGGCGAGCGCTGGTCGCTGGAGAAGATCGACTACCGCAGCGGCGGCCCGGCCCGCTACGTGCGGGTCGGCGAGACCGGCCGCAAGCTCGGCTTCATCACTCCGCTGACCCACAACTTCTGCGAAGGCTGCAACCGGGTGCGGCTCACCTGCACCGGGACGCTTTACATGTGCCTGGGCCAGAGCGACGCCGCCGACCTGCGCGCGCCGGTTCGCGCCAGCGGCAACGACGACCTGCTCGACGCCGCGATCGTCGAGGCGATCACCCGCAAGCCGAAGGGCCACGACTTCGTCATCGACCGCGACCACCGGGCACCCGCGGTTGGGCGCCACATGAGCGTCACCGGGGGCTGAAGGCGCCGCCGCCGCACGGGGAACGCCGGCGCCCGGTCGTGGTCCGGGAACCCGTTTCAGCCCGATTTGCCGACCAGCGCCCATGTCTCCACGCGCTTCTGCCGCACCCAGGGGGTCACGGTCCGGTCGAACGACTTGAAATGGTCGCTGGCGAGGTGGTCGTCGAACGCCGCCCGGTTGTCGTAGAGCTCATAGAGAAAGATCCGCTCCGGGTGGTCGGGGTCGCGGCAGACGTCGAAGCAACTGCAGCGATCCTCGCGCTCCAGCGAGTTGCGCGCCTGGGTCAGCACCGCCGCGGTAAAGGCTTCGACGTGTCCGGGTTCGACCTCGAAGGTGACGGTGACGACATACATCGCGGGGTTTCCTCCTCGTTCGTTGGCGATCGTCAGCCGCCGAACCGGCGGCGCAGCTCGGTGACCTGCTCGGGCGTCAGCAGCCGCGTCGCCGTGCCGCGTAGCATCAGGAACAGCTTGGCGGTCTCCTCCAGTTCCTCGGTGGCGTAGACGGCGTTCTCCAGGCTGGTGCCGGCGACGACGGGTCCGTGGTTGGCGAGCAGCACCGCGTGGTGCTTGCCGGCGAGCCTGCCGACGGCGTCGGCGAGGCTCTTGTCGCCGGGCGGGTAATACGGCACCAGCGGCAGCCGGCCGACGCGCATGATGTAGTAGGCGGTGATCGGCGGCAGCACGTCCGCCGGATCGACGCCGTCGAGGCAGGCGACGGCGACCGAATGGGTCGAATGCAGGTGGACGACGGCGCGGGCATCCGCCCGCTCCCGGTACATGGTGACGTGCAGGAACGACTCCTTGGTGGGCGGGTCGCCGGCGATCAGGATCGCCGTTGTCGTTGATGTGCGACAGCCGCGCCGGATCGAGATCGCCCATCGACGCATTGGTTGGCGTCATCAACCAGCCGCCCCCTTCCAGGCGGACGCTGATGTTGCCGGTGCTGCCGAAGGTCAAACCGCGGTCGTAGAGGGATTTCCCCATCCGGCAGACGGCGTCGCGAAGCCGGGTCTCGTCGCTCATGCCAACCGCTCCCACGCCTTGAGGAAGAAATCAGGGGCGCCGAAGTTGCCCGATTTGAGCGCCAGCGCCAACGGCGGCCCGGCGAGCGCACGGGTCCACGGCACGCCGGGATCGATCTCCGGGCCGATCTCCAGGGCGGAGACGCCGAGCGCGCCGACCACCGCGCCCGAGGTTTCGCCGCCGGCGACGATCATTCGGGTCACGCCTGTCGAAACCAGCTCGCCGGCCACCGCCGCCATCGTCCGTCTCCACCACCGCGCCCGCCTGTTCGCGGCCCATCCGCTCCTGGACGCGCGTGATGACTTCCGGATCGGCGCTGGAGTAGATCAGCAACGGCTGTTCCGGCGATTGCTTCGCCGCCCACCGGACGATGTCCGCCACCGTGACGGTGCCGGCGCAGAGGTCGAGGGCATCGAGGGCCAGCGCGGGTAATCCGGCTTCCTTCGCCGCCGCGATCTGCCCGAGGGTCGCCTGCGAGCAGCTTCCGGCGAGGATCGCGGCGCGGCCCGGTGGCGCCGAAAATGCTGCGATGGCGTCGGTCGTCGTCAGCAGCCCGCGGCGGCGGAAGTTGTCGGGCAGGCCGATGGCGATCCCCGAGCCGCCGGTGATCAACGGGAAGTCGGCGGCGGCGGTGGCGATGTCGCGGAGGTGCCGGTCGCTCAGCGCGTCGACGATGACGATCCGCTGGCCCGCCGCTCCTGCGCGCTTGAAGGCGATGGCGATCGCCTCCGGCCCCTTCTCGACGACACCGTAGGGCACCAGCCCTACCGGCGCCCGCGTCTGGCGCTGCAGCACCCGCACCAGGTCGGGATCGCGCATCGGCGTCAGCGGATGGTCCTTGAGCGGGCTTTCGGAGAGCAGCACGGTGCCGACGAACAGGTGACCCTGGTAGACGGTCCGGCCGTTCTCGGGAAAGGCCGGGCAGGCGAGGGTGATCCCGCCTCCGACGCGCTCGAGCAGCGCCTCGGCGACCGGGCCGATGTTGCCGGCATCGGTGGAATCGAAGGTCGAGCAGTATTTGAACACCAGTTGCCGGGCGCCGGCGGCGAGCAACGCATCGGCGCCGGCGACGGACTCGGCGACGGCGTCCGCGACCGGACTGGTCCGCGACTTGAGCGAGACGACGACGGCATCCGCCTCCGGCAGGGCGCCGCCGGCGGGGGGCACGCCGATCACCTGCACCGTGCGCATGCCGCCGCGCACCAGGGTGAGCGCGATATCGGTGCCGCCGGTGAAGTCGTCGGCGATGCAGCCCAACAGAAGCATTGGCAACTCCTCCCGCGAGCGTTCCGGCCTATGCCGCCTTGCCGATGATGTCGATGATCGAGCGGGTGGCCTCCTTGGTCCCGTGCGGTCCGCCGAACTCGATCGGGTTGACCCGCCCCGAGGCGAACCCTTCGCACACCGCGTCGTCGAGCACCCTGGCCGCGCTCACCAACGCGTCGACGCCGTGGCGATCGCCGAGCCAGTCGAGCATCATCGCCGCCGACAGGATCATCGCCGTCGGGTTGGCCTTGTCCTGGCCGGCGATGTCGGGGGCGCTGCCGTGGGCCGGCTGGAACATGGCGTGGTTGCGGCCGATCTCGCCGCACGGCGCCATCCCCATGCCGCCGACCAGGGCGGCGCTGAGGTCGGAGAGGATGTCGCCGAACATGTTCTCCATCACCAGCACGTCGAACTCCCACGGCCGGCGGATCAGATCGAGCGCCTGGGCATCGACGTAGTTGTAGCCCACCTCGATGTCCGGATGGAGCGCCGCCCGCTCGTCGAAGATCTTGCGGAAGAACGCCATCGCCTTGAACACGTTGGCCTTGTCGACACAGGTCACCTTGCCCTTGCCGCCCCGGGTCTTGCGCCGGCGCGCCAACGCGAAGGCCTCGTCGAACAGCTGCTCGCAGACCGGACGGGTAATCTTCATGATCTCGGTGGCTTCGCGATCGTCGACCACCTTGCCGACGAGGGCGGTATGGAACAGCCCTTCGGTCGATTCCCGCACCACCACCAGGTCGATGTCGGCGGCGCGGTCGTCCCTCAGCCGGCGCGGCGCGTTGGGATAGGCCTTCGCCGGCCGCAGTCCCGCGCACAGGCTGAACCGGGTGCGGATCCTCAGGTGCGGCGAGATTTCGGTGCCGTCGGGATGGCGGACCTTGGGATCGCCGATGGCGCCGAGCAGGATCGCGTCGTCCCGGCCCATCGCCTCGAAGTCCTCGTCGGTCATGTCGACGCCGGTCTCGGCGAAGAACGCCGCGCCGATCCGGTAGTTCTTGTAGGCCAGCTTGTAGCCGCCGACCCGCTTTTGCAGCGCGTCGAGGATCGCCAGGCAGCCGTCGATGATCTCGATGCCGATCCCGTCCCCGGGGATCACGGCGATGCTCAGATCCGAGTTTGCCGTCATTTCGGAGCTCCTCCACCACCGGGCGTCGGCGTTTCGAGTTCGATCGATCTGCTCGTCGCTCAATTCCGCGAGTTCATCGAGCGCCTTGACCCAATCCTCGAGGTTCGTCCAATCGTGGCCGAGGACGACCTTGGCCACATGTTCTTGTTTCGTCACGTCGACGCTCCAAAATCGTCCCGCGGTTTGGTCATTGCGGCCGGCGGTTCCGCCCCATCAGGCGCTCCCACAGGCGGGCGCGCCAGCGCTTGTAGGCGGGGATCTGCGACAGCACGGTGAGCAGGATGACGGCGATCAGCAGGACCGAGACCGGGCGGGTGAAGAACGGCAGGAAGCTCCCTTCCGAGACCATCATCGCCCGGCGCAGGTTCTCGTCGGCCATCGGTCCGAGGATGACGCCGATCACCAGCGGCGAGATCGGATACTCCATCTCGGTGAGGAAGTAGGCGGCGATGCCGACCGGCACCATCAGGTACAGGTTGACGACGTTGAGGCCGAGGGAATAGGAGCCGATCACGCAGAGCACGGCGACGATCGGCAGGAATACCGTCGTCGGCACTCGCAGCACCTTGATCACCTGGCGGGCGAGCAGCATGCCGTTGATCCACATGGCGAGGGAGGCCAGCAGCATCACCGCGGTGACCTCGACCAGAAACGTGGGATGCTCGAAGGTGATCATCGGCCCGGGGTTGACCCCGTGCAGCATCAGCGCGCCGAGCAGCATCACCGCCGGCGGGCTGCCGGGGATGCCGAGGGTGAGCAGCGGGATCAGCGCGCCGCCGATGCAGGCGTTGTTGGCGGTTTCCGAGGAGACGACGCCGGCCGGCTCGCCCTTGCCGAAGGTCTCCGGGTGCCTGGAGGTGTTCTTGGCGACGCCGTAGGAAACCCAGCCGGCGATATCCTCGCCGACGCCGGGCACCGCGCCGATGCCGACCCCGATCAGCGACGAGCGGACGATGTGCTTGGCGTTGCGGACGATGGTCCCGAACTCGGGCAGGATCCGGGTTACCGCCGCCGGCTTGCCCATGGCCAGGCGGTCGCGCAGCACGCCGATGATCTGCGGGATGCCGAAGGCGCCGATCAGCACCGGAACCACCTCGATGCCGCCGTCCAGGGCCGAGATGTCGAAGGTGTAGCGCGGATAGAACTGCAGCCGGTCGCGGCCGATGGTCGCCAGCGCCAGACCGAGAAGGCCGGCGATCCAGCCCTTGTAGACCAGGTCCTTGCTGGTCAGCGTACCGCTGATGACGATCCCGAAGATGGCCAGCAGGCAGAACTCGTACGACGTGAACTGCAGCGCCAGCTCGGAGATCAACGGCGCGAAGGCGACCAGGCACAGCACGCCGAAGATCGTGCCGATGAACGACGCGGTCGTCGTCAGCCCGAGGGCGCGCCCGCCCTCGCCTTTCTGGGCGAGAGGGTAGCCGTCCATGGCGGTGGCGGCGGAGGCGGCGGTTCCCGGGATGTTGATCAGGATCGACGGATAGGAGCCGCCGTAGATGGCGCCCACGTACATGGCGAGCAGGGTGATCAGCGCCGTGTCCAGCGGCATGCCATAGGTCAGGGTGGTGAGCAGGGCGACGCCGAGCGTCGCCGTCAACCCCGGCAACGCGCCGAAGACGATGCCGAGGAAGCTCGAAAAGATCAGCAACACCCAGTTGGTCGGGTCGGCGAGCAACTCGATCAGGGTGCCGAAAAAAGTGGAAAACTGGCTGAACAGGCTCATAGGCGCTCCGGGATCTCACTTTCTAGCCCGTCAGCGTGCGCAGGGCGTAGCGAAGGCTGTCCATCGCGCCGGTGACCAAGCCTTCCATTGGCAGCGGCACCAGCAACAGGTATTTGAACACCGGGCACAGGATCAGCGGCACCACCACGCTGACCACGAGTCCGATGCGGACCCGCCGCCGGTCGGGCTGCGTCGGTCCGGCGAGCCGGCGCAGCGCGACGAAAGCGACGATCACGAACAGTCCCAGGGCCGCGGCGTCGATCACGCCGGCGAATAAGGTTTCGGGTTCACGGGTCGGGCCGACGAGGGCAAGCACGCCGACCAGGACCGAGAAGGCCAGGAACGGCGCCGCGTGCACCTTCATCATATCGGATCGTTCCGGATAGAACGAACCGATGAACGCCTGCAGGAACAGCGCCGTCGCCAGGAAGAAGTCGACGCGGGGCACCAGCGCGTAGACGTAGGCGCCGATCAGGGCGATCACCATCACCAGCCGGACGTCGCGTTCGGAGAGCCGGTAGGACAGCCGGCCGATGTCGGCGACGGCATCGCGGACGCCGACGGTCAATATCGCATTGGCGAACAGCACCAGGGACAGGATGACCAGGGCGGTCGCGATGATCAGCGGGAACAGCGCCGGCGACACATACCAGACGTTCTGAACGCCGCCGTAGCTGTCCGTCATCGGGAAGGTGGTGGCGCCGATGAACATCGCCACGCCGAGGGCGAACAGGACGATGCTGGTCCAGAAGTCGGCCTTCCGCAGGCTCCGCTCGACACTCTTCTCGTCGTTCATGGTGAACCTTCGATCAGACGATCGGATGACGCCCGGCGGGGACGACGAGGGGGGTCGCCGTCCCCGCCGGTGGTGCCTATGCCGGCACCGCGTCGCGAAGGGTCAGGGCTTCGGAATACCGAGTTCCGCCGGATCCTTCTTGGCCGCGCCCAGTTCATGCAGCGTCCAGGCGAACAAACTCTCGAGACGGGCGAACTCCTCCTGCGCGGCGGCGCCGGTCTTGCCGGAAAGGACGTAGAAGTTGTCCTTCGCCCATTTCTTCACGGCTTCGGTCGCCATCGCCTTGTCGAAGGCGTCGGTGAGGACCTTCTTGACGTTGTCCGGCGAATCGTTCTTCACCGCCATGCCGATGGCCTGGCTGATCGGCAGATGCTCGGAAAGCGCCGGGTAGGCGTCGAAGGCTGACGGGATGGTGCCGACGCCGTCGAGCTCGAACGCGTCCGGAACGAGCATCGCCAGCGCGCGCAGCTTGCCGCCCTTGATGAGCTGCTGCTGCTCGGCGAGGGACGTCACCACAACCGACACCTCGCCGGTCATCGCCGCCGTCTGGGCGGGAGCCGAGCCCGGATACGGGATGAAGTTCATCTTGGCATCGGTGCCCTTCATCAGCGCCAGAAGATTGAGGTGGTGGATCGAGCCGGCGCCGCTGGCGGAAGCCTTGATGCTACCGGGAGCGGCCTTGGCCGCCTCGATCAGGTCCTTGAGCGTCTTGTACGGCGTGTCGGGGGTGACCGAGACCACGTCGGGCGAGCCGGCGATGATGAACGGGTACCAGACGCTCATCTTCTGGTCCCAACCGCCCTGGACGGCAGCGGTGACCACCGATTCCGACAGTCCGACGATGGTGTAGCCGTCGGCCGGCTGGCCGTAGACATAGCTCATGCCGATCGATCCGGCGACGCCGCCCGGCTTGTTGGTGACGTTGATGCGGACCGGCAGGAAATTCTGCATTTCCGCGGCGACGATGCGGTTGCACACGTCGGTGCCGCCGCCGGCCGACCATACGACCACGTCGGTGATATCCCGCGACGGATAGTCCGCCGCTTGCGCGCCAACACCGACCAGCAGAACCGCGGCCGCGGCGGCGCCGAGAATGCCTTTCATCGTTCCCTCCAAAGCTTCATTGATCCAACACACATGGGCAAACCGACGCTACGGGGGCTGAGCATTCCGAACGACCGATCACCTTGTCGCATACGGCTCGTTCGAACCCCGTGTTGCCTCGATGATCCTGGGATCCGACCCGGCAACACCTGACCACTCATCCCGTCCGTATCGCCCGCGTTGCGCATAAATGCACTTGTTTGTGCGGTCGAGGGTGATAATGTATACGTTAACGAATGCATCGTCAAACCAATTCCTGTGGCATGGGAGAGAAATGATCGAACTCGATCGGGTCACGTTCCTGGGCAGCGGACTGAACCGGCCGGAGTGTGTCCTCTGTCACGCTTCGGGGCGGCTGTTCGTGTCGGACTGGACCGACGGCGGCGGGGTCACGATGATCGCTCCCGACGGCCGTATCCGGCGGATCCTCGCCCGCGACCGGGAGCAGCCGCTGCGGCCGAACGGGATCGCCCTCGTCCCCGGCGGCGCCTTCCTGCTCGCCCATTTGGGAGCGAACGAGGGTGGCGTGTGGCGCCTTGACGCGGACGGCCGCACCGAGCCGCTGGTCGTTAAGGTCGATGGCGCGCCGCTGCCGCCGACCAATTTCGTCCACCATGACCAGGCCGGGCGGCTGTGGATCACCGTCAGTACCCGGCTGCAGCCCCGCAGCCTCGGATATCGCAGCGATGTCGCCGACGGCTTCATCGTCCTCGTCGACGCCGCGGGTGCGCGCATCGTCGCCGACGGCCTCGGCTATACCAACGAATGCCTGGTCCACCCCGACGGCGAGCGCCTCTTCGTCAACGAAACCTTCGCCCGCCGCCTCACCGCCTTCGATATCGGCGACGACGGCCGCCTGTTCAACAAGCGGACGATCGCCGAGTTCGGCGCCGGAACCTTCCCGGACGGCATGACCTTCGACGCCGAGGGCGGGGTGTGGATCACCAGCATCGTCAGCAATCGCATCCTGCGGGTCGCCCCCGACGGCGCCGTCGACATCGTTCTCGAGGATTGCGACCCGGAGCACGTCGCCTGGGTCGAAGAGGCCTTCCAGCTCGGCGTCATGGACCGACCCCATCTCGACGGCGTCGGCGGCCGGCGCCTGCGCAATGTCTCCAGCCTCGCTTTCGGCGGCGGCGATCTCCGCACCGCTTACCTGGGATGCCTGCTCGGCGATGCCGTCGCCGCCTTTCCCGTGCCGGTCGCCGGCCATCCGCCGCCGCACTGGACATATGACCTGGGGCCGCTGGCGGCCAACACCAACTCGATGTGAGGTCCAACATGTCCCGCACAGCGGACTTTCGCATCGCGGTGTTTGCCGGAGACGGCATCGGCCACGAGATCACCGAGCCCTGCCTCGATCTTCTCACGCGGGCGGCCCGCATCGTCGGCGGTTTCTCGCTCTCCTACCAACGCCTGCCCGCCGGGGCCGCAACCTACAGGGACACCGGCGTTGCGTTGCCGCCGACCTCGATGGCCGAGGCGAAGGCGGCTGACGCCATCCTGCTCGCCGCCATGGGCGACCCCGCCATCCGCTATCCCGACGGCACCGAGATCGCGCCGCAACTGGACCTGCGGGTCGAGTTCGGCCTCTATGCCGGCGTGCGCCCGGTGCGGGCGATCTCCGGCGTTGCCGGCGCCCTTCGCGATCCGAGGGCGGCGAACCTGGACTTCGTGCTCGTTCGCGAGTCGACCGAGGGTCTGTTCGCCTCCCATGGCAAAGGGACCGTCGAGAACGACGAGGTGGCGCGCGACACCATGGTCATCACCCGCGCGGTCAGCGAACGGCTGTTCGATTTCGCCTTCGGTCTCGCCCGCAAGCGCAAGCAGGCGGGCAAGCGCGGCGTCGTCACCTGCGTCGACAAGGCCAACGTGTTCGCGTCGTTCGCGTTCTTCCGACGGATCTTCGACGAGCGCGCCGCCGCCCATCCCGATCTCGGCGCCGATCACGCCTACGTCGACGCCACCGCGCTCAACATGGTGCGAAATCCCTGGGCGTTCGACGTGCTTGTCACCGAGAACATGTTCGGCGACATTCTCTCCGACCTCGGCGCCGGCCTCATCGGCGGGATGGGGATGGCGCCGTCCGCCGACATCGGCGACGACCATGCCGTGTTCCAGCCCTGCCACGGCAGCGCCCCCGACATCGCCGGGCAGGGCAAGGCGAACCCGACGGCGATGATCCTGTCCGGGGCGATGATGCTCGACTGGCTGGCGGACCGTCATCGGATCCCGGCCTGTCGCGACGCCGCCGGGCTGATCCGCGCCGCCGTCGACCATGCGTTTGCGCCGGGGAGCCTGGTGCCGATCGAGTTGGGCGGCACCGCCGGCACCCGCGCCATCGCCGATGCCGTGGCGGCGGCGCTGGAACAGGTAGAACCCGCGGCCACCGTTTCCGCTTGACGGGAACCGGGTGACGACGAGAACGGAGGGATAGCGAGATGAGTGCCAAGATGCGCGTCGCGACGGTCGGCGCCGGTTACTTCAGCCAGTATCAGTACGAGGCGTGGACGCGGATGGACGACGTCGATGTCGTCGCCGTTTGCAACCGCACCGAGGCCAACGCCCGCGAGATCGCCGACAAGTACGACATTCCCCAAACCTGCACCGATTTCGCCGAGATGCTCGACGGCGTCCGGCCCGACCTGGTCGACATCATCACTCCGCCGGTCACCCACCTCGATTATATCCGGATCGCCGCCGAGCGGCGGGTGCCGACGATCTGCCAGAAGCCGTTCTGCCAGACCCTGGCCGAAGCCGAAGAGGCGGTACGCTTGGCGGAAGCGACGGCGACGCCGCTGATCGTTCACGAGAATTTCCGGTTCCAGCCCTGGTTCATCGAGGCCAAGCGTATGTTGGACGCGGGCACGCTGGGCGAGCCCTACGAAGTGGGCTTCCGCCTCCGCCCGGGAGATGGCCAGGGACCCCGCGCCTACCTCGACCGGCAGCCGTACTTCCAGAAGATGGAACGGTTCCTGGTCCACGAGACCGCCATCCATCTGATCGACACCTTCCGCTACATGATGGGCGAGGTCACGGAGATCTATGCCCGGCTGCGCAAGCTCAACCCGGTGATCGCCGGCGAGGACGCCGGAATCATCCTGTTCGATTTCGCCTCGGGCGCCCGCGGCGTCTTCGACGGCAACCGGCTGGTCGATCACGCCGCCGATAACCGGCGGCTGACCATGGGCGAGATGGTGCTCGAGGGCTCGGACGCGGTGCTGCGCCTCGACGGCTACGGCCGCCTGTTCCTGCGCCGGCACGGCCTCAACGACGAGGAGGAAGTCTCCTATGCCTGGGAAAACCGGGGCTTTCGCCGGCGACTGCGTCTACCTCCTACAGCGCCACGTGGTCGATCGGCTCAGCCGACAACGGCCCGTTCATGAACACCGGGCGTGACTACCTGACCAACCTCAGGATCGAGAACGCGGTCTACGAGTCCAACAGGCTCGGCCGCAGGGTGACGCCGTGAACCGGCCCGTAAGCCCCCGGAATTCCCTGACCGAGCGCGCCTATACCGAGATCCGACGGCGGATTCTCGAAAACGAACTGTCGGCTGGCACCCAGGTTCTGGAGCAGGAACTGGCGGAAATGCTGGAGATGAGCCGGACGCCGGTGCGCGAGGCGATGGTCCGGCTCGCCGACGAGGGCATGGTCGAGGTCCGCCCGCGCCACGGCATGCGGGTCCTGCCGATTTCCGCCGACGACATGCGCGAGATCTACGACGTGCTCACCGCCCTCGAGTCGATGGCCGCCGAACGGGTGGCGGCGCGCGGCGTTTCGCCGGAGGAGCTGCGGGCGTTGAAGCAGGCGGTCGCCGACATGGACGCCGCCCTGGCGGCCGACGATCTGCGCACCTGGGCCGCCGCCGACGAGCGGTTCCATCTGCTGCTGGTCGAGTACTGCGACAACGAGCGGCTGCGCGCCCTGGTCAGCGGCTACTGGGACCAGAGCCATCGGGTGCGACTGGTGACCCTCGGCTTGCGACCGAAACCGGTGGACTCCAACAAGGACCACGCCGCCGTCGTCGACGCAATCGCCCGCGGCGACGCGGTGGCGGCGCGCCGGCTCCACCGCCAGCACCGGGTGCGCAGCGGCGAGACCCTGGTCAATCTGCTGAAAACCCACGGCCTCACCCAGCTCTGATCCAGTCTCCGCCCGGCGCACGGCGGTGTCCCTCCAAATGCCGTTTGCAGTGAGCGCCGGCATCCATAAGAATGAGAACGAATTTCAAAACGATCCGCTCTGAACGAGGGGAGGGGTGCGATGAGTTACTTGGACTGGAAGATCACCGGCAAGAAGATCGGCGCCTGCAACTGCAACTACGGTTGCCCGTGCGAGTTCAACGCGCCGCCGACCTACGGCGTCTGCGAGGGACTGGAGGCGATGGAGATCGAGGAGGGCTACTTCGGCGACGTCCGCCTCGACGGGGTGCGCTACGCCGCCAAGTTCCGCTGGCCGGGACCGGTGCACGAGGGGCACGGCGAAGCCCAGGCGATCATCGACGAACGGACGAGCGAGGCGCAGCGCGAGGCGTTGCTCAAGATCCTCTCCGGCGAGGAGCAGGAGCCGACGACGGTGTTCAACATCTACGGCTCGACCATCGAGACCGAGTTCGAGACCGTGATCGCGCCGATCGCGTTCGAATGGGACGTGGAGAACCTCACGGGCAAGGTGCAGATACCCGGCGTTCTTGACGTCGCGCTGACGCCGATCCTCAACCCGGTCACCGGCAAGCCGCACCGCGCCGTCATCCACTTGCCCGAAGGCTTCGAGTTCAAGGAATGCGTGATGGTCAGCAGCACCTTCACCGGCCACGGCGACATCGTCTACGAGAACACCGGCCGCTACGGCCAGCTCTGGCACGCCGCCTACGGTCCGCACGGGATCGTCGGTGGCGAATCGAGCCGGCTCGCCTTCCGCTGACCATGGACGTCCGCCCGTCCGGTCCGGCGCTGCCGCGCCGCGAGCGCGCGTTCATCCTGACCGGGCTGGTCGGGGTGACGGCGCTCGCCTGGGGCTACCTGTTGGCGGGCGCGGCGGACATGGAAGGGATGACGCGCGTCTCCGGCGGCATCGAAGGCATGGCGGCGGCGCGGATCGCCGCCTGGTCGCCGATCGAATGGATCCTGATGTTGCTGATGTGGGCGATCATGATGGTCGGGATGATGCTGCCGAGCGCCACGCCGACGATCCTGCTGTTCGCCGCCGTGCGCCGCAAGCAGCGCGCCCGCGGCCACGACATCGCGCCGGTCCCGGCCTTCGTTATCGGCTATCTCACCGCCTGGACCGGCTTCAGCGTCGCCGCCGTCGTTCTCCAGTGGGGTCTCGAACGGCTCGCCTTGTTGACACCGATGATGGCGGCGGCCGGCACCGCGTTCGGCGGGGTCGTCCTCGTCGCCGCCGGCCTCTATCAGCTCAGCCCGCTCAAGCACCGCTGCCTCGAGCATTGCCGCTCGCCGATCGAGTTCCTGTCCAGACGTTGGCGTCCCGGTGTGGCCGGCGCCGTCCGCATGGGCCTGGAGCACGGCGCCTATTGTGTCGGCTGCTGCTGGGTGCTGATGGCGCTGCTGTTCGTCGGCGGGGTGATGAACCTGCTCTGGGTCGCGGCGCTCGCCGGGTTCGTACTGATCGAGAAGATCGCCCCCGCCGGCCACGTCGTCCGCCGCATCGCCGCTGTATTGCTGATTGCCTGGGGCGTCTATACCGTGGTTTGACAACTCGCGCAGGCAAAGGGAGGGATCAACGATGGGCGAAGCCGACGACGACGATCTTTGGCAGGCGGTCGAGGATCATTTGATCCGCTACGGCGGCGCGTTCTCGCCGTTCCTGGCCGCCCGCGCCAAGGGGTCCTACGTCTACGACCGCGACGGCCGGGCGATCCTCGACTTCACTTCGGGGCAGATGTGCGCGACGCTGGGCCACAATCACCCGGAGATCCTGGCGGCGATCGAGCGGGCGATGGCCGGGGCGCTGCATCTGTTCAGCGGCACCCTGTCCGCGCCGGTGATCGAGCTGTGCCGGGCGCTCGCGGGATTGCTGCCGCCGAGCCTCGGCAAGGCGATGCTGGTCAGCACCGGCGGCGAGTCCAACGAGGCGGCGTTGCGCATGGCCAAGCTGCACACCGGCGGCTTCGAGGTGGTCGGCTTCAACGCCTCGTGGCACGGGATGACGGCGGGAGCCTCGGCCAGCACCTATTCCGCCGGCCGCCGTGGCTACGGCCCGACCCTGCCGGGGACGATGGCGCTGCCGATGCCCAACTGCTACCGCTGCCCGATCAGGCACTGCCGCGACGCCTGCGATCTCACGTGCCTGGAGGTCGGCTTCGAGCTGGTCGACCGCCAGTCGGTCGGCGCCCTCGCCGCGGCGATCGTCGAGCCGATCCTCAGCGTCGGCGGCATCGTCGAGCTGCCGCCCGGCTATCTCGCGCGGCTCAAGGAGAAGTGCGAAGAGCGCGGCATGCTGCTGATCGTCGACGAGGCGCAGACCGGCCTCGGCCGGGTCGGCGCCAATTTCGCCTTCGAGCAGCAGGGCGCCACTCCCGACATCCTGACGCTTTCCAAGACCCTCGGCGCCGGGTTGCCGCTGGCGGCGACGATCACCGGGGCGGCGATCGAGGAGGACTGCTTCGACAAGGGATTCCTGTATTACACCTCCCACGTCTCCGACCCGCTGCCCGCCCGCGTTGGCTTGGCGGTGCTGGAGGTGCTGCGCCGCGACCGGCTGGCGGCGCGCGCCGCCGAACTGGGTGAATACCTGCGTGCCGGCCTCGAGGTCGCTGCAGCAGCGCTACGAATGCATCGGCGACGTTCGCGGCCGCGGCCTGCTGATCGGCGTCGAAATCGTCGAGGACCGGGAGACCCGCGCGCCCGCTCCCGAACTCGGCGCGGCGATCTCGCGGCGCTGTCTGGAGCTCGGCCTCAGCATGAACATCGTCCAGCTCCCCGGCCTCGCCGGCGTCTTCCGCATCGCCCCGCCGCTCACGGTCTCTCGCGACGAGATCGACAGCGGCCTCGCCATCCTCGGCCAGGCTCTGGCGGAGTGTGCAGGATAAACCCCGGAGCGATCACCCGGGCTTGCGGCCGACGTGGATCGGGAACGACAGCGGCATCACGTAGGAGCTGGCGGCGTGGCGGAACCGCGACGCCTCGTCGGCGTCGGCCTCGCCGAGGAACCGTTCGATGAGGTCGTTGGCCTCGGCCAGATAGCGTTGGTGGCGGGCGTCGATTTCGCCGACCGCGGTCTCGTCGCCGGCGGCTTCCGCGGCCTCGCGGCGGTGGGCGTTGAACCGCGCCCAGTAATATTCGGGGCCGATCTGGATGTCCGGGGCATGGCCGGCGACGTGGACGTCCGAAAAGCCCGCCCGGGTCATCAGGCCGTCAAACTCGGGCTCCGCGGTCATGTGCGGCACGTCGCCCGCGCTGTCGACCCGCCCCAGCGACGGCAGCTTGGAGAGCGCCGATGTCATCCGGCAGTAGCGGTCGCTGGGTCCGGACAAGTTCTGGCTGACCAGGAAGCCGCCCGCCTTCAAAGCGTCGAAGGCCCCATCGACGATGCGCTGCTGGGCGTCGATGTCGTTGTAGTGGTTGACCGAGCGCATGGTGATCAGGTCGTAGTCGGCGAGCTCGACGTCCTCGAGGTCGGCGCACAGGGTCTCCAGCCCGAGCGCCGCCGCCTTGGCCAGGAAGCCGTCGTTGGCGTCGACCACCAGGGCATGGACCGTACGCCCGGTCGCCGCGATGAAGTCGGCGACGATCCGGGGCAGAAAACCCTCGCCGCCGCCGAACTCGGCGTAACGGACCTCGCCGCCGAAACGGTCGGCGATCTCCTTGATGCCGATGTCGACGAACGCGTCGGCGTACGCCCGGTTGGAGAATATAACCGTCGTTGATCCTGCCCATCTCGACCCCGGCGCCGAGGTCGGCCCGGGTAATGTCAGGTTTGGTCATCGCCGAAATCCGCCCGTCATGCTCGTCGCCATCCTATATCTTCGGCGCCCAGCACTCACGGCGGCTCGATGGTGAGCTCGACGTCGGGGGTGATCAATCGAGTTTGACCCCATTGATCCTGTGATCCTGAGCCCTCCGCGTGAGATATCCGCGCTAAGGCTTGCCCTGAGCGGTAATTTCGCCGGTGATCTGCGTGACGACCGGAACTCCGTCGAGGTCCTTCGGCAGTCCGCGCAGGCCAGCCGTGGTCTTCACGCCGATCACGATGGCCGGCCGGCCGGCGACGTCGAGCCCTTCTCCGAGCATGGTCACGTCCTTGCGGGCGATCAGGGCGTCGTGATGCCGGGCCAATACGGCGGACACCGCGGATGTCGGCTCCTGTTCTGCGACTTCGGGCTCCGTCCGCCCCTGTTCGGCCGTAAGCTGCTCGATGCTCGGCACTTCGAACTCGGGATCTTCATGCTGCATGATCATCTTCCTTCCGCTGACCGGCGGGACAGACGCCCGTCTGCCCCGCCATATACCAACGCCCACCGATAGTAACCTACTGTGATCGTGTTTCCAGTCCGTTCCCAAGGCTTCGTGGAGACCGTGGCGCCGTGTAAGCCCCCGAAGCGATGCGAAGCCATACCGACCCATCGTCGGGCGTTGGTATTGGTCGAGATCCCTCCCCTTTTACGTGTACAGGCGGATATCAAGAGCGGCAAGAACCCGTGTTATGCGGTTGGCAAAGGTCGTGCCGCCGCCGCCGGCGAACAGCAAACCGACCGGCTGCAAGCCGCGGGCCCATTGCCAAATAAGCGAGCCGGAGTCACCGCCGGCGCTGAAGTTGCCGCTCGGGGCTCGAACCGCGAATTGATCGCGGAACTGGGCCACCCCGGCGGCGCCATAATTGACATTCACGCTTACGTTGACGGCGGTGATCCGGCCTTGCGTCAGCTGTGTCGTCCGGCCGCTTTTGCCCACAAGCATGCCGAGCTGAGGGTTGAGCGGACTGCTGCCCACCCGGAAGAACCGCCGTTGACCGCCGCTCAGATAGATCAGCTCGCGGCGAACCCGATCCGGCCAGGCCCACGCGTTGGCGCAGTCCACGAAGTTGACGCCGCCAGCGAAGTTGATCGGGACCCATCGCTCGAGGATGGCCACCTGATCGGCCGGGCAATGCCCGCCGTCGGCCGGTCCCGGCTGGCAGATACAGTCGCCAACCTTTCCGCTGTTGCTGTTGGCCAACACGTGATTGTTGCTGAGGATCATCAACCGACTATTCCTTGGCGGCCGCAGGCCGACGCTGAGGCAGCCGAGGGTACCGGCCGTAATGGCGAAATGGCCAACCGAGACGCCGCCCGGCGCGGGCCGGATCCTGAACCTGTGCGGCTGTGCCTCGACGATCCCGACCGGCTTCTGGATCATCGGCACCGTGGACATTGCCCGGGTGCCGGCGATGCTTGCCATCTCCGCCTCCACTTGCGCCGGGTCTTGACGCTCAACCGTGAAAACGGCCAGCGAAACCTGCCCCGGTTCCACATTCCTGGCGAGACCGGAGGTAATGTCATCCGCATCCGCCACGGCGAAGCCGACGCCGTTGATGTTCTCCCCTTCAAGGCTCTGCGCGCCCACATCAGCTGCAGCGGCAGCCCTGTTGCCGAGGCTGTTCTCTATCTCGACCTTCAATGCGCGGATATCTTCGGGCACCTCTGCCGCCAATGCCTGCGCGTCCTGATCGTCGCTTTCCACACCAAGCGCCTGCGCGCTTGGTGTCGCGAACGCGCCCTCCGCCCCGGGTTGATCGGGCACCTCTCCACTGCCTGTCGGCGTAGTGAACTGCGGATCGTCCTGATTACCTGTCATGACCTGAATCCCTTTGAGTTTCGACCATATCGAATCTTCGGCGCATTACTGCGTCGATACGGAACACATGCTTCAGTAGCATTGTTTTCCTTCCCCGAAGTCGCGCCAACTTCGCGCGGGAAAGTAAAACAATACTCTCCGCCTCAAGAGCGATTCTGTTGTAAATCAGAGGGACTATTGCCTTGCATCCACCCTTACTTAAATGATACTCCATTTGCGCGGTTTGAGCAACTGCAATCTTGGGGGAGCCGCATTTGGAATTTGGGTTACCGAGTATCCGTTTCTTCCAAGTAAGGATCACTGGGGTCATGCTCCGCGGCGGCGGTTCTGGTCAACGCCTGCGATCACTCCGCTGACTGTTCGGTCCTTTTCCCGCTTCGTCGTCGCCCGACCGGCGCGAATGTGCAACGATGGTAGCGGCCGATCCGGCCACAAACTACTTTTTGCCCGCTCGGTTCAGGACGGAACGGAAGGGAGGACTGCAATGAGGACGAGGTTGCACGCTTGGGTGAAGGCGTTCGCGGCGGCGGCGCTCCTGTGTTGGTCCGGCGCGGTCCGCGCCGACGAGCCTGCGCCGGTGGTGCTGGGCGCGATCTACAACCTGACCGGCAGCCAGGCCGGGCTCGACATCCCGTCGTCGCGGGGCGCCCAACTGGCGGTGGACGAGCTCAATCGCGGCGGCGGCGTGCTGGGGAGGCCGGTGCGGCTGGTGCTCGAGGACGGGGAGAGCCGGCCCGAGGTGATCGCCGCCAAGACCGCCGCCGCCCTCGCCGATAACCCGTCGATGAGCGCCCTGTTCGGGCTGTCCGACACCGACATGGTGCTCGCCGCCGCCCCCGTCGCCGCCAGCAACGGGCGGCTGTTCCTGACCTCGGGCGCCACGTCGCCGCTGTTGCCCGCCGAGGTTCCCGACTATCTGTTCCTCGCCTGCTTCGGCGACAACGTCCAGGCCGCCGCCGCCGCCGAGTGGGCGTACGACGATCTCGGGGCGCGCACGGTTTCGGTCCTGTTCGACGCCACCACCTCCTATACCCGGCTGCTCCACGGCTATTTCCAGACCCGTTTCGCAGAGCTGGGCGGCGAGGTCGTCTCGGTCGAGAGCTATGTCCCCGGAGACATCGGCCCGGCGGTCGGCCGGCTCGGCAAGGCCGACGTCGTCTTCGTCGCGGCGGTGCCCGAGGACGTGGTCGAGGCGGTCCGGCTGCTGCGCGCGGCCGGCATCGAGGCGCCGATATTGGGCGGCGACGGCTTCGATGTGGAAGACGCGTGGCGCGACCACCCCGACATCGCCCGGGTGTTCTTCACCACCCATGCCTACCTGGGGGCGGACAATCCCGACCCGCGGGTGGTGGCGTTCCGCGAAGCCTACGCCAAAGCCTATCCCGGCAGCCTCCCCGACGCCTTCGCCGCCCTCGGCTACGATTCCGCCCGGCTCCTGATCGCGGCGGTGGCCGACGGCCGGAAGCCCCGATCCGGAAAAGGTGCGCGAGGCCCTCGCCGGCATCCGCCGCTTCGAAGGGGTCACCGGCACCATCGGCTACCCGCCCGGCGGCCGGATTCCCACCAAGTCGGTGGCCATCCTCGAAATCGACAACGGCCGCCGCAAGCTGGTCCGCACCCTGTCGCCGACCCGGGTCCCGCCGCCGCGGTAGTCTTGCCGAATTGCAGCGATGGATTTCCCTTGCCCCGTGGCCGGCGGTCGGCCCGGGCGCTCACAGCGGCTCGATGGTGAGCTCGACTTCGGGGGTGATGGTGTAGATCGAGCGTTCGGGTACCTCGCGCCAGGGCTCGTCGGTGAGCGGTTCGGACGCCACCTCGATCGAGCGGTAGGGGCGCTCCGTTTCGTCGTGGACATGGGGAACGCCGCAGATCGGGCAGGGCGAGATCCCTTCGCGGGTCAGGGTGTGGAGGGTCCGGCCCCAGCGGGTGCCGACCACGGTGTCGCCGTCGGAGAGGATGAAGTTGAGCCCGACCTGCACCCCCGGCGCCGCCTCGGCGCACCAGTCGAGGACCCGGCGGGTGCCGAGGCGCAGGGTCTCGACGATCGGGCGGTGGGGTTCCTCGTCGTGCAGGGTGAGGATCAGCCGGAACACGTGCTCGCTGTCGGTGTCGCCGGCGATGGCGGCGCGGTGGCGAAAGCTCATCGCCGCCAGCATCTTCCGGCGGATCCTGTCGAAACCCTCGAGGGTTCCGTTGTGGACGAAGGTCCAGCGGCCGTCGGCGAAGGGATGGGTGTTGTTCAACGCCGGGACGCCGATGGTCGCCCGGCGCACGTGGGCGAGGACGGTGCGTGAATGGATCCGCGCGGCGGCACGGCGGAAGTGCTCGCCGTGGTAGGCCGCCCACGCCTGTCGCTCGACATGGGGAACGTGGTCGGTGTAGGTGGCGACGCCCCAGCCGTGGAGGTGGTCCTTGCCTTCCGCGTCCCGACGGCTCTGCACCATCAGGGCGTTCTGGGCGTGGACCAGGGAACACTCGACCCTGGTCGGGGCGCTGGCGCGAAATCCATAGAGCCTGCACATGCCGCCGGATAATGATCGAGAGATTTTGCCAAGTACAGAGGCCATTACCGAATTGGGCTGTTGGCGCTTGGACGTCGAGCGCACGTTCGACCTCTCCCTGCTTTCGCCTTAAAGTACGTGCGAGAGGATGCGATGACGCCTGGACACGAACTGGTTCTCTACGCCGCGCTCGGGGTGCTGGGGGTGAGCCTGGTGATTCCCGGGGTCGTCGGCGTGTTCAAGCCCGGGATCGGAAAGACGTGGCTGGTCGCCGAGACCGTCGACGCCAGGAACCACCTTCGCGCCCTCAACGCGATGATGGCGGCGCTGGGCGCGGTGGCGCTGTACGCGTGCTGGGAGCTGGAGCGGTCCAGATCGCTGGTGCTGGCGCTGGGGGCGGTGATGGCGGCGCTGGTCGTCGCCCGGATCACCTCGTTGATCGTTGACGGACGCCCGGGGATCTGGACACTCGTCTACCTCGCCGTCGAGACGGGTTTCGCCGCCCTCTTTCTCGGATGGCCACCGCCGCGAGTGTGATCATGGATGACGAGCAGGACAACGGCAGGCCGGAAGAGCGGGTCGTCTACCGCGCGCGGGTGCACTGGTCGGTGTACCTGCCGGGCGCGTTCCTGGTGCTGTGGGGCGGCGTGCCGAACGATCCCCGGCTTGCCGGCTGGTTCGTGATCTTCGGCGTCATTCTTCTGATCTACGCCCTGGTCCTTCGCCGGACGACCGGGCTGACGATCACCGACCGGCGGGTCATCGCCAGGACCAGCCGGGTCTTCGGCGCCGTCGCCGAGATGGATCGCGGCGACGTCGCGGGCGTCGAGATCCGCCAGAACGTTCTCGGCCGGCTGCTGGGTTTCGGCACGGTCGTCGTCCGCGGAACCGGCCGGGCGCTGGGCCCGGTCAAGACCATCGCCGACGCCGCGGCCGTCCGCGACCATCTCGCGGCGGATTGACAAGGAACTCCAACGACAGGAGAACGAGCCGATGATCTTTTACGATTGCAGCACCGCCCCCAGCCCCCGCCTGGTGCGGGTGTTCATCGCCGAGAAGGGGATCGAGATCCCGACCCGGGAGGTCGACCTGCGCCGCGGCGAGCATCTCTCGCCCGAGTTCCGCGCGATCAATCCGTACTGCACGGTTCCGGTGCTGGAACTCGACGACGGAACGCGACTGACCTCCACCCAGGGCTGCTGGCGCTATCTGGAGGAGACGGTTCCCGATCCGCCGCTGCTCGGCGCCACGCCCGCCGAGAAGGCGCTCGTCGCCGACCGGGTGTGGCGCTTCGATATCGACGGTTGGCAGGCGATGACCGAGGCCCTTCGCAATTCGGCGCCGGGATTGAAGGAACGGGCGCTGACCGGCGCGGAGAACTACGCCCAGATCCCGGCGCTCGGCGAGCGCGGAAAACTGAGGACGAAACGCTTCCTCGTCCATCTCGACGACCTGCTGGCCGGGAGCGCCTACGTTGCCGGGGACCGCTATACCGCGGCCGACATCATGGCGATGGTCGTGGTCGACTTCGCCAAGTGGCTGAAGATCGTGCTGCCCGCGGACGCCACCCATGCTCTTCGTTGGTACGAGTTGGTCAGTTCCCGCCCGAGCGCCAAGCGGTGAGCGTCGGTATCGGACCGTCATTCGGCGGCGTGCTTGAAATCGACGACCTCGCCGCGGGCCGGATAGTTCTTGGCGATGACCACATCGAGGGCCTTGAGGATGTCGTCGAACTGAGGCCTGGCGAACGGCATCGTCTGCACCATGCCGAAGTAGAGGGTCCCGCCGGGCCTGACCAGGTAGATCGCCGGCTCGGAGAACAGCGCCGGCTCCTCGACGCCGGCGGATGTCTTGCCGATGCCTTG
The DNA here is from genome assembly GCA_963772635.1 of uncultured Alphaproteobacteria bacterium. Lineage (GTDB taxonomy): Bacteria > Pseudomonadota > Alphaproteobacteria > Rhodospirillales > Defluviicoccaceae > JAUXFS01. Next base: position 72,826 of record CAVYYK010000052.1, read on the forward strand.
GGAAATGTAGAGGCCCCATTCGCGTGCTTTGTCGAGGGAGAGGCCGTAGCCGATTTCGAGGTTGTCGATCCGCCACTTCCGTTTGGACTCCTCCCCCCGCTCCCGGCCGTCCGAGGAGATGGCGACGGCGGTCACGCCGCGCTCGCGCAGCGCCTCGATCTTGGCGTCGAGGTCGCGGAGATAACCGGCGCAGATCGGACAGTGGAGGCCGCGATAGAAGACGACGAGGATGAAGTTGTCCGGTTTCTGGTCGGCGAGGCGCCAAGTCGACCCCGAGAGGGTCTCGACTTCGAGCGCGGGGACGGGTCGGCGCGGATAGAGGATGGCTTGCTCGGGCATGAATCGATCTCCAAGAGCGATGGGTGTTTCGGGGCCGGCGCATCAGCGGCACGGTCACCCGACAGCGGCTACTTTTTTGCCGTCGAATTGTGGTACCGTTGGTGAAGGTGGGGTGCATGCATTCGATGATCCAGCTAAATGCCGCTCTTCGCGATCCTGACCGGCCCGGCACGCCGATCTCTCTCGTGGTCCGGACGCTTGCCTTCGCCTTCGCGTCGGTGCTCTCGGCGGTTGCGATGCTTTCGGTCCCGCGACAGGGGATTGCCGGCGACCTGCGCGAGATCGTTCAGCGGATCAAGCCGAGCGTCGTCGCCGTCGGCAGCTATCAGAGCACCCGGCGCCCTCCGGCGAACCTGCGGGGCACCGGCTTTGTCGTCGCCGACGGCGTCCACGTGATCACCAATGCGCATGTCCTCCCGGAAGAGCTGAACACGGACCGCCGGGAAAAACTCGCGGTGTTCATCGGGCGGGGAGAGCGCACGGAGTTTCGGCAGGCGAAGAAGGTGGCGGTGGATGTCGAGCACGACATCGCCATTCTGCAGATTCCCGGCCCGTCCTTGCCCGCCCTCGCCCTCGGCGACGACTCGACGGTCAGGGACGGCGAGAGCGTCGCCTTTACCGGGTTTCCAATCGCGCCGGTGCTGGGGTTGTATCCGGTGACCCACCGCGGCATCGTCTCGTCGATCACCCCCGCCGCCATCGCGCCCCCCTCTTCCCGGCTCCTCGACAACCGAATGATTCACCGGCTCGAGGAGAACTACTCGGTATTCCAGCTCGATGCCACCGCCTATCCGGGGAACAGTGGCAGTCCTCTCTATGGCACCGAGACGGGGGACGTTATCGGTATCGTCAGCAGCGTCTTCATCAAGGAAACCAAGGAAAAGATCCTTCAGGATCCGAGCGGCATCAGCTATGCGATCCCGATCCGTTACGCGAAGGCACTGCTGACCAACGCCGGCCTGTCACCGTAGATGCGAGCGGCCGCCTGCGTTTTCGGCTTGCTCGCGCTCGTCGCCCTGCCCGCGCACGCCGACATCATCGGCAAGGCGACGGTGATCGACGGCAACACGCTGGAGATCGCCGGCCGGCGGATCCGGCTTCATGGGATCGCGCCCCCCGAACCCGACCAGACCTGCCGATGGCCCAACAAGGTCATCCCTTGCGGCCGGATCGCCGGGACCGCGGCGATGGACCTGATCGCCGGCGTCGATCGCGTCGTGTGCGCGACCCGCGGACGGGAGCCTTCGGGCGGGTGGATCGCGACCTGCACCGCCGATGGATTCGACATCGGTAGGAACATGGTCCATACCGGCTGGGCCCTCGCCGACCAAAGCCAGTCGACCGTCTACGTCGATGTCGGGGACCAGGCCAGGAAAGCCAAGCGCGGCCTGTGGAAGGGAGAGTTCGTCCCGCCGTGGGCGTGGCGCGAGCGGGGGAAGTGAGTTCGAGCCCCGTCGCCGCCGGCGACCAAGCACGTTTCGGAGGACAATGCCGGACGCGCGCTCGCAAATCATAGTAGAATGACGGCATTACGGGATACCTCCACAGGCGAGTGTCATGAGTCCTGCTTTCCGGCGTCTGTTCCTGCTCCTCGTGATCGTGGCCGTCATCGGCGCCGGCGCCTGGTACCTGATGCGCCCGCAGCCGGTTTCGGTCAGGATTGTCGAGGTCGGGCGGGGCCGGGTCGAGGCGACGGTGGTCAACACCCGGGCCGGCACCGTCCTTGCCGTCCACCGCGCCAAGATCGCGCCGCCGACCAGCGGTCAGGTGATCCGCCTGCCGGTGAAAGAAGGCGACCGGGTGGAGACCGGCCAAGTGCTGATGGAGCTGTGGAACGTCGGCATCAAGGCCGAGCTCGCGCTCGCCGAGAGCGAGGCCAGGGCGGCGGAGGCCCGCGCCGAACAGTCGTGCCACCGGGCCGACAATGCCGAGCGCGTCGCCCGCCGCAAGACCCGCCTGCTCGAGAGGAAGGTGGTCTCCGAGGAGGACGTCGACTTGGCGGTAACCGATGCGAAAGCGGCCGCGGCCGCTTGCCGGGCCTCTCGAGCCGAAGCCGATGTGGCCCGGGACCAGATCGCCGTCAGGCAGGCGGCGCTGGAGCGGACCATCCTCAAGGCGCCGTTCGCCGGCGTCATCGCCGAAGTCAACGCCGAGCTCGGTCAGGTGGTCACGCCGTCGCCGCCCGGGATCGCGACGCCGCCCGCCGTCGACCTGATCGGCACCGACTGTCCCTACGTCAGCGCGCCGATCGACGAGGTCGACGCACCGTCGATCCGCACCGGCATGCCGGCGCGGATCAGCCTCGACGCCTTCCCCGACCGGACCTTCGAGGGGCGGGTGGATCGGATCGCGCCTTACGTCCTCGACGTTGAGAAACAGGCTCGCACCGTCGAGGTCGAGGTAACGTTCTCCTGTCCCGACCTGACGGTGGCGTTGCTTCCCGGCTACAGCGCCGATGCCGAGATCATCCTCGATGTTCACCAGGACGTGCTGCGGGTCCCCAGCGAGGCGGTGATCGAAGGCCCGAAAGTGCTGGTGCTCGCCGCCGACGGGGTGATCGAGGAACGCGGGATCGAAACAGGGATCGTCAACTGGGAGTATAGCGAGGTCGTCTCCGGACTCTCCGCCGGCGACCGGGTGGTGTTGTCGGTCAACAGGGACGGAGTCGTCGCCGGGGCGCGGGCAGCCGTGGAGCAAGGGGCCTTGGCGGGCGAGCGATGATCCGCCTGCAATCCCTGCAGCGTGTGTTTCGGGTCGGCGGTCAGACGGTCCGTGCCCTCGACGACGTCAATCTCGAGGTCGACGACGGCGACTACCTGGCGGTGATGGGGCCTTCCGGCTCGGGGAAGTCGACGCTGCTCAACATCATCGGACTGCTCGATCGGCCGACCGGCGGACGCTACCTGCTCGACCGGCGGGACGTCACCACCCTCTCCGACGAGGAACAGGCAAGCGTCCGGCGGGAAAACATCGGCTTCGTGTTCCAGTCCTACCATCTGGTGCCGCGGCTGAACGCCGCCCAGAACGTCGAGCTGCCATTGGTGCTCGCCGGCGTCGAACCGGCCGAACGCAAGGCCAAGGTCGCGGCGATGCTCGATGCCCTGCAGTTGAGCGACCGGGCCGGGCACCGGCCGGATCAGCTTTCGGGCGGCCAGCGTCAGCGGGTCGCCATCGCCCGGGCGATGACCATGGACCCGACGATGATCCTGGCGGACGAGCCGACCGGCAACCTCGACCGGGCCTCGGGCTCGGAGGTGATCGACATCCTGGAGACGCTCAATCGTGAGCGCGGTATCACCCTGATCGTCGTCACCCACGACCCGGAGCTGGGCGGACGGGCGTCGAGCCAAATCGCCATGGTCGACGGTCGCATCTCCCTCGATCATCGTCCCGAGGGCGTATCGGCATGATGCGCTTCGCGGATACGGTGGCGTTCGCCACCCGGGCGCTGGCCGGAAACCGGTTGCGGACGTCGTTGACGTTGCTGGCGATGGCGATCGGGGTGGCGGCGGTGGTGGTGCTGACCGCGCTCGGCGACGGCGCCCGCCGCTACGTCACCGGAGAGTTCGCCGCCCTTGGAACCCACCTGCTGATCGTCCTTCCGGGCCGCAAGGAGACCACCGGCGGCATCCCGCCGATTACCGGCGAAACGTCCCGCGACCTCACCATCGACGACGCGCTGGCGCTCTATCGCAGCCGGGCGGTGGCCCGGGTGGCGCCGATGAACGTCGGAGAGGCGCAAGTTTCGCGCGGTAGCCGGGAGAGGGATGTCGTCGTTCTCGGCGCGACCGCCGAGTTTCTCGAGATCCGGCACCTCGACCTCGCCGCCGGGCGGTTCCTCCCCGAAGGCAGCGCCCGGCAGGCCCGCCCGGTATGCGTGATCGGCCGAACAATCCGTGACGAGCTGTTCGGTGGAGAAGACGCCCTCGGCGAATGGGTCCGGGTCGGCGATCGGCGGTTCCGGGTGATCGGCGTCGTCGCCCAGAAGGGGCGCTCGATCGGCGTCGATCTGGACGAGATGGTGATCATCCCGGTGGCCTCCGCCCAGGCGTTGTTCAACACCCCCTCGTTGTTCCGCATCCTGGTCGAGGCGAAGAGCCGCGAGGCCGTGGAACGGACCAAGCACGACATCCGGACGATCATCCGCGACCGCCACGAGGGCGAGGAGGACGTGACGGTGATCACCCAGGATTCGGTGCTTGGGGCGTTCGACCGCATCTTCAAGGCGCTCACCCTGACGGTGGCCGGGATCGCCGGGATCAGCCTGCTGGTCGCCGGGATCCTGGTGATGAACGTGATGCTGGTCTCGGTTTCGCAACGCACCGCCGAGATCGGCCTGCTCAAGGCGCTGGGCGCGCCGGCGCGCCGTATCCTGGCGCTGTTTCTGGTGGAAGCGGCGCTGTTGTCCCTGCTCGGGGCGATCATCGGCGTCGGCGTCGGCGTCGGAGCAAGCTGGATGATCTGGCGGATGTTCCCGGTGTTGCCGAGCACGCCGCCACTTTGGGCGATCGCCGCCGCGGTGGCGGTCGCGCTGACGACGGGGGTGGCGTTCGCGATGCTGCCAGCGCGCAGGGCAGCAAGGGTGGACCCGGTGCAATCGTTGGCGGGACGTTGAGACCATGCTGCTTGCCGACACCGTTCGACTGGCCGCCGGCGCGGTGATCGCCCACCGGCTACGCAGCGCGCTGACCGCGCTGGGCATCGCCGTCGGCATCGCCGCGGTGGTGTTGCTGACCTCGATCGGCGAGGGCGTCCACCGTTTCGTGCTCTCCGAGTTCACCCAGTTCGGCACCAGCGTGATCGCCGTTACCCCGGGGCGGACCAGCACCCACGGCAGCTCGCCGGGGATGTTCGGCACCGACCGGCCGCTGACCCTCGACGACGCCGAGGCGTTGCGCCGCATTGCCCACGTGACCGCCACCCAGGGGGTGGTCCAGGGCAACGCGGCGGTGGAGTTCGGCAAGCACAGCCGGCGCACCAGCGTCTACGGCGTCGGCAGCGAGCTGCCCGAGATCTTCAAGTTCGCCGTCGATGTCGGGACGTTTCTGCCCGCCGACGATTCGCGGTCGGCCCGGGCCTTCGCCGTTCTCGGAGACAAGGTGCGCAAGGAACTGTTCGGTCAGATCAATCCCGTCGGCAAGCCGATCCGGGTGGGCGGCTACCGCTTCCGGGTCGTCGGGTCGATGGAGCCCAAGGGACAGGTCCTCGGCTTCGATATGGACGATTCCGTCTACATCCCAACCGCCTGGGCGCTCGACCTGTTCGACCGAGAGGGGGTGATGGAGATCGATGTTCTTTACGCCGAGGACGCCCCGGTGAGCGCGGTGGAACGGGAGGTCGAGCGCCTGCTGGCCGCCCGTCACGGCCGCCGCGACTTCACCGTCATTACCCAGCAGCAGATGCTGGATACCCTCAGCTCGGTCCTCAATATCCTGACCATGGCGGTCGGCGGCTTGGGGGCGATCTCGCTGGTGGTCGGCGGGGTCGGCATCTTCACCATCATGACCATCGCCGTCAACGAGCGCACCGCCGAAATCGGTCTGCTGCGCGCCCTCGGCGGCCGCCGGAGGCAGGTGCTGGCGCTGTTCCTCGGTGAGGCGGCCGTTCTCGCCGCCCTCGGCGGACTGGCCGGGCTGCTCGCCGGCGTCGGCCTGGCCCGGCTCATCGAGGCAATGGTGCCGGCGTTGCCCGTTCACACGCCGTGGACTTACGCCGTTCTGGCGGAAGCCTCGGCGGTAACGATCGGTCTGGCGGCGGGGGTTTGGCCGGCACGAAAAGCGGCGACAATGGATCCGGTGGAAGCATTGCACGCCGAATAGCCTGCCCGGGAGTTGCACGCCACGCCACGCCGCGTCCGGCGAGTCCCCGGTACCGGCAAGAAAATGGCCTTCCCGCGCCAAAGGGGGGGTGGATGACACGGGAAGGCCTAGCTGAACGACGGCGTTGCGTTTACCGTCAATTTTATTTTATCGCACAAAGAGAACTGCGGAAACCTCCAAACGGAGTAGTTGTGTTCAAAATCTTTGTGAACAGAACTTATTCGAGCCGTATTGGACCGGAGATACTGCCTCCAGCGGCAGCGGCTTTCGAGTTACGGCCGTGGCGACAGGCGTGGCGGCATCGTCCGGCATTGCCAGGCCCTCGGAATTCCGCTGTCGGCGCAAGGAGGCGGGGTCCACCGCTCCGCGCGAAGCTGCGCCAGGTTCTTTGCCGCTCCCGTGTCTCCCTGCATCGCAGCCGTCCGCCACGCGGTTTCCGCCTCGGCTTTGTCCACGGGAACTCCCAGGCCGAGATCATAGGCCAGGCCCAGATTCAATTGCGCCTGGGGCAAACCCTGGTCGGCCGCCTTACGGTACCATCCCGCTGCCTCGGCGTCGTCTCGGGGAACGCCTCGTCCGGTCGCGTAAAGGACACCGATATCGAGCTGCGCCCGAGCGAGTCCCTGGTCGGCCGCCTTGCGCAACCACTTCGCCGCTTCGGCATCGTTCCTCTCGACGCCCTTGCCTCGGGCATAACGGGTTCCCAGGTCGAGCTGGGCCTTGGCCTCCCCGCGCTCGGCCGCCGCCAGTCTTTTCGACGCGGAGGACGAACAGCCGGCAATCGGCACCAGCAAGCCCAAAATTAAGACAAAGCCACGAAGGAAAGTGGAGTTCATGGAGCAATCCTCTCTACACGGTGTTTTCTTGTGGCCCGCGACAGCACTTCGACGCCGGGAACTTCCCGGCGACTCGCTCACCATCGCGCCGCCGATTTTATTGATCTTTCAGACCGCCGGCCGCGCCGGCGAGCCTTTGCTCAACTCTTACTCTCCGAAGTTTCTGATGTTCGTCCCACCTCGTCCACAGGTAGGCAAGAGCGATGGCGATCGCGATCGCTGCAACCATGTCCATTCTCGGCATCTCCCGTCCTTTCTATTACTTGTTTTTATTACCTTACCACAACCTCCGAGATGCAACCAATACGATAATTGCGGCTGTCGGAACTCTTTCCGCGATCAACAGCACGCCCAGCTGCGAAACCAGAGCGCTAGCCTTCCGGGGCTTGCACGAAGACACTATCGAGTCTCGCAGCGCCGGGAGAATTCTGAAACGGCGGTGACGCAGGATGACATCTTCGAGGCGGACTCGGGCCCGATCGCTAATGCTTTTCGTCGGTGACTTTCTTGATCAGCCAAAAGATGAACAAAATGCTGGCGATGAAAAAGACGATGCCGCCCGCATACATCACCTTGTCCTCGGCCCTGGATGCAAGGTACAGCGAGAACACACCGATAATGGCGAAAAGGGTGCCGACAACCCAGTGACCGGGAGTGGATTTCGGTTCCTCGCTTTCGGCCGATCTCGGCGGTCGGATCGCCCTTCCGTACGGGAATGCCACGGCCGCCGGCGGTCGACTGACCAGGACCCCGTTCTCGGCCACATAGCCTTTTTCAATCTCGATGTAGCGGGGGACGCCGGCGATGTCCTCGAGCTTGGCCGCCTCCATGGCGCCGATCACCGGCCGCCGCTCCTTCAATGCGGTCAACGCCCGCTCCATCGCCCCGGCCGCCGCCGTCATCGGGGTCAGCGGATCGACGGCGAGCTTGACACCCATCGCCTGTAGCCGGTCGAGCGCCGAGTTCGCCGCATCGCCGTGCTCGACCATGGTGACCATCTTCACCGCCGGTACCTGGGCGCAGAAACGCTTCAGGTCCGCATCGGAACACGGCTTCCCCAGGAAGATGACATCGGCGCCCTGATCGACAAACGTCCTGGCCCGCCACAACGCCTCGTCGAAATCATCGCCGGTGCCGGCATCGGTCCGGGCGACGACGACGATGCCGGCGCCCTCGTCGCGGGCGTCACAAGCGGCGCGCAGCCGAATCAAAGCCTGGTCCCGGTTGACCACACCCCTGGCCGGCGTGTCGCCGTCGGTCTTCGCGGCGGTCCGGTCGCCGATCACAATTCCGGCGAAGCCGGCGGCGGCGTATCCGTGGACCATGCGCTTGACGTTCATTGCGCTGCCGTGGCTATCGCCGCCGTCGCCGATCACCGGGATCGATACCGCGGAACAGATATCGCGACCCTGGTCGACCATCTCGCCATAGGAGATCAGGCTTCCGTCGGGCAGCCCCAAGCGGGCCAGCGTCACCGCGAAACCGTCCATGATCGCCAGTGGAAACCCGGTCCGCTCGATCAGTCGCGCCGATAACGCGTCGAAGCAGCACGGCATCACCAGGATCTCCGGTCGGCTCAGAAGGTCTCGCAAACTGGCGGCGGGTGAGGGCTGGGGCACGGGAAACCTCTCGGCGTTAAAGGTGCTAAGGAATATAGAGGATGATGTTCGAGAACAAGCCTGTCGGCGCCGTTGTTTCGAGGGTGGTAGGTCGTTTACCGAGCAAAGATCGGCCCTTCGGGTCTACAATGCAGGGACGGTTTCGTCCAGTCGAGACTCCGTCGAACACTGGTCGAAAGCCGGAAATATGTGGTAGGGGTGCCGGATGAGTTTCGAGAACCGCACAAAGTCGGTCAACGCGGTTATCCGCTGGGCGGCAATCACAGGCTTTGCCGCCTGCGTCGCCGCCGTATCGGTCCTATCGCTGACACCGAGCGAGGCACTCCCCGCGATCGAGGTATGGGACAAGTTGCAGCATGTCCTGGCCTACCTCATCCTCGCGGTCACCGGTGCGGTCGCTTTTCCCGGGCGGCGCTCGCTTCCATGGCTCGCTATCGGGCTACCGATCCTCGGGTGTGTCCTGGAAGCGGTTCAGGCCTTTATTCCGGGTCGAGATGCCAGCGTCGACGACGCCATTGCCAATGCCATCGGCGTCGGGCTCGGACTGGTGATCGCCCGTATCGCCGGGTCGAGATACCTTTTCGGCTGAGAGCCCGTCGCGCACGGCAATTCGGACGGAAATCCGTGGCACCGACCCGTGGCATGTGGTAGGCGAGGACCCCACCGATGGTATAGCCTTGTCGGAACCAGAGCACTAGGATGACCGAAATCATACTTGTCCTGCGCCGAGAGCACGGCAATATCACCAAGCTGCTCAACGCCCTCGAAAGACAGATCGCCGTCTTCGATCGGGCGGGCGAGCCGGCCTACGATATCATCGACGGCGTGATCGACTATCTCCTCAGCTATCCCGATCTCTATCACCATCCCAAGGAGGAATTGGTCCTTGCCAAGCTCCGCGAGCGCAAGCCCGCCGCGATCGAAACCGTCGGTGATCTGAAGCTCGAGCACGAGCTACTCGCTTCCAGGGCTCGCGAGTTTGCCGCCGGCGTACGCGCCGCCCTCGAACGAGCCGCGCCGCCGCGCGGCTCCCTCGGTCAGTGGACTCAGAATTTCATCGACCTGCAGATGCGACACCTGGAGCAGGAGGAGAGGGTGTTCTTCCCGGAGGCGCTGAAGGCGCTCACATCCGAGGATTGGGCCGAACTCGAGGCGAAGATGACCGACGAGGACGATCCGCTTTTCGGCGGGAACGTGGGCGAACGCTACAAGGCGCTGCACCGGGAAATCCTCGATTGGGACCGCCAGAACAAGCGGCGTTGACGGACCTGTTGACGTACCTAAGGTCTTCGGCTGCCACGGGTGAATCGGTAGCGCGCTTGCCTCCCGGACGGATGCCTACATGGAAATGTAGTGCCGAAGGGCCTCGACCTCCGATTGGGCTTCCTCGATCCGGCTCTTGACCACGTCGCCGATGCTGATCATGCCGACCAGCTTGCCTTCCTGGACGACGGGAACGTGGCGGAAGCGTTGCGACGTCATCATCCCCATGATTGCCGCAACCGGGTCCTTCGGATCGCAGGTGACGACCGCGGCGGTCATAAATTCGCTGACCGGTCTGGCGAAGGCCTTATCGCCGTGTGCATGCATGCCGCGGACGACATCGCGCTCGGACAGGATCCCGGCGATGCCGCCGCTGTCGTCGACCACGAGTACCGCGCCGATCTTGTTTTCGGCGAGGAGCTTTACCGCGGCGGATACCGGATCGCTCGCGCCGAGTGAGATCACTTTTGCACCCTTGTTCTTGAGAATGTCGGAAACGTACATGGAAACCCCTCCTTGTTGGGAACGTCACAAACCGCTGACGGTGTCCTGGATCAGCATGTCGACCACGTCACACAACGCTTCGCGCTTGCCGCGGCCGCTGGCGATGGCGTTGTTGTAGGTAGCAAGCTGGCGATGGGCGCTGGTGCCCCGCGTCATGATGTCGCGGCAATGGAGTATTTCTTCGGTGCATCCGAGCGCCTCCGCGTCATCGCGGGTCATTGCGATCAGCTCCTCGAGAAGATCGGCGAAGGGCACGATCTCGCCCTTGCCGAAATCGATCAATCCTTCGTCGATCCCATAGCGCCGCGCGCGCCAGCGGTTTTCGTTGATCAGAAAATAGTTGTAGGCCCGCCAGCGCTGGTTTTCGCGGCGCAGCCGATACAGCATGCGAATGACGCACTGGTACAGGGCGGCGATGCCGATGGCGTCGTCGAGCCGGGTGCAGACGTCGGTGATCCGCATTTCCAGGGTCGGGAACCGGGCGCTCGGGCGTACGTCCCACCAGATCATGCTGGCGTCGGCGAACAACCCGGCGTTGACGAGCACGGCCACGTGGCGCTTGTACTCGCCGTAGGAGTTGAACCGTGACGGCAGGCCGGTACGCGGCAGCTCGTCGAACACGTTCAGCCGGTAGCACTTCAGTCCGCTGTCCTGGCCCCGCCAGAACGGCGACGACGTGCTGAGTGCAAGCAGGTGCGGCAGGAAATAGCTGACCTGATTCATCAGGTCGATCCGCAGTTCGTCGTCCTCGATGCCGATGTGCACGTGCATGCCGCAAATCAACAGCCGCCGCGCCGCCGCCTGCATGTCGCGGGCGAGGATATTGTACCGTTCCTTGTCGGTGTGCTTCTGCAACTGCCATTCGGAGAACGGATGGGTGGAGGCGGCGATCAGGGCCAAGCCGTGCTTGCCGGCGACGTCGGCGACGGTGTTGCGCAACCACACCAGGTGCTCGCGCGCCTGTTTCAACGTCTTGCAGACCGGGGTGCCGACCTCGATCTGGGAGGTGAGAAACTCCGGCTGGACCATGCCCTTGATCCGCGTCTCGCATTCCTTGAGCATTTCGGGCGCGGTATCGATCGCCACTTCACGGGTTGCGGGATCGACCAGGAGGTATTCCTCCTCGATGCCGACGGTGAATGCCGGTTCCTGGTATCCGGCCATCAGAACAGCTCGACCTTGTGCAGGTTGTCCATGGTGAGAATCCTCTCCAGCGCATCACCCAGAATATCGGCCCACCGCATCAGTTCCTCGCGCGTCTCGCAATGATCCTGCCTGATCTCCACCGCCGCGTTGGCAAGACCGGCGGCGCCGGCATGGAGGTTGATGGTGTAGGCGATCTCCCTTCCCGAATAAGGTTCGTTGTCGCCCACATTCAACCCCTCATGTTGGCGCAAGAGATCGATCAGCGGCACCGCGATCCGCGGATCGCGGTTCCAAAGCACCCCCAGGTCCCAAAACCGATCCTTCCCGCCGAGCGACGGCGTAAAGGTGTGCACGGAAAACAACAACGGGTCCGGACCGATCAGCCTGAGACGGGCAAAAGCCTTGTCGATGGCGTGATGGTAGGGCCAGTGGAAGCACTGCGCCCGCGCCTCTCGTTCGGCCAGGGTCAGATCCCGGTTGCCGGGGATGACGGTGCCGTCGCTCGCCTCCATGATCGACTGGGAATCGCCGGGCTGCCGGTTGCAGTCGAGCAGCAGCCGCGAATAGCCGGCCAACACCGCCGGCGCATCGAGCCGCTCGGCCAGTAACCGGGTGAGCGCGGCCGCGCCGATGTCGTAGGCGATGTGACGGCCGAGCGCGACCTCGTCGAGACCGAGGTTGTTCATCGCCGCCGGAAAGGCGCGGCTGGCGTGATCGCAGACGATCAGGATCGGCGCCGTCGCTTCCGCGTTGAACACCTCGAACGGCGGCGGGTCGTCCGGCCCGATCAGCGTCGGGAGCGCGGCTTTGTCGCCGGTCGGGAATTCGGACAGCAACGGGTTGGAGGGCATGTCTAAACTTCGGCCTTGAACCTCTGGGAACCACGCAGCTACGCGATAAACCGGCTGGCGGCGGGACGCAAACGGTTATATTAGCCGCCCATGCCGGTATTGCGAAGCTCTCCAAGTCGACCCGCCGCAGCGGTTGCGGACGGTAGCGTCCGAATCGCCCGAGTCGCTCTGGCGGCGCTGCTTTGCGGCGCCGTCGGCATCGCCTTCGCACCGATCTTCGTTCGCCTCAGCGAGCTGGGGCCCTCCGCCACCGCCTTTCACCGCCTGGCGTTGTCCCTTCCCGCACTCTGGATGTGGCTGCACCTCGAAGGCGGCGGCAACCGCCGGACGGTGCGGCCGGCGAGCCGGGCCGACTACCTCGGGCTGGTCGTCGCCGGCCTGATGTTCGCCGGCGACCTGGCGTTCTGGCATTGGTCGGTCCGGCTCACCAGCGTCGCCAACGCCACCCTTCTCGCCAATTTCGCGCCGGTATTCGTGGCCTTGGCCGCCTTCGCGCTGTTCGGCGAGCGGTTCTCCCGGACGTTCCTGGTCGGCATGGCGATGGCCCTCGTCGGCGCCTGCGTCCTGATGGGACGCAGCTTCACCCTCAGTCTCACCCATCTGCTCGGCGACGGCCTCGGAATCGTCACCGCGGTGTTCTATGCCGGCTACATCGTCGCCGTGGGGCGGTTGCGGGCGCGGTTCTCGACCGCGACGATCATGGCGTGGAGCGGACTGGTCACCTGCGCGGCGCTGCTGCCGGTGGCGCTGCTCTCGGGCGAGAGCCTGATCGCGACCACGGTCTACGGATGGATGGTGCTGCTCGGCCTGGCGCTGGTCTCCCACGCCGGCGGCCAGAGCCTGATCGCCTACGCCCTCGCCCACCTGCCGGCGGCCTTCTCCTCGGTCAGCCTGCTGTTGCAGCCGGCGGTGGCGGCGTTGCTGGCCTGGATCATCCTCGGCGAGGCGCTGGGCCCGTGGCAGGCGCTGGGCGCTCTGGTTATCCTCGTCGGCATCT
>CAVYYK010000053.1:0-73786 GCA_963772635.1 uncultured Alphaproteobacteria bacterium
CCAGCGACTGCGTGATCGCGGCCTTCAACTCGCGGATTTCAACCATCGAGTCGTCGATGCCGTCGGCATAGCGCTTGGCTTCGTTGAGCAGACGCACGGTCGCATCAGTAGGCAGGCGGCGCCGCTTGGCGTCCATGGCCAGCGCATAGTCGCGGCGACCGCATGGGTGTCGGACGCCGGCTCGAAATCATCTATGGCGAACTCGAGATCGACCACCACGCAGTCGCGCGGCAGAGCGCCTTTCAGGTCGCCGAGGAAGATGCGGCTACGGACCCGGAATGTGCTGACTTGCTCCCGGATCTGTCCGGTCAGGACCGCGAGCGTTTGTCCCTGCGCCCACTCGGTCCGGAGGTCGTCGAAGCTGCCGCTGAACTCGACCGGTTGGCCCTGGCGCGTTACGCGCGACCGCTTCAGGTCGCGCAGATAGGCGAGGTTGCCGCCGAGGCCGGAAAGCTCGCCCGACAGCGTCAGAAGCCGGTCCTGCACCATGTCGATAAAGTGCCGGAACGCCTCCTCGTGCGCCGGGCGATGGCGACGATCCGCCATATCGGTAGATCAGCACGTTGATCCGCGGGCCCGTCTGGGTCGAAGCTTCGGGGGTCGCGAGTGCGACCAGCAAACGCGAGCCCCAACGCGCCAAATCCCCGCCACCCGCAAGGCTCGCATGGCTACCGTTCCCTTCCGCAGTTACATGTCGCGGACACGATCTTTGGCTTGTGATCGAACTCGATACAGTTCGATGCGCAGCCGGTAGGCGCAGGCGCCACCCTCGGAAACCGGCAGGATCGCATACGTTTCCGGCCCGGTTGACGGCGCGCAGCTCCATGAACTTCAGCTTTTGCGGCTCAAACTGCAACGCGACGTCCGGCGGCGCCGCGACGTCTCTCGGCACCAGCCTGTAGACCTCCTCCGGTGTCGTCCCCCCGCCGTCGAGCCACAGGGTGACCGACTTCAGCGCGGCGGCCCGGTCTCCGAGGTTCGACGCGATCAACCGTGCACCACCTCCCGCGCAGGCTTGCGCAGTCACCCGGACGTCAGAGCCGTGTTGGACGAGATGGTCCTTTACGAAGACGAACGCGAGCGTAATCACCGGGATGAGCGCGATGAGCGCCTGAAGGTTGACGCTGGCCAGGATGCGCGCCAGCGCGTTCTGGTAGTTCTTGCACTCGGTGCAGTACCGCGCCCTCGGCCGCAGCGGTGCCGCGCAGACATTGCAGACCCTGGTGTCCGGCTGCTCGCCCGCGCTCCCTCGCGCGCACCCGCCGCCCTATCCGCCAGAGCGCCCGCATGGTCCGTGGTCCGATCGCGCCCGTCTGCTCGAGCCCCTGGCTCCTTTGGAAGGCGGACAGCGCGTCCGAGGTCCGCCGTCCCATCATCCCGTCGATCGGCCCGGGATCGAACCCTTTGTCCTTGAGGGACGACTGGACCCGGCGGATAAGGCGCCGGTCGTTCTCGCGGTCGGCGTCGGCCTGCCTCTGCGATGCAGCGTCGCCCGCCACCGCGGATGACGGGACGGCGAGGAAGGTCATGCACACGGCGAACGCGCGCAGAAACCCCCGCCGCGAATACCAATCACTGAACATGACGATTTTCCCGTGCCCAAGGCGTCATGCGTCACCAATGCCATCGAAATCTTGTCATGCCTGCAGGGATCAATTCAAGGCGTCTGTTCGCGCACACGCAACAGCCCAACGATCGACAACTACATTTGTTTCCCCATCGGATGTCGCCCTTCGGGTTAGGAGTGACGGTCGGCGCCACACCGAAAGGGGGTCCGCAGCCGAAGGTGGAGCGGGCGAAATCTGCTAGGGTCTGTGCACAATTAGGATGGCACCGTCCGTGCGCCGGGGTAGCAAGTATAGGGATTTTTTCCTTTCTTTGCGCGCCCCGAAGGGATATATCCATGGGAAAAGCTCTCTTGCCCCTTAGGGGAAAGCGTCTAGCCCGCTGACTGGGCCGGGGGGCGTGTGCCCGGCTTACCGTTCTGAGCGGGAACCATCGACTGATCGTTTCAGTTGTTGTTTTAATGGGGTTGACGGCTGTTTTGACGATTTTCTGACGACTTTTGACGACCTTCCCCCCGGGCGTGCGGCGACGCACCGCTGATGTCGGAGGGGTTTCTCTTGATATCAAGAGTTAACGGGCCGTTATACCAACGAAATGAAGGGTTATTGAAAAGGCAGTAAAATCCGATGATTAAAGGGGTAAGGTTTTGACGACTTTTGACGACTTTTGACGACTTTTTCCGAGGGAGATTTTTTTCGTTTCGCATCAAGAACTTACGTGATTTTCTGGCGGAATCGATGTCGTCAGCAATGCCCCCGGGGCCTGGTCGGATATGGCCTAAGTGCGGGGCGAGGCCCTTGAAATCGGGGGCGTTTGCGCGTAGGTGATCGGGCGTGGGGGCCGCGGTGGCGGCCCGTTTTTGTCGAGGGACTGGACATGGGTTACAGAGTGGCGGTGGTCGGCGCCACCGGCAACGTCGGGCGCGAGATGCTGCAGACGCTGGCGGAGCGGAGTTTTCCCGCCGACGAGGTGTTCGCGGTGGCCTCCGAGCGGTCGGTGGGCAAGGAGGTTTCGTTCGGCGACGACCGGACGCTGAAGGTGGACAACCTGGCCGAGCTTCGATTTCCGCGGCATCGACATCGTGCTGTCGTCGCCGGGCGCCAAGGTCTCGGCCGCCTATGCGCCCAGGGCCGCCGCCGCCGGCGCCGTGGTCATCGACAACACCTCGCAGTTCCGCATGGACCCGGACGTGCCGCTGGTGGTGCCCGAGGTCAACGCGCAAGCGATCGCCGGCTACCGCAAGCGCGGGATCATCGCCAACCCCAACTGCTCGACCATCCAGATGGTGGTGGCGCTCAAGCCGCTGCACGACCTGGCGCGGATCCGCCGGGTGGTGGTCTCCACCTACCAGTCGGTGTCGGGCGCCGGCAAGGCCGGGATGGACGAGCTGTTCAACCAGACCCGCGGCGTCTACGTCAACGAGCCCTTTCACCAGCACCAGGAGAAGTTCACCAAGCGGATCGCCTTCAACGTCATTCCCCACATCGACGCGTTCATGGACGACGGCTCGACCAAGGAGGAATGGAAGATGGCGGTCGAGACCCGCAAGATCATGGGCGGCGACATCAAGGTGTCGGCGACCTGCGTGCGCGTGCCGGTGTTCATCGGCCACGCCGAGGCGGTCAACGTCGAGTTCGAACGGCCGATCAGCGAGGACGAGGCCCGCGCGGCGCTGCGCGACGCCCCCGGCGTCAGCGTCGTCGACCACCGCGCCGACGAAGGCTACGTCACCCCGGCGGAAAGCGCCGGCGAGGACGCGGTCTACGTCAGCCGCATCCGCAGGGATCCGACGGTCGGCAATGGGCTCAACCTGTGGGTGGTCTCCGACAACCTGCGCAAGGGCGCGGCGCTGAACACGGTTCAGATCGCCGAGGAACTGATCCGCTCGTACATGCGCAAGGCCGCCTGAACGGCCGCGCGCCGCGCCTATCCAGCTTCCGCCCGTGCTTCCTGCGTGGGCCGATCCGCGTCGTCCTGGATCGGGTTCATCAGCGCGTTGATCTCTTCCTGGGTGAGCTGTTGCGCCTGCTGGACCTCCGACCGGCGTTCGGGGCCGTCGTAGGGCAATCTCGGCCGCCGCCGGTCGGGACCGCAGTAGGTGTCGACCCGAATGAACGGCCGCGGGGTCTCGGTCACCTTGCGGATGCGCCCGAGCAGATCGACGGCGGAGACCGGCTTGACCAGAAATTCGTCGATGCCGGCGCCCCACGCGGCGAGAACCCGCTGGCGCTCGGCCACCGCCGAAACCATGATGATCCGTACGAACGGATTGGGGCTCTCCTTGGGGTCGCGGACCCGCTTGACGAATTCGAGCCCGTCGACCTGTTCCATCTCCCAGTCGACGAAAACGACGTCGGGAGAATATCCCCGCAGGATCCTCAGCGCCTCGGCGCCGTTTGCCGCGTCCCGGATTTCGCGGGCACGGGCCTTGACCTCCCGCTTGATCAGGCTGCGCATGAACTCGTTGCCGTCGACGACCAGGAACGAGAGGTCGTTGCGTGAAAGGCTCGGTTCCATCGGTCTTTCCTCAGAGTTTGGCTGGAGTCGAACGTATTTCCGCTGTTTCGCTCAACCCGGCGCGAACGACCGTTTCGTCGCCCTTTCGCCGCTCGGGGCCATCGTGGGTGATGGGTTGGCGACGGCGATCCGGTCCGAAGTAACCGTCGGTGCGGCTGAACGGGCGGGGATTGTCGATCACCGTGCGGATGCCCGCGAGCAACTGGGCGCGGGAAAGCGGCTTGACCAGGAACTCGTCGACCCCGGCGTCCCGGGCGGCGAGGACCTGGCGGTACCGGCGACACCTGGACATCATGACGATGCGGGCGAACGCATGGACACCGATCTCGGGATCACGCACCCGCCTGACGAATTCCAGTCCGTCGACGGGCAGGGTTCTGCAGTTGACCAGGATGACGTCGGGCGAGAACCTCTCCAGCACCCTCAGCGCCCCGGCACCATCCGCCGCCGCGCGGATCGCGCCGGCGTTGCCGGACTTCAAAGCCCACTTGATCAGGTTGCGGACGACGATACTGTCGTCGACGATCAGCAGCGAGACGTCGCGAAGGGAAATCGTCGTTCGTGTCGGCCGGCTGATCAACATGGCGGCAGGAGCGGGCTTTCACCGGAGTTGGCGGAAACGTATGCGAACCGACCGCAAACCTATCGCCTTCCCGGCAGCAATGCTGTGACGGCCGTCACGCGGGCGAACGGGCAAGCCGGCAAGGGCGGAACCGGCGGGTCGGCGCGGCGATCTCGTTCTGGGTCGCTACCAGCAGCAGCTCCCGGGCGCCGGCGGCGGCGGTTGCCTCGATCACCGCGTACACCGACGAGACCGCTCCGGCCAGCGCGTCCGCCGCGTCGCCGCAATCGAGATAGCGGCCGAGAAACAGCGCCGCCAGGACGTCCCCCGCCCCCTTCGCCGCCAACGCCAGCTTCGGCGTGGTGACCGTCCACGCCCCCGAACCGGTGACCACCAGGTTGGCGATGGTGCTGGCGTCCCGGTCGGCGGTCGCCAGGGAGGTGACGACGACGATCCGGCAACCGCCGGCGCGCAGACCATCGACGGCGGCAACCACCTCGGCCAAGGTCGGCAGCGGCCGCCCCGCCAGCACCTCGAGCTCGAAATGGTTGGGGACCAGAACGTCGGCGGCACCCACCGCTTCGTCGGTTAGCAACGCCGCGAGGTCGTCGGGAACGTAGAGGCCCTCTTCGCGGTCGCCCATCACCGGGTCGCAGCAGAAAAGCGCCCGCGGATTGGCCGTCTTGACCCTGGCGGCTGATTCCAGGACCACCCGGCCGACCGCCGCCGATCCGAGATAGCCGGAAAGGACCGCCCGGCACCGGCCCAGCACCCCCAACCGCTCCACACCGTCGACGATCTCGGCCACCTCGGCGGCTTGGCGGACATGGCCGCCGAAACCGCCGTAACCGGGATGGTTGCTGAACGCCACCGTATCGACCGGCCAGATCTCGTGGCCCGACCGGCGAAGGCAGAACACCGCCGCGGCGTTGCCAACGTGACCATAGGCGACGGACGATTGGAAGGAGAGGATCGCCAACGACGAGGGTATCCGGAGTTAGAAGATTCCATGCAGCCTAACTTGCCAGAGAGGCCCTTCCAATAGTACCTTTTCGCAAATGCGAAACAGTTAGGACCGGAGGGGAAACATCATGCCCGCAATCGCACGACCCCGTCGCAGCGTACTCTACATGCCCGGGTCCAACGCCCGTGCGCTGGAAAAAGCCAAGACCATCCCCGCCGACGGGCTGATCCTCGACCTCGAGGACGCCGTGGCGCCGGACTCCAAGGATTCCGCCCGTTTGCAAGTCTGCAATACCGTCAAGGACGGCGGCTACGGATTGCGCGAGATCACCATCCGCGTCAACGGCCTGTCGACGCCCTGGGGCTATGAGGATATCGCCGCCGCCTCGAGATCGGGCGCCGATGCGATCGTACTGCCGAAGGTCGAGAGCGCCGACGCGATCCGCCACATGGAGGCGATCATGATCGCCAACGGCGCCCCCGACACCATGGCGATCTGGGCGATGATGGAGACGCCGCGCAGCGTCCTCGAGGCCGAGCGCATCGCCTCGGCGACGCCGCGGATGGAGTGCCTGGTAATGGGCACGTCCGACCTGGCCAAGGAGCTCGACTGCACCCACACCCGCGAACGGCTGCCGATGATCACCTCGCTCGGCCTGTGCATGCTCGCCGCCCGCGCGGCGGGTCTGACCATCCTCGACGGGGTCTACCTCGACCTCGGCGACGACGCCGGCTTCGAGTATGCCTGTCAGCAGGGTGCCGACCTGGGCTTCGACGGCAAGACCCTGATCCACCCGAAACAGGTCGCTCCGTGCAACAAGGTGTTCACGCCGCCGCTTGATGATGTGGACTGGTCGCGCAAGATCATCGCCGCCCATGCCGCCGCCGCCAGTCGGGGCGAGGGCGTCGCGGTTGTCGACGGCAAGCTGATCGAGAACCTACACGTGGAGAGCGCCAAGCGCCTGGTGGTCATGGCCGAAGCCATCGAAAAGATGGAGTCCGCGAACGCGGCCTGACCGTCGTCGTGACGGAGCTCAGCTTTGCGGCGGCCGACAATAGGCCGCCGTCGGCTGTTTTTCCGTGACGGTCACTTTGGAGCCCTTGCGCACCACGTACTCGGACGCCCCATACCGGGGCGAGGCCGGGTTCCAGTCGTAGGTGTAGCCGAGGCGGGTCCACGGATAGCCCTGCGGCGCCGTCTGATAGCGCTGCAGCACCTGTTCGGCCAGCCACGCCTTGTGGTTGACATCGACGTTCTCGGGGAACGCGTTGCCGCACGTCGGCCTTGGTCGGGTCGGGATCGGGACAGGGGCGGAAGATGTCGCTGACGCGGGCCTGCATCTCGACGAACACCCGTTCCTCGTCCTTGGCCGGCAGCCCGAGAAGCTGTTGCAGACGAAGCCGCAAGGCATCGGGCGCGGAGGGATAGGTCTCGCACAGACGCCGCACCTGCGGCGCCAGGGTGACCCAGACGTCGACGCCGACGGCGGTCTCGCCGAGGGGATAGAACTTCTCGGCGGTCTGCTTGCCCGTCCAGGTCACCACGCTCACCTTCTCCGCGCCCGCCGGGACCACCAGCAGCGGATGGACGCTGGAGGGTTCGAACACCGCCGATCGGTAGATCGAATTCGCCATAGGCGGAGCTCGTTTCAGCGCCTTCCGCTTGCGCGTCCGTTGTGGATCGCGCGCCGGCGCAGCCCGCAACAAGCACCGCCGTCAGCGCGGCGGCGAGCGCAAATCCCCGCTGATCCAAGGCGCGAACCAGGACGCAAAAGCCACGCCAGGATAAACCAACAATCGTCATGACCGTTGCCCCCAATCCCTGAGTTTTAAGAACCAGGCTGCTAAGCCAGTTCCGCCGTCGCGGTCATCGCCGTCTTGCCGTCGGGGCCGTGGGCTTCGAGCTTGACGGTGCCGTCGTCGGGGGTGGCGGCGACGCGGAACGGGGCGAGGTCGAACAGCGGCGCCTGGCCGCGGAATTCGAATGCCGCGGCCGGCCGCCCGGCGTTGTGGCGGACCAGCTCCATCAGCAGGATCGCCGTCAACGGCCCATGGACGACGAGGCCGGGATAGCCCTCTTCCTCCATGGCGTAGCGGCGGTCGTAGTGGATGCGGTGGGCGTTGAAGGTGACCGCCGAGAACCGGAACAAGAGGCGCGGGTCGGGTGTGATGGTGCGCGTCCACGATCCTGCGGCAACGGGCGGAAGCTCGGCCGGGACCGGCTCCGGCACCTTGGCGCCCGGCTCGCGGTAGACGATGTCCTGCTCCTCCTCGATGCACACCTTGCCGTCCTGGCGGATGGCGTAGCCGACGGTGACGAACGCCAGCTTGCCGCTGCGGCCCGACTTCTCGGAGACCTTGCGGATCTCGGCGGTTCGGCTCGCCGGCTTGCCGATGACCAGCGGGCTGACGAACCGCATACGGGCGCCGGCGAACATCCGCCGCGGCAGCTCGATCGGCGGCATGAAGCCGCCGCGTTGGGGATGACCGTCGGGACCGAGCCTGGACTGTGGCGCCTTGGGCAGGAAGTAGAACCAGTGCCATACCGGCGGCAACTGCGCGCCCGTCGCCAACACGGTTTCGGTATCGTCGAGCAGGGCGGCGACGCAGAGCGCCGGCGCCGCGGCGATCTCGTCCTCGACGGTCTCGGTGTTGCCGATCCAGTCGGCGTAGGGATTGGCGTCCTCGGTCATCGCCGGGCGCTCACTCTTTCGCCGGGCCGGCGACGATGCCGTCGTCGTGCAGTTTGCCGATCTGGCCGTCGCTCATCCCGAGGAGTTCGACAAGAACCTCGTCGGTGTTCTCGCCGAGCCGCGGCGCCCGGCGCGGCGTCGTCCGTTCCAGGGCGCTGAATTGCAGCGGCGAGCCGGGCACCAGGTACTTGCCGATCCCCGGCTGCTCGAGTTCGGCGAACATCGGGTTCTCGGTCGAGCAGCGCGGATCGTTCTCGACCATCTGAATGAACGTCTGATACGGCCCCCAGCAGACGCCGGTTCCCTCGAAGGCACGTTTGATCTCGTCCAGGGTCCGTGCGGCGAACCACGGCTGAAGCACCGCCGAAATGGCGTCGCGAGCCTTGAAGCGATCGCCTTCCTTGCTGAGATCGACCCCGAGCAGCGGCTCGATCAGTTCCATCTTGTCGCGGGTGCCGGTCACCTTGAGTAGCGCCGCCCATTGGCGCTTGGTGATCGCGACCACGTAGAGGTAGCGGTCGTCTTTGGTTTCGAACTCGCGACCGTAGGCTCCATAGAGGTAGTTGCCGAAGGAATAGTGGTCTTCGTGGTTGACCTGCGCCTCGGCGATCAGGCCGAGGTTGCCGACCATGGCGATGGCGACGTCGGACAGCGCCAGCTTGACAAACTGGCCCTCGCCGGTGATCCGGCGATGGCGGTCGGCGCCGATGATGCCCATTGCCGCGGTCACCCCGGTGATCGCGTCCCATGCCGGCAGCACATGATTGACCGGGTTGACCGGCTTGTGACCGTGTTCGGGGCCGGTGGCGAACGGGATGCCGATGGCGCAGTTGACCGTGTAGTCGACCGCCGAGCTGCCGTCCGGATTGCCGAACAGGTTCATCATGATCACATCCTCGCGGCGCTTCTTCAGGTTCTCGTAGCCCAACCAGCCGCTGGCGGGGAAGTTGGTGAGGAAAATGCCGCCGCCGTCGCCCGGAGCGGTGATCATGTTGACGATCAGTTCCTGACCCTCGGGATCGCGGGTGTTGACCGCGACCGACCGCTTGCCCTTGTTGAGGCCGACCCAGTAGAGGCTCTTGCCGTCGGCGGTGAGCGGCCAACGGTTGTTGTCCAGCCCTCCGCCGATCGGATCGAAACGGATCACGTCGGCGCCTTGCTGGGCCAACGTCATTCCGCAGAACGGCGCGGCGACGAACGCCGACCCTTCGATGACACGCATTCCCTTGAGCAGGTTGTTCATGGATCGATACCCCGAAAGTGCGACTCCAGCGGACCGATTTGCGACCGCAAATCCTGGGCGCCTTGTATCAAGAGTCACAAACCCCCGCAACAGGAAGGGGTTGCCGGGGTATCTACACCGGGATCGACCTGGTTTCATGCCGCCGAATGTGGATTATGGTGTGAAACCCTGCTACGGTACCGGCTTCAGGGCGCGATCGCTGGGGGCTTCAAAACAGGATCATATTTTTCGGCAACCACAACGTCTTGGTGCTCGCGGCGATCGATCGGAAAATCCAGAGGGAGACAACAGGTGCCATCCGACAAAAAGGACGAGAAAGGTCAGAAAAAGCCCGACAAGGGCAAGCCGGCGGAAGCCGGACCAGAGACAAGCTCGGAAGCCGACGATCTGCCGATGAGCGGCGTCCGCGTCATCGACGTCGGCACGTTTCTCGCCGGACCGTATGCCGCCTCGATCATGGGCGAGTTCGGCGCCGAGGTGATGAAGGTGGAGCACCCCATCGCCGGCGATCCGATGCGGCGGTTCGGGACCGCAACGAAGCAACACGATGCCACGATTGCCTGGCTGTCCGAAGCCCGTAACAAGAAGTCGGTGACCATCGATCTGCGTCAACCTCCGGGCGTCGAGCTGTTCATAAAGCTGGTCAAGAAAGCCGACGTGGTTATCGAGAATTTCCGGCCCGGCACCATGGAAGAATGGGGCCTCGGCTGGGACGTGCTCCACGCGGCCAATCCGGGACTGGTGATGCTGCGGGTTTCCGGCTACGGGCAGACCGGACCCTATCGCCGCCGTCCGGGCTTCTCCCACATCGCCCATGCGATCGGCGGGCTCTCGTATCTCTGCGGCTTTCCCGGCGAAACCCCGGTGGTTCCCGGGACGGCGCCGCTCGGCGACTACATGTCGAGCCTCTATGGCGCCATCGGCGTGATGCTGGCGTTGAGGCACAAGGAACAGACCGGCGAAGGGCAGTACGTCGACATCGGCATCTACGAGGCGGTGTTTCGGCAGATGGACGAACTCGCCGCCGCATACGGCCTGTTCGGCAAGATCCGCGAGCGCGAGGGCGCCGGCAGCTTCGTCGCCGTTCCCCACGGCCATTTCCGCACCAAGGACGAGAAATGGGTGGCGATCGCCTGCACCACCGACAAGATGTTCGAACGTATCGCCGAGGTCATGGAGCGCCCCGAGCTGGCCTCCAGCGGCCTTTATGGCGACCAGCGCACCCGACTGGCGGCGCGCGACGAGGTCAACAAGATCGTCACCGAGTGGACCGGCTCGCTCGATCGCAAGGAGCTCATCGACAAGTGCTTGGCCGGGCAGGTCCCGATCGGCAAACTCAACAACATCGCCGACATTTTCAAAGACGAGCACTTCAAGGCGCGCGGCAACCTGGAGACGTTGGAAGCGCCGGGGCTGGGCGAGGTGGTCGTCCCCGGCGTGGTGCCGACCCTCTCGGAAACGCCGGGCCGGATCACCAATCTCGGGCCGCCGCTCGGCAATGCCACCTACGAGGTGATGCGGGAACTGCTCGAACTGTCGGCGGCGGAGATTGCCAATCTGCGCCAAAAGAAAATCATTTAGCGCCGCACCGCCTGCGCGCAAATCCGAGGTGAACCATGAGTGAAATCGAGAAGAAGAAGCTCCCCCTGGAGGGGCTCCGCGTCATCGACGTCGCCACCATCATCGCCGCCCCTTATTGCGCGGCGATCCTCGGCGAATTCGGCGCCGAGGTACTGAAGGTCGAGCATCCGATCGGCGGCGATCCGTGCCGGCACTTCGGCACCCGGACCCAGCGGGGCGATACGTTGACCTGGCTGAGCGAGGCGCGCAACAAGAAGTCGGTGACCATCGATCTGCACCGGCCGGAGGGTGTCGAGCTGTTCAAGGGTCTGGTGGCGAAGACCGACATCGTCTGCGAAAACTTCCGGCCCGGCACCCTCGAGAAGTGGGGGATCGGCTGGGAGGTGCTGCACGAAGCCAATCCGGGACTGATCATGCTGCGTGTCTCCGGATACGGCCAGACCGGTCCCTACCGGAGCCGCCCCGGCTTCGCCCGCATCGCCCACGCGGTCGGCGGCATCGCCTATCTCTCCGGGATGCCGAAGGGGACGCCGGTGACGCCGGGATCGACGACCCTCGGCGACTATCTCTCCGGTCTCTACGGTTGCGTCGGCGTGCTGATGGCGCTGCGGCAGAAGGAGAAGACCGGCCGCGGTCAGTACATCGACACCGCCCTCTATGAATCGGTGTTCCGCTGCACCGAGGAACTGGCGCCGGCCTACGCCATGTTCGGCACCATCCGCGAACGCCACGGCCCGCACATCGAAAGCGCCTGTCCCTACGGCCACTTCCCGACCAAGGACGGCGGCTGGGTGGCGATCGCCTGCACTACCGACAAGCTGTTCGCCCGCCTCGCCGACGCCATGGGTCGGCCGGAGCTGGCGTCGAGCAGCCTCTATG
Source organism: uncultured Alphaproteobacteria bacterium (assembly GCA_963772635.1). Classification (GTDB taxonomy): domain Bacteria; phylum Pseudomonadota; class Alphaproteobacteria; order Rhodospirillales; family Defluviicoccaceae; genus JAUXFS01. The sequence goes on from CAVYYK010000053.1 coordinate 12,005, forward strand.
GTTTGCAGGCGGAGCGGCTCGCCAATCGGGGTGACGTCAATGAAATCGTCCGTGACTGGTGCGGCTCGATGAGCCGCGACGAGGTGCTCGAGCGCTGCACCGCCCATCGGGCGCCGGCGGGCCCGTTGAACAACATCCGGGACATCTTCGCCAATCGCCAGTACCACGCCCGGCGCAACATGGTCGCCATCGACGACGAGGACGTCGGCGAGACGATCATCGTGCCCAACGTGGTTCCGCGCCTCTCCGAGACGCCGGGCCGCATCGAGCACCTGGGACCCAAGCTCGGCCAGCACACCGACGAGGTGCTCAAGAGCCTGCTCGGCATCTCCGACCAACGGCTCGCCGAACTGCACCAGATGCGGGTGATCTGAGCGGGCGCCATTACGGACCGCACTACCGGCCACCCGAACTCGCTTTCAATTTGTTTGGCCGCATGAACAGGAACGGGGGGAGGTCGCAACGCGTGGCAAAAATTGGCCAACTGGCGTCAACTTGTGCTAGGATATGAAGCATGATGAAGCGTGCCGTCGATCTGACCGCAGAGGAATTGGATGGCCACGCCCGCGAGGCTTGGTCGCGGGAGGCCAAGGCCAGCCTCGACAAGGGCCTTCCGGTGACATTCGCGGAAGACGGCCACGTTGTGCGTGTTTGGCCGGACGGACGGCGCGAGATTATTAAGTCCATGGCCGCCCACACCAAGGACAAGACTCGGCGTAAACGCGCGTCGGCATGAGCCTGGCCGCGGAGCGCCCGGCGCTTCTCGTCATCGCCGGTCCGAACGGCTCGGGCAAGACCACCCTCAAGGAGCGGCTCGAGCGACAAGGGATCGACTTCGCTCGACACATCAATCCCGACGAGATCGCGCTCGCACTGCCGGGAGACGATGCCGTTCGCACCCGCGCGGCACAGATCCGGGCCGATCAGCTGCGAGCGAAATACCTGGCCGAACGCCTGTCGTTCTCCTTCGAGACGGTGATGTCCCATCCGAGCAAGGTCGAGTTCATGCGGCAGGCGAAGGCGGCGGGCTATTTCGTCGTTCTCTACTTCGTCGGCGTCGAGGACCACGCGATCAGCGTTGCCCGCGTCGCCGACCGGGTCGGCAAAGGCGGCCACAATGTTCCGACGGCAAAGATCCGCTCGCGGTACGAAGGCTCGATGCGCTTGCTGGCGGACGCCGCCGACACCGCGGATCGGGTCTACGTTTTCGACAACTCGGGGATGGGGAAGGAACGCCGTCTGTGCGCCGCGCTGGACGAAAAAGGGTTGAGAGCATTCAGCGATCCGATGCCCGCGTGGGTGCGACGATACTTCGTCGAACCCATGGAGGCGCGGAAACACCGACGGCCCTTGCGCAGCCGACCGCACGGCGGGTGAAGAGGCTCTCAGCATTTGACGGAACCGCCGGTTGGGTGTAGGTCCTGTGCCGTTCCATTGGCCGCAAATGCAAGAATGAAAGGGGAGGGGAACCCATGAAACTGCCTTCGAATTTCTACAAGCCGCTTGCCATCGGCGCACCCCAACCGGTGCGCGAATTGCCCGTCCGCCCCGAGCGGATGATCCATTTCTTTCCCCCGCACATCGAGAAGCTCCGCGCCCGGGTGCCCGACATGGTCAAGCAGGTCGACGTCTTCCTCGGCAACCTCGAGGACGCCATCCCCGCCGATGCCAAGGAGGCCGCCCGTGCCGGCTTCATCGAGGTGGCGAAGGCCGTCGACTTCGGTGAAACCGGCTTGTGGACCCGGGTGAATGCGCTCAACAGCCCCTGGTTCCTCGACGACATGGACCAGATCATCGCCGCCGTCGGCAACAAGCTCGACGTGGTGATGATCCCCAAGGTCGAAGGCGTGTGGGACATCCACTTCGTCGACCAGTTGCTCGCGCTGCTCGAAGCCAAGTACCAGGTCACCAAGCCGATCCTGATCCACGCCATCCTCGAGACCGCGCAAGGGGTCAAGAACGTCGGCGATATCGCCGCCGCAAGCCCGCGGATGCACGGCATGAGCCTCGGCCCGGCGGATCTGGCCGCGTCCCGCGGGATGAAAACGACCCGCGTCGGCGGCGGCCATCCGCACTATGGGGTGCTCGCCGATCCGGTCGAGGGTCAGGACGAGCGGTCGTTTCTCCAGCAGGACCTTTGGCACTACACCATCGCCCGGATGGTCGATGCGTGCCTGTCCAGCGGCCTCAGGGCGTTCTACGGCCCGTTCGGCGACATCAAGGACGAAGCCGGCTGCGAGGCCCAGTTCCGCAACGCCTTCCTGATGGGCTGCGCCGGCGCCTGGTCGCTCGCCCCCAACCAGATCGACATCGCCAAGCGGGTGTTCAGCCCCAGCGTCAGTGAAGTGCTGTTCGCCAAGCGCATCCTCGAGGCGATGCCCGACGGCAGCGGCGTCGCGATGATCGACGGCAAGATGCAGGATGACGCCACCTGGAAGCAGGCCAAGGTCATCGTCGATCTCGCCCGGCTGGTGGCGAAGAGGGATCCGGATCTGGCCAAAGCCTACGAGTTCTAGGGCCAGCGGTCACCGCGTAGGGCCGTCGCCATCGGGCGCAACGCAACAGCTACGGATAGGGTCATGAGTATAAAAACCAATCCCGGCAACTACTTCGAAGACTTCAAGATGGGCCAGAAGATCGTCCACGCGACGCCGCGGACGATCACCGATGGCGACGTGGCGTTGTACACGGCGCTCTACGGCACCCGCTTCGCGGCGAACTCGTCGGCGGAATTCGCCGCCGCGGCCTTGGGCCTGGAACGGGCGCCCGTCGACAGCATGCTCGCCTTCCATATCGTTTTCGGCAAGACGGTACCCGACATCTCGCTAAACGCCGTCGCCAACCTCGGTTATGCCGCCGGCAAGTTCGGCGAGCCGGTGTTTCCCGGCGACACCATTTCCACCACCTCGACGGTGATCGGCCTCAGGCAGAACAAGGACGGCAAGACCGGCGTCGTCTACGTGCGCTCGGTCGGCGTCAATCAGCGCCGCGAGACGGTGCTCGACTACGTCCGCTGGGTGATGGTGCGCAAGAAGGATCCGGACGCGCCGGCGCCCGAGACCGTCGTTCCGGATCTGCCCGAGGCGGTGGCGGTGGGCGAGTTGTTGGTCCCTTACGCCCTCCATATCGAGAACTACGACACCGCGCTCGCCGGCAGTCCGTACCTTTGGGAGGACTACGAGGTCGGCGAGAAGATCGACCACGTGGATGGAATGACCATCGAGGAAGCCGAGCACATGACGGCGACCCGGCTTTACCAGAACACCGCCAAGGTGCACTTCAACCTGCACACCGAGAAGGAGGGCCGCTTCGGGCGGCGGATCATCTACGGCGGCCACATTATCAGCCTGGCGCGCTCGCTGTCGTTCAACGGGCTGGCCAACGCTTTCAAGATCGCCGCGATCAACGGCGGCCGTCATGTGGCGCCGACGTTCGCCGGGCATACCGTCTACGCCTGGTCGCAGGTGCTGGACAAGATGGACCTGCCCGGACATCGGGACATCGGCGCCCTCAGGCTGCGGACGGTGGCGACCAAGGACCGCGCCTGTGCCGACTTCCCGTTCAAGGACGGCGAAGGCAAGTACGACCCGGCGGTGGTGCTGGACTTCGACTACACGGTGCTGATGCCGAAACATGGTTAACCGGGTGGCAATGTTGTCGTTGCAAAATCGGAGGTACGACCGGCAGCCCCCGTGACGTCCAACTCTTCGCGCGCGGGTGGTGGCGGTAACCCGAACCCGATGAACCGTGCGAGGACGCTTTGCGATGAAGGTGCTGTTCGTTCACCAGAACTTCCCGGGACAGTACAAGCACATCGCCAAAGCCCTCGCAGACGACCCGCGCAACAAGGTCCTGGCGATCGGCGAGAAGCCCAACCTCGGACGGCTGAAGCATCCAAAGGTGACGGAAATCGGCTACGAGACGCCGCGAGGGGCGTCGCCGACCACCCATCACTACGTCCGCAACCTGGAGAACGGCGTCCGCCGGGGCCAGGCGGTGGCGCGGGTCGCCATCGAGCTGCAGCGCAAGGGTTTTACCCCGGACATCATCTGCTGCCATCCGGCATGGGGAGAGGGGCTGTACCTGGGCGACATCTGGCCGAAGAGCAAGCGGCTGTACTATTTCGAGTTCCATTACCGCACCGGAGGATTCGACTCGAACTTCGATCCCGAGTTCCCCGGAAACTTCGACGACACCTTCCGCATTCACACCAAGAACGCCGTCAACCTGTTCAGCCTGAACGCCGCGGACTGGGGGATCTCACCGACCCACTGGCAGGCCTCCAGCATGCCGTCCGAGTACCGCCCACGGATCAGTGTCATCCACGACGGCATCGATACCGACCTGGTGAAGCCGAAACCCGACATCACCGTTACCCTTCCCAACGGATTGCGGGTGTCGAAGTCCGACGAGGTGATCACCTTCGTCAATCGCCATCTCGAGCCGTACCGGGGGTTCCACACCTTCATGCGAGCCCTCCCGCTGATCCTGCATCGGCGCAAGAACGCCCAGGTGCTGATCGTCGGCGACGACGAACCCGGCTACGGCGCCGCGGCCAAGGACGCCAAGAACCATCGGGAGAGGTACATGCGGGAGGTCGGCGACAAGCTGGACCTCAACCGGGTGCACTTTGTCGGGCGGATCCCCTACGACAGCTTCGTCAAGATGTTGCAGCTCTCGGCCGTGCACGTCTACCTGACCTACCCGTTCGTTCTGTCGTGGTCGATGCTGGAGGCGATGAGCGCCGGGTGCCTGGTGGTCGGATCGAGGACGCCGCCGGTGGAGGAACTGATCACCCACGGCCACAACGGCCTGCTCGTCGACTTCTTCAAGCCTCGGGAAATCGCCGACATGATCGATCGGGTGCTCAATCACCCGAACCGGATGCAGGAGATGCGCGACGAGGCCAGGAAGACGATCGTCGACACCTACGACCTCAAGACGATCTGTCTGCCGAAACACCTGCAGCTGATCGAGAGCCTCACCGCCGGCAAACGACCCCAGGTCAAGGCGGCCTGAGGCCCGGGGTCGGCGCCAGACCACCAGCTAATGGCTGTCAGCTGACAGCTCTCAGCCGCCCTTTTTGTCTAAAAAACCTTGCCGATCGCTCCTGGCTAGCCCTTCCCCTGCCGGACCACGACCGGCCATCCGGTAGCCGTCTCTCTCGTCGTGATGTAACATTCGCCCATTGGCTGAGTTTCCGGCCTCGTACCTGCGCATTGCAACGGTAAGAGAGACCCCCGGAAAGGCGCCGAGGAATTGGGCATGACGCATGGGAGGAGAAGTGGCTCCACGAAGGATGAGCTGGATCTCGTAAGACGCGAACTGCGAGAAGCGATCGACCGCCAGGCCGCCACGAACGAGATCCTGCATCTCATCTCTAGCTCGCCAAGCGACACGCAACCGGTCTTCGATGCGATCGTTCAGAGCGGGTCGAAATTGTTCCCCGGCGCTGCGATTAGCGTCGCGCTTCCTATCGGCAACAAGGTTGAAGCCGTTGCTGTCGCGGATGAAGACCCCATCCGCGCCGAAGCGTGGCGCGGCCGTTTCCCGTTTCCTTTGACGCGCGAATATATGCATGGCGTCGCCATACTGGAGGCGCGGGTCGTCGATATCCCGGACGTTGCGAATGCGCCAAACAAGGACAGCGCCGGGGCGCAGAATTTCCTTGCGAGCGGTTATCGCGCCGTCACGTTGACGCCGCTGCTGCGCGACGGTAAAGCGATCGGTGTGCTGGGCATTGTTCGACTTTCCCCCGGTCCGCTCTCCGATGAACAGCTTGCTGTCCTGCAAACTTTCGCCGCCCAGGCGGTGATCGCCATCGAGAATACAAAACTGGTCAATGAGCTCAGGCAGAGCAACGCTATAGTCGAGCAATTCTCGCGTCAGTTGGCGAAATACATCTCGCCGCAGCTCTACCATTCGATTACCACCGGCGAGCATGATGTCACGATCGAATCTAAGCGCAAGAAGCTGACGATATTCTTCTCCGACATCGTTGGCTTCACGCAAATCACGGATCAGCTTGAGTCGGAGGAGCTGACCGCGCTCCTCAACGAATATCTCACGGCGATGTCCGGAATTGCGGAGGACCATGGAGCCACGTTCGACAAATTCATCGGCGATGCCATAATGTGTTTCTTCGGTGATCCAGAAACCAGGGGCGTGAAGGGGGACGCCGACGCCTGCGTTCGCATGGCGCTCGAGATGCGAAGGCGGATATTTCAGCTGCAGGTGGGTTGGCAGGAGAAGGGACTGATCGACCGTCCCTTCGAAGCGCGCATGGGCATCAACACCGGCTATTGCACGGTCGGGAACTTCGGCAGCCAGGACCGCATGGACTACACCATCATCGGGCATGAGGTGAACCTAGCGGCCAGGCTGGAAAGCCACGCGGAGGCCGGCGGTATCCTAATGGCGGCCGAAACCTATTCGCTGGTCAAGAACTGGCTCCTCGCCGACGAGCAGGAGGCGATCACCATGAAAGGCTTTGCCCAGCCCATCCGGACGTTTCGGGTTCGCGGCACCTTCGAGGATCTGGCGCGGGACGAGAACTTATTCCTTCACGTGGACGAAGGCGTGCGGATCTCCATACAGGGTGATTTGGCCGACAAGAAGAAAACTAAGGCGGCCCTGAAAAGGGCGCTTGCCCAGCTCGAAAAATAGCGCGCTGGGCTGCGACAGCTTTGGTCGAATGTCCACCAATTTCGAAGAAATGCGGTTGAGGTAGAAAGTTTTGGCAAGCAGCTATGCCTGTGGTCACCTTCCCAGAACAGCTGCTCCTGGCTAATTTTCAACGTCCCGAACCTTCCGCTGCTGGTCAGCAATAGGTCGATGACCGGACTACAGTGACGGTCGTCACTGCGCTCCATCACGGCTACCGACACTCTATGAGTTTGACCTGAAATGCCACGGGGTGGAACATGTGGGGCATGTCGTTTTTGACGGGACCAAGTGGCAGTGGAAGATGATTCGCCTGCATCAGCGAAACAGCTTGCTACCCGCGAAGCACTCTGACCTCAATGACCGTTGGTATAAGGTGTTTAGGAAACGCTGGCCGTCACGGTGCCGGAAACATTCCATACAACCAAACATTCCATACAACCGACGTGTCGGTCGCGTTCGATGTGATGGAGAATGTTCCCGCGCGATTTGATCACCGAAAGCGACGCTCTCGGCGCTTGCGAAGAAAGCCAGCAAGAAGATAAGGCCCAATCCAATGAAGCATAACCAGTCGTTTGTGCGAAAGGGTTGCCGCCAACGGGCGCAGAGGCGAGAGTCGATGCATATGGCCAATCAGGGGTGCAATGTGAGTATACGAGTTGGTGCGATGGCGTTACGGGAGAAGCTCGTGATATGTAGCGTCAGAAGCCATGGACGTCGATCACTCTGGTAGAGCCGCCGCGGACCGGACACCCACCATTGCACGATCCAAGATGTGCTGCAGGTTCTGATGTTGCTCCCACCCGAGCACACCCGATACATCAAGCTCATGGTATTCCGTTAGCCGACTGCCAAGCAGAGATCCTGGAACCCGTCTGGGGTCGGCTCGGTTACTGGTCGGACATCGGAAAGCATGAAGGCCCCGGTGTCTACCTGGAGGCTCAGCCAACGGACCTCGAACTCGAATGGGGGAAGTCGCTGGGTCCCAATGGCCGGGCCGAGCTTGACCGCTACCGAAAGGTCGGCTTTCGCGTAGAGCCTCATTCCCGGGGATATCACATCCACACAACACCCGAAACTATCCGTGCGAGCCAACTCTACCGGACATCCCTCACGAAGTCGGTCACTACGTCGACTACGTGACGTCCAAGAAATTCTTCGATTGGGGCGACGATTGCGAGCGATTCTGGGACCTATACGACGCAAAGCCCTCCCATGAGAAAGAAGTGTTCGCTCATCGCTACGCCGACGAATTCCGGCGGGAAATGGAGGTCAAGCACCTCATTCCCTTCTCGCCGACCTACGACCCTGAGATCATTCGCCAGGACCGACTGATGCCGGAGTGGTTCGCGCCGACTCGAAGAGTTCTCATAAAAAGACGATCAAGCGGACGTTGAATAGCGTGGTTCAGAAGAACCTTCTGCCTTCTGGCATCAACTTATGAGGATCAGCGATCTCAGCGGCGCTATTCAACGCCGCCTATCGCTGATCCTTGGTGACCCGACGCGAGCCGATCGAACTGTTTTCCCTCAGCTGGCTATCCCGTCATCCGAGTTGGCCCTCTCACTCTGCGACGACATTGGTTGAATTCCGCGACCTCGCCGAGGATGTTGTCGGCGCCTTTCTCGCCGTAGAAGTACATCGCCGTCCGTTGGTCCGCGTAACTGGACCGCGATAATCGAAGGGCTGGTGGATCACCCCACCCTTCTGCCGACAAGGAAGCCCGCCATGACCCTCTATCTCGACGAAAAAAAGGTGCGCGCCCATCTCGCCATGGCCGACCTGATCCCGGCGATGGAGAAGGCCCTCGTCGATTTCTCGGCCGGGCGTTGCGTCCAGCCGGTGCGCACCGCCATTCCGGTCGAGGCGGCTTGAGCTGCGGCTCTAAACAGAAGAGGGGCGCCTACATCGGACGCGAAATCTCCCCTTTGCCGAATTCCATCAGATCGTTGAACTGTTCGGCGGGCAGGGGCTCGCTCAGATAATATCCTTGGACGAAATCGCACCCGCGTTGCCGCAGGAAGCGCAACTGCTCCTCGGTTTCCACGCCCTCCGCGGTGACGTCGATACGAAGGCTCCGGGCCATCGCGATAATCGCCTCCACCAAACTGACGTCCCCCCGGTCCGTCGGCAGGCCAAAAATGAAGGATTTGTCGATTTTCAGCCCGTTGACGGGAAAGCGCTTGAGGTAGCTGAGCGCGGAATAGCCGATGCCAAAATCGTCCACCGAAAGACGAACGCCGAGCCGCCCCAGTTCGTGCAGGATCTTCCTGGTATCGGGAAGATCCTCCATCAGCAGCCCCTCGGTAATCTCCAACTCCAGGCAGTGATGCGGTATGTCATAGCGTGCCAACGCCTGACCGATGTCGCGAACCAGCCCTTCTGCCCTGAATTGTCGGCTGGAGATATTCAGCGACAGCCTAAACGCGCCGTGTCCGCGGCCGAGCGCGCTTCTTCTCTCGTGACATGCCGTGTTCATCATCCACCGGCCGATGGGCACGATCAGGCCGGTCTCCTCCGCGAGAGGAATAAACCGAGAGGGCGGCACTTCGCCGAGCTCGACGTTGTTCCAGCGCAATAGCGCCTCCGCCCCGACAATCCGTCCGGAAATCGTCTCGACGATCGGTTGGTAGTGAATCGCCAGCTCCTGACGCTCCAGCGCATGGGACAATTGGCCCTCGATCCCCATCCGCTCCAGGGCGTGCACGTTGAGCTCAGGACTGAAAAACCGAAACGTATTCCGGCCGCGCTGCTTGGCCCTGTACATGGCGATATCCGCGTTTTGCATCAGCACGTCGGGATGTTCGCCATCGTCCGGATACACCGCCGCACCAATACTCGCGGTTACAAAAGCCTCCCGACTTCCGAGCGCGAATGGACTGGAGAACGCTTTGAGGATCTTGTGGATGACCGGCTCCGTGTCGGCGATGTCCTTGATCTTGGGCAGAATGACCGTGAATTCGTCCCCGCCCAGCCGCGCGACCGTATCTTCCTCACGAACACACGAAGAGAGCCTCTTCGCCGCCAACATCAGGAATTGATCGCCGGCGGCATGTCCCAGGGTATCGTTGATCTTTTTGAAGTGATCCAGGTCGACGTACAAGACCCCCACCTTGTTTCGATACCGGCGTGCGCTGGCCATCGCAGTTTGCAGGTGATCCATGGCGAGGAATCTGTTCGGCAGACTGGTGATCGCGTCGAACCGGGCTTGGCGAAGCAACTGGGTCTCGTAGTCCTTGATGACCGTGATGTCTTCCTGGACGAGGACGTAATGGGTAATGGCGCCGTCGGATGCCCTAACGGGACTTATCGACGCGTAGACCCAAAAGGGCGAACCGTCTTTCTTGGTATTCTGCAATTCTCCGCGCCACTCGCGCCCTTGAGACGCGGTGTTCGTAAGGTCCTCATACTGGCGACGCGCGGTGCCTGCCGATGCCAGCAAGCTCGGCGTCTTGCCAACGATTTCCTCGATCGTATACCCCGTGACTTCGAGGAACTTCGGGTTGACGTACTCGATTTCGCCATTGGGGTCGGTGATCAGCACCATCGCCGGGCTATGCTCCACGGCGGTGGAAAGCTTTCGCACCTGTTCGTCGGCCCGTTTACGCTCGGTGATGTCGGTGACGACCATCCACCATTGCCCGGCGCCCAACTGGCCATCCGGCGCGAATACGCTTTCCAATTCGGCAAAGCGCTCGGAGCCGTCGTCCCGCGCCAGGGTGATTTCGCACGTGTCTCGGCCGTTCCCGTCGAAGACCCGGTGCCAGTGGGCGTAGAAGGTGGCCTGTTGATCCGGATCGACAAAACGGGAGAAGGGGGTGCCGGGCAATCGAGACTTTTCGACCCCCATTAAGTCCGCGGCAACGACGTTCGCCTCCTGGATGAGACCTTTTTCACTGAGTGTCAAATAGCCGACGGGGGCAAGATTAAACAGATTCAGGTAGCGGGTGCGCACCGTCTCGAGATCGAGCTGAGCCTGGCGAAGTTCCTCGTTCTGGGCTTCCAGTTCAATCTGATGGACCTGGAGTTCGTGGATGAGTAGGCGCGTCGCGTCGTCGTCCCCTGCCGAGGCTTCCGTCGCGCCACCATCCTGCCGTCGCGAGGCTTTTTCCGCCTTCGTGCGTAGCTTTCGAACCGATCCGCCCATGGTTTTGCCGCGCAAGGCGCAGCTCTCCCCCTCTTATTATCCCCGCAATCGAATGACCCGACGAGTGGTAGATTAAGAATAACCCATTTAGGGTATCTTGGCTCGCGACGCAAGTGCTGGTGCAAACGAAAGTCCCCCGCCGTAAGCAAATACGACCAGAAATACGTAAACAAGACATCACTACAATTTCAAATTGCGCCCGTAGCGTCAGAATTTAGAAGGAACCATCGTTCTCTACGTCAGGTTGCCTCGCAATCGTCGCAATTCCTGTGATCTCTCCGTACTCATCGATCATGCGTGAGAGCGTAATGCGGACGGGAATGACCGCGCCGGAACTATGCTGACGCGTTCCCTGGATATTCCGCACGTCCTCGCCCTGCTTAGACCGTTGAAGCAACGCGCGGACATGATCACGGTGTTCCAATGGCGTCAGAACTTCCGCGGCTTGACCGACGAGGGCCTCCCGCGGCCAACCGTAGCGAAGTACTGCCTCGGTGTTCACGTCGATCACGAGACCATCCATATCTTCGATGACGATCGGATCGAAAGCGTCTCGGAACAGCTGCGACATTTGCAGCAAGTGCCGATGCTCTTTTCCTTGGTCGGTGATGTCCCGTTCGGTGGTGGCGACCGCCTGCGGCCTTCCTTCCTCATCCCTGAGCAAGGTAACCGTCAACAGAACGTCGAGCAGGCGGCCATCCCTGCTCTTCCGTCTTGTCGCGAACGGTTCGACGATCTCTCCGCGGATCACTCTCGGCATCAGCCTTAGCATTTCCCGGTTTTCACCCTCCGAGAATGTCGAAGAGATATTCATCCCCAATGCTTCGTTTTCCGAGAACCCGTACATGTGCGCGGCGCCCCGGTTCCAGGCGAGGATTGTGCCCTCCAGGTCCTGAACGGTTACCGCATCGTTGGAGTCCCTGACGACCGCGGCGAGTCGGGACTGCGCTTCCAATAACTTGCGTTCGGAAATATCCACGAAGGTAACGACCACGCCGCTGATCACGTTTGCCGTGGTCCGGTAAGGGTTGATCCGAACGCTGTACCATCTCCCGTCCTTGCTCCTGGCTTCTCTTTCCTGGGGTATCAAGGTGGCGAGAACCTGCCTCACATCATCGACCAAGTCCGGATAATCGATGTTGGAGGCGATATGGGAGATCGGACGACCGACATCGGCCGCGACGATGTGGATGGCGTTGGCGACGGCCGGTGTAAAACGGGCGACATTGAGTTCGCCGTCCAGAAAAATCGTGCCAATCTCCGTGCTCGTCAAGAGATTGGTCATGTCATCGTTGGTCTTGCCGAGTTCCTCGATTTTTTTCTCGAGTTCCGCGTTGAGAGTTATTAGTTCTTCATTTATCGACTGTAGTTCCTCCTTCGACGTTTCAAGTTCTTCATTTGTGCTCTGCAGTTCCTCATTAGCTGATTGCAGTTCTTCGTTGGTGGATTTCAATTCCTCATTGGATGTCTCGAGTTCCTCCACGGTTGTCTGAAGATACTCGTTTGTGGTCCTGAGTTCCCGCTCCAGTTCCGCGATTCGATGCTGACTTTCGTCCGACAAGCCGGCATCCGAACAGACTTCATCCGCTTCGTGGCTCGCAACGTCGTGAAAAACTATGATCGCCAAGCCGCGGAACTCGGGCGGCTCGAGGATCGGCCTCACGATCAGGTTGATCTCCCGAATGGTGTCATCGGACTTGACCTTCACCCCTTCGTAGCAGACCTCCTGGTGTTTCGAAAATGCCTTGCGTATGGCGGTCGATAGCTGGATCCTCAGGCCTTCACGCGCCATCGCCTCGATATTGAGAGAGGCAATACCCGAGGGCGGCTCCAGGTAGTTGCCCGTCCGTCCGTGAACAAACAAGATCTCACCGGCCTTGTCGACGAGGACGCAAGCGGGTGAATAGTCCGCCAGCAACAGGTTTCCAATCAATTCCCGGTAGCCAAGCGGCTTGCCGGGCTTTGCGGCGTCAATCGACTGCAGCCGTTGCCGGGCGCCCGTGACCGGCATCGACATGTCGAATCCCGGCACGCGGGCCCTTCCGAGATCTTCGCTTCGGAAGATCTTCGCCTTCCTGTCGACAGTCGAGAATATTTGGGTGTGCCGACCGACGGTCTCCGAACTTCCGAGAAAAAGGTAACCGCCGGGTTTAAGGGCATAGTGGAAGAGAGAAATGACTTTCGCCTGCCACTCAGGCTCCATGTAAATCAGCAAATTCCGACAGCTGATCAAATCCAGTTTGGAGAACGGCGGATCTTTAACCACATTTTGCTCGGCAAATATAAGCATATCTCGTATATTTCTTTTAATTTGAAGCGTTGAATCGGATTTCGTGAAATATTTTTTTACATATTTTTCAGGAACATCGACCGATATGCTTTCAGGATAAAGCCCCTGCCTACCGACATTGATAGCGTTCGAGTCGAGATCGGTGGCAAAGATCTGCGCGCCACGATCCTCGTTCCTCGATGACAATTCGTTCTCGAGAAGAAGGGCAATGGAGTAGGCCTCCTCACCCGTGGAACAACCGGGCACCCATATCCGTATGGTTTCGCCGGGTTTCTTGCTTTTTATGAGGGCCGGTATCACCATACTCTCGAGGGCCGAGAATGCGTCGGAATCGCGAAAGAAATTGGTGACGCCGATGAGCAACTCGTTGAACAGCGCATCGACTTCGCCGGGATTTTTCCGCAGATAAAGCACGTAATCGTCGAGGCTGTCGATGTTGTGGACTGCCAGCCGTCTTTCTATCCGGCGTAAGACCGTGTTTTTTTTGTAGAAAGACAGATCCTGCCCGGTTTGTGCTCGGATGAGCACGAAAACCTTGCTCAATCCTTCTTCGGGCTCGGCGCCCTCCTTGCCCCCGAGTCGGCGGCGCCTGTCGTGTGCTCCGTGGAAGTATCCAATCAGAAGCTCGGGCATTTGATCCGGCGGGAGAACGAAATCGGCCAGGTGCGTGGAGACGGCGCTCCGCGGCATACCATCGTAGTCGGCGGTGTCCGGGTCCTGGACGATGACCATGCCGCCCTCTCCCTTCACCGCCTTGAGGCCGAGCGTTCCTTCCGTCCCGGTCCCGGAGAGGACGATACAGGCGGCCCGGTCGCCCCTGTCTTGCGCCAGCGATCGGAAGAAGAAGTCGATCGGATGTCGCAGGCCCCGAGGTTCCTTCGGCGGCAATAGCTGAAGGATGCCGTGCAGAATCCCGAGATCGCGGTCGGGCGGAATCACGTAAACGTTGTCGATCGCGACCGGCATCTGGTCGTCGATTTCGTTGACCTCGAGTTTGGCGAATTTGCCGATCAGTTCCGGAAGCAGGCTCTTGTGGGTGGGATCCAGATGCTGCACGACGACGAACGCCATGCCGGGCTCCGCAGGAAGCTCCTTGAAGAACTTTTCGAGCGCGCTCAAACCTCCGGCCGACGCGCCGATCGCAACGATCGGGAAGGGCTGCGGTTCGCTTGGTTTCGGATCGGGTTCATCTTTCGGCGTGGTTTGAGCGGTCTCGTCGGAGGCCGAGGCGTCCGGAATTGACAGCCGATCAACCGCCGCCTGCATAGCACGCTGTTTCCTTGGAAGGCTCTTATCCTCCGCCATACCGGTCTCTCCCGCAAAAAACGTTCGGCGGTGCTTGGCTCGACGCGCCTGCGGCTGTCATCTTCGCGATCCCCCCGCCCTATCCCGAGTATACGACAATTTCGGACGCGGCACCCTGGACAACGATCACCCGCAGTCATCGCGCCGAACCTGGTGTTGCCGCTTTCGTCTCATATTCGGTCGCTGCCGGAGCCAGCCTCGATCCAGACTCCGTTGGCGATGTATTTCAAAAAGCCCTGTGTGACAACAGGGACGAGCCATGCATTTGTTGCGTATCAAACCTCGCGCTGTTTGCTGCCCGGGGCGTTTGCGGATAACCTCTCGCAGCAAGGAGGTTCGCCATGACCCTTTATCTCGACGAAGATCAGGTACGGGCGCATTTGCGCATGGCCGATCTGATCCCGGCGATGGAGAAGGCCCTCGTCGATTTCTCGGCCGGGCGCTGCGTCCAGCCGGTGCGCACCGCCATTCCGGTCGAGGCGCATGGCGGCATCTTCCTGTCGATGCCGGCGCTCGCCGAGGGAATGGGGGTCAAGCTGGTCACCTTCTATCCCGGCAACGCCGAGCGCGGCCTGCCGACGCCATATGGCGACGATCCTGCTGTTCGATCCGGAAACCGGCGCGCCGCTGGCGGTGATGGACGGGCGGCTGATCACCGAAATGCGCACCGCGGCGGTCTCCGCCGTGGCGACCAAGCTGCTCGCGCCGAAGGACGCCCACGTGCTCGCGGTGCTCGGCAGCGGGGTGCAGGCGCGAAGCCACGTCGAGGCGCTGAAATTGGTCCGCGACTTCGCCGAAATCCGGGTGTGGAGCCGCACGCCCGCCCACGCCGAACGGTTCGCCGCCGAAATCGGCGGCGTCGCCCGATCCGCCGAGGACGCCGTCCGCGGCGCGCAGGTGGTGGTGACGGTCACTTCCGCCAGCGAACCGGTGCTGCGTGGCGCCTGGCTGGAGCCGGGCTGTCATGTCAATGCGGTCGGGGCGCCCCGGCCCGATTGGCGGGAGCTGGACGACGCGGTGATGGCAAACCTCGTCTTCGTCGACTCCCGCGAGGCGGCGCGCACGGAATCCGGCGACGTCATCCGGTCCGGCGCCGAGATCTACGCCGAGCTCGGCGAGGCCCTCGCCGGCATCAGGCCGGCGCCGGCGGAACAGACCACGGTATTCAAATCGCTGGGAATGGCGGTCGAGGACGTCGCCGCGGCGCTGTTGGTGTATCGGGCGGCGCGAGGTAGCGAGTGCCCGGTCGCGGTTCATGCGGGGAGGACGTGGTCGTCGTCGACGATGCCGGCGGCGATCCGTGCCTTCAGCCGGCTCAGCCGCTCCCGTTCGCTCGCCGAGCGCAGCTGTCCGCAGGCGGCCATGATGTCGCGGCCGCGGGGCACCCGGATCGGCGCCGAGTAGCCGGCGTCGTTGAGGATCGCGGCGAACCGGGTCATCGCCCGCGGCGAGGAGCATTCGAACGGCGCGCCCGGCCAGGGATTGAACGGGATCAGGTTGAACTTGGCCGGGAGGCCGGCGACCAGCCGGGCGAGGGTCCGCGCGTCGGCCTCGGAATCGTTGACGCCCTTGAGCATCACGTATTCGAAGGTGATCCGCCGCGCGTTGTCGGCGCCGGGGTAGCCCCGGCACGCCTGGATCAATTCGGCGAGCGGATATTTCCGGTTGATCGGCACCAACCGGTCGCGCAGTTCGTCGGTCACCGCGTGGAGGCTGATCGCCAGCTTGACCCCCAGTTCGGCGCCCACCCGGCGGATCATCGGCACCACCCCCGAGGTCGACAGGGTGATCCGCCGCTTGGAGATGGCGATGCCCTCGGGGTCCATGATGATCCTGAGGGCCTTGGCCACGTGGTCGTAGTTGAACAGCGGCTCGCCCATGCCCATCATCACGATGTTGGAGAGCAGCCGCTCGCCGCGCGGCGTCGGCCATTCGTCGTAGGCGTCCCGGGCGACCACCATCTGGGAGACGATTTCGCTCGCCGTCAGGTTGCGGACCAGCCGCTGGGTGCCGGTGTGACAGAACGTGCAGGTCAGCGTGCAGCCGACCTGCGAGGACATGCACAGGGCGCCTCGATCCTCCTCCGGAATGAACACGGCTTCGGCCTCGTTGCCGTCGTCGAAGCGGAGCAGCCACTTCCGCGTTCCGTCCCTGGACACCTGCTCCCGACTGAGCGTCGGCCGGTCCAGGGTGAACCGCTCGGCCAGCCGTTCCCTCAACGCCTTCGAGAGCGTTGTCATCACCCCGAAGTCGCGGGCACCACGATAATAGATCCAGTGCCAGAGTTGGGCCGTGCGAAACGGCTTCTCGCCGATCACCGCGAGCTCGGCAGCGATTTCGTCGCGGGAAAGACCGATCAGGTTGATCTTTTCGGCGGTCATCGTCTCGATCCGACGAACCTTAGGGTCTGTTGGGGAATAAGTGATGCGTTTGGCGGGAGCGATTTTTCGCCAGGGTCAGGAGCGGGCGGCGCGGTGGGGTGGGGTCCCCATGAGCCGCCCGCGACGCCGCCCTGGCGAAAAATCGCCCCGTCCCTCCGGGATCCGGCGCCATCGGCCCGCTGCCGCGTCGCTCGTCGTCGAATATGCGCTGCATGTCCTTCCTCCTCGTTCCTAACAGCGGACCAATGGCACTCGGACCAAACGCGTCACTTATTCCCCAACAGACCCTTAGCACTGGCTGCAGGGAACGGTCGGGTTGCCGTCCTCCATCCACCCGGCAATGCCGCCGGCAACGTTGTAAATGCGGGTATATCCCGCCTGCTCGCTCAGCGCCCGTGCCAGCGCGGTCGAGCGGCCGCCGCTTTGGCAGATCAGGACAACACCCTCGTCCCGGTTCACCAAGGCCTCGAACGCGGCCGGAAAATCGGGATTGAACCGGCCGCTGGCGTCGAACGCGGTCAGCAAGGCGCTTCCCGGGATCACGCCGGTCGTACGCCATTCGTCGGGTCGGCGCACGTCGACGATCTTGACGCCGTCATCGACGAGAACCTTGAGAGCGGCGTTGTCGACATTGGTGTAGCCGGGTTCTCCGGCGAAGACCGCCGTCGAGACAAGGCCGGCGAAGAGCAAGATCAAGAGTAGAGGTTTGAACGGCGATTTCATCGGTATTCCCCGCCTCAGCAAAACCGGTCCGGAAAAAGTTGGGCACTTGCTTGGATGTGAGACGGAAAGGCACGAAAAACAAGCCGGCACGGCAGTCTTTCCAGGTTATACCAAATCTCACTGATAATGACCATCGTGATCGTGTTTCCAGCCCGCTCGGCAGAAGCGGATGCGAAGGCGATGCCGACCCATCGTCGAGCGTCCGCGACGCCCCGAGCGGGCTGGAAAACGACCCGCAGGGCGCGCTTTCGGGGCTTCCGGAGGCGTCCTGCGCCGCTCATGATGCTCCAGCATCACCTCGCGACCCACGCCTGGCCGGAAGACCCGAGCGTCACGATGAGTTATTATCAGTGAGGTTTGGTATTAATTGAGCCCGCAGGCCTTGCTGATTGCATTGAAGGCGGCGGTGAACCCGGAAAGCGAATAGGTATCCGTGGTCAGCGTGCCGCGGCTGGACGTGCCCTTGACGATCATTTTGCTGCCCGCCTTCATCGCCAACACCAATTCCGCGTCGCCGCCGACATAGGCCCAGGCGTTGCTGCCGACCTTGGTGTTGCTGCCTTCCCGGTAGGTGGTGAACAGCTTGAAGGCTTTGCCGTCGATGTCGACGTCGACCTCGCTGCCCTCCTTGTAGGTATAGCCGGCCTCGACGCTCACCTGGTTGAACGTTTTGTCTTTCAAACGATGGGTCACCACGGTGTAGGTATCGTCGCGGCGGGTGTACTTTCCCTCTTCCTTTTTGGGTAGGCTGATGATGTAGCATTCCCGGTTGTTGCCGTTGCCGTCGACAAAGGCGCTCCATTCGGAGAACGTGCCGATGTGCTTTGGTTTTGATGCCGCACGGGAGGGCCCGGCCGCGAGCACCCCGACGACCAACACGAAGGATAGAATCAGCGATGGGAATCTCATGGGCCTTATTCATAGCGACGCGAAGTCGGATTGCCAAGCGGGGTCGACAATGACGGAAGATATCTTGGTGGAGCACGGGCGGTGATCGCCGCCGAAGGAGCCAATCCGGTCTTTGTCGAAATCACCCGCGGGGGCACGGTCGAAAGCCGCCACAGGGGTGCGGCGGCGGTGGTCGACGCGGACGGAGCGCTGGTGGCGGCGTGGGGCGACGTGGATCGGCCCGTCTTTCCCCGCTCGGCGGTGAAGCCGATCCAAGCGATCCCGTTGCTCGAAACCGGCGCCGCCGACCGCTTCGCGGTGACCGACGCAGAACTCGCGCTGGCCTGTGCCTCCCACGGAGGTGCCCCCGAGCATCTGCGGGTGGCGAGCCATTGGCTCAACCGAATCGGTCTCGGTCCCGGGTTTCTGGTGTGCGGCCCCCACCCGCCGATCTGCGAGGAAGCGGCGGCGGCTCTCTCGAGGGCGGGGCACTCCCCGACGCGGCTGCACAACAACTGCTCGGGCAAGCACGCCGGCTTTCTGACCACGGCTTTGCACCTGGGCGCGCCGACGGCGGGCTACGGCGCGCCCGATCACCCCATCCAGCGGCTGGTCAGGCAGGCGCTTTCGGAGATGGGCGGCGTCGACCTGCGGGAGAGCGCCGAAGGGGCCGACGGATGCGGTGTCCCCGTCATCGCCATGCCGCTTTCGGCGATCGCGCGGGGTTTTGCCGCGCTCGCCGATCCCGATCGCCTGGGCCCCCGACGCGCCGCCGCGGTCCGCCGAATCGTCGCGGCGATGGCCGCGCACCCCGACCTGGTCGCGGGCCGCGGGCGATTCGAAACGGCCGTCATGAGAGCCTGTGCCGGGGCGGTGATCGTCAAAGGCGGTGCCGAAGGGGTATGCGCCGCCGTGTTGCCGGGCACCGGCCTGGGTATCGCCGTGAAAATCGACGACGGCGCGAAACGGGCGGCGGAAACGGCGATGGCGGCGCTACTCGCCCGCTTTGCTTCGCTCGATCGACGAGGGAGCGCGGCGCTCGACGCATATCTCGAAATGCCCGTCGCCAATACCACGGGCGACCGGGTCGGCGCCGTCCGCCTCGCGCCGGGATGGCCGGGCTGATCGGTCTCGCCACGGCTATCCCCTTTTCTTGCCGATATCCGGAGCGGCGGCGCGGAACGCCTCCATCTTTTTACGAAACACGGGCCCGCCAAAAACTTGCTCGGGCAGCGGCTCCCCCGGCCCGCCGGGGCGAAGCGGCCGACGGGCGAAGCGGCCGAGGCTGAGCAGCCGGTCGTACATGACGATGGCGCCGGCGATCCCGACGTTGACCGAGAAGCGGGTCGGAATGCGGACCAGAAAGGCGCAACGTTCGGACATCTCCGACGACAGCGCGCCCCGTTCCGGACCGAACACGTAGGCCGCACAGCGCGGATGATGGAAACTCGGCAGATCGATTGCGTCGTCGGCGATCTCGACCCCGACCAATTGGCACCCGCGTGGCAACACCATCGAGCCGACGGCGGGGAAGCCGTAGAAGGGCACGTGCCCTTGGGCGTCCGAAGTGTCCGCCTTCCCACCCTCGCCCCGTGGGTAGACGGCGGCGACGGTAAACATGAAGCTGGCCCCGAAGGCGTGAGCCGAGCGGAACAGGCTGCCGACGTTCATCGCCTTGCTGATCCCCTCGGCGCCGATGCCGAAATAACCGCGCATGATCTCCTACAATTCCAAAGCTCGCTTTCCGTTGTCCTGGTGCTGTAACCTTGGGCGAAAAACCGCCCGATAATCAAGGAGGCGTTTATGCGCGCCGTTCTCTGCAAGACCTGGTGCAAACCCGCCGATCTGACCGTCGAGGACGTGCCGCCGCCGCCACTGGTCGACGGCGGGGTGCGAATCGGGGTTCGCGCGGTCGGGATCAACTTCGCCGATACCCTGATCATCGGCGGCAAATATCAGACCAAACCCGAATTGCCATTCAGCCCCGGTTTCGAGGTCGCCGGCCAAGTGCTGGAGTGCGCGGCGAGCGTCGACGGCTGCAAGCCCGGCGACCGGGTGATGGCGGTCGTCGACTACGGCGGGTTCGCCGAGCAGGTGGTGGCGCCGGCCGGCAACGTCCATCTGCTTCCCGACGCGGTCGACGACGCGACCGCCGCCGGCTTTCCCATCGCCTATGGCACCTCCCATCTCGGGCTCAAGTACCGGGCCGGGCTCGCGGCAGGCGAAGTCCTGCTCGTTCTCGGGGCGGCCGGCGGCGTCGGCTTGACCGCGGTGGAGGTGGGCAAGCGTCTGGGCGCGGTGGTGATCGCGGCCGCCGGTGGCCCCGAAAAGCTGCGGGTGGCGTCCGAGCATGGCGCCGATCACCTGATCGATTCGCGGGCGCAGGATATCCGCGAACGGGTCAAGACCCTGACCAACGGCCGCGGCGCCGACGTGGTCTACGACCCGGTCGGTGGCGCGATGTTCGATGCCTCGCTCCGCTGCACCGCGCCGGGCGGACGGATCCTGATCGTCGGCTTCGCCAGCGGCGACATCCCGCAGATCCCGGCCAACATCCTGATGGTCAAGAACGTCACCGCCATCGGCTACTACTGGGGCGCCCATCGGACCTTCGCCCCGGAGATGATGCAGGCGTCGTTCGCCGAACTTCTGTCGTGGCTCGCCGACGGCTCGCTCAAACCGCACGTTTCGCGCACCTATGATCTCGCCGAGGCCCCGGCGGCGCTCGAGGCGTTGAAGGCGCGAAAGACAACCGGCAAGGTGGTGCTGACGGTCGAGCCCTCGATGCCATGAGCGACGAGGCGGTCCGCGCGCAGTACGAGGCCTATCCCTATCCGGTGCGCGATCCCGCCGACGAGGCCAAGCGCCTGATCACCGGCTCGCCGAGCCACATCGACGAACTCAACCACTATGTTTTCGGCGGCCGGCGGGATTTCGCCAAGCCGTTCCGGGCGCTGGTCGCCGGCGGCGGCACCGGCGACGCGACGATCATGCTCGCCCAGCAACTGGCGGATGCCGGATGCCCGGCGAGAGGTGACCTATGTCGACGTATCGGACGCGTCCCGCGCCGTCGCCGAAGCACGGGCGCGGGTTCGCGGCCTCGACAACGTCCGCTTCGAGCACCTGTCGCTGCTCGACCTGCCGGCAAGCGGCCTCGGACCGTTCGACTACATCGACTGCTGCGGGGTGCTGCATCACCTGGAGGATCCCGAACAAGGGCTGGCAGCACTGGTCCGGGTGCTCGCCGACGGCGGCGGGATGGGGCTGATGCTCTACGGCGAGCTCGGCCGCACCGGCGTCTACCCGATGCAGGAGATGATGCGCATCCTGGCCGCCGACGAGCCCGGCGCCGGCGCGGCTCGAGACGACCCGGCTTCTGTTGAAGCAGCTTCCCGCGACCAACTGGCTCCGCCGCAACCCGTTCCTCGCCGATCACCTGGCGCAGGGCGACGCCGGTCTCTACGACCTGTTCCTCCACGCCCGCGACCGCGCCTACCGGGTTCCCGAGATCGCCCGCCTGACGGCTTCGGCGGGCCTGCGCATCGTCGCCTTCATCGAGCCCGCGTTCTACGATCCGGCTTCCTACCTCGCCGATCCGGAGCTCCTCGCCCGCCTGGAGCACCGCCCCTGGATCGAGCGCTGCGCCTTCGCCGAACTGCTCGCCGGCAACATCCGCAAGCACATCTTCTACGTGGTGAAGGAAGGGAACCCCGTGGCCCTTCCCGATCCGCGCAATGCGGAGGCGGTTCCGGTCCTCCGCGACCTCGACGGCGCGGCGTTCGCCAAGGGCTTCAAGCCCGGCGCGGCAATGACCGCCACCGTCGACGGCATCCCCTTCCGCCGCCCGCTGCCTCCGCTGACCGGCGCGATCCTGCCGCAGATCGACGGCCGGCGCACCGCTCCGGGAGATCCATGCCGGCTATCATCGGGACGGGCTCGAGCGTTCCCTGGGAAACCTTCGGCGCCGACTTCATCCGGTTGTTTTCAGCCCTCAACGGCCTCGGCAAGATCACATCGACGGCCACCGGACCCTTGCGGAAATACTGCAGGGAGATCGAGCACACGATCAGAAACGTCTCCTCGGAGACAATACGCGCCGACTTCGGTGCGTTATTCTCCGCCCTCAACGGCCTCGGCAAGATGTATTTGCGGTGTCCCGGCGGGGCGATGGATTAACATGCCCTGATAGGGGAGTGCTTGATGCCGATCGAGAGGTCTTTCTTCGTTGCCGCCTTTGCTTGTTGCCTGGTGACGCTCTCGCTTGCGGCTTCGAAGCCGACCTATGCGGACCCGGCCTTACCGGGTGAGCCCTGCGGCGTCCCGCCCCGCGACATCTGGACGGAACCGGAGAGCTGGGCGTGGCAACGGATTTGTGTGGGCGAAACCGCTGACTTCAACGCGCGCACCGGCGTGACCCTGGATCCCAGGAAATCGGAAGGATGGTCGGATCGCCGGACGCTGAGTTCCGGATTCCTCGAAACCATTCTGCTCTACGAACCCTATCGCAGTTCCCTCACGCGAAAGGGAGTGCGGATCATCGGGGCCTGGTTTCCGGAACCGATCGACCTGGAAGACGCCCGCATAAACGCCGAGCTACGGCTGGATCGAATCACGCTTCGAACAATCGAGTATCGCTGAGCGGCGCGAGAGACGAGAGTTTCCTGTACCTTTGAGCGCTCGTCCTTTGCTTCGGACCTGAACATGCAGTTCCGCCGTTTTTGCCAGATTCGGTCAACATGATCGGCTCCAAGTTCGCCGGCACAGTCGATATGGACTCGGTCGAGGTCGGCAGAGTCTTTGTTGATGCGCGAAAAAGCAGAGTTCCAGGACGTCGACCTCCGGGGAGCCAAGATCGGCGGCCAGATCGACATGAGCGGCTCCAAGTTCGCCGGCACAGTCAATATGGACTCGGTCGAGGTCGGCCAGTCTTTGTTGATGCGCGAAAAAGCGGAGTTCCATGACGTCATCCTCCTGGGAGCCAAGATCGGCGGCCAGATCTCGACATGAGCGGCTCCAAGTTCGCCGGCACAGTCGATATGGACTCGGCCGAGGTCGGCCAGTTTTTGTTGATGCGCGAAAAAGCAGAGTTCCAGGACGTCGTCCTCGTGGGAGCCAAGATCGGCGGCCAGATCGACATGAGCGGCTCCAAGTTCGTCGGCACAGTCAATATGGACTGGATCGAGGTAGGGGAGTCTGTATTTGCGCAAGACAGCGTGTTTGATGAGAACGCCGAATGGAGTCTCGTTTTTGCGAAGATCGCCTCCGGCCTCGATCTTTCAGGCGGGCGATCTGAAGTTCCTGAATCTCACCGGGACACGAATTCGGGGGCGAACTGAGTTTGGGAACGGCAACCGGGCATGGCGCTCCCCATTGGCGAAAAGGCTCCAGGATGGCGCTCCGGAACACTTACGTCGGAGCGATTTCAGGATCGCGAGGACTCATGGCCCGAAACGCTCGAATTGGAGGGGTTTACCTATGGGCGGCTTGGCGGGTTGGGCGCCGAAGGTACGGCCGATATCGAAAAGCGGAGCAGTGCCTGGTTCATCGATTGGCTTGCGCGCGATCCGACCTATTCACCGCAGCCTTATGAGCAACTTGCCGCGGTGCTGACAAAGGGCGGGCAAGCCGAGAAGGCCAACGAGGTCCTTTACGCCGGGCGAGAACGGCAGAGACTGGAGCTTCAAAAAGAGCTTTTCGCGGGGGCGGGATCGCTGGAAGCCTGGCTGGACTTCTTGTGGAAGAGCGCGTTGCACGCGGTGATCGGCTATGGCTACAAGGTCCACCGGGCGTTCTACTGGATTGCCGCATTCGTTATCCTCGGCACCGTCGTCATTTGGTGGAGCCGGCAGCTCACCCGCCATCGGATCGCCACCGGCGCGGCCGGCACGACGCCACTCGAATACAGCATCGACATGCTGTTGCCGATTATCGAGTTGAGGAAACAGCACTACGACATCGATCTGACCGGCGCCGCCCGCTACTACTTCTATTTCCACAAGCTGATGGGCTTTGTCCTGGTGTCGTTCCTGATCGCCGGGCTCTCGGGGCTGACCAAGTAAGCGAGCGCTCAACCGATCTCCCGCAGGAAATAGATCAGGTCCAGCGGTGGCGGGTCGGTGGGGATCTGGCTCAGCATGCAGTGGACCTGGCCGCGGTGGTGGGTGGCGTGGTTGATCATGTGGAGGATCACGAGGCCGATCGGTGTCTCCTGGGCCTCGCCGGCGATGGTGCGGTAGACGAGGGGTGCTTCGAGCTGCTCGGGATCGAGGCCGTCGACGAAGGCGATGATCCGGGCGTCTTCTTCGCTACGGGCGTCTGCGAGCGAGGGCAGGTCGTCGTAGAGGATCTGATCGAGGGATCGGATGCCGCGATCGACTCCTTCGAGACGCCCCAGCCACGCCCGGTCGCCGACGAGGATGTGGTTGAGGGTGCGGTGGATCGAGCCGAAGAAGGCGCCGCGATCGGCACGATAGGCGTCGTCGTCGAGCGCGCGGCAGGCGTCGTACAGCCGTGCGGTTGGCCCAGCGGTTGTAGCGGGCGAGGGTGCGCAGATGATCGGGCAACGTCACGCCTCGGCCGGGCGCAGCGGCCGTTCGGCGATCGGCAGGTGGAGGGCGGCCGCCGCCAGGCCGAGCAGGACCGAGGCGATCCAGATGGTGTCGTAGGAGCCGGTGGCGTCGAACACGACACCGCCGAGCCAGACGCCGAGGAAGCTGCCGACCTGGTGGCCGAAGAAGACGATGCCGAACAACGTCGACATGTAGCGGACGCCGAAGATCTGGGCGACCAGGCCGCTGGTCAGCGGCACCGTGCCCAGCCACAGGAGGCCGATACCCGCGGCGAACGCCAGCACTGTCGCCTCGGTTTTGGGCGCCACGAGGAACAGGACGATGACCAGCGATCTCAGCGTGTAGAGGCTCGACAGCAGGTATTTCTTCGAATAGCGGCCGCCGAGAAAGCCGCAGAGCCAGGTGCCGACGATGTTGAAAAAGCCGATCAACGCCAGCGCCGTCGCCCCGAGACCGGCGCTCAGGCCGATGTCGGTGAGGTACGCCGGCAGGTGGACGGCGATGAACACCACCTGGAAACCGCAGACGAAAAAGCCGACGGTGAGGTACCAAAAACCGCCATGACGCCCCGCTTCGCCGAGGGCCTCGCCCAGGCTCTGCGAGATCGCCGGCGCTCCCGTCGGATGCGGGTGCGGCGGGACGCCCCGCCAAAACCAGGGCCAGGGGCGCCATCAAAGCCGCAATAAGCGCCATGACGACCAAGGCTTCGACCCCAGCCCTCCGCGGCGATCAGGCCCTGACCGATCGGGGCCATGACGAACTGGCCGAACGAGCCGCCGGCGCTGGCGATGCCCAGGGCCATGCTCCGCTTTTCCGCCGGAACCGCCCGGCCGATGGCGCCGAGCACCACCGCGAAGCTGGTGCAACTCATCGCCAGACCGACGAGAACCCCGCCGCCGAGGTGCAGTCCCCAGACACCCGTCGCGCCCGACATGATCACGAGCCCGGCCACATAGGCGGCGGTACCGACCACCAGGACCCGGCCGGCGCCGTACTTGTCGGCGATCATGCCGGTCACCGGCTGAACGACGCCCCAGAGGATGTTCTGGATCGCCATGGCGAGGCCAAAGGACTCGCGGCCGAAACCGAGGTCGATGCTCATCGGCGACAGGAACAGGCCGAACGTCTGGCGAATGCCCATCGCCAGGGTCAAGACAAGGGCGCCGGAGATCAGCGCGACGGTGGCTTTTCGTCCCATGGGTCTCCCAACCCGGTTTGACTCTGCCGGTCCGCAATAAGACGAATTTGCCGCCGGAAGGCTTGAACGTGGGGAACGGGATCGACCCGCCCGACCACAATATCTGATTTCAGAACAACATGTTCAATGGCCCGGTTTCGATTGCGGCCTGTTCGGAGGCACGGAACTCAGAAGGCCCGGCCTTTCCACGGAACGAAGGCGGGAACCCGACGCCGGTAGTCGCAATAGGAGTCACCGTAGAGCTTCACGAGCCGGCGCTCTTCGAACCAAGTGCCGATCAGCAGATACAACGAGCCCCATACGGCCGTCGCCAGTTCGAAATCGCCGGCGACCCGGCCCCACAGGATCAAAAAGCCGGCAGTGTACAAGGGATGGCGGACGTACCGGTGGAGACCGTCGAGGCGCAACGGCTCGTCCTCGGGCTCGTCGGTGCCGTTCAGGTGATTGCGGATCTGGCGGGTGCCGGCAAGCCTGCCGAGATCGTACCCGCGAAGGCCGATCAACAGGACGAGCCATCCGGCCACGCTGACTCCCGATCATCATCGGGCCGAGATAGGGCGGAAGCGCGAATGCGCCGCCATCACCGAACACCCAGGCGCCGACCAGCCACACCAGGGCGATATGGACGACCGCGACAGCATTGTAGGCGAGGCGGTAGAAGGCGCCGAGGAAGGGCCGGAACCCGCCTTTCACCCGCCCGCAGGCGAGCAGCGAATGGCCGGCGCCGAACGTCAACCAGGCAACGGCGTAGATCAGATGAGCGTCGAATGCCTTCACGGCAACCCCGCCGCCCCAGCAGATCACTAACGGGCGATTCGCGACAGGGTGGCGCTGGTGCTGTAACCGGCCTCCAGGCGGGCGAGCAGCACTTTGCCACCGTACCCCTGAACCAGGTCGGCGCCGACCACCTCGTCGATGCGATAGTCGGCGCCCTTGACCAGGACGTCGGGACGCAACTTCTCGATGACCCTGGCGGGCGTATCTTCACCGAAGATCACCACCATATCGACGGTGGCCAGCGACGCCAGGACCGTGGTCCGGGCGACCTCGGACTGGACCGGCCTTCCCGGCCCCTTCAGCCGGGCGACCGACACGTCGCTGTTGAGTCCGACCACCAACCGATCGCACGCCGCTTTCGCCTGAGTCAAAAGGGATATGTGACCCGGATGGAGAAGGTCGAAGCAGCCGTTGGTAAAGCCGACCTCGAGACCTTGTCGACGCCACAATTCGACCCGATCGCGCGCCGCCTCCAGGACCATCGCCTTCGCCTCCGCTTTCGACAGGTCCTGATGGCGAAGTTCCTGCGCCACTTCGGAGGCATACGCCGCCGCGGTTCCGACCTTGCCGACGACGATCCCGGCGGTGACGTTGGCCAACGCCGCCGCCTCTTCCAGCTTGGCGCCGGCGGCCAGCGCCGCCGCCAAGGTTGCCACGACCGTGTCGCCGGCACCGGAAACGTCGAAAACCTCCCTGGCCTCCGCCGGCAGGCGGGTGACATCTCCTTCGGATGTAACCAAAACCATGCCGTCTTCACCGAGAGTCGTGAGAACGGCTCCAAACCCGTACTTTTCGATCAGCCTTCTGGCGCAACCACCTTCTTCGCCTTCGGCTAGGGGCGTGTCGGTGGCCTGAGCCAACTCGTGCCGGTTAGGGGTTATCACGTCGGCGCCCTGGTACCTTTGATAGCTATCCCCTTTCGGGTCGACAACCACCCTCTTTCCGGCAGCATGGGCGGCGGCGATCAATTGTCCGACGACACCGTTATCGAGCACACCCTTGCGGTAATCCGACAACACCATGATCGAACACTCTGGAAGCATGGCGGTCACGGCTTCCAGAATGGCGGCATGAACGGCCGCCGAAAGCGGTTTGACCGTCTCCCAGTCGGCACGCACGATCTGCTGGTTGGCGGCGAGAAAACGCGTCTTGATCGAAGTTCGCCGATTGGCGTCCGTGATCAGGGAAAATTTGGTGCTCTGCTCCTCCTCGAGAAGCTTGCGAAGCTCGTCGGCCGGGGCGTCATCACCGACCACGGAAACCAACCGTGCGTTAGCGCCAAGAGCAACCAGGTTGCGCACCACGTTGCCGGCCGCACCCAGCATGGTGACTTCGCGATCGACGCGAAGCACGGGAATCGGCGCCTCCGGAGAGATGCGTTCGACGTGGCCATGGACGAACCGATCAAGCATGACATCGCCGACGCACAAGACGTAGGCGTCGGTGAACAACTCGATGAGAGGCAGGAGCGTAGAGCGCCCGGTCATACCAGCCTCAGCTCCTTTTCCAGCGCCCCGCACAGCATATGCCCCAACGTGATGTGCATTTCCTGGATCCGGGAGGTGGTCGATGAAGGCACGATCAGGAACGGGTCGGCGAACTCCTTCATGCGGCCGCCGTCTCGACCGCCGAAGCCGGCGGCGAGGCATCCGATCCGACGGGCCTCGACCAGCCCCCGAATGACGTTCTCGCTGTTACCGGACGTGGAAATGCCGATACAGATATCGCCTCGGCGGCACAACGCCTGAACCTGGCGGGCAAACAACGCGTCGAAGCCGAGGTCGTTGCCGATCGCGGTAAGCGCAGAGCTGTCGGTGGTCAGCGCCAGCGCCGGAATGGGAACACGATCGAGCACAAGACGGACGGTCAATTCCGTCGCCAGGTGCTGGGCGTCGGCGGCGCTTCCGCCGTTGCCAAAAAAGACGATCTTGCCGCCATTACGGATCGAGTCAGCGCACGCCGAAACCAGACGTCGAAACGGGGCGCGCAACTCCTCCCGTACGGAGGCCAGCACCACCGCATGCTCCTCCAGTTCGCTGTCGAACAGAGCATCCAGTTCCATACCCTCCATTGTATCACGCCTGGACTCAGGCGAGACCTGGGAAAGTTCTGGAAAAACCGCCTCACTTGGGGGGCAGCCCTGCACCGTCGAAACCGCTGTCCCGGCGAGTTTGAGCTTTCCGCCGGGGGTCAACTCATTCATCGGTCTTTGATTCCCGGTCTCGGTTTCACAATAAGAGCAGGGCATTGTAGTTGCAAAATGGGCAGCACTGCGGCCTTGTGTTGCCTATCTTGACCAGAGCACTAGTGCTCTGATTTGCGACATACGGTGCCCCATACGATCGCTTTTCCCGCTCCCTCGGCAGGAGGGCGGGCGCAGGCGATGCTGACCCATCGTCAAGCGCCGTCCGACGCCCCGAGGGCGCGGGAAGAGCGACCCTGCGGGCGGCCTTCCGAGGCCCCCGGCGTCGTTGCGCGGCGCTTGTGATGCTCCAGCATCACGGCGCCAACGCGCGCCTGACCGGAGGAACTTGGAAGACCGTCACATGGGGTGCGGAATTGTGCTAGTCGGTACTAGGTATGAAGAAACCGGTGCTCGGCCCCCTCGAGGACGAGGCAGGTGAGACACCCGGTGTAGAAGGCACCGGTATCGATGCCGATACGGTTCTCGAACACCTCGGGAACCAGGCTCGGCGTGTGGCCATGAACCACCCGCTTGCCGAAATCCGCATCCGAGAGCAGGAACCGATCGCGGATCCACATCATTTCATAGGGAATTTGAGCCTCCAGCGGCACCCCCGGTCGGACACCGGCATGGACGAAGAAATAGTCGCCTTCGGTATGACAGAGCCGTAGGCCTTGCAGAAAGTCGAGATGATCGGAGGGAAGCGCCCGCTGCAGCCGCCGGCGGAACGTTTCCAGGTCCGCCGGAAGGTAAAGCGCGGTCGGCGGCTCGACACCATAGCTATCCAAGGTCGTGATCCCGCCGTTGCCGATCCACAAGGGTTCGGGAGGACCGGCCAGGAACTTGAGCATCATGTCTTCGTGATTGCCCTTGAGATGCACCGCCTCGAACCCGGCGAGTGGCTCGTTGATGAGCACGTCGAGGACATCGAATGCCCCCGGTCCGCGGTCCACATAGTCGCCAAGGTAGACCACCGTTCGTCTCAGGTTTTGAGCCGTCTCGGCATCGGCGACGATAAGAGCGTGCAGCTTATTGAGTAGATCGATGCGGCCGTGGATATCGCCGACGGCATAGATCCGCCGATCGTCGGGAATCCGCGGCGAGCGATCGCCTGCGCCGACCTGATGCTTTAGCTCCATGATTGGTTACAGAATGAACCCGTTCCTGACCGCTCGCAAGTAACCTGCGGTTGTCGCGTGGTGAAGTGCGGCCGGTCGTTGCGTATGCCTGCCCGGTTTTCGGTCAGGGCGGCGGCGCAAGCGCTTTATCAACGAATAAGCGTGTTCTTAACCGTTTGCTCGTAACATCGGATTCGAGATGGAGTGTATCCCAAGGAAACGCCGTTCGCCGATGATCGAACGCGGCACCGCCAGAGCTAACCTTGCCCCGAAAGCACTTGGCCGGGACAAACTTGTTCGTGACCACTTGCAGGGGCTCGGCCGCTATAGGCGCGACGTCTACGCCGCCCAAATCCATCTGTCTCGGTTCACGCTGATCGAATCTCAATCTCGTGCCGTCGGCAAAGCCTTGCGTCCGTTGGCCGTCTTGGCGGCACGCGATGGAGGAGCGCTGTTCAGGCTCTCCAACGCCGATCTTGTCCTGGTCTGCCGCGGCATTCCGCTGAGCGACATGGATGCGGCCGTTTCGAGGGTGCGCCAGCTTCTCCGCGAAGAAGTTACCGCCGAGGCCTCCGCCGTCCGTTTCGACGACCCCCTGGTGACGTGGTTCGACCTGTCCAAATCCGGTGATTACTCGGCCCTCCTGGCGACGGCCGATGCGCTTTCCACCGAAACCGCGGGGCAAGTCCCGAACAAACCTGGCAATTTATTTCCGAATGATATCCGACAACCCCTGGACCCGATGAACCTCTCCGCCATCGGCCGCAAGCTCAGGGAAGCGCGCATCGCCGAATTGATCAGACAGCAAACGGCCATCGAAATCGGCCCGGGCGGCAACGGAAAACCCCTTTTCCGTGAAACCTATGTTTCGATGAGCGAGCTGCAGCATCGGATCGCGCCCGGCGTCAATCTGCTCGAAGGCACCAGCCTTTTTCGCTACCTCACCGAAAAGTTGGACAAGCACGTTCTGACGACAGTCCCCCGTCGGGGTCTCGCGCGCGGACGGGAACCGATCAGTCTCAACTTGAACATCAGTTCCTTAACCTCCGGTGAGTTTCATCTGTTCCACAAGGAGCAGAACGGCACCCCCGGCCGGCCGGTCATCGAAATCCAGTTGATCGATATTCTGGTCGACATCCAGGCTTTCGCCGCAGCCCGGGACACCCTGCAGGGTCATGGCTACCGGGTGCTCGTAGACGGCCTGAGCCCTTTGACTCTGGAGTTCTTCGACGTCAGCCGTCTCCGCGCGGATTTCGTCAAGATCTGCTGGAGTCGGGAGGCTTGGGATGGCCTTTCTTCCGACCGGACGACGTTCGTGCGCGAGGTTGTCGCGAGAACCGGCACGCAGAAGATGTTGCTCGCCCGGGTTGATTGTGACGACGCGGTCAAATGGGCGCTCGAACTCGGCATCACCCGTTTTCAGGGCCACTATATCGACAAGCTGTTCAAGGCGATGACCGCCAAGGGAGGCATTTGACCGTGGGTAGCCGTCCTCGGGCCATCGAGCGGAATGCGAGAGGAGGGGGGCGCGTTTCTGGAGACGAGCAGTTGCTTCTCGACTACCTGAGACAGCTGGAGAAGCACAAAGAAGGGCGTCGCGCCGTTCATTTGCGACTCTCCCTCCTCCGACCCGTCAATCGTCGCGAACACCATATCCGTGCCGCCGTCGGCGGCTTCGACTCTCTGATCGGATCGTCACAGGGTCAGCTGTTCGTCCTTGGAAATTCGGATCTGTTCTTCGCCTACAAAACCGATGCCCATCCTCGGGTCGAGATCGAGGTTCGGAAAGTCCGCTTTCTGTTCGGCGACGACCCGTTGCTCAGCGATGATCCCGACCAGGCCCCCTTCGCCGCCTGGTTCGACGTCGCACGGGATTTCCGGGACATCGTGCGCAAAGTCCGCGGCATCGCCCCCGCCGGTTCATCGCCGTCGTCACGAAAACCGCACCCCACGAAGCGCATCCGCGCCTCGGCCGAAGTCAAGCCGGAATGGGGAGAGGCGTTGACGCCGGAAATGCTCGGCCGAATGGAGGCGGCGTTGACGCGCGCGGACCTATCCAACCTGGTCCGCCGGCAGGTGGTGTGCTTCCTGTCCCCGAGAATGTTGCCCGAACCCCGGTTCACCGAACTGTACATCTCGATCCCCGATCTGAGGGAAACCGTTCTGCCGGAGGTCAATCTGATGTCCAGCCATTGGCTGTTTCGGCATCTGACCCAGACCCTTGACCGGCGGATGCTGTCGATGTTGGCCAAGCCCGGCCACATCCGCGTGTCCGGTGACATCGGCATCGATCTCAACGTCTCGACATTGCTGTCCGGGGAATTTCTCGCCTTCGACGAAACGATGACCGCCAGACCGCGGTCGGCGATGATCTTCACTGTCCACCAGGCGGACATCTTCGGCGATCTCGGGAGTTACCTGCTCGCCCGAAAGTTCGTTCAGGACAAGGGTTATCGGCTGTGCCTCGATGGCCTGACCCACAGAACGTTCGACATGTTCGACCGCGGCTGGCTAGGCGCCGACCTCGTCAGGATCGCGTGGCAACCGGAGATGGCGGACGAAGGCGAAAACCTGCACCGGCGCCTTCGCGCCGTGGTCGAACGCGGCGGCGGGTCGCGAATGGTGTTGTCGCGGGTCGACACCCCGGAGGCGGTCATTTTCGGCCAATCCCTGGGCATTCAGCTGTTTCAGGGAGACTACGTCGATCAGCTCGTCGCCGAGGACAACCGCCGCCGCCAATTCTTGAGGTTGCAGCGAGGCGTCAAGAACGGCACATAGGAACCAAGGCGTCCGCCCCGGGGCGCCTTGTCCCATTGGAGCCGCGATGAACCGAGCCGATGCCGCCGCCGTCGTCACCGTCGACAAACTGACCAAGCGCTTCGGCGCCGTCACCGCCGTGGACGACATCGGTTTTTCGGTCCGCGAGGGTTCGACCACGGCGTTGCTCGGAGGCAACGGCGCCGGCAAGACGACGATCCTTTCGATCCTGCTCGGCCTTTTGCTGCCGACTTCCGGGTCGGTCACGGTCCTCGGCGCGGACATGATCCGACACCGCCACCGGGTGCTCGGGAGGATGAACTTCTCCTCGCCCTACGTGGACCTTCCACGACGGTTGAGCGTGGCCGAGAATCTTACCGTCTATGGCCATCTCTACGGCCTCGACAACGTCAAGGAACGAATAGGACGGCTTGCCCGCGACCTGGAGATCGAGGCTTTCCTGAAGCGACCGACCGGCGACCTTTCGGCCGGACAGCTGACCCGAGTCGCCCTGGCCAAGGCTCTCCTCAACGAACCGCGACTGCTTCTGTTGGACGAGCCGACGGCATCGCTCGACCCGGACACCGGCGACTGGGTGCGGAGCTATTTGGAGGCCTACCGGCGGCGCACCGGCGCCACCATCGTGCTGGCGTCCCACAACATGGCGGAGGTCGAGCGCCTGTGCGACGACGTGCTGATCATGCGCCGCGGCACCATCGTCGATCGCGGCGGGCCCGGTGAGCTTCTCTCCCGTTACGGACGGCAAACCATGGAGGACGTGTTCCTCGACATCGCCCGCGAGCGACCGGGGCCGGCGGGCGCGGACACCGTGGTGGCGGCACAATGAGCGCCCATGGAGAGCTACGAGCTCACCCGCGGGCGGGAGACGTCCGGTTCTCGTGGCGCCGGGTCAACGCGATCATTCTCCGCCATCTCTACGTGCTCAGGCGATCGTGGCCGCGAATCCTCGAGCTTGCCTATTGGCCGACGGTGCAGATGATCCTGTGGGGTTTCGTCACCCTGTTCTTCCTCCAGCACAGCTCCTGGTTGGCCCAGGCGGCCGGCGTTCTGATCAGCGCGGTGATCCTGTGGGACGTGTTGTTCCGATCCAACCTCGGGGTGTCGCTGTCGTTCATGGAGGAGATGTGGGCGCGCAATCTCGGCCAACTGTTCGTCAGCCCGCTCAGGCCAGGCGAACTGGTCGCCGCGCTGACGATCATGAGCTTGATCCGAACGGTGATCAGCGTCGCCCCGGCGGCGGTGCTGGCACTGCCCTTCTTCGACGTCTGGGTGTTCGCCCTGGGTCCGCCGCTGATCGCCTTTTTCGCCAATCTGCTGGTCATGGGCTGGAGCATCGGCCTGCTCGTGTCGGCGCTGGTGCTGCGGTTCGGCCTCGGCGCCGAAAGCCTCGCCTGGTTGGCGGTGTTCGCGGTGGCGCCGTTGAGCGGCGTCTACTACCCGATCGCGACGCTGCCCGGGTGGCTGCAGCCGGTGGCGTGGTCGTTGCCGTCGGCCTACGTGTTCGAAGGCATGCGGTCGGTGCTGTTCGACCACGCCTTCCGCCTCGATCTGCTCGCCGGCGCCGTCGGTCTCAATGCCCTGTATCTCTCCGCCGCCGCGGCCTTTTTCATCTACATGGTGCGGGTGGCGCGCCGCCGCGGCCTGCTCCTGCGGCAAGGGGAGTGATCCCGGCGAGCCGATGAAGGGGCCTTCATCGGCTCGCCGGCAAGCGCAAGTGCGCGCCCGCAGCGAAGCGAGGAAAGCCAAGCGCACGGACGTGCGCGCCCGGCGCTTCAGGCGAACCGGGGTTCGCCGGGATGAAGAGAAAAAGGGGGGGGCTGGGCGCATTGCATCGGTCAGAGCGTGACCCCGGTTCACCGGAATTAGCGAGTTCGTTTGTCAGTCGGACGCGATGAACGCCTTGGCTTTTCTGGCGTGCCCCAGAATGTCGTCAAGGTAGTCGCGGAAATCCCGTTCCGTCATAGCATGACGACTTCCGAGAGGATACGCCGGCCAATCCGCGGCTTGAGGCCGTCCTTCATCACCAGGTCGACCGGGACTCCCAGACGGTCGCTCAAGTCGAGCTTGAGTTCGACGACGTCGAGCAAACCGATCGGCCCGTCGAATTCGACGAGCACGTCAATGTCGCTGTCTTCCGTCTGCTCGCCGCGCACCCACGAGCCGAACACCCCGATCTCGCGGATCGGGTAACGCCGCCGCAACTCGGGCCGCAGCCGCCGCAGCTCGCTCATAACCGCCTGCAAATCCTTCATCCCGACACCTCGAAAAACCGTCACGCCGCCATCATAGCCGAATTTGGGATCGCAGGCATGGGGATGATCATACCAGCGAGCCGACGAAGGGGCCTTGGTCGGTTCGCCGGCAAGCGCAAGTGCCTGCCCGGAGCGCAGTGAGGAGAGCCAAGCGCACGGACGTCCGAAACGACGAGGTGCTGGAACGCATCTACATCGGCCGCCGGTTCAGGAACGACACCGAGAGGCTGGAGAAGCTGTTCGAGATGTACACGAAGATGACGGCCGCAACGGCCAACGCCGCCAAGACAAAGAAAGCCAAGGCCCGCGCATGACCGCTTGCCGGCCTCCTCTCATGCGCCTATACTCCGCGCATTAACCGTGCGCATGACGAGGTCCGCCATGAAACGCGCCGCCAACCTCTCGATCGACGCCGCCCTTCTCGAACAGGCGCGGGCGCTCGACATCAATCTCTCCGCCACATTCGAGGCCAGCCTGCGCGAGGCCGTGCGCAAGCGGAAAGCCGCGGCGTGGCTGGAGGAAAATCGCGCCGCCCTTCAAAGCTCGAATGAGTGGGTGGAGAAGAACGGTTTGCCGCTGGCGCAATACCGCCAGTTCTGATGGCGCGGTATTCTGATGGCGCGGTATGACGTGTTCGCAAACCCCGCGGGCGGCGGCTATCTGCTGGACGTACAAAACGACCTGTTGGACGATCTGAACGTCCGCGCGGTCGTGCCGCTGTTGCCAAAGGACGATGCGCCGATCGCCGCCGGCCGGTTGAACCCGGTTTTCGAGATCGACGGCGCGGCGCATGTGATGATGACGCAATACATCGCCGCCGTGCCCGCAAGCATCCTCAAGGCCCCTGCCGGCGATCTGTCCACGCGGTTCGACGCCATCACATCGGCGCTCGACATGCTGTTCCACGGCTTCTGACCGTGACCGCCGCGAAATCCGTCCCCTCGGTCTCCGTCAGGCCAGCCACGGCTGGCCGGGAAAAAACAACCCCCCGGCGGGGCGGTCGGCCCCGCCGGCAAGCGCAAGCGCGCGCCCGCAGCGCAGCGGGGAAAGCCAAGCGGACGGATGTCCGCGCCCGGTAACTGAGGGGGCTCAGGCGCACTACCGGTGGGCCGGGAAGAGAAGAGAGGGGGCTGGGCGCATTGCGGCGAAAAGGGAATGGGCGCATTGCGACCGGGGGAAGAGGGGGGGAAAAAGAGAGGCGGGCCGGAGCCCGCCTCTCCATTTTGTGACCTAAGTCTTGTTAACGGTGGCCGTAGCCCGGGGAAGAACCCCGTGGGCCGCGATTCCCTATCGGCTAAAACAGAGTTTACGTTACACGGCCAATTTTTACTGGTAGCATTATTTCCATAACAATAGCAAGGGGAAAGGGGATGGGTTATCGTCTTGGCATCGACATCGGAACCAACTCGCTCGGCTGGTGCGCCCTTGACCTCGACGACAAGGGATCGCCGATCGGAATTCGTAACATGGGGCTTCGCATCTTCTCGGACGGACGAAATCCGAAAGACAGGCAATCCTTGGCGGTCATGCGGCGCCTTCCGCGCCAACAGCGCAGACGGCACGACCGCTATCTGAAGCGGCGTGCCGAGTTCATGGATCGCCTGATCGAACACGGTCTAATGCCGGCGGACGAGGCTAAACGGAAGTCTTTGGAAAAAAAGAATCCTTGGAAATTGCGGGTGAAAGGCCTGGATCAGAAATGCTCTACGAGTTAAGCCGCGCGCTCTTTCACCTTCAACAACGGCGCGGTTTCAAATCGAACCTAAAGACCGACAAGGGTGATGAAGACAAAGGCAAGATCAAGCCGGCTATTGCCGCTGTCCGTGAGGCAATGGTGACGACCGGTGCCCGTACCCTCGGCGAGTACCTTGCGCGTCCGCGCATCGAGGATCCGAAGGCGAAGCATGAGCGCTTGGTTCGCGCTCGGCTCCAGGGCACTGGAGCAAAGGCCTTCTACGATTTCTACCCAAGCCGCGAGTTGGTCGCCTCCGAGTTCGATGCCCTTTGGGAAGCGCAGAAGAGCTTCCACGGCGAAGCTCTTACCAATAAGGCCCGCGAGAGGCTGCGAGACACGCTTCTGTTTCAGCGTCCACTAAAGACCCAACCTGTGGGGAAATGCACTCTTGATCCAATCGAAGAGCGCGCGCCGCGCGCGCTGCCATCGGTGCAACGCTTGCGCATATTTCAGGAGCTCAACCATCTTACCGTCCGGTTTGCCGGGTGAGGCCGCGCGCAAGCTTACGCTCGGAGAACGCAACAGGCTCGCCGCAAAAGCACTAGGTGCAGAGAAGCTTCCCTTCGATAGGGCGCGGCAATGGTTGGAACTGCCAAATGAGGCGCGCTTCAGTCTCGAAAGCCCAAAGCGAAAGTATCTGGACGGCGACAAGACTGCTGCGGTGCTCGCGTCTAGAAAACGTTGGGGGCCCGATTGGCGAAACCTCTCCTTCGAGCAACAAGAGGCAATTGTCGAGAACCTGTTGGAAGCGCAGAACGAAAAGGAGTTGATCGCCTGGCTTCGGAACGAGCACGACATCTCGGCCGAAACCGCGGAGATGGTGGCCAGCGCGATTTTACCGCAAGGTCATGGAAACCTGGGTCGTACCGCAACGCGGCGGGTTCTTGATGAACTTCAAAAAAACGTGATCACCTATGATCAAGCCGTCGTTACGGCAGGTTACCTCAGTCATTCCGCGCTGGATTTTGATGGCGAGGTATTCAAAGCATTGCCTTACTACGGCGAGGTGCTCGAGAGGCACGTTGCTTTCGGAACAGGCAAGCCAACCGACCCGATTGAGAAGCGGGTCGGCAAGGTCGCCAACCCCACCGTACATGTCGCGCTCAATCAGATCCGCCGCGTGGTCAATTCGGTTATGAAGGAGAACGGCGGAGCACCCACCGAGATCGTCGTTGAGTTGGCGCGCGAGCTTCCACTTTCCGCGAAAAAAAGATCGGAGTTGGAAAGCGAGCAGAACGCGAACAAAGATGCCAATGACAGACGTCGCTCGGAACTCGCGCGTTTGGGGCGGCCTGACACTTATGAGAACCGCCTGCGTCTGCGCCTTTGGGAGGAACTGAATCCCGAAGATCCTTACGATCGGTGCTGTGTATACACTGGCGAAGTGATCAGCTGCAGCCGCCTTTTCAGCGATCAGGTTGAAGTCGAGCACATTTTGCCGTTTTCCCTGACATTGGACCCCGGTATTGGCAACAAGACTCTGTCCATGCGCCAAGCCAATCGCTTCAAGGGTCAGAGAAGCCCCTTTGATGCATTCGGCGATTCCCCCGATGGTTACGATTGGTCGGCGATCGTCGCACGTGCCGCCAATTTGCCATCGAACAAGGAATGGCGATTCCACCCGGATGCAATGGAGCGCTTCCAAAACGAAGAGCAAGACTTTCTTGCCCGTCACCTTAACGAAACTCGATACATTGGCGTCCTTGCGAAGTTGTATCTTCAACGCACGGGCGCTGATGTCTGGGTCATTCCAGGAAGGCTTACGGCAAATTTGCGGTGGGCGTGGGGGCTGGATTCAGTTCTTCCCGGACATAACCGGGAGGAGGCGGCCGATCCCGAAAAGAACCGAAGGGACCATCGACATCATGCCATCGACGCCCTTGTCGTGGCGCTAACGGACCGCAGCCTCCTGAAAGGAGTTGCTACGGCAGCGGGACGAGCCGAGGAGAAATTCGACAAGCGGCTGTTGGCGGGAATTGAGGATCCTTGGCCTGATTTCCGGGCAACCGTGCGAGAGGCGGTCTCGCGTATCGTGGTGTCCCACAAGACCGACCATGGCGTCCAAGGGGCCATGCATAACGATACCGCTTATGGTGTCGTTGAAGGTCCCGACGACAAAGGCCGTTCGCTTGTTGTTCATCGCGTTCCGCTGGCAACTATCGACCAACCTGCCAAGCTTGGCGCAATTCGTGATCACGTCGTCCGCGAACGGTTGAAGGGCGAAACCAGCGGGCTGAGTGGAAAAGATTTCACGAAAGCACTCATGGAAGCGGGTGCCGCAATGAACCCACCGGTTCGGAAAGTACGCATTGTAGAAACGCTGAGCGTTATTCCAATCAGGGATGCGAAGGGAGCGATATACAAGACCTACAAGGGCGACAACAATTATTGCTACGATATTTTCGCTGGGCCAAAGGGAAATTGGATCGGCGATATAGTTTCCCGTTTTGACGCCGGCCAGAAGAATTTCGATGCCCGATCCCAGACGGCGCGCAACGGTGCAGCGCTCATAATGCGCCTGCGCCAGAATGACCTAGTCGCGATTGAAGAGGGCGGCGAAGCGATGCTCATGCGGATCGTCAAATTCTCGCAAGGAAACATCGTGCTCGCCGGGCATTGTGAGGCTGGCGCGCTCAAAAAACGCGATGCCGATAAGGGCGATCCTTTCAAGTACAGGAGCGTATCTCCTGGTCGCCTTCAGCAACTCAAGGCCCGGAGCGTCCGCGTGGACCCGGCGGGACGTTGCTTTGATCCGGGACCGCCCCGATGATCGGTCGCGTCGTCGAGATTGCCGAGGATGGTCGGCATCTCTCGGTCGAACGCGGATTCATGGTGGTCGAGAGCGGTGGACAAAAGCTCGGCCGAATGCCCCTCGATGATATTGGCGTGTTGGTCGTTACCGCCCACGGGGTCACCTACACCAACAACCTGCTCACCAGTCTGGCCGGACGTGGGGCGGGGGTGGTGCTCTGCACCGACAACTTCCGACCGACGGCCTGGCTGTGGCCTCTCGAAGGTCATCACGTCCAGGCGGCACGGATGGCGGCGCAATTGGACGCGCCGCGACCTCTCGGCAAGCGTCTGTGGCAGGTGCTGGTTCGGGCGAAGATCCGGCAGCAGGCGGCGGTGCTGGAATCCGTCGGCAAACCCTCCGGAAGCTTCGACCTTCTGGCCCGCATGGTGCGGTCCGGCGATCCGGAGAACATCGAGGCCCAGGCGGCGCGCCGTTACTGGCCACTGTTGATGGGTCCCGGGTTTCGCCGCGACCCGACACTCGGCGGCGTGAACGGTCTGCTCAATTACGGCTATGGAATCCTTCCGGGCAGCGACGGCGCGGGCGACGGTATCGGCGGGTCTGCATCCATCGATCGGCATGCATCACCACAATCGCTCGAATTCGATGGTGCTGGTCGACGACCTTATGGAGCCGTTCCGACCGCTGGTCGATCTACGGTGGTCAGGCTGGCGGCATCAGGATGCGAGGGCGTCACCATGGAGGCGAAGCGGACCCTTGCGGGCGTCCTGAGCTGGGACCTGCACACCGAGCGGGGCGTGACGCCCCTTTCCACGTGTCTGACTCGCGTTGCCGGCTCGCTCGCCCAAGCCTACCAGGAGAAGCGGGCCGAACTGGACCTGCCGCTCAGGCCGCTTCCCATGGATCTGGCCGACGCCGAGCGGGAGTAAACGATGGCGTTGAGCGGATATCGGCTGATGTGGATCATGGTGCTTTTCGATCTGCCGGTGGGCACGCAAAAGGAGCGAAAGGCGGCAACGGGCTTTCGCAACTTCCTGCTCGACGAGGGCTTCGAGATGGCCCAGTTCTCGGTCTATACCCGGTTTACCGCCGGCAAGGAGCAGGCGGAGGCCTACACCCGCCGCATCCAGGGTCGTTTGCCTCCTTCCGGCAAGGTTCACGTGCTATATTTTACCGACAAGCAGTACGAGAACATGAAATGCTTTCGCGGCCAAACGGCGGAGTGCAGATCGAAAAAACCCGGACCAGTATGTCTTGTTTTGACCTTTTTGTCATTTTTCGTCGCTTTTTAGGCAAAAAAACGCCCTGTTTCCAGGGCGTTAGTTCAAGACTCGAGTTTAGCCGATAGGGAATCGCGGTCCAACCGCAACTGTCGCGGCATACCAAACTCGCCGGCTAAGTGAGTTTAGCCGATAGGGAATCGCGGTCCAACCGCAACAACGCTGGTGCGGAACCATGAGCACAGAGTTTAGCCGATAGGGAATCGCGGTCCAACCGCAACTTGAGCCATCTGCTCAATGCCGGCCGCGTATAGTTTAGCCGATAGGGAATCGCGGTCCAACCGCAACAAGTCGCATCGCGGATCGCTCAACCATTAGTTTAGCCGATAGGGAATCGCGGTCCAACCGCAACCTATCGATGGGGTACGCATCCGCCATGGACCAGTTTAGCCGATAGGGAATCGCGGTCCAACCGCAACTGCATCCGCCTGCTTTCCTCGAGCGTACATCAGTTTAGCCGATAGGGAATCGCGGTCCAACCGCAACGTATATCGGATGCTCACGGATCGGCTGCGGCCAGTTTAGCCGATAGGGAATGCGGTCCAACCGCAACGGTGCAGGGTTGAGCTGCTAGTTTGCGATACCAACCGCGGTCTACCCTGCATGGCCGCCTTAGACCATAGTTTAGCCGATAGGGAATTGCGGTCCAACCGCAACTCGTCTGCGGATCATAGCCAGAAAACACGGCGGCTGAGTTTAGCCGATAGGGAATCGCGGTCCAACCGCAACTAACGCACATGCGGGACCGCGCATGCTCGGGAGTTTAGCCGATAGGGAATCGCGGTCCAACCGCAACTGGCAAAGTGGGTAGGCCGTGAAACGAATCTCAAGAAGTTTAGCCGATAGGGAATCGCGGTCCAACCGCAACGTCGCGGCGACCGCATCCTCAGGGGATTGAGTTTAGCCGATAGGGAATTGCGGTCCAACCGCAACTGTGTGCACGCCAGTCGGGATCATCCAAGCATGCTATGAGTTTAGCCGATAGGGAATTGCGGTCCAACCGCAACTGCACAGGCCTATCAGGGCGGTTGAAGGAGTTTAGCCGATAGGGAATTGCGGTCCAACCGCAACTCAATCTTGGACCGACGGCCGCCGGCAACATGAGTTTAGCCGATAGGGAATTGCGGTCCAACCGCAACACGGCGGGACAGCAGCACTCTGGTCGGACGGCACCAGTTTAGCCGATAGGGAATCGCGGTCCAACCGCAACCGTGACGGAGCCGGAAAGACCGAGAGCTTGAGTTTAGCCGATAGGGAACCGCGGTCCAACCGCAACGGAACTCAACGTCTCCAAATCTGGATCTTCCCCCCCCCTTCGCCAGCAGAGCTCAAGTCTGAGACGGGGAAATAGTTCCTTGACTTTCTGCCCTCCTAGGCTTATGTTCACCTTAATTCCCTTCGGGGCGACGGGAGAGGTGCGGGTCAGAGGACAGATGCCAGATGTCAGGGATCAGAATGGGGATCGGGTACCAGCGCCGATGAAGAGGTCTTCTTCGGCAGCTGGCAAGCGCAAGTGCGCGCCCGCAGCGGAGCGAGGAGAGCCAAGGGGACGGATGTCCCCGCCCGGCGTTTGAGGCAGCGAAGGCGGGAAAATGTCTACTTTTGTTTCGGCGATTTTGCCAATTAACTCAAGGCACTACGCGGAATTCATGTCTACTTTTGTCTACCTGCCCGAAAAGGCCGCTCTAGGAAAATCAAGGACTTAGCCGAAAAGATGTCTACTTTTGTCTACTTTTGTCATACTTTTCACGTTTGGCGCGGAGTGGTTTTCAATTGAATCAAGGGGTTGACTGCCACGGAGGCGTAACGAAGGTAGACAAAACGGGCCAAGAGGTATGCAAAAGGTAGACAAAAATCAGCTGACGAGGCTGTCAGCGGTCGAGCTCGCCAGTGTCAGCTACTCAGGCACGCACCCGCTCGGATTTGGGGTCGTAGGGGGTGCGCAGGTGGGCGGTGGCGGGGGTGAGGGTGCCGGCGATGTCGATCTGCCAGGTGGCGTTGGCGATGTATTCGGCGTCGATGTTCGTCTCGTCCCGGATCCAGCCGAGGCCGGTGGCGGCGGCGAGGGTGTAGCCGTAGGCGGCGGAGCGCAGATCGCCGACCGGGCGGCCGTCGCGGAGGATCAGCTCTCCCCCCAGAGGACGGGGTCGGGGTCGTCGAGGGTGAACTGGAGGATGCGGCGGTTGAGGGTGGCGGTCTTTTTGAAGCTGCGGAGGGCGGTTTGGCCGATGAAGCCCGTCGGTTTGTCGAGGGCGACGGCGAAGCCGAGGCCGGCCTCGTAGGGGTTGACGTCGGGGGTCAGCTCGCGGCCCCAGGCGCGGTAGCCCTTTTCGAGGCGCAGCGACTCCAGCGCGTAAGTAGCCGGCGTCGGTGACGCCGAGGTCGGCGCCGGCGCTGATCAGGTCGTCGTAGACGCCGGCGGCGAACTCGGTCGGCACGAAGAGCTCCCAGCCGAGCTCGCCGACGTAGGTCATCCGGTTGGCGGTGACGGTGGCGTAGCCGAGGTCGATGGTTTGGTGGCTGGCGAACGGGAACGCCTCGGTTGCCGAGGTCGGCGACCGGTGAGGCGGGAGAGCAGGGCGCGCGAGGCGGGGCCCATCACCCCGATCACCGCGTAGGCGCTCGTGACGTCGGTGAGCACCGCGTGGGCGTCGTCGGGGGTGTTGCGGCGGATCCAGTCGGCGTCGCGGGTGGTCTGCGCCGAGCCGGTGACGATCAGGTAGCGGTCGTTTGCGTGCGAGGCGCAGGGCGGTCAGGTCGCTCTCGTAGCCGCCGCGGTCGTTGAGCATGCCGGTGTAGACCGAACGGCCGACGGCGACGTCGACCTCGCCCGCGCACAAACGGTTCAGCACACGGGCGGCGTCGCGGCCCTGGAGCAGGAACTTGGAGAACGAGGTCTGGTCGAACACGGCGACGCCGGTGCGCGCCGCCCGGTGCTCTGCGCCGACCGCCTCGAACCAGTTCTGGCGGCCGAACGAATACTCGGTCAGGGGCCTGGCGCCGGTCGACCCTCATGGCCGGGAGCGAACCAGTTGGCCCGCTCCCAGCCCATCTTGCTGCCGAAGCACGCACCACGGGCGGCGAGCCGGTCGTAGAGGGGGGAGCGGCGGAACGGGCGCGCGGTCTC
Organism: uncultured Alphaproteobacteria bacterium; assembly: GCA_963772635.1. Lineage (GTDB taxonomy): Bacteria > Pseudomonadota > Alphaproteobacteria > Rhodospirillales > Defluviicoccaceae > JAUXFS01. The sequence continues at coordinate 56,176 of CAVYYK010000053.1, forward strand.
CAGCTCGCGGTTGGGCCACGGCATCGCGTAGTGCAGGCCGAGGGTCTCCTTGATGCGGTCGCGCAGCCACGTCGGGTTGGCGTTGAAGCGGGCGAAGCGGCGGATGTCCACCGGCCACAGGTCCATGTCGGGGGCGCCGTCGACGATCCAGCGGGCGAGTGCGCGCCCCGCCCCGCCGGCGCTGGCGATGCCCATCGAGTTGAAGCCGGCGGCGACGAAGAAGTTGCGGAGCTCGGGCGCCTCGCCGAGGATGAAGTTGTTGTCGGGGGTGAAGCTCTCGGGGCCGTTGACGAAGGTCCTGACCTCGGCGGTCTCCAGCGCCGGCACCCGGACCAGGGCGTTCGTCCATCAGGATCTCGAACTGGTCCCAGTCGTCGGGGAGCAGGCTGAACGCGAAGTCGTCGGGGACGCCGTCGGTCGCCCACGGCTTGGCGTCGGGCTCGAAGCCGCCCATCACCAGACCGCCGACCTCTTCCTTGAAGTAGATGTAGCCGTCGGGGTCGCGCATCACCGGCAGGTCGGCGGCGACGCCGGCGATCGGCCTGGTGACGATGTACATGTGCTCGGCCGAGTGCAGCGGCACGGTGACCCCGCAGAGCCGCCCCAGTTGCCGCGCCCACTGGCCGGCGCAGTTGACCACCGCCTCGCAGGCGATGGCGCCGGCGGAGGTCTCGACGCCGACGGCGGCGCCGCCCTCGACGGTGATGCCGGTGACCCGGGTCCGCTCGAAGATCCTCGCCCCGCCGAGCCGCGCGCCCCGGGCGAGCGCCTGGGTCAGGTCGGTGGGGTTGGCCTTGCCGTCGCCGGGCAGCCATACCGCGCCCTCGAGGTCGTCGATGCGCATCGGCGGCCACAGCGCCCCCGCTTCCTTCGCCGTGATCAGCTCGGCCTCGACCCCGTAGGCCCTTGCCGTCGCCGCCGTCCGTTTGAGCTGGGTCATCCGGTCGTTGCTGCGGGCGACGGTCAGCGAGCCGCACTGCTTCCAGCCGGTGGCGAGCCCGGTCTCCGCCTCGAGACCGGCGTAGAGCTCGGTCGAGGCGCGGACCAGCCGGGTCATCCCCTCGTGGGAGCGGAGCTGGCCGACCAGGCCGGCGGCGTGCCAGGTGGTGCCGCCGCTGAGCCGTCCCTGCTCGAGCAGGACGACGTCGGTCCAGCCGAGCTTGACCAGGTGGTAGGCGACGCTGCAACCGACGATACCGCCGCCGACGATCACGCAGCGGGCATGGGCGGGCGGCGCCTGCTCGGTCATGCCGGTGGTTACGGAAGGGCCGCGGCGGTGGTGACCATGGTGACGACGCCGAGCGCCACGGTGCCGAGGCCGATCAGTCCCTGCAGCGCCCGCTGGCCGCCGGTCAGGAACCGCGCCGAGAAGCTGAGCGGCAGCGAGATCGCCGCCGACAGCAACGCCATCCCGAGCACCGATCCGACCCCGAACACGGCGACGTAGACGAGGCCGAGGACGGCCGACGGCATCACCGACGCGGACAAGATCAGCAGCGCCGCCGAGCCGGCCATGCCGTGCATCAGCCCGACCAGCAGGGTGCGCACCGGGAACCCCCGGGGATGCCCGTGCTCGTGGGCGTCGGGGTCGTGGCGGGCCTCCTCGCCCCGGTGGCTGTGGGCGTGGAGGTGGACGGTCCCCTGGGCGTGGCGGTGGATATGGAAGTGCACCCGGTCGCGGACCAGCCGCCAGACGACGTGGCCGCCGAGCAGCACCAGCATCGCGCCGACGGCGAACTCCAGCACCGCCGCCAGTTCGGTGCCGATGGTCCCGTCGAGCAGCACGACGGCGCCGGCGAACAGCATCAGCGTCAGCGCATGGCCGAGCCCCCAGACAATCCCGTGGCGGACGATCCGGCGGGGGTCGGATTCCCGGGCGACGATGCTGGACACGGCGGCCAAGTGATCCGCTTCCATGGCATGCTGCATGCCGACCAGAAACCCGAGGAAAAGCGCTGCGATCATCGTCGACCCGTTGCCAAGGCGGCCCCACCGGCCGCTTCTCGCCGACAATCTAATCCAAGAATATCGGGCGGTCGATCGAGATCGTTGCCGGATGCGTCGGCGTGCCGCGATTGACTCTCGTCGCCTTGGAGCCCATCTTAGCGAGGAGACCCCACCCCGGGTGGGGTGGGATTAAGGAGGGTGACCGATGACCGTCAAGCTGAGTGTGGAAGGAATGAGCTGCGACCACTGCGTCCGCGCGGTGACGGACGCATTGTCGAAGGTTCCTGGTGTCGCGCATGTGGTCGACGTCAGCCGCGAGCGCGGCGAGGCGATCGTCGACGGCGGCGCCGATTTGGGTGCACTGATCGCCGCGATCGAGGCGGAAGGCTACCGGGCGAAGGCCGGTTGAGGGCATGGACCAGCACGCCTGCCCGCTCCGCCTCGACACCGACACCGGAGACAACGCGCGGCGCCGCCTGCTTACCGTCAAGGGCCATGTCGAGGGCATCCTGCGCATGCTGGAGGACGAGCAGGTGTATTGCGTCGACGTGCTCAAGCAGATCAAGGCGGTCGAAGGCGCGCTGCACAAGGTCGGCGACCTGGTGCTCAAGAGCCACCTCAAGGATCACGTGGTCACCGCCGGCCAACGGGGCGACAGCGACCGGATCATCGAGGAACTGATGGAGGTCCTCAAGTACCGTTGAGGAACGAAAGACGATGAGCGAGCAACTGACCTTCCGCGTCGAGGGCATGACCTGCGCGAGCTGCGTCGCCCGGGTCGAGCGCGCCCTCAACAAGGCGCCGGGGGTCGAGGCGTCGACCGTCAACCTGAGCACCGAAAAGGCCAGCGTCACCTTCGACCCGGCGCGCATCGACCCGGCGGCGCTGTTCCATGCGGTCGAGGACGCCGGTTACACCCCGCGCGCGGTCGAGGGCAAGGGCGCCGAGGACCAGGAGCGGGCGGCCCGCGAGGCCGAGATCGCCGGCCTGCGAGGGAGCCTGCTGTTCGCCGCCGCGCTGACCGTGCCGCTGGTCTTGATCGCGATGCTGAGGATGGTCCCGGGGGTCGAGCCGGCAATGCTGTCGCTGTTTGCCGAGCGCGGCTGGCTGGCGGTCGAGGGGGTGCTGGCGACGCCGGTGCTGTTCGTCGCCGGCGGGCGTTTCTTCCGCCAGGCCTGGGCGGAGCTCCGCCACGCCAATCCCGGGATGAGCACCCTGGTGGCCCTGGGCGCCAGCGCCGCCTATTTCTATTCGGTGGCGGTGCTGTTGGCTCCCGGGATTTTTCCCGAAGGCACCGCCGGCAGCTACTTCGAGGCGGCGGGGGTGATCGTCACCCTGATCCTGCTCGGCCGCTTCCTCGAGGCGATCGCCAAGGGCCGCACCTCCGAGGCGATCAAGAAGCTGATGCAACTCCAGGCCAAGACCGCCCGCGTGCTTCGCGACGGCGAAGAGGTCGAAATCCCGATCGATGCCGTCGTCGTCGGCGACATGATCGCGGTGCGCCCAGGCGAGCGGCTGGCGGTGGACGGGGTGGTCGTCGAAGGCCACAGCTACGTCGACGAGTCGATGATCACCGGCGAACCGGTTCCGGTCGAGAAGGGCGCCGGCGGCGAACTGGTCGGCGGCACCATCAACAAGACCGGCGCCTTCACCATGCGTGCGACCCGGGTCGGCGCCGATACGGTGTTGAGCCGGATCATCCGCATGGTCGAGGAGGCGCAGAGCGCCAAGCCGCCGATCCAGAAGCTCGCCGACCGAATCGCCTCGGTGTTCGTGCCTATCGTCATCGCCGTCGCCGCGATTACCTTCGGGGTCTGGTTGGCATTCGGACCGGCTCCGGCGGTGAGCTTCGCCTTCGTCACCGCGGTATCGGTCCTCCTCATCGCCTGTCCGTGCGCCATGGGGTTGGCGACGCCGACGGCGATCATGGTCGGCACCGGCCGCGGCGCGCAGATGGGCGTGCTGATCCGCAAGGGCACCGCGCTCGAGCTGCTCGCTCGCGTCGACACCGTGGTCCTCGACAAGACCGGCACCCTGACCGTCGGCCGCCCCGAGCTGACCGACTGGGTCGGCATGGAGGAGGGGATCGCCGGGGATTTCCCGCCGGACACCCTTCGCCTGGTCGCCGCCGCCGAGAGCCGCAGCGAGCATCCCATCGCCGAGGCGATCGTCCGGGCGGCGCGGACGCGCGGGCTCGACATCCCTGCGATGGGGGATTTCCGTGCCGAGCCCGGGTTCGGCATCGAGGCGACAGTGGATGGACATAAGGTTCAGGTCGGCGCCGACCGCTACATGCGGCGGCTGGGCATCGAGCCGGGGGCGGCAGCCGAGCGGGCGGCCGAGTTCGCCGGAGAGGCGAAGACGCCGCTCTACGCCGCGATCGACGGCAGGCTCGCCGGCGTCATCGCCGTCGCCGATCCGCTCAAGGACGGAAGCCGCGAGGCGGTGGCGGCGTTGCACGCCCTCGGCCTCGAGGTGGCGATGCTGACCGGAGACAATACCCGGACGGCAGCAGGCGATCGCCCGTCAGGCGGGGATCGACCGGATCGTCGCCGAGGTCCTACCCGATCAGAAGGCCGAGGAAGTGCGCCGGCTGCAGGCCGAAGGCCAGCGGGTGGCGTTCGTCGGCGACGGGATCAACGATGCGCCGGCGCTCGCCCAGGCCGACGTCGGCATCGCCATCGGCACCGGCACCGACATCGCCATCGAGGCCGGCGACGTGATCCTGATGTCGGGGGACCTGCGCGGCATCGTCAACGCCACCGCTTTGGCCAAACGGACGCTGAGAACCATCTGGATCAACTTCTTCTGGGCCTACGCCTACAATGTCGCTTTGATCCCGATCGCCGCCGGCGCCCTCTACCCGTTGCTGGGCCTGTTGCTCAACCCGATGCTGGCGGCGGCGGCGATGAGCGTCTCCAGCCTGTTCGTGGTCACCAACTCGCTGCGCCTCAGGACCTTCCGTCCGCCGCTGGATGGCGGCCCACGCCAGCCGATTCTGGGCGCCCCTATGAAGGAACAGCCGGCATGAACACCGATCAATCGTCAAGGACCGACGGATGGCACCGATGAACGTACGGCATTCGCCGACGAGGCGTGGCTTCGTCGCGGTGGGACTCCTGGCGGGCCTGATCACCCAGCCTGTCGCGGCGGAGACGGCTCGCCTCGATCAGATTCCTCACATCCACGGCATCGCAGCCAGCGTCGGCGATCCGGGGCGGCTTTATCTGGCGACCCATCATGGGCTGTATCTGGCGTCCCCCGACGGCGCCGCCGAGAAGATCTCGGCGACCGCCGACGACCTGATGGGCTTCGCCGCCGACCCGGTGTCCGCGGGGGTGTTCTACGCCAGCGGCCATCCTCCGTCGGGCGGCAACCTGGGGGTCATCCGCTCCGAGGACGGGGGCAGGACGTGGACGCAGGTGGCGAAAGGTGTCAACGGTCCCGTCGACTTCCATGCCATGGACATCAGCAAGGCCGATCCCTCGGTGATCTACGGTACCCATGGCGGACTGCAGGTCAGCCGCGACGGCGGCAAGTCCTGGGTTGTGCAGGGTCCGCTGCCCGAGCCAGACCTTCGATCTCGCCGCTTCGGCGGTCGATGCGGACACCGTCTACGCGGCGACCCGAGGCGGTCTGATGCGTAGCCTGGACGCCGGCAAGACCTGGCAGCCGGCCCACCTGGTCACCAGTCCGGCGAGCATGGTCCATACGACGGCGGACGGCACCGCCTACGCCTTCATCGTCGGCATCGGCCTGATCGAGACCAAGGAGCCGGCGCTCGCCTGGAAGCCGCTGAGCAACGATTTCGGCCGGCACGTGCTGCTCCACCTGGCGGTCGCGCCCGACGATCCGAACCGCCTCTACGGGGTCGCCGATACCGGCGGGGTGGTGACCAGCGGCGACGGCGGCCGCACCTGGATCGGCTACGAGGGCAGCGACAAGGCGAGCGCCGAGCGGATCGCGCAGGGGCGGCGCGCTCTATCGGGAGCACTGCCAATCCTGTCACGGCGTCGATGGAACGGGCGAGCCGCCGGAGAACATCGCCGGCACCGATCTTGCTCCGGCGCCGGCGCTCGACGACAGCGCCCACGCCTGGCACCACTCGGACGGCAACCTGGTGCAGGCGATCCTCGAAGGCTTCGAGAAACAGGGCGGCCGCATGCCCGGATGGAAGGAGACGCTCAGCCGCGAGCAGGCCGAGGACGTCGTCACCTACTTAAAGAGCCTGTGGAGCTTCCGCAGCTACGCCTGCCAGGGCGCCCGGCACATGGCCTGCATGCGACACTGACGCGGGAACCAGAGCAAACCTGAGATCGCCGTAGGGGGCCCGCCCACCGGCGAAACAACCGGACAAGGATCGATGACGATGTCCCTGCGTTTGAGCAACCCGTGGACGATCGAAGCCGTGAAACGGCGGGGACGCGGTCGCGCTGGTTCTGCAGGATGGGAGGAACGGCCGACGCGCAAGGGTAAATTACCCCAAATGGGGTATATTGGGCCCATCGCATCTCGCGCTTAAGTTCTATTACTGGCCATTCAACTACACGCGATGGTTTCAGGATTCCGGACGCCTCAGCCAAACGGAGCATTTTTCCACAAATGGGGCGACCGCGTCATAATTTCTTCATGCATGCCAGTTCAACCGCAGGAAACCACTTTTGAACGCGGCATGACAAAAAATATTATTTAAAAACAGCATGTTAAAAGAGTGCCTCGTTTTTGGGCATTGTGAGGATTCGCGAGGGTTCGCCGGGCTCTAGGGCTTCCGGACAGACATTGCTCACAGACTTATCCCCAGGAAATGGGGATGTTGCGCGGGCGGAACAGGCGTTGACAAAGTACCGCGGCGGCGGGACCCGCGTTTGGGGCTTGCCGTTGGCGCTCAACCCACCGAAGATCCGGTGCCGTTCTGCCGCCTGGCAGGGCCGTGACCGGCTCGAGGAGGTTTCCGCACGATGCAGCTCGCCCGTTTTCCCCGCCTTCGTTTCGCCCATCTGCCGACGCCGCTCGAACCGTTGGAGCGGTTGACCCGGGACCTCGGCGGGCCCCGGATCTACGTCAAGCGCGACGACTGCACCGGGTTGGCGTTCGGTGGCAACAAGAACTCGAAAGCTCGAGTTCCTGATGGCCGATGGGTTGGCCCATGGCGCCGATACGGTGATCACCGCCGGCGGCATCCAGTCCAACCACGTGCGCCAGACCGCCGCCGCCGCCGCCAGGCTGGGCGTCGATTGCGAGCTGGTGCTGACCCGCGTCGTCCCCTGGAACGGCGGCGACTACGAGGAGACCGGCAACGTCCAGCTCGATCGCCTGCTCGGCGCCAAGCTACACTTCCATCCCGGCGATACCGACCGGGACGCGGCGATGGACGAGATCGCCGGATGGGTCCATGCCCGCGGCGGCCGGCCGTACTTGATCCCGGTCGGCGGCTCCAACTCGGTGGGGGCGTTGGGGTATGTCGCCTGCGCGCTCGAGCTCGAAAACCAGGCCAACGACCTCGGGATCGAGGTCGACTACGTGGTTCATGCCTCGAGCAGCGGCGGCACTCAGGCGGGATTGGTGTCGGGGTTTCGTGCGATCAACAGCCCGACTCGGGTGATCGGCATCGACGTCGACGCCGATACCGAGGCGGTGGCGTCGGACGTCGGCCGGCTGGCCCAGGCGATGGCGGAGCAACTCAACCTCCCCGGCGACATCGCCGACGACGTGGTCGTCAAGGGCGGCTATGCCGGCGAGAGCTATGGTGCGCCGACCCCGGGTATGATCGACGCAGTGACCCGGCTCGCCCGCACCGAAGCCCTGGTCCTCGATCCGGTCTACAGCGGCAAGGCGATGGCGGGGCTGATCGACCTGGTGACGAACGGGGCCTTCGAGCCTTCCGACACGGTGGTTTTTCTCCATACCGGCGGCGCCCCGGCGCTGTTCGCCTACCGCACCGCTTTCGACGATCCGGAGTAGCCGGTCCCTCCACCGCGACAATCCGTCCTCACCCTTGTGTGTCCGTGCCGTGGCATAGGAGGACGGCCGAGCGTTCACCCTCGGCCGCTCGCCTCTCAGGTCTTCCACCAGGGAGCTTCCAAGCTCTCAGGTGGAGCACCACCCTCTTCGTCATGTATGGGATGTATTAAAGGTCGAAACCGTAGGTCAAACCGATCACAACCGCGTTCTCGGTAAACTCGTTACTATTGTCCTTCGATGTTTGCTTTTGAAAACCATATCGCACGAAACCTTGCAAGCTTTCACTAAGGGTGCGGTTTAAGGCGATTGAAAAATTATATCGCTCGAAGTTGTCACTCGATTGGTTATTATTGTTATTATTGTTATTATTGTCCGAATTGTCGCCGTCGCCTTTCTCGTATCCGGTCGTTATGGTCAATCCCGTCCTTAGGTCGATTTGCCGCGACCATGAGGCATTCACGCCCCACGTCGTTTGATCGCCACTGCTGCTCCCATTTGTTGTTGTTGTTGTTGTTGTTGTTGTTGTCGAGGTCTTTCTGATCGGTGGCAAACACCGAAATACCAAAAGTGTTGACACCCGAGGCATGAGATAAATTCAGACTCCCGCTCCGTATCCGCGAAAGGTTGTTGTCGGTATTAACGGTTTGGGGACGTGGGATTGTACGCGAGACCGGTGCGTCGGTCGACGAATTGTCCGGTGGCGGGATTGACACCCAATGACCCGGTGGTTTGGAGCAGGCTTGTTTGCCCTGTTTCCACGCGTTCAGACGCGGTGCCGACAAGAGTCGTACGCGGTCCGATGTCGTAGCGCAGGCTGCCCTCGCCCGCTTGGTTCTCCAGCTGCGTGCCATACTTGGCGCGCAAGCTGAACTTCGGGTTCGGCCGCCAATCAAAACCGCCCAGCGCGGTTGGTCCGCTGAGATTTGTATCTCCATCGTCCAACACCTCATAGCCGAGATCGCCAAGCAATGAAAAACCGGGCTTGACCACATATTCGGGACTGAATATGACCCCGCCCTCATCGACATCGCTGGCACCAAAGCGGGTCTGTCGGCCGACGTAGTTGCGATTGGTCCACAAAAACCGGGTAAAGTCGCGCCCACTGCCGAGACCGATGGAAAACACGTTGGTGACGGAGTTGGACAGATCATCGTTGCCATTACTATCACTATTACTACTATTACCGCTGCCATTGGTCTCGAACTGTGCCCCGAACACATGGCGCGTCTCGACGTTGGCGAACGAACCCAGCCTGTTGAGCAGGTAGGGACTGAGTTCCAACGTGGAAACGGTGGATTGGCTACTGTTGCTTCCCGACCCGGAGGTGCCACTGCTCGAGCTTAGGGGCTGTTGAGAAACCGAGGCGTTGGCGTCCAAGAAAAAGTGCTCACGCACGAGTTCCGAGTTCGATGTTCCGGTCAACTGGACAGTCGCATCCGGTTTCGGATCCGAGATCGTCCGATATTGCAATTGCGTGGATGCCGCCAACGCGGCGTTGACGCGGGCGGTTTGACCACGAATGTCGATACCCGGCGTTACCGTAAATATCACGGCCGGATCCTTCTGTCCGTCCGGGTCGAGGTTGTAATTGTCGGTGAACGCTGTGGTGAAACCGAGTGACCCCGTTGCATTCCACTCGCCGGTAAAGAATCCTTCCGGGATCATCACGACGTCGCCAGGACGCATGGCTATATTCGCTGTTTGGTCGCCCTCTCCCACGAGATCGCCGAGACGCACGGGAATATCCTCGGTGCCTGAAGGCGTTCGACGATAAACAACCGCGTCGTTGCCGGCTGCAAAAGGCGAAAGACCGCCCGCTTCAATGACCACATCGAGGAGGGTCATGCCTTCGCGGTAGCGGAGCGAGCTCATTTGACCGACAGACCCGATAACTTTTATCCGCTGTGCGGACGGGCCGACGGCTTCGACGACGTCGACCACAACATGCGGATCGCGGATGGTCGAACGAAGCTCTTCCTCAAGGTCGCGTGCCAGTTGCTCAGGCGTCTTGTTTGCGGCGATTACATCCTCGGCCAGAGGAATCGTTATCCGACCATCCGGGCGCACGATACTCGTTCGCGAAACATCTGGATGCCCGCTCACCGTGATTCGCAAAGTGTCGAATGGGCCAATCAGATAAGTGCTTTCGGAGGCTTGCGCCGATTCGGCGGAAGGTGCGCCGGCCGCGGTGTGGGGAGTGGAAGGTGAAACCTCTGCGGTCAGAAGGGCGCGGTCAAATCCGTTCGAAGAGGCCGATGGTATCGAAGAAGATTCTTGTTTATCAGATAGTGACGATGCCTGAGGATGATTTTGTCCTGTAAATAAAATTATCATAAACCATAATATAAAAAACAATATGGCCCTCATCTGAAAATAAACTACTTTCACTATATCAACTCTCATGGAGTTTTCTTTCAGGCGGCGTAGAAAAACCTACGTGGAGCAACCCATGCGGGCCAATAACTGAAATTTATCTTCTGACGAGGTGGCGATTCCTTGACTTCGTTGTCAGTCCGAACTTGCTGTTTGGCCACGGCTATAAGAATGCGTTCAATCCAGAGTGTCAAACGAGTTTCCGACGCGATACAAGCGCGGCCGAAACAGGAACAGTCCCGACCTCCTTTTAGCGTGATGGACTAAAACAATCAAATTGGTTTTGCTCCTTCCGATTTTCTTCGCGCCGATGATGCAAGGGTAACACACACATCCAAAACTGGAGTCCCGGAGTCCATCCGCAGGCCAGGACGGAGTCCATCTCAGATGCCGAATTCCCATCTCTATCTGGGGCTCAAGGGTGGTTTTCGCCCAAGGTGGCTTCTCAAAAATCGCGGCTGCCGATCGCAAGCTTTCGGGCGACGCCCCTCACGGCGGGATCCGGTTAGGATCGCTCTTGGTTGATGTTAGAGATGAGGAGCGGAGTTATGGGTTTTCGCGGATGAGCAAAGCGTTGCGCTGAGGCCACGCATGGACCTGCTGGTCGAGGATCTCCGCCGTGATCGGCGGGCGCTTGATGAGCGGAATGAGGAAATCAAAAAAAACGGCCCCGCGAGGGGCCGTCCGATCTTCGAAAGTCCGAGTGTCAAATATTTTGACGGAATTGCCTCAGGCCGCGCTGCGGCGACGGCGAGCGGCGAAGCCGAGACCAATCAGGCCAACGCCAAGCACTCCGAGCGTCGCCGGCTCGGGCACGGTGTGCCGCTGGATAGTGATCCCCTCTGAGAGCAGAGCTCCGATTTTTGTGCCGTCGGACTCAACGAACCTTGCTTTTATGCTCGCTTGTGTCCCCTCGATTCCGAAAAATGCCCCGGCATTCATCCTGACATCGAGCGTCCAGCTCATGTCGTTGCCATCGCTCAGCAAAGCGCCAAGACCCAAGCCGACCCAGTCGGCACATTCGAAGCCGCCTCCCGCACCACTACATCCCCCGGCATTGATGCCGCCATTGACAACTGACCAGTTAGCCTGCCCGCCTTGATTGCCAGCGGCATCTGGTGCGTCGACGACCGTTGCGCTCGTCGCTGAGGAACTGACCTTTAAGGCAATGGCATCGATGTAAAACGGCATACTGCCACCAAGACCGGTCAACGTGTCGATTATGTTGTCCGTATTGCTCACGGTCATGGTAAGGCGATAGGTATCGAACAAGGCCTCGCCGCCAATATCCACCCCGTCGCTGGTCAGAGTGTAAATGCCCCCGTTACAACTGTTATTCGCGCAAACGGGGCCAATCGGCGTAGCGTTTGCTGGAGCGCCGGTCAAACCAACCAAAATCACTGCCGTCGCTGCGGCGGCACGGGCTGAACAACCACTTAATCATTATGTCGGCTTCCTTTTTCATCTTTTACCGCCTTGATACCTGTGCGGGGGCGCATGCGATAAAAAATTAAGCAAGCATCGTGCCAAATAAATAACATATTGAAAACATGTGGTTCTTTCCACATTCAGCGGTGCCCAACCGCAGGAATTGTCAAGAAATTTTACATGTCGGAGCGACCTCAAACGGGGTATTTTTGAGATGGTACGCACTGCAATGACGCAAAAAACCGTTTAGTTTGTTCGGGTTAAAAGGCGATCGGCCTAAAGTCACCCTCAAAGGTCTTGTGTAAAAAAAATATACAACCTATGGTGCCCATCTTGGGGTGTTCCCTGCCCACAAACAGGTCTTCGCCGATGGAGGAGGTCCAGACTCCAGCGCGTGTCGGGCGGAATACGCTCCGTTATTGCGCTGTTTGTGAGTTCGTCGATCAAGAATTCGGGGCATGGTCTGCCACGCACCTTCTGCGGTCCGACAGGTCGCGCTCGGCGAGCGCCACAGGCGGCTCCTTATCCCAAGATGCTCCTCACGCATTACCGGGTTGGCCGCCGACGCCAATGCCGCTATTGCTGCTACGACATCACCAAGACACCGAATGGGTCGGATCCGCCTCACGCATGATCTCACGAGCCGTAAACTGTGCTTATCGCCTTGTTCTGAGGGTGGCCTATCCGGTTCTCGATAAATTGGAAAGGACCTTTGGTATCCGCTCCGACGTCGCCATGGTTGCCGTCTGGCACGGCGACACGCTGCTCATGATCAGGCACTCATACAGACAAGGCGATGCCCTTCCCGGCGGGATGGTCGGAGCGGGAGAGTCCCCGGTCGAGGCGGCCGCACGGGAGCTTCATGAAGAGGTGGGCGTTTCCGCTCGCCCGGATCAGCTGATCTTCGTGCGTTCTTGGCGACAATGGCGAACGCATACGTGGCTGTTCGAATATCGCCCTTCCGCCGCGCCGCGAATTACGCCGGACCAGCGGGAGGTGGTTGCAGCCCGGTTCGTTGGGGCAGACGGTATTCCGCGATCAATGACGAGGATGTTGGCGGGAAGACGTCAGTGGTGAATCGCCAACGCTCCGACCACCGTGTGGTGTTGGCCGAGCTTCGGTGTCCATGGCAGCACACGCCGAAGCCGCCCGAGATCCTCGGCGCTTCCCTGATCCGGCGAGGGCCAGGTTTGGACCGCAGGCCTTTGATCGAGCCGCTTTGCGGTGCATTCTTAACCTGAATTCGCCTATTGCTAAGCGGGTGGCGGAGAGCCTACGAAGGCGGCTTCGCTACGACAAGTAACGGTATCGCCGGCGACGGCCTAGCCAACATCGAACGACCAGAAAGGGCTACAGGGAGAACAAGTATGGCGCACCAAAGGCGCATTTCGGTCATTGGTCTCGGCTACGTCGGCTTGCCCGTCGCCATCGCGTTCGCACGCAGCGGCGTTTCGGTCGTCGCCTACGACATCGACACGGACCGCGTTCGCGAGCTTCGTGCGGGGTTCGACCGGACCCGTGAGGTCGACGCCGGTGACTTGGCCCAAGCGCACATCCGTTACACCACCGAATCCGCCGATCTCAAGGACGCCGACTTTCATATCGTCACCGTCCCGACACCAGTGGATACGACCAACCGACCAGACCTGAAGCCGCTCCTATCGGCGATGCGGACCTTGGGCGCTCAGCTCAAGAAGGGCGATATCGTCGTTTCCGAATCGACGGTCTATCCGGGGGCGATGGAAGAGGAATGCGTGCCGATCCTCGAGCAGGCGTCGGGACTCGCCTGCGGCATGGACTTCACCGTCGGCTATTCGCCGGAACGGATCAATCCGGGCGACACGGAACGCCGGTTCGAGACCATCACCAAGATTGTCGCCGGTCAGGACGCGGAGACCCTGGAAGTGATCGCCGACGTCTACGGCAGCGTCGTCACCGCCGGGCTCCACCGGGCACCGGACATTCGCACCGCCGAGGCCGCCAAGGTGATCGAGAACACCCAACGCGACCTCAATATCGCCCTGATGAACGAGCTGGCGTTGATCTTCGAACGGCTCGGTCTCGATACCCACGACGTGCTTGCCGCGGCGGCGACCAAGTGGAACTTCCTCAGGTTCACGCCGGGTCTGGTCGGCGGCCACTGCATCGGCGTCGATCCTTACTACCTTACCTACCGCGCCGAGCGGGCAGGCTATCAGCCGGAGGTGATCCTCGCCGGGCGGCGGATCAACGACGGCATGGGTCGCTGGATCGCCCGCGAGACGATCAAGCGCCTATTGAGAAACGGCACAGGCGGTGCGCTGCGGGTGGTGATCCTCGGCATCACGTTCAAGGAGGACGTCCCCGACTGCCGCAACACCCGTGTTGTCGACATCGCAAGCGAACTGGTGGCTTTCGGCGCTCACGTTCAAGTCAGTGATCCGGTGGCACACGCTGAAAGCGTTGCGAAGGAATACGGTATCCAGTTGGCACCGATCGAAGCGCTGCAGCCGGTGGACGCGGTGATCCTCGCCGTTCCCCACAGGCAATATCGCGAAGGCGGTTGGCCGATGGTGACCAAACTGCTCAAAGACGGCAAGGGACTGATCACCGACGTCCGCAGCGTGCTGGATCGAGAGACCATGCCGGGGGGCATTTCGCTCTGGCGTCTGTGAACGAAAGTTGAGGAGTTTGCCGTTAGCCTCGGTGCAATTCTCCCCATAGCGGGCGAAGCAAAAATCCCCATTCATGCGGCCGGCGCTCCCGGCCAGGGCCCATGGGGCGAAGCCGGCAGGCGAGGCCACTCCCGATCAGACGGAGCTTCAGGCCGCATACACCGGTGTCCACACTATCGGGGGAAGATCGAAACGCCGATTCCGTTCGTCCGTGGAAGCTCGGACCGGTTTTCCCCGCTTTCCACATAGTCCGCCTCTGGTGTTTTCGGGCGTTATGCGTATTGTGCCGCCCCAGTGCCGGATCGGCCGGCTCGGGGGAGTAGGCCGGCTCGGCGAGACAGGGGGCGAGCAATCTGATTCCGAGGTAGCTCCGGCGTCGGCCACACTGCCGCAGGAACAACCTCGGGCGCGAAAGCATCTCGGCCGGGGATGAGAACTGAGATCGAGGCACGATGAATTATGGAAAACCTCGCGCCATTAACTATATATTTAGCGTGGACTGCTATTCCTGCACCATGCCAAGGAAGTCCTGTAGCCGGAGAGAGAAGGCCATGAGCCCCGAGGTGGAATTCATCACCAGCCGTTACGAGTGGGTGCACAGGCGCAAACCCCGCGGCTATAGCCTGTGGTATTTCCGCATGCCCGATGGCTTCACGTTCAGCCAGGAGGGGACATTCCCCAAGGCCAAGCAGGCCGCGGAAGCCCATGCCCGACGGCGGTATGGCGGGGGTTTGGTTCGGATCCAGGTCTGCACCTGAGCCGCGCCCGCGAGCCCGGGATCGGGACAGTCGGTATCAGCCTTCCCCGCTGAACAGGTCCGGAACCCGCCGCCGAAGCTCCGCGTCCAGCCGCGGAAATTCGTTCAACATCCGCAAATACCAGTGGTAGCGGTCGCGGTAGTGCTGCCCCAGCAACCGGTTCTCCTTCACCCACGCGTAGGCATTGGCGGCGATCCGGCGGCGGAGGGCCGAATCGTCGATGAGACGTCGAAGTTTGCTCTCGAACTCGTCCTCGGAACGGAAGATCAAACCGGTTTTGCCCTCGGTGATGGAGGGTTCGTACACGGTGGGGCTTGCCAGGACCGCCACGCCGTGGGCGGCGTGCTCGATGAGCTTGAGATCTGACTTGTAGCTGTTGAACTGCGTCGCCCCGAGCGGCAGCAAGCCGATATCGCATTCCTTCAAAAGCTCCAGATACCGGTCGTAGGGGCATGTATCCTCGAAGGTTTTTTGCCGGGTCTCGAGCGCGTCGAAGAAACCGCGGTCGTGGACGACACGAACCCGCAGGCGGTCCCCATGGTCGGCGAGCACCCGGTTCAGAGGGGGAAGCAGCGGCCGCCATTCGGCCTCCCGGTTCAAGGCGCCGAAGAAAAGGGTCACGGGCCGGTCCGTCTCGGTTCCTGGAGGCGGCGGAAGTTCGGCCATCTGGTTGGGGAAGATCGCCACGTTGGGGTTGAATTGGCGGAGATACTTCGCCAGCGTTGCCGTCGACGTCTGCACGCAGTGGGCACCGCGAAAGGTCAGGAAGCCATGGCCGGGAATGTCCGGCCATCGGCGTGGATCGTCGTCGAACTCGACGACGATCAGATAACCGGCGCGAAGGATGGAGCGAAGGGCCTTCAGGCTTTCAGGGCGGCGAAGGATCGGCCGTTGCCAGATGAAGATCTTGCGCTCCCCCGGTCGTCCCGTGTTCAGGTCGGCAGACCCCTGGCTCACGGCGACACGTACGCCCGGGAGAGTCCCCAGGAACCGGCTGGGCAGGTGGATCCTCACGTCGTTGACGGCCGCGACGGGTGCGAGGACCATCGACTGCACCAATAGGCGGGGACCCGAGAAGGGCTTCTTCGCCGCTCTCACCACGTACTGCAAGGCCCCGGCCTGTGTGGTGAAATCCCCCGGGTTGACGCCGAGCTTGTCCAGTACCGGGCTGAGGGCGTCGTTGAAATCGGTGAAGCCCTCGCCGCGGTTGGTGCGCGGGCGGATGTCGACCAATGTCAATCCCGCATCCAGGAACAGCTTGCGGATTCCGTCGAGGGTGAAAAACCGCAGGTGGGTGCGGTCGAGCAGGCCTTCGTCCCGGTACTCCCAATTTCCGCACAGAAGATCGCGGAGGATGGTCCAATGCTGAATGTTGGGAATGCACGCGAGCACGACTCCGTCCTCGGAGAGCCAGTTCGCGTGCCGTCGCAACGCCGTCCAAGGGTCGCGCATGTGCTCGAGGACGTCGCCGTAGATCAGACAGTCTACCTTTCCCGATTCGAGGCCGAGGGCATCCGGCCCCAGCGTTTCCGCATCGCCGACCGCCACCCGGTCCAGGCGTTCGGTCGCGACGGCGGCCGCATCGGCGTTGATCTCCAGTCCGGCATAGATAGCCCGCGGGTTGATCCGCTTGTAGGCGGCGCCCAGCGCCCCGGCGCCGCAACCGACCTCGACGATGACCCCTGCATCGGGCGGCAGCAGACGCAACAAGTCCCTATTGACGCGTTGATAGTAATCAGGCGAACTCGTCCGTTTTCCGACGGTGTCGCTGTTCATCGGCATGACGACCTTTTATCTTCGAGGAGTCCGTTGCACTGCCAACTTGGCCTTGATTGCGGCGGGGCATTCCACTGGGAGTGACAAGGCGAGCTACCTTTACGAGCGTGGAAAGCCCTAGAGCACCTTTTTACCGGTTACGGATTAAAAAAGAGCGTTTGCTGCTTCGTAAGCGTCCGGTAACGGCTTGGTCATTCAACAGACTTACGACACGGTCCCGGAAATCGCGGGCACTCCCTTCCATGCCTCAATTCATTAGCGAGAGTTTTCGGCTCTTCATTCAATTCTTGGTTGGAGAAAACTTCGCCGGCCACCAACCAGCGCCGTACTTCGGGATTGGAGTGCCGCGTTCATATGCACCCAAGTCCGGCGCATCACCGACATAACCGTCGTTGATGTTTGGAATTTTCGCCCCCGCGTCGATAGCTTCTGAGGAGGCTCTTAACGTGACATCCTGCGGGATGGCGAAGGTTGTATAATCAGGACCGAGGGAAATCTCGCTCTCAAACGGCGCTCGACCAAGTAAGACATCATGGCGTCCGAATGAGCCGCTGCGACCGATCGGATAATAGCCGTTGTAATCAAAATCAGCTACACTGGTTGATGCCTGAAACGAAACTCCTTTAGACAAAGGATAAGTGCTATATATAATATTATTTTTCAGATAAAAATTCTGTATTGGGCCATTATTATATTGCACCAAAAGCCAATTTT
>CAVYYK010000054.1:0-69390 GCA_963772635.1 uncultured Alphaproteobacteria bacterium
CTAGGACTTCCACTCCAAGGGCGCCCTTCGCGACGGAGAGTTAGGGGCGGTAAGCCGAAGTTCTGCCCTGTTTCGTCGGCTATACTCCTGACTCTGGGCGGAAATTGGAAGGGGCCCTTCATTCGCCCCGTTGGGAGATTTCTGGCATGACCGACTTTGATACCAAGCGCCTCGCCGTGGACAAAGACGACGTCGCCCCGGACGGCTCCGACGTGCGCGTACTCTTGGGCCTCGAAGGAGGCGGCATGGCCCATTTCGAGTTAGCGCCGGGAAAGGTCTCCAGGGCGGTCACCCATAGAACGGTCGAGGAGATTTGGTTCTTCCTTAGCGGTCGCGGCGCGATGTGGCGCAAACAGGGCAGCCGCGAGGAGGTCGTGCCCGTCGAGCCCGGGGTCTGTCTGACGATTCCGCTTGGCACGCATTTCCAGTTCCGCTGCTTTGGCTACGAGCCACTGTCGGCAATCGGTATCACCATGCCACCATGGCCGGGCGAAGACGAAGCCACCGCCGTCGTTGGAGAATGGGAAGCGACGGTCTGAATACCGCGAGCCGGCAGATATAGCTTCGGGTCTAAAGTCAGGGGTGGATGGTCTGAACAGATCTAGCGACAATTGGTGCCCGTTATCCGCAAGGCGAGCGCACTGAAACCCCTCGCGAAGCTGTAGACGTGAGGCCATCCACAGAATTGACAATTTTTCCAGGCGCCTGAACCCGACCCACCAAGTGCAGTGAAATGTCTCAAATTGGCGAGACCTTCACTTTCCGGCCCAGGGCAATCCACAGCGGCAATACCCTCAGGTGCGGACGATCTCTCAGCGTGACATCGACCCTCACTGCTGACCCCAAGGCCACATCCACGAGGTTGGTATGAGAGCTTGGTTTGATTTTGCAATCGGCGACCCCCTTGGCAGATTGGCACAGGCTGCGATAGTAGCCTGATGACGATCTTTCGAACGGTTTGCCTTCTTGTCAGTCTGGTTGGTTTCGCCGGGGCGGGGTTTGCCGACCAGACCGATCCGCGCCTGGACGCGCTGTTTGGGCAACTCAAGGCGGCCTCGGGGCCGGGCGAGTCGCCATCAGGAACACCGCCAGCGCGAACGCCTTGACCAGGAACGCCTGCGCCTTCTTCTGTTCCTGGTCCTCGCCCTTGAAGCGGACCTCGATGCGGGGGTCGAGGCCGACGGCCACCGGCGGCGTCGGCCGCTTATTCACGAACGCCAGCCCGTGATCTCATAAGCGGCCACGGGCTTCTGGAAACCCTTCAAGGTGAGATCGCCCTCATGCGCGCGCGTCGACGTGGTCTTCTACCGAGACGAACACCCGCCTGCTGACGAGGATCTGTCCGGGCCCGGCGGCATCACAGAGGCGCGAGGCGAGGTTGGGGATGGTGCCGATGACGGCGTAGTCGAGCCGCCGGTCGAAACCGATGGGGCCGACCGTGGCATAGCCCTGGGCGATGCCGATGCCGAAGCCGAGTTCATGCCCGTAGCGGCGCCACTGCGCCGACAGGCCGCTCATGCACTCCCGCATGGCGATGGCCATTCTGACCGCACGGGCGGGGTGGTCGGGAATGGGGAGCGGATCGTTGAAGACGACCAGCAGCCCGTCGCCGACGAAGCGTTCCAGGGTTCCTTCGAAACGGAAGATGATGTCGCCCAGAGCGGCGTGGTATTCGCGCAGGACCGCCATCACCTCCTCGGGCTCGGCGCTTTCGGCAAAGGCGGTGAAGCCGCGCAGGTCGCAGAAAACCACGCTGACCTCGCAGCGGTGGCTTTCCAGACCGGCATCGCCGTCCCCCGACGAGAGCAGCAGTTCCGCCACCTGCGGGGCGAGGAAGCGGCGCAGGCGGGACTGGGCCAATTCGCGGGTACGCTCCCGCACCTCGTCGAACAGGCGGACGTTCTCGATCGCGATGGCGGCTTGGTCGGCAAAGGTGGATGCCGTCTCGATCTGCCTGTCGGTGAACGGCCGGACGTCCGGTCGCGTCAGGACGAGGACGCCGATCGCTTCGCCTTCCCGCAACATTGGAACGGTGAGGATGGTGCGATAATCACCCAGTCTCTTCGCCGGGAATGTGTAGTCGGGGTCGGCTTCGACGTCGGCAATATGAACGACTTGGCCTTCCAGCAAAGCGCGTCCCGAGGCCGTTTCCGATGTCGGCTCGATCGGCAGGTCTTTTGCCGCTTCGATAAATTCGCGGGAGAAGCCGTAAGCCTCGGCTATATGGAGGGCGGCGCCCTTCCGCCGGATGATACTGGCCTTGTCCGCCTCGCACAGCCGGGCGGCCGATTCAACAAGCGTCCGCAGCACCGTCGGCAAGTCGAAGGCGGAGCGGCTGATGACCTTGAGCACGTCGGCGGTGGCCGTCTGCTGCTGCAGCGATGCGGTCAGTTCGCGCGTGCGAGCCTGAACCTCGTCAAACAGGCGAGCGTTTTCGATCGCGATCACCGCCTGGTTGGCAAACGTCTTGACGAGATCAATCTCTATGTCGGTGAACGGCAGAACAACCGTTCGCCAAAGGCTTATGACACCGATCGGGGCGCCGTCGCGGAGCAAGGGTACTCCGAGCATTGTGCGATGGTTGCCGATCGCTTGGAAATCGAACAGCTTGTACTCGGGATCGGCCAGGCAATCCGGCAAGTGAACGGTATTGGCTTCAAGAAAGGTGCGGCCGGTGATAGAACCGCGCCCCGGTGGTAGGGGATGTTCCAAAGCGTGTTGGACGAACGCACTGGACGCATTGCTTGTCGCCATGAGGTGCAAGTTCTCGTCACGGAACATGAACATCACTGCGGTCTCGGCGTTGCAAAGGCGGGTCGCGGTTTGAACGATGGCGTCGAAAACGGGCTGCAGCTCAAATGTCGACTGGCCGATGATCTTGAGCACATCGGCCGTTGCCGCCTGCTGCTCACGAGCCTCGCTCAACTCGCGCGTGAGAGCCCCGAGTTGCTCCTGCAACTCGGCAACGGACGACCTGCGACCACGCCCCGCCGCAACGGCTTTCTTGTGCAACTTCGAGTGTCCTGGTTTTCGGCACCCAAGCTTCGTCGGCCGGCCGGTGCCGCTACTCGGTGGCCTGTTCCCTTCTTCAGGGACGTCCGGACCCGCCTCGATCCATGCCCAACATAGCTCGATCAACTACAAGTGGGAAGTCTGCAGGCAGCGGTACGCCACCCTATTGCGAGCTTGCTATCATCATCATCATCATCAGCCATGTGATTGAGAGCGGTCGTTCCGGCACGTTCCGATCACGGCACGCCCTACTCCGCCGCCTCGCGCATTTCCGCCGGTTTCAGGTGGCGGGCGCGGCGGCGGCGGCGCCAGGTCGGCGACGTTGGCCTTGAGCAGCAGCGCCGACGGGGTGACGACAAGGGTCAGGATCGTCGAGAAGCCGAGGCCGAAGACGATGGCGGTGGCGAGCTGGCTCCACCACTGGGTCGCCGGCGCGCCGACCGAGACGTGGCGGGCGATGAAGTCGATGTTGACCCCGAACATCAGCGGCATCAGCCCGAGCATGGTGGTGATCGTCGTCAGCATCACCGGCCGCAACCGCTGGGCGCCGGTCTGCATCACCGCTTCCAGCGGCGGATGGCCGGCCTCGCGGAGCCGGTCGTAGGTGTCGATCAGCACGATGTTGTTGTTGACGACGATGCCGGCCAAGGCGATGACGCCGATGCCGCCCATGACGATGCCGAACGGCTGGCCGGTGACCAACAGCCCGATGAACACCCCGATCGTCGACATCACCACCGCGGAGAGGATCAGTCCCGCCGAGTAGAAGCTGTTGAACTGGGTGACCAGGATGATCGCCATCAGAAACACCGCCAGCGCGAACGCCTTGACCAGGAACGCCTGCGCCTTCTTCTGTTCCTGGTCCTCGCCCTTGAAGCGGACCTCGATCCGGGGGTCGAGGCCGGCCGTCGGCAGCCACGCCTGGATCTGCCGGACCATGTCGTCGGCGAGCACGCCGTCGGCGACGTCGGCCTTGATCGTCATCACCCGGCGGCTGTCGGTGCGGAACACCGAGCCGACGCGGGGTTTCGCCACCAGCTCGACGAAGTTGCCGACCGGCACCGCGCCGGCGGCGGTGCTGATGCGGATCGCGTCGAGCATGTCGATGGTGCGGTAGTCGGCGGGATAGCGCACCCGGATGTCGATCTCCTCGTCGGAGTCGTCGGGCCGGTATTCGCCGGCCTTGATGCCGGTGGTCACCATCTTCACCGCCTGGCCGAGCAGGCGGACGTCGACGGCGTATTTCGCCGCCTGGGCGCGGTCGATCCGCACCTCCCAGTCGATGCCGGGCAGCGGCCGGCTGTCCTCGATATTGATCAGCCCGTCGATGCGATCGAGGCCGGCGAGCACCTTCTCCACCGCGGGACCCAGCAGCTCCGGGAACCGCGACGCCAACTCCAGTTGCACCGGCTTGCCGATCGGCGGACCGGCCTTCTCCTCGCGCGGATCGACGAACACGCCGGCGATGTCGGCGGTGCGTTCCTCGACATCGGCGAGGATCTGCTTGGCGGGACGGCGGCGCTCCCAGTCGACGAACTCGAGGGTGATGGTGCCGATGATGTCCTCCGCCTCCTCGCCGCGCGTCGGCGTGCCGGTGCGGCCGTAGACCGTCTCGGAACTCGCCCATGTCGAGGATCCGGCGCTCGACCTCGACCATAATCGCGTCCTTCTCGTGCGCCGACAGGTTGCCGCGGGCGCGGACCTGTAGCTTGGCGATCTCGGGCTCCACGTCGGGAAAGAACTCGATGCCCTTGCCGAACTTGGCGTAGGCGACCTGCACCGCGACCAGCAGCACCACGGCGGCGAGCAGGATCTTGCCGGGATGGCGGAGCGCCGCCTGCAGTACCTTCAGATAACCGCCGGTGAAGCCGCGGATGTCGGCGAGGTGGCCGCTCTCGCTGCCGGCGATGCTGCGCATGGTCTCCGGATCGGCGGTTCCCGGCTTGCCGAAGAAACCGCCGAGGGTGGGAACGAACACCAGCGCCATCAGCAAGGAGGCCGACAGTGTCGCCAACAGGGTGATCGGCAGGAACTTCATGAACTCGCCGACGACGCCGGGCCAGAACACCAGCGGCAGGAACGCCGCCAGCGTCGTCGCGGTGGAGGAAATGATCGGCCACGCCATCCGTCTGGCGGCGATGGCGTAGGCGCGCCGGCGGGGCTCTCCCTCGACCATCTTGCGGTCGGCGAGCTCGGTGACGACGATGGCGCCGTCGACCAGCATCCCCACCGACAGGATCAGCGCGAACAGGACGACGATGTTGATGGTGAGACCCAGCGCCGTCAGCACCAGGATGCCGGCGAGGAACGACCCGGGGATGGCGATGCCGACCAAAGCCGCCGATCGGACGCCCAGCGCCGCGACGATGACGATCATCACCAGAACGACCGAGAACACCACGCTGTTCTGCAGATCGCTGAGCATGGTGCGGATGCGGTCCGACTTGTCCTGGGTGAAGGCGACGTGCACCGCCTGGCGCAGCCCTTCCGGCCACGCCGCCCGCTCCGCCTCGACCACGCCTCGCACCGCCTCGACGGTCTCGATCAGGTTTTCGCCGGCGCGCTTGGAGACTTCGAGGGCGATCGCCGGGTGGCCGTTGACCCGGGCGAACCCGGTGGCGTCCTTGAAGGTGCGGCGGACCTCGGCGATGTCCTTGAGCTGGACCACGGCGTCGCCCTCGACCCGGATCGGCAGCGACATGATGTCGTGGACGGTCTCGAACAACCCCGGCACCTTGACCGAGAACCGGCCCTGACCGGTGTCCTGGGCGCCGGCGGCGACGAGCAGGTTGTTGCTGGCGACCAGGTTGACCGCGTCGCCGGCGGTGAGGCCGTAGCTCTCGACCTCGATCGGATCGATCAGCACCTCCAGCAGTTCCTCGCGGTCGCCGGCGATGTCGGCGTCGAGGACGGTGGGTATGGTCTCGACCCGGTCCCGGAGGTCGCGGGCGAGCCGCAACAGCGTGCGCTCCGGCACGTCACCCGAAAGGGTGACCACCACCACCGGGAACAGGCTGAAATTGACCTCGCTGACCACCGGTTCCTCGGTGTCCTCGGGAAGGTCCGGCTTGGCCTGATCGACCTTGTCGCGCACGTCCTGGAGGGCGGCGTCGGAATCGAACCCGGCCTCGAACTCCAAGAGCACGTAGGCGCCGCCCTCGTAGCCCTTGGAGCGCATCTCCTTGACGCCCTCGATGGCGCGCAGCTCGATTTCCATCGGCCGGATCAACAGCCGCTCCGCGTCCTCGGGCGAGATGCCCTCGTGGATCATCGAGACGTAGATGATCGGTATGTTGACGTCCGGCTCCCTTTCCTTGGGGATCTCGACGAAAGCGATGGTGCCGGCGACGAGAACCAGGAACAGCGCCGAGAGAACCGTGCGCGAGCGGGCGAACGCGGTTTCGATCAACGCCATCAGGAGCGCCCCGTCGCCGCCTCTGTCGAGCCGACCTCGGCGACCGGCCGCACCCGCTGGCCGTCGCGCACGAACTCCTGGCCGACGGTGATCAGGGTCACCCGTTCCGGCAACCCGGAGAGCCAGATGCCCTCGGAGGTGTCGGCGACGATGGTGACCGGGCGAAAGGCGACGCGGTCGCCGTCCTCGACCACCTTGACGCCGACCACGCCGTCGTCGTCGAGGGTGAGGATCGCCGGGGTCACCCGGTGGGCGAGGATCTCGCCCTGCTGCAACCGGACCTCGGCGGTGATGCCTTCGCCGATCGTCGCGTCCGGGTTGGCGAGCGCGATCTCGACGCGGAAGGTCCGGGTGGTCGGGTTGGCGGTGCGGGCGACATAGCGGACGGTACCGCGCGCCCGTTCGCCGGTGACCAGTCGGACGTCGGCCTGATCACCGACCCGGATGCGTCCGCCGTCGCGCTCGGTCACTTCGCAAACGACGATGATCGGATCGAGGTCGACCACCTCGGCGACGATGCTGCTGTTCATGTTGCCGCCGGACTGAATGTAGTCGCCGACCTCCACCGGAAGTTCGTCGACGATGCCGTCGAAGGGCGCGCGGATCTCGGTGCGCTCGATGTCGAGCTTGATCGCGGCCAGTGCCGCCCGGGCCTCCTCCAACGCCGACTGGTCCCCGGCCTTCTTTATGTCGGCGACGAAGCCGGACTTGGCCAGGGTCTGCGAGGCACGATAGGTTACCCGCCGGTACTCGACCGACGCTTCGGCCCGTTTCAGCAGGGCCTCACGGTCGTCCATGTTCAGGCGGACGATGACGTCGCCGGCCTTAACCCGCTGGCCCTTGTCGACGACCTTGTCGACGACCCGCCCCCTGGTCTCGGCGCGGACCTCCACCCGGCGATCGGCCTCGGTCCGGCCGAACAGCGAGAGCTGCCTCTCCCGTGACTCGGCGACAACCGTCCGCACCTGCACCGCCGGAACCGCGGGCTCCGCGGAGATATCGGCCTCCTTGGTCGCTTGCGGTTCACCCTCGCCGTCGATCAGACCAGTCAGCAGCCAGGCGCCGACGACAACGGCGATGGCGCCGGCGACCAGATAGGAGCGTTTCATCCGTCTTCCCTCGTCGGCGGCGGTTACTCGGCGGCGCGCGGCGTTTCCGCGCCCCGACCACCTTCCCCGCCCTCATCGATGGCGTCGTCCGTCCCGAACAGAACCCCCTTGTTGTTCTCCATATAGGTGACGAAGGCGCGGGACACAGCGAGCCCCAGTCCGCGAACAAACCGCCGGCCGCGGCCGGTCGCCGTACAATCGGGAGCGCTGAGACACTCGACCTTGGCGCGGTGTACGGCGAGATGGCGCTGGTAAACGTCGCCGAGATGATCCGCATCCAGGAGATCGCCGAAAAACATCATGAAGATCGCCTCGGAGCGGTAGCTGTCCGGGCCCGGCGCCTTGTGCAACTCGCGCCGGAACTCCCGACGCCCGGCCTCGGTGATGCTGTAGACCTTCTTGTCGGGGCGTCCCTCCTGCGACATCTCCATGCAGGTGACCAGGCCATCGGCGAGCAGGGCGCCGAGCGCCGGGTAGATCGAACCGAAACCGGCGGCGTGGAAATGGGAGAACGGCCCTTCCTCGAAGTGTTTCTTGATTTCGTAGCCGCTGGCGTCGCCCAGCACGAGCACACCGAGGCAGAGCGTTTTGACGTCCATGGAGCATCCCACCGGCCCGAGCACAAAGCGCACGTGCTCCGGCCTCCAAGTTTATCGATCCGATATATATAGCTCAGATATATATCGATTCAATATATTTGTCATCGCCGCCGGCGCGCGGCCAAATTGACGCTTTCGCGAACCTGAACTAATACTTCCCTGCTCAGAAGAAGGACCGACCGCGATGACATCCTACGCCGCGCCCCTCGCCGACATGCGCTTCGTCGTCAACGAGTTGGCGGAGTTGAGCGCCATCACCGCGCTCCCCGGCTGCGAAGAGGTCACGCCCGACCTGGTCGACGCGATCCTCGAAGAGGCGGGCCGGTTCGGCGCGGAAGTCCTGGCCCCGCTCAACGCCAGCGGCGATCGGCAGGGATGCACCTTCGAAAACGGCGTGGTTCGGACCCCGGATGGCGTGGTCGACGCCTATGGCCAGTTCGTCGAAGGCGGCTGGAACAGCGTTCCCTTCGAGCACGAATACGGCGGACAGGGTTTGCCCGCGCTGGTCTCCATGGCGGTCTCGGAAGTCTGGACCGCCGCCAACATGGCGTTCGGACTGTGTCCGATGCTGACGCAGGCGGCGGCGGAGCTGCTGCACGCCCAGGGAAGCGAGCGGATCAAGGCGATCTATCTGCCGAAATTGGTGTCCGGCGAATGGACCGGCACCATGAACCTGACCGAGCCGCAGGCGGGATCGGACCTCGGCCGGGTGCGCGCGCGAGCGGTGCCGGACGGCGATCACTTCCGGATCTACGGCCAGAAGATCTTCATCACTTACGGCGAGCACGACTTGGCCGACAACATCATTCACATGGTGCTGGCGCGCACCCCGGACGCACCGCCGGGGGTCAAGGGCATTTCGCTGTTCGTGGTTCCCAAGTTCCTGGTCAACGACGACGGCAGCCTGGGGGCGCGCAACGATGCCCGCTGCGTCTCCATCGAGCACAAGCTCGGGATCAACGCCAGCCCGACGGCGGTGATGTCGTTCGGCGACGACGACGGGGCCATCGGATATCTGGTCGGCGAGGAGAACCGCGGCCTCGAGCACATGTTCCTGATGATGAACAACGCCCGCCTCGCGGTCGGACTGGAGGGCGTCGGCATCGCCGACCGCGCCTACCAGCAGGCCCGAAATTACGCGATGGATCGGGTCCAGAGCGCGCTCGTCGGCAGCAACGATCCGTCGCCGGTGACCATCGTTCACCATCCCGATGTCCAACGCATGCTGATGACGATGAAGTCCCAGACCGAGGCGGCCCGTGCGCTCGCCTACTATGTCGCCGCCTCGCTCGATATCGCCCGGCGGCATCCGGACCCGGAGATCCGCCGCGAGCGCCAGGCCCTCGTCGATCTGCTCACCCCGGTGGTGAAGGCCTGGTGCAGCGACATCGGCATCGAAGTCGCCAACATCGGCATCCAGGTTCATGGCGGCATGGGCTACATCGAGGAGAGCGGCGCGCCGCAGCATCTGCGCGACGCCCGAATCGCCGCCATCTACGAAGGCACCAACGGCATTCAGGCCAACGATCTGGTCGGCCGCAAGGTGGCGCGGGATCACGGTGCCGCGGCGACGGCGTTCATCGCCAAGGTGCGCCGGTTGGACCATGATCTCGGCGAGGTCGAGGGCGATGACGTCGCGGCGATTCGCGTTCACCTGCGTCGGGCGGTGCAGGATCTGGCGGAGGCCACCGACCGCCTGCGTCGAGACTTTCGCCATGAACCCCCGGCGCGTCGCCGCGGGCGCCGCCCACTATCTGAAACTGACGGGAATCGTCGCCGGCGGCTGGCTGATGGCCAAGGCGGCGATGATCGCGGAACGGCGCCTCGCGGCCGGCGACGGGGATCCGGCGTTCCTGCGCGCCAAGCTGATCTCGACACGCTTCTTCGCCGACAATTTCCTGACCCAGAGCGGGGCTCTCAAGGTGATGTTCACGGAAGGCGCGACGGCGCTGCAGGGGTTGGATCCGGAACGGTCGTTCTGACCAAAGCCGGTCCGCTCGGGATGCGGCGCCGGATCGTCTGCCCCGCATTTTCCGGCCGCTTTCGGCACCTACCGGAAGCGGCCACCGGTGAGCCACGAACGACGGGGCTTATGCCTTGATTATCGTGGCTTATTCCTTCACTTTCACCCATCGGTAGGGGATGGTGAGAGACAATGGGTAGGGTGCGGACAGCGATCGGGTCGACGCTCGCGGTTCTGGCCACCCTGTTGGCCATGCTCGCGATCGCCGCCGCCGCCGATCTGCCCGCGGACGACGCTCCGATCCTGTTCACCGCGGATGAAATGACCCACGACCGGGAACTCGGCATCACCCGCGCCAGCGGCAACGTCGAGGCCTCGCGCGGCGACTATATCCTCCTCGCGGACACCGTCACCTACAACCAGAAGGAAGACCTGGTGACCGCTTCGGGGAACGTTTCCGTGGTTTCGCCCTCGGGCGATGTCTACTTCGCGCAGCACCTGGAGATCACCGGCGACCTGAAGAACGGGATCATCGAGGACTTCCGCGCCATCCTCTCCGATGGCCGGCGCTTCGCCGCCGCCAGCGCGCGCCGTTCCGATGGCGTCCGAACCGAATTGGAGAAAGCGGTCTACTCGCCCTGCAACGTCTGCAAGGAGGACCCGAGCCGACCGCCACTGTGGCAGATCAAGGCGGTCAAGGTGATCCACAATCAGGACGAGAAGATCGTCGAGTTCGAAGACGCCTGGCTGGAGGTCGCCGGCGTCCCGGTCTTCTACACGCCCTACCTGTCGCAGCCGGATCCGACCGTCAAGCGCAAGTCCGGTTTCCTCGCGCCCCTTTTCGGTTTGTCCTCGAACCTTGGCGCCGTCCTCCAGGTTCCCTACTTCTGGGCGATCTCGCCTCATCAGGACCTGACCATCGCCCCCGCCATGACCAGCAAGGAAGGGCCGTTGCTGCAAGGCGAATACCGTAACGCGCTGACCAACGGCGATATCGATTTCGACGGCAGCATCACCTACACGAGCGACCAGCGCACGCGCGGCCATGTTCGGGGCAAAGCCCTCTACGACATCGACGAAACCTGGCGGACGGGCCTCGACGTCGACTGGAGCTCGAACCGCGCCTACCTCCGGAAGTACGGATTCGACGAAGGGAGCCCGCCGAGCTTGGTTTCCCGGTTGTTCGCCGAAGGGTTTCGCGGACGCAATTACGCCGCCGCCAACGCCTACTACTTCGACAACCAGGACGAGAACGTCAATCAGGACACGGTTCCTTTCGCCGCTCCGATGCTCAACTACGACTACGTCGGCGAGCCGGACCGGTTCGGTGGTCGAACCGACCTCGATCTCAGCTTCCTGGCGCTGACGCGCGAAAAGGGCAACGACACCCGCAGGCTGTCGGCGAGGGCGGGCTGGAAACTGCCTATTCTCGGCCCTCTCGGCGATCTCTTCACGTTCTCGGCGGCCTTGTGGGGCGACGGCTATCAGGTCAACAACGTCGAGAGGTCTGGCCACGAGAACAAGTTCACCGGCATTACCGGCCGGGTGTTTCCCCAGGCCAGCCTGAAGTGGCAGCTTCCCCTGATCCGCGACGGTGAGGATTTCCAGCAAACGGTGGAGCCGATCGTCGAATTCGTCGCCGCGCCCAACTACGGCAACCCCAGCAATATTCCCAACAACGACAGCCAGTCGTTCGAGCTCGACGAAAACAACATCTTCGGCTTCAACCCGTTCCCGGCCTCGACATCGTCGAACAGGGCCCGCGCTTCAACTACGGGCTCAGCTGGGAGGGCTTCCGCACGGCCGGCGGCAGCGCCAGTGTGTTTCTCGGGCAGACATACCTGTTCGACGATCAAGGGGAGATCTCGCAGATCACCGGCAGAGCGGACGGTTTCTCCGACTACGTCGGCATGATTCGTGGCACACCTAATAAGTACTTCGACGTGCTTTACCGCTTCAGCCTGGACAAGGACGACTTCACCGCCCGTCGTCACGAGCTCGGCAGCTCGGTCGGCGTCGATGCCCTTCGGCTGAGTACCCGCTACGTATTCTTCGACAGCGATCAAGACAGCGAGTTCGATAGCCGCGAGGAGGTCAGTCTCTCGCTCAAATCGAAACTGAGTCGCCACTGGAGCGGCCGCGTGTTCGGCACGCGCGAACTGACCAACGGCGGCGCCCAGAGAGACCTGGGTGTCCGACTGGCGTACGAGGACGAGTGCCTGTTCTTTGCCGCCGAGTACGTCCGCAAGGACATCGAGGTCGACGATGTCAAACCCAGCAACGCGGTATTCTTCCGGATCGGGCTCAAGACCCTGGGCGAGGTCAGCACGGGCTTCAAGTTCGGCGGGGGAGGCGAAAACGACGATTCAACCCAGGCACAGGGGCCATAGGACGGAACTTTTTCAGGGGCAGGGGCCTCTCCTTACGCTTGCAGTTGGCCCGGCGGCGATGTACCCGGTCCATACCGTTACCTATGCCCCCGTTTGCCGAGGAGTCGTTTGCTACCCTGCGCCGGCCGATCCTATGATGGGGACGGGAGCTGTTGCCGGCAGAGAACGGGAACGTCTGTCCCGGAAAGATGATGAGAAAGCTTTTAACCTGTATCGCGCTGTCCTGGGTGCTCACCGCCTTTACCTGGGTCGGTGACGCCGTCGCCCAGGACGCCCAGCGAATCGCCGCCGTGGTCAATGACCAAGTGATATCGGTGCGTGACCTGGAAAACCGGCTATCCTTGCTGATCGCTACGTCGAATCTCGAGGATCGTCCGGAGGTCCGGCGCCGACTGGCTCCGGAGGTGCTTCGCGTGCTGATCGACGACGTCCTCAAGCTGCAGGAAGCCAAGCGGCTGAACGTGGTCGTCAGCAAGGACGATGTCGAACGGGCGCTCCAACAGATCGAGCGGCAGTCCAACCTGCCTCAGGGCCGGTTGCGCGATGCCCTCGCCAATGCGGGTGTGAGCCTGTCGACCCTGATCGACCAGGTCGAGGTGGAGATCGCGTGGGTCAAGGCGGTCACCCGCCTCGAACGGGGTCGGATCACAATCGGCGAAGACGAAATCGACGAACAGCTGGCGCGGAACCAAGCGAATGCCGGGCGGCCGGAATTCCTCGTAGGCGAGATCTTTCTGCCGGTGGACGATCCCGCCAAAGAGGCCGAGGTCGGACAGTTGGCCGAACGACTCGCCCAGCAAATTCGCAGCGGCGCCAGTTTCCCGTCCCTGGCCAGGAACTTCTCCCAGGGTGCGTCGGCCGCGGTCGGTGGTGATCTCGGCTGGGTCCAGCTTGGCCAGTTGGGGGCGGAAATGGACGCCGTGTTGCAGCGGCTCGAGCCGGGACAGGTCTCAGATCCGATTCGTACGACGTCGGGCTTCCACCTGCTTGCGCTTCGCGAGCGCCGCGTCGGCGAAGGCGTTGCCGGCTCGAGCTTGAGGGTTTCGCTACAACAGGTTTTCCTCCCGGTTTCACCCGACGCCTCGCCGGAGGACGTCAGTGCCCGAATGGAGGAAGCGCAAAAGCTGAGCGAGCCCGCCCAGACCTGCGCCGACCTGCAGGCGCTGAATTGGGAGGGAGCCCCTCAAGTGTCGGGCAGCCTGGGAGAGGTGGATTTCAATCAGCTGCCCCCGGACATCCAGAAGGTCGTCCTTCCCCTCCAGGCAGGCCAGAAGTCCGCGCCGTTTCGCTCGGACAACGGAGTCGTCGTGCTGATGGTGTGCGATCGTCAAGGGGAGAATGATCCACTCCGTCAGCGGGAGATAATCCGGCGGGCGCTGGAAAACGAGCGGCTGTCCGCCGCCGCGCAACGCTACCTCAGGGACCTTCGGCGCGCCGCCTTCGTGGACATCAGGATATGACCGGCGGCTTGCCGCTGGTCGTGACCATGGGGGAACCCGCGGGTATCGGTGGCGAGATCACCCTGAAGGCCTGGCTCCGCAGGAGCAGGCAGGTACCGCCGTTCGTCGTCGTCGACGACGCGTCGAGGCTGGAGCGGCTGGCCGCATCGTTGGACCTGGCGGTTCCGGTCCGGTCGGTAGAGACGGTGGCGGAAGCGGCGGGGATATTCGCTTCGGCGTTACCGGTCCTTCACCGGCCGTTGCCGGTGGAATCGCGGCCCGGCCATCCGGACCCGGCCAACGCCCCGGCGGTCGTCGCCGCCATCGAGACCGCGGTGGCCCTGGTCCGTTCCGGCGCCGCCGCGGGCGTGGTTACCAACCCGATCCACAAGAAAGTGCTCTACGCGACCGGCTTCCCGTTTCCGGGTCATACCGAGTTTCTCGCCGCCCTCGCCGGGGGCGACGCGACACCGGTGATGATGCTCGCCTGTCCGGGCCTGCGGGTCGTACCGGTCACCGTCCACATGAGCCTGAGCAGAGCCATCGAGGCTTTGAGCACCGAATTGATCGTCCGAACGTCGACAATCGCCGAGGCCGCGCTCCGCCGGGACTTCGGGATCGCCGGACCGCGGCTTGCGGTGGCCGGGCTCAATCCCCACGCCGGCGAAGACGGCGAGATGGGCAGCGAGGACGCGGAGATCGTCGCTCCCGCCGTCGACGCGCTGCGGGCGCGCGGGATCGACGCTTTCGGACCGGCGCCGCCCGACACCCTGTTCAGCGCCCGCGGACGCGCCGGTTACGACGCCGCCGTCTGCATGTATCACGACCAGGCACTGATCCCGCTGAAGACCCTCGATTTCGACGGCGGCGTCAACGTCACCCTGGGGTTGCCGCTGGTCCGCACGTCGCCCGACCACGGCACCGCGCTCGACATCGCCGGCAGCGGCCATGCCAACGAGGCCAGCCTGGTCGCGGCGCTCGAAATGGCCGCCGAAATCGCCGGCCGCCGCCTGACCATGGCGGCATGATGGGCGCCGGCGATCTGCGGCTGCCTCCGCTGAGAGAGGTGATCGCCCGCCATGGGCTCGACGCCCGTCGGTCGCTGGGCCAGCATTTCCTGATGGATCTCAATCTCACCGACCGTATCGCCCGCGCCGCCGGCGACCTCTCCCGCACGTCGGTCATCGAGATCGGACCGGGACCGGGCGGGTTGACCCGGAGCCTGCTCGCCGCCAACGCCCCGCTCGTCGTCGCCGTCGAGAAGGACGACCGGTGCGTCGCCGCGATCCGCGAGCTTTCGGCCGCCTTCCCCGGCCGGTTGCAGGTGGTCGAAGCCGATGCAATGACGGTGGACGTGCGCGCGCTGGTGCCGCCGCCGCGCAAGATCGTCGCCAACCTGCCCTACAATGTCGGCACGCCGCTGCTGCTCGGCTGGCTCCGCCACGCCGAGGCCTTCGAGGGGTTCACCCTGATGTTCCAGAAGGAGGTCGCCGACCGCCTGGTCGCCGCGCCGGGCAGCCGGTCCTACGGCCGCCTGTCGGTGATCGTCCAGTGGCTGTGCGAGCTCCGCCACGATTTCAACGTCGATTCTCGCGCCTTCGTGCCGCCGCCGAAGGTCGGGTCGGCGGTGGTTACCCTGATCCCCCGACCTGCGCCGCTGGCCGCCGCCGAGTGGACGATGCTGGAAACGGTGACGGCCGCGGCCTTCGGCCAACGGCGCAAGATGCTGAGAGGGAGCCTGAGAACGCTCGGGCTCGACCCCGCCGCTTGCGGGATCGATCCGACCCGGCGCGCCGAGGACCTGCGGGTCGAGGAGTTCTGCGCCCTCGCCCGGTTTCTGCAGGCGCGGGGCTGAACAAAGCATGGCGCGCGAGTCACCCGGTCCGCCGATCCCGACACCCTATCTGCTTCTGGTCGTCGCGGTCCTGTGCTGGGCGGGCAATTTCGTCGTCGGCCGCGTCGTCCACACCGATATCCCGCCGATCACCCTCACTTTCTGGCGGTGGGCCGTCGCCGGCGCGGCGCTGCTGCCGTTCGCCGCCGGCCCGCTGTGGGCCTGCCGGTCGGTGGCGCTGAAGCACTGGCGGCTGCTGCTGGTGCTGGCGTCCGCGGGGGTGGTGCTGTTTCATGTTCTGGTCTACGCGTCACTGCGTTCCACCACCGCAACCAACGCGGTCCTGATCATGGCGACGGTTCCGGTCATCGTTCCGATATTTTCGCTGATGTTGGATGGGGTCGGGGTGACCCGCCGCCAAGCGTTCGGCATCGCGATCTCGCTGGTCGGCGTCGCCGTCGTCGTCGTTCGGGCCGACTTCGCCGTCCTCGCCGACTTTCGGCCGGCCCCGGGCGATTTGCTGATGCTGTTGGCGGTGCCGATGTGGGCGCTCTACACGGTGCTTCTCAGACGGTTGCCGGCGACCCTGCCGCCGCTGGCGATGTTGCTCGCGGTCACCGCAATCGGCCTCGTTCTGCTGCTTCCGGCCTACGCCTGGGAGTTCGTTGCCATCGGCGGGATCGCGCTCGAACCCGCCAACATCGTCAGCATCGCCTATGTCGGTTTGTTCGCCTCGGTGATCTCCTACATCTGCTGGAACCGCGCGGTCGCCCAGGTCGGCGCCAACAAAGCGGGCCTGTTCATCCATCTGATGCCGGTGTTCTCGACCCTGCTGGCGATCCTGTTTCTCGGCGAGGTCCTGAAGCCGTTTCACTTCGCCGGCATCGCCCTGATCGGCACCGGCCTCTATCTGACGACGAGCGCCCGAGCGCCGATAGGCGTTTCTAGGTCGCGCTGATCGCCTTGACGAAATCGCTGAGACCGAGCTGACGGTCGCGGCGCAGTCGTTCGGCGGCGAGGATCGCCCGGACCTCGGCGACGGCATCCCCGATCACCCGGTTGATGACGATGTAGTCGTATTCGGCCCAATGGCTCATCTCGTCGGCCGCCTTCGCCATCCGGTGGCGGACCACCTCTT
Organism: uncultured Alphaproteobacteria bacterium; assembly: GCA_963772635.1. Classification (GTDB taxonomy): domain Bacteria; phylum Pseudomonadota; class Alphaproteobacteria; order Rhodospirillales; family Defluviicoccaceae; genus JAUXFS01. The sequence goes on from CAVYYK010000054.1 coordinate 16,900, forward strand.
CGGAGTCCTGGGCGCGGCCGCGGAGGCGCTGTTCGAGCTCCCGGTGGGACGGTGGCAGGATGAACACGCTGACCAGATCGGCGCGGGCGTTCTGCTTGAGCTGCTGGGTTCCCTGCCAGTCGACATCGAACAGGATGTCGCGGCCTTGCCGGAGCGCCGCCTCGACCGGCTCGCGCGGGGTGCCGTAACGATTGCCGAAAACGGTCGCATGCTCGAGAAGTCGCTCTTCGGCGACCATCCGCTCGAAGACCTCCTTGCCGACGAAGACGTAGTCCTTGCCGTCCACTTCCCCGGGCCGCGGCGGCCGTGTCGTCGCCGACACCGACATCGTCAATTCGCCGTCGCCGGTCAGCAGCTCCCGGGCGATGGTCGACTTGCCGGCGCCGGATGGGGAGGAAATCACCAGCATCAGGCCACGGCGGGAGATCTTCGACTCACTTCGGGTTGAACTATTCAATGTTCTGCACCTGCTCGCGCAGTTGATCGATGGTCGCCTTGATGTCGATGCCGACCCGGGTCAGCTGCACGTCCACCGACTTGGCACACAGCGTGTTGGCCTCCCGATTGAACTCCTGACAAAGGAACTCCAGCTTGCGCCCGACCGGCCCACCGCCGGCGACCAGCGCCCGCGCCGCCTCGTGGTGGGCTTTCAGCCGATCGAGTTCCTCGCGCAGGTCGGCCTTGGTGGCGAGCAGCGCCACCTCCTGGGCGAGCCGATCCTCGGGCAATGCCGGAATCGTGCTGATCAGCGCCCCGACCTGCTCCACCAGGCGGGCCATGATCGCCGCCGGCTGGGCCGCCGCCAGCCCGTTCGCCTCGCGGCAGAGGCCGGCGATGCGCTCGAGATGCCCCTCGAGGACGGTGGCCATGCGCGCCCCTTCGTCGCGGCGCATGGCCGCGAGCGAGCCGAGCGACTGGTCGAGCCCGTCGAGAATTGCTTCGTCGAGCGCCGCTCTGGTTTCTTCGGTTGGCTGCTCGTCGACGATTTCGATGATGCCGCGCAGGTTCAGCAGGCCGTCGGGGCTGGGGGGCAGGCAATCGGGCAACCGGCGCTGGATGTCCGGCAGCAGGGCGACGATCTGGTGGAGCGCCTCGGTGTTGACGCGAACGCCGGCGGGTCTCTCGATCCAGGCGACGGTCAGGTTGGCACCGATGTTGCCCCGCTTGAGCGTCCCGGCGATGCGCTGGCGAACTTGTGGTTCCAACGCCTCGAAACCGGCAGGCAGTCGGGAGCGCACCTCCAGCCCCTTGCCGTTGACGCTCCGCACCTCCCAGGTCCACGAACACCCGGCCGATTGGCCCTCGGTCCGCGCGAATCCGGTCATCGACGAAATTGCCACGAAACCCCCTCTCACATGCATTCCGTCTGTTATAGGCCGCGGTCTTCACGGCAACAAGAGCAGGGGTCCCCGGCCGCCGCCGGTTCGAGCGAACGTTTCGTTGAACGGGCCCGCCGCAACCCCTATGTCTCGACCATTGTGCTCAAAACCGATTGTCAGGGAGGTCCCCATGCCCAACCGCGTCTACAAGAAGGTCGAACTGGTCGGCAGCTCGCAGGAAGGTATCGAGGATGCGATCCGCAACGCCGTCTCGACGGCCTCGGCGACGCTGGAACATCTGGACTGGTTCGAGGTGGTCGAGGTCCGCGGCCACATCCGGGACGGCGCGGTCGACCACTACCAGGTGGTGATCAAGGTCGGTTTTCGCATCGAAAAATGACTCGTCACTCCGGGATCGGGCGTTGACGCCGGGCCGTTTCGTCGGCTTATTCCCTGTTTCGCCGGCCTGCCGGGCCGTATCGCCGATCCCTTCGAAACGTGGAAGCGCCCCGAAATGAAATACATCGTCATTCCCGTCACCCCGTTCGTACAGAACTGCACCCTGGTCTGGTGCGAGGAGACGATGAAGGGCGCCGTCGTCGACCCCGGCGGCGATGTCGACACCATCCTCCAGGCGGTCGCCGACAACGGCGTGCAACTGGAAAAGATCATGCTCACCCACGGGCATCTCGATCACGCCGGCGGCACCGCCGATCTGGTCGAGCAACTGAGCCTGCCGGTCGAGGGCCCGCACGAGGACGACAAATTCTGGATCGATGCGATGCCGCAGCAGGGTCAGATGTTCGGCGTCTCCCCGCCGCGGTCGTTCACCCCCGACCGCTGGCTGGTCGCCGGCGACACCGTCGACGTCGGCAACCTGACCTTCGAGGTTCGCCACTGCCCCGGCCACACCCCCGGCCACATCATCTTCTTCCATGAACCGTCACGCCTGGCCCTGGTCGGCGACGTGCTGTTCTCCGGCTCGATCGGCCGCACCGACTTCCCCGGCGGCAGCTACGAGACGCTGATCCGTTCGATCAAGGAGCAGCTCTGGCCGCTCGGCGACGACGTCGAGTTCATCTGCGGCCACGGCCCCAATTCCACCTTTGGCCACGAACGCCGTACCAACCCCTTCGTCCGGGGCTAAGAGGTCTTCCCCTCCCGTTTCCGACGGGCCTTCTTCTGGATCTTGCGCCAGTTGGCGACGTTGCGGTTGTGTTCCTCGAGGGTGCGGGCGAAGGCGTGGCCGCCGGTGCCGTCGGCGACGAAATAGAGCTCTTCCGTCTCCACCGGGTGCAGCACGGCCTCCAGCGCGGCGCGCCCGGGGTTGGTGATCGGGCCGGGCGGCAGTCCTTCGATCAGGTAGGTATTGTAGGGGGTCGGTTTTTTCAGATCGGCGAAGGTCAACGCCCGGGTCGCCGGTCCCGCTTCGAGGGCGAGGCCGTAGGCCACCGTCGGGTCCGACTGAAGCGGCATCCCCATCCGCAGCCGGTTGACGAACACCGCCGCGACCCGAGGCCGCTCCTCGGGCACCGCCGTTTCCTTCTCGACGATCGAGGCGAGGATCAGCGCCTCCTCGGGCGTTTCGAACGGCAGGTCGGGGGCGCGGCCCTCCCAGAGTTCGGCCAGCGTCCTGTCCATCGCCTCGGCCATCCGCCGGATCAGGTCGGCACGGCTGTCTCCGTAGGAGATGTAGTAGGTCTCGGGGAGCAGCGATCCTTCAGCCGGCATCGGTGCGACCTCGCCTTCGAGGCCGTCGGCGGCGGCGACCAGCGCCACCACCTCCGCCGCCGCAAGTCCCTCGGGGATGGTCAGACGGCGGACCACGGTCAGCCCCTCGGCCAGTTTCGCCACCACCTCGCGGGCGCTGATCCCGGGTGAGAAGGCGTATTCGCCGGCGCGCAGCCGCTCGTCCGCCTCGTCGAAGCGGGCACCGAGGCGGAAGATCAGCGGGTCGGCGATGATGCCGGCGTCGGCAAGGCGAGCGGCGATTTCCTTGACGGCGGCGCCCTTGGGGACAATGAAGGTGGTTTTGGCGACGAGGGGACCGGGCCGGCGATACTGCTCCAGCGCCCACCAAGCGGCACCGCCGCAGGCGACGGCGATCACCAGAACGACGACGACGGCGACGGCGACGGCGCGGCCCATGCCGCCGGGGTCCTAGTGGATCTTTCGGAAGATCAGCGAGGCGTTGGTGCCGCCGAAGCCGAACGAGTTGGACAACACGGTCTCGACCTTGCGCTCCTTGGCCTGGTGCGGCACCAGGTCGATGTCGCAGCCTTCGGACGGATTATCGAGGTTGAGGGTCGGCGGCACGACGCCGGTCTCGAGCGCCTTGATCGAGAAAATAGCCTCGGCGGCGCCGGCGGCGCCGAGCATATGCCCTATCGACGACTTGGTCGACGACATCGACACGTTGCCGGCGTCGCCGCCGAACAGCCGCTTGACCGCGCCGACCTCGATCTCGTCGCCAAGCGGCGTCGACGTGCCGTGGGCATTGATGTAGTCGATCTCGCCCGGGTTCACCTGCGCCCGCGCGCACGCCATCGCCATGCAGCGATAGGCGCCGTCGCCGTTCTCGGAAGGCGCGGTGATGTGGTGGGCGTCGCCGGAAAGCCCGTAACCGACCACCTCGGCATAGATCTTGGCGCCGCGCTTCTTGGCGTGCTCGTGTTCCTCGAGCACGACGACGCCGGCGCCCTCGCCCATGACGAAGCCGTCGCGGTCGACGTCCCAGGGCCGAGAAGCCTTTTCCGGGGTGTCGTTGAACCGGGTCGACAACGCCTTTGCCGCGGAAAAACCGGCAATGCCGAGCCGGCAGATCGCCGCCTCGCTGCCGCCGGCGATCATCACGTCGGCGTCTTCCCACATGATCAGCCGGGCGGCGTCGCCAATGGCATGCGCCCCGGTGGCGCACGCCGTCACCGCCGAATGGTTCGGCCCCTTGAACCCGTACTTGATCTGCACGTGGCCGCTCGGCAGGTTGATCAGGGTGGCCGGGATGAAGAACGGGCTCAGGCGCCGGACCTTGCCGGTTTCGACCAGAACCGCGCCCTTGGCGATCTCGGGCAGTCCGCCGATGCCGGAGCCGATCATCACCCCGGTGCGGATACGCGACTCCTCGTCCTCGGGCTTCCAGCCGGCGTCGGTGACCGCCTGCTCGGCCGCCGCCATGGCGAAGACGATGAACGTGTCCATCCGCCGCTGTTCCTTCGGCGAGACCCAGTCGTCGGCATTGAAGCCGCCGTCGGCAGTCTCCCCCGGCGGCACCTGTCCGGCGATCTTCGCCGGCAGATCCGACACGTCGAAGGACTGGATGGCGCGGATCCCCGATTCGCCATTGATCAGGCGATCCCAGGTGACATTGACCCCGCAGCCCAAAGGTGACACGAGCCCGAGCCCGGTTACGACCACACGTCTCATGATGATCTATCGCTCGACGAAATCAATGCCGGCCTCACTCCTTGTCCGTTCGGCGGCGGACATCCCGGCCGCCGGTTCGGCGCTACTTCTTTTTGACTTCTTCCTCGATGTGCTTGATCGCGTCCCCGACGGTGAGGATCTTCTCCGCTGCCTCGTCCGGGATCTCGATGCTGAACTCTTCCTCGAACGCCATCACCAGCTCAACGGTATCGAGGCTGTCCGCCCCCAGATGCTCGATGAATCCGGCGTCTTCGACCACCTTCGATTCCTCGACACCCAGGTGTTCGACAATGATCTTTTTGACCCGTTCGGCGACGTCAGTCATACCCTATTCCCTCGACCAGATTGCAAAAATGTTATGGATTTCCTTCGGCTTAACCCGTTCCCCCGCTCGGCAGGACGCCACGCCGCGATGCAAAACGCCGTTACCTAGCATACTTTTTTGGCCTTTGCCAATCCGCAACGGATCGGGATTTTTCGATAAATGGCCCGCATCGTGGTCTATATCATCGCCAACCCGCCGTTGACATGGACGGTCTGGCCGGTGACGTAGGCGGCCTCGTCGCTGGCCAGGAACAGGACGCTGGCGGCGACGTCGTCCGGCACGCCCAGCCTGCCCATCGGCACCGCATCAAGAATCGCCTGTCGACGCTGGGCCGGCAGCGCCCCGCTCATATCGGTCTCGATGAAGCCGGGGGCGACGCAGTTGGCGGTGATTCCGCGGCTGGCGAGCTCATGGGCGACGGCTTTGATCATGCCGATCATCCCCGCCTTCGAGGCGGCATAGTTGACCTGTCCGGGGCTGCCGGTGACCCCGACCACCGACGTGATGCCGATGATGCGCCCCCAGCGCTTCTTCATCATCCCGCGCATCAAGGCACGGATCAGCTGAAACGCCGAGGTCAGGTTGATGTCGATCACCCGCCGCCAGTCCTCGTCCGACATCCTCAAGAGGAGACCGTCGCGGGTGATACCGGCGTTGGCGACGAGGATATCGATCTCGCCCATCTGTTCCTCGGCGGCGCGCGCCAGCGCGTCGACCGCGCCCTCGGCGCCGAGATCCGCCGGCACCACCCGGGCGGATCCGCCGATTTCCGAAGCGAGCGCTTCGAGCGCGTCGATCCGGGTCCCGGACAGGGCGACCGCGGCCCCCTGCTGCGCCAGTAACCGGGCGATGGCGCAGCCGATCCCGCCCGAGGCACCGGTCACCAACGCCGTTTTACCGGAGAGGTCGAACATGAAAGCTCCCTCTAAAACAACCGCACGCCGGGAGTCGCCGGGCAACGGTGAAGAGCCCCCGAGGTTGCCGGAGGCCAGACCAAACTGAGAAGTTGCGCGGATGTGATAACCGGCTGAGCCGGCCTGTCAAGCGTCCGTCGTGGCAGGCCACGCCGTCGCGGGTCCGGTTTTACCCGCACTTAGCCGGCGAGAGCGCGGCTTGCACGCGGGTTTCATATGTGTATAAGTGCGCCGCCCAATCTCCTTGCCGGAATGTTCCGGCTATGTCCGGCGGCGCCGGGCTGAGAGAAGCCAAAACGGAGAATTCGGATTTGCCGTATTATGAAAGCGTGCTGATCGCACGCCAGGATATTTCCACAACCCAGGTCGAGGCCCTTGCCGACGGCTTCGCCAAGATGATCGAGGATCAGGGTGGTCGCGTCACCAAACGCGAGCACTGGGGCCTGCGGACCTTCTCGTACAGGATCAGAAAACACCGCAAGGGCCACTATTTCCTGTTCAACATCGACGGCCCGGCCGCGGCGGTCCATGAGCTGGAACGCCAGGTTCGGATCAACGAAGACGTCCTGCGCTGCCTCACCCTTCGCGTCGACGAGTTGCAGGAAGAACCGTCGGCGATGATGCAGAGTCGTGGAGCCCGCGGCGACGATCGCGGACGCGGCGACGATCGCGGACGCGGCGACGATCGCGGACGCGGCGATGATCGGGGGCGCGGCGATGATCGGGGGCGCGGCGACGATCGCGGACGCCGCGATGACCGTCCCCGGGGCGGTGACCGCCCGGAGCCGAAGGTCGAGGCCGAAGCGAGCGCCCAGGCCGACGTGTCGGAAAACGAGGGAGAGAAAGCATGAGCACCGCGCGCCGCCCGTTCTTTCGCCGCCGCAAGACATGCCCGTTTTCCGGAGCGAACGCGCCCGTCATCGATTACAAGGACGTGAAGCTGCTGCAACGATTCACCTCGGAGCGAGGCAAGATCGTGCCGAGCCGAATAACCGCGGTGTCGGCAAAGAAGCAGCGGGAGCTGGCGAAAGCCATCAAGCGAGCCCGATTTCTTGCTTTGCTCCCATACCTGTTGAAGTAGGATCCGGAGTTCGGAACCCGAACGCGCAAACCCGTTCCCGGCGAGACGGGGACGGTTGCACGGGCGATTCGGAAACCGCCGGGAATACCGTGAGGACCAGATGTTGAAAGCCGGGGTGATTGCGCTCGGCGGTGGAGGCCTCAGCGCCGCAGCGTCGGTTTCGGCGCTGTTCGGCACGTCGGGTGGCGTCGTGCTCGCCTATCTGGCGCCGCTGCCATTGCTGTTGGTCGGCCTCGGTCTCGGGTCCGGCGCGACGGCGATCGCCACCGCCACCGGGATTTTGGCAGTGGCGGTGGTCGGCGGGGTTCCTGCCGCCGGCGTCTATGGGGGCATGCACGCCTTTCCGTCCTGGCTGATCGTGCATCAGATGCTGAGACAGAAGCCGGCCGGCGGCGTGGTGCCACCGCGTTCGGTCGGTTCGGTCCTTTGCTGGCTCGCCATTGTCGGCGGCGTGATCGCCACGGTGACGGCAGTCGTGGGCCGCGGCGAGGCCGGCATCGAGGGGTCGGTTCGCAACCTTCTGGCGGGGGCGGCATCGATGGCCGCACCGAACCTGGCGAATGTCGACCGTGACACCTTCGTCGGGTATCTGGCGCCGCTGTTCATCGGCGCGTCAGGGGTCACCTGGATGCTGATGCTGGTGGTCAACGGGGTGCTCGCGCAGGCCGTTCTGGCGCGAAGGGGATGGAACCTCATGCCGACCCCGAACTGGTCGGCGCTGACCCTTCCGGAATGGATGTCGTGGCCTCTCGTCGGCACGGCGGTGGTGGCGCTGGTGAGCAGCGGCGACGTGGCGTATCTGGCCCACAATCTGGTGCTGATCTTCGCCGCTCCGTATTTCTTTCTGGGCTTGGCGGTGGTTCACAGCCTCGCCCGGCTTGCGCCACGGAAAGGTTTTTTGTTGACGGCATTCTATGTGACGTTGGGGTTGTTTCTCGCGTTCGCCGGTACGGCCGTCGTCGGATTGGGTGTGATCGAGCAGTGGGCCGGAGTGCGCCGACGGTTTGTCGGACCGGGCCCCGGTCAAGGGAGTGAATGATGGAAGTCATGCTGTTGGAACGAATTGAAAAGCTCGGCCTGATGGGAGACCTGGTCAAGGTCAAGGCGGGCTACGCGCGCAACTACCTGTTGCCCCAGAAGAAGGCGGTCCGGGCGAGCGAAGCGAACCGCAAGAAGTTCGAGGAACAACGGTCGCAACTCGAGGCGACCAATCTCGAGCTGCGAAAGGAAGCCGAGAAGGTCGCGGCCCGGATGGGCGAGCTCATGATCGTGCTGATCCGCCAGGCCGGCGAAGCCGGTCAACTTTACGGCTCGGTCAACGCCCGCGACATCGCCGAAGGGGTGACCGAAGCCGGCTTCACCGTTCGCCGCCAGCAGATCTGGCTCAACGAGCCGATCAAGGCGCTCGGCACGCACCCCGTTTCGGTCAGCCTCCATCCCGAAGTCATTGTAGAGGTGACCATCAACGTCGCCCGTTCCGAGGACGAGGCCGCGTTGCAGGCACGAACCGGCCGACCGATGCCGCGGACCGGCGTGGAAGAGGCGCACGAGGAGATGGCGATCGAAGAACAGGCGATGGCGGTGTTCGAGGAAGAGGCGACCGAACACGTGATCGAGGAATTGCGCGCCGAGGAAGCCGCCGAGGAGGAGGCCCCGAACAAACCGTAACGAACCGGTTCCGGCGCATTCGAGCTATTCCACTCCCGGGTTAATCTGTGTTAAGCTCTCCGAGCATATTTCGTGGGATGATCCTGCCACCGGCGCTGTCGGAAGAAGCGGGGCGTGCTCGGAGACGCGGAGGATGCTACTAAGAAGGCTGCTGAACCGTCTGATCGGGGTGGGGCGGCTGGTGATTGTCGATGCCGGCGGTCGCACCCACGTGTTCGCCGGTGGCGAAGGACCGTCGATCACCGTCCGACTTCATGACAAGGCGCTCCATTGGCGGCTGTTCTGGCAGCCTGAGCTCTGTACCGGCGAAGCCTACATGGACGGCACGCTGACCATCGAGGACGGCACCCTTTACGACTTCCTCGATTTGATCGGCCGAAACATCGAAGCCGCCGGCAACCGCCCCCTGAGCCCGTCGACGCATTGGATCGAGCGGATGTTTCGGCGCCTCTACCAGTTCAATCCGAAGGAGCGGGCGCGCCGGAACGTCGCCCATCACTACGACCTTTCCGGCGCCCTGTACGATCTGTTCCTCGACGACGACCGGCAGTATTCATGCGCCTATTTCCGCCGTCCCGGCGACGGCCTGGAGACGGCTCAGGAGCAGAAGAAGCGCCACATCGCGGCGAAGCTGTTGCTCGAGCCGGGAATGACGGTCCTCGACATCGGATCCGGTTGGGGCGGTCTGGATCTTTATCTCGCCGAAAATGCGGACGTGAAGGTCACCGGAGTCACCCTTTCGACCGAGCAGTTGAACGTTTCCCGCCGCCGGGCCGTCGAGACCGGGCTCGTCGGCCGGGTGGAATATTTTCTGCGCGACTACCGCGAACAGACCGGCGTGTTCGACCGGATCGTATCGGTCGGGATGTTCGAGCACGTCGGCGTCGGCCATTTCGACGCGTTCTTCTCGACGGTCCGCGACCGTCTGGCGGACGACGGCGTGGCGCTGTTGCACATGATCGGGCGCGCCGACGGCCCGGGGGTCACCGATGCCTGGATCCGCAAGTACATCTTTCCCGGCGGCTACTTTCCGGCGCTGTCCGAGGTCTCGTTCGCGATCGAGAAGGCCGGGCTGTGGGTGACCGACATCGAGGTTCTTCGCCTGCACTACGCGGAAACGCTGCGCCACTGGCGCCGACGCTTCCTCGCCAACCGGGACAAGGCGGTGGCGCTGTACGATGAGCGGTTCTGCCGGATGTGGGAGTTCTACCTGGCGGCCAGCGAGATTTCGTTCCGATACATGAACTGCGCGGTGTTCCAGATTCAGCTGGCCAAGCGCCAGGAGGCGGTGCCGCTCACCCGCGACTACGTGGCCAAGGCCGAGCGCCGGCTGGCCGCGGCCGAAAGCCGGGAGAGCGGCCGGGCGGCCTGACGGTTATCCACAGACTTGTTCCCGCGATTCACCCAATTCACATTTCTGAGAGGGGCTTGAGGAATTGTCCTTGTTGGTTTTTTTTGTCCCCAGAACCAATTCGCGCCGGAAGGTCTGAAAAGTTTATCATGGTTCCATGACGACGACGATCAGCGCTCCACCCCCGGGAGGTTTTGACGACCTGGTCGCGGGCCTCTCTCCTCTCCGCCGGCCGCCTCACAACGTCGAGGCCGAACGTGCTCTGCTCGGAGCCATTTTCGTCAACAATCGGACCTACGAAAAAGTCTCGGAGTTCCTCCGCGCCGATCATTTCTCGGTCGCCGAGCACGGCCGCATCTTCGCCGCCTGCTCCAAGTTGATAGAACGCAACCAGATCGCCGACCCGATCACCCTCAGGGCCCATTTCGAACAGGACGAGAGTCTCGCCGACATCGGCGGTCAGGCGTATCTGATGAAGCTGGCGGATTCCGCGGTCACGGTGATCAACGCCGCGGAATACGGCCGCATCGTCCACGACCTGTATCTCAGGCGCGAGCTGATCGCCCTCGGCGACGACGTGGTCAACCGCGCCTACGGCAGCGACATCGAGGAGTCGGCCAACGAGCAGATCGAACTGGCGGAACAGAGCCTTTACGACCTCGCCACCAAAGGCGAATACGAAGGCGGGTTCGAGACGTTCGAAGACACCCTCCGCAGTGCGCTGGAGATTGCCGAGGCGGCCCACAAACGGGAGGGCCAGCTGAGCGGGGTGCCGACCGGCCTCAGGGATCTCGACGGCAAGCTCGGCGGCCTGCACCGGTCTGATCTGATCATCCTCGCCGGCCGGCCGTCCATGGGCAAGACCGCGCTGGCGACCAACATGGCTTTCAACGCGGCGAAGAAGTTCCGGACGAGAAAACGAGAGGACGGGACCACGGAAGTGGTCGACGGGGCGGTGATCGGCTTCTTCTCGCTGGAAATGTCCCGCGAGCAGCTCGCCACCCGCATCCTCGCCGAGGAAACGCGGATCTCCTCGGACAAGATTCGCCGGGGTCTGGTTCCGAACGAGAAGTTCCCCGATCTGGTGATGGCCAGCCGCGACCTCAACAAGGTCCCGATCTTCATCGACGACACCGCGGCGCTGTCGATCAGCGCCATGCGGACCCGGGCGCGACGGCTGAAGCGCCAGCACAATCTGGGGCTTATCGTCATCGACTATCTTCAGCTGATCTCGCCGTCGCCCGGCACCCGCCACGACAGTCGGGTTCAGGAGATCTCCGAGATCACCCGCGGCCTCAAGGCCCTCGCCAAGGAGTTGGACATCCCGGTGCTGGCGCTGTCGCAGTTGTCGCGCGCGGTCGAACAGCGCGACGACAAGCGGCCGCAATTGGCGGACCTGAGGGAATCCGGGACCATCGAGCAGGACGCCGACGTGGTGATGTTCATCTTTCGCGAGCAGTACTATCTGGAGCGATCCGAACCGGACCCGATGGCAAAGGACGACGAGGGCCAGAAGCGCTATCAGAAGTGGCTGGAGAAGGCCGAAAGGGCCCACAACAAGGCCGAGGTGATCGTCGCCAAGCAGCGGCACGGGCCGATCGGCAAGGTCGAGCTGTTCTTCGAGGGCGAATTCACCCGGTTCGGGGACCTCGAAACACAAAACGATCCCAGCGGTTGAGGGCTCCCTCAATGTCCGATCGCGAATGCGCGGGCGCCGTCCTCACCATCGACCTCGACGCCATCGCCGCCAACTACCGACTGCTGCGGGATCGGGCGGCTCCGGCCGAATGCGCTGCGGTGGTCAAGGCCAACGCCTACGGCCTCGGCGCGGAGAAGGTGGTCCCGGCGCTGGCCGCCGCGGGTTGCCGCACGTTCTTCGTCGCCCATGTCGACGAAGGGATCGTCGTCCGCCGGGCGCTCGCCGACACGAGCGGCGGGATCGCGCCGGAATCCGAACCGGCCGTCTACGTGCTCAACGGACCGCCGCGCAACGCCGAGGAGACGCTGGCCGAGCATCGGCTGACGCCGGTGCTGAACTCGCTCGCCGACGTCGACGCCTGGTCCGCCTTCGCCCGCCGCACAGGCGTCCCCCGGGCCGCCGCGCTGCACGTCGACACCGGCATGTCGCGGCTCGGCCTGCCGCCCGCCGAACTCGCGATCCTGGGCGAGGACGCCGCCAGGCTCGACGGGGTGCGGCTGACCCATGTGATGAGCCATCTGGCCTGCGCCGACGAACCCGACCATCCGCTGAACCACCGGCAACTGAACGCCTTCGCCGCCGCCCGCGGGGCCTTCGCGCGGACGGCCGGATGCCTGGCAAATTCGTCCGGCGTTTTCCTCGGCCCCCGCTACCACGCCGACATGGTCCGTCCCGGCGCGGCCCTGTACGGCGTCGCGCCGGTCCCGGGCGAACCCAATCCGATGACGCAAGTGGTTCGGCTACAAGGAAAAATCCTCCAGGTGCGCGAGATTGACTCGCCCGAGACCGTTGGCTATGGTGCGACCCACCTAGCCGGGCGTCGCGAAACAATCGCCACCGTGGCCGTCGGGTACGCGGACGGCTATCTCAGAGCGCTCAGCAATCGCGGTAGCGGGTATATCGGCGAAATTCGGGTGCCGCTTGTGGGGCGAGTGTCGATGGATCTGATCACCTTTGACGTCAGCGCCGTTCCCGGGTCCGAGGCCCGGCCGGGCGACATGATCGACGTTATCGGCCCGTTCAATCCCATCGACATGATCGCCGCCGAGGCCGGGACCATCGGCTACGAAATCCTGACCGGTCTCGGCGCCCGCTATTACCGGGTGTATCGGGGCGGCGGACGGTGACGGGTGGCTAATCCCCTTCAACCGATCGGACGGCTCGTCCTCGGCTTCGCGGCGACGGTGGGGCGTTTGGTGATGTTCTCCGGCACCGCGGTCAGCCACTGCGTGCGGCCGCCGTTCTATTTGCGCAGCGTCGGCCGCCAGATGGTGGAGATCGGCTACTACTCCCTGCCGGTGGTCGGTCTCACCGCCATCTTCTCCGGCATGGTGCTGGCGTTGCAGAGCTACACCGGCTTCGCCCGCTTCTCGGCCGAAGGCGCGATCGCCAACGTGGTGGTGGTGGCGATCACCCGCGAATTGGGGCCGGTGCTGGCGGGGCTGATGGTGGCGGGCCGGATCGGCGCCGCCATGGCCGCGGAAATCGGCACCATGCGCGTGACCGAGCAGATCGACGCGCTGACCACGCTGTCGACCAACCCGATGAAATACATGGTCGCTCCGCGCCTGATCGCCGGGGTGGCGATGCTGCCGCTGCTGGTGTTCGTCGCCGACATCATCGGCGTGTTCGGCGGCTATCTGGTGTCGGTTTACAAGCTCGGCTTCAACGCCTCCAACTACCTTCAGAGCACCTGGGACTTCGTCAAACCGGAGGACGTGATCTCCGGCCTGGTGAAGGCGGCGGTGTTCGGCTTCATCATCACCCTGATGGGCTGCTACCACGGCTACAATTCCAGGGGCGGCGCCCAGGGGGTCGGCGCCGCGACCACCAACGCGGTGGTGTCCGCGTCGATCCTGATCCTCAGCTTCGACTACATCCTGACCGAACTGTTTTTCGCCAGATGAACGAGCGAAAGCCGAAAATCCGGGTCCGGGACCTGCACAAGGCGTTTGGCGAGAAGGTGGTGCTCGACGGCCTCGATCTCGACGTCGGCGTCGGCGAGTCGGTGGTGGTGATCGGCGGGTCGGGCACCGGCAAGTCGGTGCTGCTGAAATGCATCCTCGGGCTGTTGCGGCCCGACAGCGGCTCGATCCTGATCGACGGCGAGGAAGTGGCGGGGATCGACGCCAACGTTCGCGACGAGGTCAGCCGCAAGTTCGGCATGCTGTTCCAGGGCGGCGCCCTGTTCGACAGCCTGCCGGTGTGGGAGAACGTGGCGTTCGGGCTGTTGTCGCTGAAAAAGGCGAGCCGCGCCGAAGCCCAGGAGATCGCCGTCGCCAAGCTCGCCCAGGTCGGGCTGGGGTCGGACGTCAGCACCCTTTTCCCGGCGGAGCTCTCGGGCGGCATGCAGAAGCGGGTGTCGCTCGCCCGCGCCATCGCCGCCGACCCGGAGATCATCTTCTTCGACGAGCCGACCACCGGGCTGGATCCGATCATGGCCGACGTGATCAACGACCTGATCGTCAAGACCACCCGGGAAATGGGGGCCACGGCGTTGTCGATCACCCACGACATGGCCAGCGCCCGCAAGATCGCCCATCGCATCGCCATGCTGTATGAGGGACGGATCATCTGGGCGGGACCGGTCGAGGACATCGACGCCTCCGGCAACGACCACGTGGACCAGTTTATCAACGGCCGCGCCGAGGGGCCGATCAAGATGGCGGTTCGGGCTTAGGACTCCCGCCGGCGAAGGATTTGGAAGGAGATGCCGACGTTGGCGCGCAGCACCACCCTCTACACCTGCCAGCAATGCGGGGCCGTGCAGCAGAAATGGGGCGGCCGGTGCGAGGCGTGCGGGGCGTGGAACGCGCTGGTCGAGGAAGTCGCCGCCCGACCGGGGCCACGCGGACGAGGTTCCCGCGCCCGCCGACCGATTGCGTTCACTGCGCTCGAGGGTGACGTCAGCCCCGTCGCCCGGCGGATGACCGGCATCGCCGAATTCGATCGGGTCACCGGCGGCGGGCTGGTGCCCGGATCGGCGCTGCTGATCGGCGGCGACCCGGGGATCGGCAAGTCGACCCTGCTGTTGCAGGTCGCCGCGGCGTTGTCGGCGACGGCGCGTTGCGCCTACATCTCCGGCGAGGAAGCCGTCGACCAGCTGAGACTGCGCGCCGAACGGCTGGGTTTGCGCGCGGCGCCGGTGCAGCTGGCGGCGGAAACCGCGGTCGCCAACATCGCCGCCACCCTGGATCAGCCGTCGGGTCCCGAGGTGGTGGTGATCGACTCGATCCAGACCCTGTTCCTCGAGGCGCTCGAATCGGCGCCCGGCACCGTCGCCCAGGTCCGCGCCTCGGCGCAGGAGCTGATCCGCTTGGCCAAGCGGCGCGGCTTCGTTCTGCTGCTGGTCGGTCACGTCACCAAGGAAGGAATGATCGCCGGCCCCCGGGTGCTCGAACACATGGTCGACACGGTGTTGTATTTCGAGGGCGAACGCGCCCATCAGTTCCGTATTCTCCGCGCGGTCAAGAACCGTTTCGGCGCCACCGACGAGATCGGCGTGTTCGAGATGACCGACGCCGGCCTCAACGAGGTGGCCAACCCCTCGGCGCTGTTCCTCGCCGAACGCGAGCGCGACGTTTCCGGCGCCGCGGTGTTCGCCGGCGTCGAGGGTAGCCGGCCGGTGCTGGTGGAGATCCAATCGCTGATCGCGCCGTCGTCGCTGGGAACGCCGAGGCGCGCCGTCGTCGGCTGGGACTCCGGCCGCCTGGCGATGATCATGGCGGTGCTGGAGGCGCGTTGCGGAATGGCGTTCGGCGCCGCCGACGTCTATCTGAATGTCGCCGGCGGCTTGCGCATCGGCGAACCGGCCGCCGACCTGGCGGTGGCGGCGGCGCTGGCGTCCTCGGCGAGCGGCCGGCCGATGCCGCCGGAAACGGTGGTGTTCGGCGAGATCGGCCTCGCCGGCGAAGTCCGCGCCGTCGCCCGCGCCGAGGCGCGGCTCAAGGAGGCGGCGAAGCTGGGCTTCACCCGCGCGATCGTCCCGGTCCGGCGCGGCGGCGGCGGCGGCGCGTTCCCCGGCATCGCGCTGACCGAGATCGCCCACGTCGCCGAGCTTCTGGCGATGGTCGGATCGGCGCCGGGCGAGGGTCCCATGGAGCGGAGGGCGCAACATGGCTGAGCTGCCGTTCACCTTCCTCGACATCGCCATCGGCGTCGTGCTGCTGATCTCGGGCCTGCTCGCCTTTGTTCGCGGCTTCGTCCAGGAAGTGCTGGCGGTCGGTGCCTGGGTCGGCGCCATCGTCGTCGCGGTGTTCGGGTTCCCGTACCTCCGGCCTTATGCCCGCGACCTGATCCCGCACCAACTCGCCGCCGACGTCGCGGCCGGTGTCGCGATCTTTCTGATCGCCCTCGTCGTCCTGTCGCTGTTGACGCGGGCGCTGTCGGACCGCGTCAAGGACAGCGCCCTCAACGCCCTCGACCGCTCGCTCGGGTTCGTCTTCGGTCTGTTCCGGGGCGCTGTACTGGTTTGCCTGGCCTACATCGCGGTCGAGTGGCTATTGGTGCCGTCGCAGCAGCCGTCTTGGCTGCGCGACGCCCGGGCGATGCCGCTGATCGAGTGGGGCGCCGATCAGCTCAGGTCGCTGGTGCCCTCGGAAACCAAGAACGCTAGCACCGACGCCGCCGACGACGCCCGCGACCGGGCGCGGAAAGTCCTTGAAACCGAACGCCTGCTGCGCGACATCATGACTCCCGAGCCCAAGGGACCGTCCACCGACGCCGAGCGTGGCGGCTACGATGCGAAGGAGCGGCGGGAGATGGAACGGCTGCTCGAGAGCGGCCGATCACCGGGCGGAGAACGGAAATGACACCTTCCTGCCGACGCGACGGCCCCCTCGGGCATGACGACGATCATTTCCACGAGGAATGCGGGATCTTCGGCATTTACGGTCATGCCGATTCCGCCGCGACGACCGCCCTCGGCCTGCACGCCCTCCAGCACCGCGGCCAAGAGGCGGTGGGGATCGTCACCTACGACGGCGAGCAGTTTCACAGCCACAAGGCGCTCGGCCTGGTCGGCGACAACTTCGGATCGGAGAACGTGATCAAGCGACTGCCGGGCTCCGCCGCCGTCGGCCACGTGCGCTATTCGACCACCGGCGAGACAGTATTGCGCAACGTCCAGCCGCTGTTCGCCGATTTCGAGTTCGGCGGGCTGACCATCGCCCACAACGGCAACCTGACCAACGCCAAGAGCGTTCGCAAATCGCTGGTCCGGCGCGGCTGTATTTTCCAGTCGACCACCGACAGCGAGGCGATCATTCACCTGATCGCGACCAGCCACTATTCGACGGTCGTCGACCGGCTGATCGACGCCATGCGCCAGCTCGAGGGTGCCTACTCCCTGGTTGCGATCACCCGGCGCAAACTGATCGGCATGCGCGACCCCTACGGGGTCCGTCCGCTGGTGCTGGGAAGGCTCGGCGGCGCCTACATCCTCGCCTCCGAGACCTGCGCCCTCGACATCATCGGTGGCGAGTTCGTCCGCGACGTCGAGCCGGGGGAAATCGTCGTCGTCGACGAGCGCGGGCTGCGCAGCGTCAGACCGTTCGCCAAGGTCCCCGAGCGTTTCTGCATCTTCGAGTACATCTACTTCGCCCGCCCCGACAGCAACGTCGAGGGACGCAACGTCTACGAAGTGCGCAAGCGGATCGGCGCCGAACTCGCCCGCGAGAACGGCGTCGATGCCGACCTCGTCGTCCCGGTGCCCGATTCCGGGGTGCCGGCAGCGATCGGCTACGCCGAGGAATCGGGCATCCCGTTCGAACTCGGGATCATCCGTAACCACTACGTCGGGCGCACCTTCATCGAACCGAGCGACCAGATCCGCCACCTCGGCGTCAAGCTCAAGCACAACGCCAACACCGCCCGGCTCAAGGGCAAGCGGGTGATCCTGGTGGACAACTCGATCGTTCGCGGCACCACCTCGATGAAGATCGTCGAGATGGTCCGCGCGGCGGGAGCCGCCGAGGTCCACATGCGCATCTCGAGCCCGCCGACGACCCATTCCTGCTTCTACGGGATCGACACGCCGGAACGCGACAAGCTGCTCGCCTCCAGCCGCGACGTCGAGCAGATGGCCCGCCATATCGGCGTCGACTCGCTGGCCTACATCTCGCTGGACGGCCTCTACCGCGCCGTCGGCGAGGCCGCGCGTAACACGGCCCGGCCCCAATACTGCGACGCCTGTTTCACCGGCGACTACCCGATCGGCCTCACCGACCACGAGGACTATCCGATACCGGAGCAGCTCTCGCTACTCGAGGTTTGAAGAAACGGGCGTGGCGGAACAGGAGACTCAGGAGGGACGGCTTGCCGGACGGGTGGCGCTGATCACCGGCGCCTCGCGCGGCATCGGCCGGGCGGTGGCGCTCCGCTTCGCCCGCGAGGGCGCCGACCTGATTCTCGCAGCCAAGACCCAGGGCGCGCTGGAGGAGGTCGACGACGAGATCCGCGCAATGGGGCGCACCGCCACCCTGGTGCCCGCCGACCTCACCGACTACGCCGTCATCGACCGGATGGGCGCCGCCGTCTACGAGCGCTGGGGCCGCCTCGACGTGCTGGTCGGCAACGCCGGGGCGCTCGGGGTGCTGAGCCCGCTCGGCCATATCCCTCCGGAGACCTGGGAGAACGTGATCGCCGTCAACGTCACCGCCAACTGGCGGCTGATCCGCAGCTTCGATCCGCTGCTGCGTGCTTCCGACGCCGGACGGGCGATCTTCGTCACCTCCGGGGTCAGCGGCGGCAGGGCCTACTGGGGGGCGTACGCGGCGAGCAAGGGAGCGCTGGAGACGATGGTCCGAACCTACGCCGCCGAGATCGGCAAGACCCCGGTCCGCGCCAACCTGATCAATCCCGGCCCGACCCGCACCCGCATGCGCGCCCAGGCCTATCCCGGCGAGGATCCGAACACGCTGAGGACCCCGGAGGACATCGCCGGGCGGTTCGTCGACCTGGCGGTGCCGGCGTGCACGATCAACGGCGAGATCGTCGAAGCCTGAGAATTCAAAGAAAAGGCCATGGACAAACTGAAACGAATGTCCCGGCGCCGCAAGGAGGCTCACGCCGAGCTCGTGTCCCTCGAGTCCAAGGTCTACCGGGCGTTCCTGGACATGGAACGCGCCGCGTTCGCCGACGGCTCGCTGACGAAAGCGACCAAGGAGCTGATCGCCATCGGCATCTCGGTAGTGATCAATTGCGAATCGTGCATGCAGTGGCACATCGAACAGGCGGCCGCGGCCGGCGCCTCGAGGCGCGACGTGCTCGAAGCGATCGAGGTCGGCATCGAGATGGGCGGCGGTCCGGCCACCGCCCACGCCCGCTTCGCGTTGGAGGTAATGGCGGAGGTATACGCAGAGTAGGGCCTACAGCCCTTCCACCATCCCCTCGGGATCGAGCTCGACCATATCGGCGACCCGATCGTACAAGGTGCCGAAATCGTTCATTTGCTGCTGGGCCTCGGAATCGTTGGCGCCGAGGGTGCGGTAGATCTCTGCCGCCTCCCGGAGGAGTCTGGCGGCGAGCTGAGCGTTTGTCGTCATGTCGGTCCCCTTTTGCTTTTGCCGCCGCCCGATCGGCCGGTCCCCGATCGCCCCGGACGGCGAAGCATCCCCCGTGGAGGATTTCCGTCGACGGAACCTCTCCGCCAACAGGCGCGCTGTCAAGGCAGAACGGGTGAAAAGTTACGCCGCCCGTCGGGCGATCACCGTCTCGATGATCGAGAGCGCCTTGCCGACATCGGCATCGGAGACCCCCAGGTGGAGGACGGCGCGTACCTGATCGGCGCCGGACGGCACCATGTGCAGCCCGGCCTCGAAGCAGCGGTCGGCGAAGGTGCCGGCCGCCATCGCGGTGACGCGAAAGCGGACGATGTTGGTCTGGACGGTGGCGCCGTCGACCTCGATGCCGGCGATCGCGGCGAGCCCCTCGGCCAGCGCCCGGGCGTTGGCGTGGTCCTCGGCGAGGCGCGCACGGTGGTGTTCGAGGGCGTAGAGGGCGCCGGCGGCGACGATCCCGGCCTGGCGGAATCCGCCGCCGAACATCGCCTTGAACCGCCGGGCGCGGCCGACGAAGGCGGCATCACCGGCGAGCGCCGACCCCATCGGCGCGCCCAGGCCCTTGGAGAAACAGACGCTGACGCTGTCGAACGGCTCGGCGTACGCCGCCTCGGCGATGCCGCCGGCGACGCTGGCGTTCCACAGCCGGGCGCCGTCCAGATGCAGCGACAGGCCATGCCGGCGCGCCGCCCGCGCGACCTCGTGGATGGCCTCCAACGGCCAGACGGTGCCGCCGGCGACGTTGTGGGTGTTTTCGACGCAGACCAGCCGGGTCGTCGGGATCGACGTCGACGGCATGAACGGATGGGCGAGGCGGATCGCCGCGTGGACGTCGGCGGCGGAGAAGATGCCGCCCCGCCCCGGCAGATGGCGGATGGTGACGCCGGAGAGCGCCGCCGGCGCGCCGCGCTCGAGCACCGAGACATGAGCGCCGACGTCGGTCAGCACCTCGTCGCCGGGCTCGGTATGGGCGCGGATCGCCACCTGGTTGGTCATCGTGCCGGTGGGCATGTAGCAGGCGTCCTCCTTGCCGAGAATCTCCGCCGTCCGCCGCTCCAGCGCCAGCACCGTCGGATCGTCGGCATAGACGTCGTCGCCGACCTCGGCCTCGGCCATCGCCCGGCGCATCTCCGCCGTCGGCTTGCTGACGGTATCGCTCCGCATGTCGATCATCGCCGGTTCTCCTTGTCCCGGCGAGCCCATGGGGGCTCGCCTCTGGTCGCAGTGCGCCCAGTCCCTCAGACGCCGGGCGCGGACCTCCGTCCGCTTGGCTCTCCTCACTACGCTCCGGGCGCGCACTTGCGCTTGCCGGCGAGCCGATGAAGATCCCTTCACCGGCTCGCCGGTACTTAACCGTACTACTCCGGAGGATCGCACCGATGATAGAGCCAAGGGGCTGCGAACGCACGGCGGAATGGGTTACCGTAGACCGATGAAACCCGCGATCACCGCCGCCGCCGGCCTCGTCCTTCTGACCGCGATCGGGGCGGCGGAGCCTGCCCGGGCCGGCGGCGACCCGGCCAAGGGCCGCGAGATCGCGATCAGCCATTGCGCCCGTTGCCACGTGATCGCCGACGACAACCCCCACGGCAGCATCGGCAGCACCGCGTCGTTCCGGATGATGACGACGCTGCCCGACTACGTCGACCGGTTCCGGACCTTCTACCTGCGCCGCCCCCACCCGGTGTTCACCAACGTCCCCGAGGTCGCGCCCCTCAAGCGCCAGACCCTCTCGGTCACCCCGTTCACCCTCACCCTCCAAGACATCGAAAACCTCACCGCCTACGCGGTGAGCCTGCACGCGCAAGGAGTAGAGGCCGTTCGGTGGCTCAGGGATCGCGGCGGCTGTTGACGAACCGGAAGTCGTCGCCGGAGTCGCCGCTCCGGGTGGTTTCGCACGCCGTCGTCAGGGCGCCCGCCGCCAACAGGAGAAAAAGCACCGAAATTGCTCGCAGCCGTGGCACGGTTTCCTCCATGAACGGGTGGCATGGATATGGGTTCGCGGACGCCCATCGCCAAGGGCGCCGCCGGGGTTACGCCGGCTCGGGCACGCTCATCCGCAGGAACTTCTGGCGGCGGCGTTGACGGAGGTCGTCGCCGTCGAAACCGATCAGCGCCGCCAGCGCCTGCTCGACGGCGTCGGCGACGGCGTCGATCGCCTGCTCGGGATTGCGGTGGGCGCCGCCGAGCGGTTCCGGGATGATGCCGTCGATGACGCCGAGGCCCTTGAGATCCTCCGCGGTGAGCTTCAGCGCCTGGGCGGCGGCCTTCGCCTGTTCGCCGTCGCGCCACAGGATCGAGGCGCAGCCCTCCGGCGAGATCACCGAGTAGATCGCGTGCTCGAGCATCAGCACCCGATCGGCGACGGCCAGCGCGATGGCGCCGCCGGAGCCGCCCTCGCCGATCACCACGCTGACCAGCGGCACCCGCACGGCGAAACAGGTCTCGATCGAGCGGGCGATCGCCTCGGCCTGGCCACGGGCCTCGGCATCGACGCCGGGATAGGCGCCCGGGGTGTCGACGAAGGTGATCACCGGCAGCCGGAAGCGGTCGGCGAGACGCATCAGCCGTTGCGCCTTGCGGTAGCCCTCGGGCCGCGCCATGCCGAAGTTGTGCTCGAGCCGGCCGTCGGTGTCGACGCCCTTCTCATGACCGATGACGACGGCGGAACGACCGCGGAACCGACCGAGGCCGCCGACGATCGCCCGGTCCTCGGCAAAGGCGCGGTCGCCGGCCAGCGGCGTGAAGTCGTCGATCAGCCGGCCGATATAGTCCAATGTGTGCGGCCGCTCGGCATGGCGTGCCACCTGTGCCTTCTGCCACGGGTTGAGCCGGTTGTAAGTCTGGCGCAGCAGCGTCTCCAGCTTGCTCTGGAGCCGGCCGACTTCGTCGGCGATGTTGAGATCGCCGGTGCCGCTCAGGTGGCGCAGCTCGGCGATCTTGCCTTCCAGCTCGGCGATCGGTTTTTCGAAGTCCAGGAAAGTGCGCATCGGCGTTTCCTAGCACACCGACGGCGCCGAGGCGAAGCCGAAACGCACACACCGCCGCCGCCCCGCCGGGGCGGTTACGACGTCCGGCGCCGGGCCAGCGTCCGGCGCCGGGCCAGCGGGTGGGCGTGCTGGACCAGCGACTTCATGCGCTCGTCGAGCACATGGGTGTAGATCTGGGTGGTGCCGATATCGGCATGACCCAGCATCTGCTGCAGGCTGCGCAGATCGGCGCCGTTGGCGAGCAGGTGACTGGCGAACGAATGGCGGAGCACGTGGGGAGAGACCCGCTCCGGCGCGACGCCGGCGTCGACGGCGAGCTGCTTCAGCATCTGGGCGAACCGGACCCGGGTCAGGTGGCCGTCGCGCGACCGCGACGGGAACAACCACGGCGAAGCGGCGAGCCCCCGACCGCGGGGAATATACGATTCGCGCATCGGCGCATAGGCATCCAGCGCCTCCATCGCCGGTTCGGTCAGCGGCACCATCCGCTCCTTGTCGCCCTTGCCGCGTACCACCAGCATGTGATCGTCGCGTGAAAGCGCCGACAACGGCAGCCCGACGAGCTCGGACACCCTGAGCCCGGTGGCATAGAGAACCTCCATCAGCGCGTTCAGACGGACGCCGTCGGCGCCGGAACGCCGCTTCGCCGCGTCGAGCAGGCGCTCGACCTCCTCCTCGCTGAGATACTTGGGCAGCGATCGTCCCTGACGGGGACTGTCGATGCCCGCCGAGGGGTCGTCGCCACGCACCCCCTCGGAGAGGAGAAAGCGGAAGAACTGCCGGAACGCCGACAGCCGCCGGGCAGTGGTCCGCGGCGACATGCCGGCCGCCGCCTGGGCCGCCAGATATCCGCGGACCATCGCCGCATCGGCGGTCTCGGGCGTCCCGCCATGACGGGCGGCGTAGGTGGCCAAGGCGTCGAGATCGCGGCGGTAGGAGTTGACGGTATTGCGGGCGGCGCCGCGCTCGGCGACCAGCATCTCCAGAAACGCCTCCACATGGCGCGACGGCGCCACGGTTGCCGGCCGCGCCTGCGCCTCATTCATCGGTAGGCCGCCACTGCTTCGAGGGCGAGCGCCCGCCCCTCGTCCTCGAGCCCGACGGCGCCGAGGCTCCTCACCACCTGACCCAGGGTCACGGTATCGGTCGCCGGCGGCCCCCCCTCCCCCAACGCCAACAACGCCAGCAGGACGGTCTCGCCGGTCCGCGCGGCCTCCGCCGAAGCGGCCAAACGATTCAGAAGGGCGGCCGGCGGCATGGCGACGGTCGACCGCCCTGCGCCGCCGAGCAGCGGCTCCCACAACGGCTCCGGAACCGCCACGCCGGTCGCGTCGAGCAGGGAGTAGACCCGCGTCGCACGGTCGCCGGCGCCTTCGGAATCCCGGATCGATGACCACCAGGCGGCCAGGTCGGCGGCATCCCAACCCTCGGAATCGGCGGCCCAGGCCAAGTGCGCCAGCGGCATCGCCGCGAGCAGCGCGGCGTCGGCTTGGGGATCGGCCTCGGCTGAAGCGGTCAGGGCCGCGTACCAGTCCTCGGCCGCTTCCCGCTTGCCCGCCACTAGCAGCGCGGCGATCGCCTCGGGAGCGAAATACATGGTTTCCGGTGAGATCGGAATGCCTTCCACCAACGGCAGATAGACGAGCGCGGTCGCCCCGTAGCGCCCCTGTTCCCGCCCCGCCTTCAACGCCCGCGCAACGGCCTCGGCGCGGACGCCCGGAGTCTCCCCGGCGACGGCGGAACGGTAGGCGAGGGCGCGGGCGCGGGGGCCGTCCCCAGCGGCGTCGGCTTTCGAACCGCTCGCCGCCTGCTGCTCGAAGGGCGTGCCGGCATAGAGCTGACGCAACGTATCGGCGGCCAATGCTCCCGCCGCCTGCGCCCGATCGGCGGCGGCGAGCCGCACTTCCTCCGAAGCGTTGGGGGCGACGGCAACGACGCGGAGTACGGCCAGGTGATCGGACGAGACGACGTCGGCCGGCAGCATGACCTTGGCGGCCCTCGCCATCGCCAGATGCAGCGGCGTCGGGTCGGGCAACGAATTGATCCGGCCCGGCTCGCCGGCCAGGGCGGCGACAAGGGTGAAGAACGCCGGGTCGACTTCGCCCATTTCGCCGAGCAGCGCCACCCCGAGGGCCGCTTTTTCATGCTCGCCGGCCAGCGCCTGGCAAAAGATCAGCGCCTTTTGCCAAAAGACGGCGCCCGCCTTGCCGATCCGGTCTTCGGCGATGGCGCACGCGCCGGCGTTGTCGCCGGCGAGCAACAGGGCCTCCAGGCGGATTTGCGCCAGGTCGGGGTTCGCGGCGCGGGCCGATGTCGCCGCCAGCAATGCCTCGACCCCACCGAAATCGCCCATCGCCAGCAACATTCTCGCCCTCAGGGCGGCCAGGCTGCCGGGCGCCGACTCGCCCTCGGGCGCGCCGGCCGCCGAGAGCAACAGCCGGCGCATCAGGTCGCGCATCGCTCGCGATCCGGTGTCGACCGGCAGCCGCGGCAGCAGCGCCTCGACCAACGACCGGCGGGTCCCCTGCCACATGCTCGCGCCGAACCCGCCCTGCTCCGCGGTCAACACCCCGGTGGAATCGGCATCGACGGTCGAAAGCCGGTCGACGCCGACATCGGCCGGCATCGGTACCGGCGGCACCTCCGGCGGAGACATCCGCGCCGCGACATCCGGTTCCCGCGGCTCCCGTGCCAGGGCCGAAACTCCTGCAGGACCGGCGAACACAAGAAACACGGCGATCAACCATCGACCGCCCCGGAGCAGACCGCTAGCGCGGAAAGCGGTCATTGGGGATGATCTTTTCAACGGGTGCGACCGGCGCCGGAATATCCGAAGTGGCAAGAAATACGACGCCGCCGGCGATCGCCACCAGGAACGCAATCAGCATCATCCGCGTGAGTATTTTCATGTGAACCCTTGATGAGGCGAGTGGGTTAGGGTAATGCCGAGCCCCGTCGACCAACCGACCGGATACGCTTGTTAGGGTCGCCCGGTGCAATGACGACAGCCGGACTCGACTATGCTAGGTTTCAACTATGGCGAATATTCGGCAATTTACCTACGACAAGGCCGGCGTTCAACGACCTCGAGAACAACCGGCCCGATCGTATCCAGTCCGGTGACGACGCCCGTTACCGGCGCCGACGGCATGTCGATCGTCTTGGTCGGCCTGATGGGAGCGGGCAAGACCAAGATCGGCCGTCTGCTCGCACAGCGCCTGGAGATGCCGTTCGTCGATGCGGACGACCAAATCGTAGAGGCGGCCGGCTGTTCCATCGAGGAGATCTTCGAAAGGTACGGGGAAGCGGCGTTCAGGGATGGAGAACGGCGGGTCGTCACCCGACTCCTGGACGGGGAGCCGATCGTCCTCGCCACCGGCGGCGGCTCCTTCATCGATCCCCGAACCCGGGCGAGGATCAAGGAGCGGGGCATCTCCATTTGGTTACGCGCCGAGCTCGATGTTCTGGTGAACCGCACCAGCCGGCGGGGCGGCCGTCCCTTGTTGAAGAACCAGGATATCAAAGCGACGCTCGAGAAACTGATGGCCGAGAGGTACCCCATTTACGCCGAAGCCGACATCGTCATCGATAGCGGCTGGCATTCGGTCGATTCCACCGTGCAGCGGACCCTCGACGCCCTGGCCGCCTTCGGCGAGACCGCGTGTGTCGGCGGCGAGTGCGGGCGATGACCGTGACCACCGGTGAAGTCGCCGGGGACGCCGACCTCATCCGGGTCGAGCTGGGGGCCCGCTCCTACGACATCATCGTCGGCGAAGGGCTGTTGGCGGATCTCGGCACCCGTCTCCGGCCGCTCCTGGCCCAGCCCCGGGTCGGCGTGGTTACCGACGCCAACGTCGCGCCGCTCTATCTGAAGGACGTGGAGGCTTCCCTGCAACGGGCCGGGATCGACCACATCAGCGTGGTCCTGCCCGCCGGCGAGCAAACCAAGGACTTCGCCCACCTGCAGACGCTGACCGACCGGCTGCTCGAAGCCCGGGTCGAACGGGGAACCACCCTGGTGGCGCTGGGCGGCGGCGTCGTCGGCGATATCACCGGATTTGCCGCCGGCATCGTCCTGCGCGGTCTCGACTACGTTCAGGTTCCGACGACGCTTCTGGCGCAGGTGGACAGCTCGGTCGGCGGCAAGACCGGTATCAACACCCGGCGCGGCAAGAACCTCGTCGGCCTGTTCCATCAGCCGCGGCTGGTGCTCGCCGATGTCGAAACGCTGGACACCCTCGCGCCCAGGCAACTCCTGGCCGGCTACGCCGAGGTGGTCAAGTACGGTCTGATCGCCGACGCGGATTTCTTTGCCTGGTTGGAAGGCCGAGGCGCCGCGGTGTGCGCCGGAGATCGCGCGGCGCAGGTCCGTGCGGTGTGCGCCAGCTGTGCGGCGAAGGCCGCGATCGTCGCCGCCGACGAACGCGAGGCCGGTCGTCGAGCGCTGCTCAACCTCGGGCATACCTTCGGCCACGCTCTGGAAGCCGAGACCGGCTACGCCGGCACCCTCCTTCACGGCGAAGCCGTCGCCGCCGGCATGGTTCTGGCCTTCGACCTCTCGGTTCGCCTGGGATTGTGCCCGACCGAGGACGCCGCCAGGGTACGCCGGCACCTGGAGACGGCGGGCCTGCCCTGCGGATTCGCCGCCCTGCCGGCAATCCGGTGGTCGGCGGACGCCCTGATCGCGCACATGACGCGAGACAAGAAAGTCCGTGACGGCCGGACGACCTTCGTGCTCGCCCGCGGCATCGGCAAAGCCTTCGTCAGCCGCGAGGTCGACATCGACGACGTTCATCAACTGCTTCGGGACGCCATCGGAAACTGAGAGCCTGACGGTCCCGAGCACGACACCATCCGAAACAAGGCCATGTTGATTACACTGAGCGCCATCTTCGTCCTGCTGCTACTTTCCGCGTTCTTTTCCGGCTCGGAAACCGCGTTGACCGCCGCCTCCCGGCCGCTGATGCACCAGTTGGAGCAGACCGGCAACGAGAGGGCCGGTCTCGTCAACCGTTTGCAGCAAAGCTCGGACCGGCTGATCGGCACCATCCTGCTCGGCAACAACCTGGTGAATATCCTGGCGTCGGCATTGGCGACCAGCCTGCTGATCACCCTTTTCGGTCAAGCCGGGGTCGTCTACGCGACGGTGGCGATGACCTTGCTGGTTCTCATTTTCGCCGAGATCCTGCCGAAAACCTATGCGTTCAGGAACGCCAACAAGTTGGCCCTGGGAATCGCCCCGATCATCAAAGTCCTGGTGACGATCCTCTCGCCGCTGACCCACGCGATGCAGGTCGTGGTCCAGATCACGCTTCGGCTGTTCGGGGCGGAGCCCAAGGCCAAGGAAGGCATGGGCCCGAGCGCCGAAGAGCTCCGCGGCGCCATCGCCCTGCATACCGGCGAAAAGGGTACGATCAAAACCGAACGCGCGATGCTGCGCAGCATCCTCGACTTGACCGAGGTGGAGGTCGGGGAAATCATGACCCACCGCAAGAACGTCACCATGATCGATGCCGATGAGCCGGCCGAGAAAGTGGTCAAGCAGGTGTTGGCCAGCCCCTACACCCGCCTTCCCCTGTGGCGCGGGGAGCCTGACAACATCGTCGGCGTCATCCATGCCAAGGCGCTGCTGCGAGCGGTCAGAGGCGGAGACAGCCAGCTGGACGGTATCGACGTGGTGAAGCTGGCCGGGCGGCCATGGTTCGTGCCGGAATCCACCTCGCTCCTGGATCAGCTCCAGGCATTTCGCAAGCGGCGCGAGCATTTCGCGCTGGTCGTCGACGAATACGGTACCCTGATGGGCATCGTCACCCTCGAAGACATCCTCGAGGAAATCGTCGGCGATATTGCCGACGAGCACGATATCCCCGTGCCCGGCGTCGTCCGCCAGCCCGACGGCAGTTACGTGGTCCAGGGGACCGTGACCATCCGCGATCTCAACAGGCGGTTCGAATGGGGTCTTCCCGATGAAGAGGCGGCCACCGTCGCCGGGCTGATCCTCCATGAAGCCCGCCGCATCCCCGATGTCGGGCAGGCGTTCATCTTTCATGGACTGCGGTTCGAGATTCTGCGCCGCCACCGCCACCAGATCACCGCCATCCGGATTATGCCGCCGCGCGAAGCCGCCGCCGGCGACAAGTCGTAAGGGGCTGTTGGGGAACAAGTGACGCGGCGGCCGATCCGCCGCCCTTTCCCCCGGCCGTCATCAAGGATAGACTGGCAAAGGGCAAAGTAGCCGGAACGACGACAGCAAGGGAGCCGACGACGGTGCTGAAGATCATCCCGGATATCGTCAGCGACCAGACGATCTGCGCAATGCCCGAGACCGGCATCGCCGCCGACGCCGCACGGCGCATGATCGACTTCGACGTCGGCGCCATCATGGTCGTCGACGACAACGGAAAACTAACCGGCATCGTGACCGAGCGCGACATTGCCCGCCGCGTGGTCGCCGCCCGGCTCGATCCCGAGAAAACCACCGTCGGACAGATCATGAGCCGGAATCCGGATACCTTGGCTCCCGGGGATTCACCGTTCAATGCGTTGGAGCTCATGTGGATCCGCAATTTCCGTCACCTGCCCGTTGTCGAAAACGACCGGGTGGTCGGCATGGTCTCCATTCGCGACCTATACGAGGTGATGAAGCTGATCCTTGAAGAGAGCGTCAGCAAAACCGAGGCCTCGCTATTCGACGATCTCTAAGAGTCCGCCATGGTGTTGACCAGACCGGTGCCCCGCGACCACATCCATAGCCGCGAAATCCGCTGCCGCGGTTACCGCCGACGCGACGGCCTCTGGGATGTGGAAGGGTTTCTGGAGGACATCAAGACCTACTCCTTCGCCAATCACGACCGAGAAGGCATCAACGCCGGCGAACCGATCCACCGCATGCGCATCAGGCTCACGGTGGACGACGAGCTGACGGTGAGGGCCGCGGAGGCCGCGACAGAGGCGGCGCCGTTCGCCATTTGCGGTGACGTCGCACCGGTGTTCGACTCCCTTGTCGGCCTGCGCATCGGTCCCGGCTGGCGCCGGGCGGTCCGGCAACGGATGGCCGGAGTACACGGGTGTACGCACCTCACCGACCTTCTGCTCGGCCCGGTGACCACGACCGTCATACAGACCGTCGCCCCCGCGCGCTCGAAACGCCAGGAGCCGGATGTCGACGGCGGCAAGCCGGCGATGATCGACAGCTGCCACGCGTTCGCCGGAGACGGTCCGGTGGTCAAGCGGCAATGGCCGGAATTCTACACCGGAGCGGATTAGGGCTTGTAGACAATTAGGATAGCGTCGTCTTACTTGTCCTCTTCCGGGGTCAGCGTCTTCAACGTCAACGCATGGACTCGATCGGCCAGTTCGGCGGCGAGGACGCCGTAGACCATCCGTTGCCGTTCCAGTCGGGACTTGCCTTCGAACGCGGACGCGACGACGACCACCTGGAAGTGGGTTTCTCCTTCGGGCCTGGAGCCGGCATGCCCGGCATGTCGATCGGACTCGTCGATGATCGTCAGCTTCGCCGGAGCCAGGGCGGCGGTCAGTTTGGTTCGAATGGCTTCCGCCACCTTCATCGTTTCCTCCATCGCCGTTGTTCGATGGTACGGCAGCGGCCCAGTTGATATGCTCCGGTGTAACCTTGCAAGCCCGATCTCGCGAATTGACACGTCCGTTAAGGAAACCGAAAGTCGGTTCGTGGCTTGCTTCCCTCCCAGCGACGAACCATAGTAAACTCATGGCGTACGATACGGGAAAGCGAACCCGGCGGGAATGGCGCGACCCGGTGGAAGCACCGGCGATCGACGCGCGATCCTGCGAGTGGGCCGGATGCGGCGACGAAGGCCTCTATCGAGCGCCTTGGTCGCGCGATGAACTGCAGCGCTACCGATGGTTCTGCCTCGAGCACGTGCGCACCTACAACAAGTCCTGGAACTACTATGCAGGGATGGACGACTATCAGGTCGAAGCCGACGTGCGGCGCGATACCGTCTGGCAACGTCCTTCTTGGCCGCTGGGCTCGCGTCATCATGGTCCCGGCTTCAGGCCCGGAAGGATATCCGACGGCTTCGGTTTTTTCGACGACGGCCCGTACCCAACGCCGAAACGGCCGGCGACGGCCGAAGAGCGGGCGATGGCGACTCTCGATCTGACCCCGCCGGTCACCATCGTCGCCCTCAAGGCCCGCTACAAACAGTTGGTCAAGCTCTATCACCCGGACGCGAACGGCGGCGACAAGGCCGCGGAGGAAAAGTTCAAAGACATCAGCGAGGCGTATCGGATCGTCATGGGCAGTCTGACATCGTGACCCCGGCCCCCGAAATCGATAGGCGCCGGAATCGGCCGCACAACCACCGGATGGACGAGTTATGAATTCTCGCGTAACCACGGATGCCGTCTCGGCATCCCACGCCCTCAACCAGCCCGACATGATGGTCTCCGTTCGACAGACCTTCGGCCTCGACAGCGACATGGAGGTTCCGGCGTTCAGCATCGCCGAAGACCATGTCCCCGACATCGATGAAGCCTATTGCTTCGACCACGACACCACCTTGGCAATCATCGCCGGGTTTTCCCATAACCGCAGGGTGATGATCCAGGGGTACCACGGAACCGGCAAGTCCACCCACATCGAGCAGGTGGCGGCGCGGCTCAACTGGCCTTGCATTCGGGTCAACCTGGACAGCCACATCAGCCGCATCGACCTCGTCGGCAAGGACGCCATCGTGCTCCGTGACGGCGCCCAGGTGACCGAGTTCCGCGAGGGGATTCTGCCGTGGGCGCTGCAGCATCCCACCGCCCTGGTATTCGACGAGTACGACGCCGGGCGTCCCGACGTGATGTTCGTGATCCAGCGCATCCTGGAGGTCGAGGGCAAGCTCACGTTGCTCGATCAGAACCGGGTGATGCGCCCACACGCATACTTCCGGCTTTTCGCCACGACCAATACCGTGGGGCTCGGCGACACCACCGGACTCTATCACGGCACCCAGCAGATCAACCAAGGTCAGATGGACCGCTGGAACATCGTCGCGACCCTCAATTACCTCCCACACGCGGCCGAGGAAGAGATCGTGCTCGCAAAGGTCCCCAGTTACGCCACCAAGGACGGGCGCGATAAAGTGGCGGCCATGGTCGAACTCGCGGATCTCACGCGCGCCGGTTTCGTCAACGGTGACATCTCCACCGTCATGTCGCCGCGCACGGTGATCACCTGGGCCGAGAACGCGGAGATCTTCGGCGATCTCGGCGTCGCCTTTCGGCTCACCTTCCTCAACAAGTGTGACGAGGTCGAGCGCCCAACCGTGGCCGAGTACTACCAGCGCTGTTTCGGCGAGGAATTACCGGGCTCGGCCATGCGTATCGCGGCGCGCTAGGGGTCTGGCTCCGACATCGCGCAATGAGCACCGAGGGACCGTGAAGCAACAGGAAGACACTCCGACTCTGCTCAAGCGGGTGACCGCCGCCACCTTGCGCGCGGTGGCCGGGCGCGACGATGTCGAAGTAACCTTTGCGCCCGGCAACGCCGACGTTCGCGGAAACCGCGTACGGCTGCCGTCGCCGACCTCGCAATCCAACACGCCCGAGATCTCACGGCTGCGAGGAACCGCCGATGCCCTCGCCCTGATCCTCCGTTACCACGACGACGGCCTTCATCGAAAACGAATGCCCGTGGGGCAACAAGCCCGGGAAGTGTTCGACGCGATCGAGCAGGTGCGCGTCCAGGCCTTGGGCAGCCGCCGGCTCGCCGGTGTCGCCGCCAATCTCGAGGCCTTGGTGGAGCACAACAGCAACGTCAAAGGCTACGCCCAGGTTGACGGTCGCGACCCGGCTTTGATCGCCGACGCGGTCAGTTTCCTGGTCCGCGAACACCTCACGGGGACCAAACCGCCGCCCTCGGCGGCGGCGATGGTCGACCCGTGGCGGTCGCATTTCTACGATCGCTGCGGATCCCAGCTCAAGCGACTGGCCGAAACCGTCTCCGACCAGGCGGCGTTCGCCGAGTCGGTCGCAAGAATGATCCGCGCCCTCGACCTGATCGCCGACGACGATCCGTCGCTGGATAACAGTGACGA
Organism: uncultured Alphaproteobacteria bacterium; assembly: GCA_963772635.1. Classification (GTDB taxonomy): domain Bacteria; phylum Pseudomonadota; class Alphaproteobacteria; order Rhodospirillales; family Defluviicoccaceae; genus JAUXFS01. The sequence goes on from CAVYYK010000054.1 coordinate 49,296, forward strand.
TACCGACGAACAAGACGGCGAGGAACAGAACCAGGGGGAGGACGCCACCCGCTCGCAGGGAACGGAAGGCAGTTCGGAAGTCTCGCTCGCTTCCGGCGGCGGCGAAGAGAGCGAGGACGGCGCGGAATTACCCGAATCCGATTCCGGCGACGACGTGTTGCCGGGCGAGGGAGGAGCCAGTCCCGCCGGCCCTTCGGCCCGCCGCAATCGCCGGGAGGACCAGCCGGGCCTGGAGGGGCCCCTCTATCGGGCGTTCACCACGGCGCACGACGAGATCGTCGACGCCTCCACCCTGTGCGAACCCGACGAACTTACCAGGCTGCGCTTTCAACTCGATCAACAACTCGCCAATCTGGAGGGCGTCGTCACCCGCCTCGCCAACCGCCTGCAGCGGCGGCTGCTCGCCAAGCAGACGCGGTCATGGGAGTTCGACCTCGAAGAGGGCCTGCTCGATTCGGGGCGGCTCGCGCGGGTGGTCGTCGATCCGTTCCACCCGCTCAGCTTCAAGCGGGAGACGGAAACCGCATTTCGCGACACGATCGTTACCCTATTGATCGACAATTCAGGATCGATGCGCGGGCGGCCGATCTCGGTTGCCGCGATGAGCGCCGACATTCTCGCCCGCACGCTGGAGCGCTGCGGTGTCAAGGTGGAGATCCTCGGCTTCACGACCCGCGCCTGGAAGGGCGGCCTGTCCCGTGAGCAGTGGGTCACCAGCGGCAGACCGAAGGACCCCGGCCGCCTCAACGATCTCCGCCATATCGTCTACAAGAGCGCGGAGCAACCCTGGCGGCGGGCGCGAAGAAGCCTCGGACTGATGCTGCGAGAGGGGTTGCTCAAGGAGAACATCGACGGGGAGGCTTTGTTGTGGGCGCACGGCCGCCTCCTCGCCCGGTTCGAGCAACGGCGCATTCTGATGGTGATCTCGGATGGCGCACCGGTCGACGATGCGACGCTGTCGGCCAACCCCGGCAATTACCTGGAGCGGCATCTGCGGCAGGTCATCGAGTGGATCGAAAACCACTCGCCGGTGGCGCTCACCGCCATCGGCATCGGCCACGACGTGACCCGCTACTACCGCCGCGCCGTCACCCTGGTCGACGCCGAGGAGCTTGGGGGAACGGTCATGCAAAATCTCATGGATCTTTTCGACGAGAACCCGAAGCCGGCCAAGGGACCCATCGGCCGCCCCCAGCCAACCGGACGGCGCGCCGGCCAGCCGCGGTAGCTCAACAATAGGATAGGGCAAGACAGGCTCGGCGTCGGGAACTCGCAGAGAACGTGTTCACCATCGAACAGCACGGTCAAGGTTGTCAAAGACTGGACAGGGGATCGCGAATCGCGGGATAAACCTCGGATGGGGTGGGAGAAATCGTAGCCATGGCCAAATCGACCCGGACTCCATCAATGGAGCGGCGAAGCTATCCTCGGAACTCGGTCATGTGGTCGGGAACGCTCACGTCGGAAACCGAATTCGACCTGTATGTCCTCGACTGCCAAATCAACAACTTCTCGATTTCGGGGGTGCACGTTTTGGTCGAACGAGCGTTGGACCGGAACCGCCCGATCACGCTGAAGATCAACGGCGTCGGGGAATTCAAGGGGCAGATCGCGTGGTCGAAGGGCAACCAGATCGGGGTCAGGTTCGACGATGCGCCCGATCGCGTTGCCGCGCTGACCCAAGACAAGGCTTGAGACCGGCGCCCCGTTTTTCACGCCGGACCCGTCGTCTCGATGTCGCCAATTGCGACGATCGGATCACCCGAACGGATCAGCCCGCCCCGCTCCACCCGGGCGCAAATTCCGGCGCGCCTGCCCAGCGCCTTGGTCATCAGCGGTTCGGTGATCGAAGCGATATAGGCGCAGGGTGGCCGCGGCCGGTCGTAGGCCAGCACCGCGTCGCCAATGCGGAAACGCTTGCCCTCCAGCCCGTCCAACGGGATTCCTCGGCTGACGATGTTGCGGCGATGCTCGCCGTTCAGCACCTTTACGTCCATTTTGCCGGCGATCTCGTCCAGATGTTCTCCCTCGATCAGGGTCACCTGGCATTCGTCCCATCCGGTCCCGGAACCCCTGCGCTCGCAATACCTGTCGCCGCCGAGGCCGCGGCCGGCCAGCGCCTCGACCTGGTCGACTTGCCGCATCGCCGCGCGACCGGCGGGCGCCACGTATAATCCGTTCGACCGTTCCGTTCATGACAAACCGGAGAATAGGGGTTGCCCCTTGCGATTTCAAACGAACGGGCGCGAGAATGACCCGGACACTGGGGAGGGGATCATGACCGGACCGGCGAATGCGCGAGGCTTCGATCACCTGGTGCTCTGCGTCGACAACCTCGACGCGGCGCGGACCACATACGAGGCCCTCGGGTTCACGACGACGCCGAACGCCGTCCACCCGTTCGGGACCGGCAATTTCCTGATCCAACTCCAGGGGTGCTTCCTGGAATTGCTCACCGTCGTCGATCCGCGGAAGATCACCGAGCCGGCACCCGGACAGTTCTCTTTCGGTGACTACAGCCGGCGTTATCTGGGCAGGCGAGAAGGCTTCTCGATGCTGGCGCTGCGGAGTGGCGACGCGGCGGCGGACCGGGCCGCGTTCACCGCCGCCGGTCTCGACACCTATCCGCTGTTCGAGTTCGAGCGCGAGGCCAAATTGCCCGACGGTTCCGCGGTCACCGTCGGTTTTACCCTCGCTTTCGTCACCGACCCCCGGATGCCGGAGGCCGTGTTTTTCTGCTGCCAGCACCGCCATCCGCCCGAGCACTTCTGGAAACCCGCCTACCAGAACCACGCCAACGGCGCGATCGCGGTGCGTGAAGTGATCATGGTCGCCGACGATCCCGCGGCATCCGCGCCGTTGTTCGAGCGGCTGCAAGGGAAATCCGCCGTCCGCAAAGTCGAGGACGGACTCACGATCCGGTTCGGCGCCGGCCGCATCGCGGTGCTGACGCCGAGCCAATTCCGGCTGAGGTTTGCCGGCATGGACGCCGAAACGGCGCCGGGAGAGTTCCGCTTCGCGGGCTATCAAATCGAGGTCGAAAGCCTCGCCCACACCCGGGACCTCCTCGAACGTCGCAACATCGCATTCCGCGAGCGCCGGTCGGATGAACAACCCTCCACCTTGCGGATCGGCCCCGGGACCGCCTTCGGAGCCGCGATCGAGTTCGTCTCGCCGTCATGCTAGTCCACGGACCCGTTCAGATAGTGCATGCGGCTGCTAACGGTTCCATGGGCTTTCGTACGCGTATGGCAACCGACTTGTTTGCCTCCGTGCGTCAGCGCGCCCCCTCGTCGTCATCGCGAGGAGCGTAGCGACGCGGCGATCCACAAAGCCCCGGCCGATGGCATCAACGCGCAGGGCGGCGCTGGATTGCTTCGTCGCGACGCTCCTCGCAATGACGGCGCTTGCACGGACTCACACCGATGGCGCACTCGGATGCCAACGGTTCAGTGGGCTTTCGGAGGCCCCCGGTGAATCATTTGTTTGTGTCTGTGCACTAGCGGTCTAAGGACCCGAACAACCCGGACAACCGATCACCGCGACAAAGGACAGAAACCGAACGCTTTTCTGCTATCTTCGCTACCGCCCGTCACACGGGCCACTCGATCGAGAGAAGGATGACGTTCGTGCGTATTGCTTTCGTGGCCGTATTGCTGGCGCTGTTGGCCACCGGCTGTAGCGAACCGGTGGCCGATACGGCCGCCGGCGCCCGGGCGATCTCCGTCGAGGCCCGCTCGGTGCCGCTCGATTGGAACGACGCGGATGCGTCTGTCGTCGGCCGCCTGCGTTTTCGCGGTGGTCTGCTGCTGAGTTCCGACGACCCCCGTTTCACCGAGCTTTCGGCGTTGATGGTGACCGCCGACGGTCGCGGCTTCGTCTCGGTCACCGACCAGGGTTACTGGATCCGCGGCGACCTGGTCTATGACGACCGGGGCGATCTGACCGGCGTCGCCGACGTCACCCTCGAACTGCTCGGCGGCCCCGACGGCCGAGTGCTGCGCAAAAATACTCTGCGCGACGCCGAATCGCTGGCTCCCGCGCCGGGCGGAGGAACGGTCGTCGCGTTCGAGGACGTCCACCGCCTTTGGCTCTATCCGCCGGACGGCGGCCCCCCGGTGGCGATCCCCCCGCCGGCGGATCTCTCCCGCGCCCCACGCAATCAGCGGCGTCGAGGCACTGACCCTGCTCTCCGATCATCGTTTTCTCGTCCTGACCGAGGGACTTCGCCACCGACGGCGGCGTCGTCGGCTGGATCGGCGGAGAGCAAGGATGGTCGCGGGTGACCTACGCGACGAGCGTCGGATTCAAGCCGACCGGAGCGACGACGCTGCCCGGCGGCGACGTGCTCGTCCTCGAGCGCCGCTTCCCGCCGATCGGGGCTCGCATCCGCCGCCTGGCCAAGGAGACCATCGTGCCGGGCGCGATGCTCGAAGGGGAAGTGATCGCCCGGCTGGAAGGATCGCTGACCGTCGACAACATGGAGGGAATCGACGCGCGTCGGGGCCCCGGCGGCGAAACCCTGGTCTACATCCTCTCCGACGACAACGACAATCCGCTGCAGCGGACCTATCTGCTGATGTTCGAACTGATCGAGTAGAACGCTTTCCAATGTCTGCGCCCGACGGCGCATTGCGACGGGGGCGAGTCCAGTCATGGGCTCGCCGGTATCATTCAAGCCATCAGATGGCTACCGAGGGAAAGCAGTTCTCGTGGCGGCTGTATCGAAGTATGATTTCCGCGAACTCGGAGCTTATATCAACGAAGGTTGGTATTATGTGGGAAAAGTCGGTTAACGCACATATGCCCACCGGCCGCATTCCATAGAGCATCCTGCAGATGGCGGGCAAGCTGATGATCGTCATGATTCCCGACTTCGCCGACCAGTACTTGTCAGCCAGCCTGTTCGACGACTCGAGCAGGATAACGGACGGAGTTGCAGCATGAAGGACACCATAGAGGTCTATAAGGTCATCACCGCTAACCGCCTTATAGACGGAATTGTCGTCTATCTCACCAAGAACGGCAAAGATCTGGGGTGGAGCACCCGCATCGCGGACGCCGCCATCTTCCACGATTCGGTCGTCGATCGCATGTTGCGACTGGCCGAGGGCGACGTCGAGGCCAACGTTGTTGTGGGCCCCTATGCCATCGAGGTCCTCGGCAATCACGAACCGCTCGGCACCAGGGAAACCATCCGTGCCTCGGGTCGTCCCAGCATCGGGTTCGGGAAGGATGCCGTCGTGCCGGACGAGCCGGACTATACGATCTGATTCCTCCTTATTGCCGTACTTCGGAACCGAAAGCCGTCATCACATTACCCCGGAATCGACGCGCGCCGGGGACCCGGCGGCGAGGCTTTGGTCTACGTTCTCTCGGACGACAACGCCAATCCGCTGCAGCGGACCTATCTGCTGATGTTCGAACTGATCGAGTAGCGGTGCCAATGTCTGCGCCCGGCGATTGAGCGACTGGGCGCATTGCGGCCAGGGCGAGTCCAATCATGGGCTCGCCGGTATCATTCGATCGGGACGGTCGAGGTGGACCTTCCGGTATGCAGGTCAAACCGGCCCCAGGTGGCGGGGACGAAATGGGTAGCAAGTAGCTGAGCCGTCATTGGACGTCGAACGCGGTTTGCCGGATCTCTCCGGGATCGGGATCGTCTGGAATCCAAAGGTCATGTCTAAGCCGCTTCTGTTCATGGTTGGTTCTGTTGGGGGGCAGCATCGTCTCGCCAAGTGACCCGGGACAGGTGCTCGATCGTCTGGCATCCGAGCTGTCTCATGACGTTCGTCAGCTCGTCGGTGAGGATGGCCGCGGTATGGTTGCCGCCGCCCCGGCCAAGGGCGGCGACGCCGAACATGAACGCGCGACCCAACAGCACGAAGTCGGCCCCGAGCGCGATCGCGCGCGCGATGTCCAGCGCCCCCCGGATGCCACTGTCGAACAGGATCGCCGCCCGGCTCCCGACCACGGCGCGGATCTCGGGCAGAACGGAAAGCGGTGCCGGCGCGCCGTCGAATTGCCGACCGCCGTGGTTCGAGACGACGATGCCGTCGACACCTACGGCGATTGCTCGTTCCGCGTCCTTGGGATGCAGTATGCCCTTGAGGACAAGCGGCCCCTGCCATTCGTCGCGCGTCTTGGCGAGGTAGTCCCACGACAGAGTGCCGCCGAGGTTCTCGCCGATATACTTGGTGACCTGCTGCATTTCTGATGCGTCGACGTATTTCTCCAGCGTACGGAACCGGGGTTGCCCGGACATCAGCGTCTCCAGCAACCAACGCGGACGTATGGCCGACCAGTAAAGCATTCGGAGCGTGATTCTTGGCGGGATCGAGAGATCCGCGCGGACCTGCCGTTCTCGCCGGCTAACGGCGGGCACGTCGGCCGTTACGACCAATGTGCCGAACCCGGCGTCCCGGGCGCGGGCGAGAAGGTCCTTTCGCAGTCCCTCGTCACGGGGCGGGTAAAGCTGGAACCATCCCATGCCATCGACGATCGGGCCGACGACCTCCGGAGACTGATTGGCCACAGTGCTCAGAACATAGGGAATACGATGGGTTGCCGCCGTCTTCGCCAGGATCGTCTCGGCGTTCGGCCATATCATGCTCGACAGACCGACCGGTGCGATGCCGAGAGGCGCGGCGTAGCGCGTGCCGAAAAGCGCGGTTTCGATGTTCGGGTGAAACTCCCCCCTCAGGAAACGGGGGACCAGGGAAATGCGCGCAAATGCCCGACGATTGCGATCGAGGCACTCCTCGGAGCCGGTGCCGCTGTCGAGGTACTCCCACGCGTAGTGCGGGATGCGCCGCCGCGCGCGGCTTTCGAGATCTGAAATCGACAGCAGGTGGTTCATCGACATGGGGTACTATCCAGGCTGTGCGTTTTTTCCGAAGATGGTTCGACGGCGGCCACCACTGATCGACGCTCAAGCAGATCGGTCCGGTTCGGGCGTCGTAGCGGTCACGTAATGTGGCCATCAATGAAATCACTAACCTTGGGTGCCAGGCGCGCTACCGTTGTGCCCGGTGTCAGGTGTAATTGTCTCGAAACCGCGGATCAGTGCCCTTACGGCGAGAAACTCGTTGCCGTCGCCCCGCTCGTGCTGCATCTCCTCAATGATGCTCGCTGGCGCGGCCTTCTTAAGGGCCGTGACCTCCCGCTCCAGTGCTTCGATGTGCCGATTGATCTTATCCCGCAGGTCGGAAAGCGCCTTGTTTTCGATTCTCAGTTCGTCCTCTGTCCGGCGCATCCTGCGGCGGACGACCCATGTCGTCCCGCCGACCACCGGGCCGTAAAGGGCGAAGAACGTCACTATCTGCGACAGCGCGTCGAGCCTCAGGAAGCTTTTGAACGCTTGCTCGGCAAAGCCGACTAGCCCCAAAAGGGGGAATTACGGGGACATAAATACCGAAAATCGACTGTTGGTATTACGATAAATCGCTGTCTGGTTGGGGTGTTGGAGGGACGGTTGTCGATTCCTGCGGATCACCACAGCCTTTCTATCCGTCACGGCGCTTTTTTTTTTTTTTTTTTTTTTTTTTTTTTTTTTTTTTTTTTTTTTTTTTTTTTTTTTTTTTTTTTTTTTTTTTTTTTTTTTTAAAATTTTTATCGTCAATACCGAAAAAATTCTCGGCCTATGGCGGCACAATTTTTAGATCTGCGGAGGGCAGGGAGGCGCGATGACTTCGCGAAAAGGGCTGGATTCGAGCCGACCGGAGAAAGACGCTGAACGGCGGGGTAGCGCTCGTCCACGAGAGCCGCGTCCGGGCGATCGGCGTCCGCATCCAACGCGTGGCCCACCAGACCAGCGTGCGGTGGTCGATCCCCGCTTGGAAGGACGTCGCTCGCCTGGAGGTATAGCGGACGTCGACAACATGGTTATGGGCTCGACGCGCGACCAGGCGCCCAACGGCGAAACGCTGGTCTACTCCACTCCGATGACAACGCCATTCCGCTGCAGCGAACCTATCTGCTGATGTTCGAACTGATCGAGTAGGCCGGCTGCGACGTCCGCCGTGGCGACTGGGGGACTGGGCGCATTGCAACCAGGATAAGTCCAATCATCGGCTCGCCGGTATCAATCGAGCGGCACGGTCAAGATGGACCTTCCGGTATGTAGATCAAAGAGGCCCCAGATGGCGATGAGCGTAATGAATAGTAAGAAAGCCAAGTTCGCCCGTCGCAGACTTCGCCCTGTATGTCGGTATGCGAACGATCCTTCCGTTCGCCGCAAAAGTCGCCAACGGCATTTATTTGCACCTTGCATCTGTGGCGAACAGCAGCGGGGCGGATTACGGGCTTTCACTGCAGCCTCAACTCTTGTCTAATCAGACCACAGGACGACTTTTGCCGAGTTTGTCGCTAGATGGCCTTCAGAAGAGGATGCGGAGAATTAATTTAGGCGTGCCCGATGCACAGGATTGCGCCGTAGCGCAATCCTGCAAGACAGTTGTTGGATGCACTGGAATCTAAGAATTACCTGCTGAAACTATACAGAGAGTACAGGAACAACCAACTTGAGAGCACACTGCACCACATAAAATGAAACGGAGCCATCGAAGATGGAAGTCAAGAAAGGTCATTTCTTGCACGCTGCTCTGGAAATTGGCCAAAGCGGTGAAAACGATACACTGCCCTATGACATTGATGCAGGGTTCATTCGTGACAAGTCAGAAGAGCTCTCACAAATCTGCTTTGAGCTATTTCAGTCAATTGACTCCAGAATCGGCCAAAAAAGCCGCGGCCTATGTTAATGAGCTAACTATAGGTGCCGAGCGGTTATTGGCTCCCTCAGGGTCTCACGGGTTTCGGATAACCACCAAAATCCACCCATTTTGGAACCTCTATCTGAATGGTCTCGGCCTAGCTATTGCGGAGGCAAATGAGGAAAACCGCAGTGCAAGGGTACATTCATATCGACTGGGTGCCGAGGCTCCTGCATTCTTTGATAGGTCTAGCTCTTGGCGGACATACAAAGAGGCCACCCTCGGAGAGCAAGCGCTGAAGAATGAAAGATGTGTCGTTGCTCAAACAGATATTTCGAGTTTCTATGAGCACATCTACCACCACCGTCTTGAGAACGTCATCAAGGACCTTGGGGACGACGATTCAACTGTGGCCGTGCAGATCGACCGAATTCTTAGCAAACTAGCTGCAGGTCGGTCGTTTGGCCTGCCAGTAGGTGGGCAATGTGCACGTGTCCTCGCTGAAGTGATGATGACACCTATCGACGTCTCCCTGACTGATGCTGGGATCGTCTGGCATCGCTACGTAGATGACTTCACGTTGATATGTGGTTCTCAACAGGATGCATATGAGGCGCTCTCTGTGCTGTCTCACTCACTTGCCGACTATGGTCTTTCATTGAACCGGACCAAAACGACAATCCTAAGTGCAAAACACTACATGGACTACATAGCAGCTCAGCTTGGAGAGGGCGAAGATGCAAGCGTTGCCCTGAGGGAGCTTGACTTGCATTTTGACCCATATTCTGACGAAGCGCGGGGCGAATACGAACATCTCAAGAAATACTTCGATGAGATTGATGTTCAATTCTTACTAGATCTCGAGAAAGAAAAATCACAGCCGGATAATTTTGTCCTCGCCCAAATTGGTCGGGCTCTGAAATTCCAAGAGCCGAAAGTGGCCGCCCAATTGTGCGCAACATTGTTGGACCCCAGAAATCTCGACTCATTCAGGGCCTCTTGGTCAAAGATTATGCGGGGCGTGTATTCAGTGCGCGCCAATGAAGAATTTGAAGCGGTCTTCGAGCAGATAGATGGTCTGCTTGATCGGGGTGCCTTCCTCCGCATCGCACCTGCTAATGCCTGAAGCGAACATCTTGCACTTCTTGCGGGCGATACGCTTCAGGAGAACAGAGATAAGGGGGGCTTTTGTTAGACAGGTCTACGATCAAACGCGTTCGCAAGCAGTCAAGCGAGCCTGCATCGACTGTTGGAGGCACTGGCCGGATCGAGGCAGCTTCAACCGTTTGAGAAACCAATGGGAAAATCTAAGTCCAGATGAACAAAGAATGCTATGGGTGGCAGCTAGGAGATTTTGGAGACGAAGGCGCAAAGGCACGGAGACAGCAGCAACGTTCGATTGGGCAGCCACGGCGCCTCGGATTTGAACCTGAAAAGGGCATGAGATTTGCATCAATTAATTCGTAGAATGGACCGAAAATGGCGTTTAAGAGACTACCGTTTCGAGATCCAAGAACGGTGGCAAGGGACATACCTGGGGTTCTAGATATGCTTTTCCCTCGCTTAGTGGTGGGCTCGTTGCTTCGCTAAATAGGAAGCATGTTCACTTTTGAGGACATGGTGCAGGTGCCGGACAGAACTGGTTAACCAAAGCCAGCTTCAAAAGGCGATGCTATTTGAGCTGCGATGGCTCGGGCCGAGCGCCTTTTGGCCGGCGATGAAGAGCCGAATTGGGGCGACTGTCTCCAAGTTGCGGCAAAGCGTCAAAGGAGACACTACGATGCGAGGATTCCAGACGAACTCGAACAGTGTGACATGGATGTAGCAAATCAGGTTGCTAACAACCTTGAAACGAAATAGCACGGCGTACAAAGTCAACATCCTGGCGCGAAATTCGACAGAAGTCCTCCCATACCGGGGCTGGGCTGGATTGCATCTGGCGTCGGGGACTTTTCTCTGGGTACGATACTCATTGAAGTGAAGCACACAGACAGGAATTTCATATCTGGGGATTTTAGACAAGTGCTGATGTATTGGCTGTTAAAATACGCTGCGTCAGATTCAAAATAGCAGCGAGATTTGGTCAGATTTTTTGTTGCGAAATGCGAGACGAAATTCAGCGTTGCTAGTCAACTATGACTATCTGCTCCGCTCCGCATCTGCGAATTGTAACCGGGTTGAATTATTCGAACTCCTACGTTCGATTATTGTTAAGGAATTGGATCGTCGTTAGATAGGAAATATGTTAAGAGGCGCAAATCTCCAGCCTTCCCAATAGCGGAAGTGTTGCGCACGGCATTGAGAGACCGCTATGTAAAGTAGGCCTATCCACGCCCCGGCGTCCGCTTAGGGCCGCGCTTGCAGGCCAAGATGTCCGCTTCCGGCGCTTCGCTTCAAGATCTATGCGGCGCGGCACCTGGTAGTTTGGGCTTCATACGGAAGCAACTGCCTCGGAAGCATTTGACCGCCTTGGGTCAAAAGCACCTTTGCGCTGTGGCGGCGAGACCGTTTGCCATCGAACCGAAAGCGGACATCGCATTGCGCCGGAATCGCCGCCGAAGACGTCCGGTGGGACCGGCTTTCTCCCCGGGCGCTTGTGGGGTGTTCGCCGGAGTCCGTGCTACGGAAATCGCATAAAGGAATAATATCCTTGACTCGGCGCTGATTCGGTTTTATGTTGCTTTTTTGTTCCAAGCGGGGCGAGGGGTACAGAGGAAGGGATTAGATGACAGATATCAGGGATCACATCGGCCTGAGGATCAGCTTTCAGCGATCAGCAAAGGGCCGGAGTTGGTGTTGAGAATGCGTCGCATTCTTGGGAAAATGACGAGTTTTGACGATGGTTTTGACGAGTTTTGACGAGTTTTGACGAGTTTTGACGAGTGTCGTTGCCGGGGTGGAACGGTTTGGAGAGGCGGTTTCGTTTGAAATCAAGGGGTTGCCGGTCGTTGCGGGAGCGAAATGAGGGGTTATTCAATATTCAACGAAATCAAGGTATTAGGCCCGGTTTTGACGAGTTTTGACGAGTTTTGACGATGATTTTCACGTTTTGCCGTTTCGTTTGTTTTCAAGGGATTAGCGGAACAGACGGGACCCGCCATCGTCAACAATGACCCCGCGCCGCACTCGGGTATGCCGCCGCCCTCCCGGCGGGAGAGGTTGGATGAGGGGGCCTCCGGCGCGCCGATGAAAGCCCGTTCCTCGGCTCGCCGGCAAGCGCAAGTGCGCGCCCGCAGCGCAGCGGAGGAGAGCCAAGCGGACGGATGTCCGCGCCCGGCGACTGAGGGAGTTCAGGCGAGACCAGGTATGGGCTCGCCGGAAGGCGCAATGGCGCGTCCTCGACGGATGTGCGGTTGATGCGTGGCGACATGGGTTGCCCCGTCCTATATTGCGGGGATGAGCGTGCCCGTCCCTGACGCCCTGTCCCGCCGATCACCCGTCGCCGGTCCTCTTCCGTGAGACGGCGTCACAACCCCGACGCCGGCGACGGACGCCAGGGCGATCTGCGCACCATCGCCACCCTGCTGCCTTATCTGTGGCCGCCGGGCGAGAGCGAGCTGCGGCTGAGGGTGGTTTTCGCCATGCTCTTTCTGGTCGCCGCCAAGGGCGTCAATGTCGCGGTGCCGATGTTCTACAAGAACGCGGTCGATCTGCTGACGCCGGGCTCCGCCGCCCAGTTGGTGGCGGTGCCGATCATGCTGGTGGTGGCTTACGGGGTCGCCCGGGTGCTGGCGCAGGCCTTCGGCGAGGTGCGCGACGCCCTGTTCGCCAAGGTCGCGCAACGGGCGATCCGCCAGGCCGGTCTCAAGACCTTCGAGCACCTGCATCGGCTCAGCCTCCGCTTCCACCTCGACCGCCGGACCGGAGCGGTCAGCCGCGCCATCGAACGGGGCACCAAGGGCATCGAGTTCCTGTTGAACTTCATGCTGTTCAACATCCTGCCGACGCTGCTCGAGATCGTCCTCGTCTGCGGCATCCTGTGGTCGCTGTTCGGGATCTGGTACGCGCTGGTCACTTTCGTCTGCATCGGCGGCTACATCACCTGGACCCTGGTCGTCACCGAATGGCGGACCAAGTTCCGCCGGGCGATGAACGAGACCGACAACGAAGCCCACACCAAGGCGGTCGACAGCCTGCTCAACTTCGAGACCGTCAAGTACTTCGGCAACGAGGCGCACGAGGCCCGGCGCTTCGACGGCGCGCTGCAGGCCTACGAGGCGGCGGCGGTGAAGAGCAAGGTGAGCCTCAGCCTGCTCAACGTCGGTCAGGGAGCGATCATCGGCGTCGGCCTGATCGCGCTGATGCTGATGGCGGGGAACGGGGTGGTCGAAGGGGACGATGACGATCGGCGACTTCGTGCTGGTCAACGCCTATCTGGTCCAGCTGTTCATGCCGCTCAACTTCCTCGGCTTCGTCTATCGGGAGATCAAGCATTCGCTCACCGACATGGAGAACATGTTCGCGTTGCTCGAAGAGAGGGCCGAGATCGGCGACCGGCCCGACGCCCGGCCGCTGCAGGCCGACGGCGGCGAGGTCGTCTTCGATGACCTTTCGTTCGCCTACGATCCCCGCCGGCCGGTGCTCGACGACGTCTCCTTCACCGTGCCGCCGGGCAAGACGGTCGCCATCGTCGGCGCCAGCGGCGCCGGCAAGTCGACGATCTCGCGGCTGCTCTACCGTTTCTACGACGCCACCTCGGGACGGATAACCATCGACGGCCAGGACATCCGCGACGTCACCCAGGACTCGCTGCGCGCCGCCATCGGCATCGTCCCGCAGGACACGGTGCTGTTCAACGACACCATCTTCTACAACATCGCCTACGGGAGGCCGGGCGCGACGCCGTCCGAGGTCGAGCAGGCGGCCAAGCTGGCCCGCATCCACGACTTCGTCGTCGGGCTTCCCGACGGCTACGACAGCACCGTCGGCGAACGCGGGCTCAAGCTCTCGGGCGGCGAGAAGCAGCGCGTCGCCATCGCCCGGACGATCCTCAAGGCGCCGCGGATTCTCCTGTTCGACGAGGCGACGTCGGCCCTCGACACCCACACCGAGAAGGAGATCCAGGCGAGCCTGCGGGAGGTTTCGGCCGGACGGACGACGCTGATCATCGCCCATCGGCTGTCGACGGTGGTCGACGCCGACGAGATCCTGGTGCTGGACGACGGGCGCATCGTCGAGCGCGGCCGTCATGCGCAGCTGCTGTCTCGGGACGGCGTCTACGCCGGCATGTGGGCGCGCCAGCAAGAGGTCGAGGAAGCGCGCGAAGTCCTCGAGCACGCCGAGGGAGACGAGATCGCCACCGCGGCGGAGTAGAGAAACCCGCACCACGGATGGATCCGGATCGGAAAACCGTCAGAAGCTCGCCCCCCGTTCCGCCTTCAACACCGCCTCGCCGGGTTCGAACGTGCAGAATTCATGACCCGGCAGTGGTGCCGACAGCATAGTGATCGACTGCGGCGATCGTCTCGACGGTGGCGCCGATCTCGAACCCCGCCGGCAGGAACGGGGTGGAAGCAAAGCCGTTCGACGACGCGGGCACGTATGAAGCCAAGACCGTCTCCGGAGTCGGCTCCCTCGGCTCCTGGTCCTTCAGTCGGCTCATCGCCAGTTGGAATTGCGACGGAACGTGGCCCAGCCGCGCGGCATTGCAAAGACAACTCCACATCGATGTCCGGTTGCCGTCACCGGTCATGCCGATCTCATAATATCGCTGGGCGACATCCAGTTTGGTGGTCTGGTCTACCCACAGGTGGTTGACGGAGAACAGCGCCTCCCACTCGCTCGGGTCGCTTGGTCCGTATTTGATAACGGTGTCATCCGGATCGTAGACAACGTCGATTTCACCCTTCTGTCCATGGACCAGAAACGGATGGGCGATCAAACCGACAACCAGCGGGGCGGCGGGATGGACGATGGTAAGGGCGAAAAGACCGTCCTGTGGCGGACGGCCGCGATCGTATCGGTAGGTGTCGACCTCGCCGCAGCCGTTGACGTTGCGCTCGACCGGATCTCCGAGAACCGCCTCCACGTCCGTCCGCGTCTTTCCGACCAGGATCGGCGTCAGATCGGTCGGCTCGACACCGGTAAAAGCGGCACATCCCTGCACCACGAGCCCGGCAAGCACGATCACGACCATCTTCCATGGACTGAACGGGTTATTCACGGCTCGATCCGCGCACGACACCCCTCCCAAATGGCCGGCGCTCCCTCCGCTAGTACGGAGACTCGCCTTTTTCGACCTCCGCCTCGGTCAACTTGCCACGCCGCACCCGGAACGCCCAGGTCGTGAAGGCTATTCCGATCGGCATCAGCACCGCCGTCGCGACCAGCATGATCAACAGCGTCGACTGACTCGAGGACGAATCCCAGACGGTGAGACTGTGGTCCGGTCGGGTCGACGACGGCAGGATGAACGGAAACATCGCCAGCCCCGGCGCCGCCACCACCCCCGCCACCGCCGCGCTGCTGGCGACGAACGCCGCGCCGTCCATCCCGAGGTAGAGCAGGCCGATCGCCATGATCGGCGCGATCAATCCCAGAGCCGAACCGAGCAAGGCGAAGGGTCGGGTGATGTAGTTGTGGAACCATTCGACGGGCACGACGGCCACCTGTTTCGCCAGCGGATTGGACGGCCCGTCGGGGGCCGCACCCTCGATGATCCTGTAGCCGTCGACGCCGAAGCCGGCCCACAGTCCGGCGAGGGCGAACAGGGCCACCAACACGATGGCGGCGCCCGCGGCGATCCGGGACGCGCGCCGGGCGAGAACACCCTCGGTTTTGACCGCCAGATATACACCGCCGTGCATGGCCAGCATGACCACCGCCAGCAGACCGGTCATCAGCGCGAAAGGGTTCAACAGGCCCAGGAAACCGCCATCGTAGACGGGCCTTGTGCGTCTCGTCGAAATGAAACGGTACGCCCTGCAACGCGTTGCCGACCGCGACGCCGAAGATCAGCGCCGGAACGAACCCGCCGACGAACAATGCCCAGTCCCACGCCGACCGCCGGCGGGGATCCTCGACCTTGTTGCGGAACTTGAACCCGACCGGCCGCAGGATCAGCGTTACCAGAACCAGGAACATGGCGATGTAGAAGCCCGAAAACGCGGTGGCATAGAGCGCCGGCCAGGCGGCGAACGCGGCGCAGCCGCCGAGAACGAACCACACCTGATTGCCTTCCCAAACCGGATCCATGCTGTCGATCAGCGCCCGCCGTTCGGCGTCGGTGCCGGCGACCAACGGCAGCAACATGGCGACACCCAGGTCGACGCCGTCGACGATTGCGAAACCGATCAGGAACGCTCCGAGAAGTACCCACCAGAGAACCCGGAGCGTTTCGTAATCGAGAAGCACGGCAATCTCCTCCGTTCACCCACCGGGTGCGGACGCCCCCAACCGCACCTCGCGCCCTATTTGAACCGATGAAGGACGGTCAAGGCTACTGATTTCGGCAGATGGCGCCGCGATCGTCCGCCGATCGCCGCACGACGGGGGGCGCGCGAAGGCTCAAGCGACGAGGGCCGGGGCGTCGTCCCGTTGCTGACGGCGCCAGCGATCGACGGTCTCGTCGACGAACGACCGGTCGAGCCGATCCTCCTGCCAGGCGTCCGAGAACGTCGCCGTCCCACCATTCGGGCGGTGCGCCACATCGAGATCGGCGAAGCGCAGGCGCATCGGCACCGTCACCCCCTCGCCGACGGCGATCGCCTCCTGGGTATGCAACGCCGGCAGCGCCGCCAGCAGGCCGCTCGCCCCGTCCGGCAACATCTTCTCCACGAACTCCTGATCATGCTGGTTGGCCATCCGCAGCGCGAAGATGGTATTGCACTGCGACAGGATCGTTGTCGACAGTTCCGAAGGCCGCTGGCTCACCAGGCAGAGAGAGACCCCGTATTTGCGTCCCTCCTTGGCAATGCGTGAGATGGCGCGTCGGGTCGGTCCGAAGCCCAGGCTTTCGTCCCTGGGAACATAGCGGTGTGCCTCCTCGCAGACGAGCAGCACCGGTACCGCCTTCGCCTCTGCGCTCCACAGCGAGAAATCGAAGATCATCCGGCACAGGACCGAGACGACCACGTCGACGATTTCCGACGGAACCCCCGATAGATCGAAGATCGTCGCCGGCCGGCTGCCGACCGGGACGCGAAGAATGCGCGACAGCACCTCGGCCAAGGTATCCTTGACCACCAGGCCGGAGAACATGAAACCGTAGCGGTTGTCGGATTGCAGTGCCTGAATCCGCGACTGCAGCCGCAGATAAGGCAGCGAGTTGTCGGGTTTGTCCAGACGGCCCATGGCTTCCTTGATGATCTTCTCGACTTCGCTGAGACGATAAGGCACCGGGGAATCGACGCTGATGTGGAGGGTGTCGGCGTCCGGCCCGCAGTATTTCCTGCGCGCCTGGAGGATCGCGTCCTTGAGGACGGCGGCTTCGGCCACCCGCTCGGTCCCCTCGCCGGTGACGAAGGTGGCGGTCGCTTCCTCGAAGTTCATCAGCCAGTAGGGCAGCTGCAGATTGGCCGGGTTGATCACCTCGGCCCTGTCGCCCAGGGCGGCGGCATATTCGTTGTGGGGGTCGAGCAGGACCACGTGGCCGTTGGGATGCTGGTCGAGGATCGAACGAAGGATCAACGCCGTCGTGCACGACTTGCCGGTGCCGGTGGTGCCGAGGATGGCGAAGTGCTTGCCGAGCAGGCTGTCGGTGACGACGAACGCGGGCAGATTCCGGTCCTGGTGAATGGTGCCGATCCGCACGTTCGACGCCCGCGGCCGCGCGTAGACCAGAGCCAGGTCCTCGGGCGTTACCGCAACGATATCGGCACCGAGATCCGGATAGACCGAGAGTCCCCTCTGGAACACCCCGTCGACACCCGTGACCGCCGGGTCGGCGACCTCGCCGAACATCTCTATGTCGACCATCCGCAGTGCCGACTCGAGGGGCGAGCCCGGGTCGGTGATCCACATGCCGCCGATCACGCCATAGACGGTGGAGCACCGGGTTCTCATCTTGACGAGGCCACCCAGCTGAGCGTCGCCGCGGCTCTCCGGCGTTTTTCGCTCGCCACCGTCGCCGTCTTCCCGGCGGTGGCCGTTTCGGAGCATTCCCGAAATCTTCGAGCCTTTGATGGAAACAACGTGACCCAGCATCCGATCGCTGTCGCTCATGCGCGGTTTCTCCCTGCAGGTGGTAGCCGACGAGCCGCCGTTGCCGGCGGATTACCGACGGCGGACCGTGCGGGATTATCGCTCTGGAATGTTTGCCAAATGTTACCGGCGCGATGGCGTTCAGGGCGACGACAACCGCGTCCCCGGCAATCTCGGTGGTGCTTCCCGCCACCGCTACACCAAAAAAAATGTATTTTTATGTTGTGTTCTTGTTTTGTTCACATTATAGTCCAACCCATAGTGGGTAATAACTGTTGCAATTCGAATCGGTTTGTAGGACAATTTTTAGATGAAAAAGTTTTCTTTAACACCCTTTTTAAGGGAACCTAGGGATCTGGAATTCACCGTCCGTCATGGGGGATTTTGACATGATGACCCGAGAAAGCATGAGCCGCGTACTCTATCGCCACAACTGGGACAGCCTCGACGACTGGGTCGACGCATTGAACGATCTTGCCGACCTGTCCGATGACGACATCGACGACGTGGTGCGGATCGCCAACCGCGAACCGGACGCCGTTTTCTTTCAATAGTGCGAAGCCCCGCCAGCCGCTCAAGGGTCGGCCGGGGGCTCGCCGTTCGCCGATGGAGAACGCGATGAAGACCGATACAGTCACTCACGACCCGTTCCGAAATGCCGAAACCGGGCCGGCCCAACCCGAGTCCCGACCTACGCGGCGTGTCCGCGACCTCCCGGAACGGGTTCGTGGTCAAATCTCCGACATCTGGATCAACCGCGGTCCGACCATCGCCACCGCCCGGGTCGGTCCCACCGTCGGTCGCTACGCCGCCGACCTCTGGCGGATCGAGGGAAATCCGCTGCCGTGGCGGGTCCGCGCCGACGGCGAGGGCGTTCGCCGGTTCGGGGACGAGACCACCGCGGTGACGTTCTTCCTCGATACGGTCCGAAGGGTCGCCGACGGCGAAGGCGAGGAGATCCTCTAAGACGGATCTCCGCGGCCGTGACACGGCTTGCACTTGCGGCCGCTGCCGCAAGGACGGAGGCGTTGCGTAGGGTCCGACGTCATCGGGAAAACGGCCATTGTTGGCGACCTCCGGTGAAGAATGTGGTAAGCTGACGGCCACGCAGTTTCACGCCCGGGGGGTCGCCGGGTGGACGGCCGGGCGACGGGTAGCGTCGTTGCGCGGACGTTCGCGGTCCCCCATCGGCCGACAGGATCTCCGGATGGGATTGATGGCCCCGAAGCAGGACCGGACCAAACCGAACGGCAAGCGCGATGCCGCCGCCGGGGACTGTCTTGCCGTCGCCGAGGCGGCACTGGCGCTGGGCCTCAAGGAGTTCGACTTCTTTCGCCTGGCCTACCGCCGCTGGTTCGGCCGCCAGCCCGACGACAAGCTCCTCGAGAAAGCCTTCGCCGCCTACATGTTCGGGCGAGCGGTGCCGCCATGGGCGCGCCATCTCGCCCGCCAGGTGGACGACCGCCGCCGCCGGGGCACCCTGGATGCGGAAGCGTTCGGCGCCGGGCGCTACCGCGACCGCATCACCCGTCATCCCAAGGGACCGATGGTGTTCGCCGGGGTGATGGCGATCTGGCTGGTGCTGTTCTCGATGCTTCTCGGCACCCGCTACGATCCGGGAACATCGGCGCCGCCGACGTCCTGCCCGGGGATCACCGGCGCCCATTTCTACGAAGCCTGGGCGCACCTCCTCGCCGGCAAGCCGGCACCCCCCTGCCACCCCGGCGACCGCTAGCGGTCCCGATCGCCCGACCGGCCGACTACCACCTTCCGCCGCTGCTCCGGCCGCCGCCGCTCCACCCACCGCCGCGGCCGCTGGGCGGTGTCGTGCCGATGCGGTTGCGGTAGTACCCGCTCATCCCCCGGTCGACGTCACCGAGCGACGGCGCAACGGGTGCGGCGGCGCGCGGTTCGACCCGGCTCGGCGCCCCGACACCGCCGCCCTCGCCGGCAACCACCCCCTCGGACGAACCGGGTTCCGCCGATCGCACGTCGGGCCGCGATCCATCCGCGCCCGTCCCCTGCGCCATGGCGCTCGCGGAAATGGCCGTCACACCGATCAGCGCGCCCACGGCGACGCCCAACAGTTTCTTTCCCATGGCTAAGCCTTCCCGCCCGACAAAGGTTCGATCAAAGGACATATGGCCCCGGACCCGAATTCTTTCAAAACGTCATTGCTCCCCGATCCCCAGTATCCTCAGTGTTCTCGGTTGCTCAGGCCGCAGCCGGCTCGCGGCGGATCC
>CAVYYK010000055.1:0-17543 GCA_963772635.1 uncultured Alphaproteobacteria bacterium
AAGACAGGTCTCATCAAACCGGCCGCTTAGGCCGCCTGTCGCCCTCGGCTCATTGCATCATCCGCAACAGGACCGAGAACAGTCCGATGCAGGCGCCCATGAACATCAGCATTCCGAAGAACAACCGGACCAGCGGCTCATGCGGGTCCGTCCGCCGCCACAAAAACCAGGCGACGGAAAACACGATGATCCCGAACAGCGTGGTGAGATCCATGGGTCGGTCCGCCCTCCCCCGGCCCCAGCGTAGTAGATTGGTCCTGGTCCGTCTGGCGCGCCCGTCGAACGTGGGAACGGCAGCTTGATCAACCCGTCATAAGCCTGTACCAGATTTCGGCGATGGCGATCACACTGAACTCCGACAAGGCATTGATATTTAAGAATCACACACATAGGCAATGTGCCTTGGATCTTGCGTAACGGTCTCCGCTGCAAGAGCGCTGAAATAGCGGAGCCGAGTTTTGTTCAGATTGGCAACCCGGAGCTGATCTCTAAGCGTGCAACCAGGGACGTTCCCGTACCCCCAGGCGGATCGCTTTCTGAACTACATTCCATTTTATTTCACGCCATTTTCCATGATGATGTATAACATTGTGACCGGCTATGGAGGTATCCGTCAGTTTCCGAACAGGGATATCGTAATGTTGGTCTCGTCCCTTCGGGCCCTGCAGGAATCAGGCGTTCAGGCAGTCTTCACCGACAGGCATGCTTACCTCAAAACGGCCCGGTTCTTTAACTCGCTCCACAAGCTGAATGAAATCGATTGGGAAATCCTGCAGCAGAGGGATTTTCGGCGCGACCCGGATGATCCAGAAAAGACCGATCGCTATCAGGCCGAAGCGCTCATACATAGGTACTTGCCGGTAGAGCAGTTAGCGGGCATAGTCTGTCACAGAGAGAACGAAAAGAGAACGCTCATTCGCGAGCGGAGATATTGGAATGCAACTGAAATCGTAGCGCAACCGAGCCTGGTATTTCTGAGATGATCTCATTCACCCAAGGAAATCTGCTTGAGGCCAACGTCGAGGCCGTCGTCAACACCGTGAATACCGTGGGCATCATGGGCAAGGGGATTGCCTTGATGTTCAAGGACAAGTTTCCCGCGAACTTCGCTGCCTATGCTCGAGCTTGCGAGCGCAAAGACATCCGTATCGGCACGATGTTCGTCACCGAGAACCGGCAACTTTTCGGCCAGAAATGGATCATCAACTTCCCGACCAAGATCCACTGGCGCACCAGAACGAAGATCGAGTGGATTGAAGAGGGCCTTGAGGACCTCGTTCGGGTCATTGCGGACAAGAATATTCGTTCGATCGCCGTGCCGCCTCTAGGATGTGGCAATGGCGGGCTCGATTGGGGAGATGTCCGACCGTTGATTGTCGATGCGCTCGGAGACGTCGCGGCCTCGAGGTGATCGTCTATGAACCAACATCGAAGTATCAAAACGTCTCCAAGCGCCGCGGTGTCGAGAAGCTAACTCCCGCAAGAGCCCTAGTCTCCGAGATTGTTCGCCGATATTGCCTACTGGGGATCGAGTGCTCGATCCTCGAGGTGCAAAACTCAGCCTGGTTCATCGAAAGAGGAATTCGGAGATCCGAGATCGAAGACCCGTAAATCTCGAATTTTCAGCCAACAAGTACGGGCCATACTCCGACAAGCTTCGGCACCTTCTCGACAGTCTCGATGGGAGTTACCTCAAGTGCGACAAGCGACTGGCTGATGCCGAACCCCTCGATCTGATCTGGTTGGATGGGGCCAAGAAGACCGCGTGCGTGCCTACCTGAACGCTGGCAAGGGCAGCAGGACCTTGGAGCGCTGGAATGGACGTCGCAACTGATCGACGGTTTCGAAATCTCCACTCGGGATGGAGTTGCTCGCCACGATTGACTGGCTTTTCGAGAAAGAGAATGTCGAACGTTCTGTCCCTGGCGTCCTGGACGGTTTGCGCAACTGGACAGGTGGTGCTGCAGCCAGCAACCGCAAGCTGAAGATATTTGATGTACGCTTGATTTCACTCGCTCTTGACCAACTGGAGGCGGCAAACTCCCGACCCAACTGACTGGGTGTTTGGTCCCGACTTTCGCCTTTGGGCTGACAGCCTCCACGATACCCCGCACTGGTGCGCTCTCGTTCATCGATGCGGTAGCCCTGGGATTCTGCGTCCTCGCCGCCTCTTCTAGCCCGGCTTTCCAGGCAACGGAATTTACCGCCGGCGAGTTTTGCCTTTTCCTCGCTGGCCGATAGAATCAGCTTTGCGCCATTGAGGGTATTGGGGCGAAGGGGCCCCTCAGTTCCGTTGGGTCAGGCCGGCAAGCCCGGCAACAAGGAAGGAGCCGAGCACCCACCCGGCGATCTTGTGGGCATAGAAGTAGACCACCAACCAGATATGGCTGCGAGGCTTTGCCAAAAATAAGGGCTTCGTGTGCCTTGTTAAGCGTAACGAGCGGCAGCAATTGGTCGAGGCTCGCAAAGAATCCTTGCGGCCAGCTTTCCGGCGGCGGCGACCCCAAGACGATCAGCAACAGCGCGCCCAACACGGTCAGGCCCCCGACCCACCAAGAACGCGGAAGTAGCGACCTCCGAAGCCATAGCCGATGGTCCACTTCAGCATCGACATGCCCAGCCATCTCAGCCAGTTCCGTTCTCTGGCTTGGCCATAATCGTCCACTTTCGACCATGCTTCTCCACGTCGCCGCTCACGAGCCGCATAGAGGATGGCGTTGGCCTTTTCAGGCTCACCGGCCTCACGGAACAGACCCGCTAGGTATTCATAGGGCTGCGGCGAGAAGGTGCGGATCTCGGCCCAACCACGCGGCATAGCACGCAGCCGGACGAGCCAGCATGTCGGCTCAGTCCGCCTTCGCCGCGCCAGGCCACCAAGACGCGCGTAAGTGAAGCCCTCGAGCTCAAGGTCTCAGGCCAGGAATTGTCGTCGTCGCTTTTCCACCAATCCTGCAGGACGGCACAGTGCGCGTTGCGGAGCACCAGCGCCGCGCCCTCCTCCCATCGTGCCGGCGGATACGCGACGACCCCAGCCGCAACTCGCCGTCAACCCGTGACCCGGTCAGGTCAACGCGCTGGGAGAACTTGGCAGCGCTGAAGTCGAGGTCGGAGCCGATCGTGGCGCTGACGAGGTTCACCTCACCTTTGAAGGTCGCATCGCAGAGATAGGCAATGCCGGTCACTTTGGCTGCACTCAGAATGACGGGGCTTTCGAAGGTCGAGCCGATCATATGCAAGGTGGAACCGATGTTAGCGCCTGTCAGAAAGACGGGGTCCTCGAAGGTCGAGTCGGTCATTTCCAAATTCGAGCCGATGGTAGCGCCTGTCAGGTTTACTTCGCCCCTGAAGGTTGCGCCATCGCGTAGAAAGGCATTTCCGGTCACCTTGGCGCCGTTCAAGTTGACATTGCTCTTGTAGTGGCCCGCGGCCAGGGACAGTCCCGCGCAGATTTTGGCCGCAACGAGTGTTATGCGGCCGGAGACATAACAGCCCTCCAGCGAGAACTCGCCGTCAACACAGATGTTCCGGCCCTTGACGTCGACCAGGATGCGAGACTTTTCCAACCAGAACAGACGCTGTAGCCGGGCGTGCTCAAGGTCCAGGGGCGCGTCGTCGACGAGAGCCCCGACGATACGCAAGCCGCCATCGGGCGTCGCGCGGGCAAAAGCCTTCCGTGTCAGAACCGTTTGCAGAAACTTGGCGCGTAGACGGCGGTTGTCGGCCCAGCCCGTGGCCTTGACGGGGTCCAGGTCCTTGAAGTCGGGATCCTGCTCGCGGTCGCGTGCGTTCAAGTCCGCAAGCTCGCCGGCGGCAATCCGCTCCCACACCCACTTTTCCGGCTCGGTCCAATCCGCCGGAAGCGCTGGCTCGTCCCCCATCTCGGGTCGCTCTCCCTCGCTCACCATCAGCATCATCGCAAGATTGGACCGAGACCTGCAAGGGATAGCAGGAACCACTGGTCCGCCCGCGCTGGCCCGGTCCGCAAGCAAATTCGAACCAAAAGAGGTAAATATTCCTTGTTTCTCACTTCGCAGGGTATATATGTACAGAAAGTGTTTTGCCGGCAAGAGCGATGACTCGGTCGCCTTACTGAAAGCGGTCGGTTATCCGGGTGATTTGGCGGGAACAGTCAACCGATCGTTTCAGTCGTTATTTCAAAGGGTTACACAAGGTTTTGACTACTTTTTGTCTACTTTTGTCTACCTTCGTTTCCGGAATGGAACGATTTTTTGGAGGTGTTTCGTGTAATATCAAGGGCTTAGGGTCGTTGCCGGGACGCAACGAAGGGTCTGGGAAAATCGTTTTAAATCAAAGGATTAGACGTGGTTTTGTCTACTTTTGCCACCCGATCACGACCCGGAACGATCGGGGAATCGTTTAAAATCAAGGGGTTGGGGGATTTTGCTAAAGTGGACGAAAACTCAATGGTTTCAACGGTTTAAGCTCGTTTTTGTCTACTTTTGTCTACTTTTGTCTACTTTTTCACACAGGAAAATTTCTTGTTTTATTTCAACGCGTTAAGCGATTTTTTCGACTACCCGGTAGTCAAAATGGTGTTTCGTGTTTTGTTTCAAAGGATTGCGGCGCGTTGTTGAAGTGTGTCGGGGGGATGGATCGGGCCGGGCCGGAAGGCTGGGGCGAGAGACGGGATTTGAACCCGCGACCCCCTGGACCACAACCAGGTGCTCTAACCAACTGAGCTACTCCCGCCGCCGCGTCCCTGATGTACCCCCCGCCCCCCAAAGCGTCAAGAAGATCGGAACGTCAAGGTCCGGCGAAGTGGCGCTTCAGCCGGGCGGCGGCTTCGTCGAGCAGGGCGTCCTGCTTGCAGAAGCAGAACCGGGCGAAGTGGTTGACGCCGGTCTCCCCGGTGCCGTCCTGGTAGAAGGCGCTGACCGGCACCGCCGCCACCCCCGCCTTCTCGGTGATGTGGCGGCAGAACGCCTCGTCGTCGCCGTTGAAGCCGACCGAGCGGATGTCGACGGTGAGGAAGTAGGTGCCCTGGCTCGCCAGCACCTCGAACCCGGCCGCGGCGAGGCCGGCGCCGAGGCGGTCGCGCTTCGCCTGTTGCGCCGCCGCCAGGCCGTTGAAGTAGTCGTCGCCCTGGCGCAGGCCGTAGGCGGTCGCCTTCTGCAGGTCGGGCGGGGTGGTGAAGGTGAGGAACTGGTGGGCCTTGGCGACGGCGGCGAGCAGCGCCGGGGCGGCGGTGACGTAGCCGACCTTCCAGCCGGTGGCCGAGAACGTCTTGCCGGCCGAGCCGATGCGCAGGCACCGCTCGCGCATCCCCGGCAGCGTCATCAGCGGCACGTGCGCCCGGCCGTCGAACACCAGGTGCTCGTAGACCTCGTCGCAGACCGCGTAGGCGTCGTGGTCGCGGACCAGCCCGGCGATGAACGCCAGCTCGTCGGCGTCGAACACCTTGCCGGCCGGGTTGTGCGGCGAGTTGAGCACGATCAGCTTGGTCCGGGCCGAGAACGCCGCCGCCAGCGCGGCGCGCGGCAGCGTCCAGTCCGGCGGCTCGATCCGCACCAGCTTCGGCACCCCGCCGGCGCGGCGCACCATCGGCAGGTAGGAGTCGTAGAGGGGTTCGATCAGCACCACCTCGTCGCCCGGCTCGATCAGCCCGAGGAAGCAGTCGGCGAGCGCCTCGGTGGCGCCCGAGGTCACCATCACCTCGGTCCGCCAGTCGACCTCGAGCCCGTAGAAGCGAAGGTTGTGCTCGGCGACCGCCTGGCGCAGCTCGGGGACGCCGAGCATCGGCGGATACTGGTTGGGGCCGGTCATCACCGCGTCGGCGGCGGCGCGGCGGATGTCCTCGGGCCCCTCCTCGTCGGGAAAGCCCTGGCCGAGGTTGATCGCCCCGTGCTCCTGGGCGAGCGCGCTCATCACCGTGAAGATGGTGGTGCCGTAGCCGGAAAGGATCGCGTTGACGGGTTTCATCGCCCGCCCTTCCTATACGAATGTACGAATGCGCGAAAGACGCAAAGCCCGATCGGCGCCCGATCGGCGGTAAGAACCCCCGCCTTTGTGGCAACGCCTCGTCTTTGGGCAGATGACCGGAATTTGGGCAGGTGACGCGCGTTTGTTTGAGGCCCGGGGCGGCGGTTGCCCTTGCAATCGGTCGAAATCCGTGCATTGTCCGCGGCGATGAGCGATTGGCACGGGCCGTGCTAGGGGAAGCAGACAAAGCGCGCCAGAGACGGCGGATCGACTGGGATCCCGCCCGGTCCGTACCATCCCGGATCACCGAAATGTAAAGGCAGTCGTTCATGAAGAAAATCGAAGCGATCATCAAGCCCTTCAAACTCGACGATGTCAAAGAGGCCCTTCACGAGCTCGGCCTGCAGGGCATTACCGTCCTCGAAGCCAAGGGCTTCGGCCGCCAGAAAGGCCATACCGAGCTGTACCGCGGTGCCGAGTACGTTGTCGACTTCCTCCCGAAGGTGAAAATCGAGCTCGTCATCGACGACGGCCTCGTCGAGCAGGCCATCGAAGCCATTCAAACAGCCGCCCGAACCGGCCGTATCGGCGACGGCAAGATCTTCGTCACCTCGGTGGAGGATGCCATCCGCGTGCGTACCGGCGAACGCGGCACCGAGGCGATCTAGTGCTCTAGCCCCCCGCCGGGCTCGCCGCTCCGCCGGAGCCGGGCCGATCCGGCCAGTCGTTCATTCGTTACCGAAACTCAGGCATCCGTTACCAAAACGCTCAGGGACCCAAAGGAACTCCGAATCATGGCTCTAAACTGCAAAACGCCGGCCGACGTGCTCAAGGTGCTGAAGGAAAGCGACGTGAATTACGTCGACCTGCGCTTCACCGATCCGCGCGGCAAGTGGCAGCACCTGACGATGACCTCCGAATTCATCGACGACGACGCGTTCGCCGACGGCATCATGTTCGACGGCTCTTCGATCGCCGGCTGGAAGGCGATCAACGAATCCGACATGGCGTTGATCCCCGATGCCACGTCGGCGGTGATGGATCCGTTCTCCGCCCAACCGGCGCTGATCCTGTTCTGCGACGTGGTCGAGCCCTCGACCGGACAGCCGTACAACCGCGATCCCCGCTCCATCGCCAGGAAGGCGGAGGCCTATCTGGCCTCGACCGGGATCGGCGATACCGCCTATTTCGGTCCGGAACCCGAGTTCTTCGTTTTCGACGACGTGCGCTTCGATGTGAAGATGAACAACTGCTTCTACGAGTTCAGCTCCGACGAAGGTCCCTACGTCACCGGCCGGATCCTGCCCGAAGGCAACGCCGGTCACCGGCCGCCGGTCAAGGGCGGCTATTTCCCGGTGCCCCCGGTCGATTCCGCCATGGACCTGCGCGCCGAGATGGTGACGGTGATGAAGGACATGGGCCTGAAGATGGACAAGCACCACCACGAGGTGGCGCCGAGCCAGCATGAGTTGGGCCTGACCTTCGACACCCTGGTCCGCTCCGCCGACAACGTCCAGGTCTACAAGTACGTAACGCACATGGTCGCCCACACCTACGGCAAGTCGGCGACGTTCATGCCGAAACCGGTCGCCGGCGACAACGGCTCGGGCATGCACACCCATCAGTCGATCTGGAAGGACGGCAAGCCGGCGTTCGCCGGTACCGGTTACGCCGATCTCTCGGAGGCTGCGCTTTTCTACATCGGCGGCATCATGAAGCACGCCAAGTCGATCAACGCCTTCACCAACCCGTCCACCAACAGCTACAAGCGGCTGATCCCCGGCTTCGAGGCGCCGGTGCTGCTTGCCTATTCGGCCCGTAACCGCTCGGCGTCGTGTCGCATTCCGTTCGCCACCAATCCCAAGGGCAAGCGGGTGGAGGTTCGGTTCCCGGACCCTGTCTGCAATCCCTACCTGGGTTTCGCGGCGATGCTGATGGCCGGGCTCGACGGCATCCAGAACAAGATCCACCCCGGCGACGCCATCGACAAGAACCTCTACGACCTGCCGCCGGAGGAGCTGAAGAACGTGCCGACGGTGTGCGGCTCGCTTCGCGAAGCGCTCGGCGCCCTCGACGCCGATCGCGAGTTCCTGAAGAAGGGCGAGGTCTTCACCGACGACCTGATCGACGGCTACATCCAGCTGAAGTGGGAAGAGATCTACAATTTCGAGCACACCCCCCACCCGGTCGAGTTTCAGATGTACTACTCGTCCTGACCATCGCCGTTTCGACTGAACAAGGGGCTCCGTCGGCCGGCGGAGCCCCTTTTCGATTCGGATTGCGGAAAGGAACCCGAGAACGGGCCGCCGCTGTCAGTCGATACCGATCATCTGCCAACCCTTGACCGGCAGATGGATGCCGCACTCGGTTTTGTTGCGGCCACGCCAGCGGCCGGCGCGCGGGTCCTCGCCCGGAGCCACCCGGTCGGTGCACGGCATGCAGCCGATGGAGAGAAAGCCGTCGGCCTGCAACGGGTGGCGGGGCAAGCCATGCTTTTCGAAATAGGCGTCCACGTCATCGTGCCGCCATTCGGCCAGCGGGTTGATCTTGATCCGGCCGTCGTCGGCCGCCTCGACCGGCGGCAGGCTGGCGCGCTCGCCGCCGTGGAAGCCCTTTCGCCCGGTGATCCATGCATCGAAACCGTCGAGCGCCCGCTTCAGCGGCTCGACCTTGCGGACGTAGCAGCACATGTTGGGGTTGCCGTACCAGAGCACGCCGTCCGGATCGACGCTGTCGACCCGGGCCGGATCCGGGGCGATCGTCCGCACGTCGTCGAGGCCCAGCTCGCCGACCAGGGTATCGCGATACCGCAGGGTCTCGCCGAACAGCTTGCCGGTGTCGAGGAAGATCACCGGGGTCTTCGGATCGATCTCGGCCACCATGTGCAACAGCACCCCGGCTTCCGCCCCGAACGACGATACGAGCGCGATGCCGCCCGGGAACTCGTCGCGGATCATCGCCTCCAGAAGCGAGCGGGTATCCGCGCCGCGGTAGCGCTCGGCAAGGTCGGCGGCCCACGCCGCGGCCGCTTCGGCGACGTCTTCGGGCTCCGGTTGCAGCGCCGGCAGGGTCGCTGGCGGCGTCATTCCGCCGCACTCCGAAAGTGACGAAGGGTCGTCGCCGGGACGCGCCCGTCGGTCGCCGGCTGGTACCAGACGGAGATCTCGTCCATCGCCTTGCGCCACGCCTCGACCTGTCTTTCATCGGCGACCTCGAAGGCATCGAAGCCGCAGCGGTGCATGAACATGAACTGGTCGCGGAGCACGTTGCCGACGGCGCGCAGCTCGCCCGCAAACCCGTATCGCTCGCGCAGCAACCTGGCGGTCGAGTACGCCCGGCCGTCGCGAAACGTCGGGAACTCCAGGGCGACCAGGTCGAAGTGCGCCAGATCGGCGGCGATCTCGCCGGCCAACTGGTGAACTGGCGAGGCGAATGCCGAGAAGGCCGCCGCGGGCCAACAGGGCGTCGCGCTCGGCCCGCCAGCGATCGAGCGAGACGATCACCGGCCCCGACGCGGAAAGCGCTTCGTCGTCGGCGGCCGTGACCCACGGATCGTCGGTCAGTCGGCCGTTGCTAATGAGCGCCATAGAGCTTCTCCTTGAACGGATGGATGCCGAGACGCCGGACCGTATCCAGGAACCGCTCGCCGTCTTCGCGCACGTGCAGGTAGGTGTCGATGATGGTTTCCACCGCGTCGACCACCTTGTCGTACGAGAACGCCGGTCCGACGAGGGTGCCGAGGGCGGCGTTCTCGGTGGCGTCGCCGCCCAGCGTGATCTGATAGAATTCCTCGCCCTTCTTGTCGACGCCGAGGATGCCGATATGGCCGACGTGATGGTGGCCGCAGGCATTGATGCAGCCCGATATCTTGATCTTGAGCTCGCCGATGTCGTGCAGCCGGCGCAGGTCCTCGAAGCGGCGGGTGATGCGCTGGGCGACGGGGATCGACCGGGCGTTGGCGAGGCTGCAGTAATCGAGGCCCGGGCAGGCGATGATATCGGAGGCGAGGCCGATGTTGGGGGTCGCCAGCCCCAGCGGGACCATCGCCTTCCACAGCTCGTACAAATCCGCCTGCTTGACGTGGGGCAGGATCAGGTTCTGTTCGTGGCTGACCCGGATCTCCCCGAAGCTGTACCAGTCGGCGAGGTCGGCGACCGCGTCCATCTGCTCGGCGGTGGCGTCGCCGGGGATACCGTCCACCGGCTTCAGCGACAGATTGGCGATCGCATATCCCGGTTGCCGGTGGGCGAACACGTTGGTTCTCACCCATCTCCGAAACGCGGCATCTTCGATCCTGCGGTCCTCGAATTCGGGGACGTAAGCGGAAAGCGTCTCGAACGCCGGCGGTGCGAAGTAGGCGACGATGCGCTCGATTTCATCGGCCGGCAGATCGACGGAGGTCTCCTTGATGTGCGACCATTCCTCCTCGACCAGTTGCGAAAACCGTTCCGCGCCAACCTCGTGGACCAGGATCTTGATCCGCGCCTTGTACATGTTGTCGCGGCGTCCGAACAGGTTGTAGACCCTGAGGATCGCCTCCAGATAGGACAACAGGTGCCGCTTCGGCAGGAACGGGCGGATGGTCTTGCCGATCATCGGCGTCCGCCCGAGGCCGCCGCCGACCATCACTTCGAAGCCGGGCTCGCCGGCGTCGTCGCGGACCATTCTCAGCCCGATGTCGTGGACCCGGACCGCGGCGCGGTCGTTGGGCGCCCCGGTGACCGCGATCTTGAACTTGCGCGGCAGGAACGAGAATTCCGGATGGAAGGTCGACCACTGGCGGATGATCTCGCAATAGATCCGCGGATCCTCGATCTCGTCCGCGGCGGCGCCGGCGTACTGGTCGGAGGTGACGTTGCGGATGCAGTTGCCGCTGGTCTGGATGGCGTGCATCTCGACCTCGGCCAGTTCGGCGAGGATGTCCGGAACGTCGCTCAGGGCCGGCCAGTTGTACTGGATGTTCTGGCGGGTGGTGAAGTGACCGTAGCCCTTGTCGTAACGCCGCGCGATGTCGGCAAGCCGGCGCATCTGGCGCGATGACAGCGTCCCGTAGGGAATTGCCACCCGCAGCATGTACGCGTGAAGTTGCAGATACAGCCCGTTCATCAGCCTGAGCGGCCTGAACTCCTCTTCGTTCAGCTCGCCGCTCAACCTGCGTGTCACCTGGTCACGAAATTGCGCGACCCGTTGTCCCACCAAAATCGCGTCGAACTCGTCGTATCGATACATGATGCCTCTACCCTCTTGCCGCCTGTTTGCCGAGATCGGGCCGCACCGGGGGTCCGCTCGCACGAATCCGCTCCTTGAAGCGGACCGCCCGCGGGCTGCCGTCCTCGACGACCACGTCGATCAAGTAGGGCGCGACGACCTTGCGCTCCGCCACCGCCGTTTCGGCGGCGGCCAGCAACGCCGCGCCCTCCTCCTTGCCTTCGGCGAGACGACCGCCGGCAATCCGGTCGGACCAGGCCCCGTCGTCGGCCAGATAAACCACCGCGCCGTCGTCGAGACGGTTGGCGGTGACGATCCGTATCGTCATTTCCCATCCTCCACGTTCAGACGACCGCCGCCCGCATGGGCATCGATTCCGCCCAGGCGTCGGCGTGGCGCACCACGTCGCCGACGACGATCAACGCCGGCCCGGCAGCGGCGCCCGCCGCCAATTCCTCGAGTTCGGCCAGATAGCCGGTTTCAACGTGCTGATCGGCGCGGGTGCCGTTGCTGATCACCGCCGCCGGCGTGTCCGGATCCATGCCGCCGGCGATCAGCCGCTCGGCGATCCGGCCGGCGACCGACGCCCCCATGTAGACGGCGATGGTCTGCCGCTGGCGGGCGAGACCGCCCCAGTCCACGTCGGGTTCGCCGTCCTTGCCATGGCCGGTGACCAGAACGGCCGCCTGGGCATGGTCACGGTGGGTCAGCGGAATGCCCGCCGCGGCCGCGCACCCCGTGGCCGCGGTAATTCCGGCC
This sequence comes from uncultured Alphaproteobacteria bacterium, assembly GCA_963772635.1. Classification (GTDB taxonomy): domain Bacteria; phylum Pseudomonadota; class Alphaproteobacteria; order Rhodospirillales; family Defluviicoccaceae; genus JAUXFS01. The sequence goes on from CAVYYK010000055.1 coordinate 11,908, forward strand.
ACCACTTCCGTCCGGACGCCGTGGCGGGTCAGGAACTCCCGTTCTTCCCCTCCCCGGCCGAAGACAAACGGATCGCCCCCTTTCAACCGAACCACCCGGCGTCCGCTGCGAGCCTCGCGGAGCAGCAATTCGTTGATCCGGTGTTGGGTCAGGGTGTGGGCACCCTTGGCCTTGCCGACATCGATACGCGCGGCGTCACGCCGGGCGTGGTCGAGGATCTCGGGTGCGACCAGTCGGTCGTGGACGATGACATCGGCTTCCTGCAACAAGCGGAACGCGCGAAGGGTCAGCAAATCCGGATCTCCGGGGCCCGCACCGACGATGTGGACAACCCCACTGGGATGCGCGGCGGACGCAGGACGGTTGACCATTGTCAACATGCGTTCCCGTGCCCACCGTTCGTCGCCGGACAACACCGACGCCGCGATCGGGGCCATCAAAAAACCCTTCCCAGAACCTCCGGCGCGCCGCGGCATCCGGGTAGTTGGCTCTGACTGCCCGACGGAAACCTTCGGCAAATCTGGCAAGACGGCCGATGCCGGTCGGCAACAGCGCCTCGATCTTCGCCCGTACGGCCCGCGCCAATACCGGCGCGGTTCCGGCGGTGGACACGGCAACCGTAACCGGATCGCGGTCGATGATCGCCGGCATGATGAAGCTCGACAGTTCCGGCGCATCGACGACGTTGACCGGTATGCCGGCCGCCTTCGCGGCCTTCGAGACATCGGCGTCGACCCGCGAGAGCCCCGTCGCGGCGATCACCACCGCCTGGCGACCGACGTCCTCAGAGGTGAAAGAACGTGCGAGCAGACGCACTTCACCCTTGTTGGCCATGACCCGCAGGCTTTCGCCGTACTTCGGTGCAACAACAACGACCATCGCCCCGGCTTGAACCAACAGTCGCACCTTGCGCGCCGCCGCCTCGCCGCCGCCGACGACCAGGGCTTCACGCCCTTTCACATCGAGGAACACCGGCAGATGTCGCATCACAAGCCCTCTTTCCCTGGTCGGGCCGGATCACGGCCTTGCCAAACTCCCGCATCCTGTTGAATTGGGATAAATTGCACACTAATAAGACTGTGTTATGATATTTTTATAACATATCATAGTGTACAATAAAATGATACTACAAAATTATACTGTTTTTCTCTCATCCTCTGATCGGGATCAAGGGTCCGCTGTCGGGGCAGCCATTGGAAATGCATCGGCAACAGGTGTATTAGAAGCCCCTGTCGTGGCGGCATCGGGCCCTCGGCGGTCAACCTTGTGCGGTAATTGCGATGAGAAGTGAGCGGAAACCCTACCTGGACCTCACGGTGTTTCTTTCGGCGATGGTGGTCATCGTCACCGCGTCGAACGTGCTGGTCCAGTATCCGATCAACGCCTGGCTGACCTGGGCCGCCTTCACCTATCCGGTGTCGTTCCTGGTCACCGACCTTACCAATCGCAGGCTTGGCCCCGGATATGCCCGCAAGGTGGTCTTTGCCGGCTTTGCCGTCGCCGTCGTGCTTTCCGCGCTGTTCGCGACGCCGCGCATCGCCATTGGCTCCGGCACCGCCTTTCTGATCGCGCAGCTGCTCGACATCGCCGTTTTCGACCGGTTGAGGCAACGGGCGTGGTGGATGCCTCCCCTGGTGTCTTCGCTGATCGGCTCGGCGATCGATACCGCGTTGTTTTTTGCCATCGCCTTCGCAGGCACCGGATTGCCGTGGGTGCCTTGGGCGATCGGCGACCTAGGGGTCAAGGTGGCGATGGCGCTGGTGTTGCTCGCGCCGTTTCGCACCCTTCTCCGGTTTACGGCGCCCGCGACCGTCGCCGGACCGCTCAGAAGCGGTCGCCCGTCTTGAAGACGTAGGTGCGCAGCTGAGAGAAATCGAGCGCCGCGTCCTCGTAAAGGCACTCGAGAGCGATGCGCTGTTCGACGAACCCTTTGAGCTTGCCGTTTTCCACCACCGGCAGGTGCCGTATACCCCGCTCTTTCATGGTCTCGAGCGCAACTTCGATGTCGTCGTCTGGTCCGCAAACGGCGACGTCCGATGTCATGATCTTTTCCACCGGCAAGCTCAGCGCTTCGCCGGCGCGTTCCCCGACCGCGTGGACGATGTCGCCGAGCGAGACGACGCCGATCACATTCCCGCCGTCGTTACAGACGATCGCGATTCCGCTCTTTTTCTGACCAAACAGTCGGGCCACTTCTACGACCGCATCATCAGGGCGAACGGTGAGCACTTGCGAGTGTCCCGCTTTGAGCACGCTGTCCACGTTCATTGATTGGCTCTCCTGGCGTTGGCGTCAGGCCCCCGTGGGCCGATCTGTAAGAATGGCGCGCTGTTTATGCTGTTTTCTCCTGTTTCACAACGGCGTTTACCGGAGAAGTCTCGGTCCACCCGGTCTATGATAAGGGTATGAGGTGGCCGTTGACCTTATTTCTGGCGCTCTTGCCGATCGCGGCGCTGGCGTTCTCGAACGATGTTAGGGCGTTCGCCGTCGATCTCATCATGTACGTCCACGGTGCTTTCGTCGTGGTCTTTGTCGACGCTGCCAACTTTGTCAAAGGTTGCTTCTGAACCTTTTGTCCCCACATCTCTCGGCCAACCGGCCTACCTCACTAGCGGCCCGGGAGTTCGACCTCCACGGTTATGCCTCCGTAACCGTGAACCTTGTCGTGGGCGCGGACGATCACCGCACGCACGCCATCGGGAATCACCACTCCGCCCAGCGACCGGGTAAACGGCTGTTCGTTCACATGGGGGTGAACCAGCACCCGCGTCGCCAACACCTTGCCGTCGGGACCGACGATCTCCCAGGCATCGGCATAGTGGTCCCACCCGGTATCATCGTGGCGAACGCTGACCGAAAAGCTGTAAGAACCGTCAGGCTGTCGATCCGCACGGACGTCGACCACATCGGCCATGCCGGCAATCGCCGATTCGGGTACGGAGAAACCCGCCCCCCACCACAACAGACCCGCAGCCAGCACTGCGACCATGGATCGCCGCAACAATGTTATCCTCCCTCGCATGGTTCGCCTGGACCTCATCTCGCTCTCGCAATCTCGTCGCCACCACAATATATTGGTATGGAGTGGGGGTTTGCTACTGTATAATCCTTGAGAACGAAGGGGCAACTTCATAGAATGCAGCCCATGGAAGATCTTTTCCAACAGACGCCGGCTACCCGGCTCGACTACACCGCCAAGGACATCGAGGTTCTCGAAGGCCTGGAACCGGTGCGGCGCCGCCCCGCAATGTACATCGGTGGCACCGACGAGCGATCGCTGCACCATCTCGTGGCGGAGTTGCTCGACAACGCCATGGACGAGGCGGTGGCGGGCCACGCCAGCCGAATCGAGTTGGAGCTGTCGGCCGACGGAACGGTGACGGTTCGCGACAACGGCCGCGGCATCCCGGTCGACCCCCACCCCAAATACAAGAGCAAGTCGGCGCTGGAGGTGATTCTCACCACGCTGCATTCCGGCGGCAAGTTCAGCAACAAGGTTTACCACACCTCGGGTGGGCTTCATGGCGTCGGGCTGTCGGTGGTCAACGCCCTTTCCGACCGGCTGACCGTGGAAGTCGCCCGTGATCGCACCCTGTGGACACAGTGCTATTCCCGCGGAAAGCCCACCGGTCCTCTGGAAAACGGCGGACCGGTGCAGAACCGCCGCGGCACCACCGTCGCCTTTCACCCCGACGAGAAAATCTTCGGCGCGAAGGCGCGTCTTCGTCCCGCCACCCTCTATCGCATGGCGCGATCCAAGGCCTATTTGTTCCGTGGGGTCGAAATACGCTGGTCGTGCGACCCGAAGCTGATTGCCGAGGGCGATGCGACGCCGGCCAGCGACGTCCTGAGGTTTCCGGGCGGTCTCCACGATTTTCTGGTCTCGGCATTGGGCGAGCGCGAGACGGTGACGCCGACGCCGTTCTCCGGCCAGGCGACCCTCAACGGCGGTACCGGCAAGGTCGAATGGGCGGTGGCGTGGCCCGCCGACGAGGAGGGCTTCTTCAATTCATACTGCAACACCGTGCCGACGCCCCAGGGCGGCAGCCACGAAGCCGGCCTGCGAACGGCGTTGGCCCGCGGGCTCAAGGCCCATGCCGAACTGCTGAACAACAAGAACGCCGCCAAGATCACCGCGGAGGACGTGGTCGGCTGTGCCTGCGTGATGCTGTCGGTGTTCATCCCCGAGCCCCAGTTTCAGGGGCAGACCAAGGAGAAGCTGACCACCCCGGAGGCCGCGCGGTTGGTCGAAATCGGCGTCCGCGACCATTTCGACCACTGGCTTTCCGGTGCGCCGGAAACGGCGAAGGCGTTGCTCGACGAGAATCATCGAACGCGCCGACATGCGGTTGCGGCGACGCCAGGACAAGCAGACGAAAAGGAAGACGGCGACCCGGAAGCTGCGCTTGCCCGGCAAGCTCGCCGACTGCTCGCGCACGACCGCCGACGGCACGGAGCTGTTTCTGGTCGAAGGGGATTCCGCCGGCGGCTCGGCCAAGCAGGCGCGAAATCGGGAGACCCAGGCGGTGCTGCCGCTCAAGGGCAAAATCCTCAACGTCGCCAGTGCGTCCGCCGACAAGAAGCGCTCGAACCAGGAACTGCACGACCTCATCGAGGCCATCGGCTGTGGCACGAGCAGCGCGTTCGACCTTTCGGCGCTCCGCTACGAGAAGATCATCATCATGACCGACGCCGACGTCGACGGCGCGCACATCGCCTCCCTGTTGATGACGTTCTTTTTCAAGGAAATCCCGCAACTCATTGAAAGCGGCCATCTTTTCCTCGCCGTTCCGCCGCTCTACCGGCTCACCCAGGGCGCCACCAGCCTTTATGCCCGCGACGACGCCCACAAGGACGAACTGATGGCGAGCGTGTTCACCGGGCGCGGCAAGGTCGAAGTCAGCCGGTTCAAGGGGCTCGGCGAAATGCCGCCGGCGCAACTGAAGACGACGACGATGGATCCGTCGACACGGGCCCTGCTGCGGGTGATGCTGCCCGAAAACGACGAACTGGGAATGGCCGCCGACGGCGGGACCACCGCCAAGCTGGTCGAAACCCTGATGGGCCGCAAGCCGGAGCTGCGCTTCGCCTACATCCAGGAGCACGCCAGCTTCGTCGACGAGATCGATGTTAACGTGCGAGGTCCCCGGCGGCGAATACCCTACTGTCATCAAGGGTCATTGTTGACGATTCGGCGCCCGAAAAATCGCCTAAGCCGTTGAAAACAAACGAACCAAAAAAACGCCGAAAAACTCGTCAAAACTCGTCAAAACTCGTCAAAACCGCGCGTTAACCCCTTGATTTCATTGAAAACCGAATAACCCTTCGTTCCACTGCCGCAACGACCCCCAACCCCTTGAAATTCCACGAAACCCCTCCCCCGAAACCGTTGCGCCCCGGCAACGACACTCGTCAAAACTCGTCAAAACTCGTCAAAAGCCGCCGTCGATTTTCGCTAGTCCGTTGACCCAACAGCATTTTTCCGCGCGCGAAACTCGTCTTCAAAAAACGACATCCTTCTTGTCCAAATCCGACATCCGCCTAAGCCGGCGCTCCCATCTGATCCCTGTCGTCTGACATCTGTCATCCGACAAGCGCACCTCTCCCGTCGTTCCGAATGGAACAAAAAGTGAACA
>CAVYYK010000056.1:0-92294 GCA_963772635.1 uncultured Alphaproteobacteria bacterium
AATTATTTGCTGGGTCGGGGTGTTTTTATTGTAAGCACATAAGTACGTGTTCATGGGGTATGCTCTCCTGTTTTACTCTGGTGTCTAAGTGACTGGTCATTTCAAAGACTTAGCAGCGGTGGCATTCCTGCCCCCTCCGCGTTCTCCCGCGAAAAACATGCGGGAGCCGCGGTCTCCCCCACTGCTAAGTCATTGAAATAACTAAGCCACTCCGCCAATGTCGTTAAACAGAAGAGCACATCCCATGAACGCAACAACACAGATACCAACTTCCGCCAAGGAGAGCGGAATGGATCATCTTTTTAAAAAGCGTGTACTGTTTGAGTGGTTTAGGGATCGTTAGAAAGAACAGACGCAAACAGAAACATTTCAACAGCAAAAAAGTGTTTGTTTCAATATGAACCCATTGTTTTTACATTGATTTCTGTTCTTTCTTTACGATCCTTTATCCACGAGTTTACACGGTTTGAAAAAAAGCATTATCCATGGAGCGAATCGAAAAACAAAAATCACCCCGATTCCGAATTATTTACTTCCCCCTCCCTTGATCTTTACCACCAGAGAGGAGTAGTTTTAAGTCCTGACAATGACCTTTTATTCGAGCAGTTTCCATCCCCCCTTGGTCGCTTTGTTCTAACAATATCTTCCATGGAAAGACCGTTATGATCCTGTGGACTGATATTATAGATGCCGCTGAGTCCTACATAACCTTTCGTATTTCTGATGGCATCCCGGATTTTCGCTCTGTCGGGCCCAACCTTTTTTAATGGCATTTATGACAATAAATGCCGCATCGGCGCCATAGGCCACCATGGTACCGGGTTCATGATTGAATTTTGTCTGATATGCTTTCACATAGGCTAGGATTTTCTTTTTCTGAATGTCGCTGTCAGGCAGCTGATCTCCCACAACGATTTTGGTAGACGGCATCATGACGCCCTCTCCGGCCTCTCCGGCAACTTTCCAGAAAATAGGATCTCCGGCGCCGTGACATTCAAATAACGGCGCTTTAATGCCCAGCTGCTTTACATTTTTGGCTACATAATGGTGGCCATCGCAGCGGGATCATTTGGCTGCGTGGCCTCACCGACTTCGCCCGGATGGTCGAGGCGAACCCGACGATGGACTGGGTGGCAATGCTCTCCTCCCTGGAGCGGTACAATGCCCACAACCTCCTGCGGGCACAGGCCTATGCGGCTCGGGAATTGCTCGGCGTGGAGGTGCCGCAAACCATCGCCGGCGGACCGGCGGCGCGGCTCTATTGCTGGCGCGGAGTGGCGAGGTGGCGCCAGCATGGAGCCGACATCGAGCCACCGCTGTTGCGCCTGTTTCTTAGTGGTCTCGCCTACAGGTGGGACCCGGCCGCCCGTATGATGCCGTTTTCGGTCAAGCTCGTGCGACGCCTGCTTTATGGCTCGGAGCCGCCCCCCGTCGGGCCTCCTTCAGGATCGGCATCCGCCTGTGCGTCGCGCCCTCGGCGCAGGGTTCTGGCGAAACCGGCCGCATCGCCGTTGATCCGTCTGCGACGAAACTCTGTCGCGCACAGACTTGGGTGGCAAAGGTCACGGAGGTGCAAAACCCCACGTTCAACGCCTTCCGCTCGCTCCTCGGCATCGCGGGGCGGAGTTGAGGCGCCGACCTACTCTGAGCTCTATTCCGGTGAGTGGATGCATCCTACATGTAGTGGGCGTCCGTCCTAACCGGATAAGCACACTATGTTCGACTTTCCTCATTCTCTCCCGGCTTTTCAGCGCCGCTTCCCCGATGAGGCTGCCTGTGTGGAATGGCTTGCCGCGGCGCTCGGGCCGGAGGGCTCTCACCGTCTGGCGTGTGGCGGTGTCAAGGCCTGGCGAGTTTCAACCAAGCTATTTACCTGGGAGTGCGCGGGTTGCCGCAACAGGAAGGGTATGGGAGAACACAGCACGGCACTCCGTGACACTGTCGGTATGCGCAAGGACCCGTCGTGCCCGAGACGCGAGACGGAGTTGAATTGTCCGGCTGATTGCCGTACATTTTGCAAGAACCCCGAGGAGTGACCAATGTCCACGATTGAGAACACCGAACGACACCGGGCCCCGTGCGGGGCCAACGTCTGGAGGCGCGCGTGTCACCGGAGCAGAAGGCCCTGTTCCAGCGCGCCGCCGATCTGCAGGGGCGCACGCTCACGGATTTCGTGGTTGCCAGCACCTATGAAGCGGCGATCCGCACCATCGAGGACATGCAGACGGTGCGGCTGACCGCCGAGGAGAGCCGGATATTTGCCGAGGCGCTACTGCGCCCCCGCGCGCCGACGGCCGACCTGAAGGCGGCCGCGCGCCGCTACGTCGAAACTGCCGATCGCTGAGCGGCCGCCGCCGTGCCGCCGCCGAGGGTCGAGCGGCTGTCCGACCGCCACGATCGGACGGTATTCGCCAGCGGTGTCGACCCGCTCGACCGGTACCTCCGGACGCAGGCCAGCCAGGACGTGCGAAGGCGGGTGGCTGCATGTTTCGTGCTTGTGGCTGGCGATGATCCTGCGACGATCGGCTACTACACCCTCGCCGCCGCCAGCGTGGCGCTGGTCGACCTTCCCGAGAAACTGGCGAAGCGGCTGCCTCGTTACCCGACCGTGCCGGCGATCTTGATGGGGCGGCTGGCTGTCGACGAGCGGTACCGCGGGCGCAGGTTCGGTGAGTTCCTCCTTTTCGACGCCTTCAGCCGAGCCTTGCGCAGCGATATCGCGTCCTATGCGTTCATCGTCGATGCCATAGGACGACTCCGCCGCCCGCTTCTACAGCCGATATCGGTTCCTGTCGCTGACCCGAGGAGGGCGCCGGCAGTTCCTTCCCATGGCCGAGGTCGCCAAGCTGTTCGCGTAGCGAGCGCCGTTTCTCTGTCTTGATTCGCGAATTAGTCTCCTCCGACGAGCACTTCGGGGATCGAGGCCGGCGGCAACGGTGGGGGACCTGAAGGTGTGGCTGAGGTCGTAGATGCGGGCATCCTTCAGGCCGGCGCCAGCGTGATGTCTTGCTCTGAATGTGAGCACTCATGAGGCCGCATCGAACGGGTGGACGGTATTTTTGGCAAACAGGGAAAGGACCTCATGCAGTAGGTTCCGGTGGTTGAGGGCCCCCGCAACCAAATCAAAAAATCACCGCACTGCCAGCGCCAAAGTGCGAAAGATGCCGGGCACTACCGTCTACCGGCCTTTGCGTCGCTCACATGACGTATTTCGCCGCGAAGAAACCGGCCGTCGCTGAAAGCCCGGTCAGGAAGGCGCCCCACGCCATGTCTACGACCGCCACGGCAACCGGCCAGTCGCGCAGGGTGGCGAGGTTGGTCATGTCGTACGTTGCGTAGGCGAAGAAGCCGAAAAGGGAACCCATGATCAGGGAGGTGCGCCACGAGCCGGACTCGAGCGCCGGAGATATGGCGAAGATGACGATGCCGGCGATGTAGAGGAGATAGAAGATGACCGCCGCCGTGACGTTTATCTGATCGGCCAGCAGTGCGCCGATGTTGGTCCGATAGAACGCCTTCGCCGCGAACCCGAGCCACACCAGGTCGACAAGCAGGAAAACTGTCGCCGTGACTGCATAGGCGACGAAATACTTCAGCATACCGCAGACCTCGTTGTTCCACCCGGACGTGCAGGCGGCGGATCGGATTGCACCAGCCCTACGCGGCGCGGGCGCATCCGATCGCGTCACCAATACCGCTTCGGGCGAAGAGGTTGGGCCGGCCGTCGCCGGAGGCCCCGGCGACCGCCTTCTTCAGCTTCCCCAGGGCGCCGACCTCGATCTGTCGGACCCGCTCGCGCGAGACGCCGAAGCGCCGGCCGAGAACCTCCAAAGTCGCGGGGGACTCGACGAGATGGCGCGCGGCGACGATTTCCCGTTCGCGCTCGGTGAGGTGCCGCATCGCCCCGGTGAGAAGCCGGCGCTGGAACCCGCCCTCCTGCCGCGCCGCCAACCGCTCTTCCTGGTTGTCCTCGTCGTCGACGAGGAAGTCCTGCCACTGCGACTCGCCTTCGGCGCGGACGGGCGCGTTCAGCGACGGGTCGGAGCCGGCGAGGCGTCGGTTCATGTCGGTGACGGCGGATTCGGGCACGCCCAGCGACGTGGCGATGCGCCGCGTGTTCTCGGGCGTCAGATCGCCTTCCTCCAACGCCTGCAATTGCATCTTGATCCGCCGCAGATTGAAGAACAGCTTCTTCTGATCCGCGGTCGTGCCCATTTTGACCATCGACCACGAGTTGATGATGTACTCCTGGATGGCGGCGCGGATCCACCACATGGCGTAGGTCGACAGCCGAAAACCGCGGTTTGGATCGAAACGTTGAACCGCCTGCATCAGCCCGAGATTGCCCTGGGAGATCAGGTCGTCGACGGGCAAGCCGTAACCGCGATAGCCCATCGCGATCTTGACGACGAGGCGCAGGTGGCTGGTGACCAGCCGGTCGGACGCCTCGATGTCGCCGTGTTCGGCCCAACGCCGCGCCAGCGCCAACTCTTCGTCGGCGGTGAGCATCGGCTGCTTGAGCACCCCACGGATGAAGGGGGCCGCGTCGGAGCCGTGGGCGCCGCCGACCTTGGATCTGGACTGCCGAATGGTATTCGCTGTCTGTTTGGTCATCATCCTTGCACGGGACCGTTCCCGTTCCTCCTGTTAGCAATTCTCTTGCATCTGGTTCTACGTGCGGACGCGCCAGGCGGATTATCGAAACGGAAATAAACCGAACGGCCCATGAAGGCTTAGACGGTGACCGGGCCGGATCGGCAGACGCGGTCGAGGAAACGTTCGGCCTGGCTTTTCATCGAAGCAACGCGCTCGGTCGGCATCCGGTCCAGGGTCCGATAGATCAGCGCCATCCGCGGATTGCCAGCCAGTTTGACGCGGTGTTCGGCGAGGAAGTTCCAATACAGAAAGTTGAACGGACAGGCGTCCGGCCCGGTCGCCTTGTCGACGTCGTAGCGGCAGCCGCAGCAGTAGTCGGACATCCGCCGGATGTATTTGCCGCTGGCGGCGTAGGGCTTGGACGCGAGTACGCCGCCGTCGGCGAACAGCGCCATCCCGTGGGTGTTCGGTAGTTCGACCCATTCGTAGGCGTCGGCATAGACGCCGAGATACCACGCCGACACCTCCTTGGGATCGAGGCCGGCGATCAGCGCGAAATTCCCCGTAACCATCAGCCGCTGGATATGATGGGCATAGGCCTGTTCTCGAGTTTGGGTGACGCATTGGCGCAGGCACTCGAGGTCGGTCTCGCCGCTCCAGTAGAAATCGGGCAGCCGGCGTCTGGCGGCGAAGAAGTTGGTCTCGGCGTACTCGGGCATCCTCAGCCAGTAGATGCCGCGGGTGAACTCGCGCCAGCCGATCACCTGGCGGATAAATCCTTCGGCGGCGTTCAGCGGAACCCGGCCCGCCCGGTATTCGGCCTCGACACGCCGGCAGACGGCGAGGGGGTCGAGCAGGCCGACGTTCAGGTACAGGCTGGTCACCGCGTGATAGAGCGTCTTCTCCCCCCGCCTCATCGCGTCCTGGTAGTCGCCGAACTTGGGCAACGCCTCGCGGACGAAATGCTCGAAGGCGGCGTCCGCCTGCGAGCGGGTGACCGCAAACCAGAACGGATCCAGGTCGCCGAAATGATCGGCGAACCGGTTCCGTACCAGGTCGACGACCTCACGGGTGATCGCGTCCGGCTCGAATCGTGCGGGTTCGGGGGGGCGCGCGTCGGCCGGCAACGCCTTCCTGTTGTCGGCGTCGAAGTTCCATCGCCCGCCGACCGGTTCGCCGACATCGTCGATCAGCAGCCCGGTCCTGCGCCGCATGTCCCGATAGAAATACTCCATGCGCAGGCTCTTCCGGCCCTTCGCCCAGTTAGCGAAATCCGCGCGCGAGGCGAGGAAGCGGTCATCGTCGCGGATCTCGACCGGGACGCCGGTCTCGTTCTGCCAGCCGAGCATGTCCTCGCGCACCCGCCATTCGCCGGGCTCGGTGACCACGATGCGTTGCGGCCGGTGACGCTCGACCGCCGCGGCCAGCGCCGAACGAAAGCCTCGCGCTTCGTCGCTCGTCTCCAGGGTCCGGTAGTCGACGTTCAAGCCTTCGGCGCGGAGGTCCTCGGCAAAATGCCGCATGGCGGAGAGAACGAAGGCGATCTTCTTCTTGTGGTGGGGGGCGTAGCCGCACTCTTCCAGGACTTCCGCCATCAGTACCACATCGCGGTCCGGGTCGAGGTCGCGGAGGCTCGACATCCGGCGACTGAGTTGATCGCCGAGGACGAAGCGAAGGGTTCGGACCGGCGCGGCGGCCATCGAAGATCCCTCAACCCTTGGTTCGCACCCGCGAACGGCCGCCGTCCACCGCCATCACCTGACCGGTGATCCACCCGCTGTCGGGGCCGAGCAGGAATGCGGCGGCGGCGGCGATGTCGTCGGGTTCGCCGAGCCGGGGGATCGCGTGGAGCTGGGCGATGCCCTTGGCCATCGCCTCGTTGCGAACGAGGCTCTCGGCCAGTGGCGTGCGGGTCAGGCTGGGGGCGACGGCGTTGACCCGAACCTTCGGCGCCAGTTCGGCGGCGAGCGCCCGGGTCAGCCCTTCGACCCCGCCCTTCGCCGCCGAGATGACGGTATGGTTGGGAAAACCCTGGTCGACGGCGACGGTCGAAAACAGAACGACCGAACCGTTCGCCGCCTCCAGCGCCTTCTGCGCCGCCTTCACCGCCAGCGCCGCCCCGACCACGTTCAGCCGATAGGCTTCGATGAAGTCCTCTTCGCGAACGGCCCGCAACGGCTTGATGACGATCGACCCCACGCAGTAGGCGAGGCCGGCGAGACCACCCTCCGCCGCCGCCTGCTCGACCACCCGGTCGAGCGAAGGGGCGTCCAGAACGTCGCAAGCGTCATGGCGGGCTCCCGTTTCCCGGGCCAGATCGGCCAGCTTGTCCCGCGAACGCGCCGCGAGAAACAGGGGTACTCGTCGTGCGGCGAGGCTGCGGGCCAACGCCTGCCCGACACCACCCGTGGCGCCGAGGATCAGGACGGGTGCGGACATTAATACATTCCTCCTCAAGGGGGTGGGGAACAATGCCTCTACGCGGACGGCGATGGATCGGATCTGTCCCCTTGCCCGGCCCGACCCCCGCGGCTCGATCCGGTCGGCTCGAGCGGGCAGGACAAAGGTAGCCGGGTGATCCGGGAGGGTGCGGGCCGCGTAAGTGTGCTAAACCCCCGCTTGAGGATCGTCAGATGAAGCCACCGTTACCGCGTCGCCATCAACCCCTCGACATTGCCGTCATCGGCTCCGGGATCGCCGGGATGGCGGCGGCCTGGTTGCTGAGCAAGAACCATCGCGTGACGGTGTTGGAGCGCGACGATCGGATCGGCGGCCACTCGAATACGGTCGAGGCGCCGGGGCCCGACGGGCCGGTCGCGGTCGACACCGGATTCATCGTCTACAACGAGCTCAACTACCCAAATCTGGTCGCCCTGTTCGATCATCTCGGGGTTCCGACCAAGCCCAGCGAGATGTCGTTCGCCGCCTCGATCGACGACGGCGACCTCGAGTATTCGGGCTCGGGGTTGGCCGGACTGTTCGCTCAACCGCGCAACGTCTTCAGGGCCCGGTTCTGGCGGATGCTCGGCGATATCCGGCGCTTCTATCGCAGCGGACCGGCGCTGTTGCAGCGGCCCGGCGCCGACAACCTCACCCTCGGCCACTACCTGGACAGCGAACGGTACTCGCACGCCTTCGTCTACAACCACTTGTTGCCCATGGCGGCGGCGATCTGGTCCACCGCGGCGCGGGACATGCGCGACCATCCGGCCGCCGCCTTCATCCGCTTCTGCACTAACCACGGCTTGATGCAGGTAAGCGGCCGTCCGCAATGGCGGACGGTGGAGGGCGGCAGCCGCGAATACGTGCGGCTTCTGACCGCGCCCTTCGCCGACCGCATCAGGCTCGACGCCCGAATCCGTTCGGTCAGGCGGACGCCCCGCGGCGTGATCGTCGACCACGAAAACGGCATAGTCGAGCGCTTCGACCACGTGGTCATCGCCACCCACGCCGACCAGGCGTTGGCTCTCCTCGGCGATCCCCGACCCGAGGAGCGTCGATTGCTGGGCGCGTTCAACTACACCAGGAATACCGCCGTTCTCCACTCCGACCCGGCGCTGATGCCGCGGCGGCGGCGGGTATGGTCGAGTTGGAACTATCTCAGTCGATCGGTCGACGACGGGGCGTCCCGCGTCTCCGTCAGCTACTGGATGAACCGGCTGCAGGGCCTCGATCCCAGGGTGCCGTTGTTCGTGACCCTGAACCCGCACCGGGAGCCCGACCACCGATCGGTGTTGCAGGTGTTCGAGTACGACCACCCCGCATACGATCTCGCCGCCATTGACGCGCAGCGATCCCTTTGGCAACTTCAAGGGGTTGGCAACACTTGGTTCTGCGGCAGCTATTTCGGCGCCGGCTTTCACGAGGACGCCTTGCAGGCCGGTCTGGCGGTCGCCGAACAGCTTGGCGGCACGCGGCGCCCCTGGCGGGTTGACGGCGAATCGGATCGGATCGTCCTCGGCCAACGGCCGATCGTGGAGGCGGCGGCATGAACGAATGGCACTCGGCTCTCTACTTCGGCGAGGTGATGCATCAGCGGGTGAGACCGCGCCGGCACCGCCTGTCCTACCGGGTGTTCTTTCTGTTCGCCGATCTCGACGAACTCGCCGACCTGCATGGACGTCTGCCGCTGTTCTCGCACAACCGCTTCAATCTTTTCAGCTTCTTCGACAAGGATCACGGATCGGGCGACGGCGGGCCGTTGCGGCGGTGGGTCGAGCGCCAACTCGCCGAAGCCGGCATCGACCTCGGCGGTGGCGCGATCAGGTTGCTCTGTTTTCCGAGGGTGCTGGGTTACGTGTTCAACCCGCTCACCGTCTACTTCTGCTATCGGCCGAACGGGGATCTGGCGGCGATCCTGTATGAGGTGAGCAATACCTTCGGCGAACGGCACACCTATCTGGTGCCGGTCGAGGCGGACGGTGCGGCGGTCCTCTCCCATCGCTGTGACAAGGAGTTCTACGTGTCGCCGTTCAACGCCGTGGAAGGGGGGTACAGCTTTCGCGTCGAGCCGCCGGCCGAGTCGATCTCGGTCGTCATCAACCAGAGCGACGCCGAGGGGCCGCTGCTCCACGCCGCGCTGCGGGCGAAGCGGGTGCCGTTGACCCAGGCCGCGCTACTTACCGCCTTCGTCCGCTATCCGCTGCTGACGCTCAAGGTCATCGCCGGCATCCACTGGGAGGCGTTGCGCCTCTGGGGCAAAGGGCTGCGGTTGGTCGATCGGCCGCGGCCGCCGGCTCGGCCGGTGACCGTCGTCATGCCGTCGAAACCCCAGCCGACGAAGGCGTAAACGATGTCGGACGCGGAAACCCCCGAACGCACCTGCTGGTCCTCCCGGAACACCCTCATCCCGTCCGGTCTGGCGAGCCGGATACTCGTCAACCTCGCCAACCGGATCGACGTCGGCCAGCTGTCGCTGATGCTGCCCAAGGGCGCGAACTCGGTTGTGACGGGTCGGCTGAAACATGAATTGCGTGCCGTGCTCGACGTCAAGAACCCGGCCTTGCTGTTGCAAAGGGTTGCGCGCAAGGGCGCCAACGGGTTTGCCGAGGCGTACGTCGAAGGAGAATGGGATACCCCGGATCTGGTGGCGATCCTGCAAATCGCGCTGGAGAACGAACCGGCGTTGGGCCGGCTGGTGCGCGGGTTCGGCCTCGCTCGCGGTCTCGATCGGTTACGACACTTGGCCCGGAGCAACACCCGCCGCGGCAGCCGGCGCAACATCGCCTTCCACTACGATCTGGGCAACGAATTCTACGCCCTTTGGCTCGATCCCGGCATGACCTATTCGTCGGCGGTTTTCGACGCCGCCGGGCAATCGCTGCAGGACGCGCAGGACAACAAGTACCGGCGGCTCGCCGAAAACCTCGACCTCAGGCCCGGGCACCATGTGCTCGAGATCGGCTGCGGGTGGGGCGGTTTCGCGACAATGGCGGCCCGCGACTACGGCTGCCGGGTGACCGCCATCACCCTGTCGGAGCAACAGCTGCGCTATGCCGAGGACCGCGTCCGGCGGGCCGGTCTCGCCGATCGCGTCGAGGTCCGCCTGCAGGACTACCGCGATGTCGCCGGGCAGTTCGATCGGATCGCCTCCATCGAGATGTTCGAAGCCGTTGGCGAGGAGCGCTGGCCGGTCTTCTTCGACACCGTGCGCGAGCGGTTGAAGCCGGGAGGCATAGCCGGCCTGCAGATCATCACCATCGAGGACGGCCGGTTCGAACAGTACCGGCGCAGCGCCGACTTCATTCAGCGCCATGTCTTTCCGGGAGGCATGCTGCCGAGCCCGTCGGCGCTGGCGAGGGAGATCGACCGGGCGGGCCTGACGATCAACGACGTCTTCGCGTTCGGCCCGTCCTACGCCGAGACCCTCGCGGCGTGGCAGCGACGGTTTCAGCGGGCCTGGCCGCGGATCCGGCAGCTCGGCTTCGACGACCGCTTCAAGCGGCTGTGGGAGCTGTATCTCGCGTATTGCGAGGCGGGCTTCCGTGCCGGGGCCATCGACGTCGCCCACTATCGGATCGAACGGGGCTAGGACCTCGGCCTCGTCATCATGACCCTCAGCCGCGCGATCGTGGTCGCCTACGCGTTGCCGGCGCTGGCGCTGGCGATGCCGACGTTACCGGTCTACGTCTATCTGCCGACGTTTTACGCCCAGAACCTCGGTCTCGGCCTGGCCGCCACCGGCGCGGCGCTGATGGCGGCGCGAATCCTGGACGTCGTCACCGATCCCTTGGTCGGCATCGCCAGCGATCGAATCCGTTGGCGATGGGGACGCAGAAAGCCGTGGATTCTGCTTGGCTCGGTGTTAGCGGCCGTATCGATGCTGCAGCTGTTTCAACCCCCGGAAACCGTGAGCGGATGGTACCTGACCCTGTGGGCGATCCTGCTCTATCTGGGATGGACCCTGGTGGCCGTCCCCTACACCGCTTGGGGAGCGGAGCTCTCATCGGACTATCACGAACGGTCGCGCATCACCGGAACTCGCGAAGCCCTGATGATCGTCGGCGTGGTTCTGGCCGGCGGCCTGCCCGCGGCCGCCTCGATTTCCGGCGGGGAAGAGCGCGAAGGACTGGCCGCGGTGGCGTGGCTGGCGATCATCGTCGGCGCGCCGGCGATCGCGTGGATGGTGTGGCGGGTTCCCGATGCGCCGGTCGAAGAGGCGAAACCTGAGCCCGCGGTGCGACTGCGCGGTTGGTTCGCGGAAATCATCCGCAATCGGCCTTTCTTTCGCTTGGTGTCGGCCTGGTTCGTCAACGGGCTGGCCAACGGGCTCCCGGCCGTTCTGTTTCCCCTCTATCTGCAACACGCGCTCGATGCCGGCCCGATGGCGCAAGGAGTGCTGATCCTCACCTATTTCCTCTCCGGGGTCGCGGCGATCCCGCTCTGGCTTCGCCTGAGCCGGCGCTGGGGCAAGCATCGGGCTTGGTGTGGCGCCATGGTTGTCGCCTGCGCCGCGTTCATCTGGGTTCCGCTGTTGCCGCCGGGCGCCGTCGTGCCGTTTTTCTGCGTCTGCGTGCTCACCGGCATGGCGCTGGGCGCCGATCTCGCCCTGCCGCCGGCGATGCAGGCCGATGTGATCGACCTCGATCGCCTGCGCACCGGCAAGAGTCGTGCCGGCCTGTTCTTCGCGGTGTGGAGCATGGCGACGAAACTGGCGCTGGCGTGCGCCGTCGGTTTCGCGTTCCCGGTGCTCGACCTGCTCGGTTTCCGCCCGGGGGCGGCGAACGATCCGACGGCGATCCTGGCGCTCGCGGTGATCTACGCCGGCGTTCCCACCGTATTGAAACTCATCGCTATTTCAATTGCTTGGCGCCACCCGATCACGCTGAGACGCCAACGGGCCATTCGCAGGGTTCTGGACCGTCGAGCGGCAACGAACGTAGCAGGAGCCAGCCAATGAGGCGCGCACATCGGTTGCTGTTGGCAACCGTATTCTTGATTCCGGGATGCAGCTCGATGAAGCCTCAGGATTTTGCCAACTCCGAGCCACGGCTGGTTATCGAGGACTACTTCGCCGGGCGAAGCCGGGCATGGGGGCTGTTCGAGGATCGGTTCGGCGATCTGCGGCGGCAGTTCGTCGTCGACATCGAAGGCCGTTGGGACGGCCGCGAGCTGGTGCTCGACGAACACTTCACCTACGCCGACGGAGAGCGCGACCGGCGCGTCTGGCGGATCGTCAAGAAGGACGACCATACCTATGAAGGGCGTGCCGACGACGTCATCGGAACGGCCGCGGGCGTGGCCTACGGCAACGCGCTCAACTGGCGGTACGACCTGGATCTGAAGGTGGGCGACAAGACTTGGCGTGTCCGCTTCGACGACTGGATGTTCCTGCAACCCGACGGCGTTCTGATCAATCGCGCCCGGGTCAGCAAGTTCGGAGTGGAAATCGGGGAAGTTACGCTTTTTTTCCGGAAAGTATCGGACGCCGACGAAGCCGGGCTCGCTTACGACTCGGTGACCAACCTGCGGGTGAGGGGAAAGTAGAGACCGTAGGGAAGGCAGCGCAGCACCTTAAACCCCCAGACAAACCTCCGCGGAAAGGCGATCTCGAAACGACCGCGCCGAAGACCGCGGACAATGCGGTTGGCGGCGTCGTCGGCGCCGATCAGAAACGGCATGGGAAACTCGTTCCTATCGGTCAGCGGCGTCTTGACGAACCCGGGATTCACCACCGAGATGCGAACACCGTACCGGTCCAGCTCCGGCTTCAGGGACTCGGCCATGTTGATCAACGCCGCCTTGCTCGCCCCGTAGGCGGCGGCCGTCGGCAGGCCCCGATAGCCTGCCACCGAGGCGACGATGGCCACATGGCCGCGTCTCCGTTCGATAAACCGCGGCAGAACTGCGGCCAGGCCATGAACCACGCCCATGATGTTGATTTCGACCAGGTCACGGAACGGCTTGACCGAAAACGCCTCGGCCCGCACGGGAATGTGGTTGCCGGCGTTGAGGACGACGAGGTCCAGGGGCCCGATCGATTTCTCGATGTTGTCGACGGCGCGCGTAACCGCTTCTTCGTCGGTGACATCCAAGGGATACGGCAGCACCTCGCCGCTACACCCCTTCGCCTCCGCCGCCAGGGCGACGAGGTCGCCTTCCGTGCGGGCACTGACGGCGACCCGGCATCCCTCCCGGGCTAGGCGCAACACCAGGGCGTGGCCGATGCCCTTGCCCGCGCCCGTGCACCAGACCGTCCGCCACGTCATGACGGCGCCTGCGACGGAGCACGGCGGCATTGCGTGCAGACGTACTCGATGGTGGAGCCGTCCTCGGCGACGAAACGCATTTTGACCCACCGGCCGTCTTCGTCATACCAGACCGTGTTTTGGAGATCGCCGGTGTAGTGGTAGCGACGAACGGGTTGGGGCTCGCCGTCGACCGTCACCCAGTCGACGCCGTCATCGACGATGCGAACGTCGGCCACCGTTCCGGTGATCGTGTTCAGCACCCGCTCGGCGCCGAGCACGCCGGCGTGCCAGTGGTTGGTGGGAAACATGCCGGCGTCCGTCATCGCGACCCCGGAGGGACCGACGATGGTCAGGCGGCTGTTCTCCGCCTTGGCCCGGACGACGGATGGGGTACCGTTGTCTTCGACCTCGGCCTCGAGGGAGACAAGACAGCCGTGCCGCCAGACGTCTGTCGAGGTGTACCGGTATCGATAAGCGGTGAAGAACAGCACCTGCACCTCGACCGAGAACTCGCTCTTCACGATCAGCGAATCGCCGGCGGGCCTGAACGAGACTCTGTGAAAGCCGACTTCGTCACCGTTGCGCAAGACGTCGAACGATAGCTCGTTGCCGTAGAGGTCCAGGGGATCGCGCCATGTATTGCCGCTTTGGCAGCCCTCGCCGCCGGCGAGTGCCGGCGTAGCCGCCGTCAAGGCGATTGCCAGCGCGACCCCGCGTAGCGGCGTCATATCCGCAGGAACGGATTGACCAGCCGCCCGAACCCGCCGGTCAGCTTGACCGGCGCATCCAGGACGATCAGGCAGAGGCACGGCCCGTCGGTGTCGACCACCGGCTGATGCTCATGCGATGGATCCTTGAAGTCGAAGTCGCCGCGCAGGAACTGGTTGCCCTCGTCCTTATAACCGCCGGCCAGCACCAGGGTGAACTCCCTTCCGCGGTGGGTGTGGACCGGCATCGCCGCGCCCGGCTTGAGCCGCATCAGCGCCGCCTTGAAGCCCTTGCCCGTCAACGGTAGCCGCGCCTCTTCAACCATCCTGCCGGCGCTCTTCCACGCGAGGTGGGCAAGGCCGCGGGCAATGTAGGGGAGCAGCGGTTCGGGAACGACCGCCGCGGTTTCCGCGTCGACGGCCGCAACCCTGGCGAGGGCAGCCGGTTGCGGCTCATCGAGCCGCATCATCACCGAGTCCAGCGCATCTTCGCTGACATCGACCGGCTCGACGATCTCCAGCAAGGCGCCACCCACGGCTTCGATGCCGCCGATTCGGGCGGCACATTCGCTGCACAGCGCGGCATGGGTAGCGACGACCAAGGCAACAGGCTCGGGCGTCGCTCCTGCCGCGTAGTCAAACAACAGTTCAATTGAAGGATGATGATTGATCACAACTGACCCTCCGGCAGCGCTAGGCGGAGACGGGCCAACGCCAGCCTGATTCGGGATTTCACGGTGCCAAGCGGGAGGTTGAGTTCTTCGGCAATGGCGCTGTGCGGCTTGTCCTCGAAAAAGGCCTTCTTCAATACTTCCACCTGTTCCTCCGGCAACCCGATCATCGCCTCGCGGATGATCTCGCCGGTTCGTGCCGCGTGGTAGTCGTCGTCGGCGCCGCTCGCGTCGGAGGCCAGCTCCGCCACCGAATCCAGATCCGCTTCCGGTCGACTCTCCCGCCGCAACATGTCGATGCGCTTGTTGCGAAAAATGGTGAAGATCCAGGTCGACGCGTTGGCCCGGCGGCGATCGAACGTGACCGCCTTGCGCCAGACCGACAGCATCGTCTCCTGCGCCAACTCTTCGGCGGTCCCGGCATCGACACCCTGGCGCATGCCGAACGCCTTCAAGCGCGGCGCGTAATGCCTGAACAAAGCGGCGAACGCCTCCCTGTCCCGGCACTCGGCCATCGCCCCGATCAGATCGTTCAGACGGCTGTTGTCCACGTGGTGCCCCGCGTTCGCTCTCCCGAACCGGCTCGCGAGGCCGGGCATCAGCCAAGCTCCCGCATGCGGCGCACTACTAATGACAGCTAGGGCATTCATGTCCAAACTCAATGTTGACCGTGTTGACATGCTTTACGACCGAACCCGCCAGTCGGATCACTGCTTCCGAGGTTTGTTGCCGGTGTCATCGCGGTTTTTGCGGGAGATGGGCCTCGACCGCCTCTGTCACCTCGTCCGATGTCGGCGACATCATCGTCGGGAACCACGCCACAAGGCGCCCGTCGGGCGAGACCAGATATTTATGGAAATTCCAGCGGGGCTCGGCGGCCGGACCGAGTTCCCGCCCAGCCCACCTGTAGAACGGATGCGCGGCCTCGCCCTTGACGTGCTCTTTGGTCGTCAGCGGGAAATCGACGCTGAAGTTGACCTCGCAGAACTGCTTGATTTCGCTTTCGGAGCCGGGCTCCTGACCGCCGAAGTCGTTGGACGGCACGCCGAGAACGACCAGACCGCGGTCCCGGTAGCGCTCCCAAAGTTCCTGCAACGCGGCATACTGGCGGGTGAATCCACAAAACGAGGCGGTGTTGACGACGAGCAATGTCTTCCCCGCAAAAGCGGTCAGCGGCATCGGCTCTCCCTCGATCGAGGTGAAGGCAAAGGCGAAGGCGCTGTCGTCCCTCGCAGCTTCCAACGGTTGCGTGACCATGACGGTCAACGCAAACACCCCAACCGCCAGAGCCGCCAAAATCCGAAAATTCGGCCATTTGCTTGCCATCAATCCGACTTTCATCCCGCTCGGTTCAGTCCACCCACGCTCTACCGCGAAAGCCTTCAGCAACAGTCTTGCCTTGGTTGCACGGCTTCGTCCGCTAAGTTCGATACGGACGTTGGCGAAAGGTGGATCAGGCCGATGGGGGCGAGTGATCGACTTCCGCCGCGGATACGTATCGGAAGCATCACCCACGAATTCGCGGCGGCGTACTCACGCTCGCTCGCCGTGGAGATCGGACGGAAGTTCAAACCCGATGAACCGCTACCTGGTGTCAATGGCGAGCCTGAGCGCCGTCGATCTCGTCATTACCGGCATCTTCATCTTCTTGACCGGACGAACGGCGGTGGTGTTCGAAGACATCTCGGCCAACCTGGCGATTCTGGGATTGCTCAACACCGCCATCGGCGCGTGGCTGTTCTGGCCGATCCGTAACCACCTCCGCGATCGACGGAATGCGGACGCGGCACTGCGCCGCCTCCAGCGGTTGCCGGCGTGGTCGGCGATATCGGCGGCGGCGGTGACGCTGCTCTATTGTGGCGTCGCTTTTCTGCTCGGGGTGTTCACCCCCGATTCCCAGGCGCTCGATGCGTTGCCGCTGGCGACCAGGGTACTCGCGTTCGCCTGGTTTACCTTCGCCTACATGGTCTTCTACGCGTTCTACACGTATTTCCTGATCGGCGACGTCGCTTCGACGTTGCGCCGGAAACTGGAGCGGCCGGGCTTCCCCGCCCGCGCGTCGGGCGGTCGGATCGTCGTCAAGCTTATCGTCGTGTTCTGCGTGGTCGCGATCGTGCCCAACCTCCTGATCGTCGCCGATCTGACCGTGTTCAGCGGGCTACGGGCGGCCCAGGGCCTGAGCGTGAGCCAGACCGTCTTTCTCGACCTGTTCGCGTCGGTGTTTCTGGTCGGCGTATCGCTAATCTTCGTGACCCGCAGCCTGACCCGTCCGGTGAACCAGCTGATGGATACGATGAAGGGAGTACGCAACGGTGATCTGGCGGTCCGGGCGCCGGTGGTCACCGACGACGAATTCGGCGTGCTCGCGGCGTCGTTCAACGCGATGATCGTTGCGGTGGAGGAGCGGGCGTTCATTCGCGACACGTTCGGCCGCTACGTGCCCGACAGCGTTGCCGCCGCGCTCGTCGCCAGGCGTGGCCAGCTCGAACCGATCCTGACCACGGCGACGATCCTCTATGCCGATATAGCCGACTTCACCCGCATCGCCGAGACCATGGAGCCCGCCCGGCTGGTCCGCATGCTCAACGAATATTTCTCGGCGGTGATCAAACCGGTCACCCGCCACGGCGGCGTCGTCAACCAGTTCCAGGGGGACGCGATGTTGGTCACCTTTAACGTTCCCCTCGAAGATCCCGACCATGCCGACCAGGCCGTCTCCGCCGCGATGGAAATGCTCGACATCGTCGCCGGGCGAACGTTCGCCGACGTCGACCTCCGGATCCGCGTCGGCATCAACACCGGAGAGGTGATCGCCGGGCCGGTCGGCTCGGGCGACCGGGTCTCCTACACCGTCTACGGCGATGCGGTTAACTCGGCCGCGCGCCTGGAACAGCTGGGCAAGGAGTTTGGCGTTCCCGCCCTCGTTTCCGATGCCACGGTCGCCCGCCTGAAGCGGTCCTATCCCCTGGAGGCGATCGGCGAAGTCCAGATCCGCGGCAAGGCCCAGGCGCTGACCGTCTACAAACTCGCCGCGTAGCTTTCCCCCCATCGGCTTCCCTAGAATGTCTCGATCAATCCATTGGCGGTGTGCGGCTGTAAAAAGCGGCGAAGAAACGAGTAGGAAGTATGGAAGCGGTATTGACGACCACAGGGCTTTTCGCGACGGCATTGCTGTTCGGTGCGATGGCGTTCTTCTCGATGGTAATGGCGCCGTTGATCTTCACCAGGCTGGACGCCGAGACGGCGGGGCGGTTCATCCGGCAGGTGTTTCCCTGGTACTATCTCACCGTCATTACACTTGCCGGCATTGCGGCGTTATCCCTGACGTTTTCGCGCGTCCCGGATGCCGTCGCACTTGCTGCGGTCGCCGCCGTCGGCGTGATCGCACGACAGGTGCTGATGCCGAGGATCAACCGGGCAAAAGACGCGGCCGGCGGCGGCGAAGCGACGGCGCGGAAGCGATTCTCGCGGCTCCACCGGCTGAGCGTGTGGATCAACGCCGCCCAGATGATCGCCGTCGCGATCGTCCTCGCCCGTTTCGTTTGACCTTCATTCCAGAGAGGAGATTGCGCATGGCCACCCGTCTTCCCTACACCGCCAACACTGCGACCGGCGAACGGTTCGACATCACCTTCCCCCTCCATCCGCAGACGGCCTCGCCGATGCGCGTGTCGCAATTGGTCACCGCCGTTCTCGAGGCGCTCGACCGAGAAGTGACGCTCGAGCCGACGACGAGCAACGGCGACGTCCTTCAGGCTATGGCGATGGCTCTGGCGATCCGCGCAACGATGATCGAGGTTCCCAAGCCGACGACCGACCGGCTGGCGGCCCAATTGGTGAGCACGGCGTTGACGGCGATGAACGACGCCGATCGTCGCTATGTCCACGTCGGTCACGCCTGATTGGATTGGGGTCCCGGATGCTGAATACGGATAACGCGACGATGGCT
The DNA here is from genome assembly GCA_963772635.1 of uncultured Alphaproteobacteria bacterium. Taxonomy (GTDB): domain Bacteria; phylum Pseudomonadota; class Alphaproteobacteria; order Rhodospirillales; family Defluviicoccaceae; genus JAUXFS01. The sequence continues at coordinate 18,614 of CAVYYK010000056.1, forward strand.
GAGGATCGGAACGTATTCGGCGAGCCGTTGGCGACATGCGGTACGTCGCCGATGACCGGGTTCCTCCGCACCGGCTGCCGGCCCGCAGGACGTGGGCGCCCACTTGGTTTGCGCACAGATGACCGAGCGTCTCGCCTTTCGCGATCGATGCACGACGACAACCCTGGTTCCGGCCTTCGGGTTTCCCGGGTTAAACCGGCCGATCGATGGTGCCTGTGCGTCGGCCGGTGGAAAGAAGCTCTCGACGTGGGCATGGCGCCGCCCGTCGTCCTGACCGCCACCCATGAACGTGTGCTCGATTACGTAGCCTTGGCGGATCTCAAAAAGTTCGCCATCGATCTGTCCTAAGGGGAGATCTGACCAGGTCGCGGACTCATAAACGCGAAGTCACAGACGGTACGTTGCGACTTTGACGAATGTGAGGAAGTTGGCGGCGCGCTCCTTGGCCCGCGTTGCGCTCCGGCGGCACTGCTCGATGCGGTCGAAGAGCGCTCGACCGGATTTTGGTAGCAATAGAGGTACGGATTGAAGCAGATCGGATCTCTTCGATTGCCGGAGCGTACGCACTGCCTATTAGCCACTGGTGATCAAAGCGAAGGCGACGGGGGCGAGAGCCATGGTGAGTAGCGCATTCAGGATCATTCCGACACTGGCGAAAGCGCCGGCCGTCTCAGAAATCTGGAAGGCGCGCGCCGTGCCGATCGCGTGAGAGGCCACACCCAGGGCGAACCCCTTCGCGCGATCGTCCCTTACCCCGCCGAGTTCGAGGATGAGTGGGCCGAACGCGCCGCCGAACATGCCTGTCGAGATCACGATCACGGCAGTGAGGCCTGCAACGCCTCCGAGGCGCTCGGACACCTTGACCGCAACCGCCGTCGTTGCGGATTTCGGCGCGATCGTCGCGACAAGGTCATCACCGACGCCCATAACTGCCGGCAGGGCCAGGGCGGTACCCAGTGCCACTGTCGAGCCGACTACGAGGGCCGTAACCAGCGGGAGCCCCGACTTTCGGATCAACGAAAACTGACGGCAGAGCGGAACGGCGAGCAGCACGATCAGTAGAGCGAGGGCTTCATCGATTGGCTGCGCCTGCCGGAGGTAGTCCTCATAGGAGATCCCTAGGACGATGAGGATGCCGGCGAGGACCGTGGTCGCGATCAGAACCGGGTGGAGGAGGGCTGGTTTCCCCGTTCTCTGCCAGAGTATTTCTGCCGAGGCATAAGCCGCTACGGTAAGGCAGACGGCGAAAAGTGGTTGGCGTTCGAATGACGAGATCCAGTCCATCACGCTTGGGCCTCTTCGGTGATCCGCCGCATCAAGGCCTGTGAGATGAGTCCTGTGATCAGGATGGTCACACCCGTTCCGAAGACGATGGCTACCGTGACGTGGATCCAGGCGAAGGCGAGAACATCGAGGCTTGCAATGACACCGACCGCCGCGGGCACGAAGAACAGGGGAAAGTATGGGGCGGCGAAGTCGAAGAGTTCCTCCGATCCCTTGTCCGGTCCTCCGCGGATCGCGAACGCAGCCGTGAGGGCGGCGAGGCCGAGTGCAGCCCCTGGGATCGGTAGGGCGAAGATTTCGGCGATCGCGTCACCTAAAATGAGTAGAATGAGCACGATGGCTGCTGAGCGGGTCATTGCAACGGTCTCCGTTTACCTTCAGAGCAGGGTCGACAGGAAAACGCCGAGCCGCGCAAGGGGAACTTCCGCTCGAACTGCGCGGCGGCATTGGTGGGCGCTGCCGGTCTGCCCTCCAACGCCCTGAAGGCGCTGATGGTGCAGGAGCGCATGCGGGCGACAATCAGGGTCATGTTGTCCTCCGGCAGGCTTAGAGATTTGGGATGGTCGCACGATTGCGGCTGCCATCCAATTCACTACTCGGTATACTCTCGGCCATGCCCCGCCGCGCCTGCGAGAACTTCGTCGCCGCATCGTCGAAAGCGCCTACCAGCTTTTCTACCGCGAGGGCTTCCAGCGGGCCGGCGTCGACGCAGTGGCCGAGACGGCGGGCGTCACCAAGCGCACGCTCTACAACCACTTCCCATCGAAGGACGCCTTGATCGCCGAGGTGCTGGAGGCGCAGGCAGACTTGGCCGGGGCCGAGATCCGGCGCTGGTGCGGCCAGGACTCGGCGACGCCGGAGGAGCTGGTCGGCGGCATCTTCGCTGGGCTCCGCCGCTGGGCGCGGATGCCGGGCTGGCGCGGCTCGGGCTTCACACGGGCGGCGATGGAGCTGGCCTGGGCGCCCGGGCACCCGGCGCGCTGGGCTGCCGCGGCGCAGAAGCAGTCGGTTGAGCAGATGTTGGCCGAGGCGTTAGCCGGGGCAGGCGCCGCCAGCCCCGCGCGCCTCGCCCGCGAGCTTGTCCTGCTGATCGAGGGCGCGAGCGTGCTCCGGTTGATCCACGGCGACGAGGCTTGGTTCGATGCGGCCGAGGCGGCCGCCCTGGCGCTGGCGCGAGGCCAGTGATCGAGCTTGGTGTGACCTAAAGGCAAATCGATCCGGCAATCGAAGCTGTTAAGATCTCCGATAGTCCACCGAAATCGGACATCGGCCGGTCGTGGTTCATGAGTACACGTCATATTCGCTTTCGCGGTACAGGCTGAGCCTCGCCACGGCGAGATCCGCCGCGAACGCTCGTCCGATGGCGACCAGGCCGAGACGACGCAGGCGGCTGATGTCCAGCGGCGCTGTCAACCGATGGGGCGCGAACGCGTGGAATGGTAATTTGATCTCGTGCCAGCGCGGTTCGGCGACGAAGCCCGTTCGGTAGGACTGCCACGGGCGGACGCAGTCGGCTGTGCGGAGATGCAGGCCGTAGTGCTCGCCGTTGCCACGGATTTCCAGCGAGAGGCCTCGGTAAGTCCGACGCATCGAAGGTCGCGCCGTCCGCGGCGAGGTCGAGCGCCATCTGGATGAACCCGCCGTCATTGTCGAGGCGGACGTCGCCGGTCAGCCGCAGGCAGCGCCGGCCGTCGATCTCGGCCGGCACCACGCTTTCCCGCGAGACGCCGCCCATGACCCGGTCGCTGAACCCGCGCCATCGGGTGCCGAGCGCGGACACCAGATCGTCGCCACCGAAATCGTCCAACAAAAGGTCAGACGGGGGCCAAACGCGGGGGTCTTTGATTTCTGAGGCCGGGTTCATGGGCGGGCGTGGGCCTGTCAGGCGCGATTGGTCGGACTGCCGATCATCGCCAGGAACTCGCGCCGCGTCATGGCGTCGTCGCGGAACGCGCCGAGCATGCGGCTGGTGACCATGCTGACCCCCGGCTTGTGCACGCCGCGCGTGGTCATGCACTGATGGGCCGCCTCGACGACCACGGCGACACCCCGCGGCTGCAGCTCGGCATTGATGGCGTTGGCGATCTGGGCGGTCATCTTCTCCTGGATCTGCAGCCGCTTGGCGTAGGCCTCGACCACACGGGCCAACTTGGAGATGCCGACGACGCGGCTGTCCGGCAGATAGCCTACGTGCGCCTTGCCGATGATCGGCACCATGTGATGTTCGCAGTGGCTCTCGAAGGTGATGTCGCGGAGCAGCACCATCTCGTCGTAGCCGTCGGTCTCCTCGAAGGTCCGCCGCAGGAGCGCGGCCGGGTCTTCGTCGTACCCGGAGAAGAACTCCTCGTAGGAGCGCACCACCCGCCCCGGGGTGCCGAGCAGGCCCTCCCGCTGCGGATCGTCGCCGGCCCAGCGCAGCAACACCCGCACCGCGTCCTCGGCCTCGTCGCGGGTCGGCCGCGCGGGGCTCATTGCCTCGTCGAATTCGGGAATGACAACTCGGGCCGGTGCGTTCATGGGTGGGATCCTCTCATCGTGCTCTGTTGATGCCGTCGGAGGCTTTGCTTCTCGAACCCCCTGGAAGTGGCATGCGATATCGCGCTGCCATTTCCCTTACGGTCACGGCTCGGGTTCGGATCTCTTTGTTTCAATGCCCGCAGCACCCGCAGGCTATGTTGTCTTGATGGGTGGAAAGGGGCATGATCGTCTGACCTGAGAGAGGGAGTATCCAGCCAATGACGGTCCGCGGACACGGCGACGCTTCGAAGGCGGCTTTGCTCGCCGACGACGAGCGTGAGAAGAGCGTGGTCATCTCCGATCCCGCGCGACCCGACACGCCAATCATTTTCGTCAGCGACGAATTCGAGAGACAGACCGGCTATCCGCCCGAGGAGGTGCTTGGCCGCAATTGCCGGTTTCTGCAGGGGCCGGAAACCGACCCGAAGGCCGTCCAGGCGATCCGCGACGCCTTGGCGACCGAGACCGAAATCACCATCGATATCCTCAACTACCGCAAGGACGGCAGCAAGTTCTGGAACCGTCTCCGCATCCGGCCGCTGTTCGATGACAAGGGCAAGCTGCAGTACTTCGCCGGTGCGCAGAACCCGATCCCTGCCGAGGATGTCCGGCCCTATCCGATCGAGGCTGTCTTCGACTAGTCGGACGCGCATTCCCTGCGCCCTGGCTCCGCAACGGCATTGAGACGAACGTCAGTCACGCTGGCTCGGGACTGCTGAACCGGCAGGGGCGCGCGCTCGTACCAGTTTCGAAAAACATCTGTATCTATCCGCCCGACGGAGTTCGTCTTTGATGACGTTCGAAAGTGCGTCGCATGTGTCTCTTCCAACTGCAGCCGTGGTGCTTGGCGGAGCCGGTGCCGTTCCATTTGTCGTCCTCGCCGTCACCGCCTGTGTCGCCGCGGAAGGTGTTGCCATCGTTTCGAGTGAAGCGGTTGTTACCTACGGCGCGGTGATCCTGTCCTTCATCGGCGGCGCCCACTGGGGGTTCGCCAGCGGCAGCGTGGCAGGTGGTCACGCGCCGGCGGCGGGACGGCTATTTACGGCAAGCGTGGTGCCGTCGTTGGTCGGTTGGGTGGCGCTGATGCTTCCGACGCCGTGGTCGGCCGCCGTGCTGGGCATCGCGTTCGTTGCCTTATTGCCTCTCGACCGCTGGGCATGGATGCGATCGTTGACGCCGAATTGGTGGATGCGCCTGCGACTGCCGTTGTCCGCAGCCGTTGCTACCTCGCTGTTCGTCACGTGTGCTGCCACGCTCCTGCGGTTCGGATCCTGACCGATCCAAGAACACGCTGCCGCGAGTGTTCAACCCGTCTGGTTCAAACGCGATCTGCGGACCGTCGACCACGCACCGTTGTCGGGAGCCACCCACCGCGGGCGTGAGCAACGCGACCTCGATTCTTGGCGCGACACCGCATGCCCCGCAGATCCCTGGTACTTTCGAAAGCCTGTCCGACCTGCGACCGGCCGTACGATTGGCGCCGCAAGTGGTCCAGGGTTTGGGACGAAATCAGGTACGGCTCGGAGCGTTGTCGCCGGCACCATCGTCAGGTGAAAACGCCGTATCCTCGGTCGGCGCCTCACTGAATCAAGACGGGCGTCTTGCCCAGGTATTGGTCGTTATCAATTTGCTTGACCAGGAAGTCGGCGACGTCGGCGCGCGAAATGAAACCACAGTGCCAATCGTCGGGATTGTCCAACGCCCGATAGCGGCCGGTCTTCGGCCCGCGGGTGAGGATGCCGGGGCGGGCGATCATCCAGTCGAGCTTGCTGTTGCGGATGATCCGCTCCTGCACGTCCTTGTCGTCGTAAACACGCCCGAGGAACAGGCGAAAGGCGGTGTTGTAGAGGACGCCGCCGCGACCGCGGCTGTCACCGGCGCCAAGGCCGGTGACGCAGATCAGCCGCCGGACGCCGGTTTCCTCCATCGCCGCGACGAGGACGCGGGTCGCGTCGGAGAACAGTCGAACCGGTTTGAACAGGAATTCCGGCCCGGCGGTGACCCCGAGGGTCTGGATCACGACATCGATGCCCGCGAGCGCCTGGGTGACGGCGTTCGCGTCCAAGGCGTCCCCCGTCACCGTTTGCAGGTTTGGTTGGCGGACGGGAATGCGCACCGCCGAGCGGGCCATCGCCCGCACCGTATGCCCCGCCTTGAGCGCGCACTTGACCGTTTCCAGGCCAATCCCCTTGCTCGCACCGATGATCAACACGGTTGCCATCTCGTCACTCCTTCAGGCCGAGGTTCTCGACAGGCTCTGCCGAATTGATGTCAGCGACGATCCGGTCGGCCATGGCCCGTCCCGATGCGTAAGCGGCCTCGATCTTGCTGCCCAGACACCAGTCGCCGCAAGCGCCAATCCGCAGGCTGGGGTCGAACAAGCAAGCCTCACCGACCGGCGCTTCCACCCGCGCATACCGCCACCGGTGTGCAGCCGCAAACTTCGGTCGCAGACTTTTTGGGCCAACGGTGGCTTGGAAAGCAGCCTGCAGATCTCGAGAGACGGCTCCGCGGTCCGCCTCCAGATGATCCCGGGACCACGACGGCGCCGCGTGCAACACCCAGGCTTCGCCCCCGGCGCGCTCAGGCTTCGACCGATCGCGGGCAATCCAGGCCAGCGGACCACCGTCGATGAATGCGCCGTCGAACGGCAATGACAGCGGCTCGTCGAAGCCCAGCATGACCGCCCAGCACGGGGCAACGGTCGCGGCAGCGGCACGGTCGGCCAGTTCGCGGCTGCCCGCCAGCAACGGTAACGCCTGCGGCGGGGGAACGGCAACAACGACGAGGTCGGCCTCGGCGAGCGTTGAACCGTCATCGGCGATGAGCCGCCATGCCTCACCCTCGCGGACGACGTCTGCCACGCGATGGTCGCAGCGGATGTCGAGACCGGCGGACAGGTGCTGCGCCAGGGCGCTCATGCCGGGCACGCCGACCCAGCGCCGACGGTCGTCGTCAACGGTTGGGACGGCGCCGTCGGAAAGCGCGACGATCTTCCCGCCCCATGGCGCGATCGCTCCGCTTTGACGGGCGGTAGCGATCGCCGTTCGGAATTCGGCGGTATCGGCGGTGAAGTACTGGGCGCCGTGATCGAATGCGAATCCCTCGACGCGCCGGGTCCCCACCCGTCCCCCCGGGCGGCGGCCCTTGTCGAAAACCGCGACGGGATAGCCGCCGTTCACCAGCGTTCGCGCACAAGCGAGTCCCGCAATACCCGCGCCGATGATCGCGATGTCGGGGGGAGAACAGGGGGTCCGAGACCCTTGACCGCGGTCGGTTACGATGTTCATCGAGCGGTCATGACTGGGGCGTGGTCGTCGTCGACGACCTGGAGACGGGCGCGCGACGGACGCACAGCCACCGCCATGTAGTTCACTGCGGTGTTGCCGGTGATTCGGAACTTCTGGTTGAACGGGTTGTAGCCGACACCGACGATCTCGGTCGTGAGAACCCCGAACCGATCAAGCATTGCCGCCAGTTCGTGCGGCGTGATGAACCGGTTCCAGTCATGGGTGCCCTTCGGCAGAAGGCGGAGGACGTACTCGCCGCCGATCTTGGCGAACAACAGCGACCTCAGGGTCCGGTTGAGGGTGGCGACGATCATGATGGCGCCTGGTTTCATCAGCCGGCAGCAGCACTCGACGAAGCGGTCGACGTTGGCGACGTGCTCGATCACTTCCGTGTTGACGATCACGTCGAACCGCTCGCCAGCCGCCGCGAGGTCTTCGGCGAGAACGTGCCGATAGTCGACCTCGACGTAGTTGGCGGCGGCGTGAACGTGGGCGACATGAACCAGCTTCGCCGTCGCGTCGATGCCGACGACGTCGGCGCCGAGAAAGGCCATCGGTTCGCTGAGCAAACCCCCGCCACACCCGATATCGAGAACCCTCAGGCCCGCGAGCGGCAAATGCTTTTCCGGGTTGCGGCCAAAGTGGCGGGCAATGCGGTCACAGATGAACCTGAGCCTGACAGGATTGAGTTGGTGGAGTGTCTTGAAGCGGCCCTCAGGATTCCACCACTCCTCGGCCATGGAGGCGAAATAGGCAATCTGCTTGGGGTCCGCCGTCGCCGATGACGGGAGAGGTGTATCGAGCTTGTCACGCCGAATCATGGTCGGTAGTCCTGTTCCTCGAAGAACTTCAGATGGGCCAGCGAAGTCGCGCGAGTGTCCGTTACCGATAAGACCGTGATCTCACGCCATCTGGCGCCCATGCGTCTGCGGGTTATCTCGTGATGTTGCACAAACTCGATACGAGCGGTTTGCTGCGCCGGATCGTATTCGGCCCCGACGCAGACACTGCGATGTGTGAGTTGAGCCCTCGCGAAGGAAGCTGGGTCCTAAAAATGCGTGTGGCGCATAGCTGGTATGATTCAAACGACTGGCTAGCGGTTATCCCGAACCACACGTGAAGGAGGCGCGGTTGGATCAGGTTCTCAAATTCTCAGGGCAACGATGTTCAATACCGATTTCGATCCCGTCCTCCTAGCCCGCATTCAGTTCGCCTTTACTGTCTCGTTCCACATCGTGTTCCCGGCCATATCCATCGGTCTGGCGAGCTATCTCGCCGTCCTGGAGGGATTGTGGTTGCTCACGGGACGCGAGACCTATCTCCGGGTTTTCAAATACTGGCTGAAAATATTTGCGCTCGCGTTCGGCATGGGCGTCGTCTCCGGCCTGGTCATGAGTTACCAGTTCGGCACCAACTGGAGCGTCTTCTCGGACAAGACCGGACCGATCCTCGGTCCTCTCATGGGCTACGAGGTGCTGACCGCATTCTTTCTCGAGGCCGGTTTCCTCGGCGTGATGCTGTTCGGGATGAACCGCGTCGGCAAACGGCTCCATTTCTTCGCGACGCTGATGGTGGCTTTCGGAACGTTTGTCTCGGCGTTCTGGATCCTCTCGGTCAACAGTTGGATGCAGACGCCGGCCGGCTACGGGATCAACGAGCACGGGCAGTTCGTTCCGGACGACTGGTGGGCCATCGTCTTCAATCCGTCCTTCCCCTATCGCCTGGTGCACATGGTGCTCGCGGCCTATCTCTCCACGGCATTCGTCGTCGGCGCGGTCGGCGCGTTCCATCTGCTGCGCGACCGTGGCAACGAAGCGGCACGGACGATGTTCTCCATGGCCATGTGGATGGCCGCCGTTGTCGCGCCGGTACAGATCGTCGCCGGCGATGTGCATGGGTTGAACACGCTCGAGCATCAGCCGGCCAAGGTTGCCGCGATGGAGGGACACTTCGAGACGACGAAAGGCGCACCATTGATCCTGTTCGGCATTCCGGACATGGAGGCGGAGGAAACCCGTTACGCGATCGAGATTCCCCACCTCGGCAGCTTGATCCTGACCCATTCCTGGGACGGCGAGGTAAAGGGACTGAAGGAGTGGCCGCCAGAGGATCGTCCAAACGCCACGATCGTGTTCTGGAGCTTCCGGATCATGGTGGGTCTGGGTTTGCTGATGGCTGCGATGGGCGGCATCAGTCTCGTGTTGCGCTGGCGGCGTATCCTGTTCGAAGTACCGTGGTTCCATCGCCTGGGTGTGGCGATGGGGCCTTCGGGGATCATCGCCGTGTTGGCCGGCTGGATCACCACGGAGGTGGGTCGTCAGCCCTACACCGTGTACGGCTTGCTCCGTACCGCCGAATCCGCCTCGCCGATCGGCGCGCCAGGTGTCGGCGCGTCGCTCGCCGCCTTCGTTATCGTCTATCTCGTCGTGTTCGGTGTCGGCGTCTTGTACATGCTGCGCATGATGGCGAAGCCGCCCTCGCCAACCGAGGAAGAGCCGGAAAAGGGAAAGCCGATCCGTTCGGCCGGGCTCACACCCGTGTCGGCTATGAAGCGCCACTGAGCGCCGGGACGGACGCAGAGGAGTGGAGATGGAAACAAGCCTGCCGATGATCTGGGCGATGTTGATCGCTTTCGCGGTCCTCGCGTACGTCGTTCTCGACGGCTTCGACCTGGGCGTCGGCATTCTATTCCCGTTCGTCAGAGGGGATCGGAACCGCACGGTGATGATGAACTCGGTTGCGCCCATTTGGGACGGAAACGAGACCTGGTTGATCCTGGGCGGTGGCGGCCTTCTGGCGGCGTTTCCCCTTGCCTATTCGATCGTGCTCACGGCGCTGTATGCGCCGATCATCGCCATGCTGATCGGACTTGTCTTTCGCGGTGTCGCCTTCGAGTTCGGTTTCCGGACGGAAAGGAACAAGATCTTCTGGGACATCGGATTCGCCGGCGGCTCCGCTCTCGCCGCTTTCTGTCAAGGCATCGCGCTCGGCGCCTTCATTCAGGGTATTGCCGTCGAGGGCCGTTCCTACAGCGGAGGCTGGTTCGACTGGCTCACCCCGTTCTCGGTGCTCACCGGTGTCGCTCTGGTCGTCGGCTATGCCCTTCTCGGGGCATGCTGGCTTATCCTCAAGACCGACGGACCCTTTCAGCAACGGTTCTATCGCGCTGCCTTGCCGTTGGGCTTTGTCGTGGTCGCGCTGATCGGCCTTGTCAGCATCTGGACACCGTTCCTGAGCCCCGAGATCGCCGACCGATGGTTTTCGTGGCCCAACATCGTCATTCTCTCCCCGGTTCCCCTTCTGGTCGTAGGTCTCGCCTGGGGATTTTACCTGTCCGTGAAACATGCCAAGGATTTATGGCCTTTTCTGCTCTCTCTCGGGTTTTTCGTCGTTTCCTACTTGGGCCTCGGGATCAGCATGTACCCCTACGTCGTTCCCCGGGTGTACTCGATTTGGGACGCGGCCGCGCCGCCTGAAAGCCTCGAGTTTATGTTGGTCGGGGCCGTGATCCTCCTGCCGATCATCCTCGGCTACACGGGCTATGCATACTGGGTCTTTAGGGGAAAGGTCAGGCCCGACGAAGGATATCATTGATGTTCGATGAGGGTCATGGGCCGCAGTCGGTCCTGAAGCGGCTGCTCTGGTTCGCATTTCTGTGGGCGGCAAGTGTGGCGATGCTCGCCGTGATCGCCTTTGCGATCCGATCCGTATTGATGTCATGACGCTGCTACCTTGGAGGCAACAATCCATGCCCGAAGATTCACCTAAAACCAGCAATCGGCTGACTGTCTACTTCGACGGTGCCTGTCCGGTTTGCTCGAGGGAAGTGGAGATCTACAACCGGGCAGATCGCGCCTGCGCCATCCAGTGGCACGACGTCAGCGTCAATGGAGGTGATCTCTGTCAAGACGGGGTCAGCCAGGCCGACGCGCTGGCGAGAATGCACGCGCGCCTCCCCGATGGCCGATTGGTGACGGGCGTTCAGGCTTTCATCGCCGTCTGGGAGCGCATCCCCGGCTTCAGGATGTTTGCGCCGATCGCCCGCTGGGCGCCCGTGCGCTGGGTTCTGGAGCGGGGGTACGATTGGTATGCGCCGCGCCGCACGCGGTTGACCGCTCACCTAGCGCATCGGCGGACGTGACGACACGATGATGCAGTGAACACGACTGGCGAGGACCGCAATGAGCAAGCCAAAACCACCATCGCCCAAGCTTGGCCAGGAGTCCGTTTGGGACTACCCAAGACCGCCACGCCTGGAGCCGGTGACCAAGAGACTTCGGGCGCTGTTCAACGGACTGACCGTTGCCGATACAAGCCGTGCCAAAAGGGTTCTGGAGACCAGCCACCCGCCGGTCTACTACTTCCCGCCGGAAGATGTTCTTTTGGACCATATGAGCGTTGCTAGCGGGGGCTCTTTCTGTGAGTGGAAAGGCCAGGCTCGTTACTTCACCATAGAGGTGAACGGCAAGAGCGCTGAACGCGCGGCATGGAGTTACCCCAGACCAACCGCTGCCTTCATCGGGATCCAGGACCACATCGCGTTCTATTGCCACCTGATGGATGCGTGCTTTGTCGGAGATGAACAAGCACGCCCCCAGCCCGGCTGTTTTTATGGAGGCTGGGTCACCGACGACATCGTCGGGCCATTCAAGGGTGAAGCCGGGACCGCCGGTTGGTAGCTACCGCTGAGATCCGGCGGTCGCCTTTATTGGCGCCACCTCCATACCGCGACGACGATGACTTCCAACTTAGAACTTTATCAGCGTTATCGGCATTTCGATGATGTGACCGGCTTCCGGGCGAGCGGTCATCGTGTCGAAGTTCAAGCGGTGTTTCGCGATGCCGGTGATCCGAGCCATCGACCTCGGCGTACCATGTGCACGTTGGCAACCCGGTAAAAGTCTCGACCGTTATCGGATGCAAACGAACGACAAACCGTCAAATCATGCCTTGGAGAACGTGAAAATGGTTAAAGCCGCTTGGGATACCGTCATGAACCCGGAGAAGAATCCCTTGCTCCAGCTTCCGAAAGTTGTCCGCTTTCAATTGATGGTCGTTCTGGCTTTCATGTGGTCGTGCATTTTCTGCATCAGTGCAGGAATGTTCATTTGGATCCCGGAGTTTGTTTTCGGCCACGTGCTGTTGTTGCTGATCGGAATCTTCGGCACTGGATACATCTTTCGTGTCCAAAACCAATAAGTGTCCATACCAACGACCGGTCTGCGATCCTTAAGGAGGCATTGAATCATGGACATCGACAACATTGCGCTACAAGCTGCGCTTGTTACCGGGGTTTTTGTCGTTCTTTATCTCTCGCTCGTGCGACCGCAGCAAAAGCGGCTGCAGAACCATAGAAGGATGATCGAGAGCCTGCGCCCCGGGGATCGGGTTACAACTTCCGGCGGTCTTGTCGGTACTATTGTCCGCTTACACGACGAAGCCACGGTCGCGATCGAAGTGGCCGAGAACATGCACGTCGTCGTCATGCGAAACAAGATTGACGGCGTGTTGGCTCAATCCGAGATCGGACATACGCAAAGCGGAGCGGTCAGAGAGCGCCCGTTGTCCGCATGAGTTGAACCATGTAGCGGGGCCCCCCCAAGATCGATGATCCAAAGCGGGCCGTTTCTCGAATAACCGTTACGTTCTGAAGCGTGGTCAAAGTGGCTACCTTTCCCCTCCCTGACCTGGAGCGGATATTATCCCCCTACATCCGCTCCATTTTTTCCCTGGCCGTCCCGAGTGCCGCATCGGTGACCACTCTCTTCAGGGCCCTTAGTTCAGCGGCGCAATGCGCAACTGTCAATGACGATGGCGGAGGTTCGATCCCTCCGGGCGCTTTCACTCCTTATCACGCGTTGGCGATTGACGGTAACCAAGCCAGCGGGGGGTGTGCGACGCGTAAGCATCGTAATCCTCTCCGAAACGCCGTCTGAGCAGCCGTTCCTCCACAGCCCACTTGCGCGGTCACGGCCCAGACGCCGAGCACTAGGCAGACCAGCGTGAACAGCGACGGAAGGGCGAGAAACAGGCCGACCTGAGCCGCGATCACACCCAGCATCATCGGATTTCGGGAAACGGTGAAGGGGCCTGTGGTGATCAGTCGGGTTCCGTCCTCGGCGCGGGTGCCGGACCGCCAGTCCTCTCCCATGTAGAAGTGGATGAGGATGACGGCCAAGAAACCGGCCGCCAGCAGGCCACACCCGAGGATGAGGACGACCGGGCGCCACAGAGCATCGAACGTGACCAGATATCGGTCGAGTTCGGGCCACGCCAGGCGGGCAAGGCACACACCGAGAATGAGAACGCGGAAAACCCTGAAGACGGTATGGGTGGCCCAATGCAGAGTGCCGCGCTCCCCGCTAAACACGGGAGACGCGTGCATCCGGTGCTTCGCCACGATGATCCGGACGGTGTAGAAGGCGGCGACACCCACGAAAAACAGCGCCAGAAACCATCTTGTGAAGTCGGCTGCTGCCACCTGCCCCCGCCTTGTCCCGTTTACTGGTTGGATCCGCCCGTCGCCGAAGTCTCATCCGGGGAGACGCGAGTGGCAAGTGTTTCAGCATTGTTTGACCCGCGGCCAGCAAGCTGAGCACAGGTCGAAGATATCGTTGCGGAGGAATGAGGGATGGCGAACGAGTGCTTAGAAGGGGATCTCAGTGCCGTCCCATGCGAACATCTTTCCCGACTGCTCGGGCGTGAGGCCGTCGATGACGGTCAATAGATGGCTTGCCGCCAACTGCGGTGAGAACAGCTTGCCTTCCGGCACATTGGCATGAAAGGGTTTCGACAGGCGGCTGTCGACGGTACCGGGGTGAAGGGCGACACAAAGGGCGTGTGGATTGACCCGCATCAGTTCAATGGACAGGGTTTTCAACAGCATATTGAGCGCGGCCTTCGACGCTCGGTAGGAATGCCAGCCACCAAGGCGGTTGTCCGAGATGCTGCCGACACGTGCGGACAAAGCGGCAAACGCCGACTTGCGATTTCTCGCCAGCAAAGGGAGAAGATGCTTGGCCAAAAGGATTGGACCGACGGCGTTAATTCGAAAGGCCCTCTCCAGGGATTTCGCACTGAGGGAGCGCCACGTTTTCTCGGGCTGCAGAGTTTCACCGTGGTGCAGAACGCCCGAGGCGACAATAACGAGATGGAGCTCGCCGACAAGAGAACGGATTTCCTCAACAGCCTTCTGGATGCTGTCCTCGTTTTCGATATCGATCGGTATCCAGGTGGCGCGGGTCGTATCGAGACGTGGATCGGATCGGGAAAGCGCGAGCACCCGAGAAACGGTCTCGAAGCCCATCAGCGCTTCTACGAAGGCGTTCCCGATGCTGCCCGTCGCGCCGACAACCACGGCATTGATGTCGGAGCCGAAAGAGCCAAGGTTTGAATGCCGACCAACGAACATGCCCTCAGCCACGGTTGAAGTGCTCCCAGCCCGACGCGTTTAAGCCACCCTCGATGACCCATCGGATGTGAGCACGTTCGCGTTGCCGACTTCCGGCTTCGAAATCGCTGATATTGTCGATGGTCGCCTTTCGCAATGTCGTCCAGGGCCTCGCGGGTGAAGAACCCTTGATGGCCGGTGACGATGACGTTGCGAAAGGTCGAGCAGCCGGGCGAACACGTCGTCGAGCATGATCTGGCTCGAGCGATCGTGGAAGAAGATGCCTTCTTCCTCTTCGTAGACGTCGAGGCCGGCGCCACCGAGACGCCCGCTCTTCAGGGCTGCAATCAGCGCCCGGGTGTCGACCAGCGCGCCCCGGCTGGTGTTGATCACGATCGCACCCGGCTTCATCAGGCCGAGGGCTCGTTCGTCGATCAGATGATAGGTATCTGGCGTCAGCGGCGCGTGCAGACTGACGATGTCGGCTTGCGCGAGGAGTTCGTCCAGACCGACGTACTCCAGGCCCAGCGCCCGGCACGCGGCGTTCTCATGGACGTCATGGCCGAGCAGCCTGCAGCCGAACCCGTTCATGATGGTCGCGAGCACCTGGCCGATCTTGCCGGTTCCGACGATGCCGACCGTCTTCCCGTGCAGGTCGAAGCCGAGGAGGCCGTCGAGCAGGAAGTAATCCTCGCGGGCTCTGACATACGCCTTATGGATCTTGCGGTTCAACGCCTGAATCAGACAAACTGCGAACTCGGCGACGGAGTAGGGTGAGTAGTGACCGACCCTCATCACGGTGATGCCGACACGTTCCGCGGCCTCGAGATCGACGTTGTTGAAACCGGTGCTCCGCAGCGTCACCAGTCGGGTGCCGCCATTTGCGAGAATATCCAAAACCTGGGCATTGAAGCCATCGTTGACGAAGCCGCAAACAGCCGGAAACCCGTGTGCCATGGGCGCCGTTTCCGCGGAGAGCCCGACGTCGGTGTACTGAAGCTCGTGCCGGGCGCCATTGACGCTCTCCATCGACTGCCGATCGTACGACCGGGCACTGAACAGCATGACTTTCATGGTTTTCTTCCTCTGGTCCAACACGGCAATGACGGTCGCCGTTGTTCCAAAGATTCAGTCGTCGGTGTCGCGGGATGTCCAGCCGCCGTGGTCGACAATTGGGGTGCCCGGGCAGAACATGCCCTTGTCACGGCTCTCCAGGTAGCGGCATTTCGGACAGATCCTATTGATGCGAACCGGTAGATCGCACTTGAACATCTTATCGTGCGAGAGACACCGACGGGAGATCAATTCCAGAGTGCTGCCATCCGCCTTCGAACGGTAGGGACCGCGAACGATTCCGAAAACGAGTAGGTTCGCTGGCTCACCCTGACACCTTTGTTACGTGTTGGGCGGGGGCGTGGATTAAGCATTCCCATGGCCCTACCGGAAGTTCTTGGTCCCAATTTGGGACGGCTCCCGGCAAAAAAACACCCAGCCGTAAGCACGGCTGGGCGTCGTCCGATCGTCCGTCGGAAAGGGTTAGTTGGGGATGACAACCGTGTCGATGACGTGGATCACGCCATTCGACGCCAAGATGTCCGCCCCGACGACGTTGGCGTTGTCGACCATGACGCCGCCGTTGGTCGCGTCGACCTCGAGCATCGATCCTTGAACGGTCTTCGCCTCGGTCTTTTTGCCGGCGATGTCGCTCGACATCACCTTTCCGGGAACGACGTGGTAGGTCAGGATGGCGACGAGCTGGTCTTTGTTCTCCGGCTTGAGCAGGTTGTCGACCGTGCCCGCCGGGAGCTTGGCAAAAGCCGCGTCGGTCGGGGCGAAGACGGTGAACGGCCCTTTGCCCTTAAGGGTCTCGACCAGGCCGGCGGCCTTTACCGCCGCAACAAGCGTGGTGAACTGACCGGCAGAGACCGCCGTGTCGACAATGTCTTTTTCCGGTTGCGCGGCGCGAGACGGGTCGATCGCGACCCAACTCATTACCGCTGCGAATGCAGCTACCAACAAGAACTTCGGGGAGTAGGTTGAACGCATGCTAAGCCTCCATGCTCACGGGGTTCAGATGCACTCATTACGAACCGGCCTCCGTCATGGATCACCAGGGTCGGAGGTCAACCTGACCGGAACGAAATTGAAAACTGGAGTTCCCCCGATTTGCGGGACACCTTTGTCAAGCTCCGTGAGGAGCAGGAAGGTGTTTGATGATGAAAGCGCGTCGGAGTTTCATGGATGAGTTCAAGCGGGAAGCGGGTGCTCGATTGGAGACGCGTGGCCGGCCTAGGGAACGAAGAACTTCATGTCCTCGGTCGCGCCGACCAACGCGGTGCGGATGCCGGGCTCCATCGCCGAATGGCCGGCGTCGGGAACGACCACGAACTTGGCGTCGCGCCACGCCCGGGCGAGGGCGTCGGCGGTGGCGATCGGGCAGACCATGTCGTACCGGCCCTGGACGATCACCCCGGGGATGCCGGCCAGCCGGTCGGCCCGGTCGAGCAGCGCGCCGTCGGCGACGAACACGTCGTGGGTGAAGTAGTGGGCCTCGATGCGGGCTAGGGCCAGCGCCGAGATGCCGCCGCCACTGATCGACATCTCGGCGGCGTCGGGCCGCGGGATCAGATTGGAGCATACGGTTTCGTAACGGCTCCACGCCACCGCGGCGGGCTGGTGGACCAGCGGGTCGGGATGGTTGAGACGCCGCGAGTAGCCGGCCAGCAGGTCTTCGTGCTCGCTCTCCGGCAGGAATTCGCGAAACGCCCGCCAAGCTTCCGGAAAGAACGTGCCCATGCCGTAGAGGAACCAGTCGACCTCGCGTCGGGTGCCGAGGAAGATGCCGCGGAGGATCAGGCCGGTGCATCGTTCGGGACGGCGGGTGGCGTAGGCGAGGGCGAGGGTCGATCCCCAGGAGCCGCCGAACAGCATCCACCGCTCGATTCCCAGGTGGCGGCGCAGCCTTTCCATGTCGTCGAGGAGATGGTCGGTGGTGTTGTCGACGATGTCGGCATGGGGTTTGGAACGGCCGCAGCCGCGCTGGTCGAAGACGATGATCCGGTAGTGCCGGGGATCGAAGAACCGCCGGTGCGCAGCGGCGGCGCCGGCGCCCGGGCCGCCGTGGAGGAACACCACCGGCGCCCCGTCGGGGTTGCCCGACTGCTCCCAGTACATGGTATGCCGTTGGTCGAGAGCCAACGCTCCCCGTTCGTAGGGCTCGATCTCGGGGAACAGATTGTTGCGGGAGTATCGGACATCCATGATCGGATTTCAGTGCCTCGCCTGTTCGTTACCGTTCCGCGACTATTCCGCCATTATATGAATATTGAAGCAGCCGGAAAGATCCTTGTCGCGCCTTCCGCGGTCGTCCGGCGAACTTTCGCCGGGCACCGGGGCCGCGCGGGGCTGTTTTTCGCTATTGCCGGTGGACGGATGGGCGGCGTTTCGCCATTGTTGACAGCCATGCGCCGTGTAACCGTCGTTCTCCTCATGCTTGCCCTTTGCCCGCCGGCAGTCTCCGCCGCCGACCTCGAGCGGGGCGAAACCGTCACCGTCGTCGAAGTTCTCGATGGCGACACGGTCGTCCTCGACCGTGAACTCGGCCGGTCCGATCAGGTGCGCCTGGTCGGCATCGAGGCGCCCAAACCGCCCCTTGGCCGGTCGCCCTCCCGGCCTTGGCCGCCGGCCGACGCGGCGAAGGCGACACTGGAGCAATTGGTCGCGGGCAAGCAGGTGACGCTGTTCTACGATGACGCGCGCATCGATCGCTACGGCCGGCTGCGCGCCCACCTGTATCGGGACGACGGCCTCTGGGTTCAGGGCGAGATGGTACGCCGTGGCATGGCCCGGGTTCACACCTACCCCGACAACCGCGCCCTTGCCGCCGAGATGCTGGTGCTCGAGCGCGAGGCGCGCGCCGCCCGCCGTGGCCTGTGGCGCGACCCGTTCTACCTCGTCCGAACCCCGGAACAGGCCGCGGACCACGTCGACAGCTTTCAGATCGTCGAGGGCCGGGTGCTGAACACCGCGCGGGTCAAGAGCCGCGTCTACCTGAACTTCGGCGACGACTGGCGCACCGATTTCACCGTCAGCCTGCCGACCAAGCTGCTGCCCGCGTTCGACGAGGCCGGCATCGACCCCCTCGCCCTGAAGGGCAAGGTGATCCGCGTGCGCGGCTGGCTCACCGAGTACAACGGCCCGATGATCGACCTCACCCACCCCGAGCAGATCGAGGTCGTCGGCGAGCCCTGGCCTTAGGGTTGGGTATTTGCTCGATATTCCCTCAGCGCCGGGCGCGGACGTCCGTCCGCTTGGCTCTCCTCACTGCGCTCCGGGCGCGCACTTGCGCTTGCCGGCGACCCGCCGAAGGGAGTTTCCGGCCCGCCGGGCACGGACGTCCCCTTGCTCTCCTCGCTGGCTCCGGGCGCGCACTTGCGCTCCCGGCGAGTGCCGAAATGTCTACTTTTTGCCTACTTTCGCGGCGGTTTTGCCTACTTTCGTTACGCCCCCGTGGCGGTCAAGCCGTTGATATCAAACAAAACCCTGGCGCGCCCAATGTGAAAAGTATGTAAAAGTAGACAAAAGTAGACATCTTTTCGGCTAAGTCCTTGATTTTCCTAGACCGGCCTTTTCGAGTAGGTATGCAAAAGTAGACATGAATTTGGTATACTGCATTGATTTAACTGGTGAAATTGCCGAAACAAAAGTAGACATTTTCTCGCTTTCGCTGCCCCTCAAACGCCGGGCGGGGACATCCGTCCCCTTGGCTCTCCTCGCTGCGCTGCGGGCGCGCACTTGCGCTTGCCAGCATGCCGAAGAAGACCTCTTCATCGGCATGCTGGTACCCCGATCCCCCATATCTGATCCCTGTCATCTGACATCTGTCCTCTGACACGCGCCCCCCTCCCGTCGCCCCGAATTGAACTTAAAGGTGAACATATACCTTTGGGAACGGGAATTCAAGGAAAAATATCCTTTTACACGCTGCCCGGGTGGGCAGTCGGTGCCGATCGCGGGTCTGCTCTCCACCAGTCTTCGTCGGCACTACCTTCGGCTACGGACCACCTTTCGGCTCGGCGCTTTCCCCGAAACCGCCTCGCATTCTCAAAAACCAACGTCCGCCGCCGTGCGCCACAGCCAACCCCCATATCTGATCCCTGATCCCTGGCATCTGATCTCTGACAGACACACCTCTCCCATCGCTTCCAAAAGGAACTTAAAGTGAACATATACTGCGGAGGGTGGAGAGTCAAGGAATAATATCCTTCACTCGCTGCCCTGGCGGACGGACGGCGCCATTCGGTGGTCAGCTTTCACCCAGATTTCGTCGGCTCTACCTTCGGCTGCGGACCGGCTTTCGGCATGCTGCCGACCGTCACTCATAAATCGTAGCCGACTAAGGCCGGGTTGGGTTATCGTTGGTCGCGCGAGTCCGCTATCGTAGAATGCTGACGAACTTGGATCGGGGTCGCATCGACGCGATTAGCCAACAGCGGACGCAGCCTCATCGTCCCCGGCTTGAACGCAACCGCATTTTTCCTTAAGCGTTTACCGCATGACCGCACCCACCACAGACCCTTTAACAATCGCCTATATCTCCGGTGGCATGGCGCTTGGGGGGCGTGGTGATAGGTGGTGTCATCAACTTCTTGCTCAGTAGGCAACGGGCTAAGGAGGAGAGGAAAGCGCTTGAGATACGCTTGGCACACGAGCGGGAGACGTTTGAGAAGCGCTTAGCACACCGAGGAAAGAGACAGGGATGTAAGGCTTAAGCTTGAGGGCATTGAGCGAGCATACAAGTTACTGGCTGACCTTTATGAAAAAATACGTCTATCACATCAGCTGATAAAGTGGAAAGTTAAAAGAAAAGATTTGGAGGAAACTCTATAGGAGACTGGATAAGTTGTACAAATCCTTTAATTATTGAGCTGAAGTCTGTTTCAGAGATGTACGCGCCTCAAATAAGTAACTACATTGACGATATAATTACTATATTCACAAATATTATTAGTGCACTATATGATTATAAAAATGAAATATATACTCTCAAAATCTCATTAGGCGCTCCAAAATTTGATAAGTCCCTAGATTCAGCGGATTTAAAGGTAGAAGTGGCACACTTTTATGAAACATATAACACCATGACAACGTTTATGTATCAGAACATTCGAGAAGCCCGTATAAAACTAAGCGATATAGTCGATAGAACAACGCTTATTACTGCCCTTTGCACAGCCTGAAACACCAGACCAACCCGATAGCTAAGACCTACATATGGATCAACAGCTTTTCACCCTTCTCATTGCTGCTTTAACCGCTGTTGCGACATTGGGAGGGGCTTACCTTAATCACAGGTGGCGAACGAAGCATGAGGAAAAGGTAGCAAGTGTAAGACTTAAGCTTGAGAAGATAGAGAAGGCTTTTAATTTATTAAATTCGTACAACGAAGCAGTCATAATTGTTGCAGGGGGATGACGGTCAAAAGAGCGGCGAATGGATGTTTATATTTCTTTTCATGAAAATGAAATCGGATTAATTTCTCAATTGGATTTGATTTGCTCCCTATATATAAATGAAATAACTCAAAATGTTAAAAATTTAGCGGATTGTGGCATGCGGTTGAGGCAATATATGCTAGTATCCATTAAACATAATGACAATTCGTTATACGAGCATTACGAGAAAATAAATAAGGTTATTGTGAACGATATTGGAGCTATTACTACAGAAACTAAGAATTCTCTAATATCAATTGTTAAACAACAAGACTTGCTCTCTCAACCTTCCAACAAATGGCATAGCGTTTTAGCAAGGGCTTACGAAGCGATCAAAGGCGCTTATGAAGCGATCAAAAAGCGCTTACATCATAGCTAGTGTACCCACCCCTAACACACTGCCCCTAACTCCCTGGAAAACATATACCTGTTGACAAGTCGATGCTGGCGGCGGCGAACCCGTGATGGTGTGGTGCCAACATCTATTGTGGGTCACGAACCGCCGTACCCGCTCCTCATGAGACCTTCCGCTATCCTATCCAGAAGCCGCCATCGGGCAAGCGTGCCGTGAAGCTGTCAGCCAAATCCGCCCTTGGCAGATCCTTCCCCTGCCGGCCCACGGCAAGCCACGGCAGCAACACCACCAGCAACGGAAATCACCTGCCATGCCCCATGTGAGTGCCCGCCGCGCGTCCAGTCGCGGCGGCGTTATCACGCGGCGTAGCGGGAAATTCCACTTCCGCGTGGCAGCTAACGGCGTCCTCGGCCTGTCCGTAGACCCTCCGGGCGACCAAACGGGCGGGCAACCGGGTTCAACCGCATCGGTCGAGAAACTGGCGCGGAGTGAGGATGGCGACGGTGCCGCAGAGGACTTGGGGGAAGTGGCGGAGGTTGCCGGTGACCAGCGCTTGCGCGCCGGCGACGACGGCGGTGACGAGATAGATCTCGTCGTCGGGATCGGGGAGGCCGAACGGGGGGTGGTCCGGCTCGACGACGATCGCCACGCGTTCGAGCAGATCCGTCACCGTATCCATGGTTTCGCGGTAGGGGCGGTGCTTTGGACGCCGTCCGACCTCCCGGTACTCGGCGACGATGGGTGGGGAGAGCACGATCTCGTGGTCCGCGACCGCCCGGACGAGAACGGTGCGGCAGACCCCCGGCGTCCGCGCCGCCGCGACGACGACGTTGCAGTCGATGACGATCCGCAAGGATCACGACCGGTGGGGGGATGGGGACCGGGAAGGTTTGCTTGGTCGCTTGCGGGCGGCGCGAGTCTGGGCGACGTCGGCGACGGATGAGCGGAGGATCTCGTTCTCGGACCTGCCCCGGTCCGCGGGGGCGGGCGCGGCACCGTCGAGAACGGCGGCCAGTTCGCCGGCCACGGCGGCGCGGTCGACCACCGCCTTCGGCCGCAACAGGATCCCGTCACCCACGACCGTCGCCTCGAGCAGATCGCCCTCGTGAATGGCTACCGTTTCGCGGAGCTTGGACGGCAGCGTGACCTGAAACTTCGATTTGACGGTGACCAGGGGCATGTTTTCGACTCATCTGTTAGAAAGTCGTGAAGTTAGAAAGTTGGACGAACTTACCGCAAACCGACACCGGATACAAGCCGCTGTCTTCGGCCGATACTTACGCCGGGCGCTGCGGGGCGTGCTCGAACGGCCCCTCTTCTATGGCTTGCCCCGGCGAGCCCATGGCTCGCCTCTGGTCGCAATGCGCCCAGTCCCCTCTTTTGTCCTTATCCCGGTAAACCCAAGAGAGTTCACCTGAATTCCCTCAGTTGCCGGGCGCGGACGTCCGTCCGCTTGGCTTCCTCGCTGCGCTGCGGGCGCGCACTTGCGCTTGCCAGCAAGCCGATGAAGGCCCCTTCATCGGCTTGCTGGTTTTGGCTATCCCACAACCGAACGTTACGTTTTTGTTGTGGTTTTGTGACACTCTCCCCACCATGCCGCCCACCATGCCTATCGGGAAACGGTCCGGGGAGGGGCCGATGCTGAGACGGATCATCCTGCCGACGATCATCGCGGTCCTCGCCTTCGGGTTGTGGATCAGCCCCCATTTCAACGAGATCGCCGCCGGCGTCGCGATCTTTCTGTTCGGCATGCTGTTCCTCGAAGAGGGGTTCAAGGCGTTCACCGGCGGCCTCCTCGAAGGACTGCTCAACAGGACCACCGATCGCTTCTGGAAGGCGCTGTCGTTCGGCGCGGTGACGACGACGATCATGCAGTCGAGCTCGCTGGTTTCGCTGATCACCATTTCGTTTCTCAGCGCCGGACTGATCGAATTGGTGGCGGGCATCGGCATCGTCTTCGGCGCCGATATCGGCACCACCACCGGTGCCTGGCTGATCGCCGGGTTCGGCCTCAAGGTCGACATTGCCGCCTACGCCATGCCGATGCTGGTGTTCGGCGTCATCCTCGTGTTCCAGCCGTCGAAGACGCCGAAAGGTATCGGTTACGTGCTGGCCGGTCTGGGCTTCCTGTTCCTCGGAATCCACCACATGAAAGAGGGCTTCGAAGCCTTCCGCGACACCATCGACCTCGCCCGGTTCGCGATGCCCGGGTTCGCCGGACTGGTGGTGTTCACCCTGATCGGCACCGTGGCGACGGTGATCATGCAATCGAGCCACGCCACCCTGGTGCTGATCCTCACCGCGCTGGCGGCCGAACAGATCACCTACGACAACGCGCTGGCGCTGGCGATCGGCGCCAACATCGGAACCACCATCACCGCCATCATCGGTTCGCTCGGCTCGAACTATCAGGGCAAGCGGCTGGCCGCCGCAAACGTGATCTTCAAGGTGGTGACCGCCCTGATCGCCATCGTGTTCATCTCGCAATTCATCGCCGCGGTGAACGTCGTTGCGGACTTCCTCGGCATCGCCCCCGATAACTTCACCCTGAAGCTGGCCGTCTTCCATACGATATTCAACGTCGTCGGCGTCGCGGTGATGACGCCGCTGGTCGGGCGGTTGGTGGCGTTGCTGGCGGCGGTGATCAGACAGCCCGCCGAGGATCTGGTCGAGCCGAAATACCTCAACGAAGCGGCCCTCCAGTTCCCGGAGACCGTCCTCAGGGCGGTGACCGACGAGACCCTGCATCTCTACGACAACGCCTTCGAGATCATCGCCCACGGCCTCAACCTGCACCGTCACGACATCCTGTCGGAGCGTGATCTGCAGACGGTTGTCGGCGAAAGCCGACGGGTCATGGCGTTCGATCTCGACACGATCTACGAGCGCAAGGTGAAGGTCCTGTACGGCAGCATTCTCGAGTTCATCGGTCGCGCCCAATCCCGGTTGCCGACGCCGTTCGCCGAAAAACTCTATGAGCTGCGTACCGCCGGCGCGCTGATCGTGCAGACGGTGAAGGAGGTCAAGCACCTGCGCAAGAACCTCAGCCTCCATATGAACAGCCCCAACGTCTACGTCCGTCGCGAATACGACCGAATACGGGTCGAGCTCGCGGCGATCATGCGCAAGCTCCATGAGCTTCGCAACGCAAAGGAAGGCGAAGTCGGAGATCCTCGACCTGGACGAATTCAAGCTCAGCATCGATCGCTCCGAACTGACCGACATCAACGAACTCGACCGTCTGATCGTCGAGCGAAGGATCACCACGAAAATGGGCACCTCGCTGATGAACGACCTGACCTACGCCCGCGATGCGATCTGGGATCTGGTCAAGATCGGCAATGCCCTCTACGGTTCCTCCGACGCGCGGGACAAGGTGGTCGAACAGCTGTTGGCCCTGACCGACGAAGACCTGGATGAAATCCGGCGCGACGACGCGTCACAAGCGAGTTAGGGCCTGTTGACAATCAGGTCCTAGTAGGCGGAGGCGGAGAGCGGCGATGGATGCCAAGGATATCCTCAAGCGGGTCAAAAAGGCGCTCAAAGCCGGCGACGTCGAGAAATCCGAGGAGATCGCCGCGCTCAAAAAGGCGCTAGAGGCGCTCAACGAGCGCAAGAAACAACTGAAGAAGGACCTGGAATCCGCCAACGGCGGCAAGGAGAGAAAACGCATCGAGGATCGCCTCGAGGTCAATCGCGCACACCGCAAAAAAGCCCTGAAGCTTATTCGCAAGATAAAGAAAAACAACTGATATCAATGGGTTATGGTGGCCACTGAAAAACAGCCGCCGCGGACGCTGTGAAGCGGTTCACGGTATTTGGCACTCTCCGCTTGGCCCGCCACCGAGACCGGGATCAACGGTTGAGAGTGAGGTGTGGAAGCAATGGGTGGCCGCGTTCTGGAGCGGCCGCCCTGCTCCGGCCGAAGGTGTTCAGGCGAAGAACGCGAGGTCCTCGGTGTCGAACTCCAGTTCAAACGTGTCGCTGTAAACGTCGACCGCGGCGATCGGAAGGGTCCCCCCGGCGTGGAAGACCGGCCCCAGACTGAACGAGCCCGAGTCCACCACGACATCGTATCCGCCGGAAATCTCGAGCAGATCGAAGCTGTATCCGACGTTGAAGCCGAGATCGGTGTCGTTGGTCAGCTGCACGTCAGGATCGAGCGTCAAAATGAACTCGATATTGCCGTCCTGATCACCGGCATCATCGATACGCAGAGGCGTTCTGGAGCAGGATATCCGAGCCAAAGGTGAACGCCTGCTGACTCCCGTCCTCGAATAGGAGGACACCGGAAAGGCCCTGTTCGTCCATGGCGAAGGACTGTAGGAAGTTGAGCCCGCCGGACAGGTCGAGATCGAGAAGTTCGGCATTGCCCCAGGCGACGCCGATGTCGAAACCGACGTCAAACGGATTAACACCGCCAAGGAAGATATCGGCGAGCGCCTGGTCGACGTCGAGGCCGAGTTCCAGGAAGTTGTTGCTCGCACCGTCGGAGGTGAAGAGGCCCGGCAGCGACTCGGAGCCCACGGTGTCGACGTCCGGCCATTCGAGCGTCGCCGACAGACCGTATGGCAGCGGGATCTCGATCGAGAGGTCGTCGCTGTCGAGATCGAGGAGGTTGACCGTGTTGTTGCTCGGGCCGATCTGTAGCGAGAGAAGGTCGTAGGAGTCGATGCCTATGTCGACCCCGGCGCTCGCCGCGAGGAAGTAATCGAAGATGAAGTCGAGGACATAGCTTCCCTCCGGTCCCTGGTCGCGAACCCGCCGCCCGACAGCATCGCGCTCGATCCGATCAAAAGGGAATCCGTGGTCCTGTTGTAATTGGTGTCGATTGTGATGTCGTATGTCAGGTCGGCGTCGATATCTCCCCCTTCGAAGGTCAGAGTGGACTGGAAACCGGCCCTGAGGTTGCCTTCGACGCTGCCGTAAACAAAGCCGCCGCCCGACTCGTCGAAGCTGGTCTCGAAACCGAGGAAGCGGTCGTCGACGAAGACGAACTCCTCGCCGGTTCCCCAGATGCTCTGGTCGGCGGCGAGGAAGGTCGGCTCGAAGAAGTTGGCGTTGTATTCGAAATCGATGGGGATCACTACGCTCGCCATTTCCTCGTCTCCGTTGGAGACTTCCGAAGATACGGCGGTGACGCCGAGGTCGAACGACGTGTCCTGGTCGAGCGGCAGGGTGAGGACGAACTCTTGCGTCAGTTGGTCGGGTTCACCGGCCGGGTCGACGGCCGAAGGGACAGCCGTGACGCCGGCGGGCAGGCCGCTAAGGACGATCCGGTCGATGAATTCGGAGCTGTCGGCGTCGGTCTGGGTGGCGGTTACCAGCAGCCGCAACTCGTTGACGCTGTCGCCAGGACTGATCGAGTAGACGAGGTCTGGAACGTCGGCGACCGCCTCGATCTCCACGTCGACCTGGGCGAAATCGGTGCCGCCGTTTCCGTCGTCAATGCAGTAGGTGAACGACTCGGGGCCGGCGTAGTCATCGTGCGGCGTGTAGCGGATCGTGTCCGATGCGCCGCCCAGGCCTTCTATGATCTCGACCGTCCCGTGCTCGGCGCCGAACACGTGGGTGATGGAGAAGGTGTCGCCGTCGGCATCGGTATCGTTGGCCAGCACGTCGAAGATCACCGGCGTCGGCACCGTGGACGGGTCGTCGAGACCGCTCGCGCCGTCTTCGAAGATCATGTATGCGTCGTCGTTGGCATCGGGGGCGGCCGGCGCGACGAACGTCAGCTTGTTCGAGTCGGAGCGGTGTCCGTCCGGCGCGCCGACGCTGGTCAGTCGTGCGCCGAACAGCATGTGGCTGATGGCATCGAGGGTCAGGTCTTGCGTTCCGTCGAGGGTGAAGCTAACCGGCCCGTTGACATCGTCCTTACCGATGCCCTGACGGCCGAACTCGACGCCGACGTCGAAGCCTTCGTGCACCGCGCCGTGCATGTTGGCACCGTGGCCGAGGTCGATCACGTTATTGCGTTCGATATGATAGTCGGTCACCAGCGGGTCCGCCGATGCCACGGTCAAACCGTCGAGAAGGGTTTCGTCAAAGTGGAAAAACAGACCACGTAGGTCCGCGGTAACCGCCGCCGTGTCCAGCACGTCGACGGTGAAATCGATGTTGCCATCCCTCTCGACCGCCATGACTTGCACGTCCGGACCATCGAGTTCGCCCGGGATGGTAAAGGTGATGCTGCGCACACATTCGTCCGACATTTTCAATAACCTCCCAGTGGATAGAGTCCACGCGTCAAGGAAATTCTTCAGGGATTCCTTGCTAGAGACGAGACAGGAAATATGAGAGCCGATAGTTATTTAGAATGCCTACTTTTAGATAAGCACGAGCAAATGTCAACCAAATTATGCCCCATTTGGGCCACATTTCCATTATGCTGTTCCGCCGGGACCGGCAAACAGGTTTCCGGCGATGAGGTGTTTGAAGTCGCCCACGCGCAGATCGTCGGCACCAGTAGCAGCGACACCGCAATCGGCGTCCGGTAGAAACCGACCTCAGCGGTCAGGCGGGCAGGATCATGCCCGCTTGATCAGCCAGATCATGAAAAAGAACAGCGCGGTTTCGTCCATGACCCTCCCATCCCTTAGTGCAGCTCGGCGATCGGCGGTCAGCCCGAGCGCGTGACCCACACGCTCGAGGGCATCCCCGCCCAATGGCGGCTGTATCGGGTTTGCCGCTGACGCAGCCGGCTAGCCGCAGGTCACGATCAGGACGATACCGAGGGCGAGGACCAGCGATGCGATCAGCCGGCGCACGATCGATCCCTCGCTCAGGAACACGCCGCCGAGGATCACCGACAGCGGCATCGACGCCTGACGCACCGCCGTCACCGCGGCGACATCGCCACCCATCTCGTAGGCGGTCAGGATCAGGATATAGGAGCCGTAGACGATCGACGTCAGCAGCAGGGCGTGGAACGGGCGTTGCAGCAGCGCGCCGATCCCGCGCCACAGCTTCGGCCCGATCGCGATCCGCCGGAACAGCATCGCGTAGATCGGCGCGCACAGGATCTCGACCCAGAAGAACAGCACCGGCGGCTCGATGGTCCGCATCAGCCGCGAGTCGGCGAGCGAATAGACGCCGGTGCCGCACATCGCCAGCACCGCGAAGCCGAGGGTGCGGGGATCGTCGAGCAAGCGGGTGCCGGGGCGGTAGAGCAGCAGGAAACCGCCGATCAGCACCAGGGCGATGGCGAACAGCAGGCTCGCGTCGTAGCGCTCGCCGAACACCAGGAAGCCGACGACGACGATGAACAGCGGCGAGGCGCGGACGATCGGATAATAGGCCGAGATGTCGCCCCGTTTCAGGGTGGTGAGCAACGAAGTGCCATAGAGGATCTGGCCCGCCACCGAGACCAGGATCAACGGCCAGACCTCCCACGCAACCAGGATGTCGGCGCCGACGACCAGGGCGTGGATCAACCCGAACAGTGCCAGCTGCGCGGTCAGCACGAAGAACGCCCCCTCCGGCCGGGGATTGCGCTTGACCAGCAGGTTCCACAGGGGATGGAGCGCCGCCGAGACGAGAACCAGGGTAGCGACGAGCGGGTCCAAAGTCGGCGCCCTAGTGATCTGGTTCCGACATATGGTACCCATACGACCGCGTTTCCCGCTCCTTCGGCAGGAGGGCGCGCGCAGGCGATGGCGACCCATCGTCAAGCGCGTCCGACGCCCCGAAGGTGCGGAAAACGCGACCCGCAGGGCGGCCTTCCAAGCGCCCCGGTGTCGTTGCGCGGCGCTTGTGATGCTCCAGCATCACGGCGCACCACGCGCCTAACCGGACGAACTTGGAAGGCCGTCGTATGGGTACCATATGTCGGAACCAGATCACTTTGCCCCGGCTGCCCGGTCGATGTGCTCCCTGGCGGCGGCCGAGATGGCGATGGTTTGGCTGGCGATGTGCGGAGTGATGTTGACTTCCGGATGGGTCTGGAACGGATGATTCTGGGCCAGCGGTTCGGTCTCGAACAGGTTCAGGGTCGCCGCCCCAATGTGAACGCACTCCAGCGCTCCCTCGACCCGTCCCTTTCCACCATCGGCAAATCGCTTGCGTCGCAGGTTATCACCATGGCCCAAAACGGATGTTTTGGAGTAGGCGGCAGATGACCTTCCGACCAACTCCGGCCGAACCGGTTTCACGAACCACACAATCAGTGGCAGATTGTTTGCAGTGTCAACCTGAAGCCAACTCATTGGAATTCCACCATTTTCACATGAACAACCAATGATTGTGATCTTCAGAGCATCTACAGCGTCAAATTTTCTTACACTTCTAAAATCAGCGAATGGGGCATAAAGCCAGGATATCCGCCAAATTCAGCGATTTGGCGAATTTCTCCATCCATCAGGCGTGTAAAAATTCCTTACAGTTTCGGATCGTGTGATCGCGACGGAGTCCTGTAACTATTTGAAAATTAACAATTTCCAAAAATGGCATAAATCCTGCAGGGAACGGTACGAGCACTTTTTGTGTGTCGGGGGAAAAGTCGGGAGCGAGTTGCGTGCAACGCGTTTACCCGGCGGATACTTGAGGATCGGGTAACTGTGGGAATCACTAGCGGGCTCCGTAACATGTTTCTGATCACTTAGACGGGGATCACTTAGAGAGGGAAATAAGATGCGTGTCACTAAACTTCTAACAGCTACGATAGCGGTTGTCGCCGTAGCTGGAGTATCTTCCCGCGCATGGTCGGCGCCGGTTGCGGGTCAGTTCGTGCCTGTCGGCGTGTATCTGAACACCCAGTCGGTGTTTGGCCTCGCATACGACACGGTGAACGATATCATCCACTACTCGGAAGGCGATAGCGGCGACAACATCGTGCATACGGTGCAGGCGTTCAGGGACTATACGGCCGCCGAAATCGCGGCTCTGCCATTGGTAAATGGCATCCCTGCGTTGAGCCTCGCCGCCGCACAAAACGACGTCGCCGGGACAACGGATCCAGGCGGCTCGGGCGGTAGCGGCGCGGGCGCCCACTTCTCGGCCCTGGGCTTCGACTCGTCCACCGGCCAGCTCGTACAGACCGGGCCTTCAGGCGTACGCGCCTACGACCCCTTCACGGCGGCCAATCAAAGCGTTGTCCCCAACGTGGGCTCCGGCTTCGCCGACGGGCTCGATTTTGATGGGGCAAACAGATGGTTCTCTCCGGACGTCGGCGATATTTTCAACAACGGTGTGCTGTTCGCCGATGACAGCAATAATGCCCAGACGGTTCTGCCGGGCTGGACCGGCCTCGGCAGCGACGACGGTTTAGGATGGTCGGGCGTCGAGCAGGTGGGAACCAGCCTGTTTGCCGTGGCCGTGCAAAGCGGTGCCGACCAGGGCGAGTCGCGGACGATCGTGCGTTTCGACGTCAACACGGGCGAACTGCTGGGCTACGATCCCGATGGCGATCCGGTGGCGGCGCGCTGGGAGGACTTGGCGTATGACGGCCAATTCCTTTATGCGGCGGATCTGCGCGGAGACGCCGACGGCAACGGCGTACATGGCGACATTTATGTCTTCAGCGTGACCGGAGGATTGAATCCTGAACCTGTGCCGGAACCCTCCACCCTATCGCTACTGTTGGCGGGCGTCTTTCTGTTGGTGCTGGGAGCGACGGTGCGGAGGCAGAAGCTTCTGGGTTGACGTCCCAGCGGCGTCAGTTGCATTCTTAAGGGAGCCTTTTTCCCGCGCTCAGCGGAAAGAAGGCTCCTTTTTTTGTTCGCCTCGACCCAAATTCCCAGCGGGCCGAAAGCAGACAACACCAGACGACAAATGAAAGCGATACTGTGAGAGCGTTTCTTGTCCTCGTGGTGGTCTTATGGATGTCGGCGATAAGCAGTCCTGCGCGGGCCGTCCTTATGTCTGATGTCCTGACGCGCGGACCGGCCGCGGGCGAGAAGCCCTCGGTCACTCGTTACTGGCAGGGTGTCGACGCGCTTGCCCGGGGCGACATCCGGGAAGCCGAGACGGCGTTTCATGATAGCATGCGCTTGGATCCGACGTGGTACGGCCCGCTCCTTGGCTTGGCCGATGCGGCGGTCAAGGACGGCCGGCCGCGGGACGCCGATTCATGGCTGGAACGGGCGACAGAGATGGCGCCGCGTTCCGTCGAAGTGGCAATCGCGCGCGGACGTTTTTATTTCATGCAAGGTCAACCCGTGAAGGCCGAGGCCGCCTACAAAACGGCGATTTCGTTGGACGAGGAAGCCTTTTTGCCGCACTTGGACCTTGCCGATCTTTACCTGCAGAACCTGTGGAAACCTCAGGAAGCGGTCGCCGCGTATCAAACCGTTCTGAGAATGAACCCGGATCATGCCGGCGCGCATTACGGGTTGGGGGTGGCGCTGGTTGCAACCGGCGAGCCAGACGAGGCGATCACCGAGCTTAATGCCTCCATAGCCCTGGAACCGGGAAATCCGCTGCCGCACGTCGCCTTGGGGAAGCTTTACCAGTCGCTTGGTGAATATCACAAGGCGGTTGCCGCCTTCAGTCGCGCGCTGGACGTGAAGCCGGATTTTGCGATCGTGCACGTCTATCGGGGCGACGCCCTTGCCGCCACGGGCGACGTGAACGCCGCGATTGTCGCCTACCAAGCAGCAATAGAGGCCGCGCCGAAACTGAACGTCGCATACTTCAAGCTGGGCTCAATCTATCAATTCTTACAGCGTTGGGACGAGGCAGAAAGCGCATTCTTAAAAGCGACTGAAACCGACCCACGAGACGCGCGAGCCTTCAACAACCTCGCTTGGCTGGCGGCTGAACGGAATGAGCGGCTCGATGACGCCCTTGCCTGGGCCGCGCGGGCGGTCGAGCTTTCCCCAGACGTTGCCACATACCAGGACACGCTCGGCTGGGTCTTGCGGGCGCGCGACGAACCCGATAAGGCGATCGAAGTGCTTGAGAAGGCCTCCGCGGCTGACCCGAAGCTCGCGGATATTCCCTACCACCTCGGAATCATTTACAGCGAGCAAGGAAAGAAGCGCGAAGCGATCGCTGCCTTTAAGAAAGCGCTCAAGGCCGACAGCGATTTCTCCAATGCCGTCGATGCGGCGAATCGGATCGAAGCCCTCTCAAAGAACTGAACCGCAACGAAAAAAAGGGCGAAGTATTCCCGAATAGGGTTCTCACTCTCCCTAAATGACCGAACCTCTGACGGGTGGCCGCCGCCGTGTCTCCGCGGTCAGCGGCAGCGAGCAGACGAGAATGTGCACGGTGTTTAGGAACGGTATAACCGCGTGGATACCGACAAAGCTCTCGACGGTCACGATGCCGCCCGATCGATGTACTCCGTGGCGGCGGTCCAGAAGGCTTCGATGGCGCGGAGCTTGGCGCGTTCCTTGAGGCAGACCAGCGACTCGGTCATCGTCCGGTCGCAGTCCACCAGGTCGAGGGCCTGGAGGCGCCGGTCGTAGCCGAACTCCGGCCGCGAAACGATGCCGACGCCGATGCCGGCGGCGACCGCCTCGCGTGCCGCCTCGCGGCCCTCCGCCTCCATCATCACCTTGTAGCCGACGCCGATGCGGTCGAGCTCCTCTTCGACGATGCGCCGGGTGATCGAGCCCTTCTCGCGCATCACCAGCGGCTGGGAGGTGAATTCGGCGAGCGAGACGCCCTTGCGGCCGGCCCACGGATGGTCGCGATTGACGAACGCGACCAGCGGGTCGCTGCGCAGCGTGATCACCAGCCAGTCGGTCGTCGGTGGGGACGTCGGCGAGGACGCCGATGTCGGCGCTGTAGTCGAACACCTGGCTCAGCACCTCGTCCGAGTTGCCGATGGTCAGGGCGACCGAGACCCCCGGAAACTTCTCGCGGAACTCGCCGATCAGGCGGACCACGTGAAGCGGCGCGTCGGCGGCCATCTTCAGGTGACCCACCCGCAGCGCCCGGCTCTCGGAGAGCAACCGGACC
Organism: uncultured Alphaproteobacteria bacterium; assembly: GCA_963772635.1. GTDB lineage: Bacteria > Pseudomonadota > Alphaproteobacteria > Rhodospirillales > Defluviicoccaceae > JAUXFS01. Next base: position 51,848 of record CAVYYK010000056.1, read on the forward strand.
GCCTCGTCCTCCAGCTCGAACAGCCGTCGGGTGATCTCCAGAAGCTGCCGGCCGAACTCGGTCAGCCGCACCGAGCGCTTGTGGCGGTCGAACAACAGGACGTCGAAACGCTTCTCCAGCTTGCGGACCTGATCGGAGATCGCCGGCTGGGTCAGGTGCAGCTTGTCGGCGGCCTTGGAGAACCCGCCGTGGACGGCGACCGCGTGAAAGGCGCGAAGCTGGGAGTAATACATAAATCAAATCTATGGATAGAATCGAAAATGACGATCGAATTTATGATACGAAATCCGCCGCCAGATGGGTCAAGCCGTGCAGACGCATCGCGGATGACAAATGCGGGCCGGGCTGGTCATATATGCAACCGTGCTTGCCGTATGTGCGGATCGCTGGTCGGTCCGGGTCGGAAGAGTGAGGAACGCATAACCATGAAAGGCGGATCCCGCGCCGGGACGCCGGCGCAGACCGAGGGCGAGGTCAACGTCTCGGCGAGGCGGCAAAGGTGGCAGGCCGACAACGTCGACGCGGCCACCCGGGCGCTGCTCGACCGGGACGCCCGGTCGTTCCTCCACCAGTCGGTATCGACGCCGTGCCTGACGGTGGCGGCCAAGGCCGAGGGCATCTTCGTCGAGGACACCCGCGGCCGGCGCTACATGGATTTCCACGGCAACAACGTCCACCACATCGGCTACGGACATCCGCGCCTGAAGGAGGCGATCCGCCGGCAGATGGACGACGCTGCCGTTCGCGCCCCGGCGGTTCACCTGCGAGCCGGCGGTGGAACTGGCCGAGAAGCTGGCGGCGATCTCGCCGGGCGACCTCGGCAAGGTGCTGTTCGCCACCGGCGGCTCCGACGCCGTCGAGATCGCGATGAAGGTGGCCCGCGCCGCGACCGGACGGTTCAAGTTCGTCTCGTTCTGGGACTCGTTCCACGGCGCCGGGTTCGGCGCCGCCAGCGTCGGCGGCGAGCAGTTGTTCCGCGGCGGGCCGATCGGCCCGCTGATGCCGGGGATCGAGCACGTGGCGCCGTTCGCCTGTTACCGCTGCCCCTACGGCTATCCCGCGGCGGCCGACCGCGGGCCCGATCTCGAGCTGTGCCGGATGACCTGCGCGACCATGGTCCGCTACGTGCTGGAGAAGGAGGGCGACGTCGCCGCGGTGATCGCCGAGCCGGCGCGCGCCGTCCCCTACCTGCCGCCGCCGGGGTTCTGGGCGGCGGTGCGCCAGGCCTGCGACGACCACGGCGCGCTGTTGATCTTCGACGAGATCCCCACCGGCCTCGGCAAGACCGGGCGGATGTTCTCCTGCGATCACGACGACGTGGTGCCCGACATCCTGGTGATGGGCAAGGCCCTGGGCGGCGGCATCGTTCCCATCGCCGCGACCCTGTGCCGTCCCGATCTCGACGTCGCCGGCGACTGGGCGTTCGGCCACTACACCCACGAGAAGAACCCGGTCACCACCCGGGCGGCGCTGACCACCATCGAGATCATCGAGGACGAGGGGCTGGTCGAGAACGCCGCGGTGGTCGGCGCCCACGCCCTCGACCGGCTGCACGAGATGCTCGACCGCCACCCGCTGATCGGCGACGTCCGCGGCCGCGGCCTTCTGCTCGGCATCGACCTGGTCGCCGACCGCGAAAGCAAGGCCCCCGCCACCGACGCCGCCGAGGAAATCCTCTACCGCGCCTTCGACCGCGGCCTCGGCTTCAAGATCGCCATGGGCAACGTCCTCACCCTGACCCCGCCGCTGATCACCACCCGCACCCAGATGGACCACGCCCTCGACATCATCGAAACCTGCATCGCCGAGGCCGAGCGCGAGGGAACCGGGCACCCCTGACGGCGGCCAAGCGACACCGTCACCGTGCTCCGCCAGTTCGAGGGCACCTTCCCCGGCCTGTTCGGCGGCCGCCCGCCGATCGCGGCGTGACGCGCCCTGCAGGAAGGTGAGCACGGGACGCAAGTATTCATGCAATGATGGTAAAAATTATTTGTAATAATAACGTCGCCAGATCCCACCTTACACAATTACCATCACACAAATATTTTATAGAATCGCCAAATAGGCATTTACATCCTCGCCGAACCGTAGCATGATCACCCCCAAAAGGGGGATTCCGATGACGGCACGAAATCTGCAGCGGTGAACGCAAACTCGTGATCTGACGCAGACCGAGCAGGGCTCGCGGTGGCGTGGTAGGCCCTCCTGTCGACGGTTCGCACAGCCGATGCAGCCGCCGTGCCGCCGCGTCAGAACAGCGATATCGCTCGCGCAGGTGAGATCCGGTGCCGATGCCGGATCCTGCGGCAAGGACGGTCGATGAAAAGCAAAGCAAGCACGAAACGCGCTTTCGCGATCGCTCTAGGCGTCGTCTGTACAATTCTTGTGCTCGCGGCTTTGAATCGGAACAGGAGCACCGCTTAAACCAGGAAGAAGCCGAATGACCGAGACATCTATTCCTGAAAATCTGCTAAGTCTGCATAAGCAAGAAGAAATGCTTCGCGAAAAAGCGACTGAGATTGTTGAGGGAAGCGATTGCCTTGCGTTGCATGTCTCTGTGGTGGAACATGCCATGGACTTGGCGGACGTGCTGCGGCAATTCCAAACTAAAGATGAAGACCTGAAGGTTGTCCAGATGCTCGGCATGCGGATATTCAACGCCTTCGGAGCAAGCTTAAAGCTTGCCATGTCCGGATATTCGCAGAACAGCGCTCTTGTTCTTAGAGACGTCCTGGAAACCGTTTTCCTAATGGATCTATTCAAAACTGATCGGGCAAAGATCGAGCAATGGCGATTTGCTGACAAAAAAGAACGAATGAAAAAGTTCAAGCCTATCGATGTTCGTATGGCTCTTGATGCCCGAGACGGATTTGACAGCAAGAAACGAGCCGAACTCTACGAATTGTTTTCAGAACTTGCAGGTCACCCGACGATGAAATCGGTTTCGATGATGCGCCCGCAAAAAGATGGTGTTGCGGTCATCGGTCCCTTCATAGAGGGTACGTCATTAGAAGCGGTTTTATCGGAGATGGGACGGCTTGCCATACAGGCAGGCGAGCATCTCGATGCATTTCTCCCTCAAAACTGGGCGAAGAGTTTGGCATCACGCGTTGCCTTTGCTAAGGTAAAGCAGCAGTGGATAGACACCTTCTACCCGGAATTCCGGTGACACGATGCGCTATTAAGCTGCGCGGAACCCCATTGCCATGCCGCCGCGACAGGGATGCTTGTTATATAAGTTTTGCTTATATAATTCATCGGTAATAACGATTTGATTTATTGTGCCGCTCGTCGAAGATGGCGGCGTTCGTATCGCCACGGGCGCGATGCGGACCAAAGTGGAGTGGGAGGCGGACGATGACCATGCGACAAACCGGCACCGAGGCGGCGCCGCGGGAGCCCTATCTGCTGACGCCGGGGCCGTTGACCACGTCGGCGAGGACCAAGCGGGCGATGCTGCGCGACTGGGGCTCGCGGGACGGCGATTTCATCGGCATCGTCGCCGACATCCGCAAGCGCCTCGTCGCCATGGCCGGCGGCGGCGGCGACTACGACTGCGTGCTGATGCAGGGCAGCGGCACCTTCTCGGTCGAGGCCGCGCTGGCCAGCTTCGTTCCCCGCGACGGCAAGGCGCTGGTGCTGATCAACGGCGCCTATGGCCAGCGCGTCGCCAAGATCCTCCGCTATCTCGGCCGCAACCAGGTGGCGCTGGACAAGGGCGACTACCTGCCGCCGATGCCCGACGAGGTCGACGCGATCCTCGCGGGCGATGCGGACATCACCCACGTGGTGGTGGTCCATTGCGAGACCAGCTCCGGCATCCTCAACCCGCTCGACGCCATCGCCGAGGTGGTCCACCGCCACGAGCGCCGGCTGATCATCGATTCGATGAGCGCGTTCGGCGCCATCGCGCTGGATGCCCGCAAGACGCCTTTCGAGGCGATGGTGTCGTCGGCCAACAAGTGCATCGAGGGCGTTCCCGGGTTCGGCTTCATCATCGCCACCAAGACGGCGCTGGCCGCCGCCGAGGGCAACAGCCATTCGCTCAGCCTCGACGTCCACGACCAGTGGGTCAACATGAACAAGACCGGGCAATGGCGCTTCACCCCGCCGACCCACACCCTCGCCGCCTTCCACGAGGCGCTGCTCCAGCACGAGGAGGAAGGGGGAGTCGCCGGCCGCTTCGCCCGCTACAGCCGAAACCGCGACGTGCTGATCGCCGGCATGCGCGAGATGGGCTTCGAGACCCTGCTCGCCGACGAATGGCAGGCCCCGGTCATCGTCACCTTCCTGTGCCCGGCCGACCCGGCGTTCGAGATGGACCGGTTCTACGACGAGATCAAGAACCGCGGCTTCGTCATCTATCCGGGCAAGCTCACCGAGGCCGAGACCTTCCGCATCGGCTGCATCGGCCAGCTCGACGAGACGGTGATGCGGGGCGTCCTCACGGCGATCCGGGGCTCGCTCGAGGCGATGGGCGTCAACAACTGCGCGCCGGCCGGTTCCTGAGAGACCGACCGTCAATTCGCAAAACCTACACCATTCCCATATCGGGAGAACGCATATGAGCAACGATCAGGCAGGCTTCGGACTACGTCTACGAACGGGGCTACCGCGGCAAGATCAAGGGCGCGGTGCTCGACTGGAGCGGCACCGTGGCGGACGCCTACGTGATCGCCCCGGCGGTGGTCTTCGCCGAGGTGTTCAAGAAGCAGGGCGTCGAGATCTCGATGCTGGAGGCCCGCGGGCCGATGGGACTGCGCAAGGACCTGCACATCAAGGCGCTGACCGAGGTGCCGGCGATCCGCGAACGCTGGAAGGGGGTTCACGGCAAGTATCCCGGTCAGGGCGACGTCGACGCGATGTTCGCCGACTTCGTGCCGATGCAGCTCGACTGCCTGCGCCAGTACACCGCGCTGTTGCCGGGCGCGGCCGAGGTCACCCAGCGGCTGCAGAAGGACTACGGCATCAAGATCGGCGTCTCCACCGGGTTCGTCCGCTCGATGGTCGACATCCTCCACGAGGACGGCAAGAAGCAGGGCTTCCACCCCGACGCCACCGTCGCCGGCGACGAGGTCATCCATGGCGCCCGCCCCAAGCCGTTCATGGTCTATCGCAACCTGGACCTGATGGACATCCACCCGATCCAGGCGGTGGTCAAGGTCGACGACACGGTGTCCGGCGTCGGCGAGGCCCTGGAGGCCGGCTGCTGGGGTGTTGGGGTCTCGCTCTACAGCAACTATATGAATATCAACACCCTGGAGGAGGCGAAGACGCTAGCCAAGGAGGAAATCCAGCGGCGAAACAGGTACACCCAGGATCTCCTGAGCAAGGCGGGCGCTCACTACGTCATCGACAGCATCGTCGAACTGCCGGCGGTGATCGACGACATCAACGAGCGGTTGTCCCGCGGCGAGAAGCCCTGATCGCCCGTCGGGCCGGCTTTTCTCCTCCCCAGGCGTCTCCGCGCGGCAATCCGGGAGGGTGATGGATGTCCGGGACGTGGGTGCTGATCAACTTGCTCGGCGGTGTGGCGCTGCTGCTGTGGGGCCTGCACATGGTCCGCACCGGCGTCACCCGCGCCTACGGGAATGCCATTCGCACGTTTCTCGGCCGCAGCCTGGACCATCGCATCAAGGCGTTCGGCGCCGGTCTGGCGGTGACACTCGTCCTGCAAAGCAGCACCGCCACCAGTCTGTTGGCGGCTTCGTTCGCCGGCCGCGGCCTGGTGGCGACGATGCCGGCGCTGGCCGTGCTCCTCGGCGCCGACGTCGGCACCAGCTTGGTCGCCCAGATCCTCAGCTTCGATTTCTCGCTGGTCTCACCGATCCTGCTGGTGGTCGGCATCGTCTTGTTCGAGCGGTTCACGGCCGGGCGGACGCGCAACCTCGGCCGGATCTGCCTCGGCCTCGGTCAGATGCTGCTGGCGCTGAAGCTGATCGTGCTCGCTTCCGGGCCGATGCGTTCGGGCGAGATCGTGCACACCCTGCTCGGGTCGCTGGACGGCGAGCCGGTGCTGGCACTGCTGATCGGCGCGATCATCACCTGGATGGCCCATTCCAGCCTGGCCATCGTGCTGCTGGTGATCTCCCTCTCGGCGGCTGGCATCGTGTCGGTGCCGGTGGCGCTGGCGCTGGTGCTGGGCGCCAATCTGGGCACCGCGCTGCCGCCGATCGTCAACACCCTCGGCATGAGCGTCGAGGCGCGGCGGCCGCCGCTGGGCAACTTCCTGTTCCGGCTGACCGGCTGCGTGATCGTGTTGCCGCTGCTGTCGTTCGTGACACAGTGGCTGCCTCTGCTCGAAGCCGATGCCGGCGCGCCAGATCGCCAACTTCCATACCGCGTTCAACCTGTTCCTGGCGCTCCTGTTCCTTCCTTTGGTCCAGGTCATGGCGAAGCTGACGGCGCGCATCCTGCCGGAACCCAGCGAGGAGGCGGCGGACCTCGGCCCCCGTCACCTCGACCGGTCGGCGCTGGAAACGCCCCCGATCGCGCTGGCCAACGCCGCCCGCGAGACGGTGCGGATGGGCGACGTCATCGAGGGCATGTTCCGCGACTGCTTCGAGGCGATGCGGACCAGGGACAGGATGCTGATCAAGCGGGTCGAGCGCTCCGACGACCTGGTCGACGACTTCCACGGGGAGATCGTGAGCTACCTGACCGAGTTCAGCCGGGAGCCGCTGGAGGACGAGGACAGCCGCCGCTGCGCCAACAACATGGCCTTCTCGACCAACCTCGAGCACGTCGGCGACATCATCGTCCTCAACCTCGGCGAACTGGTGCGCACCACCATCAAGAAGAACGTGCGCTTCGCCGAAGAGGATCTGGCCGATCTCGACCGGCTGTCGAACCAGATCCGCGAAAACATGCGCCTCGCCTTCGGCGTTTTCATCTCCGGCGATCTCGAAGGCGCCCGCCGGCTGCTCGCCCAGAAGACCGCCTACCGGGACATGGAACTGGCCGCCGTCGACGCCCACATGGGCCGCATCCGTGAGGGCCGGACGCAGCTCGGCGACGCCAGCTCCATCTATCTCGATCTGCTCCGGGATCTCAGGCGGATCAATTCCCACCTGACCTCCGCCGCCTACCCGATCCTCGACTCCGCCGGTCAATTGCGTTCGAGTCGGCTGAAGAAGAAACGCGCGGACAAGCCGACAAAGAAACCGCGCGAGGACGCCGCCGAGGAACCGGACGCCCCCCCGACCCCGTCCGCGGCAGCACAGAGCTAGTGATCCGGTTACGGCTTTGACAATTCCGTGCCCCACACCAGCGTCAGAGCGAACTCTCCATTCACCTCCGAATGCAGCACGCCGATGGCGCCGTTTTCCCGATGACGTAATCGATACGAACCGTTGCCGGGGTGGTGTTCGATGACGTGGGCAAGGGTTTCCTTGCCGGGCGGGCTTCCGAACGCCTTGAAATACGCTTCGCCAAATGTCCAGGCGCGGTAGAACCCCGGGAGCGAAGCCGGTTCCGCCGTCGCACCCAGATACAACTCGAGGATGGCAGGAGTATTTCGCCGCGGGCACATGTACTCCACGTCGATTCCGATGCGGGCATTGTCGGTGATCGCCGCGACCACGACACCCCTGCTATGGGAGATCGAACTGATCACGCCCTTGTCGGGATCCAGACCGGGGGTACGCGCCGTCAGTTCGGCGAGCAGGCGCCGGGCTGCCGTTGCTTGAACGGCGTGGGCAACGCGCCGGTGTGATGGCGGTGGCGATATTGTCCGCGTGTCGTAGTAAATAGCCACACTGCCTATCTCCGAAACCATGCGCGAGACTCCGAGCGCCCGCCCCTTTCTTCGCGGCGATCCGGAAGCGACGCGACGACGCGATGAACGATTGAACACACTCGCCGGTTGGTTCAACGTTATACACCGTGCCGGTTGTCCGAATCCATAATCGGACGGGATCGCGGATGGGCTTTCGACCGCACGGGCGGCGAGGATTCGGCTTTGGCCCCGGCAAGTGGATTGCGAAGATGACCGACCGAGCTGCGATCGTCATCGAACGTTGGGCCGCCGCTTTTGTCGACAAAGCGAGCGGTGCTCTCCATTGCTCGGGCGACTGCGCGAAGGAGGCGGAGATCCCGGCAGGTCGGCGGCGGCGCATGGGCCCGATGGAACGGCTGATGGCGAGGTGCGTCCTGGGCGTTCTGCGCGAGGAACCAGCCGCGAAGATCATCCTGTGCTCGCGCTACGGCAACGTCGAGGCGTTGGAATCGCTGCTGCGATCGATCGCGGCGAAAGAGCCGCTGTCGCCGATGACGTTCTCGCTCTCGGTGCACAATGCGAACGCAGGGCTGCTGGAACAGATCCGCGGAGATCGCACGGGCCATACGGCCTTGGCCGCGGGTCGAGACACGCTGACGGCAGGCCTGATCGAAGCGTATGCCTGCCTCGCGACCGCTCCCGATCGGCCGGTTGCCCTGGTATTCGGCGACTGGCCTTTGCCCGAGATCTACGCGCGCTTCAAGGAATTGGAATGCGGCGGCACGGCGATGGCCTGGTTGATGCGGCCGCGGACGCCCCGTTCGGCCAACTATCCTTCTTTGCAACCCATTGCGGTACGCGCCGAGGCGGATCTGATCGAGGGCGCGGAGGTGCTGGCGCGAACGCTGATCGCGGTGCTGGAGGCGGGGGCAAATCTGGCATTTCGGGGAACCCGTGGACCTGCCTGGAGGCTCACCGTCGGGTGATGGGACGCCTCGACACTCTCTGGCGGCTGTTCGCAACCGGCGTTTCGTTTGCCGTGTTCGGGATCGGCGGTATCGTCCTCACGATCACCGTGTTTCCGGTCATCAACCTGTTGGTCCGCGATCGCCGCCGGCGAACGGAACTCGCTCAGCGAACCGTGCACCAGGTGTTTCGAACTCTTCAGGGGCTTGATGGTCGCCATGGGCGTTCTCGATTTTGAAGCCGTGGGCGCCGGGAATCTTCGAAACGACCGGGGAGTGTTGGTCGTTGCCAATCACCCGACACTTCTTGACGTGGTACTGCTGATGTCGCTGATGGACCGGGCTCAGTGCGTGGTCAAGCATCAGATCTGGAGCAATCCGTTCATGCGCGGCGTGGTCGCGGCGACGGACTACATTCGCAACGACGACGATCCGGAAAAGCTGATCACCGATTGCTCGAGGTCGCTGGCCGACGGCAACAATCTGATCATCTTCCCCGAAGGCTCGCGCACGGTCCCCGGACGACCACGCCAGTTTCAGAGGGGATTCGCGAGCGTCGCGGTGCAATCGAGAGCGCGAATTCGTCTGGTCACGATCACGTGCGTACCGCCGATGTTGCTCAAGGGAGAGAAATGGTATCAGATTCCGCCACGCCGGCCGCGGTTTGGGGTTAAAGTGCATGAATTGGTCGATGCGGATGAATTGTGCGAAGATAGTCTGCGTTCGATCGCCGTAAGGCGGTTGGCGGCGCGTATCGGAGCAAGGTTCGAGGAACTGCTTGGAAATGTCCGATCTTGAGAAAGAAATCAGCGCATTGATCGTCAGCGCCCTGTTCCTTGAAGACATCCGACCGGAAGATATCGATCCCGAGGAAGTCCTTTTTGGGGACGAAGGGCTTGCCCTCGATTCCATCGACGCGTTGGAACTCGGAGTGGCGATCCAGAAAAAATACGGCGTGAAGATCGATCCGGAGGACCCCAACATTCGAGAGCATTTCCGCTGCGTGCGTAACCTCGCACGGTTCGTCGGCGACCAGTCGGGGCGCTGAGTTGAGGGGAATGCCATGGAAAAGGAACTGATCCTCGCTAAACTCAAGGGGTTTCTCGTCGACCTGTTCGAAGTGCCGGAAGAGGATATCACCCTGAAGGCAAGGCTCTCCGAGGACCTCGACCTCGACAGCATCGACGCCGTCGATCTCGTCGTGAAGCTTCAGGAATTGACAGGACAAAGAATCAAGCCGGACGAGTTCAAGTCGGTCCGGACGGTTCAAGACGTGGTGGATCGGGTTTATGAATTATTCGAGAAGGGTGAAGCCTGAGCCTCTTGCGGTTTTGTTTGCCGTATTCTCCATATTCTATCCCGTATTTGCGGTGATCTCGATCCGTACGGTCGGGCCGGTTCCCGTCGTCGTGATATTGTGCGTCATCCTCCTTCTTCGGATCTTCGTACCGTCGATGCGAAAGAAGCTCGGGTTCCTGACGTGGGGGCTTCTGGCCGCGGTCGTGGGCGTTGCCGGAATCGCCGCCTTCGACGCGCAGTTGTCCGTTCGGCTGTATCCGGTCCTGATAAACGCCGCGATGTTCGTCTCGTTCGCAGTGACTCTGATCCATCCACCCAGCATGATTGAAATGTTCACGCGTATCACGGAACCGGACCTTCCGCCGGCCGGCGTCGCTTACACGCGCAAGGTCACCCTCGTGTGGGTGGGTTTCTTTGCGCTCAACGGTGCGATTGCTCTATTTACGGTGGTCGCGGGCTCCTGGACGGTGTGGATGGTGTACAACGGCTTCATTTCATACGTGGCGGCGGGGTGCTTGTTTCTGGTCGAATACCTGGTTCGGCAGAGAGTCAGAGGCTCGGAAGCGGAGGCCTGACGGCAATGGCCGGACTTTGGGAGAGCATCGCGACCGCCGACGCCAACCGCACGATGTTCCTGTCCGGTGGCACGCCGATCACGGCTGGCGAGATCCGCGCCGCGATCGACCTCAACATCGATCTGATCGCCGACAAACAGGGGCCGGTGTTCCTGCACACCCGCTCGGCCGCGATGTTTGTCGTCGGTCTGATGGTTTGTGCCAGGTCGGCGCGCGACGTTGTTTGTCCCGCCCACGCCGGCGTGGACTATTTGGCCGAGATCGGTGTCGGCAACGGCGTATTCCTCACCGACGCCTCGGCAGGCGTTCCGGGCGAACTGCGGATGCGTATGCCCAAGACCGCGCAACCGGCATCGTCCGCGACCTTGGGAGCGCGTCCGGACGAGCATCTGCGGTTGACGTTTTTTACTTCCGGCTCGACCGGAACGCCGAAGGCCGTCGAGAAGACCCTGAGCCAGTTGGAAATAGAGGGCCCCGTTCTCGAAAGCCTGTGGGGCGAGGCGCCGGGCCCGGTCTTCGGAACGGTATCGCACCAACATATTTACGGGATGTTGTTTCGGGTTGTCTGGCCGATAACGGCGGGCCGTCCAAGCGGGGACCTCCAGGCCGACTTCTGGGAGCAGCTTGCTGACCTGCTCACCCCGGGCAGTCTTCTTGTCACCAGCCCGGCGCATCTGACGCGCCTTCCCGACGCACCCGTGCTGAACCGATGCCGGCCGCAGATGATCTTTTCCTCGGGCGGTCCGCTGCCATTCGCGGCGGCGCAGGATTGCAATGGCGCCCTCGGGAGATGGCCCGTCGAGGTTCTCGGCAGCACCGAGACCGGCACCGTCGCGTGGCGCCAGCGGTGCAGCCCCGATGAACCGTGGACGCCGGTGCCCGGCGTCGGAGTCTCCATCGATCAGGACGGCTGTCTGGCGGTCCGATCGGCATTCATCGGTGATCTCGAGCAAATCTCCATGGGTGACCTGATCGAAATGGTCGAGGGCAACAGGTTCAGGCTGATGGGGCGCATCGACCGGGTGGTCAAGGTCGAGGGCCGGCGCGTTTCGCTAACTCGGGTCGAGGAGGCGCTGGGCGACCTCGAGGAAGTGGCGGAGGTGGCGGTGGTCGCTCTGCCGCATCGCAGCGGCGCCCTCGGAGCCGTGGTCGTCCTCGGCCCGACGGGCGCTTCGCAACTGACGGAGAAAGGGGCGTTTCGACTGTCGCGCCAATTGCGGAGGACCTTGGCCGGGCGGCTCGAGCCGATGGAGCGCCCCAAGTTCTGGCGGTTCGTGCCGAAACTGCCGGTGAACAGCCAGGGCAAGCGGATCGCCGCGGACTTTCGCGCGCTCTTCGAGAAATCGGCGAAGGTGGAGCAAAACGCACCGGACGTGCGCCGCTTGGACGATCGGCGGGCGGAATTCGACATCCGCCTGGACGCCGACATGGTCTGGTTTGACGGGCATTTTCCGGATCAGCCGATATTCCCCGGCGTGGCGCAGGTGCATCTGGCCGTTACCTCGGCCGAACGCGTCTGGAACTGGCGCCCGACAACCGACCGGTTGAGCCGCGTCAAGTTCCGCAGGGTCCTGCGCCCCGGGGACCGGATACGTCTGATCCTGAAGCGTGACGTAGAACTCGACAGGTTGCACTTCCAGTATGAGCTGGGCGATGTCATTGCCGGTGAAGGGGTCGTCGGAGGCGGCGGGTGACCGAGTTTCGTGCGTGTGCGGTCATTCCGACCTTTAACCATCACGCGGCCCTTCCGGGGCTGCTGTCCCATCTTGTCGGCCGAAACATGCCGGCCATCGTGGTTGACGACGGCAGCGCGGCAGCGGCGGCCGAGCGCATCGCGGCGGCATGCCAAGCCTACTCGGGCATCGAGTACCTGCGTCGCAAGTTCAATGGCGGCAAGGGATGCGCCGTCATCAGTGGTTTGGCGCGGGCGAACGAACGCGGCTTCACCCATGCGGTGCAGATCGACGCCGACGGGCAGCACGACCCGCATGGACTGACCACCCTGATGGAGGCCGCGGCAAACCATCCCGACGCGATCGTTTCAGGGCAACCGCGGTATGACGGTACCGTCCCCCCCGGGCGCAGACTGGGGCGATGGCTGACCCATGTCTGGGTGTGCATCAACACCCTTTCGTTTCGCATCAAGGACAGCATGTGCGGCTTTCGCGTCTATCCAATCGTCGCGACCTTGACCGTCGCGCGCCAGGAAGTGGTCGGCCGGCGGATGGATTTCGACGTAGAGGTCCTGGTCCGGTCGTATTGGCGAGGAACGCCGATCATCGAGGTGCCCGTCGGGGTCACCTATCCGGCGGACAACTTTTCCAATTTCGACCTGCTGCGCGACAACGTGCTGATCTCCGGGATGCATGCGCGTCTGTTCTTCGGCATGCTGGTCCGAATGCCGCGATTGCTGATGCGGAACCTGCATGGCGCCGGGGTCCCGGGCGCCACACCGATCCATTGGGCCGATCTGGGCGAGCGCGGCGCCTACTGGGGTCTCAGCTTTCTTGCCGTCGTGTATCGAAGGCTGGGGCGACGGATCTGTCTCGTCGTCGTGTCTGTTGTCGTTGTTTATTTTTTCCTGACAGGGCGAAAGCAGCGACAAGCGTCCCTCGCCTACCTCGAGCGCGCGTCGAAAGCCGGCGTTCTTCGTCGGAAGCCGGACCTGCTCACCAGCCTTCGGCATTTCATGACCTTCGGCAGCGCCGTGCTCGACAAGTTCGCGTCATGGACCGGGAGTATCTCGCTCGAGGATGTCGATGGCATTTCCTCCGGCCTCTTCGCCGAGGTCATGGCGGAACAGCGGGGTGCGTTCGTTATCACCGCCCACCTGGGCAATCCGGAGGCGCTCCGAGCCCTGGCGACCCTCTCGGAAAGCCGGCGGGTCAACGCGCTGGTCCACACCGTCCATGCGGAGCGATTCAATCGGCTGATAGCGGCGTTCTCGCCGCAATCGCAAATGCGGATGATCCAAGTGACCAGGGTCGGGGCCGAGACGGCGATCACCTTGAGCGAGGCCGTGGAACGCGGCGAATGGGTGGTGATGGCGGGCGATCGGGTGGCGGTGGGCGAAGCGGGCGAGCGTGCCACGTGGATTCCCTTCATGGGCGATTTGGCCCCGTTCCCGCAGGGTCCTTACATCCTGGCCTCCCTTCTGAAGTGCCCGACGTACCTGATGTTCTGCCTGCGTCACGGTGATCGTTACGAGGTACACTTCCGCAAGCTTGCCGATCGTGTCACGTTACCACGGCACAGGAGGTCCGAGGCGATCCGATCCTACGCGCAGGACTTCGTCGGGGCGTTGGAGGAACATGTCGCGATGGCGCCGTTTCAGTGGTTCAATTTCTTCGATTTCTGGCGGCCCGCGGGGATCTCTCCGCCGCCGACGAAGCATGCCGATGAATTGACCGAAGGGGCATGCCAATGACCGAATCCGTCATCTTTGGCGAGGCGGATTATTGTCTCGAGGATATCTGGCGCGTCGCCAAGCGCCTCGCGATCGGACGTTTGTCCAACAGCGCCGACGTACTTGAACGGATCGCTCGTTCAGCGCGTTTCGTGGAGGACACGCTGCGGCGCGATGGTGTGATCTACGGAGTGACCACCGGCTACGGCGATTCATGGTCGACGTCCGTGCCGGCCGCATTGATCGAGGAGTTGCCGCTCCACCTGACGCGCTTCCATGGGTGCGGCCTGGGGCGTATCCTTAGTGAAGAGGAAACGCGCGCGGTGATGGCGGTAAGGCTGGCCTCCCTCGTTCGGGGTTGGTCGGGCATTTCGCTGGATTTGGCGCGCCTGCTTTCGGACATGCTACGCCTCGACATTCTGCCCCTGATCCCGGCCGAGGGATCGGTTGGCGCCAGTGGTGATCTGACCCCACTGAGTTATATCGCCGGAGCCCTCTCCGGAGAACGCATGGTCCGCTACCAGGGACGGGAAATGCCGTCTGCCGAGGCCTTCGCGGTGGCTGGCCTCGTCCCGATCCGTCTTCGCCCGAAGGAAGCGCTCGCGGTCATGAACGGAACGGCGGTCATGACGGGTCTGGGGATCCTGGCTTATGCGCGGGCGGAATGGTTGGCTCGGCTCTCATCGCGACTAACGGCGCTAACGTGTTTGGCGACATTCGGCAATCCGGCACATTTCGAACTCGCGGCTATTTCAGGCCAAGCCGCATCCCGGACAGATGCGAGTCGCCGCAAGGATCTGGGAGGATCTGGCCGCCTTTTCGAGTATCCATACGCCAACTCGTCTGCAGGACCGCTATTCGATCCGTTGCGCTCCCCACGTTGTCGGCGTCCTGGAGGACTTGTTGCCGACCTTCCGTGTGCTTTTGGAGACCGAGATCAACAGCGCGAACGACAATCCTCTGATCGACCCGGAAGACGGCCGAATCCTGCACGGAGGTCATTTTTATGGAGGCCATGTCGCCTTCGCGATGGATGGGCTGAAGGTCCTGGTCGCCAATCTCGCCGATCTTATGGACCGTCAATTGGCGATCTTGGTCGATCCTCATTTCAACAACGGTCTCCCCGCCAATCTATCGGGCGCCTCCGGGCCGAGAGCCGCGATCAATCACGGCTTGAAGGCGGTTCAGATCGGTGCATCCGCCTGGGCGGCGGAGGCGCTCAAGCTTACGATGCCGGCCAGCGTTTTCTCGCGATCGACCGAATGCCATAACCAGGACAAGGTATCGATGGGAACCACGGCTGCCCGGGACGCGCTCAGGATCGCGCGCCTAACCGAGCAGGTCGCTGCAGCACTGACGATTGCGTGCAGCCAGGCGGTGCACTTGCGCCGTGCCGCTGGGACGCTGCGTCGGGACGTGCTAGGGCCCGGGCTCGATCGCTTTCTCGAGGCGCTTGAGCCGTTGGTCCCGTTTGTTGAGGAGGACGTTCCGCTGGACGAATGCCTGCGCACGCTCTGCGCCGCGATCGAGGGGCGTGATTGGCCTCTGCAATGGGAGGGTACCGATTGAAACCCCTTGTTTCCGCCTCGGTTCGAACCCGCCCGGAGTTTTATGACCTGGACCCGATGAATGTCGTGTGGCACGGAAACTATACGCGGTTCTTCGAGTTGGCCCGTTTCGCGGTGTTGGAAAAGATCGACTACAGCTATGAGCAGATGCGGTCCAGCGGGTATATGTGGCCGATCGTTGACATGCGAATTCGTTTCTATCGGCCGCTGCGTCTTCGCCAGTGGATCGATGTGAGCGCCGCGCTCATCGAGTGGGAAACCCGGCTCAGGATCGACTACCTGGTCCGCGACGCCGACGACGGACGCCGCCTGACAAAGGGCCGCACGCTGCAGGTCGCAGTGGATGCGGAAACGGAGGAAATGCTCTGGGAAACGCCGCGGATCCTCAGGGAAAAGCTCGCGCCCTTCTTGGTGTGATGTTGCTGGGTTTGACGTTGCAGGCGGTCGTGGCGATGCCGGGGACCGGCCGTGCCGGTGAGCAGGCCTGCCCGCCGCCGGATGAGATCCACGTCGGCGAATTCAGCCGCGACTTCGTTCAGACCCGTCACCTTCAGGGGCTGTCCGCTCCCATCGTTTCGACGGGAACCGTCAGTCTCAGCGGAGATCGTGTCGTTTGGCACAATCTGTCGCCGTTCGACATTCGCACCACGTTCGGTCCGGAGGGCGTAACGCAGTCGGTCGAAGGGGGCGAACCGCAAGCGATCAACGCCTTTGGAAGCGCCGGCCCGCTGGTTGGCGGCCTGCCGCTTACCGACGTCCTGCGCGGCGATCTCGGCAAACTGGAGACTTTCTTTCGGGTGACGACATCGATCGACGCGGCGGGGGGGCGTTGGACCGGCACCCTCGTCCCGCACGACGAACGGCTGGCGGAGATCCTCGGCACCATCGAAGTCAGCGGATGCACGGAGGTGGAGAGCATCACCCTGAGACGGCCGGCCGGCGATTACGACGTCATCCGGCTGTCGCCGTCGGCCGGACCGGCGGGTGACGCGGCCAAGGCGGCCAGGCAATGCGCGATAGCCGGTGGTCGGTTATCCCCGGTGTCTTGATCGTCCTGGCCGCGACGGCGATCATCGCCGTCCGCTTCTCGGGCGAACCCCCGATCGAAACCGACATCCTCCAATCGTTGCCCGGGGGCGACGACGACCGGATCGTCGCCGATGCGATACGGCGCGCCGGCGCCGCGGCCGGCAGCCGAATGACCTTTGCCGTTCGAGGGAAGGACGAGAAACTGCGCGAAGCGGCGGCGCGTGACCTGACCCGACGCTTGACGCAAACGGGATTGTTCACGCCCGTGGTCGGCGAAGGCCGCGATATCGCGCGATGGCTGTTCGCCAACCGGACCGAGATCCTGTGTCCAGCGGACGAACGGAAGCTATTGCAGGGACGGGGGAACGAGATCGCGCGCGAGGCGCTGGTCCGCGTCTATACACCCGGCGCTCCGATCTCGGGCGATCTTCTGTCACGGGATCCGTTTCTGTTGAGCTTTCGACTGAACCAGTGCCTGATGCCGCGATCGCCGCGCGCCGACGTGGAGGCAGCCATCGTCGCCGGGCGCTTGGTCGCGTCGCCCTATCGGTTGGATGTCCAGGATACGATTGACGAGGCCGTCACCGGCTGGAACGCCGAGTGGGCGGACAGGGGCGTGAGCCTCGACAGATCCGGGGCGGTGTTCCACGCTCATGCCGGTGCGATCCGGGCGCGGAGGGAGATCTCCATCATCGGCGGATTGAGCACGGTCGCCATCGTCGTTCTTTTCTGGGTGGTCTTTCGCCGCTACCGCGCGCCGGTGCTCGCGGTGGCGACGGTGCTCTGCGGAATCGGCGGCGGGTTGGCGTTGGTTCTGATCGCCTTCGACCGGGTGCATATCATGGCGCTGGTGTTCGGCTCGGCGCTGACGGGGATCGCCGTCGACTATGCGATTCATTTCATGATGACCGGGCTGGCGGCGCCGGGGGCTACGGGAGCCGTGCGCAGGCGTCGGGTTTGGCGGCCGATGACCGTCGGCATGGCGACGTCGGTTTGCGGTTTCTCGGCGATTCTTCCGTTCTCGACCGCGGTGATGAGCCAAGTCGCCGTCTTCGCCGTGGGAGGGCTGATCGCGGCCTGGGCGTTTTCCCTCTCCGTTTTGCCTGCCATCGACGAGTCGGGGGATCCGCCATCCCGGTGGGCCAGGGCTTTGGCGTCGGCCGCCGGGCGGATTCTGCGGCCGAGGCTACCCGGCTGGGCCTACGCGACCTGTGCGATGGCAACGGTCGTCGTCGTGGCGGCGGGTTTCGCGCGCTTGACTTTCCTGGACGACGTTCGCGCCCTTCAGAAGCCTCCGGCGGATTTGAAGGCCGAGGAGGATCGGATCGCGAAACTGACCGGATTCCAGCCGTCGATACAATTCTTGCTGTCGATCGGCAAGGATTACGACGCAGCGAAGCGGGCGGAGGAACGCGCGCTCGCCTTGATGCATGCGCAGGGTGGAACGGATGCGAGCGGGGTGGTCGCGATCACCCGCTTCGATCCGTCGGCGGAAAGGCGGGATCGGATCCGCGCGCTCCTCGAGACGGCACTGCTGGCGCCGCATCTTCGCGCCTATTCGGCCGATCTTGGCCTCGCCTCGAAAAATCCCGATCGGGCATACGACAAGGGGAACGAACTCGGTGCGCCTGCCCGAGGTCCTGAGCGCGCTTCATGGTGTCTCGAATGGCTCCCACTACCTGATCGCACCTCTCGGAAGCGAAGATGTCGCCCGGCTTCAGGAACAGGAGTCGTTGTCGACGCCGGGTGTTCGCCTGGTCGATCCGGCCGAGCGTTACTCGCGGGTGCTGGCGGAGTACCGCCGTCTTGCGACGATCGCGTTTGGCGCCGCCGCGGGGGTGTGCGGCCTGATCGTTCTCGGCGTATACCGGAAGCTCGCGGCGCTACGAATTCTGCTGCCGCCAATCCTGGCAGCGATCGGCGCGACGGCGCTGCTGGCCCTGGCGGGGGTTCCGTTCTCCTTTTTCTCGGCGATGGCGTTGCTGATCGTCCTCGGCACGGGGATCGATTTCGCCGTTTTTCAGTGGGAGACCAAGGACGGATCGGACCCATGGACTTTGGCGGCCGTGGCGTTGGCGGCATCGACCAGCATCCTGTCGATGGGGCTGCTCGGGATCAGCACGACTTATCCGGTGCGCGCGTTCGGATTGACCGTCTCCACCGGAGTGGCTTTAAGTATGCTGTTCTCTTCGCTTGCCAGACCGGTCGCGGAGACGGAGAACTCTGGGGGTCAAGATGGATCGTGATGTTGTGGTGATCGGCGCGGGGCCGGCCGGTACGGTTGCGGCGGCAATGCTTGCTGAACGGGGGTATTCCGTAGAAGTTCTGGAACGCGCCCACTTCCCCCGCTTCTCCGTCGGCGAAAGCCTTCTTCCCCAGTCGATGGTCTTTCTGGAAGAGGCCGGCCTGCTCGACGTTGTCCAACGTGAGGGGTTTCAGCTCAAGAACGGCGCCATTTTCAGACGTGGTCCGGAAGAGCAAGTGTTCGACTTGAGCGAAAAGACCGCCGAGGGATGGGCAATTACTTATCAAGTCGCGCGCGACCGGTTCGATCTCGTCCTTGCGCAGGGCGCGGCCGAGAAGGGCGCGGTCTTGAGTTTCGGCGCGCTGGTTACGGACTTCACGCCCGGCGACAAGCAGGTTCGGCTGACGGTACGCAGTGACAGCGGCGCAGAGAGACGATTGACTGCACGCTTCGCGCTCGACGCGAGCGGGTTCGGGCGTGTGCTGGCGCGTCTGTTGGATCTGGACCGGCCATCGGACCTGTTGCGCCGGCGGTCGGTGTTCACCCATGTCGAGGATCACATCCCGCCCGATGCATACGATCGCAACAAGGTACTGATCAGCGTCCATCCCCGTGATCCCGCCATCTGGTATTGGTTGATACCGTTGAAGGGCGGGATTTCGTCGATCGGTGTGGTCGGTCTCGAGGCGACCATTGAGGCCGCCGGCGGAGATGACGAGGCACGCTTGCAATTGTTTGTGTCCAGCTCCGGTCGGATGGGCGAACTCCTCGCAAATGCCGAGAGGATCCGGCCCGTGGATAGCATCACCGGCTATTCCTGCAGCGTAAAAAGCTTGATTGGACAGGGGTATGCGATGCTCGGCAATGCGGCCGAGTTCCTCGATCCGATTTTTTCCTCCGGCGTAACCATTGCACTGAAATCGGCAACTCTGGCCAGTAGCGCGTTGAGTTCGGCATCTCGACGGCCAGGCCGTCGATTGGCAGCAGGACTATGTTGCGCCCTTGTCCACCGGTATCGAGACGTTTCGCGCCTTTGTCGAGGCCTGGTACGACGGGTCTCTTCAGCGGATCATTTTCCGCCAGCCCAGCGAGGCGAACCGCATCAGGAGATTGATCATTTCCGTTCTCGCCGGGTATGCATGGGACGCCGACAACCCCTTCGTCCAAAACCCCCATCGATATTTGGCTTTGGTTCGGGACCAGTGTGGCGAATAGTCCTGTCAGGGTTGTTGGTTTTTGTTTTCGCCTCAGGCTGCGCGACGCCGGAGGTGATGCGGACCTCGGCGGTTCCCATCGGTCGGGATCTGTCGTTCAAACTGCCGGCGCCTCCCGGATACCCGAAGGAGATCACCCTTCTCCAAACCGTTCGCGCCACATACGGCAACCAGCGGGTCGCCTTTCAAACCGTGGCTTCGCTCGCCGCGGACAAGGTGCATGTCGTCATCACCCTGCCGACGGGTCCGCGCCTGATGACGATCGATTGGTCGGCGCTCGGCGTTGCGACGGATCGATCGAACCTGGCCCCGCCCGACCTGATGGGCGAGAACATTCTCGCCGATATGGTGATCGCGCTTTGGGACTTGAAAGCGGTCCGCGCGGCGCTTCCGGATGATGCGACGGCGGTGCAGGTCGGCACCGTCAGAACGATCAGCCGCGACGGTCGGGAGGTGGTCACGGTGGTATATTCGGGAGACGTGCTGCGGACCGGACGCATGGTTATCACAAACCACGATTTCGGCTACGAACTGGTCATCGCCAGCCAAAGGATCGACGGCGGATGAGCGACCCCATCTTCATCAACGCGCTTTCGATCAACTCGCCGCTCGGCGCCGATACCGCGACCAACGCGGAAAACCTGTTCGCCGGCGATCAGAGGGGCCTGTCGTCGACAATGTCGCTCGTCAATGGCCGGCCGGTCCCGGTCGGTCGCGTGTCGGCCGATCTACAGGTGCCGCCGGAAGCCGTCGCCGCCGGCCAAAGCAGAACCAATCAACTGATCCTGCATTGCCTGCAAGGGATCGAGGACGATGTCCGCACGATGACGGACTCGTGCGAACCCGGCCGCGTCGGCGTTGTCGTAGGCAACTGTACCAGCGGAATTCTCGAAGCCGAGACCGCGCTGAAAAACCGCTTGGCGGCGGGCGAATGGTCCGATGAGTATGATTACGCGCGCCAGGAGCCCGGGGATCCGGCGCTTTTTCTCTCCAGCATGCTTGGCGTGACGGGACCGGCGCATACCGTCTCGACCGCGTGCACGTCGGGGGCCAAGGCCATCGCTTCGGGCGCACGGCTGATCCAGGCCGACCTTTGCGACGTCGTGTTGTGCGGCGGAGCGGATACCTTGTGCGAGCTGACCGTCAACGGGTTCGCGGCGCTGGAAGCGGTTTCCAACGAGATCTGCAATCCGTTCAGCCGCAATCGGGCCGGGATCAACATCGGCGAAGGCGCCGCCCTCTTCGTTCTCTCGCGCAAACCGGCCGAGCTGCGGTTGGCGGGCTGGGGTGAAAGCTCGGACGCGTATCACATCAGCGCACCTCATCCGGAGGGCGTCGGCGCGGAAATGTCGGTCCGCCAAGCGTTGGCCGATGCCGGGCTGACACCCGGTGATATCGGGTATCTCAATCTGCATGGGACCGCGACCCGCCTGAACGACGCGATGGAGGCCCTGGTGGTCGACAGGGTGTTTGGCCGCGAACTGCCGTGCAGTTCGACCAAGGCGCTGACCGGTCATATGCTGGGCGCCGCCGGCTCCTGCGAGGCGGCCTTCGTCGCATTGTCCCTGCTCGGCGGCGGCACGTTGCCGCCGCATCTATGGGATGGCGAGCACGACCCCGACCTGCCGCCAATCGCGCTGGTCGATGCGCGTGGCGCGCGATCAAACTCGCGGTATATGATGAGTTGCTCCTATGCTTTCGGAGGAAGCAACATAGCTCTGATCCTGGGACGAGAATGACGGACCGGTCCTTTCCGAATATCGAGCGCTTGATCCCCCACCGCGGCCCGATGCGGTTGATCGACCGTATCGTCGCGGCCGAGGAAGACGCGGTGACCGTGGAGGCCCGCATCGACCCTTCCTGCGCCTTCGCGACGGCTGATCGGCGGATACCTTCCTATGTCGGGCTCGAGATGATGGCTCAGACGATCAGTGCCTACGATGGTCTCCGGCGCTTCAAGCGGGACCTGCCGCCATCGGTAGGGTTTCTTCTGGGTTGCCGCAAATACGTGGCTCGCCAACCCTATCTGGCCGCCGGCACGGTTTTGACGATCACCGGACGGATGGTCTTCAACGATGGCGACATGGCTTCGTTCGACTGCATCATCCGTGACGAAGACCCCGCGAACTTCGCGGAAGCGGCCCTGAACGTTTACAACCCCGCCGACCCCGAGGCCTTCCTTCGGCAGGATTCGCGATGACCGGGCCACCCGCGAGACCCGTGCTCGTTACCGGCGCCAGCAAGGGGATCGGTCGCGCCATCGCCGTTCGCATCGCCGCTTCAGGGTTTCCGGTGACCGTCCACTACGGCCAGGACCGGCGCGGCGCCGAGACCGCGGTCGAAAATATCGTTGGCGGCGGTGGAACGGCCCATGCCGTCGGTTTCGACGTGACGGACCGTAACGCGACCCGCGATGCGCTGGAGCATGAGATCGACACCCACGGCGCTTTCTGGGGGGTCGTCGTCAATGCCGGCATCGCGCGCGACAACGCCTTTCCGGCCATCAGCGGTGAAGATTGGGACGCGGTTCTGCACACGAATTTGGATGGCTTCTACAACGTGCTGCACCCGGTGGTGATGCCGATGATTCGTCGTCGAGACGGCGGGCGCGTCGTTGCGATGTCCTCGATCTCCGGGCTCATGGGGAACCGCGGACAGGTGAACTATAGTGCCGCCAAGGCCGGCCTCATCGGCGCAACGAAGGCGCTCGCGGTTGAACTCGGCAAGCGGCGGATCACCGTCAACTGTGTCGCGCCGGGTATCATCGAAACGGCGATGACCGAGGATATTCCGCTGGAGGAGGTCGCCCGGATGATCCCGCTTCGCCGTGCGGGCCGGCCGGAGGAGGTGGCGGGGCTGGTCGATTTCCTGCTGTCCGACGAAGCCGGTTACATCACCCGCCAGGTCATCTCGGTCAACGGAGGTCTCTGCTGATGCGCCGCGTTGCCGTGACCGGCATGGCAGGGATTACTTCGCTCGGAGGGGATTGGCGGACCATTCGTGACAACATGCGGCAGGGAAGCACCGGTATCCGCTACATGGAGGATTGGGACCGGTTGGTCGATCTCAACACCCGGCTCGCGGGGCCGGCGGACTGGTTTGATCCTTCGAGCATGTATCCGCGAAAGAAGATGCGGTCGATGGGACGCGTGGCGGCGATGGCGGTCCGTTCGGCGGAGCTTGCGCTCGCCGCCGCCGGTTTGCTCGACGACCCGTTCCTGCGATCCGGACGGGTCGGCGTTTCCTGCGGCTCGTCCTACGGATCCACCGAGCCGACCCACGATTTCGTGAATTTCGTGAAGACCGGAAAGACCGCCGGGCTCACCGCCACGAGCTACATCCGGATGATGAGCCACACCATGGCGGTCAACATCGTCGTCTTCTTCGGCCTGACCGGGCGGGTGGTGACGACCTCGTCCGCGTGCACCTCGGGGTCGCAGGGGATCGGCTATGCGTTCGAAGCCGTCCGTCATGGGCATGCCGACGCGATGCTTGCCGGAGGTGCCGAGGAACTGTGTCCGTCGATGGCGGCGGTGTTCGACACGCTGTACGCGACGAGCGTTCGCAACGACGCACCGGAAAGCGCGTCGCGGCCGTTCGACCGTGACCGGGATGGTCTGGTCATCGGCGAGGGCGCCGCCATGCTGGTCCTCGAGGAGTTCGAGCGCGCGCGGGCGCGCGGGGCCGACATCCTCGCAGAGATCGTCGGGTTTGCGACCAACGCGGATGGCGCGCACATTACCGAACCGATGCCCGAAACCCAGGCCGCCGTAATGGGTGGCGCGCTCGACAGCGCCGGCCTGACCCCCGACGCCATCGATTTCATCAGCGCCCACGGGGCGGCGACCGAGATCGGCGATATCGTCGAGTCTCGGGCCACGGCGGCGGTTTTCGGCAACCGGGTTCCGTTCCATTCCCTGAAGGGACACTTCGGGCACACCCTGGGCGCTTGCGGCGCGATCGAAGCCTGGTTGGCGATCGAGATGATGCGCGAAGGTTGGTTCGCGCCCACGGCCAATCTGATCAACGTCGATCCGCGGTGCGCCGAACTGGATTACCTGATCGGCGAGGGCCGCGCGATCGATCCGGAGCACGTGGTTTCCAACAACTTCGCTTTCGGCGGGATCAATACGTCGCTGGTCCTGAAGCGCGTGTAGGAATATACCATGTGGCGAAACTCGCTTTCGGTAAATCAACGATTTCGTTAAACTTCAGGGGAGGGGCTGAATGCGCGTACCGCATCTTGTCATCGTTGGCTTGATGGTTTTGCTGTCGGCGTGCACGACGGAGATCAAGGCGACCTCGACACAAAACCCGCCACCGTCCGAACCGTTCAAGAACTTCGGTCAATTCAAGCTGCACCCCGTCGCGCCGAACCCGGCCGACGAAAAGGACGACGCCAATCAGCGCGCCACGCAGAAAATCGACGAAGAATTGCAGTCGACCCTCGGCGCGCAACTGTTGCGTTGGGACAAAGGCGAGGGCAGGACGCTGGAGATCGAGCCCAGGGTCGAAGAAATCAAGTTCGTCAGCGGCGGCAAAAGATTTTGGGCCGGCGCGTTTGCCGGCAGTTCGGCCGTTGTCATGCAGGTAAACTTCAAGGACGCCGACACGGGAAACACCATCGCGGCTCCCACGTTCTACCAGCATGCGAGCGCCATGAGCGGCGCGTTTTCGATCGGAGGCGCGGACAACGCCATGTTGTACCGGATCGCGGAGATTATTAACGACTATGTGGTGCGAAACTATGAGAACGCGGTCGGTGGCCCGACCGGTGCTCCTCCCGATCGCGTGTTGAAACAATGATCCGGAAGCATCGATAGAGACATCGGGGACAGCATTGCCCGTGGACAAAGCGGATGGCTGATCAATCGACCTCCTACGACGAAGGCTGGGTGAAGAAGTCCAGATTCGGCGTTTGGTTTCTCAATTCGTCGATGTGGATCGGTCACGTCCTGAAGTTGTCGCTCGACGATCTCGAACGGCTGATGGACCCCAAGCTCGACCGCTACCCGATCATTCTCGATGTGGGGTGTGGCCACGGCCATTCGTTGTATCAGTTGGACGAACGGTTCCATCCGGACAAGATCATCGGCCTCGATGTCGACCCGAGAATTCGCCAGTGGGCTGCCCCCAATGCGGAAAAATGCGCCTGCCAGGTCGAGTTCCTGATCGACGATGCGGCGTCCATCGACGTGCCCGACGCCTCCGTCGACATGGTGTTCTGCCACCAGACTTTTCACCATCTCGTCGACCAGGAGGCGGCCGTCCGGGAATTCTATCGGGTGCTCAAGCCGGCGGGCGTATTGCTGTTTGCCGAATCCTGTCGACGCTACATTCATTCCTGGTTGATCAGATTGTTGTTCAGACACCCCATGGACGTCCAAAAAACCGACGTCGAATACCTGGAACTGCTGAAAGCCGCGGGGTTCGAGTTTCGACCCGAGACCGTCTCAAAACCATTCTTGTGGTGGAGCAGACCGGATCTCGGCCTTCTCGAAAAGCTGGGCTGGAAGACGCCCACGGATCGAGAGGAGACGCTGCTCTATTTGGCCGCCTACCGCCCCGACTGAGAACGGTTTTCTCGGCGGTGTGGACCGTCCAGGCCTGGTCAGAGCGCCCCGACCGCCGCTTGTATGCGGTTCTCCAGATTCATGATCCAATTGTTGTAGTTCCGGTGGATAAGTCTGCCGTCGTACTTGAGGTTGGTGCTGTCCACGTAGGTGATCGAGAACGCCTTGGCCGTATAGGTGATGTCGACGATCGCGGTATGCTTGCGGAGATCAATCCGTCCGGTAATGCGACCGTCCCCCTGGGGGGTCATTTTCCAGCCCAGACCGGTACCGGCGCTGATGATCGCCTTCTTGACTTCCTCCTGGGTGACATTGCGTTGGGTTAGCACGGGTTCCGATACGACGTTGTAGACGGGTGCGGAACACGCAGCCACCAGTACGAGAACAGCCACCGCCAGAAACGTGCGGGAAAGGTTTTTCATGACGACATGCCCTTAGTTTTTCGGGGGCCGATCCGATTGCCCGGGCTCCCTGATCCAACTATCAGGCAATGTCATGCCCACGTAAAGATCCGAAATCGATACGTTGGTATCACCTCCCCGCCCCGCCGGTGTCCGGCTTGAAGGCTCCGGCCGCGACCTTTTCGCGCAGCAGTTTGACCAGCCCATCGACCCCGCCGGACCTCTTGACGACCGAGCTGTATTCCCGGCGGAGGGTCAACGCCATGCTCAGCCCTTCGATGTTGATATCGAGGACCTTGAACCGGCCGTCATGCTCGCGCAGCCGCCAGATCATGCGTATCGGCGGGCCTTCCTCCCGAATCAGGCTCGACGTGACGTAAACGCGATCCTCGTTGGTCTGATCGCGCCTCACGTCGACGATGCTGAAGCTCTTTCCGGCATACTCGGCGCTTTGCCGGGTGATCATCGGCAGAAAACGCTGGACCGCCATGTCTTCGAAGACGGCGAGGAACTCCGCCCGCTGCTTGGCCGTCGCCCCGCGCCAGTGAATGCCGAGAACGAACCGGCCGATGGCGGGAACGTCGATCACCTCGTTGAATAGCTCTCGGAAACGTCGCTCGCGGTCGGCTTCACTCAGCGACTCATTATTGATTTCGTCGGCCGCGCGCTTGCCGAACGACATCAGGAAGGCGCCGGCGCCCTCGTCGGTCGCGGCCGATGCCGCGGACGTCGCCGCGTTAACCAGGATGGCGGCGACAAGGAGGACGGCGCCGAGAAAGCAGACGAAAGGGTCATAGATCTTGGAGCTGAGCAGACGCATGGCTTCCGTCCGTTGTTTCGAGCCGCTGGTGTGCCGTCGCCGACGATTCCCCGGATCGTGGTTCGGTCACCCACCCAACGGTCCGGGGTCGCGAGCTCACGTCTTCGGTCGCACCATCATAAGCCTGTCATGAGAAAGGCGACAAAGACTCGAGAGTGCGCAATTTCCGCCTGTTGGATGCACGGTGATCGCTACCGCTCGATCCGACAAGGGCATACTTGTAAGCATATGAAAATATGGTGGGCGCGGCTGGGATTGAACCAGCGACCCCTACGATGTCAACGTAGGGCCTACAGCACTCCCACGCAAGCCCAAGTTCTCTGGGTTACCCATATCTCATCGAAATCACGCATATAACTCTCGGACCGCATGTTTGTCTTGCCTTCTTTTTCGCCCTAGCTTGCCTTCGTATGATTCCGATATGATTCCGGAAAACCGGATTGGAAGCCATGCCTAACCTTACCAAGCGACAGGCCGACGCCGCCCTTCCCAGATCCAAGGACTACTTCCTTTGGTGCCAGCGCACGCCAGGCTTCGGCCTGCGGGTCTATCCGTCCGGCAAGAAGGTGTTCGTGGCGCAGGTCCGCGTTGGTCGACAGCTGCGTCGGGTGAAGATAGGCGCATTCGGACCGTTCACGGTCGAGCAAGCCCGAACCCAGGCAGAAGGCATCGTTCGCTCGGCCAGCGAAGGCCGGGATCCGCAACGCGAGAAGCGCGCGGTGCGCGACGCAGTGACCGTGGGCGAGCTGTGCGACCTGTATCTGAAGGCCGCCTCGGCCGGCCTGGTCACGACTCGGTTCGGGAGACCGAAGCGGAGCTCGACCATCGCAATCGACGAAGGCCGCGTGACGCGCCATATCAAGCCGACCATTGGCAGGCTGCCGGCACGCGAACTCTCGCGTTCCGATGTCCAGCGGATGATCGACGCGATCGCCGAGGGAAAGACCGCTGGCAGCTTCCAGGGCGCCAAGCCACGCGGCAAAGCCGTCGTCAAGGGCGGTTGTGGAACCGCGGCTCGTGTGGCCGAGCTGCTGGGGGGCATCTATACCTGGGCCGAGAAGCGCGGGTATGTTGACGGCCCGAACCCCGTGCGTGGGGTGGACAAGGCGCGTGCCGGCGCAAAGGACAGGACGCTCTCGACCGAGGAGCTTCAGGAACTGGGGAAGGCCTTGAGGAAGAGCGCACCGAGTTGGCCGATGGCCGCTCAGGTCGTTCGATTGATCGCGCTCACCGCACTGCGGAGGCAGGAGGCCTGCGCACTTCGATGGACCGAAGTCGACTGGACGGGACATTGTCTCCGGCTCGATGGCACAAAGACCGGGAAGTCCGTGAGGCCTATTGGAAAGTCGGCAATCAGGCTCTTGCGCTCCATCGATCGCCTTTCGGATAAGTGGGTCTTTCCGAACCGTGATGGCTCCGGCGGTGCTGATCTGAAGAAGACCATGGCCTCCCTGTTCGATGGTGCCGGGCTGAGCGACGTGAGGTCGCATGATCTTCGCCGCACCTTTGCCAGCGTCGCGGCCGATGAAGGATATGGCGACGCGACGATCGGCGAACTCCTTGGGCACGCACGTCGCGGAGTTACATCCAGATACTACATCCGTCGACCTGACGGGGCACTGGTGGCAGCTGCCGACCGGACAGCCGGGCGCATTGCAGAAGCACTGGACGTTGAGCATCAGGATTGAACGCTGGGTCGCGATAGGCTGACAAGTATCTCAAGGACCGCGCTGTCTACGGGCGCCCCTCCAGGAACTACAGAATCATTTTCCGCACCGCAGGTTCAAATCGGGGTAAGCATACTACCTTTACTGAACGGTGCTGATATTCGAGAGAGTCGTGACCTGAATTGGTTGCTGGGGCACGCATCCGGCTCGAATTGAACCCCGTATTCCGCATCGGCGAAGCGTGATTTGCTCAGTACAATCGGATGCTGTCAATCGGCGTTGAACATTGACCTCCTATCGGCGCCCAATGTTGACCCCTTTGGGGATGCACGGTGGAGGTCGTCCAGGTAGTCCATGGGAGGGACCCGCGCGCGGGCCGACGCGCCGATCACGGGGCTGGCGGCGGATCGCGCGTGGGAGGTTCCTGTGGACCCACCTGGGCGACCGGGCCGCAGGCGGATCGGTTGGCGTCAGGACCGGTTCTTGAAGCGCCAGGAGTCGTTTCCGGTCTCGATGATCTCGCAGTGGTGGGTCAGGCGGTCGAGGAGCGCGGTGGTCATCTTGGCGTCGCCGAAGACGGCCGGCCATTCGCCGAAGGTCAGGTTGGTGGTGACGATGATCGAGGTGCGCTCGTAGAGCCGGCTGACGAGGTGGAACAGCAGCTGTCCTCCGGTTTGGGCGAAAGGCAGATAGCCGAGTTCGTCGAGGATGACGAGGTCACGCC
Source organism: uncultured Alphaproteobacteria bacterium (assembly GCA_963772635.1). GTDB lineage: Bacteria > Pseudomonadota > Alphaproteobacteria > Rhodospirillales > Defluviicoccaceae > JAUXFS01. Next base: position 81,051 of record CAVYYK010000056.1, read on the forward strand.
GGGCCAACTGGTCGGCGAGTCGGCCCTGGCGGCCGGCGCGGGCTTCGGCCTCGAGCCGGTTGACCAGGTCGACGATGTTGAAGAAGCGGGCGCGGGCGCCGTCGCGGATGCAGGCCCGCGCGATCGCGACGGCGAGATGGCTCTTGCCGGTGCCGGTGCCGCCGATCAGCACGGCGTTGCGCTGGTTGGCGAGGAAGCCGCCGGTCGCCAGCTCGCGGACCAGCGGCTCGTTGACCGGGGTGCCGGTGAACTCGAAGTCGGCGAGTTCCTTGGCCAGCGGCAGCCTGGCGACGCTCATCTGGTACTTGATCGATCGAGCCTGCTTGTCGGCGATCTCGGCCTTCAAGAGCTCGCCGATGATCCGCTGCACCGGGTGCTGGCGCTTGAGGCCGTCGGCCAGCAGCTCGTCAAAGGCGGCGCGCATGCCGGCGAGTTTGAGCGCGGCCATCATCTCCAGGACCTCATGACGCTCCATGGCTGGCTCCCCTCAAGCCGTCGTAGCGGGTGCAATCGGCCACCGGCTCAAAGCGAAGACGCAAGGCCTCCGGCGTCTGGATCGGCGCCGTCTCTGACGGCTGGCGCCGACGATTGAGGATGTTGAGCACGACGTCGGCGCTGCACGCGCCGCTCGCCAGCGCCTCGGCACAGGCCGCCTCCACCGCCGCCAGCCCATCCGCCAGCACGGCGGCGAGGATCTCGACCATCTGCCTGTCGCCATCGTCGTGACCGGCGAGCCGTGCGCGCACGCGGCCCAAGGCGCCGGGCAGCGCCCAGTCCCTGAACGGCGCGCCGTTGCGCAGTGCTCCGGGCTTCCGGGCGAGCACAGGCACGTAGTGCCACGGGTCGTAGAAGGTCTGGTCGCGCCCGAAGCGCCTTGCATGCTCGGCGACGATCTCGCCGTCTTGGCGAATGACGATGCGCTCGGCATAGGCATGCACCTCGACTGGCCGGCCGACGGCGCGCGCCTATAGCGCGACAATCTGGGAGAGAAGCGTGCGACAATCTGGATGAGAATTTGGTGTCGCGGCGGAGGTGATGGTCGCGGCATTGTTTGTCGCGCGCAAGTCCTTTCTCGGGTTTATTGTCGCGGCGCGTCAATCAGGAGCGACGTTGGCGGGGGTGGCGTATGACGCTGGCCGGCCGGGGCCTTTCCTCTTGAGCGCCTCGCGCCGCCGGTAACTTTCGACATTGATCTCGAAGATGGTGGCGTGATGGACGAGCCGATCGACGGCGGCGAGGGTCATGGCGGGATCGGGGAAGACCTTTTCCCAGGCGCCGAAGGGCTGGTTGGCGGTGATCAGCATGGATCGTCGCTCGTATCGTGCGCTGATGAGTTCGAACAGCACGCTGGTCTCGGCCTGGTCCTTGGTGACGTAGGCGAGATCGTCGAGGATCAGCAGGTGGTACTTGTCGAGCTTGGCGAGCGCACTTTCGAGCGCCAGGTCGCGGCGGGCTTGCTGCAGCTTCTGAACGAGATCGGTGGTGCGGGTGAAGAGGACCCGGTATCCGTTCTCGATGAGAGCCAGACCGATGGCCGAGGCAAGATGGCTCTTGCCGGCGCCGGGCGGGCCGAACAGAAGCAGGTTGCCTCCCTTTTCGAGCCAGCTGTCGCCGGCGACGATGGCCATGACCTGGGCCTTGGAGATCATCGGCACGGCGTCGAACTCGAAGGTGTCGAGGGTCTTTCCCGGCAGGAGGCGGGCTTCGATGAGGTGGCGCTCGATGCGGCGGCGGTCGCGTTCAGCCAGCTCATGCTCGGCAAGCGCCGCCAGGAAGCGAGCGGCCGGCCAGCCTTCCTTGTCGGCCCGATCGGCGAACTGCGGCCAGATGACCTTGCTGGCGGGCAGCCGCAGCTCGTTGAGAAGCAGGCTGAGCCGCGCGGGATCGACGATGTTGTTGTTCATGCCACGCCTCCCGCCGTGTTGGGTTCGCGGCCGGCGCCGATCAGGGCCTCGTAGGCGTCGAGCGGTGCGGAGTGCACGACAATGTTCGGCAGTTTTGTTGGATCGGGGGCGAAGCGTGCTCGCAGGGTATCGATGTCAGGCAACTGCCGATTGTCGAGACAGGCGGACAGCTCATCGGCCAGTTCCTTCTCGCAGCCGCGCTCGTGGGCGATGGCGAGGAGTTCGACCATGATGCGGCAGGCTTGGCGTTCCGGCAGGCGCTCGATGAGGAGGTCGAAGGTTCGCCTGTATGGCTCGCGCGGGAAGAGCCGGTCGCGGTAGACGAGACCGATGAGTGCCATCGGCTTGCGGCGCAGCGAATGGATCACGTGGCGGTAGTTGACGACCTGGTCGTGCTTGCCGGATGGAGAAGCTCGTCCCCGCGGCAGCGTCATGAGGTGAGTGCCGCCGATGAAGACATCCAGCCGATCATCGTAGAGGCGCACGCGCAGGCGATGACCGATCAACCGGGAAGGTACGGTGTAGAACACCTTGCGCAGGGTGAAGCCGCCGGCCGACGTGACGCGCACGGTGACTTCTTCATAGTCGGTGGTGCGCCGGTTGGGCAGTTCCTTCAGCTCGGCGCGCTCGATATCGATGCGCTTTGCATTGCGGGCGTTGCGGCGGCTGACGATCTCGTCGACGAAATGGCGATAGGCGGCCAGATCGTCGAAATCGCGCGAGCCCCTCATCAACAGCGCGTCCTCGATCGCCCGCTTGAGATGGCCGTGCGGAGCTTCGATGGAGCCGTTCTCATGGGCAATGCCGGCATTGTTGCGCGTCGCCGTCATCCCGTAATGGGTGCAAAGCTGTTGATAGCGGCGGGTCAGGTCTTCGCGCGCATCCTTGTCCAGGTTGCGGAAGGCCGCCGACAGGCTGTCGCTGCGGTGCTCTCGGGGAACGCCGCCGAGCGACCACAGCGCATTCTGCAAGCCCTCTGCCAGGGCGACGAAACTCTCGCCGCCGAGGACGACATGGGCGTGCTCGAAGCCGCAATAGGCAAGCCGGAAATGGTAGAGCCGGTGACCGAGCGGCTGGCGGGCAATGGTAATACCGAAACCGGACATGTCGGTGAAATCCGACAGGCCGACGCGGCCAGGCCTATGGGTCTGGCGGAAGATGACCTCCTGCTCTTCGCCATGAATGGCGCGCCAGCAACGGATGCGTCGTTCCAGTGTCCGGCGAATGCCGCTGCCCAGTTCAGGATGGCGCCGCAACTCGAAGCCGCAGAAGTACTGCCAGTAGGGGGTCTCCACCCAGCGCTCAACCGTCGCCTCGACGGACAGGTCAAAGGTGTGTTTCAGGTAGTGCGGCCCGACCATCAGCCGCGTCGCCTTCGCCGGCCGGCAGAGCGGCTTGTAGAACCGCCTGAGAGATTGGTCGAAACCGGACCGTGGCACAAGACCCGCCAGACGGACCAGCGGGTGTATCAGGTCGATGATCGCGTCCAACCGCTCGCTGAACAGGTCCTTGCCGCCGCCGGATTGCTTCCAAGGCTCCATCGGAAAACACCAGAAAACGTGGTTTCAGACATCGGTTTCAGTATTTTTCAATATTATTTTTCACAATGGAATGATCCTAACTAAAATACCCTCCACTCCCCGCATATCAAAGTAAAAAATGTACTATTATTCAGCTGCTTTTTGTTGCATATTAACATACATTTTTTCATACAAATTTTTTATCTCGGATTCCGTATTTTCCATTTTTGAATACAAAATTTTGACATGTTCCTGTAATGCAATTCCTTGACTAACGCTAAAATTGCTTGCCGTTACTCTATTGACAATTGACTCAAGCACTTTCATTTGTAATTCTATGTTTTCTTTTAATGATTTAAAATTTTGTGAATATAATTTGTCCTGAGCATCAATCATATCTTGATTTTTTACAATCGTGATTCTTAAATCGATAATAACTACAACCAGGCCGGCAATCGCTATTACCGCTAATCCTTGAATTATATCACCAAGCCTTCGTAAAATAGGAGCTGGATTTTGGTTTGTTGTCATTTTGACTTCTCGCTAGAATTATAATTTAAAATTCTATAAGTGTCCGTCCGGAGACTTTATGAGTCCAGTGAATCGGTTAGCGGTGGCGCCCGAAACGCCCTGTTGAAGTGTCTAAGGCGGTTGTGATTCCCTTGATGGCGCCGAGTCTTCTCTTCTCGTGAGGTGCCTTATGTGGACTGCCGAAAACCGCCCCCGCTACAACCGCGACAAGCTGCGCTATCCGAGCGACCTGACCGATGAGGAATGGGCGCATATCGAGCCGCTGATCCCGCCGGGCAAGCCGGGTGGCGGCAAACGGCGCGTCAAGATGCGCGAGGTGGTCAACGGCGTGATGTACATTCTGAGCACCGGCTGCCAGTGGCGCTACATTCCCAAGGATCTGCCCCCCAAGAGCACCGTCCATGATTATCTCAGCCTGTGGAATTGGGATGGCACGCTGGATCGCATTCATCATGCGCTCTACGTCGAGTGTCGCGAGAAAGCCGAGCGCGAGGCGAGCCCCACGGCCTGCATCATCGACAGCCAGAGCGTGGGCGCGAAGCGGGGCTTGCCCAAAAGCGCAGAAAAAGGGGGCCTCGCATCGATCGGCACGGCTTCGATGCGGGCAAGCTGATCAAGGGCAAGAAGCGCCATGTTCTGGTCGATACGCAAGGCCTGCTCCTCCACGGCATCGTCACCGCCGCCGACGTTCAGGATCGCGACGGCGGCCTCGCGCTCCTGGCAACGCTGTTCGATCTGTTTCCCTTTCTCAAAAAACTGTTCGCCGACAGCGCCTACCAAGGGCCGATCTTTCAAGCCGCCCTGGCCGGCATCCTCCCCCATCTCGAGACCGAGATCGTCAGGCGATCCGATCAGGCCAAGGGCTTCGTCGTCCTGCCCAAGCGCTGGATCGTCGAGCGCACCATCGCTTGGCTCAACCGCTGCCGGCGACTGGCCAAAGACTGGGAAAACCTCAACCGAAACGCCCTCGCCTTCCTCAAACTCGCTTCCATCCGCCTCATGCTCCGAAAGCTCTGTAATCCTTCATAAAGTCTCCGGACGGAACTAAGACATAAATCACTAACATGTTGTTTTATTGGTAAATTAGCGAATTTCTGATCTTGTCCCACTTGCTAAAAATTGCTTATGCATGAAAAAGTTAGATGACATTGTATTTGAGGAATTTCCTCGGGAATCTGGATGTTGGAAAATTCGAGCAACCGATGTCTGAAACTGCGATTCTCGGTGTTTTTCCGATGGAACCTTCGAAGCAGTCCCGCGGCGGCAAGCACCGCTTCGGCGAGCGGATGGATGCGATCATCGACCCGAAACACCCGCTGGTACGGCTTGCGGTCCTTGTGTCGTGGTCGATTTCGACGAATCCTTCGGTCGGTTCTACGATCCGCTCGGCCTGCTGGCGCCGCAACCAAGCGGGACCAGTTCGCATACATCGAAGGATACTGAAATCGACTGCCGCTCCACGTCACCCTCGGTTACCTCACCCCCCGAACATGAAGAGCTTCACGCCGCGTGAACCGGTGTCCATTTTTCCCGGGGAAGGTCAGGCTTGGCAGAAACGATCTCCTCGGACACCATGGCGACTGGATCAACGCGCTGTTGACCGCCTCCGGCCACAACCTGCGCCTCATCCTCAACACCCTGGCGCTTCTTTTCGCCCGGATCCTGGCGACGCTGGATTCACATCTCAAGTGCACCGGTTGAGGTTTTCGAGGAAGGTCTCGGCGGGTGTTTTGAACTCGAGGCACTTTCTCGGGGTTGAGTTGATGGCCCATGCGAGTTCTTCGATGTCGCGGGCGGTGTAATTAGTGACGTGGGTTTTTTTGGGCATGTCGCGCCTGAAGATGCCGTTGGTATTCTCGATGGTGCCGCGCTGCCAGGGCGAATGGGGGTCGCAGAAGAAGGCTTCGGTGGCGAGGGCTTCCATCAGGTTGTGATGAAGGGCGAACTCCGAGCCGTTGTCGAAGGTGATGGTGCGCCTGGCCGGTTGTGGCAAAGAGCCGAGAATCCTCCGCAACATAGCGTCCGTTTCCGCCGCCGTTTTGGTCTTCAAGGGGGCGGCGACCGTGAACCGGGTCTTGCGCTCGCAGAGGGTCAACAGGTTGCCCCGCTGGGTGCGAAACTGCATGAGGTCGCCCTCCCAATGACCGAACTCGTCACGGCCTTCGACAGCCGGTGGGCGATCGTGAATGGACCGGCGCCCCGGGATCGGATCCCGACGTCGTTTGAAGTAACGCCGCCCACGCGTCGCCTTGGCTCTCGGCAGGAACCGATACAGCTTCTCGATCCGCAGGCGCGGCCGGTAGATGAAGCGGTAGATTGTCTCGTGGCAGACGGTGTGCTCTGATCCTTCGAGCCTGAGCCTGCCGGCAATCTGCTCCGGCGACCATCCCATCGCAAGGCGGTCGCCGACGTACGATCGCAGCGGGCTCAGGCGCTCGATCCGTGATGAGCGCCGTCGTCTGGACAGGGCAATCCGGTCCGCCGACGCCGGCTTGTAGCCACCCTTCGGCAGCGAGTTCCGACGCAGCTCACGCCCGATCGTGGATGCACTCCGGCCCATCAGGCGGCCGATCTCTCCACGAGATCTACCGGCTTCATGAAGCCGGTAGATCTCATAACGCTCGTCAATGTCGAGCTGATCATACTTCTTTCCCATCGCAACTCCGGAACATACCGGTGTTGGACCCTCCTCGCGCCCGCCGCAAAACCCGATACTTGGCCCCGACTCCCCGGCATCCAGAAATCAATCGCTTATGCGTTTTTCAGGGCCGACTAAGTAATCGCCCCTGGGTTGTTTCCAGGTTCAGCCGTTGATGCTTATCTCCGTTGAAACTGAAAGCAGTGTAAAGGGAAGAGGCGTATCCTGCTCGATGCGCCACAGCGGCTTGGTGCCATCACCGCGCCAGCCAAAAGCGCGAACCGTCTTGTCACCGCTGAATTCCGACGCCGGGCAGTCCAGAATGCTGTCACCAAACCGTTTGAACGGAATCTCGACAAAGCCTCTTCCGGTGTCCAAGTGAAAGGAACCGGTTCGCTGAAATCGAAAAGTGAAGGAAACGGGACGCATTTTGCTTCCCTGGCCACCTGGGGCAACATTTTGAAGCCCCGGTGGCAGTGGTTCAACGATATGAGCATAGCCCAACCCGCTCTGAATCGAGTTTGCGGGTGCGTTAAGGGTTATCGCACCCCCCTCGACCACGACGTCGGCATGAACCGCGCCATCTGCAAGCACCTTAACAGTTTGGCCCTCAATGTGACCTAAGCCGTTCCAAACAGTTTTGGGCAGTTGGCTGGTTCCGGTTAGTCCCGAATCGACATTGAGAGCCTTGTCAAAGATCTCAACGAAGAAACCACCTTCACGTTCCACCAACACATAGGTGTCATCCCCGATTGCAGCAACCGCACGAAAAGACCCAGCAGTTTCTTGTAGGGTCCAGGCACTCACCTGTTCGGCGCGATAGATCGTTAGGGTGGCCATGCTACCGTTAGCCATTACGACGTGGCAAAGGCGCGCAGTTTGATCGAAATCTATGTCGACCGGGGAGTCAATCAAGTGCTGAGCCAGCATCGCCAAGTCGTTCGCCTGATACGCTTGCTCAACGTCGGTATACAAGAACTCCCGGAGTTGGGTGCCTGTTCTGGGAACAAAAAGCGTCGCCCCATCGACATCTCTTGGGGGTATCGTGCGTTCTACTGCTAGGCCGATCCGTGTCTGGCGATTCAACTGAATGTTGATTGGAGTAAGAGGATCGCCAGTTACCATCCATTCAGCACCCGACGTGAACACTTGGAGGTGCCGGCCGGAGAAAACCGCCCGGATAGCGTTAACCTGGTCAGATAGGATAGCAAATTCGATTCCCTCGTCGTCAAGCCCTTCTCCAAGATCGAAGTTAAACAAGTCCGCCGACTTGGAAAGCCATAGTCGGTTCGGCAGGTCGCGCGAACCGCCAATGACCAGCCGGTCTTGATGAAACGTCACGGCAACAGGCCAACCGTGTACAGGCGACAAGGCCGATTCCGTCCAGTCGACAGTAGGCTGAGCGCTCGCAAGCGTTTCCTTCACATGCGCCGTTGCCAAGGCGTAGGGTTCCCCACCCCCTGGAACAGCCGTGATCTGCACTTCCTTGTTCTGGAGCCGGAAGCGCACACCTACGTGGGCGTCGAAAAACACTGGCTTGCTTGCCGTGAGCGTGATCGTTCCGGAAACCCCGCTCGGATCCAAAGTCACATCATCACCAGCAAACTTGTAGTGCGGTGCCTGAATACGCTCGTCCTGTTCGTAAAAACCCCAGTCAGCAACATGCCAATCAAACTCGTTTGTGCGATTGATCTTTTTCGGCGGGACGTCCGGGTGAACAACAAGCAAAGTATCGGCGCTCTGTGTCCAATTGATCTGACTGAGATGCGCCGCAGTCCAAGGCGTTATGAAGTCCGCGACTGCAACCCCGCCCCGGTAAACATCACAATGCCGATCGGTAAAGACGAGTAGATAGACTTGCTCAGTGTTAAACTCAAAAGCCAAAAGCCTACCGACTCCCCTAGCCTTGTCGACGTAGCGTAGGCCGGAACGACGACTCAGGCTACCGCTCGGGTGAATGAATACGTTTCGGAGCTTTGAAGCTCCGTTTTCGTATGCCCGGAGGTCTCCCCGACCGAGAATGCGCGGCGATACTTCCCCCGCGGAAAAACTAGTTTTGTGAGCTCGAATTCGTGCCATCAGCGACGCACCTCTATAAGCGTGAAGCCATCGAAGCGCGGCACCGCATCCTCGTACGAGTCGATCCGCTTGGCCCGTCGGAATTCCTCTTCGGAATACTTACGCAAACCCTCCCAACGGCTGGTGCTATCCGTAAGTGGAATGCAGAACTCCGCTGCCAATCGAGCAATCAACGCCATATTGAAAAACGGTGGAAAATCCGTTTCATTCGGGCGATACAGGTAAGTCAAAACAACAGCTTCCACATTGGCATGCAAATGACGTTCAGAGATTCTATAGTCAAGGCCGCGCCCTCGACCTTCTATACCTGCCGAAAGCACACGAAGACAGTCCGGAGGCAACTGGAACGCATTATTAAAATCAGCGACCGGCTCAATGGCCAGCTTTGCCAATGTTCTTTGAGCGAGAGCAAAGTTCCATGGGTGCGCAGAGATCAGTGCGTCCCGAACACTAGGATAGAGATTTGCCGCCACTTCTGCTTCTGCGGTTCCCTCCTCGAAGGAGGAAATGCTGTTCGCCCCAATTTTCAACAAGGCAAGAGAGCAAAGATCAATCTTGCTTGAAGCCATCATCGACCTCCTTGGCAATTGTGTTTAAGATAACTCTCACAGGCGGGGCATTTTATCGCAGTATAAAATCGTTTTTTGCGCTATATTTTACAAATAACATGTTTTTTATCCAATTAACTTTAAAATTATAAAAATGTTTGCATTTGCAATGTGTTTTTTATTATTGCATATTGTGACATTCGACAATGGTTTAAAATATTCAACTAAAGGAAGTTTTTTAATTTTCTATAAAACAATCCGAGAATTTCTATGAGGATTTTTCTACATATAATGTATGACGGCTTAAAATATTTATTAGATAACAAATCGGTGGTTCGTGTCTCCGCTGGCCAACGGCCAGCGGAGACATACAGATCGCCCGAATTGTGGTTCTGAAGCAGAATCCTTAGTCGGTGTCGGAGGAACCAACCGCGGTCAGGTTAGCAACATCGACGCCGCCACCCGTGTTGTCATTGACCAAGAAAATACCGGCGCCAGGTGTTCCGTCGGTATCTACGTTGGCGAGGATCATGTCGCCAACGCGGACCATCTCGGCGGCACCGTTAAAGTATCCGGTATTGTCAGCCACGGCCCCCGTGTCAGTTGTCGTGTAATGCCATAGGGTGAAGCCATTAGCATAAGCTAACACACTAAGGTTCTTTGGATCATATGCCATTGATTCTTACTCCTTAGCTTTCGAGGCAGCGCATGGTCACAACGCCCGAGCCGTCAATGAGGCAGGCGCCCTGGCTCATCATGTTATTGGTGAAGTGCGACGCTCGGTCGCCGTGCCAGGTGATATCCGTCTTGACCTCCGATCCAATGGCATGGCCGACCGCGGTTTTGTGGTACCAGAAGCAGTGTCGGACGTTGCCGATCTTGGGTAGGCCCGAGTGCGGGAGCCACAGGGTTCCAAGCCAACGTTTAGCTTGGGTTCCTTTCCACGGCAGCTGGTCGTCGCCGACGTAGTCAGCGTTGGCAAACTCCTCGATATTGAGGAGGTCACTCCACTGCTTCCATCCGATTGCCGCGAACCGCTGACCGTCATCGGGAACGTCGACCTCTCCCAGCATCTCGAAGGCTGTTAAGATTTTCGGCTTGGTAAGCCCATCGGTATCAGCGTCGGCGTAATTACTCGATGTCGCCAGTTGGTCAATGATCAGCTCGTCGGTTTTCCGGCCGAGAGCATAGGCACCGGCCTTGGCGACCACCTGCTGCTCATTGATATTCGTTTTGAGCTCATCGAGCTTATCCACCCAGTCGCCGGCGTAGTAATCCTGAAGAATACACTCTACAGGCGTGTGATCGACGTTCATTACCGGAACTTTTCCGTGGCGAGCCTTGATGCTAGCTGTGCCTTTGCCGACTTTTTGGAAGGTCGTGGTCGCGCCAACGACGCTATTCTTTGTACGTACCGTGTTACGAAGCTTTGAGCCCATCTGCTGATACTGGACATGCACTTCAGCTTCGAAATTCTTGATGAACGACAGGGCGACTTGCGTCGACATGTACGTCTCTCCTATCACTATTGAGGAATAATTTTGGTCGGAACGCCAACGATCGGTTATGGGGCCCCCGCCGAACGCTAAAGCGCATAGAACTCACCGGGCCGAGAGTGATCAGTAAAGTCGCTCGGGGTTGTCCGGCGTGTGTAACTAAGTTATGCCGTTCTCAGCGGGTAAAATCCGTTGAGGTAATTACTCGCCGATTGTTGCTATCCTTCGAATTGATACGGGGCGTCGGTTTCCGGATACCGACGCCCCGCGGGGGAGCTATGCGAACGAAGCGCGCTCACCCCTCCTCACGATATAGATTGCGGAAGCCGGTCCGGACCTTTTCCACAAGGGCTGGACCCTGATCGCGCCAGTAAGCTGGGTCGCGCATTATTTTTTTTAGTTCAGCCTCGGTCGGCATTCCGTCCCCGGAGGCACCTTGCTGAAGCAATCCAGGTTCATCACCCGACATCATTCGATGAATTACCAACACGCCGTCGTAAGTCGTCGACAGGGCCTCGAAGACCGGCT
>CAVYYK010000057.1:0-93793 GCA_963772635.1 uncultured Alphaproteobacteria bacterium
CGGCCCGTTGTTGGAAACCGTAATCCGAAGAAGCTTGTTGCGTTTGCCGCAGCGGGCGATGATCCGGACGATCTTCGGCTCCGGCCCCTCGGACATCGCCTGCTGCGCGTTGACCAGGAGATTGGTCAACACCTGACCGAGCTGGCCCGGATCCGCCATGATCTCCGGGAGATCGTCCGGAATGTCCCTGACCACCTCGATGCCGGCGCCGCGCAAACCGTAACTCACCAGGTCGAGCGACAACTCGACGACCTCGCCGATGCGGACCGGCACCCGTGACGGCGGCTGCTGGCGCGCCATCGCCAGGAACGCCTTGACGATCCGCGCGCACCGCTCCGCCGCCTGGCGGATCTTGGTGATGGCGTTGGCGGTGCCCGGTTCCACGTCGGCGTCCTCCAGCATGATCGAGCGGCCGACGACAACGGCGAGCGGGTTGTTGAGCTCGTGGGCGACCCCGGCGAGCAGCGAGCCGAGCGCGCTCATCTTCTCGGAATGGTGCAGCGCCTCGCGGTGGCGCTCGAGTTCCGCCTCCGCTTCCTTTCTCTGGGTGAGATCGAGGATGCTGACCAGCGTCCCTTGTCGTCCCTGATACGAGATCGGCTTGGCGCTGATCGAAATCTCGACCACGGACTTGTCGGCCCTGAAGAACCTTGTCTCGAAGGATCGGACGAATCCCACGGACGCCAACTCCTCCTCCATCCACCCCCGGCCCCTCGGGTCGGCACAGAAGTCGGTCAGCGGACGGCCGATCAGCCTCGGCAACGGCGCGCCGATCAGATCGGCGAAGCCCGGGCTCGCGTAAATGAGGCAACCGGTCCCATCGTCGAAAATGACAACCGGGACCGGATGGGTCTCGGCGATGACGCGAAACCTCTGCTCGCTGTCGATCAATTCCCGTTGCATGCGCTTGAGGTCGGTGACGTCGGTGCGGACGACGGCGAGGCCGCCCTCGGCGGTCGGCTGGCGGTTGATCAGCATCCAGCGGCCGTCCTTGAACTCGACCTCGATCGGCTCGCCGGCTCCCCACCAGAAGTCCTCGCGCAGCACCTGCGGCGGCTCGCCACCGTCTTCGGGCACCCGACCGGCGATCGAGTGCACGAGCGGAGCGAAAAGCGGCAGCATCTCCGCGAACCGCACACCGGCAAGATCCTCGGGGTTCCTCCCGTAGACCCTCGCAAAAGCAGAATTGCAGATGACCAGACGCCGGGAAGCGTCGTAGACGGCGAAACCGTTGGGAATGCTCTCGATGGCGTCCTGGAACAGCTGCAGCCAGCGTTGCCGCTCCTTCTCGGCGTGTTTGAGCTCGGTGATGTCGCGAAACATGACGAATGCCAGACGCTGGCCACCGCGAGTGAACGGCACGCCGGTACTAACGGTAATGATCTCTCGTCCCTCGAGGGTAACCAGCCGACGTTCGATCTGACTCAGGGTCTTGCCGTCGTCGAGCATGCTTTTCAGCCTCTCGCGGGCGACGGGCTTTTCTTCTTCGGCGACGAAATCGAGGTAGTGGCGGCCAACCGCCTCTTCCGTGCCGGGTACGTCGAGGATGCTGCAGCCGGCCGGGTTGAGAAACGCGATGCCGACCTCGTCGTGGAGCATGATCCCGTACGGCGAAAGATCGACGAGAAGGCGGTAGAACTCCTCGCTCTCGCGCAAGGTCCGCTCCGCGCGCTTGCGATCGGTGATGTCCAGTTCCACGGTGACGATGTGGGCGACCTCGCCGACGTCGTCGAGCAGCGGAACCTTGGTGGTCAACGCATCCAGCGGCGCCCCGTCGCGGCGCGTCAGGGTACTCTCGTAGAACGGCAGGGGCCTCCGACTGGCGATGACTTCCGGGTCACGGTCGACGAACCCGACGAGAAGCTGCGGATCGAAGACCTCGTGGAGGGTCTTGCCGATGACCTTCTCCCGTTCGAAACCCCACTGCTCCAGGAAGCGGCGGTTGACCATCCGGTATCGCTGATCCCGGTCCTTGACGTGCAGCACCGCCGGGACCGCGTCCATCACCGCCTTCAGAAGGGATAGCGATTCCTCGGCCTCGCGCCGTGCGGCAACCTGCTCGGTAACGTCGGTGTAGGTGGTCACGAACCCGCCATCGGCAATGGGACGGCGCCGGATCTGTAAGACTTGCCCGTCGGCCTTGGTCACCTGCGTCGCGTACGCCTCGTCGGGCCTGAAACCGGCGAGATGGGATTTGACGAACGCCTCCGGATCGTCCGGTTGCAATAATCCACGATCGATATCAGACCTGAGCAGGTCTTCGATCGGAATGCCGGCAGTGACCAGCCCGTCCGGAAAGTCCATCATCTCCAAGTATCGGTCGTTCCACGCGCACAGCCGTAGATCCGCCTCGACCAGGGTGATGCCGTCGGTCATGTTGTCGAGAGTGGCGCGGAGCATCCGGGTCTGGTTGGCGAGCATGGCCTCGCGTTCCGCAAGTGCGGTATTGCGCTTTTCCAGATCGGTGAACAGGTCGGACAACGATTTTCGGGTTTCCTCGAAGCTGCGTCCGAGATCCCCGAGTTCGTCCCGGCGCCGCCAGGCGAACGGCTGGTCGAGGGTTCCGTCGGCGAGCGCCCGGGACTGCCCGACCAAACGCCCCAGCGGCGCCAGAACCTTGTAGCCGAGCAGGGGGAAAACAATGAGCATGCCGAGGGCGAGCTGGAGGCCGCCGGTGGTCAGAAGCTGCGACCATTGCTGCGCGATCTGGGCTTCGAGGTTGCCGGTGCTCATTTCCACGCGGATCGTTCCGATCGTCTCGTCGCCGCGGACCACCGGACTTTCCCGCACCAAACTCTCGCCCCGGCGCCGCTCCGGCACCGACGCCGAAAGGAACTCCGGCATCAGCGGCGACGAGACGCTGATGGCAGTAACCCTGTCGTCGAGCATCACCGTATCGATCAACGGACGGCCGGCGTCCGGCCTGACTTCCCAGATCGGCGCCTGCATGCCGATGGCGAGGGTCTCGACGATCAGCGCATGATCGTCGCGGAGGTCGGCGAGCAGTGTGTCGCGTCCCTTCTCGAGACCCCTCCAAATGGAAACGGCGACCGGCAGCGCCAGACCCACGACCAGCGCGATCGCGATGGTCGGGCGCAACGGAAGGTCATCGACGAAGGCTCGCAGTCTCGTGCCGATGTTGTTCATTCGTTTTTCCGTCCCAAGCGCGACGTTTACTCCAAATATCTGGCCATGATTTCGTTCACTCGGCCATCCGCGATCATTTTGGCGAGGCTGGCATTGATCGCCGCGAAGGTTGCCGGGTCGACCGACTTGCGGCTGAACATGAAGTGCAAGTTGTCGCCGGCGATACGAACGGGATGCCGTTCGATCCGGTCCTCGACACCGAGCGCCTTGGCCTCGCCCAACGCCACTCCGACGTCATCGACAAGAAGACCGTCGATCCGCCCGTGCAGGAGCTTGCGGATATTGGTTTCGTAGTCGGCGGCGCCGTCGACCTGGGCCGCGAACCGCGGATCCTTCATCAATTCGGCGAACTCGGGACCATAATAGTAGGCGGAAATGACACCCAACCGGAAACCGGTGCCGGGGATCGAGGAGAGATCCTCCAGGACGTAGTTCCCGGCCTCGCCGCGACGGACAAAAACCGCCATTTCGGCTTCCCGATAGGGCTCCGAGAAGTAAGCGAAGAGCTCGCGTTCGGGGGTCCGGCTGGTGCTCGACGTCGCGTCGATGACACCGTTCTCCAACTCCAGAACCATGCGCGCCCACGGCAGCTGCCTGAACGTGACCTCGCACCCGACGTCCTTTGCCACCGCCTTGATCAGTTCGATGTCAACCCCGGACGGATTGCCGTCCTGGTCGGCGAAGGTGTAGATGGCATAGGGCTCCCAGCCCATGCGAAGGGTGCAGGCCGCAGCCACGTCGAAGCCCGTCAGAACCGACGCAAGCAGGGCAACGGCCCCGAGAAGCCGGCAATATCGGCGGTTCAACATTGCATCATCCATTCCTCCGCGAGCACCGCGAGGTCGGTCGGTGCGCCCGCTTTCCGCAGTTACCAGGGGTTTGTTTCAGAACGATGTCGCCCGGGGCCGGGAAATGTTTCAATTGTTTCAGCGGTCGGGCTGAGTGGCCGGGCGCTCAGGCGAGCGGCGTCGGCACGTACATGTAGCCGCTGCCCCGCACCGTCTTGATGGTTTCGGGTTTTGTCGGGTTGGCCTCGATCTTGCGGCGAAGACGGGCGATGCGGATGTCGATGCTGCGGTCGAACGGATCCCAGTCGCGATTGTGGGCGAGATCGAGCAGCTGATCCCGCGTGAGCACCCGGTTCGGACGTTCGGCGAACGCCTTCAGCAAGTCGAACTCCATGCTGGTGATCGCCACCTCCTCGCCCTCGGAGGTCTTCAGCGTCCTCGCATCCAGATCGAGCGTGCACCTGCCGAACCGCACCGTCGCGGCCAGCTCCGCCGGCCCCTCGCCGGCTTCCGCCTGCTTGGCGGTGGTGCGACGGAGCACGCTTCGAATACGGGCGAGAAGTTCCCTGGGATCGAACGGCTTGGGGACGTAATCGTCGGCGCCGATCTCCAGACCGACGATGCGATCGACGACGCTGCCGGCCGCCGTCAGCATGATGATCCCGCACTTGTAGTTCTCGCGAACGTAGCGCGCCAACGACAGGCCGTCCTCGCCCGGCATGTTGATATCGAGAAGCGCGAGATCGACGGGTTTCTCCGCCAGGATCGCCCGGAACTCCTGGCCGTTGGCCGCCGCGCTGACCGCAAGCCCCTGGGAGCCGAGGTATTCCTCGACCATCTCGCGCACGTCGGCCTCGTCATCGACCACGACGATGTGAGCGGTGTCGGTCATCGGACGGACCTTCCCTCCCGGTGGGTCTACAAGCCCTTAGAACTGCTATAATACCAACGAGCCTCGATGAGGCATAGTACCCGAACGAGACGGGATTGCACGGCGGAGCAGGGAGAACGGGAAGATGAACATCGGGATTATCGGCGTCGGCCTGATGGGCCACGGGATCGCCAGCAACCTTCTCAAGCACGGTCATGCGCTGCGGCTGATGAACCATCCCGGGAACCAGCCTGTCGACGATCTCCTCGCGGCGGGCGCCGAGGCCGTGGACAGTGGCGCGGACGTGGCGCGAGGCGCGGACGTCGTGATCGTCTGCGTCACCGGCGCGCCCGAGGTCAAGGATGTGCTGTTCCGGGAGGATGGCGTTCTCGCGGGCCTGAAGCCGGGCGAGATCGTCATCGACTGCTCCACGTCGATTCCGAGCGTGACCCGGGAAATCGCCGAACGGGTGGCCGATCGCGGCGGCCATTTCATCGACGCGGCGATGACCCGCACGCCCAAGGAAGCCGCCGAAGGCCGTCTGAACCTGATCGTCGGTGCCCCGGCCGGCTCTGTTCGAGCGCGTGCTGCCGCTCTTGAAGTGCTTCGCGGAGAACGTAACCCATGCCGGCGACGTCGGCGCCGGCCACCAGCTGAAACTGATCCACAATTTCGTGTCACTGGGTTTCGCCGGTGTCCTCGCCGAAGCGGTGGCCTGCGCGAGATCGGCGGGGATCGCGCCCGATGCCCTTGTCGAGGTCCTCGCCTCGGGCGGCGGCGGCGGGGTCGTTTTCGAACGACTGCGTCCCTTCATCCAGTCCGACGATCCCTCCGGCTTCCGATTCACCATCGCCAACGCGCTGAAGGATCTCACCTACTACACGACCATGGTCGAGCAAATGGGCGCGGCATCCGCCGCCGCCGCCGCCATCCAAGGCCTCTATGGTGCCGCCGCGGCCGACGGTCACGGCGCCAGGACGGTTCCGGAACTGATCGCAATCCTGGACAGGCGCGACGGCTGAGACGCTGAAACGAGACCGCAACTCGAGATAAGCGAAACGCTCCCGAACTACACCGCCTTGCGCTCGCGCAGGAGCTGGATGAAGGAGTCGCTGATCGAATGGTCCTTGCTGTCGACGGCATGGTCGATCAGCCGTTCGCGCAGCGCCTCGGCCTGCTCCACCGGCAACAGGATGGCGAGGAGCAGGTAGACGCCGCGGAACCGGGCGTCGCCCAGATGCCTCGCCGGCCGGTCGTTGGCGGGGCCGAGGAACGCCTGGACGATGAAGAACTCCATGATCTTGTCGTGGCGGAAATACCATTGGGTCACAAAGCCTTGGGCGTCGACCTGCACCTGCCGGCTCAGCGTCATCTTGTGCCGGGCCATGCACGCCGTTTCCGCCTGGAACTCCGTATCGGCCAAAGCGGTCTCGTCGTTCAGCCGCATCTCGTAGACCCGTTCGGAAAACGCCTCGAGCGGAAACGCGTGCCCGACGTTCACCCGCGCATAGTCCTCTGCCATCAGCCGGTATTGCTGCTCCTGAAGGTGGAACAGGTCGGGGTGCCGGCCCCGGGACAACATCACCGCGACGGTGGTGAGGTCCATGGGATTGGACAGCGCCCGACGGATCGCGGCGAGCGTCGCCTCCGGCTGGTCGGCGGAAAGCGCCCCCTCCAGATACGCGGCGCACGCGGCCTCGTAGGCCGGTCCGGTGACCTCGGCGTCCTCGGGAAGGATCGGACCGCGGCTCGACAGAAACGTTTTGATCCGGTCCGTCTCCAACGGCTGGATGCACGAAGGTCCTGGCCGTCGACGGCGGCGACCACTCCATCGGCTGGGTTCCGATGATGATGTTGCCCTTGAAGTAGCTCTCGGCGAAACTCGCCACCTTCGCCCGGGTCACCGCCGAGACCTCGTTGAGGCCGTCGACGCAGATATCGATCGCCCCGGCGTAGATCAGGTTGCGGAGATATCGGGGATCGGCGGCCGGGCCGTGGAGCTTGGCCTGGATCGCTTCCGCCACGCCCGCGTCGCACTTGGCGGCCGGCAGGTAGACGGTGATGCGCCGGGACCGGCCGACCAGATGGCGGAGGAACATGGTCTTGCCGAGGCCCGACTCGCCTTCGAGGACGACCTGGCCGCGGATCGCCGGGATGGCGTCGACGACGCGCTCGGCCGGCCCGGTACCGCCGACCTTCACGTCGAAGTCGGGAAAGTAGGTCCCGGCGTCGAAGCCCGCCAGATCGGCATCGGCCAGCAACAACTCCCGGAACGGCGCGAACAGCTTGGCGCGCAAAAACGGCACCCAGGCCAACGCCAGGCCCACATACCCCAGCCCGACGAACCGCCGGATCCAGGGGTTCCAGAAGAAGATCGCCTGGACCTGCGGCGAGCGCGGATAGACGACGATCAGGAGAAGCCAGAACACCGCGTGCCCGAGCCATGCGTAACCGGCGACCTCGCGCCAGTCGATCCTGTCCCGCTCCTCGATCTCCTTGATCTTGGCTTTGACCGCCGCCGCGTGGGTAGAGCCGGCTTCACTCAGATTTTCGGCGAGCGCCCGAAGCAGCGGCAAATCGTCCGCTTCGCAAGGGAGCGACGTCTACGATCCGCGCAATCTGGTTCGCCATGTCGCAGGCGAAGATCGGGCAAAGCTTCGGTCTGCGGCCAAGCGGCCCTGAAGATTTCGAGAGTCCGAACCGCCTGCGAACGGTCCTTTTTCACCACGTCGAGAGGACGCTTCGCCGGTCGCCCAAGCCAGGCAATAAGGGTTTCGTTGGTAGGCGCGCCGCCGCCCAGCAAATGCGCTTGAAACCTCAGTTCCCCGGTGAGCGCTACGCGACCGTAGCTGAGATCGAGGATGATCCGCACCAGGATCGGTCCGTGCGCGCCGATGCTTGCGAGCGCCCCAGCCGCGGCAGAGCGGACGTCACGGTCCGGGTCGCCGAGCGCCTCGCCCAGACGCGGCGCCTGATCCGCCGCCGCCGCCCCCAGCGCCCCCAACGCCTGAGCCGCGGCAGAGCGGACGCGACTGTACGGGTCGCCGAGCGCCTCGACGAGACGCGGCGCCTGATCAGCCGCCGCCGCCCCCAGCGCCCCCAACGCCTGAGCCGCGGCATAACGGACGTCACGGTCCGGGTCGCCGAGCGCCTCGCCCAGACGCGGCGCCTGATCCGCCGCCGCCGCCCCCAGCGCCCCCAACGCCTGAGCCGCGGCAGAGCGGACGTAACTGTCCGGGTCGCCGAGCGCACTCGCCCAGACGCGGCGCCTGATCACCCGCCGCCGCCCCCAGCGCCCCCAACGCCTGAGCCGCGGCAGAGCGGACGTCACTGTCCGGGTCGCCGAGCGCAATCTCGACGAGACGCGGCGCCTGATCCGCCGCCGCCGCCCCCAGCGCCCCCAACGCCTGAGCCGCGGCAGAACGGACGAAACTGTCCGGGTCGCCGAGCGCACTCGACGAGACGCGGCGCCTGATCCCCGCCGCCGCCCCCAGCGCCCCCAACGCCTGAGCCGCGGCAGAGCGGACGACACGGTCCGGGTCGCCGAGCGCCTCGCCCAGACGCGGCGCCTGATCCCCGCCGCCGCCCCCAGCGCCCCCAACGCCTGAGCCGCGGCACGGAACGGTCCGGGTCGCCCAGCGCCTCGCCCAGACGCGCCGACTGATCCGCCGCCGCCCCCAGCGCCCCCAACGCCTGAGCCGCGCAGTGCGGACGCCAGTCCGGGTCGCCGAGCGCACTCGACGAGACGCGGCGCCTGATCCGCCGCCGCCGCCCCCAGCGCCCCCAACGCCTGAGCCGCGGCAGAGCGGACGTAACTATCCGGGTCGCCGCAGCGCCTCGCCCAGACGCGCCGCCTGATCCCCCGCCGCCGCCCCCAGCGCCCCCAACGCCAGAGCCGCGGCATAACGGACGGAACAGTTCGGGTCGCCGAGCGCCTCGCCCAGACGCGCCGACGGATCCGCCGCCGCCGCCCCCAGCGCCCCCAACGCCGTAGCCGCGGCAGAGCGGACGGACCAGTTCGGGTAGCCGAGCGCCTCGACGAGACGCGGCGCCTGATCCGCCGCCGTAGCGCCGAGCGTTTGCAAGAGTTGGAGCCGCGGCATGCAATGGACGCCACGGCTCCGGGTCGCCCGAGCGCCTCGCCCAGACGCGGCGCCTGATCCCCCGCCGCCGCCCCCAGCGCCCCCAACGCCCGAGCCGCGGCATAGCGGACGTCACGGTCCGGGTCGCCCGAGCGCAATCTCGACGAGACGCGGCGCCTGATCCCCCGCCGTATCGCCGAGCCTTCCGAAGAACTCGGGAGCTCGCGGATGCTGAATGGCCGCCTCGAGAACCCCCGGCGTCGGATCCTTCAGGGCCGCCGCGAAGCCCTTGATCTGCCAGTCCGGGATGGGTTCCTGGTTCTCTTCGGTCGCGAAGGCGATTCCAGCACCACAGCGCCAGTGCGCAACCAATAACGAGAAGCTTCAGGCGATCGGCCAACCCCGTGTCCCCCCACCGCAGTCTTCGAGAGCGGTCTTCTCAGCTTGCCGCCGTTTTAGAAGGGATAACAAGCGCGAGGAGTGAGGCGAACCTCGCTCCTCGACCGCGCTACCGCAGGAACACCCCGTCCGCGCCGATCTTGCCGGGGCCGTTCAGCACGTAGATGCCGGCGGAGTTGCCCTTGACCGGGAAGGTGATGCTGCCGCCGGAGACGGTGATCCGGTTGCCGGTGACGGCGTCGGCGTAGGTGCCGTTGCGGATGCCGCCGACGGTCATCGTCCGGTCGCCGCCGATGGCGAGGCCGACCACCGCGTAGCTCTCGCCGTCGTTGAAATCGCGGACGAACGACATGCCGCTGCCGAACTCGTTGACGTGGCTCATCGCCCCCTTCTGCAGCGCCGGGACCGCGCGGCGGATCTGGTTGAGCCGCTGGATGTGGCCCCATAGCGGATGGCTCTTGGTCGCCTGGATCATTCCCGGTTCCAGGTGGTCGCCGAAGTAGGCGCGGCCGGTCTGATCGATGGTCATGTTGGGGCCGTCGATGTCCTGGGGCGCCCCCTTCATGAACTCGATCTCGGCGCCGTAGTACAGGCACGGGATGCCGCGGATGGTCCACAGGAGGTTGTAGGCGGCGGCGGCCATCCAGGTGTCGCCGTTGAACCGGTATTTGAAGTCGTTGTCCGGTCCGACGTCGTGGTTCTGCAGGAAGGTCACCAGCTTGGTGGCGTCGCCATAGATCCAGTCCCAGCCGAGAACGCCGCCGATGCCACCGTAGTTGCCGCGGCTGAGGTTGTCGCGGAAGGTGGAGAACAGGCCGAAATCGAGCACCGAAAAGCCGGAATCGCCGCCCGAGTTGGGGTCGAACTTGTCGTTGCCGAGGCGGGTGTACCACCACGGGCGGATGTCGGACGGGCCGTTGTCGTTGCCGAGATTGCCGAGGCCGGTGCCCTTGACCAGGTCCTCGCCGAACACGAACAGGCCGGGCTTGTGCGCCTTCCAGGCGTTGACGTAGTCGAGCAGGTTGCCCCGCTCGATGTGCTTGACCGTGTCCAGACGGATGGCGTCGACGCCCATGTCGAGATAGTGGAAGATGGCGCCGTTGAGGTAGGCCTTGACGTTGTCGCGCTCGGTGGCGAGGTCGATGGCGTCGCCGGCAAGGTGCTTCGTCTGCAGCGCAACCGGGTTCTCCCAGTCCCCGCCGGCCATGAACCCGTTCAGATGGTACCACGCGGGGTCGAGGGTCTGGGCATCGATCCCGAAGAAGCGCCCGGACTTGTATCCGGGCTGCGGCACCGTCGCGCCGGTGTCCGGATCGACCAGCGGCACGACGCCCTCCGCATCCGACGTCTGCCGCTCGCGGAACCATGCGGGAGCCACGGGATTGTCGTTGTCCTCGCGGAACGGGCTCTGTGTAGTCGCCGAGGTTGCCCTGGTAGGGGCCGTTGTCGATCGCCCCGCCGCCGGGCGGGCGGAAATACTTGATCGGCAGGTGGTCGATCCACACCTTGCCGCGGATGCCGTACTGGCTCGAGTGGTTGATCACCACGTCCTGGACGATCTTCAGCCCGCGCGCGTGCGCCGCGTCGATCAGGTCCTGGTAGGTGGCACCGGGCGACTCCAGCCTGGGGTCGACCCGGGTGAAGTCGTAGGCGTGATAGCCGTGGTAGTCGAGACCGCTGCGGTTCTCCACCGGCGGGGTGATCCAGATGGCGGTGAAGCCCAGATCCTTGATGTAGTCGAGCTGTTGGATCAGCCCCTTGAAGTCGCCGCGCCACTGGGGATCGCCGATCTTGATCCGGTCGCGGTTGTAGTAGTCGTTGCCGGGATCGCCGTTGTAGAACCGGGTGGTCAACAGGAAGTAGATCGTCTCCTCGCGGAAGTCGGTGACCGCCGCCTCGCCGATCCGATAGGCGAACTGGCCCCGCCCCTCGCGGCCGTCGGCGGCGACCGCCAGCACCCGAAGGTCGAGATCGACGCCGGCACCGGCGTCTTCGGCCGGGATCGCCGTCGCCGGTATACGTGGGCGACGCCGGTGGTCGGCTCGGAGCCGTCGGTGGTGTAGTGGACGGCCACGTCCTGCCCGTCGGCGTTGGCGACGGCGAGGGTGACGCTTTGCGGGTTCGGGTAGGTTCCCGCCGGCGGCGATGCGCCGACAGAAAGCGGCGGCCCGGCGCAGGCACCGCCCCGCACCGGGTCCAGCTTGGTCGCGGTGACCCCTTTGGTCGCACGGTCGAAGGTGATCTCGTAGGTGAAGCAGTCGTCGACCCGGACGTCCTCGGCCGGATAGTTCTCCTGCCAGTTGCCGAAGTGGTCGACCTTGAACCGGGGCGCCGGATCCTCGCCGGCGAAGGCGACGGTCAGCCGGAACGCATCGGAACTCGGCACCGGCGTCATCGCCGTCGTCTGCCAGCCGTTGGCGGTGCCGCGGAAGAACCAGGTATCCGTCGTCTCGGCGCCGCAGCCGTCGCCGGCGGCCACCGTCGAGATCGCGCGGGTCGCGGCGTCGAAGGTGATCCGGTGGGCGCCGTCGCCGACCCGCCGATCCTCGGCCGGGTAGCTCTCCCGCCAGTCGCCGAAATGGTCGATCTTGAACCGCGGATCCGGCACGTCCGCGAACGTCTGGCAGGTGGTGAATTGATTGCCGTCGCCGACCCGGTCCATGGCGGTGACGCCCCAGCCGTTGGCGGTGCCGCGGAAATACCAGGTCTCCTCGGGAACCGGCGCCAGGCAGTCGGCGACCGGCGTCACCGAGACTTGGTGGGTGCGCAATATCGATAGCGATCCGGTAGCTGCCGTCGCCGAGCCTGACATCCTCGGGCGGGTAGCTCTCCTGCCAGTCGCCGTGCCGGTCGATCTTGAACCGCGGATCGGGCTTGCCGACGAAGGTCTGGCAGGTCTCCACCGCCCCGCCGGCGGTCGCCGCCATCGCCGTCGTCCCCCAGTCGTTCGGCGTACCGCGAAAAAACCAGTCGGCATTCGCCGGCGCCGCCGCCAACACCACCAGCGCCGCCCACATCATCAACCGCGTCATCTCGCCCCCTCGCTTCATCTGCTTGCCTGACTTTCAGCTTAACCCAAAGAGGGGCATTTTACAAGGACACTTTCCTATTATAGGACCATAAATGGAACATTATCCTACTTTCGCCAACCAGGGATCCTGTGCACGACCCATCCCTATGGCTCGTCTCGCATGTCGCGGCGGAGCCGAAACTTCACCAGGTGGCTGGCCTTGCGTCCGCCGCATGCGCCATGAACCGTGCGCTGCGGCGGTGACGAACCCGGGGAGTGAGTCCATTCGAGAGGAGGCTCTCGGAACTGGAGAATGACCCCCATCTGTGATATCATTTGGGGCAGCCGGAGGGGGGAGTTCCAGGAGAAGATTGAGACTACAGTCGCGTTCAGGTCTCCAGTCGGACGACCTTCCCGAGGTTATTCGCGATCCTTTAGTGGCAACATCATGAGGTAGGGGGAGGACGGGCCATGTTCTGCAATCAGTGCGAACAGACCTATGAAGGTACCGGTTGTGTCGACAGTCCCGGTGTGTGCGGAAAAAGCGAAGACGTCCAATCGCTGCAGGAAATCCTGCTTTACGGACTCAAGGGCATGGCGGCGTATGCCCATCACGCCCGGCGTCTGGGAAAGACGGACGAGCAGGTTTCGGCGTTTATCGAGGAAGCGCTTTTCGCAACGATGACGAATGTCAACTTCGACGTTCCGACGTTGATCGATCTCTGCATGGAGTGTGGCAAGCACAATCTCCGCGTCATGGAGATGCTGGACAACGCCCATGTGGAGACGTTCGGCCAACCGTCTCCGGCCGTGGTCAAGGAGGGCACTCAGGCCGGACCCGGCATCCTGATCACCGGTCATGATCTTCTCGATCTTTGGACCCTGTTGAGGCAATGCGAGGGAACCGAGGTAAAGGTCTACACCCACGGCGAAATGCTCCCGGCCCACATGTATCCCAAGCTCAGGGAGCATCCCAATCTGGCCGGACATTTCGGCACCGCCTGGCAAAAGCAGAAGATGGAGTTCGACAGGTTCTTCGGTCCGATCGTCGCGACGACGAATTGCGTTCTGATACCGAAGGACAGTTACGCCGGGCGCCTGTTCACCACCCGCGCCACGGCCGTGCCGGGTGGCAACAGGTTGGTCGATGACGATTTCTCGAAAGTGATCGAGATGGCCAGGCAATGTCGGCCTCTCGGCGACTTTCAAGTCAAGGAGTCGACGATCGGCTTTCATCGAACCGTGCTTCTCGACAACGCGCCGACGATCGTCAACGCGGTCAAGGCCGGTCAGATCTCGCACTTCTTCCTCATCGGCGGGTGCGATGGCTCGGAGTTCGAACGCAACTACTTCTCCGAATATGCGGCCAATACGCCCGCGGATTCGTTCGTGCTTACGCTCGGGTGCGGCAAGTACCGTATCCGCGATCATGATTTCGGCAGCCACCTGGGCTTGCCGCGGTTGATGGACATGGGCCAGTGCAACGACGCCTACGGAGCCATCCAGGTGGCGGTCGCGTTGGCCAACGCCTTCGAATGCGATGTCAACGACCTCCCGTTGACCTTGGTGGTCAGCTGGTTCGAGCAAAAAGCCGTGGCGGTGCTGTTGACCCTGCTCCATCTGGGGATCAAAGGCATCAGTCTGGGACCGAACCCGCCGGCGTTCGTTACGCCGAACGTTTTCAAAACATTGCAGGACGGCTTCGATCTCAAGCTCGTCGGCAATGATCCGCTGGCGGACCTCAGCCGAGCGATGGCTCACTGAAGCCAGGAAATCGTTGTGACTTTTTATTGGTGATCAGGGAGTTGTGGTTCGTAGCTAATCCCGTGTGAGAAGACGGGCGGCGGTCGCAGGAGTTGGCCGGCCGATCGGCATTGGTCGCCGCCGACTTGCCGACCGCCGCAGGACTAGAACGAGCACGCCGGCGCGGGTGACGGCTTCGGCTCACCGGCTCCCGCGGCAACCTCGAATCCTTCCTCACGGACCGCCGCCCGTGCTGCCGCCAGCACCTCGTTCGGGATTTCCGTCGCAAACCGTTTCGCCACCGGACACAGGGCCTCGCGCCACGACGCCAACTCGGCGCCGGAGGGCGTCAAGATCTCGACGCCCTCCGTCTCCATGATCTCGCGGCGGCTGGCGCTTGCATCCTCGCGGGCCAGTTCGTTGACGTCCGCGGTCGTTCTGGCGAGGATGTCCTGGAGGACGGACCTTACGTCCGCCGGCAACCCGTCCCAGAATTCGGCGTTGGTGATCACCATATAGCCGAGAAAACTGTGGTTGAGCTCGGTGAAGTATTTTTGGAAGCGTTGGACGCCGCGCGAACGGATGTTGGACCAAGCGTTTTCCTGGCCGTCCACGTACCCGTTGCGAATCGCGTCGATCAGAACTGCGCGAAGCGGCTAGCCGTTGCGGGATCGCGCCCAGCTGGCTGTACTGCTCGAAGAAGACCTGCGAATTCTCGATGCGAATCTGGAGACCCTTGGCGTCCTCGGGTACCCTGAGCGGCCGATTGGCCGAGATCACCCGCACCCCATTGTCCCAGTAGGCCAAGCCCGTGATACCGATGGACCGCAGGCTGGCGAGAAGCTCTTGTCCGGTTGCGCTCTGCTGGAAGCGGTGGACGGCGTCTACGTCGGGAAAGATCATCGGCAGATCGAACACTCGCAGCGAACTGGCGTAGCTCGTGAGCTTGGAAAGGGACGGCGCGGCCATCTCGATATCGCCGAACAACAACGCCGGAACCACTTCGTCGTCGTTGAACTTTTGCGATTGCGGATAGATCTCGACCTTTACCCGCCCCGGCAAAGCCTCCTCGACCCTTTGCTTGAACAGGGTCGCCCCCATGCCTTTCGGTGTGTCTTCGCCGACCACATGGGAAAACCGAATCACGATGCGGTCGTCCGTCTCTTCCGCGCCGACGGCGATCGGCGCGACGCACATACAGAAAACCACGATACCGCACCGCGCCACCAGCGTACCCAAGCGTCGGCGCCGATCGGTCGCATGGTTCGCGTTTCTTGAACTGAACAAATTCCGCATGCTCCCCTCCGAATTCGGCCCCCCCCGGAGCCACGACATGTTCTTGGATATCATACGCCCGTCGCAGTTACAGATACAATACCGATGGTGCATCGTGCTCGGCGGGTCCGGGCGCCAGTATGGAAATGGCCGGCGCCGCGGTGTAGGCTCCCGCAACAAACCCAATGACGGGAGGATGCGATGAGGGTTCTGGTGGTCGGGGCTTCGGGGACGATCGGGCGGGCGGTGGTCGCGGAATTGCGGGAGCGTCACGAGATCGTCGCCGCCGGGCGAGAGTCGGGCGACGTACGGGTGGATATCACCGACAAAGCGTCGATCCGGGCGGCGTTCGAGGCCGCCGGGACGATCGAGGCGGTGGTATCGGCCGCGGGCAAGGTCAAGTTCGCGCCGTTCGCCGAGATGACGGAGGCCGACTACCGGATCGGCCTCGCGGACAAGCTGATGGGACAGGTCAACCTGGTTCTTATCGGGCGCGAGTTCATCGCCGACGGCGGATCGTTCACCCTGACCACCGGGGTGCTCGACAGCGATCCGATCCGCATGGGCACCTCGGCGTCGATGGTCAACGGCGCGGTCAACGCCTTCGTCGTGGCGGCGGCGATCGAAATGCCGCGGGGTTTGCGGATCAACGCCGTCAGTCCCGGCGTCATCACCGAAGCGATGCCCGACTACGCCCCGTTCTTCCGCGGCTTCGAGCCGGTGCCGGCGGCCCGCGCCGCCCTCGCCTACGCCAAGAGCGTCGAAGGCGCGCAAACCGGTCAAGTCTACCGTGTTCTGTAGGGCTTCCGGGTGGTTCTGCGATCATCGGTAGCAGAACCGTCGGCATTATCGCCTTGCGCCGCGACCTCTGCCCTGCTTGAATCCGCGCGCATCAGGCGGCCTCTTGCGCGACCGACCGCTGCATGACTTAGGCGCCGCTTGCTCGCCAATTTTTTCACCATCCCCTTCATTGAAACGGAACCGAGGTCCCATGACTGCCCTACCCGAATACGTCAACGGCACGCCCAACATCGCCGGCTCGGAAAAGGAGATCGACAAGGCGATCCGCGCCGCCGCCAAGAAGCCGGTGTTCAAGCCCGACAGCACCATCGACTTCGGCCGGATCAAGTCGGCGTTCGCCATTGCGCTGCACATGCACCAGCCGCTGATCCCGGCCGGCGGCGGCGACCTGCGCACCGCCGAGGTCATCTCCAACCTCAAGGACATGTGGGACCACCAGGGCATCGGCGACAACCACAACGCCCCGGTGTTCGCCTGGTGCTACAAGCGGATCGGCGAGTTCATCCCGCAGCTGATCGGCGAGGGCAAGCAGCCCCGGGCGATGCTCGAGTACTCGGGCACCCTGCTCCACGGGCTGCGCCATATGGGCCAGAACGACGTCCTCGACGCGCTCAAGACGATCACCTGCGACCCCCGCTACCGGCACGCGGTCGAGTGGCTGGGCTGCCCGTGGGGCCACGCGGTGGCGCCGTCGACCCCGGTCCAGGATTTCCGCCTCCACGTCAAGGCGTTCCAGCATTACTTCGCCGCCATGTTCGGCCTCGAGGCGATGGCGCGGATGCGCGGCTTCTCGCCCTCCGAGATGGCGCTGCCCAACCACCCCGACGTCGCCTACGAGTTCGTCAAGACTCTCAGGGATTGCGGCTTCACCTGGGTGCTGGTCCAGGAGCATACGGTCGAGCAGCCGGAGAACGGTTGGGGGCCGGAGAAGAAGCACCTGCCCCACCGGCTGGTGTGCAGCAACGCCGAGGGCGAGACCGCCGAGATCATCGCCATCGTCAAGACCCAGGGCTCCGACACCAAGCTCGTCGCCCAGATGCAGCCGTACTACGAGGCCAAGGGGCTGGACCGCTGGGAGCTCGCCGGCAAGAAGGTGCCGCCGCTGGTCACCCAGATCGCCGACGGCGAGAACGGCGGGGTGATGATGAACGAGTTCCCCGGCATGTTCATGCAGGTGGTGAACGAGTGCTCGGGCTCGGAAACGCCGATCATGAACGCCACCGAGTACCTGGAGCACCTCGCCGACCTCGGCATCAAGGACAGCGATTTCCCGGTGGTACAGCCGCTGTTCCAGAAGAAGATCTGGGACAAGATGAAGCCCGGCGACGGCCCGGAGAAGCTCGCCAAGGTGATCGAGGAATGCAAGAAGGAGGATCACCAGTTCCACATGGACGGCGGCAGCTGGACCAACAACCTCTCCTGGGTCCAGGGCTACGACAACGTGCTCGGACCGATGGAGAAGATGAGCGCGGCGTTCAACGAAAAGGTGCTGGCGAAGAAGGCCAAGACCGACGAGGACCGTTACCGCAAGGCGCTGTTCCACCTGCTCTCCGCGGAGACCAGCTGTTACCGCTACTGGGGTCAGGGGGTGTGGACCGACTATGGCCGCGAGCTCTGCCGCCGCGCCGAGGAGATCGTCGCCAACGAATATTGAGCGGTCGTTTGACAGACGCGTGGGGCGAGAATAGCGGCGTGCCGCCGTGCAGGGGTTCCGCCGTTGGTGTGCGAAACCGCTTGACAGCGGGGCGGCCAATTGTCGCGGAGGGACGGGAACAGGTCATGCCAATTCAGGAACGCGGTAGGACGATACGGGCGTTGATCCTCGTTGTCGCGTTCGTCGTGGGGGCGTGGGTTGCTCTGGATGGTCGAGAGCCCGGTGCGCAGGAGCCCTTCGGTTTCGAGAACGTTGCGAAGCTTGCTCAGGCGCTCGCGGACAAAGCCTTTGAACCACCTGGTCCGCCGCCTCCGGATGCGCTGAAGGATCTCGGCTACGACGATTATCGAAAGATCCGTTTCCGCCCCGAGATGGCGCTGTGGCGCGACAAGCACTTGTTCGAAATTCAGCTGTTTCACTTGGGCTTTGTCCATCGATTGCCGGTGCGCATCAATCTGATCCAGGACAATCAGATCGTTCAGGTTCTAATGCGTCCCGAGATGTTCGATTATTCGGATGTGAAGCTTCCCCAGGACCTCCCGACCGATCTCGGGTTTGCGGGATTCCGTTTGCACTATCCGTTGCATACTCCCGACTACAAGGACGAAGTCGCCGTATTCCTGGGGGCTTCGTATTTTCGAATTGTGGGGCGCGATCAACGCTTTGGAGCATCGGCGCGCGGACTGGCCATCGACACTGCTCTTCCCGACGGCGAGGAATTCCCGCTGTTTCGCGAGTTCTGGCTTGTCGAGCCCGGCGAGTATGAAACCGAGATCACCCTTTATGCCCTACTCGATAGTCAGCGGCTTGCCGGAGCCTACGAGTTCCGTGTCAAACCGGGAACGGAAACGAAGATCGACGTCCGCACGAGAATCTATGTCCGGGAAGAAATCGACAAGCTCGGCGTGGCGCCGCTAACGAGCATGTTCTATTTCGGCGAAAACGCCTCGCGGCATTTCGACGACTATCGGCCGGAAGTGCATGACTCCGATGGGCTATTGATACTCAACGGGAAGGGGGAGTGGATTTGGCGTCCGCTGGTCAACCCCAGTGATGTGCGCGTTTCCGCCTTTGTCGACGATAACCCCCGCGGTTTCGGTCTGATGCAGCGGGATCGGAAGTTTGCCGATTATCTCGATCTCGAGGCCGACTACCATGAGCGGCCGAGCCTGTGGG
Organism: uncultured Alphaproteobacteria bacterium; assembly: GCA_963772635.1. Classification (GTDB taxonomy): domain Bacteria; phylum Pseudomonadota; class Alphaproteobacteria; order Rhodospirillales; family Defluviicoccaceae; genus JAUXFS01. Next base: position 18,947 of record CAVYYK010000057.1, read on the forward strand.
TCGAGCCCGTTGGCGACTGGGGACGAGGAGCGGTCGAACTCGTCGAAATTCCAACGGAGGACGAGACAAACGACAACATCGTCGCTTTCTGGGTCCCCGACCCGAAAATCAAGAAGAACGACGTGTTGGATTTTTCATACCGCTTGTCCGCTGAACTCGCCAATCCCTATCACCCACCCTTGGGACGGGCCGTTCGCACTCGGATCGGCTCTCCCGAAGTCCCGGGCAGTCCGGACAAGTTTTCCAAGGACACGCGCCTGTTCGTCGTCGATTTCGAAGGTGGCGATCTTCATCGATTATCGCCGCAGCAGCCGGTGCGCGCGGAGATCGTGACTTCCGCGGGGCGAACGCTGGACAGCATCGTCGTGAGCCACGAGGAAAACGGAGAACGCCGGGTGGCCTTCCGGCTCGACCCGGAGGGTGCGGACGCCGTAGATGTTTCACTGTCCCTATCCCTACGAGGCCGTCCACTGACGGAGAAATGGACTTACCTGTGGACTCCGTCGCTGAAAGATAGATAGCTCCGAACCTCTTGCTCTGCTATCGTCTCGCGACTCTGCACATCTCGCGGGAACCAACCGCTCGCCACCGCGTTAAGACGGATAGGCGGGAATAAGAAAAGTACCGGAAGAGGATGAGGAGATGGACACGTGCAGTGACGAGTCGCGCGTGGACTTTGCGGCCGCGTCGGAAGCCGAAGGGTTCCTGAAGCTCGCTCCGCGCCTGCCAATTTTACGACGTGCGTTGTATTTTACGATCGTCGCCGTGACCGTCCTGTTGGCGGTCACGATGCTGACGGAAATCCTCGCCGCCAACGGCCTGGAGGTGGTCGAAGTCTTCATTCTGGTGGTGTTCTTTGTCAACTTCGTTCTGATCGCGCTGTCGTTCTGGACGGCCGTCACCGGTTTTGTCGTTCGCGCCATGAAACGTGATCCCATCAACCTGCGCCCTGTCGCGGAACTCCGGACCGCGGCATCGGGCTCCATCACCACGCGAACCGCCGTCACCATCCCGGTCTACAACGAGGATCCGCGTCGCGTGTTCGCCGGGCTCGAAGCGATCTATGCGTCTCTGGCGTCTGCCGGCGGTTTGGAGCATTTCGAGTTCTTTGTTCTCAGCGACACCACTCGCGATGACGTTGCCGCGGAGGAGCGGTGCTATTGGACGGACTTCCGCCGACGGATGAACGCCGGAAATCGGGTGTTTTATCGCAGGCGGGAGAAAAACATCGGCCGTAAAGCCGGAAACATCGCCGATTTCTGCAATCGCTGGGGATACCGGTACGACCATATGGTCGTTCTCGACGCCGACAGCGTGATGTCGGGGGAAACGCTGGTGACGATGGTGCGCTTGATGGAAGCCAATCCGCAGGCCGGCCTGATCCAGACGCAGCCGATAACCATCCGTCAACAAACACTGTTCGGCCGCGCCCTGCAATTCGGATCTCGGCTGGTGGGCCCGATGCTGTCAAGCGGTCTGAGCTTCTGGCACATGGGCGAGAGCAACTACTGGGGACACAACGCAATCATTCGGACGGCGGCCTTCATCGCTCATTGCGGCCTGCCGACGCTGCCGGGGAAACCTCCGCTCGGGGGCGAGATTCACAGCCACGATTTCGTCGAAGCGGCACTGCTGCGGCGCGGAGGCTGGCGGGTGTACTTTGTTCCGGATCTGGAAGGCAGCTATGAAGAAATGCCCGGCAACATCCTCGACTTTGCCACGCGCGACCGACGATGGTGCCAGGGCAATCTCCAGCATCTCAAATTGCTCTGCGCCAGCGGTTTGCACCCGCTGAGCCGTTTCCATTTGTTGCAGGGCGCCTTCTCATATCTGTCATCGCCGCTATGGGCGGCATTCCTGATGCTGAGCACCGCCGATGTCGTCGAACAAGCGATCACCGGACACCGTTACTTCACGGATGCTTACCAGCTCTATCCGAATTGGCCGATATCCAAGCTCACCGAAACCCTCTCGCTGTTCGCGGTGACCATGGCGATGCTGTTCATGCCCAAGGTTCTTGCTCTCGTCCTGGTGCTGTTGGATCGCACGGAGCGACGCCTTTTCGGCGGCGGACGACGTGTTACCCTGAGCGTGCTCGGCGAGACGCTGTTCTCGATGTTGATCGCCCCCGTTATGGGTGGCCTGCACACCTATTTCGTGGCGTCTCTTCTGATTGGACGGGGCGTCGGGTGGAATCCGCAGAACCGGACGGACCGAGGGCTGACGGTGGGAGAAGTCGTGCCATCCCTGGGTTTGCTGTTCATGATCGGTATCGCTTGGCTGCTGGTTCTCCTAGACAATGCACCGAGCTATGTCTGGTGGGTTTTGCCGGTGCTGACCGGCCTGATTCTGGCTGTCCCCATTTCCGTTCTGTCGAGTCGCCGCTCCGTGGGCGGCTGGCTTCGGCAGCGAGGAATATTGCTCACGCCCGAGGAGACGTCTCCGTCGGCCGAGTTGCGGGATCTGGCCAAGGCGCTTTTGCGCGAGCCGCCTGCGGACGAGCAATTCGAACGTCTTGACGATTTGGCCGAGACGCCGCCGATGCGAGAAACACCGATGCAGCCGCAGCCACTGGACCGCAAAAAATCACAGTTTGAGTCCGGCGCCCCGAAACTGGCATCCTGATCCCGCAGAGTCGCAAACGCAGCTTCTTAGCCACCCGTCATTCCATCGGTGTATTGGCCGAAGCACTTCGGGCTTCACACTCCACCAAAGCCCCGACATCTTCGACAACGGTATCGGGAACGCCCCGCGTCCGGCCGGGATCGAAGTGACATTCGCGCCGATCTGCGGTTTGATGGGGTGTCCAAGCGCAGGAGGTTCACCGTGGAGAAACAGCCCGGCAATGCCGTCGTCGTCATAGCCCGTTCGGAATCGGCGTTCATCATCGGGGCGGTCACCACCGCTTTGTTCCTCGTCTACGGCGATGTCTGGCTGGCCGATCTCTCCAACAACGTTCTCAAAGCGGCCGGGCTGTTCGTGTGGATCTTCGCGCTCATGTTGTGGTGCGCGTTCGGGGTCGTCCGCCACGCCGACTGCCTGGCCGAGCTTCTCGGGGAGCCCTACGGAACGCTGATCCTGACGATCGCCGTGATCAGCATCGAGGTGTCGCTGATCGCGGCGATCATGCTGCACGGCGGCGCCAATCCGACCCTGGCACGCGACACCATGCTGGCGGTGATCATGATCGTGCTCAACGGCATGGTCGGCGTCGCGCTGCTGATCGGCGGCCTCCGCCACGGCGAGCAGGCGTTCAACCTGCAGGGCGCCCGGGCTTTCCTTGCGGTCATCCTGCCCTTGTCGACGATGTCGTTGATCCTGCCCCGGTTCACCACGTCGACGGCCGATCCCACGCTAAACCGGCCGCAGGCAATCCTCTTCGCGATCATCACGGTCGCGCTGTATGCAACCTTTATCGCCATCCAGACCCGGCGGCACAGCGGTTTCTTTATGCAGCCGGGCTCGGACGCAACGGCCGATGCCGGCGACGACGGCGATCACGGGCACGGTGATCTCAATCCCCGATCGATCCCCTACCACGCCGTTTTTCTGGTGCTCACCCTGTTGCCGATCGTGCTTCTTTCCAAGAAGCTCGCGGTGCTGGTCGATCACGGAACGGAGACGCTCGGCGCGCCGGCGGCGCTCGGCGGGGTGCTGGTGGCGATCCTGGTGCTGACCCCCGAGGGGCTCGCCGCCTTTCATGCCGCGCTCGCCAACAGGCTGCAACGCTCCGTCAACATCTGCCTCGGCTCCGCCCTGGCGACGATCGGCCTGACCGTCCCGGCGGTGCTCACCATCGACGTGGTGACGGATCTGCATGTGGTTCTCGGTCTCGAACCGACCGAGATCGTTCTGCTCGTCCTGACCCTGTTGCTGAGCATGCTGACCTTCGGCGGGGTTCGAACCAACGTGCTGCAGGGCGCCGTGCACCTGGTGGTGTTTCTGGTTTACCTGGTGCTGATCTTCGATCCGTAGGCTGGCTCGCGGCTCAACTGAGGCCGCAAGCGGTTTCCTCAAGGATGTCCTGCACTACCCGCAGGCAGGCTTGCTCGACGAGGCTGGTGAGACCGGCGCCCAAGGTGAACGCCTGGCCCTCGATGCCGTAGACGATGACCGCCGCCGGCAGCCGGCCGAGCGCCCGCGCCGTCTCCACCGCTTCGGCAATCCCGAGGGCATGGCTGGAAACGGCGAAGGCTTCGCGCGGCAGCGGCCCGGCGGCGGCGTCGAACCGCCGGATCGTGCCGGGCGCGGCCCCCGTCACCATCGCATCGACGATCACAACCGCCGAATGGTTATCCCAGAGGTCGATCAGGGCCAGGCCGTCACCGGCGTGTTCGATGGCGTGCACGCCCTGTGCCCGAAGCCGCGCGGCCACCTCGGGACCGGCGCCGTCGTCGCCGCGATCCCGGTTGCCGACGCCGATGACGAGGACGGTTTCGTTCCCGCCCTCACCCACGATCGACGGTGAGCTTGAGGAAGTGGGTGGCGCAGGAGATGCAGGGGTCGTAGTTACGGATCGTCTGCTCGCACCGCCACTGGAGGTCGTCGTCGGCGAGATCCAGGTTGGCCTCGACCACGCCGAGGAGATCGCGCTCGATCTGCTTCTGGTTCTGCGACGTCGGCGGCACGATCGTCGCCTGGACGATGCGCCCGTCGTCGCCGAGCCGGTAATGGTGGTGGCAGATCCCCCGCGGCGCCTCGGTGCAGCCATGACCGTCCCCCGGACCCGGCACCGCTTCGACGCACGAAGCGTCCGGCACTTCGTACGCTTCCGCCAGGCGCAGCGCTTCCTCGCAGGCGTAGACCACCTCGACCATGCGGACGACGATGCTCTGGAACGGGTTGACGCAGACCTCTCGCAACCCCACCATATTGGCCGTTTCTTTCGCCAAATCAGATAATTGAGAGAAATTGTTGTTGTAACGCGCGATCGGTCCGACCAGGTACGCCTCGCCCCCCCGGGTCATCCCGTGCAGCGCGTTGGAGTGCTCGACATGCTCCTCGCGGAAGTGATCTGCGAACTCGGAAACGGCGATGTCGAGGCCGCGGTTGGAGACGATCCGCCCCTCGTGGATCGCGTACTCGTCCGGATGGCGGAGCGATACGCAGGCGTAGTCCCAGGCATAGTCGGGAAAATCGAAGCTGCCGAATACGCGGGTCAGCGCGACCGCATCCTCGATCGCCCGCTTCAGCGGCTCGATCAGCGCCTTCACCGCCTGCTTGCGGGGCGCCCGGTAGAAGCCGCCGACCTTGAGGTTGACCGGGTGCACCGCCCGGCCGCCGATCGACCTCGAGGATCTCGTTGCCGAGCTTCTTCAGCGCCAGCGCCTTGGTCACCACCTCGGGATGGTCCTTGGCGATCTCGAAGGCGTCCTGCTTGTCGAGGAAATCGGGCGCGTGCAGCATCGCCGCGTGCAGCACATGGCTCTCGATCCATTCGCCGCAATAGATCAGCCGCCGGAGGTCGCGAAGCGGCCCGGTCACCCGGATGCCGAGGGCATCCTCCATCGCCTGTGAAGCGCCGAGCATGTAGGCGATCGGACAGATGCCGCAGATGCGGGCGGTGATGTCGGGGGCCTCGGTGAACATCCGTCCCCTGAGCAGTGCCTCGAAAAAGCGGGGCGGCTCATGGATGCCGAATTTGATATCGGTGACGACGCCGTCGCGGATGCGGACCGAAAGGTGCCCCTCGCCTTCGACCCGGGCGAGATCGTCGACCTTGATCGTTCGGGTCCGGGTCTGGCTCCTACTCATGGGACTTCGCTCTCCTTGCGGAACGCGGTGGCGCCGGCATTGTAGGTGCGGAACATGTCACGGATGGCGGGTCGGCCGGTCTCGTGGGCGGCGAACCAGGCGCCGAGGCCGGAAGTGTTCGGGGTTTCCATCGGGCCGAAGCAGCCGTAGCAGCCGCGACCGTGGGGCGGGCACAGGTTGCCGCAGCCGGCCTGGGTGACCGGGCCGAGACAGGGGGTGCCCTGCGCCACCATCACGCAGACGGTGCCCCGCCGCTTGCACTCGATGCACTCGCTGTGATTGGCGATGTTGGGGCGCCGGCCGTTGAGAAAAGCGTTGAGTACCTCGAGCAGCTGGCGCTTGTCGATCGGGCAGCCCCGCAGTTCGAAGTCGACCTTGACGTGGTCGTGGATCGGCGTCGATTTGGCAAGGGTATCAATGTATTCCGGACTGGCGTAAACAGCGGAGATGAACTCTTCGACGCGGGCGAAGTTGCGCAGCGCCTGGATGCCGCCGGCGGTGGCGCAGGCGCCGATGGTGATCAGTGTCTTCGACTGGCGGCGGATCCGGTGAATGCGCTCGGCGTCGTGCGACGTGGTGATCGAGCCCTCGACCAGGGACACGTCGTAGGGGCCCTTGGCGGTGGCGCGGGTCGCCTCGAGGAAGTAGGCGATCTCGACACTGCCGGCGACGGCCAGCAGCTCGTCCTCGCAGTCCAGCAGCGACAGCTGGCAGCCGTCGCACGAGGAGAACTTCCATACCGCCAGCTTGGGTTTCGGTTTCGCGGCCCGGGCCATGTTCAGAACTCCCTCAGGGCGAAGATGTCCTCGATGCGGTCGAACCTGAACACCGGCCCGTCGCGGCAGACGAAATTGCCGCCGTACTGGCAGTGGCCGCAAAAGCCCACCGCGCATTTCATGTTGCGCTCCATCGAGACATAGATCCGGTCGTTGCCGACGCCCCGGTCGGCGAGGGCCTGGAGGGTGAAGCGGATCATGATCTCCGGCCCGCAAATCATCGCCACCGTATTGTCGGGATCGAAGCCGCCGTGACCGATCAGCCGGGTGACGACGCCGACGTTGCCATGCCAGTCTCCGGACGCCCGGTCGACGGTGACGTCGACAAAAGTGTCGAGACGGCTGCTCCACCGCTCGAGCTGGCTACGGAACAGAATGTCCCGGGGCGTGCGGGCGCCGTAGAGGATGCGCAGCCGGCCGAACTTCCCGCGGTTGGCGATAATGTGGTAGATGACCGGCCGGAGCGGCGCCAGTCCGATCCCGCCGGCGATGATGACCACGTCGCTGCCCTCGGCCTGCTCCACCGGCCAGGCGCTGCCGAACGGACCGCGCACCCCGACCACGTCGCCCTTCTTCAACGCCGCCATCCCCGCGGTGACGGTGCCGACCGAGCGGATGGTGTGGATCAACCGATCCGGCTCGCCGGGATCGCCGCTGATGCTGATCGGCACCTCGCCGACTCCGAACTGGTAGAGCATGTTGAACTGGCCGGCGGCGAACGGAAACGCCCTCCGTCCCCCTTCGGGGCGGAGGTGCAGGGTGAAGGTGTCGCTGATGTCCCGGACCACCTTCTCGACGCGAAAAGGTTGGGGGAGCATTGGACTAGAAGCTGCAGCCAGCGCCATGCCGCCCCTCAATCGCCCGGATGGCCGTACATGTCGATGAGCTGGTGGCGCGCGGCGGCCAGCCGCGAGGCCATCACCGGCGCGAACCGCTTGTGCAGGTCGTAGCCCAGCGCCGGATCCTCCTCCATCTTGCCCCGCAGGCACGTTGCATCGAGGCTTAGCAGACGGGTCAGCTCCAGCGCCCGGGCATCGAAATTGGCCCGGTACGGCGGCACCAGCCACGACCATCCCATCAGGTCGCCGGCTTTGAGAGTATCGACGATGATCGGTGACTTGCCCGGGACGTGAACCTCAAGCGCCACCCGGCCGTGGCGGACGAGATAGAACTTATCCGCCGGACGGCCCTCCTTGTAGACGTAGGCACCGGCCTGAAAAACCTCGTTGGCGGCGCACCCTGCGACCAGTTCCCGATAGGCGTCGTCCATCCCCTCGAAAAAGGGATGTTCGCGCAACAGTTTGTCCAATCCCTCGATCTGTACCATGTTCATGCACCCCCTTCGCTGTCGCGAATCGTTCGGGCTTCCTCGGTGATGTCGATGGCCACCGGGCACCATGTGATGCACCGCCCGCATCCGACGCAACCGGAGCTCCCGAACTGTTGATGCCAGGTGGAAAGCTTGTGGGTCATCCATTGACGGTAGCGGGCGGCGCCCTCGCGGCGGATGCTGCCGCCGTGGATATAGCTGAACTCGACGGTGAAGCAGGAGTCCCACTTGCGCCAGCGTTCGGCGGTATCACCGGTGAGATCGGTGACGTCCTCGACCGTCGAGCAAAAACAGGTGGGGCAAACCATGGTGCAGTTGCCGCAGGTGAGGCAGCGCTCCGCCACCTTGTTCCACTGCGGGTGCTCGAGGTTGCGGCCGAGCAGCGCCGCCACGTCCGGAACCATTTCGCGGCCCATGGTCTCGGCGGTCCGCGCAACCGCGGTTTCGGCGGCGCTCACGTCTCCGTCTCCGGCGGCGGCGACGTCGATCCGGGCCAGCACCTCCGCGCCTCGGTCCGATCCCACCTCGACCACGAAACGCGTGGCGATCTCCGTCGGCGAGTTCGGTCAGCGCCAGGTCGAAACCGGCCTCCACTTTCGGCCCGGTGCCCATCGAGACGCAGAAACAGGTTCCGCCGGCACGGGTGCAGTTGACGGCGATGACGAAGGCCTCGCGCCGCCGCGCCTGGTAACCCGGATCGGTGCCCCTGCCGCCGTCGAACACCTCGTCGTGGATCGCCAGCGCATGGACATCGCAGGCGCGCACCCCGAGAAACGCGTAACGGGGTACCTCCGCCGCGTCGTCCTCGACGGCGAAGCCCTTGCCTCGGCGCCGGGCACGCCAAAGCCGTTCCGTCGGCGGGTACAGATAGCGCTTCCAGGCCTGCGGGCCGGGCCCGAACTCGAACACCCCATCCCCGCCGCCGTCGACCAGACGGTAGCGGCCGCCGTCCTGTTCGTCGCGCCAGCCCGCGGGCAGGTCGTCCACGGCCGAAACCGGCTCGAGAACGACGGCACCGTCGGCGATCCGCGGCCCGATGACCCGATAGCCGTCGCCGATCAGGGCGTCGATCAGGCTTTGCAGGCCGTCCCTGTCGATCAGCACCTTGTCGCCACCGGACACATCGGGTCCCGCCACCGTTCATCCCCACTCCAGAGAGCACAGTTGGTCCATTGTTATCCATATGAGGACCAACGTAAACAGATACCGGTCGGAATGCCGATGACGCCGCAGCGCTTACATCATTTTCTTGATGCACCGCAGCAGGAGTTGTCCTAACATCCGCGCGAATTTCGACAATCACCTGTGGTAGAGACAGCGGCATCCGGGGGACGTTCGCAATGACTGACGGAAAACCAGGCAAGATCGAGCAACGCGCGTACGAGATTTGGGAGCGGGAGGGCCGCCCCCAAGGAAAGGCCCTCGAGCACTGGCATCAGGCGGTCGCCGAAATCGCTCGTGAAGAGGGGAAAGCGGCGAAGGCAAAAACCACGAAGGCCGGGAAAAAGGAGCCGAAGACGAAAAAGGCTGCTTCCAAGCCGGCCGCCACGGCGAAGGCTTCGGGCGCGAAACCGGCGGCCAAGGCCAAGCCATCGGCCAAGCCGAAAAAAGCCGCCACCAAGACGAAGGGGTAAACCTAATCCTCGCTTTCCGTCGCGGGCTGACGCATTATGCCGACCCCGTCGCGGTCGTTTGGGCGTTTAATTCGGCTCGACGGTTTGTAGGGGTCAACCATCCAGACGCCAATTCTCAGAAAACCGGACGTCCGGCAAAAAATGGAGTCGGAGCCATGCTCCGCGGGATTATTTAGATCATGAAGAAGGACAAACAGGAAACCGCAGTCGACCGCATCGTCCATGCCGACCATGGCGATCCTTTCTCCGTTCTCGGGATGCATCGAGAGGGCGCGAAGGGTTCGGAAACCGTCGTCGTGCGGTGCTTCTTGCCCCAGGCCCGGAGCGTATCGGTCGTCAACTCCGCCGCCGGCAAGGTGGTGGCGGATCTGAACCGCGTCCGCGAGGAAGGGTTCTTTGAAGGTACGGTCGAAGGGCGCAAGGAGTCCTTCAGATATCGCCTGCGACTCACGCCCCAGGAGGGCGGGAAGGCGTACGACATCGAGGATCCTTATCGCTTCGGCCCGGTCCTCGGCGAACTGGACATCCATCTGCTGGTCGAGGGCAATCACCTCCGCGCATTCGAAAAGCTCGGCGCCCACCGGGCCAAGATTGACGATGTCGAGGGCACCACCTTCGCGGTGTGGGCCCCGAACGCGCGCAAGGTCAGCGTCGTCGGCGATTTCAACGCCTGGGACGGCCGACGCCACCCGATGCGGGTGCGCTCGGAATGCGGCGTGTGGGAGATCTTCGTCCCCGGCGTCGGCATCGGTGCAGCGTACAAGTACGAAATCAGGGGCCCCGGCGGCGACCTGATGGCGGAAAAGGCCGATCCGTTCGCTTTCCAGGCGGAAGTGCCGCCGCTCAGCGCCTCGGTGGTGGCCGATGACAAGCCCTACAAGTGGAAGGACAAGGAATGGATGGGCCGGCGCGCCCACGTCCACGACCGCGACGCACCGGTGACCATTTACGAGGTGCACCTGGGTTCGTGGAAGCGCGTCCCCGATGAAGGCAACCGCTACCAGACCTATCGGGAAATGGCCGACGACCTCATACCCTACGTCAAGGACATGGGCTTCACCCATATCGAGCTGATGCCCGTTCACGAGTACCCGTTCGACGGATCGTGGGGCTACCAGCCGACCGGCATGTTCGCGCCGACCAGCCGCTACGGCACCCCCGCGGACTTCAAGCATTTCATCGACCGTTGCCACCAGGAAGGAATCGGCGTCCTGATCGACTGGGTCGCGGGTCACTTCCCAGGAGACGCCCACGGGCTCGCCTATTTCGACGGCACTCACCTCTACGAGCACTCCGACCCGCGCAAGGGCCGGCACATGGATTGGGACACGCTGATCTACAACTACGGCCGAAGGGAAGTGAGTAACTACCTGCTCTCCAACGCGCTGTACTGGATGGACGAGTTCCACATCGACGGGCTCCGGGTCGATGCGGTGGCGTCGATGCTGTACCTGGATTACAGCCGCAAGGAAGGCGAGTGGGTTCCCAACATGTTCGGTGGCCGGGAGAACCTGGAGGCCATCGATTTCCTCAAGCGGATGAACGAGCTGGCCTACGGTCACCACGAGGGGGTGATGACCGTCGCCGAGGAGTCGACCGCCTGGCCGATGGTTTCGCGGCCGACCTATCTCGGTGGCCTCGGTTTCGGTTACAAGTGGAACATGGGGTGGATGAACGACACCCTGCGCTACATGTGCAAGGACTCGGTGTATCGCCGTTACCAGCACGACCTGCTCACCTTCGGCCTACTGTACGCGTTCACCGAGAACTTCATCCTGCCGCTGTCCCACGACGAAGTGGTGCACGGCAAGGGCTCTTTGCTGTCGAAGATGCCGGGAGACGGCTGGCAGCAGTTCGCCAACCTCAGATGTTACCTGACCTTCATGTTCACCATGTCCGGCAAGAAGCTGCTGTTCATGGGCATCGAGATCGGCCAAGGCGACGAGTGGAACCACAACAAGAGCCTCGATTGGCACTTGCTGGAGTATCCCCTGCAACAAGGGGTGCAGAAGCTGGTCCGCGACCTCAATCATCTCTACCGCTCGCAACCGGCGCTTTACGAGGTCGACTGCTCACACGAGGGGTTTTCGTGGATCGACTGCCACAACTCCGACAACAGCGTCATTTCCTACATCCGGCGTGCCAAGGACCCGGACGACTTCGTGGTCGTGGTCTGCAACTTCACGCCGGTCGTCCGCGATGCCTACCGGATCGGAGTACCCGTCGGCGGTCCGTACGTCGAATTGCTCAACACCGACGCCGGCTGCTACGAGGGGAGCGGTGTCGGCAATGCCGGAAGGGTCGACGCGCAAGCGCAGGAGGCTCACGGTTTCCCCTTCTCGCTCAGTCTCTCCATACCGCCCCTAGGTGCCGTGGTACTGAAGCCGGTCCAGAAGGAAAAGGAGCAACCTGCCGAATCCGCCGACGCGGTGGCGATCGAGACGGAAACGACCGGCGATGGCGCCTCTAAGCAGGATTGAGCCGGGCAGTCCTTCGCCCCTCGGCGCGACTTGGGACGGCCGGGGGGTCAATTTCGCCCTGTTCTCCGAAAACGCCGAGAAGGTGGAACTCTGTCTGTTCGACAGGAAAGGCCGGAAGGAACTGGAGCGGATCGCGCTTCCGGAATACACCAATCAAATCTGGCACGGCTACATCGTCGGGCTGCAGCCCAATCAGCTCTACGGCTACCGCGCGCATGGCCCCTACGACCCGCGCGGCGGCCACCGGTTCAACCCAAACAAGCTGCTGCTCGACCCCTATGCCCGGGCGATCGAGGGATCGCTGGTGCTCAGCGACGCCCACTATGGATACATCCGCGACAGTTCGCGGGCAGACCTGTCCTTCGACCGGCGCGACAGCGCCCGAGTGACGCCCAAGTGCCGGGTGGTGGAGCCGGCCTTCACCTGGGGTCCCGAGCGCCTGCCCAATACGCCGTGGTCACAGACCGTCATCTACGAGCTGCACGTCGGCGGCTATACCAAGCTCCACCCGGAGGTCGACGAACCCTTGCGCGGAACCTTCGCCGGCCTGGCTTCGCCGGAGGTGATCGACCACCTGACCCGGCTGGGCGTCACCGCCGTCGAGCTCCTGCCGATCCACGCCATTGCCGACGAGCCACATCTGGCCGCCAACGGCCTCCGCAACTACTGGGGATACAGCTCGGTCAACTTCTTCTCGGCGGATCCGCGGTTCTACGCCCGCCAGCGGGCACACGAGTTCAAGACCATGGTGGCGCACCTCCACGCCGCCGGGATCGAGGTCATTCTCGACGTCGTCTACAACCATACCGGAGAGGGCAACGAGCTGGGGCCGACCCTGTCGTTTCGGGGAATCGACAACGCCGCCTATTACGTCCTCAACGACGACAAACGCAAGTACGCCGACGTCACCGGCTGCGGCAACATGCTCGACCTCAACCATCCCCGGGTTCTGCAGATGGTCATGGACTCGTTGCGGTTCTGGGTCGAGGAGATGCACGTCGACGGTTTTCGCTTCGATCTGGCGACGGCTCTTGCGCGGGAGAAGCACGGCTTCGACCCCGGTTCCGGCTTCCTCGACGCCGTCACCCAGGACCCGACGCTGTCGCGGGTAAAGCTGATATCAGAGCCGTGGGACGTCGGCATGGGCGGCTACCAGCTCGGCGGCTTCTCACCGGGATGGAGCGAATGGAACGACCGGTTCCGCGATACCGTCCGCCGGTTCTGGCGGGGTGACCGTCACGTGATCGGCGAGTTGGCCTCTCGCGTGACCGGCTCGGCCGACCTGTTCCAGCGTCTCGGCCGGCGACCCTGGTCCAGCATCAACTTCATCACCGCCCACGACGGCTTCACCCTGCACGATCTGGTCAGCTACGATCGCAAGCACAACGAGATCAACGGCGAGGGCAACCGCGACGGCACCGACAACAACAACAGCTGGAACTGCGGCGTCGAGGGGCCGACCGACGACCCCAAGATCATCGCTCTCAGGCGAAGGCAGAAGAGGAACATGCTGGCGACCCTTCTGCTGTCCCTGGGAACGCCGATGATCGTCGCCGGCGACGAATCCGGACGCACCCAGAACGGCAACAACAACGCCTACTGTCAGGACAACGAAATCAGCTGGGTCGACTGGGAGGGTCGCTCCGACGAAGACTTGGCGTTGACCGAATTCGTCCGCATGCTGCTCCGGATTCGCCGGGAGCATCCCCTGTTCCGCCGCAGCAAGTTCCTGACCGGCAAGGACATCGTCGATGTGGATATCAAGGACGCCCGCTGGCTGACGCCCGGTTGCCGCGAAATGACTCCCGACGACTGGGGCAACCCTGATGCCCGCTGCCTCGGGTTGCGCCTGTTCGACATGGGCCGCGGCGCGGAAGACGGCGAGCGCAGCGATCTGTTTTTCATGATGCTCAACGCCCACCCAAATGCGGTCGATTTCACCCTGCCGACACCGCTACTCAGCGGTCGCTGGAAGACGGTGTTCGATACCGCGCGGCCCGAAATCGAGGAAGGAACGGAGGCGCATCAAGGCCGGAAACCGTATCCCCTGCTTCCGCGCTCGTTCGCCCTTCTGCAGGATATTTGACCAGATCAATGGGAAAACGGTACCGATGAGCAACGCCGGCAACCTGGAACACCTGACCGAACTCGCCGGGATCGAACCGGACTATTGGGACATCTGGGGCAACTACCATCCCGTCTCGGCAGAGTCCAAACGCAGCCTGCTCCGGGCGCTGGGCATCAGCGCCGAAAACGACGCGGCGATTGCCGCCAGCATCCGACAACTCGAGGAGGATCCCTGGCGCCATCCGCTGCCGCCCGTCGCGGTCGTTCGCGAAGGAGGACCGGCCAGCTTCCCGGTCACGCTCCCCGCCGACGACGCCGACGTCGCCATCGCGTGCGAGGTCACCGACGAAAACGGCACCCGCCATCGGTTCTCGTTCAGGCCGGCCGATGCGCTCCCTTCGAAAACGCGGGTCGTCGACGGTCGGGTTCTGCACCGCCGGATCGTCGAGATACCGGTGCCGCTACCCCTCGGCTATCACACGGTGCGTCTCGCCGCCGTCAGCGACGAGACGATGCAACTGATCGTCACGCCCAAGCGGTGCTATTTGCCCCAGGTTCTCGCCGATGGCGGCAAGACGTGGGGGATCACCGCCCACCTCTACACCCTTCGTTCCGAGCGCAACTGGGGCATCGGCGACTTCACCGATTTGGGGGATCTCGTCGACGTCTGCTCCGGCCTGGGAGCGTCGCTGGTCGGACTCAACCCCCTGCACGCGTTGTTCGGCCAGCATCCGGAGTTCGCCAGTCCCTACTCCCCGAGCAGCCGGGTGTTCCTCAACACCATCTATCTCGACGTCGAGGCGATCGCCGATTTCGCCGAGTGCGCGGAAGCGCGGAAAGCGGCGGCGGCGCTGGCCGGGGAGTTCCTGGCTATGCGTGGCTCGGAAGCGGTCAAGTACCGTGCGGTCGTCGCCCACAAGAACAAGGTGCTGGCGCTGCTCCACGACAACTTCCGGCGCAACCATCAGAACGATGGCCAGGCCAAGGACTTCCGACGGTTCTGTCGGCAGGGCGGCGAACGGTTCCGCCGTTTCGCCCTGTTCGAGGCGCTGTCGGAACGGTTCGAGGGCGCGCCCTGGCAGCAATGGCCGGAACCCTACAGGCAACCGGACTCGGCGGAGGTCGAAGCCTTCGCACGGAAGCATCGCACCCGCGTCGAGTTCTTCGAATACCTCCAGTGGCAAACCGATCTCCAACTCGCCGAGGTCAAGCGCCGTGCACAGACGCGGGGCCTCGCCGGCGGCCTCTACGGCGACCTGGCGATCGGCGCCGCGGCCAACGGCGCCGACGCGTGGAGCGCCCAGGACGTGATCGTCACCCGAGCCTCGGTGGGCGCGCCGCCCGATCCGTTCAACATGCTGGGCCAGGATTGGGGAACGCCGCCGCTGCACCCGCTCACCCTCCGTGACATGGCCTACGAACCGTTCATCGCCATCGTCCGGGCCAACATGCGCCATTGCGGGGCGTTGCGCATCGATCATGCCATGGGTCTGTTCCATCTGTTCTGGATTCCCCCCGGCGAACTACCGGCGGCCGGCGGCTACGTGAAGTATCCGTTCGAGGACCTGTTGGGGATTCTTGCCCTGGAGAGCCATCGCAACCGCTGCGTGGTCATCGGCGAGGATCTGGGAACGGTGCCGGAAGGGTTTCGCGAGCGGATGGCCGAGATGAACATCCTGTCTTACAAGGTGCTCTATTTCGAGAAGGACGGCGACCGTTTCAAGCGGCCTCGCGAGTATCCGCAACTGGCGCTCGCCTGTGTCGCCACTCACGACCTGGCGACGCTCACCGGCTTCTGGAATGGAACCGATATCGCCCTCAAGAAGCAGATCGGACTTTACCCGAAGCCCGAGGACGCCGGGAACGAGCGCGCGGGCCGCAGCCACGACCGGTGGCTGTTGCTCCAGGCCCTGGCCGCCGAGAAACTGCTCCCCGCCGCCATCGATCCCGACGACCCCGACGGCACCCCGCTGACGCCGGCCCTGGCCGCCGCCATTCACGGCTATCTCGCCCGCTCGCCGGCCTGCGTGATGATGGTGCAGATCGACGACCTGATGGAAGAACCCGAGCAAATCAACCTTCCGGGAACCGTCGACGAACGGCCGAACTGGCGCCGCCGCCTGTCGATGACCGCCGACCGGCTGCCCGAAACGCCGTTGATGCGCGCCCTCCACGAAACCCTCGCCGACCGCAACGCCCCTTCCGCCTGAAGCGGCGCGCGCTCAGTCGCCGGTGCGCTCGAGCGTGCCCCACAGGCGCTGCTCGACGTAGCCGTTGCGCACCCGCGCGAACGACAGGGCCATGCCCTGCTTGGTCAGGACGCGGTCGTAGACCTGGACCACCCAGTCGCCGTCCTCGGAAATCGTCAGCACGTTGATGGTCAGCGTCCGGTCATCGATCCGCGCCCAGGCGTAGGGGGCTCCGTCCAGCGGATCGTGGGAGGGGTCCATGCCCGCGGTCACATCCGAGGACATGGCGGCGTAGACCTTGGGGTTCTCCGCCGAACGTCGAAACTCGAGGGACTGGGTCTTGCGGCGAACATCGTCGCGCGGTTTGTACAACGTGGTCTGCCACTCGACCCTGAACCCCCCGTTCTCGGAGGGCGTGATCGCGACCTTGAGTTCGCGCGAGCGCACCTCCTCGCTCGACAACAGGGTGGTTCCCTCGTAAGTGCCGAGGAACGGCTTGATCGCGGCATCTTCCGCAGACGCCGGTGCCGGTCCCCACAAGAACAGACCCATCAGCAAAACCGTCGAAAGCCCCAAAGCACGCACGATCCCTCTCCTCCATCTCGTTTATCGGTCTGACCGCAACCGGCCGCCCCTACCGATCGATTCAAAGATAGTCCGTGATATCGATCGGGTCGATTTGTTCGACGGACAGAAACCGCTCCGCGTAGTCCTTGTAGACGCCGGATTCCAAGAACAGCCGGAAGAGATCCGGATCGATGTGGCCGCGCGCGCGCATTCCCGCCATGATCCCCAGGCTCTCGCTCAGCGTATTTGCCTTCTTGTAGGGACGGTCGGCGGCGGTCAACGCCTCGAAGATATCGGCAATCGCCATGATCCGCGCGGGGATCGACATCTCCTCCTTTCGCAATTTTCGCGGATAACCGGTTCCGATCATCGTCTCGTGGTGCCCACCCGCGTACTCGGGCACCCGCGCCAACTGTTTGGGAAACGGCAACTGCTCGAGCATGACGATGGTCCTGACGATGTGCTCGTTGATCTTGAAACGCTCTTCCTCGGTCAACGTTCCCCGCTCGACGGACAGGTTATGGATCTCACCCCTGTTGTATTTGTGCTCGGGGACCGACACCTTGAACTTCAACGCGTCGTCCAGGGCGGGCGGTTTCTCGTTATCCCAGGGCACCAGATGCTCGGCCTTGTCGTCGATAAGGCATTCCGTTGCCGGCAAAGGTCGCACCGGCGCGGCCGCCTTCAATCGCGCCTCTTCCCATGAGAGGCCGATGCGGTCGTCCAATGTCCGTTTCCATTGGATGGCGCCGATCCGCTTGAGCCGCTCCCGGTCCTCGGGAGCCATCGCCTCGCCGCCGACATTGCATTTGGCGACGAAGGCGAAGTCGGCGTCGAGTTGCGCGAGACGATCATCCCGCTGCCGCCGCAACGTTTCGAGGTCTCCCGAACCGTCCGCAACCGCCTGGAGGTAGACGATTTCCGCATCTCGCTTGGCGACCTCGAAACGGGTGCGGATTTCGTGGATGCGGTTGTGGATGGTCTCCAGCTTGGTCGCCTTGTCGACCACGTACTCGGGCGTGGTGACCTTTCCGCAGTCGTGAAGCCACGCGGCGATATGCAGCTCATACCACTCCTCGCTGGTGAGGTCGAAACCGGCAAACGGGGGTTGGGTCGACTCGCATGCCGCGCGGGCGAGCATCTTGGTCAGTTCCGGGACCCGCTGACAGTGAGCCCCGGTGTAGTGAGATTTGGCGTCGATCGCGCCGGCGATCAGCTCGATGAACGAGTCCAACAGGCGCCGCTGCGCCTCGATCAGTTGCTGATTGTCGAGCGCGACGGCGGCCAGCGAGGCCAGTGCCTCGACGAACGACTCCAGCTCGGCGTCGAACGGAACGACGGCCCCGGTCTCCGGATCCACCGCATTGATCAGTTGGAGCACGCCGATGATTTCTCCGACGTGGTTCTTGAGCGGCACGGTCAGAAAGGACCGCGAGCGGTACCCGGAAAGCCGGTCGATTTCCTTGGTTCCCGAGAAGTCGAAACGGGTGACTTCGTAGGCATCGGCGATATTGACGGTCTCGCCGGTCAGTGCCGCGTGGGTGGCGACGTTGTGATGGTTCTCCTCCCCGGTCGCCTCGTCGTAGAGGGGAAGAGGCGGCAGGTCGAGTTCCTTGCCGCTGGTCCCTCCGAACGCGACGTCGAGGCTGTCGTTGCGGACGATCGCGAACCGCAGGCGGCGATCGTCCGTACACAGATACAGGGTCCCGCCGTCGGCGTTGGTGAACGCCTTCGCTTCGAGCAGAATACTCTCCATCAGACGGTCGCCGTCCCGTTCGGCCGACAAAGCGATCCCGATCCGGATCAGCTTCGACCCCCTGGAGTTGGTGTCGGTAGCTCGGCATGGTCGGAGAGGGCATGGCGTTCTTTTTCCGTCGATGGTTGGCGCAACGGCGTCGAATTTCGCATTATATCAACTATTTGGCGGCGCGCTCGGCGCGGTTTCAATTCCCGACGCCGACAGACGGACGCTTCAACACGAGAACGCGTATGGCATAAAGATAAAAATGTAAACGGTAAATAATTAAGATAAACATTTGATCATATTTCGATGACATATATTCCACATTTATATTGACAAAATATGTTATTGCTAGAGATTTTCTAGAGTGTATATTGCATCATATCGAAATTTCTACACTCGCGACCCCCAAAAAAACACCATGGCCGGCCATGCGGTCCCAGCACTCACTTAACGTCGATTGAATACGAGGCGTCGGGAGAGCGGCACAAGCTGCACCACTGATGGAGGAGAAAATGGCTAAATTCTCTGGCAAGCCCGATGTCTTCGACCAACTGGACCTGTTCGGCGGTGAAGAGGATCCCATCGACCCGCGCGGTCCGAAGTCCGCTGACAAGGACAAGGGTCACCCCGACGGAAAGCAGAAGGACCACGGAAAGATCAGGGGGACGGAGGCAACGACGCCGGCGGCGACGTCGGTTCGAACGACGCCAAGGACGACGATACCGACGCCAACGCCGATGTGGAGGCCGCCGGCAGGACGCTGACCTTCACCGTCGAAGGCGAGCCCGCGGCGACGATCACCGTGCAGGAGGTCGGGGACGGAAGCCTGGCGTTCACCGTCACCCTCGACCCCGGCTCCGGACTACATCGGTGACCTGCGCGGACTGTTCTTTCAGGTTGCCGATGAGGCTCTGCTCGACGGCCTGTCCGTCGAGGGCGCGGACGTGACCGACAGCGCCGCCGCGGCCGAACGATGTCACCGACCTCGGCAACGGCGCCAACGTCAACGGCGGCAACCGAGATCCGTTCGACGTCGGCGTCGAGATCGGCACCCAGGGGATGAGCGCCGACGATATCCAGACCACCACCTTTACCCTCTCCCACGACTCGGTCGATCTCACCCTCGATCTGATCGCGGAACAGGACTTCGCCGTCCGTCTGACCAGCGTCGGCACCGAGGGCGATGGCGGTCGCGAGGACTCGCTGAAGCTGGTCGGCACCGCGCCTGCAGTCGACGATACCTCCGATGCCTCCATCGCCGAGGACGATTCCGCCACCACCGACGAGGACACTCCCCTGGTTGGCAACGTTCTGGCCGATAACGGCAACGGTCCCGACAGCGATCCCGAGGGCGACCCGTTGACGGTGAGCACGACGCCGGTGACCGACCCCGAGCACGGCACTGTCGTGCTCGAGGACAATGGGTCGTTCATCTATACGCCGGACGAGAACTTCTACGGTGAGGACAAATTCACTTACGAGGTCTTCGATGACAACGGCGACATCGATACGGCGACGGTGTCGATCACCGTCGAGCCGGTGAACGACGCTCCGGTCGCCGAGGACGATCTCGTCACCACCGACGAGGACACTCCCCTGGTCGGCAACGTTCTGGCCGACAACGGCAACGGTCCGGACAGCGATCCGGACGGTGACGCGTTGACGGTGAGCACGACGCCGGCGAGCGGCCCCGAACACGGCACCCTGGAGCTCGAGGCCGACGGGTACGTTCACCTATACACCCGACGAGAACTTCTACGGCGACGACGGGTTCGTCTACGAGGTCTCCGACGGCAACGGTGGTAGCGATACGGCGTCGGTGTCGATCACCGTCGAGCCGGTGAACGACGATCCGGTGGCCAGCCCGATCGGCTGGCGATCACCGAGACGAGAGCTTCGGTTACACTGGCAGCCTCGACGTCGTCGCCAACGATGACGACGTCGACAACGCCAACGACGAGTTGTTCGTATCCGCGATCAATGGGACGGCGGTGCAGCCGGGCGACGGGGTCGATCTCGGCTACGGCGCCTTCGTCTCCCTCGGGCTGGACGGCCGCACCGTGTCCTACGAAGACCCGGACTACAACGGTCCGTTCGACTTCGAGTACACGGTCTCGGACGGCGCCGGCGGTGAAGCCACCGCCATGGTCGATGTCGGCTTCGTCGACGACGCCCTCTTCGCCTGACGCCACCGCAGCTGGTGCACGGGGCCGGGAGGCTTGATGCCTCCCGGCCTCCCCGTCTGCTCAGCCCTCGATCCGCTTGCCGCTCTCGGCGTCGAACAGGTGGAGGTGTTCGGGGGCGACGGCGAACGGCAGGGTCTCGCCGGGCCTGAAGCTCTGGATGCCGAGCAGGCGGACGGTGAGGTCGGTGCGGTCGGAGCCGAAATGGCCGTGGACCAGGGTGTCGGCGCCGAGTTGCTCGACCACGTCGATGTCGAGGTGGGCGATACTGCCGCCGTCGTCGCTTCTATCCAGGTGTTCGGGGCGGATCCCCAGGGTCACCGCCCGCCCGGCCGAACCCGGCATCCCGCCGTTCGCCAGTGCAAGGCTGTCGCCGCCCGGCAGGTCGACGGTGCGTCCGTCGCCGGCGATCCGCGCCGTCAGGAAGTTCATCGCCGGCGATCCGATGAACCCGGCGACGAACCGGGTCGCTGGATGCTCGTAGAGCTCGATCGGCGTGCCCAGTTGCTCGACATAGCCGTCGCTGAGCACCATCAGCCGGTGGCCGAGGGTCATCGCCTCGACCTGGTCGTGGGTGACGTAGACGCTGGTGATGCCGAGCCGCGCCCTGCAGCTTCTTGATCTCGAGGCGCATCTGGACGCGCAGCTTGGCGTCGAGGTTGGACAGCGGCTCGTCGAACAGGAACACGCTGGGCTCGCGGACGATCGCCCGGCCCATCGCCACCCGCTGGCGCTGGCCGCCGGAGAGCTGCCGGGGGCTGCGCTGGAGCTGCTCGTCGGTGAGCTCGAGGATCGCCGCCGCCTTGCGCACCCGCTCGTCGATCTCGGCCTTGGGCATGCGCCGGATCTTCAGCCCGTAGGCCATGTTCTTGTAGACCGACATGTGCGGATAGAGGGCGTAGTTCTGGAACACCATGGCGATGTCGCGCTCGGCCGGCTCCAGCTTGTTGACCACCCGGCCGGCGATGGCGATCTCGCCGCCGGTGATCGTCTCCAGCCCGGCGATCATCCGGAGCAGGGTCGACTTGCCGCAGCCGCTGGGGCCGACGATCACCAGCAGCTCGCCGTCGGCGATGTCGCAGTCGACGCCGTGGATCACCTTGGTGCGGCCAAAGGCCTTGTGGACGCCGCGCAGGTTGACTTCGGCCATCGGTGTTGTCCTATTTCTCGGTCTCGACCAGGCCCTTGACGAACAGCCGCTGCATGACCACGACGATGGCGACCGGCGGCACCATCGCCAGCATCGTCGTCGCCATGATGATCTGCCACTCGGCCTGGGCGTCGCCCACCGCCAGCATCCGGTTGATGCCGATGAGGATGGTGTACATGCTTTCGTCGGTGGTGATCAGCAGCGGCCACAGGTACTGGACCCAGCCGTAGATGAACAGGATCACGAACAGCGCCGCGATGTTGGTGCGCGACAGCGGCACCAGGATGTCCCAGAAGAAGCGCATCGGGCCGGCGCCGTCGATCCGCGCCGCCTCCGCCAGCTCGTCGGGCACCGCGAGGAACACCTGGCGGAACATGAAGGTGGCGGTCGCCGAGGCGATCAGCGGAATGATCAGGCCGGGATAGGTGTCGAGCATGCCGAGGTCGGCGACCACCTTGTAGGTCGGCAGGATCCGCACTTCGACCGGCAGCATCAGGGTAATGAAGATCATCCAGAAGAACACCATCCGGAAGCGGAATTGGAAGTAGACGATGGCGAACGCCGCCAGCAGCGAGATGGCGATCTTGCCGACGGCGATGCCGACCGCCATGATCAGGCTGTTGGCCATCATCATCCAGACGGGAGCGCCCACCGCCTTGGCCCCCTGGGTCAGGGCGTGGGTGTAGTTCTTGACCAGCGACCCGCCGGGAACCAGCGGCATCGGGCTGCGCAACAGCACGTCTAGTTCGTGGGTCGAGGCGACGAAGGCGACGTAGATGGGAAAGGCGAGGATGATCACACCGAGGATCAGCACCCCGTGGGTCAACCAGGTCAGCCAAGGCCGGTTGTCGACCATCAGTAATGGACCTTGCGCTCGATGTAGCGGAACTGGACGACCGTCAGGGCGATGACGATCGTCATCAGCACCACCGACTGGGCCGCCGAGCCGCCGAGATCGAGGCCGAGGAAGCCGTCGCGGTAGACCTTGTAGACGAGGATGTTGGTCGCCCCGGCCGGTCCGCCCTCGGTGACCTGGTGGATGATGCCGAAGGTGTCGAAGAAGGCGTAGACCACGTTGATGACGATCAGGAAGAAGGTGGTCGGCGTCAGCAGCGGAAAGACGATGGTCCAGAACCGGCGCGCCGGGCCGGCGCCGTCGATGGCGGCGGCCTCGATCAGCGATCGCGGGATCGCCTGCATGCCGGCGAGGAAGAACAGGAAGTTGTAGCTGATCTGCTTCCAGGCGGCGGAGATGATCACCAGGGCCATCGCCTGCTCGCCGTCGAGGGCATGGTTCCACCGGTATCCCAAGGTGTTGAGCGCGTAGACGATGATGCCGAGGTTGGGGTTGAACAGGAACAGCCACAGCACCCCGGCCACCGCCGGCGCCACCGCGTAGGGCCAGATCAGGAGGGTCTTGTAGGCCGTCGCGCCGTGGATCACCCGGTCGGCCTGGACCGCCAGATAGAGGGCGACGGAGAGCGCCGAGACGGCGACGGAAATGCTGAACACGGCGGTGACCCGCAACGGAGTGCAGGTACTGCGGCTCGCTGAACAGAACGCGGAAGTTGTCGATCCAGACGAACTGGGAGCTGAGGCCGAAAGCATCCTCGCGCAGCACCGACTGATAGAGCGCCTGCGACGCCGGCCACATGAAGAAGATCAGGGTGATGGCGATCTGCGGCGCCACCAGCAGAAACGGCAGAACCGGGTGCCTGAAGACGACCCGCTTTTCCATGGCGCTTCCCTGCGAGGGTGCCGGGTCCGCCCGCACGTCGCGCGGGCGGACCCGAATGCCCCTACTGCTGGGTCTTCTCGAACTTGCGCAGCTCGGCGTTGCCGCGTTCGACCGCGGCGTCGAGACCCTGCTGGGCGGTCTTGTCGCCGGCCCAGATCGCTTCCAGCTCCTCGTAGATGATGTCGCGAACCTGGACGAAATTGCCGAAGCGGAGGCCCTTGGAGTTCGGCCGTCGGCGGCGGGTTCATGCTGAGTTCGAGGATCGGGATGTCGCGGCCGGGATTGTCCTCGTAGAACTTGAGATTTTTCATCAGCTCGTAGGCCGCCTTGGTGATCGGCACGTAGCCGGTGTTGGCGTGCCAGTAGGACTGGACCATCGGCAGCGACAGGAACCTGAAGAACTCGGCGACGCCCTTGTATTGCTCGGGCGTGTGCCCGGCCATCACCCACAGGCTGGAGCCGCCGATGATGGTGTTCTGCGGCGCGCCCGGCACGTCCGGCCAATAGGGCAAATAGCCGGTGCCGAACGGGAACTTGGCGCGCCGCCTTGAATCCGGCATAGCCGGCCGACGATTCCGTATACATCCCGCATTCGCCGCTGGTGAACTTGGCGTTGCCGAGGTTGCGACGGCCGCCGTAGACGAAGATCTTGTCCTTCTGCCAGTCGGCCAGCTGCTGGATGTGCTTCACATGCAGCGGGCTGTTGAACTCGAACACCGCATCGGTCCCGGCGAAACCGTTTTCCTTGGTGCCGAACGGCACGTTGTGCCAGGCGCTGAAGTTCTCCAGTTGGATCCACGACTGCCAGGCGGTGCTGAACCCGCAAGGGTACCCCGCGGCGACGATCTTCTTGGCGGCCTCGCCGACCTCGGGCCAGGTCTTCGGCGGATTGTTGGGATCGAGCCCCGCCTTCTCGAACGCCTCCTTGTTGTAGTAGAGAACCGGCGTCGAGCTGTTGAACGGCATCGACAGCATCTTGCCGTCGGGCGTCGTGTAGTAGCCGGCGACCGCGCCCAGATAGGCGTTGGGATCGAACGGCACCCCGGCCTCGGCCATCAGATCCTGCACCGGCACGATCGCCCCCTTGGCCCCCATCATCGTCGCGGTGCCGACGTCGAACACCTGCAGGATTTCCGGCTGCTTGCCCGAGCGGAACGCGGCGATGCCGGCGGTCATCGTTTCGGGATAGCTGCCCTTGTAGGTGGCGACGAGGATGTAATCGCTCTGCGAGGCGTTGAAGTTCTCGGCGATCTCGTTGACCCGTTCGCCGAGCGCACCCCCATGAGCGTGCCACCAGTGGATTTCCGTCGCGGCGTTGGCGGCGGATACCATCCCGCCGATGATGGCGCCCGCGACGGCGAACGTTAGCGCAGGTCTATGCATGGCGTTTCCTCCTTTTCGGACTTGGTTGGACTTGCATCTTCCCGGTTGATCACGGCGGAACCGGCTGGCGTTTCGGCGGGATCATGTCCCCGCGCACGCGACGTTTTCATGACGATCTCTGTTGACGATAGGTGAAATCTTCCCGGAATTCGGCCGACGGAAAGCGCCGGCTCGGATCGCTGTCGTCTCCGAGGCAATGGCAGAAAGGCTCCGCCTGTCCGTCACCCGATTTCCCTCCCCGGCCGCATTCGTTTGTAGAGCTGTTTTCGCTTTCGAGCGGCCTAAGCGTTCGTTAGATTTCGCCAACAATGACCATGATCCTTTGCCCGGAATCGCGTGTCAAGGTCCGATCATGTTCGAAATCGAACAGGGTACCCCACTGGCCGTCCGCCCGGCTCGTCTCCGCTGGCGTCGGCGTCCGGGACGCGCTATGTGATCGGCGGCAAGAGGCCCGAGCAGAAACGCCGGCGGCCCGTTTTCCACGGCGTCTCCGGCCGGCGCCAACCATGGAGGAATATCGATGAAGCGTGCGAGCGTCTGGCTTGTGACGGGTGTTTTGCTGTCGGCCCTGTTGTCCGCGTGCGGGGACGGCGAACCGGTGTCCGATCTGAAGTTTTCCGACGTGCGCAAGGCCAAGGACGGAGGTCCGGACGCGCTCCGCTCGTACGTGGAGGAAGTCCGCGGCAAGAAGGTCCGCTGGTCCGGCACCGTGACCGAAGTCGCGGCGTGAGCACGGCGACGATTACATGGAAGATCGCTTATCTGCTCGTCGATGTGGACGCGCAGGGCGAGGGATCGCCGGATCCGGACGTCATTTTCGAGATCAAGCCTTCGCCAGGTCGACGAACTGCCGGCGGGACAGAAGGTCACCTTTGTCGGCGCCATCCGCGAACTCGACCGGCGCGGCGACGGGACGATGCTCATGCTCGAAGTGGACGACGTCGGGAAATCCAACGAGCGGCGGATAACCGGAAAAGACTGGGGCGGGAGCATCGCTCCCGCCCCGAACCGCTAGTTTCACGCGACGTTCGGTTTTACTTCACCCGGCCCTCGCGCCAGGCCGCGATCAGCTTGTCGTAGTCGACCGTTTCGCCTTGCGGCTTCTCGTTGGCGAGCTTGGGCTTCGGTGCGCCCGGTTGATCCAGCCAGTACGAGTTCGGGCTTTTCCGGGTTGAGCTTGGGGCCGCACTCGCCCTGCACGCCCGACCGTTCGATGCGGGCCATCACCTTGTCCTGCTCGGCGGCGAGATTGTCCATCGCCGTATCGACGGTCACCTCGCCGGCGACCGCCTCGCCGATGTTCTGCCACCACAGCTGCGCAAGCTTCGGATAGTCCGGAACGTTGATTCCCGTCGGCGTCCAGGCGACGCGGGCGGGGCTGCGGTAGAACTCGACCAGTCCGCCCAGTTTGGGTGCCCGATCGGTGAACGCCTGGGAGTTGATGTCGCTCTCGCGAATGATCGTCAGTCCGACCATCGACTTCTTCAGCGAGACCGTCTTCGAGACGGTGAACTGGGCGAACAGCCACGCCGCCTTTCGCCGCTCCACCGGCGTCGACTTCAGCAACGTCCAGGAACCGGTGTCCTGGTAGCCGAGCTTCATGCCCTCTTCCCAGTACGGGCCGTGCGGCGACGGCGCCATCCGCCACAGCGGATTGCCGTTCTCGTCGACGGTGTTGTTGCCCTCGCTTCGGGGTGCGACCATCGAGGCGGTGAAGGCGGTGTACCAGAAGATCTGCTGGGCGACGTTGCCCTTCGCCAGGCTCGGCAGCGACTGGTAGAAGTCCATGCCGAGAGCCCCCGGAGGGGCATACTTGCGCAGCCATTCCATGTACTTGCGCAGCGCATACTTGGCCGCCGGGCCGTTGGTCGCGCCGCCGCGGCTGACACTGGAGCCGACCGGGCGGCAGCCTTCCATCCGGATGCCCCATTCGTCGACCGGCTTGCCGTTGGGCAGGCCCTTGTCCCCCTCGCCGGCCATCGACAGCCAGGCGTCGGTGAACCGCCAGCCGAGGTCCGGAGCCTTCTTGCCGTAGTCCATGTGGCCGAACACGGCGACGCCGTCGATCTCCTTCACCTTGTCGGTGAAGAACTCGGCGATATCCTCGTAGGCCGACCAGTTGACCGGAACGCCCAGCTCGTAGCCGTAGATCTCCTTGAATTTCTTCTTGAGCTCGGGCCGCTGGAACCAGTCGTAGCGGAACCAGTAGAGGTTGGCGAACTGCTGGTCGGGAAGCTGGTACAGCTTGCCGTCGGGACCGGTGGTGAACGACCTGCCGATGAAGTCGTCGACGTCGAGGGTGGGCAGGGTGACGTCCTTGCCCTCGCCCGCCATCCAGTCGCTGAGCGGGACGACGACTCCGTAGCGGAAGTGGGTTCCGATCAGGTCGGAGTCGTTGATGTAGGCGTCGAAGATGTTTTCGCCCGACTGCATCTGGGTCTGCAGCTTCTCGATGACGTCGCCTTCCTGGATCAGGTCGTGGGTGACCTTGATCCCGGTGATCTCCTCGAACGCCTTGGTCAGCACCTTCGATTCGTACTCGTGGGTCGGGATGGTCTCCGAGACGACCTTGATCTCCATGCCCTTGAAGGGCTCGGCCGCCTTGATGAACCATTCCATTTCCTTGAGCTGTTGCTCGCGGCGTCAGCGTCGACGGTTGAAACTCTTTGTCGACCCACTTCTCCGCCGCCGCCATGTCGGCATTGGCCGGACAGCTTGCCGAACCCACCGCCAGGGCAACGGCGAGACCGACGACGGCAACCGCCGCTCGCACTTCTGGGACTATTCCCTTCCTCACTTCAGGCATGGTGTTCCTCCTGTTACCTGTGTTTTCAAGACCGGCGGCGTTTGTCGCCGCTCCGCCCTTCTTGGTTGTCCGATCGGTCTCGCCGCCGGCGCCAGGGTGGGGCTCCCCTTGGTGCCTCGGTGTAAAATCCAATGTCCGGGACAACTCAGCCGAAACGCATGACCACCGCCATGTAAACCAATGCGATGACGAGCGAGATCCACAGGCTGAGATCGGTGAAACCCAACCACAGCAACTGGATATACGCGCTCCCTAATAGTCCGATGAACAAACGATCGCCGCGCGTGGTCTCGATCGGCAGCCAACCGCGCCGCGCCACCGTCGGCGATGCCACCTGCCAGATCGTCATCCCAACCAGCATCAGGGCAATGACGATGAAGAACACCGCGGTCGGCAGCGTCCAGGCCATCCAGTCGAGCATGCCGTCCTCCCCTCGTCACACGCGGCCAAGGGCGAAGCCCTTGGCCATGTAGTTGCGGACGAACCAGATCACCAGCGCGCCGGGGACGATGGTCAGGATGCCGGCGGCGGCGAGCAGGCCCCAGTCGAGGCCGCTGGCGCTGACCGTGCGCGTCATCACCGCCGCGATCGGCTTGGCGACGGTGGTGGTCAGCGTCCGCGCCAGGAGCAACTCGACCCAGCTGAACATGAAACAGAAGAACGCGGTGACGCCGATGCCGGCGCGGATCAGCGGCATGAACACGGTGAGGAAGAACCGCGGGAAGCTGTAACCGTCGATGTAGGCGGTTTCGTCGATCTCGCGCGGCACCCCGGACATGAAGCCCTCGAGGATCCACACCGCCAGCGGGACGTTGAACAGGGTGTGGGCGAGCGCCACGGCGATATGGGTGTCGATCAGCCCGAAAGTCGAATAGAGCTGGAAGAACGGCAACAGGAACACCGCCGGCGGCGCCATCCGGTTGGTCAGCAGCCAGAAGAACATGTGCTTGTCGCCGAGAAAGCTGTAGCGGGAGAACGCGTAGGCGGCCGGCAGCGCCACCGTTAGCGAGATGGCGGTGTTGATGCTGACATAGATGATCGAGTTGATGTAGCCGGAGTACCAGGACTCGTCGGTGAAGATCTTGATGTAGTTGTCGAAAGTCGGGTCCTTCGGGTACAGCGAGAACCCGCCGAGGATATCCGCGTTGGTCGTCAACGACATGTTGAGCATCCAGTAGATCGGGAGCATCAACAACACGAGATAGAGGGTCAGGCCGACAGCGCTTTTCTTCAGTCTCATTGCTTCTCTCCGGCCCCGACGTTCTGCAGCGCCTGGTAGAACAGCCAGCTGAACAGCAGGATGATGAGGAAGTAGATGATCGAGAACGCCGCGGCGGGGCCGAGGTCGAACTGCCCCACCGCGACCTTGACCAGATAGATCGACAGGAACGTGGTCGAGTTGCCGGGACCGCCGCCGGTGAGTACGAACGGCTCGGCGTAGATCAGGAAGCTGTCCATGAAACGCAGCAGCACCGCGATCGTCAGCACGCCACGCATCTTCGGCAACTGAATGTAGCGGAAGGTTGCCCACGCCGAGGCTCCGTCGATCCTCGCGGCCTGAAAGTATGCGTCCGGGATCGCCCGCAGCCCGGCGTAGGCCAGCAACGCGACCAGCGGCGTCCAGTGCCAGACCTCCATCAAAATCACCGTAACCCAGGCATCGAGCGGCGAGGCGGTGTGGTCGAATTCGACGCCGAGGCCGTTGATGGCAACGCCGAGCAGACCGATATCCGGCCGGGTGAAAATGATCCAGATCGTGCCGATCACGTTCCACGGAATCAGCAAAGGCAGCGCCAACACAACGAGAACCACCGAGACCGGCCAGCCGCGCTTCGGCATCGCCAGCGCGATCAGCACGCCGAGCGGGATCTCGATCAGCAGCACCAGCCCCGAGAACAGGAACTGGCGCCACAGGGCTTCTTGCAGGCGCTCGTCGCCCAGCACGTCCCTGAACCACTCGGTGCCGACGAACACCCGCTGGTCCGGCCCGAAGATGTCCTGAACCGAATAGTTGACGATGGTCATCAGCGGAATGATCGCGCTGAACGCGACGATCACGAACACCGGCAACACCAGAAACCAGGCCTTGTTGTTCTCGGTCTTGTTCATCGCCTTCGTTCTCCAGACAGGCTCTTACTCGATGAGCCGGCCGTCTTCGTAGATCTTCGTCCGCTCGGGCGGGAAGACGAGTGAGGCCGACTCGCCCGGCACTTCCTGGTCTTCCGGCAGCTTGACCTTGATCGCGTGCCCTCCCAGGCGGGCTTCGATCATCTTGTAGTTGCCGAGGTCCTCGACCACGGCGACCGTCACCGCCACCGCTCCGTCCGTCTCCTGCGGAACGACGCGGACGAATTCCGGCCGGATTCCGAGCTCGAGGCGACCGGCGCTCGCCCGCGCCTTTTCGGCGATGGCCTGGGTGAGGGGAATTCTCTGTCCGTCGATCACCGCGGCACCGCCGTCGACGGCGCACGGCACCAGGTTCATCCCCGGGCTGCCGATGAAATAGCCGACGAAGGTGTGGCGCGGGTTCTCGA
Organism: uncultured Alphaproteobacteria bacterium; assembly: GCA_963772635.1. Taxonomy (GTDB): domain Bacteria; phylum Pseudomonadota; class Alphaproteobacteria; order Rhodospirillales; family Defluviicoccaceae; genus JAUXFS01. The sequence goes on from CAVYYK010000057.1 coordinate 49,282, forward strand.
ACAGCTCCTGCGGCGTGCCCACCTGCACCACTGCCCCCTCGTTCATCAGCACCACCTGGTCGGCGATGGTCAGCGCCTCGTTCTGGTCGTGGGTGACGTAGATGAAGGTGAGGTTGAACTGCTCGTGAACCTCCTTGAGCTTGCGGCGAAGCTGGAACTTGAGCTGGGGATCGATGACCGTCAGCGGCTCGTCGAACAGCACTGCGGCGACGTCGTTGCGCACCAGGCCGCGGCCGAGGGAGATCTTCTGCTTGGCGTCCGCGGTCAGGCCATGGGCCCGGCGCTGGAGGTCGGGGGTCAGATCGAGCATGGCGGCCACCTCCTCCACCCGCTCGCGGATCTTCGCGGCGTCGACGGCACGGTTGCGCAAAGGGAACGCCAGGTTATCGAACACCGTCATCGTGTCGTAGATCACCGGAAACTGGAACACCTGGGCGATGTTGCGTTGCTGGGTCGGCAGATGGGTGACGTCCCGGTCGCCGAACATCACCACGCCCCTGCTCGGTTGGACGAGTCCGGAGATGACGTTGAGCAGCGTCGTCTTGCCGCAGCCGGAGGGACCGAGCAGCGCATAGGCGCCGCCGTCGCGCCACACGAGATCGAGCCGCTTGAGCGCCCAGTCGGCGTCGCTGCGCGGCTTGGCCGTGTAGCTGTGCTCGATACCGTTCAGCTCGATGCGCGCCATTGGCCCTCCTGCACGGCGTCCCGTTGGGGCGACCGACGCCCGGGCGCGGCGGCGAGCCGGCCATCGTCGTCGAAAACGAAAATGTCGTTCGGGTTCAAGAACACGCGAACCGTACTGGCCGAGCGAGAACGAGTGCACCCCCTCTTCCTGGACCACCCAGGAGAAGCCGCCCCGCGCCGCGTGAATGAAGGTCTCCGAACCGCTGATTTCGGCGAGCTCGACGGTGGCGTCGAAGAATACCAGGTCCGGCATCTCGCGGACGGCGAACAGGTGATTGGCGCGGACCCCGAACCGGTAGGACCCCGGCGCCAGGTCGGCGAGGTGGCCGGACACGGGGGACGATGATGTCTCCGTCCAGGCGCAGGTTGCCGTCCTCGACCCGTCCCGCGACCAGGTTCATCGGCGGATCGGAGAACACCTCTCCGACGCGCACCGAAGCCGGCTGGTGATAGACCTCCAGGGTCGGTCCCACCTGGAGCGCTTTCCCCTCGTCGAGAATGACGGTCGTGCCGCCGATCAGCAACGCTTCCAAAGGTTCGGTCGTCGCATAGACGACGATCGACTTGCGGCCGCCGAAGATCGCCTGCAGCTCGCCGCGAAGCTCCTCGCGCAGCTTGTAGTCCAGGTTCATCAGCGGTTCGTCGAGGAGCAGCAGGTCCGCGTCCTTGACCAGTGCCCGGGCAAGCGCTGTGCGTTGCTGCTGTCCGCCGGAGAGCTCGTTGGGAAGGCGGTCGAGCAATTCCTCGATCCTGAGGATCGCGGCGGCTTCGCGGACTTTCCGCTCGATTTCACCCTTGGCGAGGCCGGCGCGCCGGAGTGGCGAGGCGATGTTGTCGAAAACCGTGAACGAGGGATAGTTGATGAACTGCTGGTAGACCATGGCGACGTTGCGCTTGCGCACCGACACCCCGGTGACGTCGCGTCCATCGACCTTGACCCGCCCCTTGGTCGGCCGGTCGAGCCCGGCCATCAGCCGGATCAGCGTGGTCTTGCCGGCAAGGGTGCGGCCGAGCAGAACCACCGGCGCACCGGGGTCGAGATCCAGGCTGACGCGGTCGAGATGGGTCTCCCGGCCGACCATCTTCGAGACGTTTTCCAGAACCAGCGTCATGACGACGACGCCCTTGCAGCGGAGACTCCGGGATCGCGATCTCCCGAGAGCCGTGCCTCGAGCCGGCCGACGGTGCCCGCGGAAACGTGCAACCCCAGTTTCGAGCGCCGCCACAGGATGTCCTCGGCGGTGCGCGCCCATTCCCGGCGCACCAGGTAGTCGACCTCGGCCCCGTAAAGGCCGCCGCCCAGGTCCTCACCCAAGTCCGCGAGGCCGCCGGCATCGCCGACAAGCTCCGCCGCCAGGGTGCCGTAGGCATGGGCGTAGCGTTGCGCGAGGTCCGACGGCAGCCACGCATGCGCTCGCCGGAATTCGGCGAGAAAGCCATCGAAATCGGCGTTGTCGATGTCGCCGCCCGGCAGCGGCGCATGGCTCGACGTCCAAGCCGGCTTGTCGATACCCAATACGGGCGTCAGTTTGTCGACGACCTCCTCCGCCAGTTTGCGGAAGGTCGTGATCTTGCCGCCGAATATCGACATGATCGGCGCGCCGTCGGTATCGAGATCCAGGAGGTAATCCCGGGTAATGGCGGAAACGTCGTCGGCGTCGTCATCGACGAGCGGCCGCACGCCCGAGTAGCTCCAGACGATGTCGTCGGCGGTGATCTTGTTTTTGAAAAAGCGATTGGCGAGATCGCACAGGTACCGTGTCTCGTCCTCGGTGATCTCGACGGCCGCCGGATCGTCGTCGTAGTCGAGGTCGGTGGTGCCGATCAGCGTGTACTCGTGCTCATACGGGATCGCGAAGACGATCCGTTTGTCCGTGTTCTGGAAAATGTACGCATACTCGTGGTCGAACAGCTTCGGCACGACGATGTGGCTGCCCTTGACCTGGCGGATGTTCAGATGACGTTTGAGTCGAATCGCGTCATCGAGAAAGGCCGACACCCAGGGGCCCGACGCATTGACCAGGCAGCGGGCCCGGACCGGGCTTTCGCTGCCGTCGATCGTCGACCGCAGTGTCGCCCGCCACTGATCGCCGTCACGCCGCGCCGATACGCACCGGGTGCGGGTCCGGATGTCGGCGCCGCGCCCGGCCGCGTCCATCGCATTGAGAACGACAAGCCGCGCGTCATCGACCCAGGCATCGGAGTACATGAAGCCTTTGGTGAGTTCGGACACCAGGGGCGCGCCGGCGGGATGATTGCGGAGATCGACGCCCTCAGAACCGGGCAAGAGCTTGCGTTTGCCCATATCCAGGTGATCGTAGAGAAGGAGCCCGATCCGGATCATCCATGCCGGCCGCAGGGTGGGAACATGCGGCATGACGAAGCGCAGCGGCCTGACGATGTGCGGTGCCGCCCGCAACACGACCTCGCGTTCGGCGAGCGCCTTCGCCACCAGCCTAAACTCGTAGTACTCGAGATAGCGAAGTCCGCCGTGGATCAGTTTCGAGCTGGCGGAGGACGTGTGACTGCCGAGGTCGTCCTGCTCACAAAGCAACACGGAGAGGCCGCGACCCACTAAATCTCTGGCGATACCGACGCCGTTGATGCCGCCGCCGATCACCAGCACGTCCCACTGGCGATCTTCCGCCAAGGTCGGCCCCTCCCCGTGTCACTGAGCTATTGTTTTTGGCGGTCGCCCGCAAACCGAAACGGCCGGCCGCAATGAGTAAGAACTGTCAGGCAATTGAGTTTACGGCCGTCCGGCGATTTTGCAAACCGAAAATGTGGGCCGGTGAAAATTTTCGGACTCAAAGGCAAACGAAAGCGGCGGCCGTCGCCAAACTCACTCCACCGTCTCCGCCACCTCCACTTCGACTTCGGCCGCCCGCAGAGTTTCGGCCATCGCCGCGAGCGGCCGACGATCGGTAATCAACACGTCGATCTGCGACAGGTGCCCGAGGCGGACCATGGCGCTGCGGCCGAACTTGGTGTGGTCGGCGACCAGCACCACCTCGCGGGCGTTGGCGATGATCGCCTGGGCGACGCGCACCTCCCGATAGTCGAAATCGAGGAGCGTGCCGTCGGTGTCGATCCCCGAAATGCCGATGACGCCGAAGTCGACCTTGAACTGGTTGATGAAGTCGATCGTCACCTCGCCGATGATCCCGCCGTCACGGTTGCGCACCGCGCCGCCGGCAATGATGACCTCGAACGCGGGATTGCCCGACAGGATTTGGGCCACGTTCAAGTTATTGGTAATAATGCGTAAATTGTGGTGGAGCAGCAGCGCCTTGGCGACCTCCTCGGTGGTCGTGCCGATATTGATGAACAGCGACGCCTGATCGGGAATTCGCCGAGACGCATGCTGCGCGATCCGCTGTTTCTCCTCCAGACACATCACTTGGCGGGATCGGTACGAAAGGTTCTCGACGCTCGAGGGCAGACCGGCGCCGCCGTGATAGCGCCTGAGCAGCGCCTGTTCGCAGAGCTGGTTGATGTCGCGGCGAATGGTCTGCTGGGTGACCGAGAAATGACCCGCCAGCGCGTCGATGCCGACGAACCCCTGTCGGCGGACGAGGTCGAGGATTTCCTCCTGTCGCTGGTTCAGGTTCACCGCCCGCCGGTCCCGTTCCTGGTCACGTCGTTGCTCCGCGTGACGCATCATACTCCATTTTGCGAGTTTTTCGAATTCGCAAATTTGCGAATTCAGACACGTGTCCCCATGGAGGTTGCGCTTTAGAGGGTTTCTGCGGACGATCCGCCGCGGTTCGCTCGCCGGCCGGACCGCCTACACCATCGAAGGATCGATCTTCGCCGCCGGCGCCGCCCATCTCGCCCACGCCGCCCTCGAAGCGGTGTGCTACCAGACCCACGACCTGTTCGAGGCGATGGCCGAGGACCGGGTGCGGCCCATCGAACTGCGGGTCAACGGAGCACAAGGCTGTCACGGACGTGAGCGAACACTTCGCCTGCATGGTGGTAGAAAATATGGTTTAGCAAAACCGAACACCCAATCTAACTATCGTGTTATTGGGAATCGCTGGGGAAAAAAGGGTCTCGCAAGATCGACCTCGCAGGCTCAGGTGAGATGACAAGCGACGCCCTCCATAGGGGTTATCGCTGAAACCCATTCACCTGAAGGCTGGAACCGCACGGTTCCGAGGGCTCAACGAGGGCGAAACGCCTCCTGGCGCAATAAGGCTCACGGCAAATGGGAGGTAATGTCATGAAGAAGACCACGCGGTTGAGGCAATTGCTTACCGACGAGAAGCTGCTGAAAGCGCCTGGCGCATACGACGTGCTCAGCGCGAAGGTGATCCAAATGGCCGGATTTGACGCCGTTTACATGACCGGCTACGGCACCTCTGCCAGCATCCTCGGCCAGCCCGATGTCGGCCTTCTGACCATGAACGAGATGGTCGAGCACGCCCGCAATATCGCCCAGGCGGTCGACATTCCGGTGCTGGCCGACGGTGACACCGGTTACGGCAATCCTCTCAATGTCCGCCGAACCGTCAATGCGTACGAGAGGGCCGGGGTGTGCGCGATCCAACTCGAGGACCAGGTCTTCCCCAAACGCTGCGGACACATGCTCGGCCGCAAGGTCATCGCAATGGAGGAGATGGTTCAGAAGATCAAGGCTGCAACCGATGTTCGCCAGGACGAAGACTTCGTCATCATCGCCCGCACGGATGCGCGCACGAACTATGGGCTCGAGGAGGCCCTGCGCCGCGGCCAAGCTTACCGCGACGCCGGAGCCGACGTGATCTTCATCGAGTCGCCCGAAGGCGTCGAGGAATTGAAGGCAATCAACGAGGCCTTCCCGGGAACGTCGACACTCGCCAACATGGTCGAGGGCGGACGAACGCCGATGCTGCCGGCCGAGGAACTCGAGACGCTCGGTTTCGCGCTCGCCATCTACCCGATCGGTCCGCTTTACGCCGCCACCAAGGCGGTCAAGGACTACCTGGCGGAACTGAAGGCCGCCGGAACCGCGATGGACTGGATCGACCACATGATTTCGTTCGAAGACTTCAACCAGCTCATCGGCCTACCCGAATACAACCGCCTGGAGGAACGGTACAAGGTTCAAGAAGTCTGATCCACAATGAGCTTGTCACGGCGCGTTCTTGTCCGCACAGTTCATGAACGGGCCGGAAGCGCCGGTGCTTGCGAGGGGAAAACGTCCATGATTGGTCACGGCGGCGGCACCGGAACGCGGGGATCCGGATGATCGAGCCGCTGATCGTCGTCGTCGTCCTTCTCGCCCTCATCGCCTTCGGCGCGCCGATCTTTCTCGCACTGGGTGCGAGCGGTCTGGTCGGGCTCTACATGGCGCGCGGCAGCCTTGCGTTTTTCTTCGCGCCGACCTCGTTTTTTGGCCAACTGAACAGCTTCGAGCTGATCGCGCTGCCGCTCTTCATCCTGATGGGGAACCTGTTGACGGCGACACCGGTGGGACAGAACCTGTTCCGTGCCGCCGCGCTCTGGCTGCACTGGCTGCGCGGCGGACTGGCGATCGCGACCGTGGGCGCCTCGGCGATCTTTGGCGCGGTCTCCGGTGTTTCGGTGGCCGGGGTGGCCGCCGTCGGTTCGATCGCCGTGCCGCAGATGCTGAACCGGGGCTACAGCCGCAGTCTGGCCGCGGGGTCGGTCGCCTCTTCGGGCGCGTTGGCCATGTTGATCCCGCCGAGCGTGCCGTTCATCATCTACGGTGCGGTCTCCGGCGTGTCGGTCGCCAAGCTCTTCATCGGCGGTGTGGTGCCGGGCATCGCGCTGGCGGTCGCGCTTTCGATCTATATCTGGTTGCGGGTGATGGTCCGGCCGCAGGAAGCGCCGACCGGGGAACGGGAAAGGGTGTCGATGGGCGAGCGGGTTGGTGCGCTGGGCGGCATCTGGCATGCGCTGCTGCTGATCTCCATCGTGCTTGGTTCGATTTATGCCGGCGTCGCGACTCCCTCCGAAGCCGCGGCGTTCGGTGCGGCGGGTGCGTTTTTCATCGCCGCCGTGATCTTCCGCGTGCTCGATCTCAAAAAGACGATGTCCATCTTCGCCGCAACCGTGAAGATATCGGGCGCGATCCTGCTGATCATCGGCTGCGCCAAGATCTTCGGCGACTATCTCAACCTCGTGCGCTTGCCGGAAACCGTCACCGAGGCCCTGACCGCGACCGCGCTGCCCGCATGGGCAATTCTGACTCTGCTGATGGTGGCGCTGGTCCTTCTCGGCATGATCGTCGACGGCGTGTCGCTGATCGTCGTCACAACGCCCATCCTGCTGCCTTTGATCACGGCGCTCGGCTACGACCCGCTGTGGTTCGGGATCATTTTGGTGATGAATCTCGAGATCGCCGTGGTCACGCCGCCGGTGGGGCTCAACCTCTATGCGCTCCGCGGCGTTTGCCCGATGCTGAGCGTCGAAGAGATCATCGGCTCGGTTGTACCGTTCGTGCTGGTGCAGTTCCTGATGCTGATGATGTTCGTGCTGTTCCCGGCACTCAGCCTGTGGCTGCCGGGGCTGTTCTGAACCAACCAGGGAGGAGAATGGAAATGGCTTTCAACAGACGCGACTTCTTGAAATTGACCGGCGGCGTCGCCGGCGCCGCATTCGCGACGACGTTTCGACCGCCGGCGGCGCGCGCCGTCGAGACGATCACCGGCGTGACTTACCTGCCGCAATCCTACAAGGCGCTCTCCTTCGGCTCGAACGGTTTCGTCGAGCACCTGAAGAAGAACGCCGCCAACGTGGTCAACGTCGACTTCTTCGACTCGGGCAAACTGTTGAAGGCCGACGAACAGCTGCCGGCACTGCGCAGCGGCAACATCGACTTCATGTTCCATACCACCAGCTACATCACCCGATCGATTCCAATTCTCGGCATCACCGGCCTGCCGAACGTTGTGGAGCCACTCTACGAGAACCCCGGGCGGATCGCCAAGGGCTCGCCGCTGTTCGATCTGATCAACGAGCAGCTCGTCAAGGAAGACCTGGTGATGTTGTCGATGGGCGGCAACATCCTCGAGCCCGAATACGTCTGGAGCACAAAAGCCGCGCCGATCAAGTCGATCGCCGACGTCAAGGGCAAGAAGGTGCGCGTCGTCAGCTTCGAGGCGACCGGGGTGATGGAGAAGTTCGGTGCCGGTGCGGTCCGCATTCCGTCATCCGAGCTCTATCTCGCCATGCAGCGGGGCACCATCGACGCTGCGGTCGCCAACATCTCGACGATCATCGGCCGCAGCATCCAGGAGCAGACGGGCACCGTCTACAAGTTGCCCATCACCGCCTACGGTATCGGCATCTTCGTCGAGACCAAGCGATGGGAGAAGATGGACGCGGCGGTGAAGTCCGCCATGGAGGCGGCCGCGGACTGGTTCGATGCCGAGAGCGCCAAGGTCGCCAACGACGACATCTACCCCAACGAGTACTGGCCGATGATCCAAAAGGCCGGCGTCGAGATCATCAAGCCCAGCGCAGAGGATCTCGCCGCCGTCGACAAGGCTTCCGAGCAAGTCGTCGCCGAATGGAAGAAACAGGTCGGCGAGGAGGTCGGCCAGCGCGCCATCGACCTCGCTCTCGGCCGCGCGTAGGGCCAGGTCATGGGCGCCGCGGAGAAAGCATACGGCTGGTTCGTTAGGGCGCTTCAGGTCGTCGGGCAGGTCGTGCTCGCCTTCATGGTGATCACGATCTGCTTCGACGCGGTGATGCGCTACGTCTTCGCGGCGCCCACCTCCTGGAGCCTGGAGGTGAACACCTTCCTGATCATCTACATCGCGGTGATGACCGCGGCGGACATGCAGCGGATGGATGGCCACATCCGGATCACCTTCTTCAGCGAAAAGACCGGACCGCGCGTGCGGGGCGCGATCCGGGCGCTCATCGGTTTCGTCGGCGTGGTGTTCTGCGCGATCATGGCGTGGCGCGGCGGGCTGATCACGCTCCAGGCCCTGGAGTACGGAGCGCGCGTCTCGTCAAGCTTCGGAACGCCCATGGTCGTCCCCTACGCCATGCTGCCCATCGGCTTCGGCGCGCTGGCGATCCAATTCGCCCTCGACGCGGTCAACGCCTGGCGCAACCCGGAATTGCCGAAACACCAACATCCGGAAAACGTCTGACAGGTTCGGCGTCAAACCTCGGCCGGGGCCTGGTTGAGCCGCTTGATCCCGGTGACGAACCGTTGGAGCGCCGGCGAGATCGCGCCCCGCGCCAGCATCACCTCGACCAGTTGGAAGCTTCCGCGGCTCGTTGCCGCGACCTCCAACGCCGCCGCCAGCTCCCGACGGCTGCGGACCCGGTGACCGACGCCGCCCAGCACCTCGGCGATGGCGGCGAAGTTCCATTCGTCCAGATCGTTGTAGCCGGTTTCCGGCTGGAACGTGCGCAGCATCTCCCAGCTGGCGTTGTTGAAGACGACGACGATCGGATCCCAGCCTGCGCGGCGACAGTTGCCGAGCTCCCAGCCGGTCATCTGAAAGGCGCCGTCGCCGACCAGGATCAGCGGCCGCTCCCCCGACGACGCCTGGATGCCGATCCCGGCCGGAACGCCGAACCCCATGGTGGCGTAGTACCCCGGCGCCACCATCGGGGTGTGGCGGATGTCCATGGCAGTGAACAGACAGTCGCCGATGTCGCAGGCGATCGGCATCGCGCCATGGCGATCGATCATGTCGTTGACGCCGCGGGCGATGTCGAGCGGGGTGATCGGGGCCTCGTCGCCGACCAGACCCGCCGGCGCCCGCTTGCGGGCGGGAACGTCGACATCCGGACGGTCGGCCACCCGCGCCCGAAGCGCGTCGACCAGGTCCGCCAGCGGAATGTTGGAATAAACGTGATGGCCGAGACGGACCTCCCGCTCGGCGGCGATGATGGCGCGGCGCATGTCGATGCGGCGGGCGGAGACGCCGAAATTGGTGTCCGACAGGATCACCCCCAGGAGCAGGAGCGCGTCCGAATCCTCGACCCGATGGGTGAGCTCCGGGTCGCCGGCCACGCCCATGTAGGTCCCGAGCAGCGGCGAGCCGGGATCGGCGAGCAGCCCGCGCCCCATGAAGCTGGTCACCACCGGAACCCCGAGCCGGCGCGCCAGCGCCGAGAGCGCGTGCTCGGTCCGGTGGCGGCGCAGCTCGACGCCGGCGATAGCGATCGGTCGCTCTGCCCGGTCGAGGCGGGCGAGGATCTCGTCGGCGCACGCCGCGACCGCCTCCGGATCGACGGGTGACGGCGGAAGCCGGACGACCTCGGCGCAAGGCGCCGCCACCAGGTCGCGCGGCACCTCGATATAGACCGGCCGCGACTGCTCGACGCAGGCGCGCAGGACCCGGGCGATCTCGGCCGGGGCGGTGGCGGGATCGTCGAGAACCGCCTGATCGCAGGTCACCTCGCAGAAGATTCTGAGCTGGGAGTCCAGCGTTTTCGCCTGGTGATGGAGCAACAGGCCGCGCTTTCCCTCCTCCGCTCCAGGCGCCCCGGAGATCACCACCAACGGACATTTCTCGGCGTAGGCGCCGGTCACCGCGTTGAGGACGTTGAACGCTCCGGCGCCATAGGTCACCGCGATCACCCCCGGCCGGCCGCCGAAGCGGGCGGCGGCGTCGGCGGCGAACCCGATCGCCGGCTCGTGCGACAGGGTGTGGAGATCGAGGATCCCGGTTTCCTCGATCACCTTGAAAAACGGCAGGGCAAAATCGCCGGGGATGCCGAAAATCTCCCGCGCGCCATGGTCCTTCAGCGCCCGCAGCAACGACACCGCCAACGTGGTCATCGTTCGATCTCCGTTCCGAGCATCGGGTCCAGTCCGCTCGATGATCGGACGAACGGCGCCGAGAGTCGAGACCGTGCGCTCGGTCCGCGCCGATCGAACCCGTGGCCGGCCGTTAACCCGGCGTTTTCATCTTCTCGCGTATCCTGAAGTCCGCCCGACGGTGCGGGCGACGAAGAAGGTTGGTGACGATGATGGAAATCGAAGGCAAATACGACCGGATCGACGACGGAAAGCCGACGACCTCGCGCGGGTGGGCGCGGGAACGGGGGTTCCACCCCTGGTCACCCGCCCGCGGCTGTCCGCCATTCATAACATTGGGGCGGGCGATGGCGCTGGTGGTGGTGGCGGCTTTCTTCGCGCTGTCGATGGCGGTTCAGGCGAGCGGGGCCTGGCAGGGGCAGAGCGACCAGGCGCAGGCGTACCTGCCGCCGGAGTCCACGTGCAAGGATTTCGTCGCCGCCGAGACCATCGTATGGTCGGCGAACCGCTATTGGCTGGGCGGATATCTCAGCGCCTACAACATGCTGTCGCGCGGCAACGGCAACGTCGGCGGCGGCGCGGACTACGAGGCGATGATCCAGTGGCTGGTCGACCGCTGCACCGCAGAGCCGACGCTGTCGTTCCTCGACGCCACCACCGCGCTGATCCGCGCCCTGGAACAACGCAACCCGTAGACGGCGGCCGGCGGATGCGCCAAACTAGCGATCGTATGGGTACCATATGTCGGAACCAGATCGCTAGCAGCCGACCGAGGTTGGTCATGCGGGTGGAGGGCGCCGCCGATGTCCCAGCCGAAAGCTCCCGACGGCATCGCCTACATGGACGGCCGTTACGTGCCGATGGCGGAGGCGACGATCTCGGTGCTCGACTGGGGCTTCCTGCGCTCCGACGCCACCTATGACGTGGTCCACGTCTGGCAGGGACGCTTCTTCCGCCTCGACGACCATCTCGACCGGTTCCGGCGCTCGGTCGACCGGTTGCACCTCGCACTCCCGTTCGGCCTGGACCGGGTGGCCGAGGTCCTCTCGCAATGCGTCCGCCGCGCCGGCCTCGCCGACGCCTACGTGGAGATGATCTGCACCCGCGGCGTCTCCCCCACCTTCAGCCGCGACCCCCGCGACGCGGTCAACCGGTTCATCGCCTTCGCCATCCCGTTCGGCTGGATCCTCCGGCCCGAGGATCGCGACCGCGGCCTGCACATCGCGATCAGCCGGGTCCGCCGGATCCCGCCGGAATCGGTGGACCCGACGATCAAGAACTACCACTGGCTCGACCTGATCGCCGGGCTGTTCGACGCCTACGACCGCGGCGCCGGCAACGTCGTCCTCACCGACGGCGAGGACAACGTGGTCGAGGGCCCGGGGTTCAACGTCTTCGCCGTCGTCGGCGGACGGGTGACGACGCCGGACCGCGGCGTCCTCGAGGGCATCACCCGGCTCTCGGCGATCCAGCTCTGCGCCGAGATCGGCGTCCCGGTGACCACCGCCGCGCTCCCCGCCGCGGCGCTGAGGCACGCCGACGAGGCCTTCGTCACCTCGACCGCCGGCGGCATCATGCCGGTGACCCGCGTCGACGACCGGCCGGTGGCCGACGGCGCCCCCGGCCCGATCACCCGCCGCCTGATCGACCTCTACTGGCAAAAACACCACGACCCCGCCTGGTCGACCCCGGTCGACCCGTAGTCGTGTCGTTCCTCATTTCCCTTTCCGCCCTTCGCCCGCGGTGTCCCTGGTCAACGGCGTCGCGATGGCGGCGATCAACGGGGAGCGACGGACGTCGACGTGTGATCGGTTGTTGCCGAAATCCGCAATCTCGCCAAAAGGTTGCGGCACGCCGAACCGCCGAGGGAGGCGGTTGGCAATCCTTGGCCATCATCCATACGGTCATCCCCGGTGCAACCGCGACGGCCAGACGTCAACAGAGAAACAGGCACAATGGCAATGGGTCGCTCCCGGCGGGCCGGCCCGGTCAGATCAGCCTACACCACGGACCAATTCAATGACCACGTGAAGGGTACAGGGGACGACCACCTCCTCGCCGTTCTCCGCTACGTGGTGGCGAACTCGCTGCGGGCGGGGCTGGCGGCGGGCGGTGAAGGAGGTCGACGAAGTGATATCGTTGCTCGGACTCGAGAAGCACCCGGACAAGACCGTCATCGGTTGGATCGAGCGAGGTATCGGCTTTCCCGGTTGTCACATCCGCCCCGCAGGACTTGCGGTTGCGCAGACACCATCGAACGCTTCGTCGAACGTGCCGCCCGGCTTCGCGGCCAGGAGCGTGTTGAGCCCGACCGCGCCTCCGGGCTCAGGAGGCAAATGACCCGATCGCTCGGGTGGGCAAAGGGGCCGGGGTCGACCCCCGACCCACCCAGGGGCGCGAGGAGAAGGACAATCGCGCCCTAGACTAAGCGGTCTTCTTCCTCCGTCGCCTTGCCACGACGCCAAGGCCAAACAAGCCGGCACCGAGCATCGCGAGGGTGGCTGGTTCGGGAACAGCGGTAGCGCCGTCGACGACAACGTTATCAAGACCCAAGTCGATACCACCACCACCGAGATTGACGTTCTGGAACTGAATTGTCACTGAATTGCCGCTCGCGAGGAAAGTAGTCGAGTGCGCCCCCCAGTCCGTCCAGTAAGCTCCCGCTGGTCGGCGCGACGAATTGCTGAGCGGCGGTCGGCGAGCCGTTGAGGTAGGACACCTCGACCGTCGAGCAACATCCTTGCTCGGAGGAGATTTCGAAACTCAGTGAGTACATGTTACCAGCGGTAAGGCCGCCGATCGTCTGCTGTATCGAGTACTGCACGCCAGTGCCTTCTTCTCCAAGAACGAGCCATTGGTTCCCTTCTGCCGCTGGTCCGCCTCCGAACGCATTGACGTTCTGAAGCCCCCAGGGGTAGGTGCCGTCAGAGGCGGGGATGAACCAGCCTGTCACGTCGTTGCCGTTCAGCCCCAGGCGGTACCCCAACCCGCTACCAGTGAAGGCATCGGCCTCGAAGCTGCCGTTGACGATCAAATTTGCGTGGGCGGGCGAACCAGGAGTGAGAAAACACCCCGCAAGTGCGACAGCCGCCGACGCAATCGTTTTCTTTCCCAACTTCTTCATAATATCCTTCCCTCTGCTACGATCTACGCTGACACGAGGAACCCGTCGACCAACCATCCGCCACGTGCCCATTATCCAAAATTTAATTATGCAATTTACATACCAATATACTGGCTATAACAATTTCAAAGAGTTAGCGCCTTGCCGCGAGTGAAATGTAAAGAATCTTGACACTTTGCTCGGCGATATTTCATGGATCAAGACCAAAAACAAAAAAAATCAATGAGTTAGCCAAAAGCCGTATGTAAACCAATCCGATACCTCAAATCTTGCAACATTTGGAAAAATTACTATAAATCAATGCGTTAGGCATAAAACGTCAGTGTAAAAAATTCCGACACACCTGGAATTGCGACCATTAGCCAAAGCGGCACACTAAGTGTAGCCATTCCGCCCAATGGCTCGACACCGCCTCGGCTGCCCACCGGGGGCCTCAGGGGCATCCTCGGCAAAAGGTAGGCTGAAGAGGTGGTCCAAGACTGCACCGCGGACGCGTGTTGATCGGCACCGCGCTCGCGCGTGCCCAACGTCGGATACTGCGCAGGTTCCTCGGCGGGTGCCGGCACGCAGAGCAGCTTGAGCCCACTTCCGCTCTTCTATTACGACGGAGGGGAAGAAGGGCCGCTCGGCGCGGGCGCCTGCTTGTACCGGATCGCTACGCCGTCGACCGTTGTGCATGTGAAGCTGAAGACGTTGTAGATCGGGATGAAGCCATAAAGGCTCGTCGAGACCGTGACGTTGATCAGCGCGTCTCCACCACTTGGTTCGAGCGCCTTCTCGAACGCCCGCGTCGCCGTGGAGTCGCCCCACGGGGCCACCCCCAGAAGAAAATAGCGGCACGCCTCGCCGTTGGCGGGACCGATCTGTTCATAGGCTGTCGCCTGCGTCAGCAGGGCACCGGGATCGGCGCCGGGTTTCGTCATGATGCCGACCTGGCCCACGGACGTACAGGCGCTGGTCAATGCGAGCAGCCCGGTGACGGCGATCATTCTGTGCGTAGCGAGTGTCCCGGAAACGGTTCCAAGCCGACTTCGTCCCGACATAGTGTCCCTCCCTCGTTGTGATCGTCTGGTGAGCGCGAACGCCAAGGACCCGAGCATAGATACCTTGGTCGGAACTCCTTTGAAGCAGCACCATCATCTAACCGGACCGATCCATGCGGTTCGGCGAGGGAAGCTTTAGTCTCCTGCAATCGCCCAGGAATCGGTCGTCGACGCCAATCCACGTCGTTCCTGGAGCATCCACCCGCCAAGATTGATACTATCCTGCCCCTGCCCGGCCTGTCACCGGTTTCCGGCAAGGACATCGTTGTCCGCTTCGGCGGCGACGGACGAGGGGAGCACCTGACATCGGCAAACGATCGGTTGTTGCCAAACTTCTCAGTATCGCTAAAAGGTTGCGTGCCAACCCGCCGAACGGGCCGGTTGGCGGTCCTTCGCCGTCATCCACGCGGTCATCCCCGGCGCAACCGCAACGGCCAGACTTCAGGAGAGAGACAGGCACCATGGTCAAGGGCGACAAAATTCGAGTGTGGCCGGGTAGCCCCTATCCGCGTGGCGCGACCTGGGACGGCAAGGGTGTCAATTTCGCCCTGTTTTCCCACAATGCCGAACGGGTCGAGGTGTGCCTGTTCAACCCCAAGGGAACCCGCGAGACCCACAGGGTCGCGCTTCCCGAGTACACCAACGAGATCTGGCACGGCTACCTGCCCGACATCGGCCCCGGGCAGCTTTACGGCTACCGGGTCTACGGCCCCTACGATCCGCAGCGGGGGCACCGTTTCAATCCCCACAGGCTGCTCCTCGACCCCTATGCCCGGGCGATCGTCGGCGACCTGACCTGGACCGATGCCCATTTCGGCTACCGCATCGACGCCCGTACCGCCGATCTCTCGTTCAGCCGGCGCGACAACGCCCGCTGGATGCCCAAGTGCCAGGTGGTCGACACCGCGTTCGACTGGGGCGACGATGCGCCGCCGCGCATCGAGTGGCACGACACCGTCGTCTACGAGATGCACGTGCGCGGCTTCACCATGCTGCATCCCGATGTTCCGAAGAATCTGCGCGGAACCTTCGCCGGGCTCGCCCAACCCGCGGTGATCGACTATCTGAAGAAGTTGGGCATCACCGCGGTCGAGCTGTTGCCGGTGCATGCTTTCGTTCAGGACCGCCACCTGGTGGAGGCCGGGCTCGCCAACTACTGGGGATACAACACCCTCTCCTTCTTCGCCCCGGAGCACGGCTTTCTCCACACCCGTGGGATCGGCGAGTTCCAGGCCTGCGTCAAGGCGTTCCATGCCGCCGGCATCGAGGTCATTCTCGACGTCGTCTACAACCACACCGCCGAGGGCAGCGAGCTCGGCCCGACGCTGTCGTTCCGCGGCATCGACAACGCGTCGTACTACCGGCTCGTCCCCGGCAACGAGCGCTATTACATGGACTTCACCGGCTGCGGCAACGCCTTCAATCTCCATCATCCGCGGGTGCTGCAACTGGTGATGGACTCGCTCCGCTACTGGGTCGAGGAGATGCACGTCGACGGCTTCCGCTTCGACTTGGCGACCACCCTCGCCCGCGAGGGCGACGGCGGCTTCGATGCCCACGGCGGCTTCCTCGACGCCATCCGCCAGGATCCGGTGCTCGCCCGCGTCAAGTTGATCGCCGAGCCGTGGGACGTCGGCGACGGCGGCTACCATGTCGGCGGCTTCCCGCCCGGTTGGTCGGAGTGGAACGACCGCTACCGCGATACCGTGCGGCGGTTCTGGAAGAGCGACGAAGGCACCGTCCCCGAATTGGCGACGCGGATCACCGGCTCCAGCGACATCTTCGACACCCACGGGCGCAAGACCTGGGCCTCTGTCAACTTCATCACCGCCCACGACGGCTTCACCCTCGCCGATGCCGTCGCCTACAACGACAAGCACAACGAGGCCAACCAGGAAGGCAACAACGACGGCACCGACGACAACAACAGCTGGAACTGCGGCGTCGAAGGACCGACCGACGACCCGGAGATCCACCGGCTGCGGGTGAAGCAACGGCGCAACCTGCTCGCCACCCTGTTGCTGTCCCAGGGATTGCCGATGCTGGTCGCCGGCGACGAGTTCGGCCGCAGCCAGGGCGGCAACAACAACGCGTACTGTCAGGACAACGAGATCAGCTGGATCGACTGGGACGGCATCGACGACGAGAACCGCGCGTTTCTCGAGTTCGTCCGCAAGCTGATCCGGCTGCGCCGCGACCACATCGTCTTCCACCGCCACCGTTTCTTCCATGCCGACGCCATCGCCGGCACCGAGATCCGCGACATCACCTGGTACAGCGCCGACGGCGACGAGATGACCGACGAGGACTGGACCGACGGCGAACTGCGGGCGTTGAGCTTCCTGGTCCGCGGCGAGGCCGGCGAGTACCACCTGACCGCCACCGGCGAGCCGCAGCCGGACGACAGTTTCCTGCTGATCCTCAACGCCTTCCACGAACCGATCGAATGGGTGATCCCCGCCCTCGAGGTCGGAACGGTGTGGGAGCGGCTGTTCGACACCGACACCGACGACGGCTTCAACGGCGGCCGGTTCCTCGAGGACAAGAAGGTCTACACCGTCCAGCCGCGCTCCTTCGTGCTGATGGTCCGCCGCGACAATCGCGGCTGAGACAAGGGGCTGCCGGGAAATAGGAACGAAGGGGTCATCCCGCTTTTCAGCCGACGGAGGGGTGGATCATGGCGCCGGGGGGATCGCCGGCCACAAGCCGCCCGGCGTCCCCTGCCCCCGCGTGTGAGGCCAGCTTAGGAGCTGTAAGCGACACGTTGGGTCCGCATGCAATTGGCGCGGTGTTGGAAACGAGGAAGAACGACAAGCCGGGTTTCCGCGAGTTGATTCCGCCGAAGATCATCGGGCGCCGAACCAGACGCCGGCGCCGTCGGCGCTCTCGCGATATCCCCAGGTGCCCTCGAACGAGTTCGCGTCGGGCGCCCGCAGAACGCCCCGCCCATGGTTGCCCGCCCATTCCCAGTCGAAATCCAGCCGACCGCCGGCGACTTTCCCGTCGATGCGGCCGATACCGAGCCCGAAGCTATACCAACCGGTCACCCGATCGCCGTTTCGCTCGAGAACCACTTCGACCGGGATCTCCGCCGGTGTCCGGCTGTTGGGTGAAGTGTCCGCTGTAACGCCCCTGGAAAATGCCGGTCGCGGCGGCGGACCCCGTCCTCATCGCGCCGGAGCGCGGCGGTTCGCCCGGACGACGCGGGGCGAGGGCGGAGAAGTCGCCGGCCTTGCCGGTGGCGACGAAACCGTAACGGATGTCCGGATCGTCCAGCAGCCTGCCCAATTGTCGAAGTTGTTGGGCAAAAGCCGGGTCATCGACCCACTGCGCCGCGGCCTCGACACGGCTGCCGCTCATCGGGTGGGTCGCTTGCGGGTTCTCCTCGAGATAACTCCAGTGGGCGTCCGCCATGAAAAACAGGAGCGCGCCGATCGGCGGCAGCACCGTTCGACCCATCAGCCGGAAGGCGAAACGGTCCGCCTCGATTTCGTTCTGCCGTCGGTGCTCCATCGAACCGCCGCGATGCGCATAGAGAACGTGACCGAGCTCGTGCGCCAACAGGAACGTCCTGGCGGTGACGAAGTGGCCGAGGGCCAGGTTGTCGACCTGCTTGTCGTCCAAGGCGTTGGCCGGGATTCCAAGGGCCTCCAGCGGCGCCGGAAATCCGCCCGGCGGTTCGTTGGCGAAGCGGAGCATGGCGCTGTATTCGGAAATCGTTTCGAGGCTGTAGCCGTTGATCTGCAACCATGCGTACGCGGTGCAGATATCGTCGAGGAACTTCAGCGACGCGATCGGCATGGTGATCGCGCGCCGATGAGGGGGCACGTAGAAGGCCAGCGGATAGTCTTTCGAGTTGCCCGCGGGCCGAAGCGGGAAGTCGATGGGCGGAACCGCACCGAGCTGACTTTTCTCCGCCTCGGTCATCGCCGGCAGGACGACCTCGTCGAAGATGCGCTGGGTGGTTCGCTGATGGCTCGCTTGCGTACGGCGAAGCGCCGCATCGTCGTAGATGTCCCGCGCCTCGACGGCCGTCGCACCGAGCGCGATCACGGCGACGACCAGCGGGACGGCGCGGGAAAGCACTCGCCTCATCGTGGTGCCCCCCGCGCTGGATAGTCGAAGTACTTTACCGCCGCGGCGATCTCGTCGGGCGGCGGGCCGCCGTCGCCTTGCTTCAGCCACCGCTCGAAAGCCTCGGGGGTGCCCCAGCCATCGGTCGCCTCGCCCCACACCGGCTTCATCAGCGCCAGCTTGATCCGCGGAATCGCCAGTTCGACGTGGGAACGATCCTGAACCGGCAGGGCCGGATCGAGAAGCTTGGGCAGGGTGTTGAGGATGGCGATCTCCCGCCTCAGAAGCATCCTCGTGTCCGATTTCTGGGCGTCCTCGGTGGCGCCGGCGGCGTCGCCGACCCCCTGGAAATAAGCGGCGGGGGCAGGGTTACCGACGAATCAGCCCTGCTCGAAACCGACCACGACGCTCCTGTAAAGGGAGAGGCCGACGACCAACGCACCGAACAGGGCAAAGAACACGCCCGGACCGACGCGGCTGACGACGATGCTCAGATCCTTGGAAAACGTGACCCGGCCCTCACTGTCCTTGGATTCCGGGACCAGCCGAAACAGCCGATAGCCCAGGTAGATCGCCAAACCGCCGATGGCGACGGCCAGCAATCGTTCCATGAACCTGAGCAAAACCACCAACTCGGCATCCATGTGCTTTCTCCCGGACGCTTGCCACGCCGACCGGCAAGCCTCTGACCCGATCCAAATTATTTTAGGTGAGGCTGCCGACGCCGTTTGTGAACCCGTTCACACTCCCCGACAAACTTCGTGCGCGCAGCCCGACCGGGAAAACGGTACCGCCGCCGAGGACGGTGTTCAACCTTGCACGCGCCTCGTTCTCGAAGAAGACGAGGAAGTGGGGCAAGACGGCAATTTGCGATCCACGCGGACGACGGCGCCGCCGTTGACCGGTACCCCCGGCCTAACCCCACCCATCGATCCATCGGGCGCGACTGTCGGGGGTCAACAGGAATCCATCGACCGATGGTCAGCTTTCCAACAGATTGCGTCGGCCTCACCTTCGGCTGCGGACCAGCTTTCGGCATGGCGTCGACCGTCGCTCCTGGCTTCGCTCGGGCTTGCCCCTCCGGTGACATTGACGGTGAAACCACCCCTGATAGCTGTCGAGGGAAGGTGCCGAGGGGGCATGACGACCCGAGCCGGGCGCCAAGTCATCACAATCGCTCGGGCAATGGACCTCGGATCGCAACTACGGCTGTACACCGCCCGCTGAGCTGGATTGCCGGGAATTCATTGTTGATTTCGTCCAGCGTCATGCCACAAGGGCTTCAGCTTCCTTCGCGAGCCAGTTCCATAAGCTGACAACGTCCGCTGCGGCCTTGCTGTCCGGCTCGCTCTCGATCACGGCGCGGCCCTTATTGAAAGCCCTCGAATACTCGTTTCGCTCCGAGACAACGCAAGGCGCGACCGGAAGTCCGTAACGGCGCGCCTCCAGGAAGGCCTCCCGCAAGAGATGCTCTCGGATGGCTCCACCAAAGGGCATGCAGCCGTTGAGCACGATGGCGCTCTCCCTGTGTCTGGGTATCAGGCTGACGATTTCGCGAAGCGTGCCGAGATCCAACGATCCCGGGCGCGAGGGGATCAGGACCAGATTGGCGGCGTCGATGGCGGCGCCAATGATCTCAGGGTGGGCCAGCGCCGATGTATCGACGAATACCCAGCGGAACCCCGAACAACGGGCCGACTCCAGCGCATCACCCAGCGCCTCCGGATCGACCGGCTGAACGACGGGCCAATCGGACTCCCGACGCCGCGCCCAGCCCGTTACAATCTGTTGCGGATGCAGGTCCAGGATCAAAGCCTGCCCGGCACACACCGCCAACTCGATCGCCAACGTCGTTTTCCCGGCGCTCCGCTTGCTTCCAGCAAGAACTATCGTCTGCACAGCGTCCTCCTTTGTTTTAACGAATTGAATCACCGATCAATTCTCAGGGAAAGGATGTCTAACGCCTGAATTACAGGTGATTGAAAAACAATAAGGATTCTCTGCCTGCCGAAAACCCGCGTCTATCTTAGCTGGCGAATTGGGCGCAAATTCGGCGAATCACCCCAAGGTTCCGGCAACCGCGGTCCTTTTCCGCGGAGCATCTTGGAGTAAAACTGTGGCGCAGGCGTGGAAGAACTAACCGAGCGATTGCGGAGGGGCTAGTGCGCTTGGCAAACTGAGCCGGCTACAGCGGCAATGCCCACGGTTTCGGACCCTTCGTGAGCGAGACGTCCACCGCGCAGAGCTGCTATGATCGGGTCGTCTTGAGAGTCCGGGGCCATGGTCAACATCCATCATCATCAACCGGCGGGGACCGTTGTCGACGAGGACGCACTGGCGCTGTTCCAGCGACAGTGGGAGCTCTATCGAAAGCTCCTTGTTGGCGACTATCTGGCCACGGCCGAAGCCTATGGCATCCTGCACCGGGTGTTGGCCGAGGACATCGGAAGACCGTTCCGTTTTCTCGACCTCGGTTGCGGCGATGCCCGTAACGCCGTCGCCGCTCTCCAAGGGACGGAAGTCGCGCACTATCACGGCATCGACCTCGCCATGCCGGCGCTCGCGCTGGCCCGAGGTCGCGTGGGCGCGCTGCCGTGCCCGGCGGATCTCGAGCACGGCGACTACATCGAGGCCATGCGCGAACGCCCGGAGCCGGCCGACGTCGTGTGGATCGGCCTTTCCCTTCACCACTTTGCGACCGTGGACAAGCGGACCTTGATGAGCGAGGTCCGCCAAGTCCTGAGCGCCGACGGCCTGTTCGTCATCTACGAGCCCACCTACCGGGACGGCGAGGATCTCGAGCGCTATGTCGCGCGCTACGAAGAGGTCGCGCGGCGCCAGTGGGTGGCGCTGACCCCGGAGGAACAGGAGGCGGTGTTCACCCATGTGCGCACCGCGGACATCCCCGAGACGGCCTCGACGTGGGCCACCCTCGGCCACGCGGCCGGGTTCTCGGCGACCGAGGAGCTGTTCCGCGATCCCGCGAACCTGTTCCGTATCTTCCGCTTCCGGCGGTGACCGCCGACGGCGGTGATCGGCGCGGGACGATGGGGATCTCTGCCGCCCGCGCCCGGGTCCTGCCCCAGGTAGCCTTCCTCCACGAGTTGACCTTCGCGCGGGGAAGCCGACTTTCCGCCGGTGTCGTCGGCTTCGGCCTCGGCTCCGGACTTGCTTTCGGCGCGACGCCGACCGTCACTCTAGACCCTAAGCTGCCATTCGCGCCCCTGCATTATTACAAGTGGATAGATTCACAATACTAAAAAATAATTAGGAGGTTGTCGACCTAAAAATAATAATAATTACACAAAACATTATCACAGAAAGGTGTATTCTGAGAATAAAAAGTGCAGTATTGTGCTTCAATGGATTAAAAATATCCAAAACCCTAAACGCTCGCGGTATTTTCACGGCGCCGTCACGGACTCGGCTGCTTTTTGCATCAAACTTGCTTGGCGGCCCACGATAATTTTCGTCATCTGGATGGAGTGGAAATATGTCATCTTGATGCAATCCGAGACGTTCTTCGCAATTCATTATGTGAATAAATTTTCTCCTTTCGAGTAAACGATGATTCCATGTTATGCCTACGCCAACGGCGGCAGCCAGCATCACAATTATTGCCGCAATAATAGTAAAAAAAATGCTCTTATTCGCGATATCAATTGCTAAAAGTCCTCCGCCAAGTCCAACGACAATTTGAACGGTTTTCCAAGTTTGGTCTCGCGCATGATGATGGTCTCGCCAGGCAAGTTCCATCGCCTTGCGAAGGCTATCTTCTGACGGCTGTTCGGTAGAATTTTCGGCCATGGACAAAACCCACTTGTTGCTTCTTTAGTTATCAGTGAACAGTTATGGCTACACAGGCCGGTTGATCGTCCGGTGGCATCAAGTGCTCACCTCATTTGTTCTGAGATTCTCCGTTAAGGCGAGGCCGCTACCCTTGATGAGGTCCGCTGCGACATCTCGCTGGCGGCTCGTCGGAAGATCTCCTGTCATCACGCTCATCCAACTGACGGTATGGTAAACACTGAACAGCCCTTACGGTCAACATCAGCTAGGTATTTTCGGTATCTACAGTTTCTTGAATGTCTCTTTGTGCCTATACCTTCCCCTGCCGGCCCTGAGCCAGCAACAGCGGCAATACCCTCAGCTGCGGACCATCTGTTTGCGTGACGTTGACCGTCACCGCTGACCCATTCCCGACTGAGGCCGGCACGGGTCATCGTTGCTCGCTTTAGTCCGCTGTCGTAGAATGCGGACCAACCCGGAGCGGAGGTGTGTCGACGCGATTAGCCAGAAAAATCCGATAAACGGCCAACCAGATATGGTCGAGTGTACGTGGGGAAGCGGCTCCTCCGGCAGCTTCGCCATGCGGAGGAGAGAGACCTCATGCGCACGTTGTCGGCTGACAGTCGAAGGATCGCGTGAGATCAAACGCCGACGTGAAGGCTAGCGTGCAAACATTTTGGTTCCACGGAATTTCGGCATCGATCTGTCGCTTCGAAGATCGCAATCGGGAAGGGATCCGGATATGTCATTTGCCGCGTTGCGTCACGTTCTCTTTGCGTTGTTTCTCGGGGTCGCGACGACGGCTGTTTCAGCCGGTGCGACTGCCGCATACGCACAGACCGGCGCGATTCTCACGATCGCCGGTAACGTCGAAAACCCCAACCGGGGTGCGCTTGAACCGTTCGCGGATGCCTTGCTGAACAGCTTGGACCTGAACTTTGACCGAGCCCGCACATTCGACCGAGACGCGCTCGTCGACATCGGCATGAGCAAGATCGTCACGAAGTATCCCGGCAGCGATCGCACGATCGAAGTCGAAGGCCCCTTGCTGCGCGACGTCCTCGCCAAGGCTGGCGCGAGCGGCAACACTGTCACGGTAACCGCCCTCGACGGTTACGCCGTCGACCTGCCGATGTCCGACATCGCGCGATGGTCGGTTATCCTGGCGCTGAAAAGCGGCGGCGAATGGCTAGATATCGGTGGCCGCGGCCCGTCCTGGATCGTGTATCCGCAGGACGACTATCCCGAGCTCGCCGAACGCGACGACTCCAACTGGGTGTGGAGCGTGTTCTACATCCGCGTCCAGTAACCAGACGAATTGGTGAAGCGGCGGCTTCGGGGCCGCACCTTGCGAACAGATTTGGTCGGCTCCACCTTCGGCTGCGGACCATTTTCCGGCGTGGCGTCGGCCGTCACTCCTGACCCGGAGCCGACGTCTGGGCAGACCAGGACCGGCGCTAGGCTCAGTTACCCACAGATGCGCTGCGCGCATCCGAAATCAGCTTAGTCACGCCGCCGCTGCTCAGGCTCGCGAGAAATGCGACCAGCAATTCGATCTCGTCGGTGCTCAGGCCGAGCGGACGAACCAACGGGTCGAGCCCCTCATGCGGCACGCCACCGCGGTCGTAGAAGCGAACCACCTCGTCCAGGGTGCGCAGTGAGCCGTCATGCATGTAGGGAGCGGTCAGG
This sequence comes from uncultured Alphaproteobacteria bacterium, assembly GCA_963772635.1. GTDB lineage: Bacteria > Pseudomonadota > Alphaproteobacteria > Rhodospirillales > Defluviicoccaceae > JAUXFS01. The sequence continues at coordinate 73,421 of CAVYYK010000057.1, forward strand.
GCGACGTTGCGCAGGCTGGGCGTCTTGAAGCGCCACAGGTCCACCGGATCCCGCGTGACCTCGTAGCGCCCGTAATCGCTCTGACGCGGCTCGCCGACGCTGTCAACGGCCCTGCGGTCGAGCAGGACTTTTCGACCCGGCGCGATCTCTACCGCCACGGGCTCGCTTCGCCGCGCAGCGAGCCGGTCAGCCTGGTAGCCGACCCCCGTGTCGTGAAAGGCCTGGTCGGTGAACAAGGCCCAGGAGTCGCCTACCGGGTGGCAGGTGACACAGCCGCCCTTGTCTCTGAACAGATCGAAGCCGCGCCGCTGCATCTCCGTCAGTGCATTGCCCTCGCCGCCAAAGCGCCAACGGTCGAACGGCGAATTCCCGGCAATAAGCGTGCGCTCCCAGCTCGCAATGGCCTGACCCACCCGCTCGATGGTCGGCCCTCCACCGAATGCGTTTTCGAACATCCCAGCGTAATCGGGAAAGCTTGCGATCTTGTCGATTACGTATCCGATCGAGGGATTGGCCATCTCCTCGCGGGCGAGCAGTGGGCTGATCACCTGCGTTTCCAACGCCGTCTCCCTGCCGTCGTGGAACAGCCGCTCCTGGTAGGCGACGTTCAGGATCGTCGGGGCGTTGCGGCGAAGACTCCGGCCCTCGACGCCGATGGGCGTGGCCAGCTCGTTGCTTGTGAAGCCTTGCTCGGGGATGTGGCACATGCCGCATGACATGGTGCCGTTGTGCGACAGCCGCCGGTCGAAAAACAGCTTGCGGCCGAGCGCGATCTTAGCGGGTGTGGGGGGATCGGTCGCGGACACGGGCACTGGCGGCATTCCCAAGGCGGGCGAATCTATGCGCGCAAGCGCGGCGTTGTCCATCTGCGTCGCCTCGGCCCGAGCCGATTGCCTTTGGAGGGTGGCCACCGCCACGAACAGCAACAACGCGAGCGCTGGCCAAACGTCCGGCGCCTTACTTCTCAAGAGCTTTTCCATGCTCTTCGAGCAGCAAGGTACGGACATCTGTGATCACTAAACGAGGATCGAGGAAGCCGAGGCTGTAGATGTTGCGAAGGCGCGCCTGGCGGTCGATGAGAAAGACCCTGAGTTGGTGGGTATAGGGTCCAAAGGCATCGGCAGCGTCGGGCTTGCGCCCGATGGGCTGATCGTAGGCCTCAAGGATCGGTTTGAGATCGGCGCGGGCCTCCGTCGTCAGGAAAACCAGTTGGCTTCGCTCGGCGTCTTTCGCCTGTTTCTCGCCGGCGTAATCGGCCATCACCTCGGGCGTGTCATGTCCCGGGTCGAAGCTCATTGCAACCAGCCGCAGGTTTGCGCCGATCGTCGGGTCCTGGCGGCCCACGTGCAAGAGGTCGTAAAGGAGCGTCATGGAGAGCGGACAGCCCTGGGGGTCGCTACAACGGGTGTAGATGAAGGCGAACACCGTGATGTGTCCGTCCATCACTTGGTGGAGCCGGAGCCGCCGCCCGCGCGTGTCCAGTACCCAGCCGTCACCGGCCTCCTTAATCGGGGGCAGTTGGTAGCTTCCCGGCATTGGGGGATCGTAATCGTAGTCGTCGGAGCGCCCGAAGGAGAGTTCCACCCTTTCTAAAGGTGCGACATAAGGATGAGGCTCATCGCCGTGCGCGAGAGCAACAGAGGGCGCGCTGGCTACTGTCAGCGCGGATTCCGCCCAGGGCCATGATCAGCCCAACGCGACCCAACTGAAGAGTACGGCTCGATAAAAGACCCATGGCCGCGTGAGGGACGGCGCCGTCACCGATGACGCCCGTCCCTTCTGCCCCTCTAGCTCTCGTAGAGGCTCTTGGCGCCAAATCGCATGATGTGCGGACGGCCAAGGCCCTCTTCGTTGAAGTCGATCGTGAAGCGGTGGTTTAGCTCCTTGCCGTCCCAGTCATAGGCCTTGAGGAATTGCTCGTTGTCCTCGCCCTTCTTGTCCCAGTTGGCCAGCAGGGAACTCGTGAAGTACACGCGCTCACCGTCCCAGCTCTGCGAGACCATGTTAAGTTGCTTGCCGATCACCTTCTCGTAGATCTGCTTGGGGTTATGCGGGTCGGAGATATCAAAGACCCGAACCGTGCCGTCCATGAACGAATCCACGAAAAGCGTCGAGTCGTCGGCACTGAGACTGATGTCGACCGGCAGCGGGATGTCCCCGGGATTGCCAATGTCGGCTACCGCCTTTGCCTGCCATTCGCCGTTTTCGTCCTCGTAGATCAGCCACAGCTGGGAGGTAAGCGCCGCCGAGGTGAACGCGTAGTTGTGCTGCGGTCCCCAAGCCCAACGGATCTCGAGCGGCGCGCCGGGGACGTGGAACACCTTTTTCGGTGCGCGCGCATGGAAGTCCCACAGCACTATGGTCTGGCCGAAGCGCTTCATGGCCTCGGCGTCCTGCAGCATCTGGCCGAAATCCATCATGTAGTTGGACCAACCGGTGAACGAGGATGTCAGCATCACGTTCTTGCGCGGCAGGACCCGCACGTCGTAGCCATAGCCGTCGGCCACCTGTTCGATGCTCGCGCCGTTCGGCTTGTCCGCGGTCGGCATCCAATGGGTAGCGATGTAATCGCCGTCGTTGGTGTATTCGACCATCGCCGTACGGCCGCCGTGATCCTTGTCGTTGGACAGTCCGGTCAACAGCATCCGGCCGGGCAGGGCGTAGTTGGTGTGCGGCCCCACCACGCCGCCGCTCACATTGACGAAATCGTCGATGGTCTTAACCAGCTTGGGCTTTGCGGGGTCGGAGGCCACGTCAAAGATGAAGATCCGGCTGGTGTCCAGACCGCTGACCCAAAGGTGGCGCCGGTCATCGGTCAACCCGCCGTGGTGCGCTTCGTGCCGGCCACCGACCGAAGTGCTCGCGATGACCTTGCCGTAAGTCGAAGATTCCGGGCGCACGTCGACCGTCACCAGCTTGTCGGAGCCGTCGCCCATGCCGTCGACGCCGAGTGTCCAAATGTAGATGAAATCCTCCTGGCCGGTGATCTTGGCCATGTAGGGCGACTGGCAGGTCTCGTCGGCATGGGCCGGCAAGCCCCCCAGCCCGAGCGCCAAAGTCACGGCCGCAACCGCATGCATCCATTGTCTCATGACTTGCCTCCTCCCAATTATTAGCCTCCGTCAGCGCTCGGTCGGCGAGCATCGGCAGAAGTACCCGAGCATTTCAGATCGAATTGTTATAGTCGTATCTATGGTGCGCCGATTATCGGCGAGGCGCAACTTTGGATGCTTCCTGTCTTTGGGAATGGCCGCTCTTGGCTAAAGGCTGCCTATTATCCACGGCACCCGAGCGGTCCGCACTGCAATCCATTGCGGACCCGTTTCCGGGGGATGACGACACCGAGATCTTCCTCGAGCGACGGAGGACCGGCTGTTACCCCGTCTCCGCTCTCGTTGACGTGTGGGCGCAAGCGCTCGGACCGGTCGGCAATCCGGTGTCGGAGCGAAGGCGAGTCCAAGAAAAGGAACATTTTCCTTGCTTGGGGGCCGGCCAGGGTATACATACATGGAAAAAGCTCTTCTTCATCGTGAAGGTGGAGTCCGGGCCGGTTGCCGGCATGGGTGATATGTGCCCGACCGGTCGGGTGGCGGCCGGTGTCGATTTTGTAACACTCTGTAATTCAACATGTTTTTCCCGTTTTTGACGAGTTTTGACGAGTTTTGACGAGTTTTGACGAGTTTGGTTGCCGGGGCGCAACGATTTCAGACGACTAGTTTCTTTTGATATCAAAGGGTTGCGCTTCGTTGCGAGAGCGTAACGTGGGGTTATTCAAAAACGTTGTGAATCAAGGGGTTACACCTGGTTTTGACGAGTTTTGACGAGTTTTGACGAGTTTTTCGACGTTTTTCGGGTTCGTTTGATATCAATGCGTTAGCCGATTTTTTGGGTGCAAAATCGTCAACAATGGCCGAGTCGTGGACTCAGGTATCGAGGCATGTTGGATAAGCCGTTGATTTTTCTTTGTTTTATCGCCGGAGGGGCGGAATGACCACCGGACACACCCCCGTCCGCATCGCCATGTGGTCGGGGCCGCGCAACATCTCGACGGCGATGATGCGGGCGTGGGAGAACCGTCCCGACACCGCCGTCTGCGACGAGCCGCTCTACGCCCACTACCTGCTCGCCACCGGCCTCGACCATCCGGGCCGCGACGAGGTGATCGCCTCGCAGGCGACCGACTGGCGGGCGGTGGTCGCCGCCCTCACCGGGCCGGTCCCCGGCGGCAAGGCGATCTCCTATCAGAAGCACATGGCCCACCATCTGCTGCCCGTGATCGAACGGGGCTGGCTCGACCGGGTGGTCAATTGCTTCCTGATCCGGAGGCCCGAGGAGGTGTTGGCGTCCTACGTCCGCACCCGCGACGACCCGACCCTCGCCGATCTCGGCTTCGCCCAACAAGGCGAGATCTTCGAGCGGGTATGCGAGCGCACCGGCCGGGTGCCGCCGATCCTCGACGCCCGCGACGTGCTCGAACACCCGAGGAAGATGCTGACGCTGCTGTGCGGGGCGGTCGGCGTGCCGTTCTCGGAGAGCATGCTGTCGTGGCCGGCCGGCCGGCGGGACAGCGACGGCGTCTGGGCCAAGTACTGGTACGCCGGCGTCGAACGCTCCACCGGTTTCGCCCCCTACCGGCCGCCGGGCGAGCCCCTCGCCGACCGGTTGCGCCCCCTCGCCGACGCCTGCGAGCCGTACTACCGGCGCCTCTACGACTGCCGGCTGGTGCCGTGAGGTCCGCCGGAGATTACTTCTTGCGGAACCGCTCCTCGGCGACGAAGTCGGCGATCAGGTTGGTCGGCAGGCCTTCGGCGGCGGAGCGCTCGAAGATCTCGATCAGGGTGTCGTAGATCCCCTCCATGTGGGCGACCGCCGCGTCGCGGTCGTAGCTGCCGCCGCGCTCGTAGCTGATGTCGATGATGCCGCCGGCGTTGATCACGTAGTCCGGCGCGTAGAGGATGCCGCGGCCCATCAGCTCCTTGCCGTGGCGGTCCTCGGACAGCTGGTTGTTGGCGGCGCCGGCGACGACTTTGGCCCTGAGTTGCGGCAGCGTCGCGTCGTTGATCACCGCGCCCAGCGCGCACGGCGCGAACACGTCCACGTCGAGGCCGTAGATGTCGTCGGCGCCGACGATGGTGGCGCCGAGGGTGTCGGCGGCGCGGAGCAGGTTGTCTTCGTAGATGTCGGAGACCCAGAGCTTGGCGCCGGCCTCGTGCAGTTGTTTGGCCAGGCGGAAGCCGACGTTGCCCACCCCCTGCACCGCCACCTTCAGGCCCTGCAGGTCGTCCGTGCCGAGCTTGTACTTCACCGCGGCGCGCAGCCCGAAGAAGGCGCCGTGGGCGGTCGCCGGCGACGGATCGCCGCTGCGGATGCCGCCGGCACGGGTCTGCTTGTCGACGATGCCGGCGACGTGGGCGGTCTGCTCGCCGATGATCCTGATGTCCTCCACCGAGGTGCCGACGTCCTCGGCGACGATATAGCGGCCGCCGAGGCGATGAACGGCGCGTCCCATCGCATGCAGCAGTTCGGGGGTCTTGTCGGTGCGGGCGTTGCCGATGATCACCGCCTTGCCGCCGCCGAGGTTGAGGTTGGACACCGCCGACTTGTAGGTCATGCCCCGCGACAGCCGGAGCACGTCGCGGATCGCCTCGTCCTCGGAAGTGTAGGGCCACATCCGGCAGCCGCCGAGCGCCGGGCCGCGGTTGGTGTTGTGGATGGCGATGATCGCCCTGAGCCCGGAGTCCGGGTCGCAGAAAAACGCCACCTGCTCGTGGTTGTCGAACGCCCGTGAACCGAATACCGCCATCAGTCCCTCCTCCTCGTGAGTTTACCCGGCCGCCCGGGTCGGTTGCGGATTGCGAAAGGCGGCCAGCAGCTCCGCCTCTCGCGCCTTGGCCCGGACGAGATGCGTCTCCTTGATGTGCTCGTAGCCGCGGATGTGCTCCGGGATGCTGGCGATCTCGACCGCGACCCGGTGATTGTCGTGATCGAGGCCGCCGAGGATCTCCTCCACCGTCCGCTCGTAGTCCGCGATCAGCTGCCGTTCGAGCTTGCGATGGGGTGTGCGGCCGAAGATATCGAACGGCGTGCCGCGCAGCCGCCTGAACCGGGCGAGGACCCCGAAGACCTTGAACACCCAGGGTCCGAATTCGCGCTTCCGGAGGTGGCCGGTGAGGGGATCGCGCTTGGCGAGCAGCGGCGGCGCCAGATGGAAGCGCAGGGTGTAGTCGCCCTCGAACCGCTCGTCGAGCCGTTTGACGAAGTCGGTCTCGGTGTACAGCCGCGCGACCTCGTATTCGTCCTTGTAGGCGAGCAGCTTGAAGTGGTAGCGGGCGACCGCTTCGGCGAGACCGTTGCGCCCCGGGGTCTTCTCCGCTTCCGTCCGCCGCACCCGCTCGACCAGATCCCGGTAACGCTTGGCATAGGCGGCATCCTGGTAGGCGGTCAGGAACTCGACCCGTCGGGCCACCATGTCCTCCAGGGTCTCGGCGAACGTCCGCCGTTCCGTCGCCGGCTTGGCCAGCTTCTCGACCGCGGCGAGGTCGTGGGCCGCCCGCCGTCCCCACAGGAACGCCCGCCTGTTGAAGTCCACCGCGACGCCGTTGAGTTCGAGGGCCCGTTCCAGGGCCTCGGCGGAGAGCGGGATCAGCCCCTTCTGGAACGCGTAGCCGACGAGAAACAGATTGGTGGCGATGGAGTCGCCCTGCAGCGCGGTGGCGAGGCCGGTGGCGTCGACGTACCAGCAGTTGCCGTCGACCGTCGCGTCGGCGACCATCTTCATCATCGCCTCGGCCGGGAACACCATGTCGGGGTTGCGGGTGAACTCGGCGGTGAACGACCGGTAGGTGTTGACCACCGCCCGGGTCGCCGCCGGGTCGAGCTTGGCGAGCCCCTCGGCACTGGACGCGACCACCAGATCGCACCCGAGCAACAGATCCGCGCCGCCGGCGGTGATCCGCACCGCGTGGATGTCGCCCGGGTTCTCGGCGATCCGCACGTGGCTGGTGACGGCGCCGAACTTCTGCGCCAGGCCGGTCTGGTCGAGGACCGAGCAGCCCTTGCCCTCGAGATGGGCGGCCATGCCGAGGATCGCGCCGATGGTCACCACCCCGGTGCCGCCGACGCCGGTGACCAAAATCCCGTAGGGGGTGCCGAGAGACGGGAGTTCGGGCTCGGGAAGCTCCGGAAAGGTGCCCGCCGACGACGCCGCCTTGCTCTTGCGCAGCTGGCCGCCGTGGACGGTGACGAAACTGGGGCAGAAGCCTTCGACGCAGCTGAAGTCCTTGTTGCACGACGACTGGTCGATCTCCCGCTTGCGGCCGAACTCGGTCTCCAGCGGGATCACCGAGAGGCAGTTCGAGGTGACGGTGCAGTCGCCGCAGCCCTCGCACACCCATTCGTTGATGAACGCCCGCTTCGGCGGATCGGGCATGATGCCCCGCTTGCGGCGGCGGCGCTTCTCGGCGGCGCAGGTCTGATCGTAGATGATCACCGAGGCGCCCCTGGTCTCCCGCAGGTCCCGCTGCAGCGCTTCGAGGTCGCCGCGCGGATGGAAGGTGACCCCGGCGGCGAAGGCGCCGCGATCCGGGTACTTGTCGGGCTCGTCGCTAACCACGGCGATCCGCCGGATCCCCTCCCCGTACATCTGATGGGTGATCTGCGGCACGGTCAGGGTGCCGTCGATCGGCTGACCGCCGGTCATCGCCACCGCGTCGTTGTAGAGGATCTTGTAGGTGATGTTGACGCCCGCCGAGACCGCGGCGCGGATCGCCAGCAGCCCCGAATGGAAGTAGGTCCCGTCGCCGAGATTGGCGAATACGTGGCGTGTCTCGGTGAACGGCGCCTGGCCGATCCACGGAACCCCCTCGCCGCCCATCTGGGTGAAGGTTTTGGTGCCCCGGTCCATCCACGTGGCCATGTAGTGGCAGCCGATCCCGCCGAGCGCGCGGCTCCCTTCCGGCACCCGGGTCGAGGTGTTGTGGGGGCAGCCGGAGCAGAAATGGGCGAGCCGTTCGATCACCGGTCGAGGACGCGCGAGCGTCTCCTCCTTGTTGCGCAGGAACTCCAGCCGTTTGTTGACGGTTTCGCTGGTAAAGAACTGACTGATACGCTGGGCGATGACGCGGGCGATCTGCGCCGGGGTCAGCTCGCCGGCCGACGGCAGGATCCAGTTTCGGTTTTCGTCGAACTTGCCAACGACCCGTGGGCGGACGTCCTCGCGCCAGTTGTAGAGCTGCTCCTTGAGCTGGTTCTCGATGACGCCGCGCTTCTCCTCGACCACCAGCACCTCTTCGAGGCCGCGGGCGAACTCGCGCACGCCCTCCTGTTCGAGCGGCCAGACCATGCCCACCTTGTACAGCCGGAGGCCGATCCTGGCGGCGCGGGCATCGTCGATCCCGAGATCCTCCAGCGCCTGCAGTACGTCGAGATAGGCCTTGCCGGTGGTGATGATGCCGAACCGCGGCTTGGGGCTGTCGATGACGATGCGATTGAGGCGGTTGGCGCGGGCGAAGGCGAGCGCGGCGTAGAGCTTGTATCGTTGCAGTCTTAGTTCCTGCTCGAGCGGCTTGTCGGGCCAGCGGATGTTGAGGCCGCCGGGCGGCAGTTCGACATCCTCGGGCACGACGATGTCGAGATGGCGGGTGTCCACCGTTACGGATGCGGCGGTGTCCAGGTTCTCGGCGATGGTCTTGAACCCGACCCAGCACCCGGAGAACCGGGACATCTCCCAGCCGTAGATTCCGAGATCGAGGATCTCCTGGACGTTGGCCGGATGCAGCACCGGGATCATCGCGTCCATGAACGAGTACTCGCACTGGGCCGGCAGGGTGGACGACTTGCACGCGTGATCGTCGCCGGCGATCGCCAGCACCCCGCCGTAGCGGGAGGTGCCGGCGGCGTTGGCATGCTTGAACACATCACCAGTACGATCCACCCCGGGGCCCTTGCCGTACCACATGGCGAAGACCCCATCGACCTTGGCGCCTTCGAACAGGTTGAGCTGCTGGGAACCCCACACCGCGGTGGCGCCGAGATCCTCGTTGATCCCCGGCTGGAACCGGATGTTGTTGGCCTCGAGAAGCTTGCCGGCTTCCCACAGCGCCTGATCGAACCCGCCCAACGGCGAGCCGCGGTAGCCGGATATGAAGCAGGCGGTGTTCAGGCCTGCCGCCGCATCCCGCTGGCGCTGCATGATCGGCAGGCGCACCAGGGCCTGGATGCCGGTCATGAAGACCCGCCCTTGCTCGAGGGCATATTTGTCGTCGAGCGAAACGTTCGGGTTGGCCAACCCCATGAACACCTCCCTGGCTCGAGGAGTGGTTTTCTTTCTTATCTTACTTAGGTGCTGGCGGTCGCCTCCTCTTTCAACACGGTGATATCTTGACGCTGATATCTTGACCGGCGAAATCCAATTATGCATTATCGTACCAATATACGAATAAGCGGACGCGCCGGCGAGGCGCGGGAAGGGAGGAGCGGCCATGAAAGAGAGCCTGCGCGCGGGGCTGACCGACGAGCGACGGATCACCATCGACCGCGAACGGACGATCAGCTTCATGGGCGAAGAGGGCCGGGTCTACGCGACTCCGGAGCTGGTTCGCGACATCGAGCACACCTGCCGTGATTTGCTTCTCCAGCATGTGGACGAGGGCGAGGACTCGGTCGGAACCGCGATCTCGATCCGGCATAGCGCACCCACCCCCGTCGGCATGGACGTTTGGATCACCGTCGAGATTGCCTCCGTCGAGGGACGACTGGTCAACCTCGAGATCTCGGCGAAGGACGAGGTCGATCCCATATGCAAAGGAACCCATTCGCGGTTCATCGTCGACAAGGCCAAGACCGTCGAGCGACTGAAGGCGAAAGGAACCAAGCGCAACCCGTGACCAACGCCGATCCCGAGCCGGTCGTGGAGTAAGCAGCGTGAGCAAAAACCCAGCCAAGCAGAGCGTGTCCACCTATTGTTATCAGTGTGTCGCCGGACCGGATCTCCTCTCGGTCCAGGTCGAGGACGGCGTCGCCACCGAGGTTACCCCCAATTTCAAGGCTGCCGAGGTCCATCCCGCCGGCGGCAAGATCTGCGTCAAGGCCTACGGGCTGATCCAGAAGACCTACAATCCGCGCCGGGTCAAAACGCCGATGAAGCGGACCAACCCGCGCAAGGGACGGGGCGAGGATCCCGGCTTCGTGCCGATCTCCTGGGACGAGGTGTTGGACACCATCGCCGACAAGCTCAAGGAGACCCGGGCCCAAGGCCTGCACGACTCGTCGGGCTATCCCCGGCTCGCCGCCAGTTTCGGCGGCGGAGGCACGCCGACCGCCTACATGGGCACCTTCCCCGCCCTGCTCGCCGCCTGGGGACCGGTCGATTTCGGCTTCGGCAGCGGCCAGGGGGTCAAGTGCTATCACTCCGAACACCTCTACGGCGAGTTCTGGCACCGCGCCTTCACCGTCTGTCCGGATACGCCGCTCACCGACTACGTCATCTCGTTCGGCGGCAACGTCGAGGCCTCGGGCGGCGTCTGCGGCGTCAAGCGCTATGCCGACGCCCGCGACCGCGGTATCAAGCGGGTGCAGGTGGAGCCCCACCTGTCGGTCACCGGCGCCTGCTCGGCCGAATGGATACCGATCAAGCCCAAGACCGACGCCGCCTTCCTCTACGCCCTGCTCCACGTGCTCCTGCACGAACATCCGCGCGAGGTGCTGGATCTGGAGTTCATCAAGTACCGAACCTCGGCGCCGTACCTGGTCGGACGGTTCGGTTTCTACATGCGCGATGCCGAGACCCGGAAACCGCTGATCTGGGACGGCCGTACCGACAGCGCGGTGCCCTTCGACACGCCGGGCGCCGAACCGGTGCTGGAGGCCCCGTTCCCGGTCGAGGGCGGCATCGAGATCGGTCCCGACGGCAAGGTGTGGCATCACAAGGCGGAGCGCTGCATGTCCGCCTTCGAGAAGCTCGTGGCCCACGTCAAGGAATACTCGCCGCTGTGGGCCTCGCGGATCTGCGACGTGCCGGCAAAGACCATCCGCCGCATCGCCATCGAGTTCCTGCAGCACGCCCGTGTCGGCGAGACCATCGAGATCGAGGGCCGCACCCTGCCCCTCCGGCCGGTGGCGATCACCCTCGGCAAGACCGTCAACAACGGCTGGGGCGGCTTCGACTGCTGCTGGGCGCGGACGATGATGGCCTGCCTGGTCGGCGGGTTGGAGGTGCCAGGCGGCCTGCTCGGCACCACCGTCCGGCTCAACCGGCCGGCGACCTCGCGTCAGGCCTCGGTCAAGCCGGGTCCCGACGGGTTCATGGACTATCCGATGAACCCCACCGACAAGGAGAACTGGGTATCCCGGCCCGACGTGCGCAATGCCAACCGCACCTTGATCCCGCTGGTCGCCAACTCGCCGTGGAGCCAGGCGCTGGGCCCCACCCACCTCGCCTGGATGATGCAGGACAACGCCCCCGAGCATTGGCCCGCGCCGACCACGCCGGACGTCTGGTTCGTCTATCGCACCAACCCGGTGATCTCGTTCTGGGACACCGAAAAGATCGCCGCCACCATCGCGCGGTTCCCCTTTACCGTCTGTTTCGCCTACACCCGCGACGAGACCAACCACTACGCCGATATCCTCCTGCCCGAATGCACCGACCTCGAGGGCCTGCAGCTGATCCGGGTCGGCGGCACCAAGTATTTCGAGCAGTACTGGGACCACCAGGGCTTCGCCCTGCGTCAGCCGGCGGTCGATCCGGTCGGCGAGTCCCGTGATTTCACCTGGATCGCCACCGAGCTGGCCCGGCGGTCCGGGCTGCTCGCCGAGTACAATAACGCGATCAGCAAGGGCGCGGCCGGCGTTCCGCTCAGGGGCGAGGGCTACGACTTCTCGCTCGACCCCGACAAGGCGTATTCGGTCGAGGAAACCTGGGAGGCGGTGTGCCGCGCCGCCAGCGCCGAGCTGACCGACGGCGCCGAAAGCCAGGGGCTGGAATACTACCGCGAGCACGGCTACCGGACCGAGCCGTTCCCGCGGCTGGACTGGTACCTCTACCCGGAGATCATCGACCAGGGACTGCGCTTCGAGTTGCCCTACCAGGAGCGGCTGCATCGCATCGGCCAACAGCTCGCCAACCGGCTGCACGAGCGCGGGATCAGCTGGTGGGACTCGCAGCTCGAGGAATACCACCCGCTGCCGGAATGGAAGGACTACCCGGCGCTGTTCGAGACGGTCCTCGCCGACAACTTCAAGATCGACATCGCCGACTACCCGTTCTGGCTGGTGACCGCGCGCAGCATGCAATACTGCCTGGGGCGCCAACGCCGACATCCAGATGATCAAGGAGGTCGCCGACAATATCGCCGGCCACGGCGGCGTCATCATCAACGCCGGCAAGGCGGCGCAACTGGGCATCGGCAACGGCGATCTGGTCGAGGTTCGCTCGCCGCTCGCCGCCACCCGCGGCCGCGCCGTCCACCGCCAGGGCATCCGCCCCGACACCCTGTTGATGGTCGGCCAGTTCGATCACTGGGAGACGCCGCTGGCCAAGACCTTCCATGTCCCGAGCATGAACAAGCTGACGCCGATGCTGCTCGATCTCACCGACGCCACCGGCTCCGGGTCCGACCTGGTCAAGGTCTCGATCCGCCGGATCGGAGGGCCGTCATGACCCGATGGGCGATGATCGCCGATCTCAACCGCTGCGTCGGCTGCCAGACCTGCACCGCGGCCTGCAAGCACACCAACGCCACCCCGCCTTCGGTGCAATGGCGCAAGGTGCTCGATTTCGAGGTCGGCGAATATCCGGACGTGCGCCGGACGTTCGTTCCGGTCGGCTGCAACCACTGCATCGATCCGCCGTGCATGCACGTCTGCCCGTCGACGGCGACCAAGAAGCGGCCCGACGGGATCGTCACCATCGACTACGATCTGTGTATCGGCTGCGCCTATTGCGCCGTCGCCTGCCCTTATCAGGCACGCTACAAGGTGGACAAACCAAAGTTCGCCTACGGCAAGGAGAGGATGAGCAACGAGGCCGCCAGGGAGGACCCACACCGTCTCGGGGTGGCGCAGAAGTGCACCTTCTGCGTCGACCGCATCGACGACGGCCTCGCCCGCGGGCTGACTCCCGGCGTCGATCCGGAAGCGACGCCGGCCTGCGTCACCTCCTGCATCGCCGACGCCCTGCATTTCGGCGACCAGGACGATCCCGAAAGCAACGTCTCCCACCTGCTCAGGGACAACAAGAACTTCAGCATGCACACCGAGTTGGGGACCCAGCCCGGCTTCCACTACCTGTGGGACAAGGCCGACCGCCCGGAGATCAAACCCAAGGTTTCGTCCGCCAGGGAGGACTTGAAGCCGGTTGCGAAACCGTTCCCCGCCGGGCCGGAAGGGGCGATGCCCGGCGTCGCGCCTTGGCTGCAGCAGCATTGGGACTGGCGCGCCGCCGGCAACTTCATGGCCGGAGGCGCCGGCACCGGCCTCGCGTATGTTCGCCGCGGTGGCGGCGCTGTTCGGCGCCTCGTTCACCCTCACCGGACTGCTGTCGCTGGCCTTCGTCGGCGCCGGACTGTTCTGCGTGTGGCTGGAAATCGGCCGTCCGTGGCGCTTCCTCAATGTCTTGATCAATCCGTGGACGTCGTGGATGACCCGCGAGGCGATGGTCTCGGCGCCGCTGTTCGCCGTCGGCCTCGCCGCGGTGTGGTTCGATACGGCGTGGCTCGCCGTGCTCGTCGCCGCCATCGGTCTCGTCTTCATGTATTGCCAGGCACGGATCGTTCACGGCGGCAAGGGCATCCCGGCGTGGCGCGAGGACCGGGTCATTCCGTTGTTGGTCGTCTCCGGTCTCGCCGAGGGCGGTGGCTTGTTCCTGGTCGCCGGCCTGTTCCTGCCCGAGCTTGCGGCGATGGCGCCGGCGCCGCCGGCGCCGTGCTCGTCCTCGTGGCGATCCGTCTGTGGGCGTGGATGTCCTATTTCGCCGCCCTCGGTCGCGGCGGCGCGCCCAAGGGGACACTCGACGTGTTCGATAAGCTCAAAGGCACGCTGGTTCTGGGCGGACACGTCATCCCGGCAATCCTCATCGTTCTCGGGCTCGTCCTCGAGCCGGTGGCGCAGCCGGGCTTCGTCCTCGGCGGGTTGCTGGCGTTCGCCGGCGGCTGGGTGTTCAAGTTCGCCCTGATCACCCGCGCCGCCTACAACCAGGGTTTCGCCATCCTGCACACCCCGGCGCGCGGCGCCGGCACCTCCGGCGTCGGCGCCAAGCCGGGGTGGGTGGTGCGATGAACGTCCTGGCGCCGCGCCACGAGCGGGCCGGGCCGATCGGCGCCTCGGGCATGGAGCGCTCGTTCGCCAAGGACGTCGAAAAGCTCCTGCTCGGCGACGGCGAGGTGTTCGAGGGCGAGGCCATTCTCGCCATCACCAAGGCGCTGCTACAGGCGGGCGTCGCCTATGTCGGCGGCTATCCGGGCGCGCCGGTCTCCCACCTGATGGACGTTCTCGCCGAGGCCCGCGACCGGGTGCTCAAGCCGATGGGGGTGCAATTCGAGGCCTCGGCGAGCGAGGCCGGCGCCGCCGCCCTGCTCGGCGCCTCGATCCACTACCCGCTGCGCGGCGCCGTCACCTGGAAATCGATCGTCGGCACCAACGTCGCCTCGGACGCGCTCTCCAACCTGACCTCGGCGGGCGTCACCGGCGGCGCGGTGATCATCGTCGGCGAGGACTACGGCGAGGGCGCCAGCGTCATCCAGGAACGCACCCACGCGACGGCGCTGAAATCGTCGATGCCGCTGATCGATCCCCGCTATCACATGCCGACCCTGGTTCGCCTGACCGAGGCGGCGTTCGATCTGTCCGAAGCCTCCCACCTGCCGGTGATCATCAGCCTGCGCATCCGCGCCGCGCACATGACCGGCGCCTTCGTCTGCAAGGACAACGTGCCGCCCCGCTACGGCGCCAACAACCCGCTGCCGCAGGCGCTCTACGACTACGACCGTATCGTCCTGCCGCCCTCGACCTATGCCCAGGAGAAGCTCAAGATCGACGAGCGGCTGCCGGCGGCGCGCCGCTTCATCGTCGAGCATGGTCTCAACGAGCATTTCCCCGGCGACGGCCGCCGCATCGGCATCGTGCTGCAGGGCGGCACCTACGGCACCGTGCTCCGGTCGCTGCTGCTGCTCGGCGCCGCCGACGCGTTCGGCGAGACGCCGGTTCCGCTGCTCGTCCTCAACGTCATCCATCCGCTGGTTCCCGAGCAGATCACCGACTTCCTCGCCGGCAAGGACAGCGTGCTGGTCGTCGAGGAGGGCAATCCGCCGTTCATCCAGCAGCAGATCCGCGCCATCGCCCAGGAGAAGGGCATCGCCTGCCGGATCCACGGCAAGGACGTGCTGCCCGAGGCCGGCGAGTATACCGCCAACGTCATCCGGGCCGGCGTCGCCGCCTATCTGGCGGAGGAAGACGCGGGGATCGACGGTCTCGGCAAGCAGGCGGCCGAGCGGCAACGGGCGACCGAGGCCGAGGCCGACGCCGGACGGAAACGGCTCGCCGTGGTGCCGCCGCCGCGCCCGCCGAGCTTCTGCACCGGCTGTCCCGAGCGGCCGATCTTCACCGCGCTCAAGCTTCTCCAGCGCGAGCGCGGTCCGATCCACATCTCCTCGGACATCGGCTGCAACACCTTCTCGACCCTGCCGCCGTTCAACATGGGCAGCACCGTCCTCGGCTACGGGATGAGCCTGGCCAGCGGCGGCGCCGTCGGCCCCGCCCTCGGCAAGCCGACGGTGGCGGTGATGGGCGACGGCGGCTTCTGGCACAACGGCCTCGTCTCCGGCGCGATCAACGCCCAATGGAACGGCCACGACGCGGTGCTGGTTATCCTCGAGAACGGCTACGCGTCGGCGACCGGCCAGCAGCACGTGCCGTCCACCGGCTCGACCCCGTGGGGGCAGAAGATCCGCGTTTCGATCGAAAAAACGCTTGCGGGCGATCGGCGTCGACTGGCTCCGGCGGGTCGACGCCTACGATGTCGGCAAGACGCTGAACACGCTCCGCCAGGCGCTCGACGCGCGCGACCAGGGGCTGCGGGTGGTGATCTCCGACGCCGAATGCATGCTGGCCCGGCGCCGCCGCGAAAAACGGGTCGAAGCCGAGCGCGCCAAGGAGGGCCAGTCGGTGGTCAAGGCCCGTTACGGCGTCGACGAGGAGGTGTGCGTCGGCGACCACTCGTGCATGCGGCTCAACGGCTGTCCGTCGCTGACCCTCCGGCCGGCCACCGATCCGCTCAAGGAGGCGCCGACCGCGACCGTCGACCCCGACTGCGTCGCCTGCAACCTGTGCGGCGAGATCGCCCACGCGGCAAAGCTCTGTCCCTCGTTCTACAAGGCGACCTGGATCGCCCAGCCGACCCGGTGGCAGGCGTTCCGCGATCGTCTCAACCGGCGTCTTCTCGGGATCGTCGGCGCGTCATGACCGCGGACCGGCCGATCTGCGTGGTCATCGCCGCCCTCGGTGGACAGGGGGGCGGCGTCCTCGCCGACTGGCTGGTCACCGCCGCCCGTCACGACGGTTTCCCGGCGCAGATGACATCGATCCCCGGGGTCGCCCAGCGGACCGGCGCGACCACCTATTACTTCGAGCTGTTCCCCGAGAAGGCGCCGCCGAAGGATCCGGTGTTTTCCATCTATCCGAGTTCCGGGGATGTCAGCCTGCTCGCCGCGCTCGAGCCGACCGAGGCCGGGCGCGCCCTCGCCCAGGGGTTCGTCGGCGGCGGCACCACCGTCGTCACCACGCCCGCAGCGGGTGTTCAGCACCGCCGAGAAGATGCACGCGGGCGACGGCACCATCGCCGCGGCACCCGTCCTTGAAGCACTGACCCGCGCCGGCAAGGACGTGCTCACCGTCGATCTCCGGGCGATCGCCACGAAAACCCGGTGTCAGCCCAACGCGGTGATGTTCGGCGCGATCGCCGAGACCGGGGTTTTGCCGATCACCCGGCAGGCCTATCAGGCCGCGATCACCCACTCCGGCGTCGCGGTCGAGGCCAACCTCGCCGGTTTCGACGCCGGCGCCGCCGCAGCCGCTTCCGTGCCACGAGGGGCCACGGAGGAGACGGCGGTTCCCGGGTTCAACCCGGTGCCGGCGAAGCTCGCCGCGACCGTCGGCGAATTCCCCTCGGAGATCCGGCCGATGGTCGGACACGGCCTCGCGCGGCTCGTCGATTATCAGAGCATCCGTTATGGCCGGCTCTATCTCGAGCGCTTGCGGACGATCGTCGCCCTCGACGACGCGGACGACCGCCGCCTGTCGCTCGCCGTCGCCCGGCGGCTGGCGGCGTGGATGTCCTACGAGGACGTGATCCGCGTCGCCCAGCTCAAGACCCGTCCCGGCCGTCTCGCCCGCATCCGCGCCGAAGCCGGCGCCCCCGACGACGCGCCGTTCATCGTCCAGGATTTCCTCAAGCCCGGCCGCGAGGAATTCGAGGGGCTGATCCCCCGGTTTCTGGCGCCGTTGATGCCGCGCGCCCCACACCAGGCATCCGGGCGCGGGCTGGCGATGCGGCTCAACGCCGCCTCGCCGGGCGGCTATCTGGCGTTCCGGGTTCTCGCCTCGCTGCGCCCGTGGCGGCGGGTGTCGATCCAGTACAAGCGCGAGCAGGCGGCCATCGAAAGATGGCTCTCTGCCGTCGCCGCGGCGGTGCCGCGCGGCTACGACCTCGCCTGCGACACGGCGAACGCCGCCGTCTGGGCGCGCGGCTACGGGGCGGTGAGGGCCAGGGGGCTGAAGCGCCTCGAAATTCTGTTCAACGACTGGGAGCCGCGCCTGGACGCGGACGCGGAGGCGGTCGCCGCCGCCGTGCGCAAGGCTCTCGACAACGCCTACACCGATCCGGATGGGGAGCCCGAACCATGAAAAAACGCGCCGCGACAGGGGACCACCAGCACCCCTTCATGTTCGAACCTGACATCGAGACGATGCCGCGCCAACGCCTGGAGGCGTTGCAGCTCGATCGCCTGAGGACCCTTCTCGCCTACGTCTACGCCAACGTTCGGCACTACAAGAGCGGCTTCGACGCCGCCGGGGTCAAGCCCGGGGACCTGAACGCCCTCGCCGATCTGGCGAAGTTCCCGTTCACGGTCAAGGACGACCTGCGGCGGAACTATCCGTTCGGGATGTTCGCGGTGCCGGACGATCAGGTCATCCGCCTGCACGCCTCCTCGGGAACCACCGGCAAGCCGACCGTCGTCGGCTACACCCAGGAGGATATCGAGATGTGGGCGGGGCTGATGGCGCGCTCGCTCGCCTGCGCCGGCGCCCGGCCCGGGGACACCCTCCACAACGCCTACGGCTACGGGCTGTTCACCGGCGGCCTCGGCGCCCACTACGGCGGCGAACGGCTGCGCTGCCGGGTGGTGCCGGTGTCGGGCGGCGGCACCGAGCGTCAGGTGATCCTGCTCAAGGACTTCGAGGCCAACGTCCTGTGCGCGACCCCGTCGTACGCGCTGAACATCGCCGAGGTGGCGGAAGCCGAGGGCGTCGACCTGCGCAACTCGCCCCTCAACTACGGGGTTTTCGGCGCCGAACCGTGGAGCGAGGCGATGCGCCACGAGCTGGAGGAGCGGTTCGGGATCAAGGCCTGCGACGTCTACGGGCTGTCGGAGATCCTCGGACCCGGGGTCGCCTGCGAGTGCCACGTCGCCCAGGCCGGGCTGCACGGCTGGGAGGACCATTTCGTGTTCGAGATCGTCGATCCGCAGTCGCTCGAGCCGCTGCCGGTCGGCGAGACCGGCGAGCTGGTGATCACGACGCTCACCAAGCAGGCGCTGCCGCTGGTCCGCTACCGCACCCGCGACATCACCCGGCTCAACGACGAGCCGTGCGAATGCGGCCGCACCCACCGGCGGATCATGCGGATCACCGGGCGCGACGACGACATGCTGATCATCCGCGGCGTCAACGTCTACCCGTCGCAGGTCGAGGCGGTGCTGGTCGGCATCCCCGAGATCGCGCCGCACTACCAGATCGTTCTCACCCGCAAGGGCGCGCTCGACGACATGACCGTCGAGGTCGAGATCGCCCCCGGCGCGCCGGGCGACGAGGACAGCCTGGCGCGCAAGGGCAAGGAAGTCCGGTGGGCGATCAAGTCCCTGATCGGCGTCACCTGCGACGTCGACATCAAGCGCCCGGGCGAGGTCCCGAGATCCCAGGGCAAAGCGGTGCGGGTCCGCGACCTCAGGAACAAGCCGGCGTGATCGGGACAGCCCCCGGCCATCGGTGATCGACGCCGCCGGTCTCGACGATGAGGGCGGCGAGAGATCGTCGGTACCCGTGCCAGGACCGCCGTCCGCCCGGCACGAATCCGGTCCCATTGACTTTTGCCGCGCCCCGGTCAGAACTCCGCTGAGAGTGCGTCCGGAGACATATAACGTTTTTTCAAAGCCTTGGGTGCTGTCAGTCTAATGCGAATTAGTCTCCGATTGGCCGGGAGACGCTAGGTTCATGCGGCAAGTTCACGCCATTGCGCCAGCGCCGCGACGCGGCTCTTTTTGAAATCGTCGCGGCGGGTGAGGTGGCGGTCGAGGTTAGAGTGGTTGTGGATCGAAGCGTGAACGGCGGCGAACTTTTGCAGGGTTTTGATGTCCCGGAATTTCCACATTGCCTTTTCCCGTCGCCGGAATGGCTGGTGTGAGTTTTCGGCCCGATTGTTGAGCCACCGACCGCATTCCTGGCGGCCCGAAATCCCAACGACTTTCAACGCCGCCCGGTATGATCGAAGACGATCTGTTACGATCAACTCCGGGCGGCCATAGCGTTTCATCGGGCGTTTCAGAAACTTGAGCGCAGCTTTGCGATCCCTGCGTTTCGTCGCGAAAACCTCGAGCTCCTCGCCTTCGTGATCGACGGCGCGCCACACATGGTGGGTCTCGCCATTGATGCGGACGAACACCTCGTCCAGATGCCAGCGCCACTGCGAATACGAATGGCTTTGAACGCGGCGGTTCCGGATCTCAGCGGCGAACATTGGACCGAACCGGTTCCACCAGAACCGCACCGTCTCGTCGCAGATGTCGATGCCGCGCTCGAACAGCAGGTCCTCGACCTGCCGCAACGACAGTGGATAACGGATATACATCATCACCGTGAGGCGGATCACCTCGGGTGAGCTGTTGAAATAACGGAACGAATTTTTCATCCGTCGCGGCTCGTGGCTCGCCTTGTACGCCTCAAGCCGATTTTGTCTGACACTGCCCGGCAGCCGCCTCCTCGTCCCCGAAACTCCCGACCTGCCTCCGCTACCCCACCTCATCCGTCAGCACGCCGCACTGTAACCCGCCCGGGCTTTTGCCCCTGTTACCATCTTTTCGGCTAACCCACTGATCCAGTTGGTGG
>CAVYYK010000058.1:0-59947 GCA_963772635.1 uncultured Alphaproteobacteria bacterium
GCGCGGCAGGGCTCGAACCTGCGACCCTCTGATTAAAAGTCAGATGCTCTGCCTACTGAGCTACGCGCCCGAAGGGCCGAAACGGCCTGCGACACCCGTACGTGGGAGAGCGCCAACATACGCAGGGACCTGGAGCCGGGTCAATCCTATGGCGAACTCGTCCCCTTCAATTCCTGAAGCCGCCGCAACGTCCGTTGCTTGACCAGCTTCGGAACGAAGGTACCGATGTCGCCGCCGAAAAGGGCGACATCCTTGACGAACCTCGAGGCGATGAACTGGTGGTTTTCCGAAGCCATCAGAAACACCGTCTCCACCCGCGAGTTCAACCGGGCGTTCATCGCCGCCATCTGGAACTCGTACTCGAAATCCGACACCGCCCGCAAGCCCCTCAGGATCACCGATGCCTCGACCTCTTCGGCGAAATGCATCAACAGGTTGGTGAAGGGACGCACCTCGATCATGGTGCCGTCACCGTTCTTCATCAGTGCAACCTGCTCGCTCACCATTTCGACCCGTTCGGTGAGGCTGAACATCGGCTCCTTGCCGGCGTTAAACGCAACACCGATCACCAGCCGATCGACCACGCGGGTGGCCCGGCTGATGATGTCCATATGCCCGTTGGTCAGCGGATCGAAGGTGCCCGGATAGACACCGATGCGCCCGTTGCACATGTCCTGTCCTCTCCTCCTTTTCGTCCCTTTTTGTCGAATGGTCGTTCAGGGCCCTTCTTCGTCATCGGACTCGGGACGATCCGCGGTTTGCGCATCGATGTCCATTTGTTCTCCTTCGTCAGTGCCGGTCTCCGTCTCATCGCCGAGAGCACTGCCGTCGTCCACTTCGCGGATCCGCGTCACCGACACCACGCGCTCGCCTTCCGCGGTGTTGAACAGCCTAACTCCCCGGGTCTTGCGGCTCATGATGCTGACGGTGTCGACGGTGCAGCGGATCAATTGCCCGCCGTCGGTGATCATCACGATCTGGTCGCTCGGCAGCAGCGGAAACGCGGCGACGACCTTGCTGCTGCCGTGCGTCCGGGTCAGGTCGATGGCGCCGACACCCTGTCCGCCACGGCCGCTGATCCGGTATTCGTACGACGACGACCGCTTGCCGAACCCGTCCTCGGAGACGGTGAGCAGGAACTCCTCGTTCGCCGACATATCCTGGAACGCAAGTTGGACGAGCCGCTCCGCCAGCGCCTCGTCCCGCTGTCGATCCTCGGGCCGCTCGCTGTAGTCGCTCCCCACAAGCCTGCGCTTGGCATTGACCGATTGCAGGTATTCCTCCCGCCTCGCCGGATCCGCCTCCACGTGCCGCAGCCCGCACATGCTGATCACTTCGTTGCCCTTGGCCAGCCTGATCCCACGAACGCCGGTCGACGTGCGCCCGCTGAACACGCGGACGTCGGTAACGGGAAAGCGGATGCACTGACCGCCACGGGTCAACAGAACGATGTCGTCGTCCTCGGCGAACGTGCGCACCCGAACCAGCCGGTCGCCCTCGTCCAGCTTCATGGCGATCTTGCCGTTGGCCATGACGTTGGTGAAGTCGCTGAGCGCGTTGCGCCGGACATTGCCCGTGGCGGTGGCGAAGACCGCAAAAAGCGACCCCCATGTGTCCTCGTCCTCGGGCAGCGGCATCAACGTGGTGATGGTTTCGCCCGGCCGCAGCGGCAGCAGGTTGATCATCGCCTTGCCCCGCGCCTGCGGCGTCGCCAGCGGCAGCTTGTAGACCTTGAGCTTGTAGACCATGCCCGCGGACGAAAAGAACAGAACCGGAGTATGGGTGTTGACCACGAACACCTGACTGACGAAGTCTTCTTCCCGGGTCGACATCCCGGAGCGGCCCTTGCCGCCCCGTCTCTGCGCCCGGTAGGTGCTCAACGGAACCCGCTTGATGTAGCCGGTGGTGGTGACCGTCACCACCATCTCCTCGCGCTGAATCAGGTCCTCGATGTCCTGCTCGGCCTCCCATTCGACCAGCTGGGTGCGCCGCGGCGTGGCGAACTGCTCCTTGATCTCGACGAGTTCGCCACGCAGCACCTCGAGGAGACGGGTGCGCGAGCCGAGGATTTCGAGATGCCCGGTGATCTCGATGCCCAGATCCCTGAGATCCCCGGCGATCTTGTCCCGTTCGAGGCCGGTCAGCCGATGCAGCCGCAAGTCCAGAATCGCCCGCGCCTGCACCTCCGACAACCGGTAGACGCCATCCTTGACCGCATACTCCGGATCCTCGATCAGGACGATCAGGGGCTCGACGTCCGCCGCCGGCCAGGGCCGTTCCATCAAAGCGGCGCGCGCCGCGGCCGGGTCCGGGGAGCGGCGGATCAGTGCGATCACTTCGTCGATGTTGGCGACGGCGACGGCGAGTCCCGCCAATACGTGCGCCCGTTCGCGAGCCTTGCCGAGGAGAAAGATCGTTCGCCGCCGGATCACCTCCTCGCGGAACGCGAGAAACGCGACGATGATGTCCTTCAGGTTCATCATCCGCGGCCGGCCGCCGTCGAGCGCCAGCGTATTGACGCCGAACGAGGTCTGCAACGGCGTGTAGCGGTAAAGCTGATTCAGAACCACCTCGGGCTCGGCGTCCCGCTTGATCTCGACGACCACCCGGACCCCGTCGCGGTCGGACTCGTCGCGCAGATCGGCGATACCCTCGATCCTCTTGTCGCGAACGGCTTCGGCGGTGATCTCGACCATCCGCGCCTTGTTCACCTGGTACGGAACTTCGTCGATGATGATCGCCATCCGATCCTTGCGGATCTCCTCGATCCGCGTGCGGCCGCGCATGACCACCGATCCGCGGCCGTTGAGGAAGGCCGACATAATGCCCTGACGGCCGAGAATCAGCGCACCGGTCGGGAAATCCGGCCCAGGAATGTGGTTCTCGATCAACTCCAAGATCGTGATTTCCGGGTTGTCGATGACCGCGCAGGCGGCATCGATCACCTCGCCCAGGTTGTGCGGCGGAATGTTGGTGGCCATGCCGACGGCGATGCCACCGGCACCATTGACGAGAAGATTGGGGTAACGCGCGGGCAACACCGTCGGTTCCCGGGCACTGTCGTCGTAGTTCGCCTGAAAATCGACGGTCTCCTTATCGATGTCGTCGATCAAGGCGTGGGCGACCCGGGCGAGACGCGCCTCGGTATAGCGCATCGCCGCCGGGCGATCGCCGTCCATCGACCCGAAGTTGCCCTGCCCGGCGATCAGCGGTAGCCGCATCGCGAAGTCCTGAGCCATGCGGACCAGGGCGTCGTAGATAGCCGTGTCGCCGTGGGGATGGTATTTGCCCATCACGTCGCCGACGATGCGGGCGGACTTGCGGAAAGGCCGGTCGTATCCGTAGCCGTTCTCGTGCATCGCGAAGATGATCCGGCGATGCACGGGTTTGAGGCCGTCGCGGACGTCGGGCAACGCCCGGCTGACGATGACGCTCATCGCGTAATCGAGGTAGGAGCGCTTCATCTCCTCTTCGATGGCGATCGGCATCGTGTCCGGGCCGGGCGGAAGCGGTGGAGGCGTCGTCAGCAAGAATCACTCAGAATCAAAGGTAAACAGGTGCGGCGGCGAAGCCGGAAGCTACCACGGTGCGGCGCAGCGCACAACAAGAGGGCGAGGCTCGAGCAGGCCGGGAAAGCTCTTTTTTTGAACGTTGTTAGCGGTCGAAAAAGTCGAACGCCATCCCGGTATGGCGACGCTTTCGCAATTGGTCGAATTTGCGTGAAAGACCGCAGGGCAATCAACCCTCGACATTCTCACCCGGGCCGTCGCTCACGTTCAACCACCAGATCCAGCCGACAACGCCATCCGCTGAAACCCGGTAGTAGCCCTCCACCGGTTTGTCATCGAGGCGAAACACCCGTTCACCCGGTTTCAGCTTGGCGAGAACCGGTGAATCCGGCCCCGGTTCCGATCGCAGGTTGCTGCGGCGGCTGACGACCACCGCATCGAAAAGCGAGGCCGGGGCATCGAAAGTCGACGTTACCGAGGGCGGACGTTCCTTGATCGACGGCTCGACGGGGGCGGCTGCAAGGCTGTCCGAGTCGACCCGCGAGGGCGGCTCGTCGGCGGCTTCGACCTCGGCGTCAATCGTTTCCTTCGACGCGATCGTGGCGTCTGCCGCCCCTTCAGCCGCCTCGACGACCGGCGCGGCAACTTCCTCCGGATCCTCCGTTCGGGCGTCGATGCTCTCCGGCATGGAGTTCGGCGGCGGCGTCGTATCCGAACTGAAGCTTCCAGCGGCGGTGTCGATCTCTTGCACATCCGTGGCCGGCGGATTCGGCACCATCCGTGCGTCTCCGCCTTCCGCCTGCGCAGACGATCCCCCCTCGCCCGCCAATTCCGCCGCGGTTCCGAGGGCTCCGCCAAACCTTTGGTCCGTCGCGCTCGGTGCTCCGGCGGCGGCCGCTGGTTCAGGCGCCAATTCGGTCGTTTGCTCGACAATCAGATTCCGGTGCCGGGGGCGGCACGTCGATGACCACCTCCAACGGAGGATTCGGCTGGCGGTTTGCGGATATCGTCACGCCGGCAACCGCGACCGTGACCAGAACGGCCAGAACCGTAAAAATTCCCACTGTCGTTCCCGACTGCCCTTTCACCGACAGCCCAGCCTCCCGCGATTGTTCAGAGCCGGACCGACGCCCACCGTCTCGCGGACCGTGTCAGGATCCTCCCATGCGACGGTACGGGCATCGTACTCAAAATGGAATCTCGTCATCGAGGTCAGAACCGCGGGCGCCGCTCGATGCACCGCCCGGAGCGTTGCCCGCAGGGGAGCCCTGGGGTTCGCTCGTTCCATAGCCGGGATCGCCGCTGTCGTAGGCGCCGCCCTCGCCGCGACCGTCGAGCATGGTTAACTCGCCGCGGTAGCGCTGAAGCACGATCTCGGTGGTGTACTTCTCGACGCCGTCGTTGCCGGTCCACTTGCGGGTCTGCAGCGCACCCTCCAGGTAGACCTTGGCGCCCTTGCGGAGGAACCGCTCGGCAACGTCGGCGAGGCGGTCATTGAAAATGACCACCCGATGCCACTCGGTTTTCTCCTTCTGCTCGCCACTCTGGCGATCTTTCCACCGTTCCGAAGTCGCCACCGACAGGTGCGCAATCTTGGTGCCGTCTTGGAGGAAACGAACCTCCGGGTCACGCCCCAGGTTGCCCACGAGAATGACCTTGTTGACCGATCCTGCCATCTGCTCCTCGCCCCAAAAAAAGGTCCCGCACCGCGCCCGCCGACTGTAAACGCAAAGCGCCGGCCGATGCGAGTCGCTTTTCCGGACGCCCGGCGGCCTACTCCAGGTTCCAGTGGAACGAGAAGCGCCCGACCTCCGGCGCCCAGCGGGCATAGATCTCGATGTCGTCGGGACCTGAGTCAGGCGACCTCGTCGGGATGTGCGCGGCTCCATTCGCCGAGCTCCTCGATGAACGCGGGCCATTTTCTCGCGCACGTGGACAAGCTCCTTCACGGTCGCCTCATCGTATTTCAGGCGCTCGGCAATTGATCGACGCAAATCCTGCTCCTCCTCCGACTGGTTGGGCTTCGGTTGTTCCGTTGGATCGGCGTACGCGAGGAGAATGCTGAAGCTTTTGATTTGCTGTTCCGACTTCAACAGCCGCAGCAGCGGCCCGCCGACGCGGGGATGGCCGATGTTGAGGGCGAGCAGGACGAGAACGGCGCGGTAGTCGCCGTCCGGCGCGAAGAACGTGTCCCGCCACGCCGTCTCGAGGGCATACACGCGGATCAGCCGGTAGATGTTGATCATCCGTTTCGCCAGCCGCGGCGTCGGTACGAACGGATGCAACGCTTGCAGAAACGCCTGTTCCCAGTCGTTGAACAGCACCTCCTCGTCGCTGGACGGCTTGCGCGCCGATGCCTCGTCCTGTGAGGCTGCCGGCGCATCCTGTTCCGCCGGAGCTTCTCGTTCGATGTCGTCGGTGCCGCCGGCCGTTCCGTGCCCTCGGCGCGGTTCGCCGGGCTCGGCGCCGCTGTTTCCGCGGTCCGTCCGCCGTTGCCTCCGCTCCTCCGTCGGCGACGCGACCGGCGCCCCCTTCTCTCGCCGTGCCTGGAATTCGCTGCGGGTGACGACGAGATCGTTGATCAGCTTGACGTAGCCGTCCGAGGACATGGCGGCGAGGGAAAACGGGATCTGGAAGATCTTCTCCAGGTAGTTCTGCGGGCTGAACTCGCGCAGGTGCTGCGCCTCCATCCCGTTCAGTTCCTTTCCGCCAGTTCCGGAACATAGGCGCGGTAGAGCGAGCGTTCGAGCCAGCGCGGGTCGACGGCGACGATCACCACGAACAGATCGAACGCGAGCAGGAGATGCACCGCCTGCAGCACCTCGACCACCTTGTCCGGATGGCAGCGGTCGAGATCGTCGATGTAGAGGACGATCCGCTCGATCGGCGGCAGCTCCGAACCGACCTCGTAGTTCTTATTCCAATCCTCAAGAAGTTCCTTCAACCCATTGAAATCGCGCCGAATCGTCGAAATCACCCCGAGTTCCTTCTTGTACTCGGGATCGGCGCCGCGGGCCTCGAGGAAGTCGTAGACGAGGCCGCCGGCGTTGATCCGCTGCAGTTCGGCCTGGGCCTCGGCAATGCGGCGGTCGGCCTCGGCGATCTGGCTTTCGGCGGTGTGGATGCGTGCGTCGGAGGTCTCGATCTGCTCGCGCAATCGCTTCTCCTCGTCGGTCTCGCCTCCGTCGGCCTTCAGCGCGGCGAAGCCCGCCCGCAGCGAGTCGAGCAGATCGACCCCCTTGGAGATCCGCGCCAGCCGGTTGCCGGCCCAGGCGACGGCGGCGCTGACCGCGGCGATGACCTCGCCGACGTAGACCGAGGCATCGGGAAAAGATACGGAAATGCCGATGAACACGGCGATGAAGGCGACGATCACGGCGACGGCGACGCCGGCCGACCGCCAGTCGGCGAACTGCTGCGAAACCGCCTGCATGACGCCGCGCCCCTGGCCGTTCAGCGCCCGCATCTGCTCGGCGAGCCTGGCGGCGTCCTCGACCGTACGAATTTCTTTCGACAAGCCGAAATCGGCGGCGATTCCCTTGATCCGTTCGAGGTTCTCCCGTTGCATCGCGTTCGACGCCAGCAGGCGGCCGAAGCGGAGCGCATCATAGGCCTTGTTCTGCTCGCGCCGCTCGGCACGCAGCTTCTCGAGCGCATTGGCGGCCTTCTCTCGCTCCTTCTGCGCTTCCTTCTGCTTCTTCTCGGCCTCGGTCTTGGCCTCCGTGCTCGAACTCCATTTCGGCCCTGAGCCGCGCGCGCAGGTCGGCGGTGGTGTCGCCCTCACGGCGGGGAAACTGTGCCGCGAGGCCGTCGAAGATGCGGATGGCGAGGCTCGCCCACAGGTTGGTGTCGACGTAATGCCAGGCGTTGAACTCGATCTGGGCGACGCGCCGCATGTAGGTCGATTTCTCGTCCTTGGGGTCCTCGCCCGCCGCCAGCGCTCGATCTCGTCGCGGATCAGGTTCATGAAATAGGTCTTGCCCGAGCCCCAGTTGCCGAACAGGCCGATGGAGAGCGGCAGCGCCACCTCCCGCGCCGCGATCAGCTTGGCGAAGATCGCCGCCTGCGCCCGCACGTTGAGGGCGTCGCTCCTTCGCCGTCTGATCGTTGTCGAAATACGGGCGGGCGGCGGTGAGAACGCGCAACCGGCGCCGCTTGCTGGTCGCAATGTGCCGGCTCGGCGGCGCCGAAGTCCCGTCGCGGTATGCAGAACTTGAACCGATGCGAGAAGCGACCTTTGTTGGCAAGAACTCTCCGGCAAGTCGAGATCGGTCGTGTCGAGACACGCTATCGGGCGTGGATGGCGGAACCGCGATCACGATCCGGCGTGGGCGGATTGCACTCGCCACTGTATGTGCCCGCTAGAGTCGGCGATCGCCTCGATGATGCGCTCTGCCAAGCTGTCCTCCAGGCTCAGTCCGGCGGCCCGCGTGCCCATCAGCGGCAGCCACACACCGATTTGCTCGTCACCCTAAGCGGTCCCGGCGCAATCGCCGCCAACGCACCGACGAAGGTTCTCGCCGAGAAGCCATTCGGAGTGCGCGACTCGCTCGACATCGTGACCACGAAGACAAATGTCTTGCCAGCCTTCGGGCAGACGCTCAGGCCGGTGGCGTAAAGCCCTTCTTCAGATCCGTTGGCACCAATCGGAAAGCTCTCGGGCCGCAGACCGAGAGCCATCCGAAAACATCTTGGGTAAGTTTCCCCGGCCTTCCGGTATCGTCGGTCGAGGTAAAGACGATGTCCGCCTCGGCCGGTGATATTCCCGCGCCGAAGACGAGATCGATAGGAGCCGGTTCGGAAACCGCCTCCGGCTCGGGAGCCGATGACCGAGGAACGTCGGTGACCGAGCTGGCCATCTGTCCCCTGCGCTCCATGGCTCGGGGGCGGATGGTCGAGGGCGCGCCGGACTTGCTGACTTCGGGCGGCTCGTCGATCTCCCGCATCACCCCGTCCTCGCCAATCTCGGTGCGCATCGACGGGACGTCCGATGACGACGTCTTCGCCGCTTGCGCCTCGCGCAGGCTCGCGAGCAGCGCCGGCGTCACCTCGCCGTCGATTTCCAGCCCGGCGGCCGCCTGATAGCGCTCGATCGCCCTGCGACCGACGGGCCGATGCCCTTCGCCGGGCGGGCCAGGGTCGTAGCCGAGATCCGTCAACAGGCTTGTACTTGGTCCGCCGTTCCCGGTTTAAGGTTTTTTTGGCGTTTCCTGACTTCGTCCGCCGTTCCCGGTTTAAGGTTCTTTTGGCTCGATTTTTTGGTTTTGCGGGTCGGTGCCGTCTTTTCGACGTTCTCCACTCGCTCGAAGTCGCCGCCTTTCTTGAAAACCGCCATCGCCCCCGGGCCTCCCGTCCCGCGCCCGTCGGACGGCCTCGATCTTTACTCGCCCGCGACGCCGCTCTATGTGAAGGAGGTGGCAGTCTAACTCATTTGCAGGCGGATTTCAGGAGCGTCATGGACCGGATCGTCATCCGCGGCGCGCGGGAGCATAACCTGCGCAACATCGACGTCGAGATTCCCCGGGACAGCCTGACCGTGATCACCGGCCTCTCGGGCTCGGGGAAATCGTCGCTGGCGTTCGATACCATCTATGCCGAGGGCCAGCGGCGCTACGTGGAATCGCTCTCCGCCTATGCCCGCCAGTTCCTGGAGCTGATGCAGAAGCCCGACGTGGATTCCATCGAGGGGCTGTCTCCGGCGATCTCGATCGAGCAGAAGACCACGTCGCGCAATCCCCGCTCGACCGTCGGCACGGTCACGGAGATTTACGACTACATGCGTCTGCTGTGGGCGCGGGTCGGGGTGCCGCACTCGCCGGCGACCGGCCTGCCGATCGAGAGCCAGACGGTGAGCCAGATGGTCGACAAGGTCCTGGCGATGGCCGAGGACACGCGGCTGCTGGTCCTGGCGCCGATCGTCCGCGGCCGCAAAGGCGAATACCGCAAGGAAATCGAGGACTTGCAGAAACGCGGTTACCAGCGGATCAAGGTGGACGGCACCCTCTACGACATCGACGAGGCGCCGGCGCTCAACAAGAAGGTCAAGCACGACATCGAGGTGGTGGTCGACCGGGTCGTGGTCCGAGGCGGTCTCGCCGGCCGGCTGGCGGAGAGTTTCGAGACGGCGCTGTCGTTGAGCGACGGGCTGGTGTTCACCGAGAACGCCGACACCGGCGAGCGGTCGACCTTCTCGGCCAAGTTCGCCTGCCCGGTCTCGGGCTTCACCATCGACGAGATCGAGCCGCGGCTGTTCTCGTTCAACAATCCGTTCGGCGCCTGCCCGTCCTGCGACGGCCTCGGCACCGAGATGTACTTCGACCCCGATCTGGTGGTTCCCGACGACCGTCTGCCCCTCGACCAGGGCGCCATCGCACCGTGGGCGAACTCTTCGTCCCAGTACTACCGCCAAACCCTGCAAAGCCTCGCCGCCCACTTCGGCTTCGACCGGTCGACCCCGTTCGGGCAGCTTTCGGAGCAAACCCGACGGATCATCCTGTTCGGTTCCGGAGACGAAGCGCTGACCATGAGCTATCACGACGGCGTCCGCGCCTATGAGATCCGCAAGCCGTTCGAGGGCGTCATTCCCAACATGGAACGGCGCTGGCGGGAGACCGATTCGTCTTGGGTGCGCGACGAACTGTCCCGCTACCAGACCGTCACCACCTGCGCGACCTGCGGCGGCAAACGTCTGAAACCGGAGGCGCTGGCGGTGAAGATCGCCGGTCGCGACGTCAGCGAGACCGCCGACTTGTCGATCAATGCCGCCGGCGATTGGTTCGCGAGCCTCGAAGGGACGCTGACACCGCAAAGGCAGGAGATCGCCCGCCGGATCCTGCGGGAGATCAACGAGCGGCTCGATTTCCTCAAGAACGTCGGGCTCGAGTACCTCACCCTGTCCCGGGCGTCGGGAACCCTGTCGGGCGGCGAGAGCTCAGCGGATCCGCCTCGCCTCGCAGATCGGTTCAGGCCTCACCGGGGTGCTCTACGTCCTCGACGAGCCGTCGATCGGCCTGCACCAGCGCGACAACGACCGGCTGCTCGCCGCGCTGCGGCGGCTTCGCGACATCGGCAATACGGTGATCGTCGTCGAGCATGACGAGGAGGCGATCCGCACCGCCGACTATCTCGTCGACATGGGGCCGGGCGCCGGCGTTCACGGCGGCGCCGTGGTTGCGCGCGGCCTGCCCGACGAGGTGATGGCCAACCCCGACAGCCTCACCGGTCAATACCTGACCGGCCTCCGGCAGATCCCGATCCCGGCCCGCCGCCGGGCGGTGAACAAGGGACGCAAGCTGACGGTCGTCGGCGCCCGCGCCAACAACCTCCTGGGCATCGACGTCGATTTCCCGCTGGGTACCTTCACCTGCGTCACCGGCGTCTCCGGCGGCGGCAAATCCACCCTGGTGGTGGAGACCCTCTATCAGGCCCTCGCCCGCCGCCTGCATGGAGCGCGGGCGCACCCCGGGGAGCACGAGCGCATCGACGGCATCGAGCTGATCGACAAGGTGGTCGACATCGACCAGACACCGATCGGCCGCACCCCGCGCTCCAACCCCGCAACTTACACCGGGGCATTCACCCCGATCCGCGACTGGTTCTCCAACCTGCCGGAGGCGCGGGTACGCGGCTACAAGCCGGGACGGTTCTCGTTCAACGTCAAGGGCGGCCGCTGCGAGGCGTGCCAGGGCGACGGCGTGATCAAGATCGAGATGCACTTCCTGCCCGACGTCTATGTCCAGTGCGACGTCTGCAAGGGCCAAAGGTACAACCGCGAAACCCTGGAAATTCATTTCAGGAACAAATCGATCGCCGACGTTCTTGACATGACGGTCGAGGAAGCCCGCGGGTTCTTCAAGGCGGTGCCGGCGATCCGCGACAAGATGGCCACCCTGGAGCGGGTCGGCCTCGGCTATATCCACCTGGGCCAACAGGCGACCACCCTTTCCGGCGGCGAGGCGCAGCGGGTCAAGCTCGCCAAGGAACTGTCGCGCCGCGCCACCGGCCGCACCTTCTATATCCTCGACGAACCGACCACCGGACTGCACTTCGACGACGTCCGCAAACTTCTCGAGGTGCTCCACGCCCTGGTCGACCACGGCAACACGGTCGTCGTCATCGAACACAATCTGGAGGTGATCAAAACCGCCGACTGGATCATCGACCTCGGTCCCGAGGGCGGTTCCAAGGGCGGGCGCATCGTCGCCACCGGCACGCCGGAAGATGTCGCGGCGACGCCCGAGAGCTTCACCGGCCAGTACCTCGCCCCCTACCTCGCCAAGAACCGGAAACGCAAAACCGCGTGAGCCGGGGCGGTGGCGCCGGCGATCAGTGCAGTTCCAAGGGCAGGTGCGGAACGGCATCGACCAACGGCACCGGCAACCCGATCGCGTCGCCCTGGGCACAGTCCACGCCCAATTCCTTGAGCCGCTCGACGATCGCCGCGCTGTGGGCATACTCGGCGATGGTCTTGATCCCCATGATGTGACCGACCTCGTTGATCGCCTCGACCAGGTCGTGATCGACGGTACTCACCATCATGTCGCGGACAAAGCCGCCGTCGATCTTGATATAGTCCACGGGAAGCGACTTCAGATAATTGAAGGACGACATCCCGCAGCCGAAATCGTCGAGGGCGAGGCGGCTGCCGCTCTCCTTGATACCCGAGATGAACTCGGAGGTCCGGCTGAAATTGTGGAAGGCGGCGGTCTCTGTGATCTCGAAACATACCCGGTCGGGCGGAAGGGCGAACTCGGCGAACTGCTCGCGGACGAACCTCAACAGGGAATGGTCGTCGAGGGAGTTTCCGGAGAGGTTGATGGCGATCTCGGCCCGGGAAAAGTCGGTGAACCGCTCGGCGCAATGGCGAAAGGCGGTACGAATGACCCATCGATCGATCGCCCGCATCAGACCGTAGCGCTCGGCGACGGGCATGAAGGCTCGCGGCCACACCAACTCGCCGTCGGCGTCGAGCAGGCGTAGCAGGAACTCGAAGCGCACCGGAACATCGCTGTCCGGCGAGAGCGGGACGATCGGCTGGCAGTAGAGACGAAACCGGTCCTGCTCGAGGGCGTCCCGCAGGGTGGCGGCACGCAGGATCTGGATGTGTGTATCGGGAGCTTCGGCGCCCTCGCGCCGATAGACGTGGACCCGATTGCGCCCCAGCTCCTTGGCGGAGTAGCAGGCGACGTCGGCCTGGCTGAGAAGCTGCGCCGCGTCATCGGCATCCGCGGTGACCGGCACCAGACCGATGCTGACGCCGATATGGAAGGTGCGTCCCTGCCAGATAAAGGTGCAATCCCGAAACGTGGCGACGATGATGTCGCTGATCTTCAGCGCCTCCTGCAGCGAGCAATTGTCGAGCAGCAGGCCGAATTCGTCGCCGCCGAGCCTCGCCAGCGTATCCCGGTCGCGGAACTTGCCCGATAGCAGCCCCCTCACCTGCTTGAGCAGCTCGTCGCCGGCCGCGTGGCCGGCGGTGTCGTTGACCAGCTTGAATTGATCGAGATCGAGATAGCACAGCGCATGGCGCGAACCGTACTGTTTGGCGCTCGCCAGGGCGCGTTCCAGCCGCCTTTCGAATTCGCGCCGGTTGACCAGATCGGTGAGCGCGTCGTGGGTGGCCTCGTGGGCCATCTGACGCGCCATCCGCCGTGTCTCGGTAACGTCATGGAAAACCAGAACAGCGCCGAGAATACGACCGTCACGGCCTCGGATGGGAGCCACCAAGTCCTCGATCGGATATTCCTGACCGCTGCGACCGATCAGCACCAAGTGGGCGGTCAATCCAAGGGGCCACCCCTCCTCGAGGCACCGGACGACGGGGTTCGCCACGGGCTCACGGGTCTCTTCCTCGATGATTCGGAACACCTTGTCGAGCGGTTGGCCTTTCGCCTCGCCGGAGGGCCAGCCGGTTAGGGCCTCGGCAACCGGGTTCAGGTATTCGACGACACCCGCGGCATCGGTGGTGATCACCGCGTCGCCAATGCAGTGGAGGGTGACCTCGGCGCGCTCTTTTTCCGCATACAGCGCCTCTTCCACCCGTTTTCGATCGGCGAAGTCGGTGCCAGTCCTCCCACGATCATCCGCGTCTTGGTGTGGAACGGCGTTCCTGTGGATGCTCAACCAGTGATTCACCCGACCCCGGTCGTCGAGCAGAGGAGCAATCTGCGAATGAACAAGCAAGGCGCCGCCGCCCTTGCCGAAGATGGTCGCCTCCCCGGAGGAGCAGCGCCGACTTCGCAGGTCGCTCTTGAGCCGGACGAACCAGTCGCCGTCGACGGCTTGATCGTAAAGAATGGACGACGTCTTCCCGACGACTTCCTCCGGCGTGTAGCCGGTAAGCCTGGTGAAGGCACCGTTGACGAAGACGATGCGTGGCCCCGGCGCTTCCAGATCCGCCGTCGTCACCAGGACGGCATCCTCCAGAAGCTCGAGGGTCGGCTCGAGTGCGCGAAGGGTCTCGTTTGCGAAGGGCAAGTATCCCTCCTCTTCATTTTGAAGTTTGAGTTGTCGTTCCGCTAACCGACAGACCTCTTCGAAACCGCGGCTCTTCCCCAATTGGGGATATTGGGGTATTCGTTGCCGAAGTGCAATGGGGAGAAGCATCACCATCGCGTTGCCGGCTATCTTTTTGGGCAACGCGGACCATGCGTCCAGGCGCCCCCGATGAACGGAACCCGCGATGGGACGAGCGCGACCCGGACCGCGAAAACCGGGCGAAATCCGCCCACTTTGCCGTCGTTGTGGTACTAAGTAGCTAGCAAAATCAAAGAATTATATGAGGTTCCGGCTACTCCCCCCGCTTGCCGAAAAGCATCGTGATGTTGATCCGCCGGTTCTCGTAGCCGCCGCGGAAATTGATCTCTCCCGTTTCGTGGAACAGGTCGGAATTGAAGATCACCACCCGGTTCTGCCGGTGGGGAACGTTGACGGCTCGGGCCCCCGACTCCTTCAGAAATGCGCGAATCGCCGGTACGTCGGTGTTGTACGTCTCGAAATCCCAATCGAGGGGAGCTTCCTTGTCCCAGAACACCAAGCCGCCGGATTCGGGCTCGCGGTTGGCCTCGTCGGGGGTGATCCAGAAGTTGACGTTGACGGCGGCGAAGTCGGCATGGATCGGAATGCCATGGAGCCGGCTGTCGTATTTGAACGCCCACAGTTTCCGGAGCGTATGGCTCCGAAAAATGCCTGGCAACGCCCGCCGCATCTCCTCGGCGATCTGCAACAGAAGCGGACAACAGAACCCGTCGTCCATGAACGCCCCAAGATAGCCGTTGGCGTAGCGGAACTGGTACCAGATGGTCGATTCGAGACAGAACCGACGAAGACCGGCGAGGGCCTCGGCGGTGAGGAACCCATCCAGGTGGGTGAAGCCCGGCGCGTTTCTCTCGTAGTCGGCTTCGATCACCGCCCGGTCGAGCGCCGGGTTCACCGCCGAACCGGCGAGCGCCGGCGCCTCCGTCAGGTGAACCAGCCGGTTGTAGGTCGGCGCCAGTCGAGCCAGGTGTTCGGCCGACAGCTCGACCATGTGGGTCTCCCGGGGCGCTTCCGACAGGCCCGCCAACGCCGCCCGGTACTCATCGACGAGGGTCCGCCCGTTGGCCGGCAGGATCCCCCGGCCGATCAGGTACTCGAGTTGCTCGATGTCATGCTTCAGCTTGGTGCGGCTGGTTTTGCGGAAGTTGTCGCGCGGGCGCTCGGGACCGCCCGGCCGGCGCTTGATCTTGAAAGCGGCATCGTACGCTTCGGCCAACTCGTCGATCCGGCCGAAATCGAGCAGCACGTTGCCCAGGTTG
Organism: uncultured Alphaproteobacteria bacterium; assembly: GCA_963772635.1. Lineage (GTDB taxonomy): Bacteria > Pseudomonadota > Alphaproteobacteria > Rhodospirillales > Defluviicoccaceae > JAUXFS01. The sequence continues at coordinate 15,305 of CAVYYK010000058.1, forward strand.
TGCCAGGCGCCGTAGAGGCCGGGATGAAGCTCCACGGCCTTTTGGTAGTGGGCCACCGCCCGCTCCGCCTTGCCGGTCTGTTTCAGGGCGTTGGCAAGGTTGTAGTGGGCGATCGGCATCGTGTCGTTGAGGGCGACGACCCGCTCCAACAGGGACAAGCCCTCGGCCGCGTCGCCATGCTGCACCAGGATGCTTCCGAGGTTGTTGAGCACGCCGGCGTGGGTCGGATCGCGCGCCAGCGCATCGCGGAGAACTGCTTGCGCCGCATCGAACCGGTTTTGATCGAGGTGGATCCGGGCCAGCGCCAGGTAGGATTCGATGATCTCCGGATCGAGGCCGATCGCCCGTTGAAGTCTGGGCGCGGCTTCGTCCGGCCTCCCCGCCCTGACGAGGGCCGCGCCCAGACTGTGATAGGCGCGGGCATTGTTCGGCTCGGCCGCCAGCAGGATTTCCAGATGACCGATGGCCGCCTTCGTCTCTCCGCTCTCCAGCAACATGACGGCGAGCAGGTGGCGCGCCGAACCGTGGTTGCGATGGCTGGCCAGAACCTGCTCGCACAGCCGGCGCGCTTCCCCCGGCTTGCCCTCGCGGTGGAGCCTCAAGGCCTGGGCCAGCTTCGCCTCGACGGTTTCCGGGGGTGCCTGCACGTCGGTCGGTTCCTGCGCGTCCGGGGGGCGAAAACGCCATCTTGCCGTTTCGCCCCGATCCCAACAAGATGCCGACGGCACAATTCTCGCGATGACGGGACGACGGATGCGGCTTGGCAATCGAAATACAGGGCTGTTCGCCGGTTTCGCCGTGGCGGCGGTGCTTTCGGCCTCCCCCGTCGCCGCCGCCGATGACGGGTTCGCGGTCTCCCTGCTCAAGCCGCTTCCGTTCGCCGACGGGGTCGTGGCGGGATCCGTTGCCATCGCCGATATCCCGGACCTGATGCGGCGTCCGGTTTCCACAGGCGCGAACCCCGACCTCGAAGGCGTCCAACTGACATCGCGGGAGGGCGGCACCCGGACCGTCCGCACCTGCGAGGACTATCTGGAGCTGGTTCGCTCCGGGTGGTTCGCCGACACCACTTTCGACATGACCAACGAGTCGCCGTTCAATTTCACTTGCGTGACGCTGGCCTTTCTCGCCGGGGCGACCGCGCCGCGGCTCAGCTTCATCGACGACCCCAGGGTCGGCGTCGGCGACCTCGAGCTGTTGCCGGCAACCCTCCTGCCGGCGGTCGCGGACGCGGAACGGCTTCATCTCAAGGAACTCGCGGCCAAGGGCAAGACCGTTGCCGACCTGATCGATCCGGGAGCGCCTTCGAATAGGGTCGAGCCCCACGAAACCCGCTATCGATACCAGGGCATGGAGCAGGTCCTGAGCGAGCTGGCGCGCGCCGATTTCGACGGCGACGGCGTCGCCGACATCCTGGTGTTCGTCACCGACTCTTCCCTCTACGGCTCCTACCGGGCAGCCTATCATTTGGTGCTCACCCGCAAGGCACCCAACGCCGCATTTTCCTTGCTACCGGACGAATGAGCCCGGAAACCCGTCGTCTACGATAGGGAGTCGCCTCGATGAACACAAAGCACACCCCGCCGGCCGCCAACCGCCATTCGTTGCGTGGCGCCGCCGCACATCCGCACGCCAAGCCACGGGGACGTTCCATTCACCTCCGCAAACGGACCCCGCCGGGGGCCTCGCCGGGAACGCTGGTCGTCGACGCCGCCGCGCAGCACCCGACGATCCGGGTCACCACCTACACCGCCGACCGCCTGAGCGAAATCGACGTGACTTCGGTGAGCAAGCTGCCGTCGCTGATCGACAAGGGCGCCGTCACCTGGATCGACGTCCAGGGGCTCGGCGACCTCGAGACCATCCAGGAGCTGGGAAAAACCTTCGGCATCCACGCCCTCGCCCTCGAGGACATCGTCAACGCCCACCAGCGGCCGAAGGTCGAGATCTACCGGGACCACGTGTTCATCGTCACCCGGATGCCGGCGGCCGAGGGCGGTGCCACCACCGAGCAACTGGCGATGTTCCTCGGAGACTCCTACCTCCTGACCTTCCAGGAGTTTGCCGGCGACAGCTTGGAGCCGGTGCGCAACCGGTTGCGCACCGCGCGCGGAGGACGCATGCGCTCGGCGAAGGCGGACTATCTCGCCTACGCGCTGCTCGATACCGCCATCGACGGCTACTTTCCGGTCCTGGAGAAATACGGAGAGGATGTCGAAGATCTCGAGAACGACGTCGTGGGTGGGCCCGAAGTCGGACTGATCGACCGCATTCACGCCATCAAGCGGGATCTGCTCACCTTCAGGCGAGCCCTGTGGCCGCAACGCGAGATGATCAATGCGCTGATCCGCGACGAACATCCGTTGATCGAGGATCAGACCAAGACCTATCTCCGCGACTGTTACGACCACACAATCCAACTGGTCGACGTGCTGGAGACTTACCGCGAGATCGCCTCGGGGCTGATCGACGTCTATCTGTCGAGCCTCAGCGCCCGGATGAACGAAACCATGAAGGTGCTGACCTTCATCGCAACCATTTTCATCCCCCTCGGTTTCATCGCCGGCCTCTACGGGATGAACTTCAGCCCCGAGAAATCGCCGTGGAACATGCCCGAGCTGAGCTGGTACTACGGCTACCCCTACGCGCTCGCACTGATGGCGGCGATCGCGTTGGGCATGGTCTTGTACTTCCGCTCCAGGGGCTGGATCGGCAAAGGCCCCGCGCATCGGCGGGACTCACCCGACGAGTCTTAGACCGCGTTCAGCACCGCCAGCGCCCGGTCGATGTCCTCGTCGCCGTTGTAGAAATGCGGGGCGATGCGCAGGCTGCCGGCGCGAAAGGCGACGTGGATGCCGGCTGCGAGCAGGGACTCGTAGGTCTCCTTGTTGCGGTCGCGGTCCTTGCGGGAAACGAACACCAGGGTCGAACGGCTGGGGCCGTCGCGCGGGCTCAGGAGATCATAGCGGGACGTGTCGAGGCCGTCGATCAGCCGGGACACCAGCCGCTGGTCGTGTTCGCGGATCGCCTCCACCCCCTTTTCCAGCACAAGGCGCACCGACGCCGTCCACGGCATGAAGTTGAAGAAGTTGGCGGTGGCGAACACGTCGTACTTGCGCGCGCCCAGATCCGAACGCAGCCCGACCTCGGCGTTCTCCCTGCCGAGGTCGTCGGCGGTCTGCATCGACAGCCAGTAGGCCTGGTTGTAGTCCAGCGTTTCGCGCAATTCCGGCCGGATCCAGCAAAACCCGGTGGCGTACGGCCCGACCAGCCACTTGTGGCCGACGCTGACGATCGCGTCGACCGGCGCCCGGGATACGTCCAGCGGCCGCGCCCCGACCGCCTGCGAACCATTGGCGAAGAACAGCACCCCCCGTTCCCGGCAGATCGTGCCCAGGGCTTCGAGATCGATGGCGTAGCCGGACAGCGAATGGACCCAGGTGGTGCACAACAGCCGGGTCGCCGGGCCGATCGCCGCCTCCAGTTCGTCGGCCTGGATCACCCGCTCGCGCGGCCTGATGAATCGGATCCTCACCCCCCGCTTCTCCAGCGCCAGCCACGGAAGAATATCGGAGGGAAAATCCCCCTCCATCAACAGCACCTCGTCGCCGGCCCGCCACGGAATCCCGTTGGCAAGCAGATGCAGCCCGTAAGACGCGCTGTTGGCGAGAATGACGTCGTCGGCCGGCGCCCCGATCAGCTCCCCCAGCGCCTCGCGCAGCCGCCGCGGGATCTCGCCGAACCGCGGGGTGGTCAGGTGAAACGGCGCCACCTTCCACCCGATCGCCTCCTCCGCCGCCCGCACCGCCACCCGCGGCAACGGCCCCTGATGGGCGCAGTTCAGCCAAACCTTGCCGTCGAACGGGCCGAAGTCGGAAGCGTAGGGGCTGGTCATGGCGCGCTTTGATGCTGTGGATGGGCGGTCATTGCAAGCCCGACCCGGGACCCACATGCATTATCCAGTGACCAGCCGCGATTGCGGCCATGTCCCCGGAACAGCATCACAGCTCGACAGAGTCGACGGGCAGTTCAGGGATCGGCGGGAACGCCTCGTCGAGCGGCGAAAGCGTCTACAGAACCGCCATCAGGGATTTCGGTGGGGCGACCTCGATGATCAGGCGGTCGCCTTCCTTGCGCATGACAGCCTCGTCGCCGGGAAGCTCGAACTCCCGGGGAATCCGCACCGCCTGGTTGCGGCCGTTCTTGAACAATTTAACGTGTCGTTCCGGAATCAAGGTCACCTCCATAAGCATAGGCCTAAGCCTATGCCAAACCGTCGCGGATGTCCACCGAGTCAAGAATTATGTCGCGCCATCGAGAGCAAAGCGGACCGGCCGTGCGAGCCTTTGCCGGGCGATCGCCTTCGACCGGTGGCAAGCTCATTCGCTATCGCGGCGTTTGATATCCGGGTAGGGCGTGCCGTCCCGGTGGGTATAGATCGCCGGCTCGCCGCGCGGCGGCGCGACCATGTCGATGTCGGGATAGTGCGCGGCATCGGTCTCGATCCGGCTGCCGATTTCCAGAACCAGGGAAATGCCGCCGGTGTGGTTCCGTAGGCAATGGCCGTTGCTGTCGCCGCCCTTGAAGCCTGCGGCGTCGCCGGCTCTGAGGATCTCCTGGCCGTCGTCGGTGACCAGCGAGACCTCGCCTTTGACCACGTAGACGAACTCGTCCTCCTCGGTGTGCCAGTGCCGCTGGCTCGACCAGGCACCGGGTGGCAGCGTCAGCAGATTGACGCCGAATTGGGTCAACCCGGCGGCGTCGCCCAGCTTCTTGCGCTCCCGCGCCCGACAGGGGGCATCGAACGGCGATGGATACAGGGTTCCGATGACCGACGGAACCGCGCCGGGATCGATCTTGTTGCCCACGCTCACCTCCAAAATTCAGGTGTCCAACCGGACGGACACCTTCCATGGGCAGAAACTAATTCGAAACGCCGAACGAGACGACCCCATAGTGTTGTCGCGGGTCGAATCCAGGCATCGGCGGGGGATTTCGTGGGTGTATTCGATTGGGCATCGCGGGATCGTTCGCCCAAGCACCATTTTAGGAACATTGTCCTTGTTTTTCCATGAGCGGCGAGAAATGTTGTTTTCTTGTTCCGTTCGAGGCGACGGGAGAGGCGTGTCTCGGTTTCGGATTTTTAGAGCGAATGGCGGCGGGCGTTCCGTTTTGAGAACGCGAGGCGGGTTAAAAAATGTATACTTTTGTTTCGGAAAGAAAGCTTTGAATATAAACATAATATTTGGAAATCGTGTATACTTTTGTATAGATTTCATGTTTGAGACGGTTCGGTATTTTATAGAATCAAGGGCTTAAGCGCAACGGATGCGTAAACAAGGTATACAAAACGACCTTCGACGTATGCAAAAGGTATACAAAACCGCCGCGCAGACCGGGGGCGGACCGGCGATCTTCCGCCGGCCCGCTTGCCCCGGCCGGCGGGCAAGGCCATATTGATCGGCATGGCCGGATCGGAACGGAGAACAAGGATGGCGTGCAGATGAGCAGCGGGATGATTGGCATCGGGGCGCGAGGCCCACGGATCGGGATGGCGCTTGCGATGGTCGCGGGGCTGCTCGCGGCCGTCTTCGCGACCCCGGCCGGCGCCAAGGTGTTCAGTCCCGAGACCTTCACCCTCGACAACGGGATGCAGGTGGTGGTGGTTCCCAACCATCGGGTGCCGGTCGTCACCCACATGGTCTGGTACAAGGTCGGCGGCGGCGACGATCCGATGGGTCGCGGCGGCATCGCCCACCTGCTCGAGCACCTGATGTTCAAGGGCACCACGACCCACCCCTCCGGCGAGTTCTCCGAGCTGGTCGCGCGCAACGGCGGTCAGGAGAACGCCTTCACCACGTACGACTACACCGGCTACTACCAGAACGTCGCCAAGGACCGTCTCGAACTGGTGATGGCGCTGGAAGCCGACCGGATGACCCATCTGGTGCTGACCGACGCGCAGGTGGCGCCGGAACGCCAGGTGGTGCTCGAAGAGCGCCACATGCGCATCGACAACGACCCCGCCGCCGTCCTCGACGAACGCGCCGACGCCATCCTCTACCTCAACCACCCCTACCGCCGGCCGCTGATCGGCTGGGAGCACGAAATCGCGACGCTGTCGACCGACGACGTCCTCGACTTCTACAAACACTGGTACGCTCCTAACAACGCCATCCTGGTGGTCGCCGGCGACATCACCGCCGCCGAGTTGCGGCCGTTGGCCGAGAAATACTACGGCGCCATCCCGGCGGTGGCGCCGAAGCCGCATCTGGAGTTGCGCGAGCCGCCGCAGAAAACGGCCCGCCGGATCGAGATGCGCGACGAGCGGGTGCGCCAGCCGTCCTGGCAGCGCAGCTATGTCGCGCCCAGCTATCGGGACGGCGCCACCGAGCATGCCTATCCGCTGCAGGTGCTGGCGCGGATCCTCGGCGACGGCGCCACCAGCCGGCTCTATCGCACGATGGTGGTCGAGAACCCGCTCGCCGTCTCCGCCGGCGCCTGGTACGACCCGTCGAAACGAGGCCCCTCGCGCCTGACCCTGTATGCGAGTCCACGCCCCGGCGTCTCCATGGAGAAGATCGAGGCGGCGATGACGGCGGCGGTCGACGACGTGCTCCGCGACGGCGTCACCGAGGACGAGATCGCGCGGGTCAAGACCGGAATGCTCGCCGACGCCGTCTATGCCCGCGACTCGCTCGGCACCGGCGCCCGGGTGCTGGGCGAGGCGCTGGCCATCGGCCTCACCGTCGACGACGTCGAGGCGTGGCCGGACCGGGTCTCGGCGGTGACCAAGGAACAGGTCGACGCCGCCGCCCGCGCCGTCCTCGACGGCGACCACTCGGTCACCGCGTTGCTGCTCTCCGACGGCCCGGACGAACTCGCCAAGACGGGCGAGCGGGCGGCGATCCAATGAGCGCGATACCGCTGCGCTGCGCCGCCGCGGCCCTGTCGCTTCTCGTCGTCGTCGCCTTCGCACCGGCCGCCGGCGCGGTCGACGTCCAGCGGGTCACCGCCGGCGGCGTCGAAGCGTGGCTGGTCGAGGACCACTCGAACCCGATCATCGCCGTCGGCATCGCCTTTCGCGGCGGCGCCGCCCTCGATCCCCAGGGCAAGGCGGGCCTCGCCAACATGGCCGCGGCGCTCATCGACGAGGGCGCCGGCGATCTCGACTCCCAGGCGTTCCAGCGCCGTCTCGAGGATCTGGCGATCCGGCTGCGGTTCGACGCCGGTCCCGACTCGCTCGGCGGCAGCTTGCGGACCCTGACCGAGAACCGCGACGCCGCCTTCGATCTGTTGCGCCTCGCGCTCACCCGGCCGCGATTCGACGCCGAACCGGTCGCCCGCATCCGCGGCCAGATCGCCGCCGGGATCCGTCAGAGCGCCGAGGATCCGGACCACGTCGCCGACGAGCGGTTCTTCGCCGCGATGTTCCCGGACCACGCTTACGGCCGGCCGGTTGAAGGAACCCTGGACAGCATCGCCGCGATCACCGCCGACGACCTCCACGATTTGGTCGGCCGCCGCCTCGCCCGCGACAACCTCGTTGTCGGCGTCGTCGGGGACATCACGCGTGAGGAGTTGGCGAAGCTGTTGCAAACCACGTTCGCCGATCTACCGGCGACGGCGGCGCCGACGCGCGTGGCCGACGTCTCCCCTGCCACCACCGGCGCAACCATCGTCGTCGACACGCCGGCGCGGCAGAGCGCCATCGTCTTCGGCCAGCGGGGTCTGAGGCGCGACGACCCCGATTTCTACGCCGCGACGGTGCTCAACCACATCCTCGGCGGCGGCTCGTTCACCTCCCGGCTCTACGACCAGGTCCGCGAGAAACGGGGGCTGGCCTATTCCGTCCACACCTCGTTGGATCCGCTCGACCACGCTGCGTTGATCGTCGGCGGCGCCGGCACCGCCAACGAGCGGGCGGGCGAGACCGTCGCGGTGATCCGCGAGCAGTGGCGGCGGATGGCCGAGGACGGCGTCACCGACCATGAACTGACCGACGCCAAGACCTATCTCACCGGTTCGTTCCCGCTGCGCTTCACTTCCAGCGATCGGATCGCCCGCATCCTGGTGGCGATGCAGATGGAGGACCTCGGCATCGACTACCTCGACCGCCGCAACGGACTGATCGAGGCGGTCACCCTCGACGACGTCAACCGCCTCGCCGCGACCCTGCTCGACCCCGCCGCGCTGACCTTCGTCGTCGCCGGCCAGCCCGAGGGGATCACCGCGACGGAGTGACGAGGGCGGCGGATTACTTGCCTGCGGCGGTGGAAAAGCCCATATTCGTATCATGTGAGTCGGTCTTCCGAAGCCGGCGACTAACGAATCCGGGTTGAAAGGCCGATCCGTCATAGACAACACGCTGCACACTCGCGACACCAGGCGCAACCAGGACTTCAGCCGCGAGGTCAAGGCCAGGGTCAACGCGTACTTCGAGCGGAACGGGCTGTCGAAGCACGCCAATGGGGCGATGATCGCCAAGACGGTGATCCTGCTCGCCGTCTATGTCGGATCCTACGCCCTGATCCTGACCGGGCTGCTGCCCTTGCCGTGGGCATGGTTCCTGTGCCTGGTGATGGGCGTCGCCATGGCGGGCATCGGCTTCTCGGTCGCCCACGACGCCCTGCACGGCGCCTACTCGGCCAATCCGCGCGTCAACCGGATGATCGGCTACGTGTTCGACGGGCTGGGCGCCAACGGCTACATCTGGAAGATCACCCACAACGCGATCCATCACACCTACACCAACATCAGGGGCTACGACGAGGATCTCGAGGTCTCGCCGCTCCTCCGGTTGAGCCCGCATACCCCGCACCGGCCGATCCATCGTTTCCAGCATGTCTTCGCCTTCTTCGCCTACGCCACGGCCACCGTGTTCTGGGTGTTCGTCAAGGACTACAAGTATTTCTTCCAGAAAGATCTCGGCCCCTACCACAACAAGCAGCACCCGCGGTCGGAGTGGATTTTTCTGATATTTACCAAGGCGCTGTACTACCTGATGATGATCGTGGTCCCGCTCCTGGTGCTCGACATCACCTGGTGGCAGTTCCTGATCGGCTTTTTGACCTTGCACTTGACGGCGGGCCTGATCCTCGGCGTGGTGTTCCAACTGGCGCACGTGGTCGAGCCGACCGAACATCTGCAGGAAGAGCAGGCAAAGGCGCTCAAAGGCGCCTGGATGCTCTATCAGATGAAAACCACCAACAATTTCGCCCGCGACAATCGTTTGCTGACCTGGTACGTCGGCGGCCTGAATTTCCAGATCGAGCATCATCTCTTTCCGAGGATCTGCCACGTTCACTACAAGAATTTGAGCCCGATTGTTCAGGAACTGGCGACCAAGTACGGGATCCCCTACAATAATTGCCCGTCACTGTTGAACGTCATCCGTTCCCACTATCGCATGCTGAAGGAATTCGGGCGGCCCACCGGTGTCGCCAGCGTCGCCTGAGCGGTCTTGCCCGCCCACACCCTTACCGGTGGTCGCGCCACCATCTGCGCCAGGCCTCGGCGTCGTAGCCGAAATACCGCTCGGTGAGCGCGGCAAGGGCACCGACGACGTCGCCCTGCAGCCACAGTGGATCGTCGCGATAGTCCAATCGCTCGATCAGCGCGGTAATCGTCGCGGCGTCCCGCTGTCCGACGGCGGCCGCGGCCTCGATCGCCGCCGGCGGTACCTCGAAATACTTCTCGCTGGGGTTTTCCGGCGCCGTCCACGGCTCGCCGATCAACGCCGGTGGCACCCTGCCGGAGCCGCCGACCGTCATCCCCCAGAGAACGATCCACCGCCCCAGCTTGCCGGCCGGCAGCCTTACCTTGCCGCCGATCAGCGAGAGCTCGTTGCCGGGCATCGGTTGGCGCAACAGCCGGTCGAAAATCTCCGGCGGCGGCCGGGACCGTGCGAGAGCGTAGACTTGGTCGCGCAGCGCCGTGGCGTGATCGGCGTAGCTCTCCGGATTGGCCAACGCCCGCGACACCCCTTCGGCAAACGATCCCGCCACGGCTGTCCGCGGCAGCAGCTCGGGCATCGCGGCGGCGTCGGGAAGAGCATCTTCCGTCGCGGGAGGTTTCGGGCCCCAGAGGATACCGCTACCGTCGTCGCCAATGCCGCCGACATAGACCTGCCCTGCATGGATAGCGATGTCATAGCGTGCCCCCGCTCAGGTGCCACACAGCGCCAGGCTACCCGTCGACACTGTGCCAGAGTTCTGCGGTCGCCACCCACAGACCGGTCGTCGGTCACCATGAAAGACCCCAGCCGAGGCTGAACCGGGAATCCTCGAACGGCCAGTAAAGAAGCCCCTCGGAAACCACCGGATCGCCGCAATCCTGGCTGAACAGATGGCGGGCATAGCGGACCGCGCCGGTGCGCAGGTCGTAACGGTAGACGTCCGCCGAATTGTGGTTGCGCCCCTTGACGCTGTTGCAGAACCACAGCCCGCCGCGAAACCCGACCAGCGTCGACACCACCGGCCACGGCCCGACCCGCGCCAGCACCGGCAGCGTCGCCTCATCCGCTCGAGCCACCGGATCGCCGAGAAGCAGCAGCAAAACGGCAACGAGCAGGTACTGGGGGTACCGCTTCCTCGCGGAAATCTGCGGAAACGGGTTCACCCCCTGCCTTCCAGAGGGAAACCCTTGCGGCGCCATAACCGGTAGCCGCCGTTGAGCACCGATACGTCGGTGAAGCCGGCGTCGCGCAGGATCCGGGCGGCGCGGGCGGCGCGAAGCTCCATGGCGCAATGGACATAGACGGGATGGCTTTTCAGCGGCGAGAGGTCGGCGTCGCGGGCCTGGAGCCGGGCCTTGAGGTCGCCGAACGGCAGGTTGACCGCCCCCGGCAGATGCCCCCCCTTACCCGCGAACTCGCCGGCGGTGCGGACGTCGAGGATGACCACTTCTTCGCCGGCATCGAGGCGGCTTTTCAACTCGGCCGGCTCGACGAATGGCGACTGCGCCCGCCACCGCGGCACGTACTTGTAGGCCAGCGCCGCGGCGATGACCAAGGCAAAGGCGAGGAAGGTTCTGGCGTCGTATTCCACGATGCCTCCCGGTTGCGGAACGGTTGGTTCGAAATCGGCCATTGCGGCTGCAGTCCCGGGAGTCTACCTCAACGGTTGTCATGAGCAATCCCCCGACGGCACCCGTTCACGTGATCGGCGGCGGCCTCGCCGGCAGCGAGGCGGCGTGGCAGCTCGCCCGCGCCGGCGTGCCGGCGGTCGTCCACGAAATGCGGCCGGTACGCGGCACCCCGGCCCATCAGACCGGTACCCTCGCCGAGCTGGTCTGCTCGAACTCGTTCCGTTCCGACGACGCGGACGCGAGCGCGATCGGACTGCTGCACGAGGAGATGCGCCGGCTCGGCTCGCTGATCCTGACGACGGCCGACGCCCACCGGGTGCCGGCGGGAACGGCGCTGGCGGTCGACCGCGAGGGGTTCAGCACCGCGGTCGAAGGCGCCCTCGAGGCCGAGCCGCTGGTCACCGTTTGCCGCGAGGAGGTCAGCGGACCGCCGCCCGCCGACTGGGAAAGCGTCATCGTCGCCACCGGGCCGCTGACCTCGCCGGCGCTGGCCGAAGCCTTGCGCGCGCTCACCGGCGAGGACGCGCTGGCGTTCTTCGATGCAATCGCGCCGATCGTCCATCGCGACAGCATCGACTTCTCCAAGGCCTGGTTCCAGTCCCGCTACGACAAGGGCGACGGCACCGACTACGTCAATTGCCCGTTGAGCCAAGAGCAGTACGAAGCTTTCCTCGACGCCCTGCTCGCCGCCGAGCGGACCGAGTTCAGGGACTGGGAGAAGGATACCCCCTATTTCGAGGGTTGCCTGCCGATCGAGGTGATGGCCGAGCGCGGCCGCCGAACCCTGAGCTTCGGGCCGATGAAGCCGGTGGGCCTGACCAATCCCCACGATCCCGGGCGGCGGCCCTACGCGGTGGTACAGTTGCGCCAGGACAACGCGCTGGCCACCCTCTACAACATCGTCGGTTTCCAGACCAAGCTGAAGCATGCGGAGCAGGTGCGGCTGTTCCGCACCATTCCCGGCCTGGAGAGCGCCGAGTTCGCCCGCCTCGGCGGCCTCCATCGCAATACCTTCGTCAACAGCCCCAAGGTGCTGGACGCGACCCTCGGACTGAAGGCACGGCCGGGGATGCGGCTCGCCGGGCAGATCACCGGCTGCGAGGGTTACGTGGAAAGCGCCGGGATCGGGCTCCTGGCCGGCCAATTCGCCGCCGCCGAACGGTTGGGCCGCACACCGGAACCGCCACCGCCGACCACCGCCCTCGGCGCCCTGCTCGGCCACATCACCGGCGGCGCAGAGGCCGAGACGTTTCAGCCGATGAACATCAATTTCGGTCTGTTTCCGCCGATCGAAAAAACCGACGCACGCGGGCGACGCCTGCGCGGACGGGAACGAAAGCAGGCGGTCGCCCGCAGGTCGCTCGACGACCTGGACGCCTGGCTCGGGGACCCCTCGTAGGCCGAGGCGCCGTCAGTTGGCCTTGATCGGTCGGGATTGGGCGGTCGAACGGCTCCCGCTCTTGTCCGCGGAGACGGTGCAGGGGGAAAAACCGTGCCGGTCCCTGATCCAAGGCTTTTCCGCCATCGCGTCGAATTCGTCCGGGTGGCGTGTTCAGGACTTCCTCGAACAAAGCCGACGCGGTCGTGCAGTACCCTCCGGCGACGGCAAGGCTCTCCTGCGAGGCGTCGTTGGCGAGCTTGGTCACGAACCCGTTGAGTTTCCGTTTGCCGCCGGCGCCGTGGACGCGGTCGAACAGCCCCCGCAACACACGCCCGTGCTCACCGAGCAGGCCCTTGAAGCTCATGACGAACGCGTTATAGCGCGCCTTCTCTCCACAGGAGAGCGCCGCGACCATCAGTTCGGTTTGGAGAACGCGCGCATTCAACGCGGCGAGATCCTTCGGCATCACGCAAGCATTCGCTGCCGAAGCCACGGCGGGAATGGCCGACGCGACCAACCCGACCGCCAATCCACCGGCCAAAACCCTCCGGCGGAGTGCGCAGTCTGCTCTCATCCTGGATGTTCCCCTTGTTGCCGGAGTGGGGGCAACTATCTCATTTTCTGCCACGGCTGGCAATCCCAGTAGGCTCATATCCGTTCTCCTGTCCGCGCCAGCCGTCCGATCACCGGATAGCGGGGGTCGGTGAAGCCCGGGGTCGAGGGGTGACCGGCGGGCACTAGCGTATCGATCAGGGCCTCGTCCTCGGTAGTGAACCCGCGGTCGAGCGCGCCCAAGTACTCGGTCCACTGCGCCACGGTGCGGGGGCCGGCGAGGACCGAGGTGATAGTTCGGTGGTTCAGCACCCAGTTGACGGCGAACTGGCCGGCGGTCATCCCGCGCTTTTCGGCATGGGTTTTGATTTGTTGGGCCATGATCAACAATTCCCTGCGGTATTCGGTTTCCATCATTCGGGTGTCCTTGCGCCCCGCCCGGGTCTGCTCGGACGGTTCGGCGTCGAGCGCGTACTTGCCGGTCAGCACCCCCCGGGCCAGCGGGCTGTAGGGCACCACCCCAAGACCGTAGCACTCGCAGGCCGGCAAAATTTCCACCTCGGGCATCCGGTTCATCGCGTTGTAGTAGGGCTGGACCACCACCGGCAGCGGCGCGCCGAGTTTCTCGGCGACGCGAATTGCCTCGGCAATTCGCCATCCTGCATAGTTGCTGACACCCCAATATCGTGCCTTACCGGCGGCGACGACGTCAGTGACGGCGATCACCGTCTCCTCCATTGGCGTATCCGGATCGTCGCGGTGGAGGTAGTAGACATCGACGTAGTCCGTGCCCAGTCGCGACAGGCTGTCGTCGATCGCCTTGAGGATCCATTTGCGTCCGAGGCCCTGCATGTTGGGATCCTCGCTGCGCTTGACCATGGCGTTGCCGACCTTCGACGCCAGCACCCAGCGGTCGCGGTCGGGTTTGATCAGCTTGCCGACAATCCGTTCGGATGCGCCGGTCTTGTAGACGTCGGCGGTGTCGATGAAGTTAATTCCGGCATCCCGAGCGGCATCGACGATGCGTTCCAATTCGTCCTCGTCGGTCCGATCGCCGAACATCATCGTGCCAAGACATAGCGGCGACACCCAGAGGCCACTTCTGCCGAGCCGGCGGTATTCCATCGCGTGTCCTTTCCTGATCGGGATCAACAAGAGGTTTTATTGTAGCGGTCCCAAAGTCCGAAATCACGTGTAGGACAGACACCGGGAAGCTGCCATGCATAGCGAATTTCGGTTCGACCGTTGCCGAGCGCTTCATATCGGCGCATATTTAGGGCGGTCGGGGCTTTGCACAAAACGAAACATCTGAAACGGGTTCGATGCGACAGTATTCATCTCCACCTCTTCGGCGCCTGCTTGTCGCCATGTGCGCTGTTGTTGCAGCCGCGGTCTTGACCGGCCGACCGGCGCCGGTGTTCGCCCAAGCCGAAGGTGTCGACGCGACGACCCAGCAGCTGTTCGATGCGATCCACGCCAACGACTTCACCGCAGCCCAAGCCAGCGTCGAAGCGGGCGCCAAGGTGGATGTCCCCGGTCGATGGGGCATGACCGCGATCGAACTCGCTGTCGACAAGGGTTACTTCAAGATCGCCCACTACCTGGTGGCGGTCCGCAATTTCCGGGGCAGCGGCAACGAAAGCAATTCCAGGCGCGTCGCGTCTCCAGCTGCTCCCGGGCAGGGTACCCAGGGTGGACTTCCGCCAACCCAGGCGGAGGAAGGGCAAACGGTCGTCCCGGCCGCCGGCACGGTGAAGACGTCTCCGGCCGCTCCCAAGGCGGGCTCCGTCGCGACCTCGCCGGTCTCGGTGCCGCCCCAACCCGTCGGCACCCTGACCGACAAGCCGTTCTATGCGCCGCTCGCGGAAATGGAGACGACCGCCGGGAGAGAGGCGGGAGCGGACGGTCCCACTTGGCCCGTCGGCAAACCCAATCCATTCGACCCCGGAATGCCGGCCGTCGGTTCGAACTTGCAAATCATCGGCGAGGTCGGCTCGGCAGATCCGGGTATCGCCTTCAGGCCGGCCGGAGACTTAGACCGGCAGACGGTGGAGGCGAAAGCGCTGCCGTCCCCGGGTGGTCCCTCTCCTCGATCCGCCGCCGAAGGATCGGATGCATCTCCGACGGCCTCGGGCAAAACGAAGCAAGGCTCCGGTCTCGGCGATGGGGTTATCGGCGAAACAAAGGACTTCCGCTAAACCGGCTCGGCTGTGACCGGTTCCAGCGCTTGCGCGACGCCCTCCCCGTAGTGCCCGCCGGTCAGTAGCGGCCCCTCAGTTTGTTGTAACCGATCCGCAAATGCCTGAGCGGACTTCCCGCCTGGACACGGGCGTCGAACGGATCGAAACCGCATTTCCGCAGTTGCCGCAGATATCCCGCGGCCAAGGTCGCCGGCAACAACGCGGGCAGCGCCTGCCCCGGCACCTCCCTCCGCCGGCTGCGGGCGGAAGACAGGTAGTCGCCGGCAATTTCGGCGATCGTGCCGACGACCCTCGAAAGCCCGTCGACCCCGCCCCGATCGAACAGCTCGAAGACATCGAGACCGGCTTTCCGGTTCAACTCTGCCGGCAGGTAGAGGCGCCGGGCACGGGCGTGGAAGGGCACGGCGCGGATGAGGCCGACCAGCGCCCAGGCGATACCGACGTCGCGGGCAGCCTGGCGAACACCGGCACCATCGGCGCCGAGCACTTCGAGAGACAGCGCCGACAGGGTCGCCGAGGTCGCGTCGGCATAGTCGACCAGGGCCGCCAGATCCGGAGGCGGCGCGTCGTCGAGATCGAAGGCGCGCGCGTCGAGCACCCGCTCGAAGTGGGCGCGGCTCAGCCCGAAGTCGCGCACCGCTTCATCCAGGGCAACGACCACCTGGTGGCTCGACGGCCGCCCGGAGTATATCCCTTCGATCGCATCCCGCCACCATTGCAGGCGAATCTCTCCCAGCAGCGGCTCGACCACCGACTCGCGGATTCGCGCCACCTCCACGTTGAACGCATACACCGCCGCCAATGCCTCGCGCTCGGCCGGCGGTGCAAAAAGGGTGCACAGGAAGCGGTCGTTGTCGAACCGCCTGATCTGCTCGGCACAATAGGAAAGTTTCGGTTTGCTCATTTTTCCGGCCCGTGGACGGCCCGTTGTGACATATAAGGGTCAAGCTGAAAACCTCCACCAAGAGCCCGAATCAGGTCCCCCGATCATGGACAGCGATCGCGAACTCCGCGGAGGCGATGCCGATTTTTCGCTGATGCCGGATACGTTCCCAGCGCGCCTCCGACCCTCGGTGCGGGCCTTTGGTCACCTGGTCCGCATCGCCGACGAGATCACCGACAATCCGTTGCTGAACCGAGAGGAGAAGGCGTCGCAGCTGGAAGCCATGGAGGCCGTGCTCGATGGCGGCGATGGCGGGCATTTGCCCGAAGATGCCCGCAACGCGAGCGTCACCGTGCGTGAAAGTCTGCGGGAATCCGGCGTATCGCCGACCCATGCCCACCACATTCTCCAGGCGTTTCGGCGCGACGTCACCGGCGGCCGCATCCAGACCTGGAACGACCTCCTGGTCTACTGCCAGTTCGCGGCGGCGCCGATCGGCCGATACCTGCTCGAGCTTTTTGGCGAGGACGTATCCGTCTGCGGCCCCTCGGCCGACGCGCTGTGCTCGGCGCTTCGAATCCTGAAGCGGCTTCGCGACTGCAAGCATCCATCGAGCATCTACAGCCGTCTGTGCATCCCGGAACAGTTCATGCGCGACGCCTTCATCACCACCTTCCACCTCGAGGCCCCATCTGCGAAAGGTCAGACACGGGCGGTCATCGACAGGGTTCTGGACGGAGTCGATCGGCTCCTGCGCGAGGCCGAGCCGCTGCCCCAACTGATCAAATCCAACGCTCTCGGTACGCATACCGCCATCATCCTGTGCAGGGCGCGAAAGCTGGCGAGACGGGTTCGCGAACAGGACCCGTTCGCCGAGCGGGTCGGCCTCAGCCACGGTGAGCGGCTGAGCTGCAAGTGGCTCTCGATTTTGAAGGGAGTGCTGCGGCGATAAGATCGCTCGGATTCGCCTCCCGTTCCCCTTTCAATCGCACAGCCGAGACCATATGTTGAGGCTAGTCTTTCAATGAATTGGATCGGGGACGAGTGAAACATGGCCTTCGAACTTCCGCCTTTGCCCTTTGCCAAGGATGCGCTGCAACCCCATATCTCGGCGAACACCCTCGACTTTCACCACGGCAAGCACCACAACGCTTACGTGGTCAACCTCAACAACTTGACCAAGGACACGCCTCTCGCCTCGAAAAGCCTCGAGGAGGTCGTCAAGGCGGTGGCCGGGGACGCGGGTAAGGCCGGCGTCTTCAACAATGCCGCGCAGGTCTGGAACCACACGTTCTACTGGAACTGCATGAAGCCGGGCGGCGGCGGTGCGCCTTCCGGGGATGTCGCTTCGGCGATCAATTCCGCGTTCGGCTCGTTCGCCAAATTCGGCGAGGAATTCAAGAACGCCTGTGTGACCCAGTTCGGTAGCGGCTGGGGCTGGCTGGTCGCCGAAAAAGGCGCGCTCAAGATCGCCAAGACCGGCAATGCCGATACGCCGATGGTTCACGGCCAGACCGCGTTGCTGACCTGCGACGTGTGGGAACACGCCTACTATCTGGACTACCAGAACCGGCGGCCGGACTACGTCCAGGCGTTCATCGACAACCTGATCAACTGGGACTTCGTCGCCGCAAATCTGGCCAAGGCCTAGTCGCGGCTTCGCGGGACGGACGCACGAGGCCCGGGCTCTCCCGGGCCTTTTCCGTTGCGGTCAGCGGACGGCGATCAAGGCCGCGGCAACGTCGCGGCCCTCGATCAGAAGGACGTTGAAAGTCCGGCAGGCGGCGCCGGTATCCATCCATTCGAGGGCGATGCCGGCATCGCGCAGGCATCCCCCCAACCCCTCCGGCGGCGGGACGAAAAGCCGGCCGCAGCCGACCACGAGGATTCGGGAGGGAGAGGCGTCCGCCGTCACCTCGGCCAGCGAGTCCGGGGTGATACCCTCCGGGTCAAGCACCGACCAGGGCAGAGTGCGCTCCGGGAGAACCAGCACCGGCCCGCGGTAGACCGCACCCGCGATCCGAAAATTCCCGTCACCGTAGCCCTGGATCAACTGGCGGTCCGCCGGCACCCGCGGGGTTATGTCCAGTCCCGGCACCGGAACTATCGAACCTCTTCCACGGTCTTTTTCTCGGTCGCTTCCGGGGTGCCCGTGGCCCGCCGCACATGCAGATACAGGAGCAGCGGCACGGCTACACAAATCGACGAGTAGGTGCCGATCACTACCCCCCAGATCATGCCGAAGCTGAAACCGCGAATGACTTCGCCGCCGAGGGTATACAGGGAGATCAGGGCAAGCAGCGTCGTGAAACTCGTCAGCGTCGTTCGCGACAATGTCTGGTTGATCGACAGATTGAACAGCTCACGTAGCGGCATGGACTTGTATTTGCGCAGGTTCTCGCGCACCCGATCGAACACGACGACCGTATCGTTGATCGAGTAGCCGGCGATGGTCAACACGGCGGCGACGGTCGTGAGGTTGAACTCCAACCCGACCAGGGAAAAGATCCCGATGGTCGACAATACGTCGTGGAGCAGAGCGATCACCGCCGCCAGACCGAACTGCCATTCGAAGCGAAACCAGATATAGACCAGGATGGCCAGGATTGCGGCGCTGACCGCGTAAATACCGTCCCAGAACAGCTCCTCACTGACCTGCGGGCCGACGAACTCCGTCCGCCGATACTCGACGCCTGGGCCCAACGCCTCCTTGACTTTCGCCACCGCCGCCTGCTGGGCCTGCTCGTCGCCCTCCTGTTGCTCCAGGCGTATCAAAACGTCGTCGGCAGCGCCGAACGTCTGCAAGGAGGCTTCCCCAAGACCGAGATCGGCCAACGAACGACGGAGCTTGGCGAGGTCGGCCGGTCCCTGAGTCTTAATATCGAGCAGGATTCCGCCCTTGAAATCGATCCCGTAGTTGAGTCCCTTGACGGCGAACATCGTCACCGACGCCGCGACCAGCAACGCCGAGAAAACGAAGAAAACCCCACGCCGGTCGATGAAACGGATCTTGGTGCCCGGGGGAATCAGCCTGAGAAGGCGCATCTTCGAGACTCCTAGACCGGCAACGTCTGCGGCTTGGTGCGTCGCAACCACGTCACGACGATCAGCCGCGTCAACATCGTCGCGGTAAACATGGAAGTGACGATGCCGATGGCGAGCGTGACCGCAAATCCGCGAACCGGACCGGAGCCAAAGCTGTAGAGCAGAACCGCCGCGATCAGGGTGGTGAGGTTAGAGTCGACGATCGTCGTCAGCGCCCGCGAGAAGCCGGCTTCGACCGCCGAGATCGGCGTCCGCCCCGACCGGATCTCCTCGCGAATATATTCGAAGATCAATACGTTGGCATCCACCGCCATGCCGATCGTCAGCACGATCCCGGCAATACCGGGAAGGGTGAGAGTCGCTTGAAGGACCGACAGCGCTCCCGCGATCAGGATCATGTTGACCACCAGCGCAAGGTCGGCCATCAGCCCGAAAAGCCCGTAAGCGAGGATCATGAACACCACGACCAGAACCAGTCCGACGACGCTGGCGATCTTGCCGGCGGCGATCGAAGTCGGCGCCCAGCCCGGGCCCCACGGAGCGCTCCTCGAGAATGGTCAAAGGCGCCGGAAGCGCTCCGGCACGGAGCAGCAATGCCAGATCCTGGGCCTCGGCGACGCTGAATCTACCGGTGATGACGCCGGAGCCGCCCAGGATCGGCTCGCGGATTCGCGGGGCGCTGATGACCTTGCCGTCGAGGACGATGGCCATCAAGTGACCTGACATTCTTGCTGGTGGCATCACCGAAGCGTTTGCCGCCGACGGTATCGAACCTGAACGAGACCACCGGCTCGCCCTGCTGAAAGGTCGGCTCGGCGTCAACCAGGTTTTCACCGCTGACCATGACCCGCTTGCGCACCAGATACATGCGTGGCCGGCCCTGGGAATCCACCTCGTCGGCCGACGGCAGCAGCATCGATCCGGGCGGTACCCGGCCGGCCATCGCCTCCGAGACGTTGCCGGTGTCGTCGACCAGATGGAACGTCATCTTCGCCGTCTTGCCGATCAGGCGTTTGACCCTGTCGGGATCGTCGATTCCCGGAAGCTGGACCAGGATGCGATCGGCACCCTGACGCTGGATGATAGGCTCCCGCACCCCGGTCTCGTCGATTCGCCGCCGGATGATCTCGATGGACTGAACGACCGCCGAGGAAATCCGTTCCTGGATCGCCTTCTCCGTCAATGTCAGCGTCACCCGGTCGCCATCGACGTTGGCAACGGTATCGCGGTCGAGAGCACGGAGCAGGTCCTTCGCCTCTTCGACGCGGTCAGCGTCGAGGATGGTGACGACCGCAGCGTTCTCCGCAACGCCCAGCCCCTGGTAGCGGATGCCTGCCTTGCGCAGCTCGATCCGCATCGAATCGACCAGCGTCTCTAGACGCTCGTGGATCACGGCACCGGTCTCGACTCCCAGCAAGAGATGGGAGCCGCCCTGCAGGTCCAGCCCCAAGCTGATCTGCTTCTTCGGAAGCCACGACGGTAACGATTGCGCTTCGGGCCCGCTCAGAAGGTTGGGCGCCGCGAACGCCATGCCCGCCGCGCACACGGCGAGCACCAGAATCACCTTCCACTTGGCGAAGTAGACTAACGATGTGGCCATCCCGGTCGCCTAGTCGCCCTTGCCGCCAAAAAGCTTCTTCAACTTCGAACCCGCCGTCTGCTGGGGTTTGTCCGGCGGCCCGCCGCCGGCGCTCTGCTTCGGCGGCTTGGCCTCGCCCGCGGGCTCGGTCCTGGCAAGCACCGAGGAGACCAGCGCGCGTTGGACGCGGACCTTGACGCCTTCGGAGACCTCGACCATCACCTCGGCGTCGTCGATCACCTTGGTCACGGTGCCGACGATGCCGCCGCCGGTGACGATCTTGTCGCCGCGGCGGATGGCGCCCAGCATCTCCTTGTGCTGCTTCATCTTTTTCTGCTGCGGGCGGATCAACAGGAAGTAGAAAACGACGAAGATCAGAATGATCGGAAGAAACGCCTGAAGGGCGCCAGGACCTGCGGCATTTCCGGCAGCCTGGGCGTAGGCCGGCGTCACGAACATCGAAAACTCCTCGGATATATGACGGGCATGTGGAACGGTTGGAACAGCGCGACTATACCCGCCCCGATCCGGCTTGCAATCGTTAACGTTTTTACGCGCTCTCGCTATGACAGCAAGATCGCGAACTGCTAGGTTTGGATTCATGAACGATACCGACGTCACCGGCATGCTGAAACGCCTCGCCGAGGCCCTCGAACGGTTGGCGCCGCCGCCGTCTCCGGGGGCCACCCTCGCCGACGCCGACGCCTTCGTCTGGCACGCCGACGGCGGACGCCTGGAGGCGGTATCCAAGGTCAACCGGGTCGATCTCGTTCTCCTCAAGGGCATCGACCGCCAGGCCGATATCCTTTTGGAGAACACCCGGCGCTTCGCCTCGGGTCTGCCGGCCAACAACGCGTTGTTGTGGGGAGCGCGCGGGACCGGCAAGAGCTCCCTGGTCAAGGCGGTCCACGCGGAAATCAACGACAAGAGCCCGGGGGCGCTGGCGCTGATCGAGATCCACCGCGAGGACATCAACACGCTGCCGCAACTGCTCACGCTGCTGCGGACCGCGCCCCGACGGTTCGTGCTGTTCTGCGACGATCTCTCGTTCGATGGAAGCGACGCTTCCTACAAATCCCTGAAGGCGGTCCTGGAGGGCGGGATCGAGGGCCGGCCGGAGAACGTTCTGTTCTACGCCACGTCGAACCGCCGCCACCTGATGCCGCGGGACATGATCGAGAACGAACGTTCGACGGCGATCAATCCGGCCGAGTCGGTGGAGGAGAAGGTCTCGTTATCGGATCGCTTCGGGCTATGGCTCGGTTTTCACGCCTGCGATCATGCCACCTACCTGGCGATCGTCGAGGGCTACGCCGCCCGTTTCTCCCTGACCGTACCGGTGGAAGCGCTGCGTGCCCAGGCCAACGAGTGGGCGGTCACCCGCGGCGGCCGTTCGGGGCGGGTCGCCTGGCAGTTCATTCAGGACCTCGCCGGGCGACTGGGAAAGCCGCTGCAATAAGGCTTCCGTTTTCGGCGGTAACGCGCGGTCCGTTGAAGCCAAGAAAACCGATTGTCCCGACTGCCTCATCCGTCAAAATTGTACTTATTTTTTCGTTGTTTACCTATGGTAGAGAAAAGGGCGATATGGTACATTGACCGTGTCGATATCCCATACTCGAAAACACGAGGTGACCGCCGTGCCGATGGAGTTGAGAAAGATTTTTTTTTCCAGCGAAGAAGTCGAAGTGGCTACGACAAGCTACTGCATCAATAGCGGAAAACCATTGCCTTCGGCTGACAGGCTCTATGCGACGTTCAAGGACGACATCGAAGCGATGGTCACCCTGCATTTTTGCCGGTCGGGCCGAAGCGAACCCGTTACCGTCAGCCTGACCCGCGCGGAAGTCAGTGATGCGTTGATTTATTTCTGCAAGGAGATCGGCGTTCCCCTTCCGCGCGCCGGCAAGAAGGTCTTGTGGCCGCAAGGTAACGGTATTTCGTTGATGGTCACTCTCGAAGCTTTCAGTACGCGGGTGATCGAACTCCGGTCGTTACGGCCGACCTCATCCCGAGAGAGCGTGGCGAACGACCAACTCGGCTGACGGCGGGACAGATGCGTCCCCGTGTCAGCCGAGTTGAACATCAAGAGCGCTCTGTCCGAGCAAACGGATCGAACGCTCTGTCATATCGGGAGATCTTGTGCGGGCGGATATTGAATTCCAGGCCGCCTCCGTTGTCGATACGACCCGGGTCCGGGGCACTAACGAATCAAACTTTCCACTTGAAATTTTCGGAGGTCGTCGCTTCGTCGATATAGTACGCAACGGCCCTCTCGAGGATGCCCTGGTAGCTACTGCCCCACAGACCGGCCAGGTTCTTCAAGCGAACATATTGATCGTAACGAAGCCGAAACGAGAGCTTTTTCCATTGCTCATCCGATTCCGACCGGGAGGATGTCTCCAACCGGCTCCTCAGATGCCGCCAACTCGCAATCACCGAGTGCTCCGAAGGAGCCGTGTTCGCCGGCTTCGCTGGAAACCTCCGGCACGTGGATTCGGCGCTGGATCAGGCTCGACAGCGGTGACGAGTTGCGCTTGCCGCCCTTCCGCTTTTTCGATTTCTGCTGTTTCGAGCCGTTGTGCGGAATAAGGGAGAAGGAACTCTGCCCGAAACCGGGCATGGAATCGGCCGCCGGAGCAGCCTCGCCCTTGCGGGCGAACAGGTGCTCGTTGGCAAGGAGAAGATTTTGCTGCGCCATGACGATCACCCGGCAACCGCTACGGGCCTGGGGGTCTTGCGCCGGCCGAAGCCGCTTGCTCGCGGTTGTTGGTAGATTCCCGTTCCGCGGGTCACCCGGCAGTCGGGTTTGGTGAGCCGGGAAGCGATGTATTCCCAGAGACTGACGATTTCCTGAGCGGCTTGGCTCTCCGGATCGGTTTCCATCACCGAAAGCCCGTGGATCATGCTGGTGGCATAAACCGTCCGGTGGCAAATCTTTACCGGCGCGACGGTGCCGTGCTGGGAGAGCGCAACAGCCGTGTCCCCGGTGATCTTGGCGCGGGGCGTCGCCGCGTTAATCGTGAAAATCAGCGGCTTTTGCTGGCTTTCGATGATGTCGAGGGTTGCGCCGACGGCGCGCAGGTCATGAGGCGACGGCCGTGTCGGAACGACCACCAGATCGGCGAATCCGACGATCTTTCGAATGGTGTCGGTAACGGCCGGGGGGGTATCGATAAACACCAACTGGACGCCCGCCCGCTCCAGCTGATCGAGATCTTCGTGCAGATAGTCGACCTGCGCCTTCATGAACAGCGGCACTTCCGCTTGACGGGCATTCCACCAATCGGCGAGGCTACCCTGCGGGTCGGTGTCGACGATCGCCACCGGCCCGGCGCCCGAAAGCTCGGCCTGGACGGCGACTTGTCCGCACAGGGTGGTCTTTCCCGACCCGCCCTTCTGCGAGGAAAACACGATGACCTGCATCGATCGCCCTGCGGCTTCCCCCTTCATTCCATTGACTTGGGGACCCGGATGTCCGGCGTCCGCGGGCGGGTAGAACCTCAGCATGCCTCTCTCCTTTCGGCATTCGCGCCGACTTGAGCGTGTATCTCGAGGCCCCCTCGATACGGCTGTCAACGCGACCTTTAGGGACCACCATCGTGATTATATAGCAAAGAGAGAGAGTATAGTCGAAATATTAGTTTGTTTTTACTTGTATATAAATTTCAAATACAAATTTCCTAAAATACGATATTAAATCAAAACTCAGATATGCTGGGAAAAATCCGTGACGTCTGTGAGGGGTGATCGCCCTTACCGTTCCAGTCAGGCGCTTCCCCTTTTTAGGTATTTGCGGGGGTCGACCGCCTGCTTGCCCTTGCGCAGTTCGAAATGTAGCTGCGGCTTGGTCACGCTGCCGGAACTGCCGACCCGGGCAACGATCTGGCCCCTGCGAACCTCGTCGCCCCGTTTGACCAGCAGCTCTTCATTGTGGGCGTAGGCGGTGATCCAGCCTCCGGCGTGCTTGATCAACAGCATGTTGCCGAAACCCCGAAGCTCGTTTCCGGCGTAGGCGACGACGCCGTTTTCCGCCGCCCGCACCGGGGTGCCGCGCCGTGCCGCGATGTTGATGCCATCGTTATGCAGTCCCTTGCTTTTGGCGCCGAATGCGGACACGACCTTGCCCTTTACCGGCCAGACGAAACCGCCGCTGGCCGGTGGCGGGCGGGGAACGGCGGCGGGTGCGGTGGGTCGCCTGGCGGCCATCACCGGTGTCGGCGGCGTCGGTTGACTCGCTACCGATTCGGTGCCGGATGCCGGGATGCGCAGGGTTTGCCCGACGCGCAGAGCGAACGGCGCGACCAAGCCGTTGGCGGTCGCGAGCTCGTAGGCGTCGACCCCATAGGCCCGGGAGATTCCGTAGACGGTTTCGCCGCCGCCAACGACGTGCTCGCGGTCGCGGGGCAGCACGATCCGTTGGCCGACCTCGAGATCATAGGGCGGCTTCAGGCCGTTGGCCTCGATGATCGCTCGCATCGACACCTGGTGGCGGCGCGAAATGGCGTAAACGGTGTCTCCCCGGGCAACACGAACCGTGGCGACGGCGGGATCGGGTGCACGGCGCGCCGCCACGGTCGGCGACGTCACGGTCGGCGACGTCACGGCGGGCGGTCGCACTTCCTTTCGCACTTCCTTGATGACCGCCTTTACCGGCGGCCGCGGTACCGGTTTGGGAATCGGGATCGGAAACGATCCCGCGACCGGCGTCTGCGCCGGTCTGCTCACCGCCGGTCTGGGCGGATGGTCGGAGGGCGGCCACTCGGCCCAACCGCATCCCGCCACGCTGAGCAGGACGAGCAGAATTGCGATCGTGATGGACATCGGCGAAGTATGGCCGGACCCGCGGCCACCTTCAATCATCGGCCGGGCAATCACTCCGGCGCGGTATCCGGCACCAGGGGGACGAAACGCATCTCTCCCAGGTCCTCGGTGTCGAGACCGTGCTCGCTCCGCCGCACCCTGAGCAGCCTTGGATCGCCCGCCCCGTCGTCGATCGGCACCACCATTACCCCGCCGACGGCGAGCTGACCGGCCAGAACCGGCGGCACGTCGGTCGCCGCCGCGGTAACGATGATCCGCTCGAACGGCGCCTGCTCGCGCCAGCCGAGGGTGCCGTCGCCGGCCTTCGACGTGATGTTGGTGATGCCGAGCTTGGCGAATCGCCGCTCCGCCTCTTTCAGCAGATCCCGGTAGCGCTCGATGGTGTAGACGCGCCGGCACAGCCGGCTGAGAATGGCGGCCTGGTAGCCGGATCCGGTGCCGATCTCCAGCACCTTCATCCGCTCGCCCAGTTCCAGTGCCTGGGTCATCAGGCCGACGACGATCGGCGCGCTCATGGTTTGATGACAGGCGATCGGCAATGTCGCGTTCTCGTAGGCTTGGTCGCGGAACGCCTCCGGCGCGAACAGTTCCCGGGGCATCAGTTCCATCGTGCCGAGAACGCGGGTATCGGTGAGGCCGTTGCGCCGAAGCTCCATGATCAGCCGGATCTTGCGGGACGCCGGGCTCACGGGAACACCGCCTTCAGGGTCTTGACGGTCGGCTCGTGAGTGAGGTCGAGCGACAGCGGCGTGACCGAGACGGCGCCGCGGTGGACCGCCTCGAGATCGGTGCCCGCCCGGCCGCGGTCCTCGTCGCGCCCGCCGCCGATCCAGAAGTACGGCTCGCCCCGCGGATCGACGCCTTCGATCATCGAGCCGCCAATCTTGCGACGCCCTTGACGGGTGACCTCGATGCCGGTCACCGCCACCGACGGAACGTCGGGGAAATTGACGTTCAGTAGCACGCCGCGCGACCACCGGGCCGAGATCAGACGCCGCAGAACCTCCTCCATCCAATGCTCGGCGGTCGACCAGCGCACCGGCTGGCCGTCCTCGTACAACTGGCTGAGGGCAATGGACGGAAATCCGAGCAACGCCCCTTCCATGGCGGCGGCGACGGTTCCCGAGTAGGTCGCGTCCTCGCCCAGATTGGCGCCTCGATTGATACCGGAAAGCACCAGGTCCGGCGGCCGCCCCTTCATCACCTTGTGGATCGCGAGCAGGACGCAGTCGGTCGGCGTCCCGTCGACGGTGAAGCGACGGCGGGAAACCCGGCGAACGAAAAGCGGGCGGCGCATGGTCAGCGAGTGGCCGGCGGCACTCTGCTCGGTTTGCGGAGCGACCACCCACACCTCGTTGGCCAGGCCGCGCATGACCTTTTCCAACAGCTTCAAACCCGGTGCGTCGATGCCGTCGTCGTTGGAGATCAGCACCCGGGCCTTGGCCAGTTGGAAGGGTTCATGCTCCATCGGCGGCGATCACCTCCAGCCCACCCATGTAGGCCCTGAGCGCGGCGGGGACCACCACCGACCCGTCCGCCCGCTGATAGTTCTCGAGCACCGCGACCAGCGTCCGTCCGACCGCCAACCCCGAGCCGTTGAGGGTGTGGACGAGCCGGGTGGCTTTTTCGCCGCTCCGCCGGCAACGGGCCTTCATCCGCCGGGCCTGGAAGTCGCCGCAGTTGGAACAGCTGGAAATCTCCCGATAGCGGTCCTGACCGGGCAGCCAGACCTCGATGTCGTAAGTCTTGCGCGCGGCGAAACCCATATCGCCGGTGCTCAGCACCACGACGCGGTACGGCAGGTCCAGGCGCTTGAGCACCTCCTCGGCACAGCCGGTCATCCGCTCCAGTTCCGCGTCCGAGTCCTCGGGCCGGGTGATGCTGACCATTTCGACCTTGGTGAACTGATGCTGGCGGATCATCCCGCGGGTGTCCTTGCCCGCCGCTCCCGCCTCGGCGCGGAAGCACCAGGTCATCGCCGTGACCCGCTGCGGAAGCTTGTCCTCGTCGAGGATCTCGTCGGCGACCAAGTTTGTCAGCGGCACTTCGGCGGTGGGGATCAGCCACAGGCCGTCGACGGTCCGGAACAGGTCGTCGCCGAACTTGGGCAACTGGCCGGTGCCGAACAGGGCCTCGTCGCGGACCAGCGCCGGCGGGTTGACCTCGGTATAGCCGAACTCCCCGGTGTGGAGGTCGAGCATGAACGAGGCGAGGGCCCGTTCCATCCGCGCGAGGGCCCCGCTGAGGACGACGAACCGGGCACCGGAAAGCTTCCCGGCCCGTTCGAAATCCATCATCCCGAGGGCCTCGCCGATGGCGAAATGCTCCCGGGGTTTGAAGTCCAGGGCCGGCGGGTCGCCCCGGCGTCGGACTTCCACGTTGGCGGATTCGTCGGGACCGTCGGGAACGTCCTCCGCCGGCAGGTTGGGGATGGCGGCGAGCACGTCCTCCAGTTCCCGTTCGGCGACACGCGCCCTCTCCTCGGCCTCTCCCTGTTGCTGCTTGGAGCGCCCGACCTCCGCGATCACTTCGGCGGCGTCGTCTCCGCGGCCCTTGAGAATGCCGATCTCCTTGGACAGCCTGTTGCGCCGCGCCTGGATTTCCTGGGCGAGCGCAATCGCCTCGCGGCGGGCGTTGTCCATTTCGATGAGGCGGCCGGACGCCGCGGGGAGCCCACGCCGGCCGAGGCCGGCGTCGAACGCTTCCGGATTTTCGCGGATCCACTTGATATCGAGCATGTGCCGGCCCCAGACGTCCCCGAATG
Organism: uncultured Alphaproteobacteria bacterium; assembly: GCA_963772635.1. GTDB lineage: Bacteria > Pseudomonadota > Alphaproteobacteria > Rhodospirillales > Defluviicoccaceae > JAUXFS01. The sequence goes on from CAVYYK010000058.1 coordinate 43,619, forward strand.
AGGGGGTTAGCCGAAGCCTGCCTGACGGTCAAGGGAGCGATGTCCGCGCCTCGTCCCGTCCCGTGCTCCGCAAGACGGCTCGGCCGCGGTGGTCCCCTTCGTGAGGGGCTTCGCCAAATCGGCAGCCGGCGGTATCCCGGTGGAAATCGCTGTCCCGAGCCCTATTGTGGTAACGTCTCCGCCGCATCCGGGCGTGAAGGGATGGAATCGAGGTACGTCAGGAACTGCGACGGCGCCAGGGCTTTGGCGAACAACCAGCCCTGGGCATAGGGAACGCCGCTGTTTCTCAGGAAACACGCCTGCTCCTCGGTCTCGACGCCCTCGGCGATCATGGTGAGTTTCAAGGTCCGCGCCATATCGATGATATGCGGGACGACGCCGCTGGTGGCCGCGTCGGCACCAATGGCCTCGACGAACAGCCGGTCGATCTTCAGGTTGTCCAGATCGAACCGCTGCAGATACGACAGGCTCGAATAACCGGTTCCGAAGTCGTCGATCGATATGGCATGTCCCGCGGCGCGAAGCCGGCCGATCACCCCGCTGGCCGTTTCGGCGTTCATCAGGCTTCGCTCGGTCGCCTCGAGAACGATCTGCCGCGGTTCCAAACGGGATTCCTCGATCGCCCGCTGGAGAACGCCGACGATCCGGTCGTTCTCCAGTTCCTGCGGCGCGATGTTGATCGCGACATGGAAGTCTCGCCGTCGGCGAAGCAGCTCGCCCATGTCCTTGATGACATGCCCGATCATCTGATCCGTGATCAGCGATATCAGTCCATTGTCTTCGGCAAACGGGATGAACGCTCGCGGAAGGACCACGGTGCCGTCGGGACGGTGCCATCGTGCGAGGGCTTCCGCGCCGACGCAACGCCCGGTCGCCAGCTCGATCACCGGCTGATACACCGCCGCGATCTGGCGCGCTTTGACCGCGTGGCGGATTTCGCCCTGCGGTGACATTCGCCGCCAAGCGACGAAGACGATCAGGACGGCGACCACGCCGCCGATGAGAACGGCGACGACCCCCAACTTGAGCGCCTCCCCGTACCAGTGGCGCTCCACGGCCCCGCTCGGAGCGCCGGCGACGGCGACGATCGGGTAGGTTCCTGAGCGTACGCTGATGGCGAACCTGCGGCCGTCGTAGAAGACGCTGGTTTCCGACACTAGTGGGCGGAGATTGCGGATGGCCGGATCGCCGAACACCGCCAGCGGCTGATCCAATTCCATGGCATACAGAGCCAACGAGACATCAGGGGCGATGCCGTGCATCTGTTCCAACAAATGCGTCTGATCTACCGTCAGGATGTGGTCCCGGTAGGTCAACGTGATCTGCGGCCCGCTTCCCGGGCTCTGCGATACGGTGACAGGCAGGATCCCGATCCCCTCAGACAACTGCCAAGCCGGGGGTGGGATCGTTTCCGGCAATTCGCCGCTTCCCGACGATAGGCATGAAACCCGGCCTTCGGCGAAGACACCGATCTCGCGCACGTGGGTGGCTTGCTCTTTCGCCTTGCGCAGCCTGGCGACGTGCGTGTCGGAACAGTGGGGCTCCGGATAGTTCGCGAGCTCGGCGAGCAGCGTCGTCGACGATTTGTAGAGTTGCTCCCATCGCTCTACCGTCGTGACCGCCACGATGCGGAGATAGGTCCGCTCCTTGCTCAAGGCGTCGGTCCAGTCGAGATAGAGCGAAACGCCGGCGGGAACGAGCCCCGCCAGGAACCCGGAAAAGACGGCCAACAAGACCACGGACCAACGGCTCATGTTGCCGACGCCCCCACCCTCTGAAACTCAGCCTCTGACCCCGAAACCGGAATGCCACGATGCGGCTTGCCCACTTTCAGGGGCCGGGTTTCCCGGTCGTCACGCGCGCCCGTTCTCGACATCGTCGTCTTCGGCGTCATCGTCGAGATCGGTTTCGTCGTCCTCGCTCCGGTCGACCCCCGCCTTCCGTTCCACCATACGCACGCAAAGGATGGAAATCTCGTAGAGCAGGAGAATCGGGACCGCCAGTCCGATCTGGCTGATCACGTCCGGAGGCGTCAGGATCGCTGCGGCGACGAAGGCGAGGACGATGGCGTACTTGCGCTTCTCCCGCATTCCCTGTGAGCCGACCAGGCCGACCCGCGCCAACAGGGTCATCAGCACCGGCAGTTCGAAGCACAGGCCGAAGGCGAAGATCAACCGCATGACCAGCGACAGGTACTCGTCGACCTTGGCCTCGAGCTGGATCGGCAACGCGCCGCCACTGCCGGTGACCTCGAAGCTGAGAAAGAACCTCCAAGCGAGTGGGAAGATCAGGTAGTAAACCAAGGCCCCACCAAGAAAAAACAGGATCGGCGTGGCGATCAGGAAGGGCAGGAACGCCCGCTTTTCGTTCTTGTAGAGCCCCGGCGCGACGAACATCCAGATCTGGCTGGCGATCAGCGGGAAGCCGAGGAACAGCGCGGCGAAAAACGCCACCTTGATGTAGGTGAAGAACGCCTCGTACAGGGCGGTGTAGATCATCCGCCGGTCGCCGCCGTGCGCCTGGAGAATCGTCGGCGAGCGGCCGGACCAGAAATCCGTAGATCTGCTCGGAGAAGCCGTAGCAGATGAAAAACAGCACTACCAGTCCGACGGCGCAGTAGAGCAGCCGGCGGCGCAACTCGACCAAGTGGTCGAGCAACGGCATTCTGGCTTGTTCGACTTGTTCGTCCGCCACCGTAATTCAACGTCCGGGATTGCAGGCTGGCCGAGAGGATGCCCGTGCAAGCAAGCTTCGTCCCCCGTTGTAGGAGGGTTCGCCGGGATCGGCAACACAAGCCATCTCTATCGTCATCGTTACCGTGTCGCCGGAATCGGCTCTGCGCATGATTGGTTTTCGGGGTGGATCAACCGCTGGTTCGCCCGGCGGTCCGGGGCGGTTTCGGCTTTGATTTCGGCTTCGTCGCCACCTTCGGCTTTGCCGGCGACTTCGATTTCGGCTTGGTCGCGGCCTTCGGCTGCGGTTTCGGCAGCGACTTCGTTGCCGGCGGCGTCTCGGCAGGTGTGCCGCCGTCGGATACGGCCCCGGTCTCCGCGGGCCGCGTCGGCGGGCCGCCCTCGACCCTTTCCTTGAGTTGCCGGTTGAACTCGGCCGGATCGAAATCCGCGGTCAGGCTGCCGGTTGGATCGACCGTATCCTTGATCGTCTTTTCGATCGACTTGCTCGATCCATCCACCTTGCGCTTGATCTCGTCCAACTCGGCCTCGCGGACCATATCCGCGACGCCGCCCTGGAACTCCCGGGCCAGTCCGCGCGCCTTGCGAACGAATTGGGAGACGGTCCGCATCACCTTGGGCAGGTCCTTGGGACCCACGACGATGAGGGCGATAACCGCGATGAAAAAAAGCTCCTGCCAGCCGATGTCCAGCATCGCCGCTCCTCGCTACCGCCGGCCGGCGGCCCCGGCGACGCGCGCTACCTTGCCGCCCGATCCTTTTGCTTGGCCGGTTCGGCCTCGCGCGCGGATTCGGACTTGAGCGCCTTCGGCTGCTCTTCGGCGAACGACTGATCCTCGGACGAGTCGTCCTCCTTCAAGCTTTTCTTGAAAGATTTCAAGCCCTTGCCGAAGTCGCCCATGATCTGCGAGATCTTCCCTCTGCCGCCGAACATGATCAGGACGACAACCAAGACGATCAGCCAGTGCCAGATACTGAATGTGCCCATACAAACGTTCTCTCTTTCTCTCTCTTGCTTGCGGCCCCGTCAGCGGATAATGGCAGAAAGGAATTGATGCCGCAACGGCGCGGCGGGACATCACCGTTGCTCGAGTTCACCCGGAGCGTCCGCGTCGTCCTCGTCCTCGTTTTCGGTTTCGTCTTCCTCGGATTCCGTGGCTCCCGCCACCCCGTAGATCTGGATCGCCGGGCGGGCGTCGAGGAGACCCGCCATCTTCAGTTCGTCGACGCCCGGTAGCTCGGCGAGGCTCTCGAGGCCGAAGTGGTCGAGGAAAGTATCGGTGGTGCCCCAGGTGACCGGCCGCCCCGGCGTCTGCCGCCGGCCCTTGGGGCGGATCCAACCCTCGTCGAAGAGCACGTCGAGGGTTCCCTTGCTCAGTTGGACACCGCGGATCTCCTCGATCTCGGCCCGGGTCACCGGCTGATGGTAGGCGATGATCGCCAGCGTTTCCAGCGCCGCCCGCGACAGCTTGCGTTCCGTCAGCTTGTCCCGGCTCAACACCGCCGCCAGATCCGGCGCGGTTCGAAACGCCCAGGTCTTGCCCGCCACAACGAGATTGACCCCACGGTCGGCATAGTGCGCCTTCAAAGCGGCGAGCAATGTCGAGATCGCGGCGTCCTCGGGAAGCCGCTGGGCCAGTTCCTTTTCGCTCAGCGGATCGGCGGATGCAAACAGCACCGCTTCCAGCATGCGCAGGTGTTGTCGGTCGACGTCGGTCATCGCTGATCGTTATCCCGGTCGGCGGCCCTGAGATAAATAGGCCCGTACGGTTTGCCTTGTCGCAGCTTCACCCCCCCCTGTTTGACCAGTTCCAGGCTGGCGGCGAAGGTCGCGGCCATCGCCGAGCGTGCGGCGAGCCGGCCCTTGCTGAGGCCCTCGAAGGTGCCGGGAGGCAGATACCGCCAGAGGTTCTCCCAGCCCGGGAAACTACCGAGTCCCCGGCGCAGGCGCTCCAACGCGTCCTCGACCGAGGACAACTCCGAGGTCTGGATGAGCAGCGGCTGGACATCCTGGCGGCGGCGAAGATGTCCGCCATAGGCCTTCAGAAGCTCGAACAAGTCGACCCGCAACACCGTAACCCGGTTCCCGCTCAGCGACTCCGGCCGACCCCGGGCGAAGAAGTCCCGTCCGAGGCGATTGCGGGCCATCAGTCGGGCGCCGGCGTCCCGCATCGCTTCCAGGCGCTGCAACTGAAAGGTCAGCGCAGCGGCCATCGCCTCTCCCGAAGGCTCTTCGGCGCCGGCGGGTTCGGGCAGCAGCAACCGGGACTTCAGGTAGGCCAGCCATGCGGCCATCACCAGGTATTCGGCGGCGAGTTCGAGATTGGTGCGTCGGGCTTCGGCGACGAACCCCAGATACTGCTCGGCCAGTTGCACGATCGAGATCTCCTTGAGATCGACCTTCTGCTCCCTGGCGAGCACCAGCAACACGTCGAGGGGGCCCTCGTAGCCGTCGATGTCGACGACGAACGCTCCCGCCGATCCGTCGCTGAGGTATTCGGCCATGTCCGCTATCCCATCACGATACGCCGAAAACCCTCAAAATCATCTCGCTCAAGTAGAGCGCCGGCGTGACGACGAGCCAGTTGAAAACATTCAAATCCAGCCCAACCTTGCTCCCGATCCACGGGAGAAGGAAGACCCCGCCGATAATGATAACAAAACCAAACCGTTCCAGCCGCTGCACGGCTCTCGCCAGTGGTAGCGGCAGCAGTCCGACGGCGACTCTCCCGCCATCCAGCGGCGGTATCGGCAGCATGTTGAACACCGCCAGAAGCACGTTGATCCAGACCCCATTGTGCAGGTTGTACAGGACCCAGCGGCCGAATTCCTCGGGCAACGCCGGCACTATGTGAAACAACGCCGCCGCGGTAAACGCCATCACCAGGTTGGCTCCCGGGCCGGCTGCCGCCACCCAGACCATGTCGCGACGCGGACGCCTGAGGCGCATGAAGTTCACCGGCACCGGCTTGGCGAAGCCGAACATCAATCGTCCCCCGGAGAGGAACAGCAGCATCGCCGGCAGCAGGATCGTGCCGAAGGGGTCGATGTGGCGCAGTGGATTGATGGTGACCCGGCCCAGGCGGTGGGCGGTGTCGTCGCCCAGCCGCCACGCGACGAAGCCGTGCGCGGCTTCGTGCAGGGTGATCGCCAGCAACACCGGGATCGTCCACACCGAAAGCTCGAAAAGGATTTCTTTCAGGTCCACGGTATCACCTTGCGTGGACGCCGAGCATGGCGTCCATTCGATCCAGCGCCGCCCCGACATCGAAGGGTTCCGGGCGCAACCGCATGGCTTCCGCCCGGGACAGACGGGCGCGAGCGGCCGAGGTGAGCGGCGGGCAGGCGGCCGCGACCGCCTCCATTTCGGCAAGCTCGCCGTTGCAGTGGAGGGCAATGTCGCAGCCGGCCGTCAGCGCGGCTTTCGCCCGACGATCGGGAGATCCCTCGAGGGCCTTCATGCACAGATCATCTGAAATCAAAACTCCGTCGAAGCCAATGGCGCCGCGTATCACTTGCTCAATGACTACCGATGATGTGGTCGCCGGCGCCGTAGGATCCAGTGCCGTATACACCACATGTGCGGTCATCGCCCAGGGCATGGTGTTCAATGCCCGGAACGGCGCGAAATCCACCTTGGCCAATTCCTCGCGGGCGGCATCGACCACGGGCAGGTCGATATGACTGTCGGCGGTGGCGCGGCCGTGTCCCGGCAGGTGCTTGATCACCGGCAGCACGCCACCCGCGAGCAGCCCTTCGCAGGTCGCCCGGCCAAGCCGCGCCACCTGTTCCGGAATACCGCCGAAGGCCCGGTCGCCGATGACCTGGTGAGCTCCCGGCTGCGGGATGTCGAGAACCGGCGCGCAGTCGACGTCGATGCCGAGATCGGCAAGCTCGGCCGCCAGCAGGCGGGCGTTCAGCCACGCCGCCTCCGCCGCTTGCGAGGGGTCTGCGCCGGCGATTTCGGCAAACCGCGCGGCGGCCGGCGCCGCGCGCCAGTGGGGCGGACCGAGGCGCGCCACCCTGCCGCCCTCCTGGTCGATGAGCACCGGCGCGCCGGCACGCCCGACGGCTTCCCTGAGATCGCAAACCAGTGCCCGCACCTGGTCCGGCGAGACGCAGTTGCGGGAGAACAGAATGAACCCCAACGGATCGGCGTCGGCAAAGAACCGCCGTTCGTCGTCGCTCAGGTCGGGGCCGGAAACGCCGAAGATCACCGCCCGGGAATGATTGTTCACAACCCTATCCACCCGGCCTATCCACCCGCGCGAACCACCAGACAGTCGACCTTGCGGCGGCCGAGGTCGGCGCACAACGAGCGCGCCTTGGCCTCGCTGTCGATGGGACCGGCGCGCAGCCGGTACAGCACCCCCTTATTGCCCAGGTCGGCGCGCTCGATATCCGGCTCGAGGTTTGCGAACACGTCCGGGTGCTTGCTCGTGAGCTTTTTCCACATGCCCTCCGCCTGCTCGCGATTACGGACGGCGACGAGCTGTATCTGATAGGCGGAGGTCGGTCTGGCGGCGGTATCCGCCGGCTCGCTCTTTTCGGGCGGTTGCGGCTTGGTGCCGGCTTCTGCGCCGGTCTTGTCCGGCGGCGGAACCGCGGCCAGGGTGTTCCGCTTGTCCTGGATCTTGTCCTGCATCGCGGGCGTCTGCGGTTCCACCCTGTCCCCGACCGCCCCGGAAGGAGACGCCGGTTCGGGCGCTGTCGCCGGGGCGATTTCCGGCGGCGGAGCCGGCTTCGCGCGGGGCGGCGGCAACGGCTCCTCGGGTTCCGGCAGCAACTTTTCGACGGCCGACGGTTCCGCCAGTCCCTCCATGCGCCGGTACACCAGCTTGTCCCGGTTGGGCACCTCCATCCCGCCGGGGCGATCCGGCCTGAGCTTGACCGGTTCGCTTTCGGCCCTGATCAACGGCGCCTCCGAGGGCCCGGAGACCGGCGAACCGGTGTCGCCGGTCAGCCACGCGACCGCGGCGCCGATCGCTACCAGCACAACCACCGCCAGCCCTCCCCAAAGCCACCGCTTTTCGGCAAACCGGCGCGGAAACCTGCGTACCGCAACGACAGTGTCGCCGTGTTCGCGTCCGATACCCGTCGGCGGCTGTTCCATCGCCATCACCGAAGTTCCTCCACCGGCTCGACACCGATCACTTGCAGGCCCGAGGCGATCACCAACTGCACGCCGCGGACCAGGGCAAGCCGCGCCAGGGTCAGCGGGCGATCGCCGGGATGAATAAACCGCAGCCGGGCATCGTCGTTGCCCTTGTTCCAAAGCAGGTGGAACAGCGCCGCCAACTCCTGAAGGTAGAACGCGACGCGATGGGGCTCGTGCGCTTCCGCCGCACTCTCCACCAGACGCGGCCAGCCGGCCATCGCCCGGATCAAATCAAGCTCCCCGGCGTCGGTCAAGCGAGGGAGTTCGGCCTCGGCGAGCGCCGCGTCGGCCAGTTGGTCTTCGCCGAAATCCTCCGCCGCGTTGCGGAATACCGAGCGGCAGCGGGCGTGGGCGTACTGCACATAGAACACCGGGTTCTCCCTGGACTGCTCCATGACTTTCTCGAAGTCGAAGTCGAGCTGGGCGTCGTTTCTGCGGGTCAGCATGATGAACCGGAACACGTCGCGGCCGACACGGTCGACGACGTCGCGCAAGGTCACGAACGTGCCGGCCCGCTTCGACATCTTCACCGGCTCGCCGCCGTCGAGCAGGTTGACCATCTGACAGAGCTTGACGTCGAGCTCGCCCTTGTCTTCGGTGATCCCCTGGACCGCCGCCTTCATCCGTTTCACGTATCCCCCGTGATCCGCGCCCCAGATGTCGATCATCGTCCGATGGCCGCGGCGGAACTTGGCGAGATGGTAGGCGATGTCGGTGGCAAAATAGGTCCAGGTGCCGTCCGACTTCTTCAGCGGCCGATCGACGTCGTCGCCGAATGCGCTGGCGCGGAACAGCGTCTGCGGCCGGGGCTCCCAGTCGTCGGGCGTCTTCCCCTTCGGCGGCTCGAGGACCCCGGTGTAGATCAGGCCCAGTGTGTCGAGGAACCGCAGCGCGTCGTCGACGCCGCCGCTCTCGACCAGCGCGCGCTCCGAAGAGACGACATCGAAGGAGATGCCCACGGCGGCGAGATCCTCGCGGATCAGCTTCATCATCGCGTCGACGGCAAAGGTCCGGACGACCGCTTGGCGTTGTTCGACCGGGAGGTCGACCAGGCCGGCGCCGTGCTCGCCGGCCAACGCCTCGCCGACGGCAACGAGATAGTCGCCCCGGTACTCGAGCGGCGTGGCGTCGACGAACGCCCGGACCGTCTCCCCGGGGACGCGGTCGCCGAGCGCCTCGAGGTAGCGCCAGTAAGCGGCGTCGGCGAGCTTGTCGACCTGGGCGCCGGCGTCGTTGACGTAGTATTCCCGGGTCACCGCGAACCCCGCCTTCTTCAGGAGCGACGCCAGCGCGTCACCGACCACCGCGCCGCGCCCATGACCCACATGCAGCGGTCCCGTGGGATTGGCCGAGACATACTCGACGTTGACCGTCTCGCCCGCGCCGAGGGCGGAATCGCCGTACGCCGTTCCCGCGGCGAGGATCTCGGCGAGCCGGGCATGCCAGAACGGCTGGTGCAGCCGAAGGTTGATGAATCCCGGACCGGCAATCTCCACCGCGGCCACCTCGTCGAGGTTTTCCAGGCGTCCGGCCAGCAAGGCCGCCAGATCCCGCGGCTTGATGCCGGCGGACCCGGCCAGCACCATCGCGGCATTGGTGGTCACGTCGCCGTGGGTCGCGTCCCGGGGCGGCTCGACCGCGATCCTGTCGGTGTCGAGGGCGGACTTCAGGCGCCCTTCGGCGACCAGGGCGTCGACCTCGCCCAACACCAGGTCGCGGAAATGCCTAAACAAATTCATGAGCTCCTCGACTGCACGTCGAACAGCCGGCGGTGTTCGTCCAGCGCATAGCGGTCGGTCATCCCGGCAATGTAGTCGGCGACGACCCAGGCGGTTTCCACCGATTTGGGGGCGTCGGCCGTTCGCCGCCATTCGGTCGGCAGGCAGCCCGGCTCGGCGACGAGCAACCTGAACAGGTCCCTGACCACCCTCCGCGCCTTGCTGCTCATGCGGTTGAGCTTGTAGTGACGGTACATGTTTTCGAACAGGAATTCCTTCAGGGCGCGGTCGTTTTTCTGCATTTCCTGCGAAAATGCAACCACCGGTCGGCCGCAGCGGCGAATATCATCGGCGCTGCCCGGCGCGACCTCCTCGATCCGCCGCCGGGTTTCATCGACAAGATCATGAACCATGTGGCCGATGAGACGGCGCACCGCCTCGTGGACCAGCCGCGAGGTCTCCAGTTCGGGGTAGGTCTTCTTCACCTGCCGGAACACCGGGCCGACCAGCGGGACGTCGCTCAAGTCGTCGATGGTGAACAGGCCGGCGCGCAGACCGTCGTCGATGTCATGGTTGTTGTAGGCGATATCATCGGAAAGCGCCGCCACCTGGGCCTCGGCACCGGCGTGGGTCGAAGGCTCGAGGTCGTGGCCCTCGACGTACTCGGCGATCGCTCGCGGCATCGGCCGGTTGCTGGCGGAACCGGTGAGCGGACCGTTGTGCTTGATCAACCCCTCCAGCGTTTCCCAGGTGAGGTTGAGGCCGTCGAAGTCGGCGTAACGCTGCTCCAGCCGGGTGATCACCCGCAGGCTCTGGGCATTGTGATCGAAGCCGCCGAACGGCTCCATCATCTCCCGCAGCGCATCCTCGCCGGCATGGCCGAACGGCGGGTGCCCGAGGTCGTGGGCGAGCGCCAGCGCCTCGCCGAGATCCTCGTTGAGCCGCAGCGACCGGCAGATCGAGCGGGCGATCTGCGACACCTCGAGGCTGTGGGTCAACCGGGTGCGGAAAAAATCGCCCTCGTGGTTGACGAACACCTGGGTCTTGTACTCGAGCCGGCGGAACGCGGCCGAATGGATGATTCGGTCCCGATCCCGCTGGAAGCAGGTCCGGCTCGCGCTTTCGGGCTCCGGATAGAGGCGGCCGCGGCTCTCGGCGGGCTTGCAGGCCCAGGAGGCCAGGCTATCGGCACCAGTCATACCTGCAAGGTACAAACGGTCGCGGGTCTGAGCAATGGCGCTTTCGGCAACGCCGCGCACCGGCGGCAAGCGCATTTGACAAGCCACCGGCAACGGCTACATAAATAACGGAGTTGGACGGTTTCGGACCGCCAAGAAAGCACGAGAGAAGCACATGCCCGACGATGCCGCTCTGATGGAAGAACAGGCCATTCGCATCTCCGACCGCGCCGCCGGGCGAATCGCCAAGCTGGTGGCCGAGGAGAAAGGCGACGGTCTGATGCTGCGGATCACCGTCTCCGGCGGCGGTTGCTCGGGTTTTCAGTACGGCTTCAGCCTCGACGACCAAAAGAACGACGACGACCGCCTGTTCGAGCGCGACGGTGTCACCGTCGTCATCGACGAGGTTTCCCTCGACTTGCTGAAAGGCTCGGAGGTCGATTTCGTCGAGGACCTGATCGGCTCCTATTTCGCGATAAAGAACCCCAACGCGTCGTCCACATGCGGTTGCGGCTCGTCGTTCTCGATCTGACCGGCGGCTACTACTCACCACCAAAAGCCAGGTTCTCGGCCGCGAACACCTGCCGAAGGCGTTCGATCCGCCCGTGAAGATCGCTGCGCGCGGCGTCGATCTGCCGCAGGTCGTGGTCGAGCAGTCGACCGAGGTCCGCCGCTTGCGTCGGCTCTAGTGACGGCGCTTGGCGGGCATCGGCCACGCCCCCCTGCTCGTCGCCGAGAATGAACGTTACCGTGGCCAGGGTCAGTTGCACGTAGTAGCGCTTGGTCTCGACGGTCGTCAGGTAGACACGGCCCGATCCGGTCTCAAAGAACCACAGCCCCCGGTTCTTGTCGGCATTCGCGACCTTTTCGAGGCCGAACAAACCTTGCACGTACCGGGCGATCTGCACGATCGCGCCAAGATCGTCGTCGGTGGCTCGCTTCCGGTGAACAACCGCTCGCTCCAAGTACGGCAGGATCAACTCGGGGTCGAGCCTCGACAGCTGTCGGTATTCGGCGATCGCCGCGTCGCTATCGCCGAGATCCGCCAGCGCCTGCGCCCGGTTGTTGCGGTAGCGCCAGTTGTGTGGCGATAGTTTTGCGGCCTCGCCCATGTGATCGGCCGCCCCGCGATAATCGGGTTTGGGCTGGCCCAGCGCGATCATCCCCAGTCCGAAATAGGCGTGCGCCAACGTCTCCCGCTGCTTGACGGCGCGACCGTAGTATTCCGCAGCCTTCTGGAGATCCCCGAGGAAATAGTAGAGGTCGCCGAGACCGGCGAGCGCATGGGGATCGTTCGGATCCGCTTCGAGGATCAGGGAGAGCCGGCGCTCCGCCACTTCCGCGTCGTATTGCCCCGGTTCGGCGACGGCAAAGGCGTTCGCCTTGATCAGGCCAAACCCGGCGGCCTGGTTGGTCGGATCGAGTTTGAGGGCATCCTCGAAAGCCTTCCTGGCCTCCTCCATCTTCCAGACGTCGAGAAGCTTGTTGCCGAGATCGAGATAGTGCTCGGCCATGTCGCGGTCGAAATCGAGCTTCGCCTGCTTGCGGTCGAGTTCCCGGTCGGCGACCGCCACCTGCTTCGCCCAGTAGAGGGGAGACGTGCCGTAGACGACACCGGCGACGACGAGCATCGCCACCGACGCGGCGAAGGCGGTGAATCCCCAGTGATCGAGCAGGAACCGCCACAGCCGCCGCCACCAAGGCGTCATGTCGTCGCCTACCGGGTCCGGGCGATCGGGAAGTTCTGCCCCTCGTATCGAGTCATCGGGAACTGTTCGCGTCGCCATTTTTCCATGCTGTATTGGGGAACCTTCCGGTCGACGTAGTAGGCAAGCTCACTGATCCAGACGTGACCATCGGGTCCGATGGTCTCGGACTCCGGCCGGTCGGCAGGGCCGGCGAGGCCCTCCAGGAGCGCGTAGGTGAAAACGCCGTGGCCTTCGTAGCCCTCACGCGCTTGCTGGACGCTGGTCGACGCGGCGAGCACCGCGCGCCCGGTCGCCCGCATCAACCGGTCGATCGCCGTTTTCATTTCGGGGCCGCGGGTGTTGAACGCCAAGTCCATCTGGTCCTGTTCGACAAAGGCGCCGCCGTAGCAGGTATCGAGCAAGACGACCGTCTTGCTGGCGTTGATAGCCGTCAGCCGGTCGGTGATCCACTGCTTCGAAAGGCTCCCGTCCTTGAGGGCCTTTTGGTTGCGGTAGATCAGCTCCTGCGGCAGGAAATAATAGGTGCCCTCGTCGACGACCGCGTGACCGGAGAGATAGAGGACGAAAACGTCCGTCGGCTTGACCTTTCCGGCCAGATCCGCGAATTCGGCCCCGATCCTTTCCTTGGTCGCCTCGCCGTCGGGGAGCAAACGGAGATCGATGGCGTCGAACAGCAGCCTCCCCTGACGCTCCAGCGCCGCCTTGAGGTCCCGCGCGTCGTTGGCGGCGTAACGCAGCGTCAGGTCGCTGTCGCGATAGGCGTCGATGCCGACGAGAAGGCCGTAGAGGCGCGGCTTTTCGACCTTCGGCGCCAAGTAGGTGACCTCCCGCTTAATGGTGCGGGAAGCGACCTTGTCGTCGGCGGTGTAGATCGTCTGCTCGATGACGTGCGTGCCCGGCGACAGCTCCAGCGGGCGCACCAGGACCCCACCGGGCCGTCTCAGCTCCTCGCCCCGCGTTCCCTCGCCGACGACGGCGCCGTCGACGCGATACTCGATCCGGCCGACGCCGCCGCCCCGGTCGGTGACCCGAAACGCATGCCGGTAGACCGGGTCGCGCACCGTCACTTGCTCCGGTCCGACCAGCTCGATCTCCGGCGGCAGGCCCCTCGCCAGGATTTCGTCGATGTCGCCGATTTTGTTCACCGCCTCGGTGATCGCCTGCTCGTCGCCGTTGAGCCGTTTCACCAACAGGTCGGGGCGGTAGAACACGTCGTAAAGCTGATCGACCGCAACGAACTCCGCCGCCCGGTCGGGGCCGCGATTGAGGTGATAGCCGACCAGGTCCTCGGCGCCGGGTGACGCCGCGAAGAACCCCTCCGGCGTCCACGCCACCCAGCGCTTGCCGTCCTTGTGCGGGAACAGGGCGAGCAGCTCCCGCCCGTCCTCCATCCGGTGCCAGCGGAGGGGGCCGTCGCCATAGGCGGCCACCGGGGGCCGAGGACCTGGTCGGCTATCACCTCAATCGCGGCCCCGACCGGGCGGCGGAGTTCGTTGCGGTCGATCAGCTTTACGACGTGTTCTACCGCCCCGACCTGTTGGTGAAACGGCTCAACGGCGACGAGCAGGCGATCACCGAGGCGGTGAACAGAATCGGCGACATCGACGAAATCCTGGCGAGGGGCCTGCCGCCGGAGATCGAGCTGGTCGGACCGGAGCAAGTGACGGTGCGCGACCCGGTCTACCGGCATGCGTTTCGGGTCACCGACCGGGGCGGCGGCGTCGGCCGGATCGAGTATCGCGTCGACGGCGCCGTCGTCGGCGAGGGAACGCGGGGCGAGGAGCTGAGACGGCCCGGTGGGGTCCTGGTGCGCCCGCTGGAGCTGTCGCCGGGCACGCACGTCATCGAGCAGACGATCTACACCGCCGACGACAAGGTCGCTTCCCGCACCATTAAGCGGGAGGTCGCCTACTTGGCACCGAAGGTCGGGAAGCCGCGCCTTGGCCTTGTCGTCGGCATAAGCGCCTTTATCGCGACAGCGACCTGACGCTGCGTTACGCCGCCAACGACGCGCGGGACCTCAAGGCGGCGCTGGAGCGTCAGGGAAAGTTTATGCTCGACGCCATCGACCTCCGTTTGCTCCCCGACGGCGAGGCGACCAAGGAAAGGATGGGGGTCGAATTCGCGGATCTGGCCGGAAAGGTCAAGCCGACGGACGTTTTCGTCCTCTATCTCTCCGGTCACGCGGTCGTCGACGAGGGCACCATTATTTCCTGCGCAGGAGCTCATCTACCCGCAACCAAAAGGCCCTCAAGGACGGGAGCCTTTCGAAGCAGTGGATCACCGACCGGCTGACGGCTATCAACGCCAGCAAGACGGTCGTCTTGCTCGATACCTGCTACGGCGGCGCCTTTGTCGAACAGGACCGAATGGACTTGGCGTTCAACACCCGCGGCCCCGAAATGAAAACGGCGATCGACCGGTTGATGCGGGCGACCGGGCGCGCGGTGCTCGCCGCGTCGACCAGCGTCCAGCAAGCGCGTGAGGGCTACGAAGGCCACAGCGATTTCGCACGCGCTCCTGGAGGGCCTCGCCGGCCCTGCCGACCGGCCGAAGTCCGAGAACATCGGACCCGATGGTCACGTCTGGATCAGTGAGCTTGCCTACTACGTCGACCGGAAGGTTCCCCAATACAGCATGGAAAAATGGCGACGCGAACAGTTCCCAATGATTCGATACGAGGGGCAGAATTTCCCGATCGCCCGGACCCGGTAGGCGACGACATGACGCCTTGGTGGCGGCGGCTGTGGCGGTTCCTGCTCGATCACTGGGGGTTCACCGCCTTCGCCGCGTCGGTGGCGATGCTCGTCGTCGCCGGTGTCGTCTACGGCACGTCTCCCCTCTACTGGGCGAAGCAGGTGGCGGTCGCCGACCGGGAACTCGACCGCAAGCAGGCGAAGCTCGATTTCGACCGCGAAATGGCCGAGCACTATCTCGCTCTCGGCAACAAGTTTCTCGACGTCTGGAATATGAAAGAGGCCAAAAAGGCTTTCGAGGATGCCCTCAAACTCGATCCGACCAACCAGGCCGCCGGGTTTGGCCTGATCAAGGCGAACGCCTTTGCCGAGGCCGCGTCGGGGCAATTCGACGCGGAAGTGGCAGAGCGCCGGCTCTCCCTGATTCTCGAAGCGGATCCGAACGATCCCCATGCGTTCGCTGGTCTCGGCGATCTCTACTATTTCCTGGGGATTTCCAAGGCTTCGGAATACTACGGTCGCGCCGTCAAGCGGCGGAAGACGTTGGCTCACGCCTATTTCGGACTGGGATCATGCGCTGGACATCCTCAGCCCGATTATCGCAGGGCGGCCAATCACATGGGCAAGGCCGAAAAACTATCGCCTCATAACTGGCGTTACCGCAACAATCGGGCGCAGGCGCTGGCGGATCTCGGCGATATCGACGCGGCGATCGCCGAATACGACGGCTGTCGAGGCTCGATCCCGAGGTGATCCTGCCGTACTTGGAGAGGGCGGTTGTTCACCGGAAGCGGGCTACCGACGACGATCTTGGCGCGATCGTGCAGATCGCCCGGTACGTCCAAGATTGTTCGCCCTCGAAAAGGTCGCGAATGCCGACAAGAACCGGGAGCTATGGTTCTTTGAGACCGGATCGCGGGCCGTGTCTACCTGACGACCGTCGAGACCAAGCGCTACTACGTGCAACTGACCATGGCCACGGTAACGTTCATTCTCGGCGACGAGCAGGGGGGCGTGGCCGATGCCCACGAGACGCCGTCGCTCGAGCCGACGCAAGCGGCGGACCTCGGTCGACTGCTCGACCACGACCTGCGGCAGATCGACGCCGCGCGCAGCGATCTTCACGGGCGGATCGAACGCCTTCGGCAGGTGTTCGCGGCCGAGAACCTGGCTTTTG
>CAVYYK010000059.1:0-89671 GCA_963772635.1 uncultured Alphaproteobacteria bacterium
GGACACGTCGCTCCTTTACGCCGGCGAGCCTAACGCGTCCTACCCCCGGTGGGGCATGTTCGCGGGCGCATTCGGCAGTCGATGGAAATGTTTCGTTTTTTTCGCTGGTTTCTGCAAATTGATTTACGTGCGATTCATTCTCGTTAGAATGCACCTGACAATTGCGTGGCGGCGCTGCGATAGGGGAGCGCGAAGCAGCGCCGAGATGTTTGCGTCAGTAAGGACATAGGCATGTCTCTCCCTTCGGACGGCGCATTCCTGCACGAAGACAACGCCGCGCTGATCTTCGATCCGCTGACGTTCCGCACCCTCGACGTCAAGAACCGGCTGTTCCGGTCGAATCTGTCCGGCATGTTCGACGACTACAATGGCCACGGCGGCAACGCGCGGCTCAATTGGGAGGAGAAGTTCGCCAAGGGGGGCGTCGGCTGCATCATCTCGTCGTACACGCCGGTCGCGGTGCGCGGGCGCATCCTGACACGCTATGCGATGATCGACGACGACGACAAGATCCCATTCTGGCGGGCCGTCGGCGAGCGGGTCCACGAATACGACTGCAAGTTCATCATGCAGCTCAGCCATTCCGGCCGACAACAGGACCTGGGCGGCGTCGAGAATCTGTACAACAAGGGACTGAGCTCGACCAATAAGAAGGACTATTTCCACGGCCTCCTCGCCCAGGCGATGACCATCGACGAAATCCATCAGGTGATCGAGCAGTTCGCCCAGGGCGCCCGCCGTGCGAGGGAGGCCGGCCTCGACGGCGTCGAACTGCACGGCGCCAACGGCTACCTGATCACCCAGTTCCTGAGCTCGGGCATCAACGACAGGACCGACGATTACGGTGGCTCCTGGGAAAACCGCACCCGATTCGTGCTCGAGATCGTCCGCGCGATCCGGCGCGAAGTCGGCAAGGATTTTCATCTGCAGATGAAAATCAACGCGGTCGACCACAACGACTGGCTCTATCCCTGGCAAAAGAAAGGCAACACCCTCGACGAGACCAAGAAGATCTGTCGGATGCTGCTCGACGGCGGCAGAGGCGTCGACGCCTTTCACGTCTCCAGCGGGTCGACCTTTCCCCATCCGCGCAATCCGCCCGGCGACCTGCCGACCCAGGAGCTCGTCCGCTGGTACGACGGCATGTTGTCGCAGGGCACGCGAACCCACTTCAACTATTGGATTTTCAGCCACAGGCCGACCGCCAGGCTGTTCCTTGCGCTGTGGCGATGGCGCCGCGGCAAGGTCATCGAAGGCATCAACGCCGCCTACGCCAAGGAACTGCGCGAGGACATCCGCGGCGTCGACGCCAGCGTCAAGATCCTGTGCACGGGCGGGTTCCAGCATGCGAGCAAGATCGCCGGCGCGATCCGCGACGGCGCCTGCGACGGCGTCACCATCGGCCGGCCGCTGATCGCCAACAACGATCTGCCGAAGATCCTCCGCGAGGCGGACGGCCCGACCGCCGACAAGGCCTGCACCTATTGCAACAAGTGCCTGGTCAACGACCTCGAGAACCCGCTCGGCTGTTACGAACTGTCGCGCTACGACGGAGCCACCTTCGAGGAAAAATGGGACAACATGATCAAGGAGGTCATGTCGGTGTTCGATCCTCCCACTTTTCGATAGAGTTCCCAAGCCACTGGAGCACGAGGATCTGCCATGGATCTGGAACGTCTGACGCCGGTCGAACAAGCCGCCAGGCGAAGCTGGTGGATCCGCTTTTGGGTGATCGCCGCCATCATCGTGCTCGCGCTCTATTACCTGATCTTCGTGAACACCTACGTCGTCGCCTACAAGGACGAACGTCAGCACTTCATGCACGGCTCGATCGGCAGCGAGATCGCCAACGGCCTGCCGTACTGGATCTTCAAGGCGCTGCCCAAGCTCTATGGAGACGAACTCGGGCCGAACGGCTACCGGCGCTTCGGCTTCCTCTACGAATCGGCGGACGCCGACCTGCCGATCGGCGTCTCGCGGCGGATCGTTTCGGGGATCGAGCGGGTGTGGTTGAACTGCTCGGTTTGCCACGTCGGCACCTGGCGCGAGGCGCCCGGCGGCGAAACCCGGTACCTCTACGGTGCGCCGTCGAACAACCTGCGGCTCTACGAATTCATTCAGTTCCTGCGCCGGATCGCGGTCGACAGCAAGTTCAACACCGACAATCTGATACAGGCCATCAACAGCGAGGAGGTCGGCGGCAATCTCGGTTTTCTGCAAAGAGCGCTGTACCGCTACGTGATCGTCGACCGGGTGCGCGAGGGGCTGCTCGGCGTTCGCGCCCAACTCGGCTTTCTCGATCGCCAGCACGACTGGGGGCCGGGACGGGTCGACACCTTCAACCCGTACAAGGCCATCCAGTTCAACTTTCCGATGGGGCCCAAGGAGATCGACGACACCGCCCTCAACGGTTCGTCGGACTATCCGTCGATCTGGCGGCAACGGCCGCGCGAGGGCATGCATCTGCACTGGGACGGCAACAACACCTCGGTCGCCGAGCGCAACCTCAGCGCCGCCCTGGGCGCCGGGGTCACCCCGGTCACCGTCGACCGCGACAGCATCATCCGCGTGCAGAACTGGCTGTGGGATCTGCCGCCGCCGCCATTTCCGGAGACGATACCGATCGACAAGGAACGCGCCGCGCAGGGACGCAAGCTGTACGCCGACCACTGTGCCCGGTGCCACGGCATCGGCGGCGAGGGCGGCTACGACTACGACACCGATCTCCACCCGCGTCTTGGCCATGTCGTCGGGCTGGACAGGATCGGCACCGACCGCGGGCGTTGGGCCTCCTATACCGAGGACTTTGCCGGCGCCCAGAACCTGCTCTATGCGGGCTACCCCTGGCGGTTCAGCCATTTCCGCAAGACCGGCGGCTACGCCAGCCAGCCGCTCGACGGCATCTGGGCGCGGTCGCCCTATCTGCACAACGGCTCGGTGCCGACGCTTCGCGATCTGCTGGAACCCGCCGCCAGGCGTCCCACCGTCTGGTTCCGCGGCAGCGACGTCTTTGATATCGAAAAGGTGGGCTACCGGGCCGACGGCGCCGGCGCCGCCGCCGACGAACTCTTCCGCTACGACACGTCCGTTCCCGGCAACTCGAACCGAGGCCACGAGGGTCCGGCCTACGGCACCGACCTCGGCGCCGCGGAAAAGGACGCCCTCGTCGAGTACATGAAAACGCTATGACCGACTCCGGCGCCTCAGGACCTCTCCATCTGGATCGCCAGGCACAGTTTGCTGGTCTGGCTCGGCATCGTGCTGAACCTGTTCATCATCGTGCCGCTGCTGTTCGATCCGGCGTGGCTCCTCGGCCTGTTCAACATTCCGTTCGATCCGTCGCTCTGGCCCCGGTTCGCCGGACTGCTGCTGCTGATCGTCACCGTCTTCTACATACCGCCGACCATCGATCTGGAACGCTACCGGGCGAACGCCTGGCTGGCGATTTTTCCGTCGCGGTCGTTCGGCGCGACGTTTTTCTTCCTCGCCGTCTTCGTGTTCGATCAGCCGCCCGGTTTCATCGTCGGCGTCCTCCTCGACGGCGTGATCGGCCTGGCGACGCTCTATTGTCTGATCCGGGTGACGGCGCTGGAACGGGCGCGCGGCCCGGTCGGAGAACGCCTGTGAGCCTGCGCTGGCCCAAGGCCCTGGCGTGGTTTCTGGCGGGGATCGTCGGGCTCGGCCTGTTCGGCTGGTTCGTCCTGTTGCGCCCGGTGGCCCAGCCCCACGTCAACGATCCCATCCAGGAGTTCGATCACGGCTCGATCGGCAACGAGGAACGCCAGGGCCTGCCCTACTGGATCTGGCGCGTGCTGCCGCAGATGTTCCCCGAATACCTGCCCGGCGACCGGGACGGCTACGCCGCTTTTGGCCTCTATTGGGTGGCCGGCGAGGAGCTGCCGGTCGGGCTGTCGAAAAAAACCCTCGGGGTCATTCCCCGCGTCGCGCCGAACTGCGCGTTCTGCCATCAGGGGAGCTATCGGCTGCATGCCGACGACCCGCCGACCCTGGTGCCGGGCGGGCCGGGCACGCGGGTCAACCCCCAGGCCTATCTGCGGTTCCTGGCCGACGTGGGCCGGGACGCGCGGTTCAACGCCGGCGCCGTGATGAAGGAGATCACGGCAATCTACGACATGCCGTTTTGGGAACGGCTGCTCTATCGCTATCTGCTGATTCCGCTGACCAAATCGGCCTTGAAGGAGCAGGGCGTCCTCTACGCCTGGACCTACGAGCGGCCCGACTGGGGCCCCGGCCGGATCGATCCGTTCAACCCGGTCAAGTACGACAACCTCAAGATGGGCGACGACCATACCATCGGCAATTCGGACATGATGCCGCTGTGGGCGCTCGATCAAGCGCTCGGCGACGGTTCGCGGATCGCCGCCTTTCACTGGGACGGTCTCAACACCAGTCTTCGCGAGGTGGTTGTCAGCGGCGCCGTCGGCGACGGCATGACCTACAAGAGCTATCCCCTGGTGGAAGAGCGTTTGACCCGCATCGAGACCTGGGCGCGCTTGCAACAGCCGCCGCCCTCGCCGTTTTCCTCGCTCCGCCCGATAGGCGATCCCTATTACGTCGAGTCCGCTCGGGTCGAGGAAGGAAAGGCGCTCTACGTCAAATACTGCGCCGAATGCCACGATCCGACCGGACCCCGCTTCCGCACGGTGATCCCGGCGATCGAACTCGGCACCGACCGCCATCGGATCGACATGTGGAACGCCGAGGCGGTGCGCCGTTACGACGCCTACGAGGACGACTATCACTGGGGCTTCGAGGCCTTCCAGGACAAGGATGGTTACATCGCCAACGAGCTGACCGGGCTGTGGCTGAAGGGCCCCTACCTGCACAACGGCTCGGTGCCGACGCTCCGCGACCTTTTGGAGCCGGTCGAGCGGCGTCCCGTGGTCTTCTACCGGGGCTGGGACCTTGTCGATCCCGAGAACGGCGGTTTCGTCAGCCGGCCCGGCAGCGAGGCCGAGCGGCACGGGTGGCGCTATGACACCCGCGTGCCCGGCAACGGCAATGCCGGCCACCTGTTTGGCACCGAGCTCGGCGACGATCAGAAGGAACGGCTTCTGAGCTTTCTGAAGACCCTGTGAGTGTCCACGGGTGACGACCGGCGCGAGGCGACGAAGAGGGAACCATGATGGTTAGACGGGTATTCAAATGGGCGGCGGGCGTGGTCCTGGCTCTTGTTCTGGTGGTCGCCGTCGTCGGCTACCTGGCCGTGCGTGCCCTGATCGAACCCGACGCGGATATGTTCGGCAAGGTCAAGGACGAGGCGACGACGGCCGGCCTGAAGCCTGCCGATTTCGTCGCCGCGCCCGATCCCTACTTCGTCGACATGGACAAGGGCGGCCTGCGCAAGCCGGAGAACGGCGACTATCCGCCCGAAATCGTCGGTCTCGCCAAGACGACGGGTCTCGATCCCGAGACCATCCGCCAACACGCGATCATGGGGCAGAACACCTGGCTGGTGTGGACCGGCGGCAACGATCGCTTCTGGGACCACGTCGCGTCGATCACCGCCGGCGCCTTCGACCTGCTCAAGGTCATCTCGTCGCACCCTTCGCAGTACTACGGACGGCGCAACCGCAGCCATTACCTGGGTTTGGTCAACGAACCCTGCTTTGACGCGCCGAGCGGCCCGGACGCCGCTCGCTACGGCCTGTGGCTCGACGCCCGTTCGCCCGACTGTGCGCCCGATCCCTTCGCCGACGCCGACAAATATCCCGGCGTCCGGGTCGGTGCCCGCGGCAAGACCGTGCCGGTCGGGTCCTCCTACGGCGAGCCCACGGGCGTGGTCGGTTTGCGCCTGTTCCCCAATCCCGACTTCGACGAGAAGGCCGCCGCCGCCTGGGATCCGGTCCGCTATTACGAGGACCCCGATTACTACAACCGAAAGGACCTGATCCGGCCCTACCGCGTCGGCATGTCGTGCGCGTTCTGCCACGTCGGGCCGAACCCGGAGCGGTCGCCGCGCGATCCGGAAAACCCGAAGTGGGAGAACCTGGCTTCCAATCCGGGCGCCCAGTACTTCTGGGTCGACCGCATCTTCGTGTGGAACACCCGCCCGCGCGACGAGTCGGGCAAGCCGGCCCGCAACGAGCACAACTTCATCTACCAGGTGTTCCACACCAGTCCGGCCGGCAGCCTCGATACCTCGCTGGTGTCGTCCGACTACATCAACAACCCGCGGACGATGAACGCGGTCTACAGCGTCGGGGCACGGCTGCTGCCGTCGCTGCGCTGGGGCCGTGAGAAGCTGACCGGCGACGAGCTTCACAACAAGCAGTTCCAGGATTACGACCAGACCAAGGCTTTCTCGGCTTTCTGGAACCGCCAGACCGGCGAGGTCGACACCGTCCGCGTGCTCAAGGACGGCGCCGACTCGGTCGGCGTCCTCGGCGCGCTCAACCGGGTCTACCTGAACATCGGCCTGTTCAGCGAGGAATGGCTGCTGCATTTCCGTCCGATCATCGGCGGCCGCAAGATCTCGCCGATCCGGATCGAGGACGCCGAGGCCAACTCGGCCTACTGGGGCGCCACCGAGGACCGGACCGCCGACATGGCGATCTTCTTCCTGGTTACCGCCACCCCCGACCGGCTGGCCGATTTCCCGGCCGGTCGGGAACGCCTGAAGGACGACAAACCGGAAGCGATCGAGCGCGGCAAGGTGGTCTTCGCCCAAAACTGTGCCGCCTGCCATTCCAGCAAGATCCCCGAGGCGCCCAAGGGTTCGGGCATCGACGAGGGTATGTGCGCCCATGGCGGCAATGGCCCCGACTACCGCGAGTGTTGGGATCGCTACTGGACCTGGGTGCACACCGACGACTTCAAGACGGCGATGACCGCCATGGTTCTGGCCGACGATTTCCTCGACGACAACTTCCTGTCGACGGAGCGCCGCATTCCGGTCGACGTGTTGGGCACCAACGCCTGCAGCCCGCTGGCGACCAACGCGCTGCGGGGCGACATCTGGGACGACTTCTCGTCTGAGTCCTACAAGCAATTGCCGCCGGTAAAGGAGCTGACCGTCCATCATCCGGTTTCGGGCGGAGCGATGCCGCTGCAACCGATCGGCAACGGCCGCGGCTATACCCGCCCGGCCTCTCTGATCAGCCTGTGGTCGAGCGCGCCCTATCTGCTCAACAACTCGGTCGGATATGTCGACTATGTGTACTCCCGCGGGAGCGGTTACGGCCCGGGCGGGTACGGCTCTGGCGAGGCGGACGGCAAGCCCGACTATGGAGAGCGTTACGCCAACCGCTGTCCGGCGGCCACCGACGCCGATCCCTATCTGCCCTGCGTCGACAACCGGCTGCGGTTGTTCAACGACTCCATCCGCAAGATGCTCTGGCCCGAGCGGCGGCGGAAGGACACGATGACCGAAGTGCCGGTGCCCGGCTACATCTACCGCACCACGGCGGCCAGCTGCGTGATGGTCCCCCGCGGCTACATGCCCGACATCGTCCGCAACAACCCGGGGTTCTTTCACTGGTTGGCCGACTGGGCCTTCGCGGAGGACGGCTCGCTCGCCCTCGGCCCGTTGCCGAAGGGGTTCCCGGTCAGCGCCGTCACCAACGTCAAGATCCTGCCCGACCACGACGAACCGGGCGGCCTGAAACATTTCTGGAAGCTGGCGAAGGCGGGGCCGACGCTCTATCGGGCGTTCAGGGACTTCGGAGGCGCCTGTTCGGACGCCGAGCTCGAATCGCCCGGCACCGAGGCGCGGGCCGAGCAGGTGGTCAAGGACACGGGTCTGATCGACACCCTGGTCGGGCTCAGCAAATGCCCCGACTACGTCGTCAACCGCGGCCACACCTTCGGCGCCGACCTCGCCGACGACGACAAGGAGGCGCTGATCGCCTTCCTCAAGCGGCTCTGAGCGCCAATGGACCACGGCGGCACCTTCGACTACATCGTCGTCGGCGCGGGCGCCGGCGGCGCCGTCCTGGCGGCGCGCCTGGCCGAAGCGGGCCGCGAGGTGCTTCTGCTGGAAGCCGGCGGCGATCCGGTCGAAGACGAGGACGCATCGGGCGGACGGTCGCTGCCGGACGACGTTCTGGTGCCGGCCTTCCATCCCTTCGCCTCCGAGCACCCGGGGATGAAATGGGATTTCTGGGTCCGCCACTACGACGACCCGGCAACCCGCAAGCGCGACTGGAAATACCGCGAGATCCACGATGGCGAGCGGGTCGACGGCGTGCTCTATCCGCGCTGCAGCGCGTTGGGCGGCTGTACGGCGCATCACGCGATGATCATCGTCCGCCCGCACAACGCCGACTGGAACCATATCGCCGAGACGATGAACGACCCGTCATGGACGGCGTCGCGGATGAACCGCTACTGGCGACGTATCGAGCGCTGCCGCCACCGCGTTTTTGCCTATCGCTGGGTGGCCAAGCTGGTCGGCTGGAACCCGACCGGCCACGGCTGGGACGGCTGGCTGACCACCGAGAAGGCGATCCCGCTGCGAATGCTGCGCGACTGGACCATGCGGCGGGCGATCCTCGGCGCCGCGCGGGCGGCGCTGCGGTGGCTGCCCGACGCCGTGATCCGCTGGCGTTGGCTGGTGACCGGCCAGGGCGATCCCAACGACCAACGCGGGGTCGACCAACGCGCCTTCGGTCTGCGCCTGGTGCCGACGTCGACCCGGCGCCACGCCCGCGAGGGTCCGCGCGAGCGGCTTCTCGACGTGCAGCGCCGCCGCCCCGAGGCCCTGGTCATTCGCACCCACGCCCTGGTGACCCGGGTCACCTTCGACCTCGACGGCCGGCGGGCGACCGGCGTGGTCTATCGCCCCGGTCGGCGGCTGTATCGCGCGGCGCCGCAGGCAGGCGCCGCCGGGCCGGCGACCGAGGCCGCCGAGATCCATGTTGGCGCGCGCCGCGAGGTGATCCTGGCGGGCGGAACTTTCAACACGCCGCAATTGCTGATGCTGTCGGGAATCGGCGATCCCGCCCAGCTGACCGCCAACGGCATCGACGTGGTCGCGGCGCTGCCCGGCGTCGGCAAGAACCTGCAGGACCGTTACGAGGTCGGCGTGGTCAACCGGATGAAACGGCCGTGGGCGCCGATGGCCGGCGCCCGGTTCGAGGTCGGCGACAAGCACTACCGCAAGTGGCGTCGCTTCCGCCTCGGTCTCTACACCAGCAACGGCGGCCTGTTCTCGGTGATCCTCCGCTCGAGGACCGACCGCCAACGGCCCGACCTCTGGTGCCTGGGGCTGCTCGCCGATTTCCGCGGTTACTATCCGGGCTACGCGGAGCGGGTCAGGCGGCTCGACTACCTGTCATGGATCGTGCTCAAGGCGCATACCCGCAACACCGCGGGCGAGGTTCGTCTGACGTCGGCCGATCCCCGCGACCGGCCCGACATCCGCTTTCGCTACTTCGAGGAGGGCACCGACGCCATCGGCGACGATCTGAACGCGGTGGTCGCCGGGGTGCGCTTCGCTCGCCGGATCGTCGACGGCATGGCCGACCTGGTCGACGAGGAGGAGACGCCGGGCCGCCACCTGATCACCGACGACGACCTCAAGGACCACATCCGCGCCACCGCCTGGGGGCACCATGCCTGCGGTACCTGCGCGATGAAGCCCGAGGCCGCGGGCGGCGTCGTCGACAGCAAGTTCCGCGTCTACGGCATCGACAACCTGCGGATCGTCGATGCCTCGGTGTTCCCGCGCATCCCCGGCTTCTTCATCGTCACCTCGGTCTACATGATCGCCGAAAAGGCCGCCGACGTGATTCTTGAAAGCGGGTGAGGGTGGTTCAGGCTAATGCGAACCAGTCTCAGTCAGGATGCCGGCTGGGGCTATCGCATCTGCCTGAAGGGCAATCTGAGCCTGGGCCATGAAGGCGGCGAGATGACCACGGGCGAAGCGCTGTCTCTGATGCCGGGCGGCGTTGAGGGGGCGGAACTCTTGGGTCCGGGGTTGTCGCCAACATCGGACTGCTGCACGAAAAGGGCCACCCCGAGCCCTGGATCATCGCCATGGACGCGCGCCCCGGCAAGTACACCACCCTCGACTACGGCCTGCGCTGGGGCATCGAGCCGATGTTCTCGGACTTCAAGTCGCGCGGCTTCGGGCTCATGCAAAGCCACATCGAAAGGCCCGAACGCCTCGAACGGCTCATCCTGGTGATGGCAGTGGCCATGTACTGGGCCGTCTCCTGTGGCGCCGCCGAAGCAAGGAAAGCCGCAGACAGCGGCGAAAAAGGGGGATTCGAAAACGCCTGAGGTCCCTCTGCTCATTGTTCAAGCAGGGCCTGCGCTTCCTGCGACGCTGCATCGCGGGCTTCGGCAAAATCCCCAGGCTCCGGGAGGCCTGGGCAAATTTAAGGGCGGTAAGGTTCGCGGATTTATCTTTTGCCTGATCGGGAATGGTTCGGTAGCCTATGAGCGCAAATAGCGCCCGATCGCCGCGCCAAATAACGAAATGGGATAATAAAGACAGCAATAGCAGGCTTGCCCCCGCCTGCGCGGCGGGGATCCGAGCCGGCGCGGCATCGTAGCGTGGTGGTCGCGTGACCGGACAAGATCACACGGGAGGATGTCCATTATGCCCAGCTTCGAAACCGTTATTTACGGCAAGACCGACGGTATCGCCGAGATCCGTCTCAACCGACCGGATCGGCTCAATGCCGTTGTCGAGCAGCTTTACGACGATGTCTTCGCCGCCCTCGATGCCGCGGAGGCCGATCGCGATGTCCGTGTCGTCGTCCTCACCGGCGAGGGGCGGGCCTTTTGCGTCGGCGCCGATCTGAAGGCGCACGGTGCCGGCGCGCGGACCGATTTCCAGAAGCGCCAGTACCTGATCAAGGCCAACGACGTCTGCAAGCGCATCCGCACCCTGCGCCTGCCGGTGATCGCCGCGGTCAACGGCTACGCGCTGGGCGCCGGCGCCGAGATGGCGGTGTCATCGGACTTCATCCTGATGAAGGAGTTGGCGCAGATCGGCTTCCCGGAGATCTCGATCGGCACGTTCCTCGGCGGCGGCGTCACCCAGGTTCTGCCGCAGCTGGTCGGCCTGACCAAGGCGCGCGAACTGGTGTTCACCGGCGATCGCGTCGACGGCAAGCAGGCCGCGGCCATCGGCCTCGCCACCAAGGCGCTGCCGGACGACGGGTTCATGGACGGGGTCTACGATTTCGCCCGCAGGATCGCCGGCAAGGCGCCGCTGTCGATGGCGCTGGCCAAGGAGCACCTCAACAACGCCCTCGAGCGGGGCTACGAGGCGGCGCTGATCACCGAGCTCGAGGGGATCCGCGCCTGCATGACGACCAAGGACTGGAAGGAAGGCATCGACGCGTTCGCCGAGAAGCGGTCGCCGGTGTTCAGGGGGGAGTAGCGCCATGTCCGACGGTATTCTCGGTTTTCTCGGCCCCCGATCGGTCGCCGTGGTCGGCGCCTCCAAGGACCCGACCAAGCGCGGCTATCAGGCGCTCAAACATCTGATCGCCGACAAGTTCGCCGGCGGCATCTATCCGATCCACCCGAAGGAGTCCGAGATCCTCGGCATCCAAGCCTATCCGTCGCTGAAGGACGTACCCGGCGACGTCGACCTGGCGCTGGTCTGTACCCCGGCGCGTACCCTGCCGTCGCTGATGGAGGAACTCGGCGCCAAGGGCGTCAAGGGTGCGATCATCCTCGCCGGCGGCTTCAGCGAAACGGGCGCGGAGGGGGCCAAGATCGAGGCCGACACCGTCGCCGCCGCCCGAAAGCACGGGGTGCGCATCGTCGGGCCCAACACGTCCGGCGTGTTCAACCTGCACAGCCGGATGAACCTGGTCGGCATGCCCGACGTCCGGCCGGGCGGGCTCGGCATCGTCTCCCAGTCGGGAAACATGGCGCTCAGCATCGTCACCGAGGGCACGGCGGGCGGGCATCTCGGCTACAGCACCTACGTCGGCGTCGGCAACCAGGTGGACATCCGGTTCAACGAGTACCTGCAGTACCTCGGCGACGACGACAACACCCAGGTGCCGGTCCTCTATGTCGAGGGGTTCAAGCACGGCCGGACCTTCCTCGAGGTCGCCCGCGAGGTGACCCAGAGAAAGCCGGTGGTGGTCTACAAGTCGGGGCGCACCGCCGCCGGACAGGCGTCGGCCAAATCCCACACCGGGGCGCTCGCCGGCAGCTACGAGATGACCGTCGACCTGATGCGCCAGGTCGGCGTCACCGTCGCCCGCCAGTCGGACCACGTGGTGCCGCTGGCGGAGGCGTTGAGCCTGCTGCCGCCGCCGGCCTCCAATCGCGTCGCCATCCTCGCCGACGGCGGCGGCCACGCGACGATCGCCGCCGACAGCCTGACCGAGGCCGGGGTGGTGATGCCGCCGCTCGCCGAGGAGACCCGCAACAAGCTGGCCGAGATCCTGCCGCCCGCCGCCTCGCTGGTGAACCCGGTGGACGTCGCCGGCGGCACCGACACCAATCCCGGCGTGTTCGCCGACTGCGCCAGCGTGATCCTGCAGGACCCGGGCGTCGACGCGTTGCTGATCGTCGGGCTGTTCGGCGGCTACAAGCTGCGCTTCGCCGAGAGCCTGGGGCCCATAGAGAACGAGACCTCGATCCGGCTGGGGGCGCTTCTGCGCCGGTTCGGCAAGCCGATCATCCTGCAGAGCCTGTATGCGACGATGAAGCCGGAGGCGCTGGAGATCCTGCGAAGTGCCGGCGTTCCGGTCCACCAGTCGGTCGAGATCGCGGTCAGCTGCCTCGCCGGCCTGATCGACTACGGCCACGCCAGGGCGCGCAACGCCGAGCATGTGCCGCCCGCCGCCGGCGAGGCGCCCGCGGCGGCCAGGGAAATCGTCGCCAAATGCCGGCAGGCCGGCCGCAAGTCGCTGTTCGAGAACGAGGCGGTGGAGCTGCTCAAGGCCTTCGGTGTTCCCATGCAGCCCTACGTGCTCGCCCGCGGCGAGGACGACCTCGCCGCGGCCGCCGCGACGTTCGAGGGCCGGCCGACGGCGATGAAGATCGTCTCCAAGGACATCCTGCACAAGACCGAGGCCGGCGGCGTCAAGCTGACCCTTCGCCGCGAGGACACCATGCGCAAGGCCTTCCGCGAGATCATCGAGGGGGCGCGTACCTACAAGGCCGACGCCGAGATCGAGGGGGTGCTGGTCGTGCCGATGGCGCGCAAGGGCGTCGAGGTGATCATCGGCGTCAGCCACGATCCGATCTTCGGGCCGGTGATGATGTTCGGCCTCGGCGGCGTCTTCGTCGAGATTCTCAAGGACGTGGTGTTCCGGGCGATCCCGCTGACCCGCGCCGACGGGTTCGAGATGCTGGACGCGATCAAGGCGAAGAAGATCCTGGAAGGGCGTACGCGGCGCCAAGCCCGTCGATCGCGAAGCCCTGGTCGATCTGTTGATGAAGATCTCGGCGCTGGTCCAGGCCCATCCGGAGATCACCGAGATCGACCTCAACCCGGTGTTCGCCCACGACGACGGCTACACCGTGGTCGACGCCCGGATGATCCTGGAAAGCACCTGAGGAGATCGAGATGCCCAACCTTCCGACGCCCCGCGATTCGTCGCTGACCCTGGAGGCGGGCGTGGCGACGCTCACGCTGCGGCGCGACGATGTCCGCAACGCGCTGACCGGCACGGCGCTGATCGACGATATCGTCGACACCGTGCAGTGGGCGAACTGCGCCCCGGACGTCTCGGTGCTGGTGATCACCGGCGATGGGGCCGCGTTCTCGGCCGGCG
Source organism: uncultured Alphaproteobacteria bacterium (assembly GCA_963772635.1). GTDB lineage: Bacteria > Pseudomonadota > Alphaproteobacteria > Rhodospirillales > Defluviicoccaceae > JAUXFS01. The sequence continues at coordinate 13,719 of CAVYYK010000059.1, forward strand.
GCAACGTCAAGGAGATGAAGGAAAGGGGAGGCAGCTTCGCCGGCGCGGTGCCCGAGGTCGAGGAGCGCTACCGGAGGGGAATCCAGCAAATCCCCCTCGCCATCCACAAGGCGGAGATGCCGGTGATCGCCGCCGTCAACGGCGCCGCCATCGGTGCCGGCTGCGACCTCGCGTGCATGTGCGACATCCGCGTCGGTTCGACCAGGGCGACGTTCGGCGAGACCTTCGTCAACCTCGGGATCATCCCCGGTGACGGCGGCGGATGGTTCCTGCAGCGGCTGATCGGCTATCAGCGCGCCGCCGAGCTCACCTTCACCGGCCGAGTCGTCAGGGCCGACGAGGCCAGGGACATCGGGTTGCTGCTCGACGTCGTCGAACCGGTCCAGCTGATGGCGCGCACCCTGGAGATCGCCGGGGAGATCGCCAAGAAGCCGCCGCAGGCGCTGCGTTACGCCAAGCGGCTGATGAAGATTGCCCAGCGCACCGATCTCGCCGACTTTCTCGATCTCTGCGCCATCGTCCAGGGCACCTGCCACAACACCGAGGACCATCTCGAGGCGGTGACCGCCTTCCTCGAAAAGCGCTCGCCCGGCTTCAAGCGCCGATAGACAAGGACGTTCGGCATCAGAAGTTCGGCGGCGTGCAGACGCTGATGATTTCGCAGGGTTCCGTCCCGATGTTGCGGAACCGATGGGGCACGCGGCTGTCGTAGTAGTAGGCATCGCCGGATCCGAGAACCCGGCGGGCTTCGCCGACGGTGATCTCGATCCGCCCGCGGATGACGACGCCGGCCTCCTCTCCCTCGTGGCCGAGCATCGCCCGGCCGGTGTCGGCCCCGGGCTCGTAGGTCTCGTGCAGCACCTGGAGCGCCCGCTCCCGCAGATCGTCGCCGATCTGTCGAAACGAGATCTTGCCGCCGGCGATCTCGGTCAGCTCGTCGCCGGCGAAGAAGATCTTTTCCCGGCGATCCTGCTCCGATCCGAAAAATTCGGCGAGCGGCACCGAAACGCCGTCGAGGATCTTTTTGAGGGAGGCGACCGATGGGCTGATCTTGTTGTGCTCGATCATCGAGATGGTGGCGTTGGTGACGCCCGCCCGCCGCGCCACATCGCGCTGTGAAAGCCCCATTCGTTCCCTGAGCCGCCGCAACCGATCACCGATATCCATGGGTTTCGTTGTCCGTTAACAATGTTAAAAATACTGAACGGATCTCATAATTATTTTTAATATCATAGAGTTATGCGTAAAGCAAACTGCCATATTGTTAGAAATTTCGAAAGATGCTAGCGTTTCGCGTTTTCATATGGCTCCCTCGAGGGTGGGATGCAGCGCTCCCTGGACCTTCGGTTGCCGAGGCGTGGACGACGGCGAGGGAGCTGCACGCGATGACGAGAGTATGTGCAATGGATAGGAACGTGAGCTTGCAGACGAGGCGCGGCAACGCCGTGCCGCGAGGCGTCGCCACCGCCTACCCGATCTTTGCGGATCGTGCGGAGAACGCGGAGCTTTGGGACGTTGAAGGTCGGAGGTACGTGGACTTCGCCGGCGGGATCGCCGTGCTCAACACCGGTCACCGCCATCCCAAGGTGATGGCGGCGGTCCAGGCGCAGGCTAACCGCTTTACCCATACCAGCTTCCAGGTGATCGCGTACGAGCCCTACATCGCCCTGGCGGAACGGCTGAACGCTCTCGCTCCCGGAGATCACCCGAAGAAAACGATCTTCCTGACCACCGGCGCCGAGGCGGTGGAGAACGCCGTCAAGATCGCCCGGGTGGCGACGGGTCGGCGCGGCATCATCGCGTTCGCCGGCGGTTTTCACGGGCGGACGCTGCTGACCATGGGTCTCACCGGCAAGGTCGCCCCCTACAAGACGGGGATGGGCCCGTTCCCGAGCGAGATCTATCACGCGCCGTTTCCGACCGCGCTTCACGGCGTCTCGGCCGAGGACTCGCTCGCCGCGATCAATACCATCTTCAAGGCCGATATCGAGCCGGAGCAAGTCGCCGCCATCATCATCGAGCCGGTGACCGGCGAGGGCGGCTTCTATCCGGCGCCGTTCGAGTTTCTGGTCGAGCTGCGCAAGCTCTGCGACCGCCACGGGATTCTGCTGATCGCCGACGAGATCCAGACGGGGTTCGCGCGCACCGGCAAGATGTTCGCGATCGAGCACAGCGGCGTGGTGCCGGATCTGATCACCGTCGCCAAGTCGCTGGCCGGCGGTTTTCCGCTCTCCGGGGTGATCGGCAAGGCCGACATCATGGACGCGGTGCCGCCGGGCGGGCTCGGCGGCACCTATGGCGGCAACCCGGTCGCCTGCGCGGCGGCCCTCGCCGTTCTCGAGGTGATCGAGGAGGAGGGGCTGCTGCAACGCAGCCTCGACATCGGCGAGCGTCTGACCGGTCGGCTGAAAGGTCTCGCCGGTCGGATGACAGGAAAGCGAATCGGCGAAGTTCGGGGACTGGGCGGCATGGTGGCGATCGAGATCGTCTCGGGAGCCGACGGCCGCACGCCCGATCCGGATCTCACCAAGTCACTGACCGCCAAGTGCCTGGAAAACGGCCTGGTCTTGCTCTCCTGCGGTCTCTACGGCAACGTGATCCGGATCCTGGTGCCGCTGACCGCCGCCGACGCGGTCATCGACGAAGGACTGGGTATCCTGGAAAAATGCCTAGTCGCCTTGGCCGAACGAACTGCGGCTTGATATGGGCACGCGAACCATGCCAGCATGTACATGCCGTGCGGTTGCAAGCGGCTAATTGTGAACACCCAATAAATCACGACCAAAGGGAAAGAGGAGCGTCATGAGGAAAATTTCCGTATTTTCGATAGCGGCGGCTATTGCCGTTTTGGGCATTACCTGGCTCAACGGCGGAAGTGCCCAAGCTGCCGAGGAGAGGTTCGTCACCATCGGCACCGGTGGCCAGACCGGCGTTTATTACGTGGTGGGGCAATCGGTCTGCAAGCTGGTCAACCGTGACACCGGCAAGACCGGCATCCGCTGCACGGCGCCGTCGACGGGCGGTTCCATCGACAACATCAACTCCATTCGCTCCGGCGCGCGCAACCTCGGCGTCGCCCAGTCCGACTGGCAGTATCATGCCTACAACGGTACCAGCAAGTTCGAGGACCAGGGACCATTCAAGGAATTGCGGGCGGTCTTCTCGATCCATCCCGAGCCGTTCACCGTGGTCGCCCGCGCCGATTCGGGCATCAAGACGTTCGCGGACCTGAAGGGCAAGAGGGTCAACGTCGGCAATCCCGGTTCCGGACAGCGTGGCACCATGGAAGTGGTCATGGACACGCTCGGCTGGACCATGGACGATTTCGCGTTGGCTTCCGACCTCAAGGCGGCCGAGCAGTCGGCGGCGCTCTGCGACAACAAGGTGGATGCCATCATCTACACCGTCGGCCACCCCAGCGGGTCGATCGAGGAGGCGGCGACGTCGTGCGATTCGATCCTCATCCCGGTGACCGGACCGGAGATCGACAAACTGGTCGCGGACAATCCCTTCTATGCGAAGGCGGTCATTCCCGGCGGCATGTATCGGGGCACCGAGAATGACGTCGAGACCTTTGGCGTGCTCTCCACCCTGGTTTCATCCACTGCGACCGACAGCGACATGGTCTACGAGGTGGTAAAGGCGGTTTTCGACAACTTCGACCGCTTCAAGAAGCTGCATCCCGCGTTCGAGCACCTCGATCCGAAGAATATGATCAAGGATGGCCTGACGGCGCCGCTGCATGATGGCGCCGTAAAGTACTACAAGGAAAAGGGCATGATGTAACACGGACCGGCGGCCGGAATGGGTTGTTTCCCGTCCCGGCCGCCGCCATGTATCCAAGTCTCGGGGTGCGCCGCCTGACCGGCAATGCCGTACCTCTCAATGGCCCGCAAGAAGGCCATGACCACAGCAAGGGGAGGAAACGATGATCACGGCCGTTCCTTGTGCGCTTCGGAAGCGGGATGTGTCGCCGGCGAGTCATGCCCGAAAGCGTGGACGCGGTTTGCGGCGGGCGTTGTGTTCGGGGCTCGCGGTTGTAGCCCTGGCGCTGTTCGTCGGGCCCTTTTCGAGCCTGGCGTCGGCGGCGGACCTGGTGATCGGCACCGGTAGTACGGCTGGGGTCTATTTCCAGGCTGGCAGAGCCATCTGTTCGCTGGTCAACCGACAGAGTGCCGAACTCAAGCTCACCTGCCAGGCGCTTCCGACCAAGGGTTCCATCGCCAACCTGCAGGACCTGCGCGACGGCAAGCTGCAGATTGCCCTCGCTCAGTCCGACTGGCAGTTCCATGCGGTGAAGGGGACCGGTCCATTTTCTTCGGCGGGTCCGGACGGCAAGCTCCGTTCCCTGTTCTCGTTGTACGCCGAGCCCTTCACCGTCGTCGCGCGGCGCGATTCGGGGATCACGACCTTCAAGGATCTCAAGGGTAAACGTGTCAACATCGGCAACCCCGGTTCCGGCCAGCGTGCGACCATGGAAGTGGTGATGGCCGCCATGGGCTGGACGGCCGACGACTTCGCCCTTGCGGACTCGCTGCCTGCCGACCAGCAGTCGCTCGCCCTCTGCCACGATCGGGTGCAGGCGATCGTCTACACGGTCGGCCATCCCAATCCGTCGATCGGCAAGGCCATCGGGCTCTGCGATGCGCGGATCGTCGACGTCAGTGGCCCCGCCATCGACAAGCTGGTCGCGGACAACCCCTACTACGCGTATACGGAGATTCCGGGCGGCATCTACAGCGGCAATGACGAACCCGTGAAGACGTTTGGCGTCACGGCGACGGTGGTCGCCTCGGCGGACCTCGACGCGGATACCGCTTATGCGGTGGTCAAGACCGTGTTCGACAATCTCGATCGGTTTCGCGGCATGCATCCCGCTTTTGGCGCCCTGGAAGCAAAGCACATGATCTCCGACGGTCTCACCGCTCCCCTCCATGAGGGGGCGGTGCGCTACTACAAGGAAAAAGGCCTGATGTAATCGCGGCCTGGCGACACGCGGGCGCGAGAAACAAGCCAACACACAACACAAAAAACAGCAGTAGAGGCGACGATGAGCGAGAACACGGGAGACACAAAGAAGAAGGGATCCGGGCAGGAGTTCGAAGAACTCGTCGCCGAGACGGACACCGGCGGACGCAATCCATCGGGGCTTCCCGCGAAGATCATCCTGGGGGCCGCCCTGGCTTGGTCGCTCTTCCAGCTGTGGATCGCCTCGCCTCTGCCGTTTGCCATCGGTATCGGTGTCGTCGGCAGCACCAAGGCCCGCTCCATTCACCTGGCGTTCGCCATCTTCCTGGCGTTCCTCAGCTTTCCGGCGCTGAAGCGATCACCCAGAAACTATATCCCGATCATCGACTGGGCGTTCGCCATCGTCGGCGCCTTTTGCGCCGGCTACCTGTTCCTGTTTTACGACGAGATCTCCCAACGCCCCGGGCTTCCGACCACCACCGACGTCATCGTTGCTTGCGTCGGCATGGTTATGCTCCTGGAGGCGACACGACGGGCGCTGGGTCCGGCCCTCACCATCCTGGCTACCATTTTCCTGGTCTACACCTTCGCCGGTCCGTACATGCCCAGTGTGATCGCCCATCAGGGCGCGACCCTCGACGGCGTCGTCAATCACCAGTGGATCACCACTGAAGGTGTCTTCGGCGTCGCCCTCGGCGTGTCGACCAGTTTCGTCTTCCTGTTCGTTCTGTTCGGAGCCCTGCTCGACAAGGGCGGGGCCGGTCACTACTTCATCCAGGTCGCCTTCTCGCTGCTCGGCCACCTGCGTGGCGGGCCGGCGAAGGCGGCCGTGGTCGCCTCCGCCATGACCGGGCTGATCTCCGGGTCGTCCATCGCCAACGTGGTGACCACCGGCACCTTCACCATCCCGCTGATGAAGCGGGTCGGGTTCAGTCCGGAAAAGGCGGGCGCGGTCGAGGTCGCCTCTTCGGTCAACGGCCAGATCACACCACCTGTGATGGGCGCCGCCGCCTTCCTGATGGTGGAATTCGTCGGCATCTCGTACACGGACGTCATCAAGCACGCCTTTCTGCCGGCCGTCATCTCCTACATTGCGCTCGTCTATATCGTCCATCTCGAGGCGATGAAGGCCGGCATGGAGGGGTTACCGAGGCGGGGCGTGGCCAAACCATGGCTCATCCGCCTGATGAACATGCTGCTCGGCTTCGTCATCATCACCGGCGTCGCCGCCGCAGTCTTTTACGGCCTCGGATGGGTCAAGGTCGTTCTCGAGGACTTCGCCATCTACGTCATCGTCGCCCTGTTGCTGGCGGTCTACCTCGGCCTGATGTGGTATGGATCGCGGTTCCCCGAGCTGGAATTGGACGATCCCAACGCGCCGGTCGTCGAATTGCCGGAGACGGGACCGACGGTAAAGGTCGGGCTCCGCTTTCTGCTTCCCGTGGTCGTGCTCGTCTGGGCCCTCATGGTCGAGCGCCTATCGCCCGGACTCTCGGCGTTCTGGGCTTCGGTCTTGATGGTTTTCATTCTGCTGACCCAACGTCCGATCCTGGCGGCGATGCGCGGTGAAGGTCTCGCCGGGACGATCAAGCAGGGCTGGGGCGAGCTGATCGAAGGTTTGATTTCCGGCGCCCGCAACATGATCGGTATCGGCATCGCCACGGCAACCGCGGGCATCATCGTCGGTACCGTGACGATGACGGGCTTGGGCGCTGCGATGACCGATCTCGTCGAGGTGGTCTCGGGTGGCAACCTGATGGCGATGCTGATGTTCACCGCCCTGGTCAGCCTGGTTCTCGGCATGGGCCTGCCGACGACGGCGAACTACATCGTCGTTTCGGCGTTGATGGCGCCGGTGATCGTCGACCTCGGCGCGCAGACCGGGCTGTTGGTGCCGTTGATCGCCGTTCACATGTTCGTTTTCTATTTCGGGATCATGGCGGACGTGACACCGCCGGTGGGGTTGGCGTCCTTCGCCGCGGCGGCGATCTCGGGAGGCGATCCGATCAAGACCGGCGTCATCGCGTTCTTCTACAGCCTGCGAACGGCGCTGCTGCCGTTCCTATTCATCTTCAACACCGACCTGCTGCTGATCAACGTCAATCTGTTTCACGGCGTCCTGATTTTCGTTGTCGCCACCGTGGCGATGCTTGTCTTCGCCGCCGCGACGCAGGGGTTCTTCATGGTCAAGAGCCGCATCTACGAAAGCCTGCTTCTCCTCCTCGTCGCCTTCACCCTGTTTCGGCCGGGGTTCTGGATGGACATGATTGTCCCGCCCTTCGAGGACTTCTCACCGACGCAGTTGGCAAAAGCGATGGAGAGTACTCCCGTGGGCGGTGCCGTCAGGCTTCGCATACTCGGCGTCGACGCCGTCGGAAGTCCGCGCGAGTTCGTGACGGAACTGACCGTTCCCGAGGGGGGGACGGGACAGGAGCGCATCGAGAAGGCCGGTCTGGAACTCCTGACACAGGGCGACGACGTGATCATCGACAACGTCGCCTTCGGCAGTCCGGCGCAGACCGCCGGTCTGGAGTTCGACCAAAAGATCCTCGAGGTGCGGGCGCCGAGCGATCAGCCGCCAAAAGAGCTCTTTTTCATTCCGGCCCTGGTCTTGCTCGCGGGCATCGTCTTCCTGCAGCGCCTGCGTCGGCCCCGTACGGCCGCCGCGCAACCGGCTTAGAAGGAGGAAGGCGTAATGTACAAAGACATCCTGCTGCCGATCGACCTGGATCAAGAAAGCTCCTGGCGTAAGGCCTTGCCCCTGGCGGTCGAACTCGGCAAAAGCTTCGGCGCCAGGCTGCACATCATGATCGTCGTTCCCGACTACCAATTTCATTACGTGGCGCAGTATTTCCCCTCGGGATACGAGGAAAAAATGATCGCGGCCGCCGAAGAGCGCCTGCGCGACTTCGTCGGCGAACACGTTCCGGAGAACGTTCAGGTTCAACTCATCGTCGCACACGGCAGCATCTACAGGGAGATCGCCAAAGCCGCCGAGGACATCGGAGCCGACCTGATCCTGATGGCGTCGCATACACCGGGCGCGTCCGACTTCCTGATCGGCCCGAACGCCGAGAAGGTGCTGCATCACTTCAAGCGATCCGTGCTGATTGTCAGGGAGTGACCGATCCACCGTCACGCTTCAACCGCTTGCAATCCCATCGGGCAACAACCCGCAATCGGGTCGCGAACTCCCAACGCGGGCTCAGGAGAATTTGATGACCCCCTTCGCCATTGCCGGCGTCCAGATGCATGTGGCGGCGACCCACGACAACCTCGGGCACATGCGCCATCGCCTCGACCTGCTGATGTCGCTGTATCCGTGGGTGCAGATGGTCGTGTTCAGCGAGCTGGCGCCGTTCGGTCCGCTGCACCATCATGCGGAACCGATGCCCGGGCCGACGGAGGAGGAATTCCGGCAGATGGCGGCGCATCACCGCATATGGCTGGTGCCCGGATCGATGTTCGAGCGCGTCGGCGAGACGATCTACAACACCACGTCGGTCATCGATCCGTCGGGAACGGTGATCGGGCGCCATCGAAAACTGTTCCCGTTTCTGCCCTACGAGGAAGGGGTATCCGGAGGGAGCGAGTTCCTCGTGTTCGACGTACCGGAGGCTGGCCGCTTCGGCGTGTCGATCTGTTACGACATGTGGTTTCCGGAGACCACGCGCATGCTGACGGCGATGGGCGCGGAGGTCATCCTGCATCCTTCATTGACCGGCACGGTCGATCGTGACGTCGAACTGTCGATGGCCCGCGCCACCGCCGCGATGTTCCAGTGTTACGTAATCGACATCAATGGTCTCGGTGCCGGCGGCATCGGCCGGTCCTGCATCGTCGATCCGAACGGTACCCTGCTCCTGCAGGCGGGCGACCACGAGCAGTTCCTCCCCCTCTACGTCGACCCGGACATGGTCCGCCACCACCGCCGGGTGGGACTGCACGGCCTGGGACAGCCATTGAAGAGCTTCCGCGACCGCACCGTGGAGTTCGGCGTGTACGACCGCTCCACTTTCGACGACACGTTTCTGCGCTCCTTGGGCCCCCTCGAAAAACACCGCCGCCCGGGAGACGAGGGAGCGCCGATCGGCGCCGCCGGCCAGGCGCCGCACCATGCCGAAACGACGGCGCGGCCGACCATGGCCGATCGCCGGGCTCGATCAACATGAGCCGCACGAGGCGCGCTTCGTGTGGGGCCGGAGTTGGACGACATGACACCTGACACGACGACGACGATGGTGCCCCGCACCGCGACGCTGACGGATTACTACAACGCTTCGCAACTGCGGGCCGACAGCTGGAACCGCCTGAAAGGGTGCACCGGACGTCTCATCGGCGGCCACGGGGGCCGAAACACCGCCAAGCTCAAGCGGCAGGCGGAGGAAATCATGACGCTCCTGGAACCGATCGAGTCGTACTGGGCGTTTCCCGGGCGCACCGCTTTCCACCAGCTTCGACGCCTGTTGCTGGCCGAAGACTACGAAGCGTTGGAGCGCGTTGTCGGCCGCGTCGTCAGGGCACTGATGAGCAACTCCTATCGTCGCCGCTCGGTTCCCGTCTCCGCGCATGAAGAGGGAGAGAGGGAGGAAGAGGAACTCGTCGAAAGCCTGGAGGAGCAGACCTATGCCCGGCCGTATTTCGAGGTATTGATCGTCGACAACATCTCGCCGGCCCAGGAGCAAAGCGGCCGCAACGGTCTCCACGAGATGCGGCGGCCCGAGGATCGCTTCATCTACGAGCCGGTGATCGTGCCGAGCTTCGAGGATGCCGTGATCGCCGTCCTGTTCAACCACAACATCCAAGCCGTGGTGATTCGCTACGGTTTTCCGTTCGCGTCGAAGAACAAGCTGGAAATCCTCCATCGCTATCTCAACCGGGTCGGCGGAGAAGGCCTCGGGGACCTGGAGCCGGAGGACTACGGAACGGCGCTCGCCCAGGTGATCGCCAAGATACGGCCGGAACTCGACGTCTATCTGGTCACCGACCAGGCCGTGGAGGAAATCGCCGGCAAGATATCCGGAATCTGTCGCCGGCTGTTCTACAACCAGGAGGACTACCTCGAGCTTCACCTGAATATCCTCCGCGGGGTCTTCGCCCGTTACGATACGCCGTTCTTTACCGCCCTCAGGGAATACAGCAAACAGCCGACCGGCGTGTTCCACGCGTTGCCGATCAGCCGCGGCAAGTCGATCGCCAAGTCGCACTGGATCAAGGACATGGGCGAGTTCTATGGGAAGAACATCTTCCTGGCCGAGACATCGGCCACGTCGGGCGGACTCGACTCACTGCTCGATCCGAAAGGCCCGATCAAGAAAGCCCTGGAGCTGGCGGGGCGGGCCTTCGGCGCGCGCCACACCTTCTTCGCCACCAACGGCACGTCGACGTGCAACAAGATCGTCGTTCAGGCCGTCGTCAGACCGGGAGACATCGTTCTGGTCGACCGCGACTGCCACAAATCCCACCACTACGGCATGGTGCTCACCGGCGCCCAGGTGGTCTATCTCGATTCCTACCCGCTGTCGCGGTACTCGATGTACGGCGCGGTGCCTCTCCGCGAAATCAAGCACAACCTGCTCAAGCTCAAGCGGGCGGGAAAGCTCGATCGGGTGAAGATGCTGCTGCTCACCAACTGCACCTTCGACGGCATCGTCTACAACGTCGAACGGTTCATGGAGGAATGCCTCGCGATCAAGCCCGATCTCGTTTTCCTGTGGGACGAGGCGTGGTTCGCTTTTGCCAGGTTCGACCCCACTTACCGTCATCGTACGGCCATGCATGCCGCCGACACGCTTCGCGATCGATATCGCGAACCGGCGTACCGGGAACGCTATGCGGCCTACAAGGAGGAGATGGCCAAACTCGACGCCGACGACGATTCGACGTGGCTGGACAACCGGCTTCTCCCCGATCCGGACCGGGTGCGGATCCGCGTTTACGCGACCCAGTCGACCCACAAGACCCTGACGTCCCTGCGTCAGGGCTCGATGATCCACATCCATGACCAGGACTACAACGCCAAGGTGGAGGAGCCGTTCCACGAAGCTTTCATGACACACACCTCGACTTCGCCGAACTACCAGATCCTGGCATCGCTCGACGTCGGCCGCCGGCAGGTCGAACTGGAGGGCTTCGAACTCGTGCAGAAACAGCTCGAGATGGCCATGGTGCTCCGCCAGCGAATCTCCACCCATCCTCTGCTCAAGAAGTATTTCAGCGTGCTCAGCGTCGGCGACATGATCCCGCAGGAGTACCGAGGCTCCGGCATCGACTCATACTACGACAGCGATCGCGGCTGGAGCGATATCTGGGAAGCCTGGGCCAATGACGAATTCGCGCTGGATGCCACCCGGGTGACCCTGATGGTCGGCAAGACCGGTTACGATGGCGATACGTTCAAGAACGCGGTCCTCATGGACCGCTACGGCATCCAGATCAACAAGACCTCGCGTAACACCGTCCTGTTCATGACCAACATCGGCACGACGCGGAGCTCGCTCGCCTATCTCATCGAGATCCTGGTGAACCGTCGCCCAGGAACTGGACGAGCGTCTGGAGGACGCCAGCCCGGTCGAGCGGCGCGTTTACGAGAAGCGGGTGCACGCTTTCACCGAGGCGCTGCCGCCGCTGCCCGATTTCAGCCGGTTCCACGACGTTTTTCGCGACAATCCGACGAGCGGTACGCCCGAAGGCGACATTCGCCGGGCCTACTTCCTTGCTTATGACGACACGGCTTGCGACTACTTGAGCCTCTCGGACGGTTCGCTCGACCAGGCGCTCGCCGCCGGGCGCGAGATTGTCTCCGCCGGGTTCATCATCCCGTATCCGCCGGGTTTCCCGATCCTGGTACCGGGACAGGTGGTCAGCCGCCAGATCCTCGATTTCATGCAGGCGCTGGACGTCAAGGAGATCCACGGCTATCGGCCGGAACTGGGCCTCAGGGTGTTCACCGAAGAGGTGCTCTCCGAAATGGCCGGGGAGAAGAACCGCCAAGCCGCGGAATGACGATGGCCTTTGGCAGAATATTCTACGAGAGGAGCGAACGCGATGACTGAGACCGGCAAGACCAAGCGGAAACGCCAGAAAAAGCTGAAGAACATTTCCGAAATCCGGCGGTACTTCCATCGCAACGAGACGCCGATCTACTTCGTCAGCGCCACCAATTTCAACCTGCTCGGCATGGACGAGTGGTGCAAGAATTTCAAGTTCATCAACTACATCGACTGCTACGACGGGCGTCATCCCAACACGTTCGTTCCCAGCGAGATTCCCCATCGCGACTTCGAGTCGATCGAGGACATCAACAACTATCTCCTCCAGCACAAGGAGGTGGTCGACTATATCGGCCAACGCGGCGATGAGCCGAAGGCGGTGTTCCTGATGTTCGACGAGGAGACGGAGAAACTCGCCCGCGAGAACGGCATGGATGTCTGGTTCCCGCCGGCGGCGATGCGCAACCGCGTCGACAACAAGATCGAGACGGTACGGATCGGCGACAAGGCAAAGGTGCCGAGCGTGCCCAACGTGCTCTCGGAGGTGACCAGTTGGAGCCAACTCAAGCAGGTGTCGAAGAAGCTGGGCGACGATCTGGTGCTGCAGTCCGCTTTCGGCGATTCCGGACATACCACGTTTTTCATCAAGAGCGAGCTCGACTTCAAGAAGCACGAGAAAGGGATCGTCGGGCAGGGCGAGATCAAGATCATGAAGCGGATCACCTGCCGCGGATCGGCGATCGAGGCCTGCGTCACCAAGCGCGGCACCATTGTCGGGCCGTTGATGACCGAACTGGTTGGTTTCAAGGAATTGACGCCCTATCGCGGCGGCTGGTGCGGTAACGAGATCTTCGCCAATTCGTTCACCAGGGGGATTCGGGAAGAGGCGCTTGCTTACACCTTCCGCTTCGGCAACCAGCTCCGCAAGGAGGGTTACCGGGGATACTTCGAGCTCGATTTCCTCGTCGATCTCAACTCCAAGGAACTCTACCTCGGCGAGCTCAATCCCCGTGTCACCGGGGCAAGCTCGATGACCAACCATGCCGCGTTCGCCCACGCGGACGCGCCGCTGTTCCTGTTCCATTTGCTCGAGTTCTCGGGCGTGCCCTTCGAGATCGACGTCGCGGAGCTCAATGCCCGCTGGGCGGATCCCGACAACGTCGATACCTGGAGCCAGATGGTCATCAAGCACACCGAGGATAGTGTCGACATTCTCACCGAGGCGCCGGAGTCGGGGATCTGGCGGTTGCTGGATGATGGCAGGGTCGAATACGACCGCTTCGACTACCATCGCCGTGCCGTCGAGAGCGAGCGCGAGGCCTTCTTCCTGCGCATCCTCAAGCCGGGCGATTACCGCTACGAGGGCGCCGATCTCGGAATTCTCATCACCCGCGGCCGTTCCATGGACAACCGTTTCCGCCTGAACCCGCGTTCCCGGGCGTGGATCGACGGCATCAAGGGGGCGTTCAAGGCGAAACCGCTTTCGGTCGCCACCGACGCCCCGGTGCTCACGGAGCCGGCGTTCAAGATCCTGTGACCCGCCTGCGGCGATGGACCTGACTTTTCGCGCCGTTTCCGAGCCCACCCCCGGCGAGAAATGGCGGATGCTTTTCCATGCCCATTGGCCGGGTTATCGAAAGTGGTTTCTGTCGGAGGGCGACGAGGCGCGGCCGAGCTATCTCGCCAGCGTTCGGGCGCTGCGCCAGCACATGCCGGAGATGATGCCGACCTACGAGAACCTGTGTGAGCTCGCGGGCGGAGGCGATCTCGCCGCGCGGTTCCTCAGCTTCTATTGCCCGCCAGCGTACCTGTCCGGCTGTTCCCAGGCGATCTGGCAGGGCGAGGCACCGCTCTTGGTGCGCAACTACGATTACAGCCCGCGCCTCTGCGACGGCCTGATCCTGCACACGCGCTGGACCGGCAAAGGCGTGGTCGCGCAGAGCGACTGTCTGTGGGGCGTGCTCGACGGCATCAACGAGCACGGCCTCGCGGTGTCGCTCACCTTTGGCGGCCGGCGTGTCGTCGGCGTCGGTTTCGGCGTTCCTCTCCTGCTACGCTATGTGTTGGAAATCTGTTCGACCGCGGCCGAGGCGGCGGAGGTGCTGCGCCGGGTGCCCACCCACATGGCCTACAACGTCACCGTGCTCGACGCCGCCGACGACTTCTTCACCGCCCATCTCTCCCCCGACCGCGAGCCGGTGATCGAGAAGACGGCGGTCGCCACCAACCATCAGGGCCGCATCGAATGGAGCCAGCACGCCCGCGCCACCGCCACCGTCGAACGGGAGCGATTCCTGCTCCACCGGCTCACGCTGCGCAACGAAAGCAGCGATCGCTTCGTCGGCGCGTTTTTCAGACCGCCGCTCTATTCGCTCGCCTACGATCGCGGCTTCGGGACCCTGTACACGGCCGTCTATGTTCCGCGAACCGGATCGGTGGAGTACCGCTGGCCCGGCACCGTGTGGCGGCTCTCGGTCGACACTTTCTCCGAGCGGAGCCACGTGGTCCGTTTCTCCGCCGGGGCCCAGACCCCTAGTTGAGGCCTGCCTCCCGATAGAACTGCAGAGCGCCGGCGTGCAGCGGGGCCGTGAGCCCGATTTCGACCATGCGCTTCTTGTCGAGGGAGGCGAAAGCCGGGTGCAGTTTCTTGAACTCCTCGAAGTTGTCGAAAACGGCCTTGACCACCTCATAGACGACGGCGGCTTCGACGCGCGCGGACGTGACCACAGTGGCTCCCGGGCCGAAGGTTTTGACGGCCTCGGGGTTTCCGGGATAAAGGCCACCCGGTATGGTGGTGTGCCAGTAGTAGGGGTTGGCGGCGACCAGCCGGTCGATGGCCGGTCCGGTCACCGGCACCAAATCCACGTCGCACGAACTGGCCATTTCCCGGATGGACCGATTGGGGTGACCGACGACCGAGACCACCGCGTCGAGTTCGCCGCCGCACAAGGCGCGGATCTGCTCGCTCGAGTCGAAACCGGCGACGAGGGTAAGATCGTCCGTCGTCCATCCGAGGGTGGCGAATACGATCTCCGCGGTCGCCCGGTTCCCCGATCCGGGGCCGCCGATGTCGACCCGCTTTCCCTTCAGGTCGTCGATGGTCCTGATCCCCGCGCCGCGACGGGCGACGACGGTGAACGGCTCCGCGTACAGCGAGAACATCGAGCGCAGCTCGGTATCCGGGCCCGCCGGCTCGAAGAAGCCGGTGCCGGTGTAGGCGTGATATTGCCAATCCGATTGGACCACCGCCATGTCGAGGTTGCCGGCGCGAATGGAATTGAGGTTGGCGACCGAACCTTCCGTGGATTTGGTGGCGCAGCGTACGCCGTGTTGCAGGCGATGCCGGTTGACCAGCCGGCAGATGGCGCCCCCGGCGGCGTAGTAGACGCCGTTCTTGCCGCCGGTGCCCATGCTGATCAGGCGCATTTCCGTCTCGGCCGTCACCGTTCCGGCCGCGAACAGGGCGCCGACCAAGGTTGCCACGAACAGCAATTTGGTCATTTGTCGTTTTCTCCCGGGCAACCGAAAACCGTGCGGAAAAGCTATCATGCCGGTGCCCGAGGCGGAAGCCGCGCGGTGGTATAACAGGCACACCCGTCGTCAAGAAGGGAAGACCGAAGATGTATGGATTCGACGAGCTCATCGATCTCATTGCGCTGCAAAGCCTGCAGATGCGGGCGGAGCACTGGCTCCTCACCCAGGTGTTGGTGTGGTCCACTCTGGTTCAAGTCACCGCGGCGGCGGTGGGGTTCACCGTGGCCTATTTCCTGTCGAAACCGCTTAGGCGGTGGCTGCACGGTTTCGTCATTCGCAGGCGAATGACCGAGAAGGCCTTGAGAATGCTCGGCAACACGGCCATCGCCCTGGCGCTTCCGTTTGTCGCCCTGGTCGTGCTGTCCACCCTCGCGGCCGTTTCGGCGGCACTGGATTGGCCGCGTCTGGTGCTGACGACGGGTGTCAATCTGCTCGCGGTGTGGATCGTGATCAGGCTCACGTCGGTACTGATTCAGCACGAAGGCTGGGCGCGGGTCATCGCGCTGCTCGCGTTCGCGGTCGCGACCCTCAACATCCTGGACCTGCTTCAGCCGACGATCGCATTTCTCGACGGTCTCGGCATCCGGATCGGAAACGTTCATATCTCGGTGCTGGAGGGACTGAAAGGCGCGGTCGAGCTTTCCGTTCTCCTCTGGCTCGCGTTCACCGCCTCGCGCCTCGTCGAGCAACGAATCCGCCGCGCCGATGCCCTCACGCCGTCGCTGCAGGTGCTGACCAGCAAGACGGTGAAAATCGGACTGATCACCGCGGCGTTCCTGATTGCGCTGACCAGCGTCGGCATCGATCTCACCGGCTTCGCGCTGTTCACCGGCGCCGTCGGCATCGGCATCGGCTTCGGCCTGCAGAAACCGATCTCCAACCTGATCAGCGGCTTCATCCTGCTGCTCGACCGCTCGATCAAGCCCGGGGACGTCATCGAACTGGGAGATCCGACCGGGGGTGTCAGTCAGCGGTTCGGCTGGGTGACGTCGCTCAACGCGCGCTACGTGTCGCTGACGACGCGGGACGGAACCGAATGGCTGATTCCCAACGAGGACCTGATCACCCAGCGGGTGATCAACTGGACATACCATCACGACCGGCTTCGTCTGCTGACCCCGTTCGGCGTCTCGTTCGAATGCGATGTCGGCAAGGCGATGGAGCTGGCGGTCGAGGCCGCCCGGGAAATCCCCCGGGTTCTGAAGGATCCGCCTCCGGTATGCCGGTTGATGGGGTTCGGTGACAGCTCGGCCAATCTGGAGCTCAGGATCTGGATCGACGACCCGAAGAACGGCATCATCAACGTGCGCAGCGAGGTCCTGCTCGCCATGTGGAAGAAGTACCGGGCCAACGGCATCCGCACGCAGTTGGCGCATCGCGACATCTTCATCAAGAACGGCTCCGAACTCAGCGTCAGCGCGCCCCGCGACCAGGGCAGCATCGCCGCCTGACGAGCGCACGGCGGCGCGGCGCTTCAGCGCGGATTTCAATAGGCCGCGGTGACGATAATCTCGACCAGCAGGCCGGGACGGGCGAGTCTGGCTTCACCGCAAGCGCGTGCCGGCGCGTGGCCATCGGGAACCCACGCGTCCCAGACCGCGTTCATTTCGTCGAAATCCGCCATATCGGCCAGCCAGACGATGGCCTGAAGAACTTGCTCCGGGCTGCTGCCGGCCTCGGCGAGCAGGATCTCGATGCGGCGAAGACATTCGCGAGTTTGGTCGGTCACGCTGTCGCCCCCGTTGCCAACCTGGCCGCACAGGTAGACGACGCCGTTGTGCCTGACGATCTTGCTCATGCGCGGGCCGACATGAAGGCGTTCGATCATTTCGTGGGTCCTCCTGAGTAGTGGTCTGGCTCAACCGCTTTCGTTGGCGAGAACCCGCCGGTGAAGGTCGCGCAGTTCTTCGTCGTCGATTCCGAGGATATCGAGGTGTTCGACCAGATTGAACAGGTAGTCGCGATTGGCTCCCAGAATGCCCTCGCCGGTGGCGATGATCCGTGCCGTCTCCTCGGGGCCGAGGTCGGGCGCATACCGGCCGCAATCGTGATTGATGACGAACGTCAGGGCCTCCACCGGACCCTGGGGGGTGTCGACGGGCGTAAAGACCGGAACATAGGCGTTGGCGATCATTTCCCGCATCCACAGGATCTCGGTTTCCGCCTCGACGTCGTCCCGTCCGATCCGAAACGCCAGTCCGTGGCATTCACCGCCATGATCCAGCGCGGCGATGAGCGCCGGCGTTTCGGGGGAGCCCCGGCCGATCCGCGCCATCAGACAGAAACTGCGATGATAGCCGGTGACCGTCGCCGTCCTGATTTCCTGAACGCGGATGGCGGGATCCCATATCAGCGAGCCGTAGCCGAAGAGCCACAGGTCCGCGTGCAGGCGCCCCTCGAGCGCCCGGGTCCGCGTCGCTTCCCGCTCTTCGTGGGACCTGCGCCAATCGGGCGGATATCCGGCTTCCAGCGCCCTGCGGTCCAATTCCTCGAACGTCGCCAACGACATCCGGAACCGCGATCTATCGGGATCGACGATCTTGTCGGCCAGGCGCGGCACGTGGGCGAACACGTGGGGTTCGAGCGGCAACGGGCAACGCCTACTCTGCCGCCGCCGGGGCGGGCACGGCGTCGGCGCCGGCGTTGGCGGGAAGCAGGAGGGCGGCGAGGACGATCAGGCCGGCGGCGGTCGCCAACACCATCAGCACCGTCTCGAAACCGCCGCCGGCCGCCAGGATGGATTGGGCGGTCAGCAGCGCCAGCGCCCCGATCATCAGGTTGAGCGCGAACTTGACCGACAGCACCTTCGCCCGCCAGACATCGGGCACGTAGCGGGCCAACACCGCGTCGATGATCGGGATCTGACCGAAGATGAAGGTCATGGCCAGCAACGTGGCGACGAAAAGCGCGTAGTCGGTCTGCGTGGCCATCACCCCGATCAGGATCGGCTGGCCCAACGCCACCGTCACCAGCACCGGCTTGATCTGGTGCCTGTCGATGATGCGGCCGACGGCGAGTTGCGCGAACGCCGCGGTGGCGTAGACCAGCGCCGCCATCAAGCCGGTGGCCGCCACGTCGGTGGTCACGTCCGGCATGCCCACTTCGAACATCCGCGGGATGATGAACGTCAGCGCGCCGAAGACGAAGCCGCCGGCCGTGGTCACCAGCGCCAACGCGAACAGCGCCCGCTTCCATCCCGGCGCGAAGCCGACCAGCGCCGTTTCCCTGGCGGTCGACACCGGCGGCAGCACCCGGCCCGTTCGCACGAAACCGACGAAGCCGATCCCGATCAGAACGGCGATCACCCCCGGCAGGGCGAAGGCCAGCCGCCAGTCGTAGTCGGCGAGGATAAAGCCGGTGATCAGCGGCGCCGCCGCCACCCCCATGTTGCCCCAGACGCCGTTGGCGCCGAGCCGCCAGCCGACGTTTCCGCCGCCCTGAATGACCATGGCGATGCCGACCGGATGGTAGATCGCCGCGAAGGCGCCGATGGCGGCGAGGCCGATGCCGATCTGCAGCGGGGTTTCGGCGAAGCTGGTGGCGATCGACGCGAGGCCGATGCCGATGAAGAACACCGCGATCATCCCGTTGCGGTTCCATTTGTCGGCGAAATACGCGGCGACCGGCGCGCACGCCCCGAACAGCAAAAGCGACGGCACCCCATAGGGGATCATCTCGGCGTAAGCGCCGTTCTCCGCCAGCCCGAACGCCAACCCGGCGCTGAACGCCGCCTTGGCGAAGATCAGCATGAACAGATGGTCGGCGAAATGCCCGACGTTGAGGAACAGCAGGCGGAGCTTTCGAGCGTCCAATTCCATCGCATCCCGACGAGAGACCACACCGATGTGGCTATCATCCAGGAACTATTCCACCTTCAGTGGGACCGCACAAGCTCAGCCAAGGAGGAGCCACGGCGATGTCGTCGGTGACCACCCGATCGCGGACCATCACCGGCACCCGCGCCCGGACGGCCCCGTAGACCGGCCGCAGCGCCGGCGACGGCGCGATGCCGCAACGAGGGCGGTTCGATCCGGTCCGGAAATTCCGCGGGCTGGCAGATCGCTCCGATCGAGCGCACCCGATCAGGAGCCCGAAACACGCCCGAGCATAGCCTTGTTCACGTGGATGTAGGTGTGTTGTTCGAACGACGCCGAGCCATCCGCATGCACAAAAGTGGGCACGATTTGGCTGATCATATCCGCCATCGGACAGAGGACAACAAGCTCCTCCTTGACCTTCAGCCAATGAGACGTCGACGTTTCCTGGTCTTCCCGGACGGTAACCGCGACCTCGACCGTGTTGCGGTGCGTGTCCACATCGATCAGCGAAGCCGTGATGAGGCATGTCCTGGCGCCGGTCTCGCGCTGGGCGGTGAACAGAAGCTGCCCGACCGCGCGCTTCTCGATCGCGTAGGAACCGGGAAAAATGTCAGCGGCGGCCGCGTGCCGGGCGGCTGTGACCCCGATCATCGCCGGCAGGACCGCGATGAGCAGAATCCGCATTTGCGATCGCCTGCGTGACCGCCGCCTCAAAGTCGTGGGGTGCCGAGGGGTCACGGTTTTCCAGGAGCCTTCCGGTGGATACCTAACAGTACGCGGATAGTAGGTCCCGGTTTCTTAGCGATGCGTTAAAAGAAGCGACAAATCTGTATTTCCGAGGAGAGGGTTCCGCAGAGATGCTATGTCCGGCGCAGGGTGAGTTGGGCGCGCGGTGGGTTCGCGGATAGGCGCAACCGACGGGGCGCCCACGAGCTCAGCCGGGGCTTCCCGGTCGAGCTAAAGCAAGCCGTTGTCGTCGACCATGCGCATGCCGGAACCCGAAAACCCGCCCGCGGTCAAGCGACCCGGCGGCGACGGATGAGGTAGCCGAATCAGGCGCGCCCGATAACCAGCAGCGCTAGACTCGAGGGTTCGGGAGCCGGAGTGACGCGACCTCCAGGGGTTTCCGGTCGATAACAAGTGGACAAGTTCAGGTGCTAGGTTGCACTGTCGAGGTTCGTTTTTTTACGTTACCACCGGGGGGCTCGGGCGCTTTATTGTGTATAATGTTATTGGTGGGAAGGAGGGGTACAAATTGTCATTTTGTGCCCTAGAGTGCTCCGCGTCCACCGTGACGTCGATAGAAAGTAAGTTATTGTTTGAAGTGCCCCCAGCGGGGACGAAAACACCGTCGCATAGCGGTGAACAATCGTCGCGATCAGCTCGAGACACTCCCTTGGACGACTTGGGGCGTGAGGGGGCTGGAGGTGAGGTTCAAATTGAGTGTGTAGACGATGGGGACCGCAAGGGCGCCCGCTGAAAGCAAGGCGACCACGACGACCGCCTCGAGGACGATCCCGATGTGCTTGACGGGCGACATGACTGCCTCCTCCTTTAGTGCCACAGAGGCGGTGGAGCTTCCGTCCTGCGCGTTTACGCTTCAATGGGAAAGCAAGATTTATGCCAGATTCTCAAGGCCAGTGTTTTGAGTGACTTATGATGAGGGCCGCGCGCTCAGGTTCTCGTGAGTGTAAGTTATTCCGACACCCAAATTTCCCGATTGGGACTCCGCTAGTGATAAGTTTGAAATGAATTCATACACCTAAGTTGAATTGCCGGAGCCCAGAGAGTGTAAAATAAATTTACACCTTTGTCCGCTTTTCCGCCCCGTAACGCGAATAAGTGTGGTATGACAACACCTTATGTTGTCGGAAATTTGATTGCCAGAGCCTTCGGCCTTTCCCATGCACCCCTTTTCAGAGATCCGCCGTGGCACCGGCCCTGCCGCCACGGAAGCCAATGATCCGTCGCGATCTCCGCCACGCGCCGATTTCTCCTCTTGGCTAACCTCGGGCTTGCACCTTCGGTTACATTGAAGGTGAAACCACCCCTGGGAGCCGATGTCGGCGATGGCGAGGGAGCGGCCGTCGAGCCGGATCATCCCGCCTCGCCCTTGCCCAGGGACGGCAGGTCGAGACCCTGTTCGCGGGCACAGGCGATCGTTTCTTCACATCCGGCGGGGTTAAGTGGACATGATACTGATTTACGCCATTCACCGTAGCGGTATGGTTTAATCCCGTATCATGTCTCCTGAACTCCTAGCATCTCTCAATCGCCGGCAAGGCGATTGGATGTGGGTGCCCATGGCCGAACATCGGGAGCCGTATGAATCGAAAGGTTCACGCATTGAGGAAGCTATCAGTTCTTCCTGTTTGTTCCGAAGCTCCCGGCGCGGATTGCGGATATGGCCCGCATGTACAAGCGTCGCCAGCCGAGATGGTCGAGCCGCGCTCGAATAAGAGCTTCAATCGCTTCGGCATCGCAGACACTGCCTTCGATAAAGCCGATATCGTCGCCGAGAAGGTTACCCACCTCGCTGTCGAGCAGGTCCCGCACGTCGGCCGGCTGCAATTCGAATACCGTCGCCAAAGCGTTGCTGGCTGCTGCCCACGCCCCTTCGACGTCGTAGCCGTTACGCGCGCTCGCGCCCCAAAAGCCAGACATCGGGTTGCGGGACGGTAGAATGGTTCGCAGGCGCACGTCCGTCGCGGCCCCTCGGCACTTCCTAAAGTGAGGAAGGATACCCGGTTCGTGACGGTACAACCAAAACCGGCCGTCACCCGTCAGCCAACTGCCGCCGATCTTTGAGGTTTTGCGGTCGACCGATAGGCCAGATCACGGTGGGTTGGGCAGTAGGGCTTCCCCTCCACGACCGCCGCGCCACAAAAATGAAAACCGACCCCATCGGTCTCGCCCAGCGGCCAGCGGCACATCCCCCTTTCTAGGCTCGCCAACTGGATTACTTTCTTATCGTCGGAGAGTGGCGGAACGGACGCCCGGCGCTTCGCTAGATCGAGCCGAAAGGCTTTGCCGATAACGGCATTCCGGGTCATTCCCAGCCGGCGGCCGATTTCTCTGGCGGTGATCCCGTCATTCCACAAAGCAATGAGCGCCCCTGTCCGCTCTGGAGTCCATTCCTGTGTCATCGGTCCCACCATCCCTTCCAATTTGGCACAAGAGTCCGCTTTCTCTTTCCAGAGACTCTCATCTGTAGATCAATGATGACAACACCTTATAACAGATCTTTGATGCGGTACACTAAGAAGGGGTTGATTTCGAGCAGCGGGTCGGAAATCCTGACGTACTGTGAGACAAATGCCACACATCGGGTTCGATTGTGATCCCCTCAAATTTCAGAGAAGCCGCTATATCCCAACCAGTTACAGATTTTTCGGCCGGGATCTTTCTTGTGCGGTGATGCACATGCTTTGAACGGCGCGATTGGTCCGATCATGATGCTAACCTCGGGCTTGCACTTTTGATGGGGTGACATTGAAGGTGAACCCACCCCTGAGAGCTGACGTTGGCGAGGCGAAGCGCCGTAGCGGCAAAATGACCCGGCCCGCGCTTCCTTCGTGACGGTCAGGGAGCGGCCGTCGAGACGGATCGTGCCGCCTAGCCCCGGTCCAGGGACGGCAGGTCGAGACCCTTTTCGCGGGCGCAGGCGATGGCGTCTTCGTAGCCGGCGTCGGCGTGGCGCATCACTCCGGTCGCCGGGTCGTTCCACAGCACCCGCGCGATCCGCTTGGCCGCCGCCTCGGTGCCGTCGCAGACGATGACCATGCCGGCGTGCTGGGAGAAGCCCATGCCGACGCCGCCGCCGTGGTGGATCGACACCCAGGTGGCGCCGCCGGCGCAGTTGACCAGGGCGTTGAGCAGCGGCCAGTCGGAGACCGCGTCGGAGCCGTCGCGCATCGCCTCGGTCTCGCGGTTGGGGCTGGCGACCGAGCCGGAATCGAGGTGGTCGCGGCCGATGACGATCGGCGCCTTGAGTTCGCCGCTGGCCACCATCTCGTTGAAGGCGAGGCCGAGACGGTCGCGGTCGCCGAGCCCGACCCAGCAGATCCGCGCCGGCAGTCCCTGGAAGTGGATCCGCTCGCGCGCCATGTCGAGCCAGTTGTGGAGGTGCGGATCGTCCGGGATCAGCTCCTTGACCTTGGCGTCGGTGCGATAGATGTCCTCGGGGTCTCCCGACAGGGCGGCCCACCGGAACGGCCCGATGCCGCGGCAGAACAGCGGCCGGATGTAGGCGGGCACGAAGCCGGGGAAGTCGAAGGCGTTGTCGACGCCGGTCTCCAGCGCCATCTGGCGGATGTTGTTGCCGTAGTCGAGGGTCGGAATGCCGGCGGCGTTGAAGTCGAGCATCGCCTTGACCTGGACCGCCATCGACGCCTTGGCCTCGCGCACCACCCGGTCCGGCTCGCGTTCGATCCGCGTCTCCCAGTCGTCCAGGGTCCAGCCTATGGGTAGGTAGCCGTTGAGCGGATCGTGGGCGCTGGTCTGGTCGGTGACCACGTCCGGCCGGACGCCGCGGTGGACCAGCTCCGGATAGATTTCGCCGGCGTTGCCAAGGAGCCCCACCGACACCGGTTGTCGGTTCGCCGTCGCCTCCTCGATGATCGCCAGCGCCTCGTCGAGGTCGTCGCAGCGGCGGTCGAGATAGCCGGTGCGCAGCCGCATCTCGATCCGGCTCGGCCGGCATTCGACGACGAGCACCGAGGCGCCGGCCATGGTCCCGGCCAGCGGCTGCGCCCCGCCCATCCCGCCGAGGCCGGCGGTGAGGATCCACTTTCCGCCGAGATCGCCGCCGAAGTGCTTGCCGGCGATGGAGACGAAGGTCTCGTAGGTGCCCTGGACGATGCCCTGGCTGCCGATGTAGATCCACGATCCCGCGGTCATCTGGCCGTACATCATCAGTCCCTGGCGATCGAGGGCGTTGAAGTGTTCCCACGTCGCCCAGTGCGGCACCAGGTTGGAGTTGGCGATCAGCACCCGCGGCGCGTCGGGATGGGTGCGGAAGACGCCGACCGGCTTGCCCGACTGGACCATCATCAACTCGTCGTCGCCGAGCCGTTGCAGCGTCTCGACGATCCGGTCGAAGGCTTCCCAGGAGCGGGCGGCGCGACCGATGCCGCCGTAGACGACCAGTTCGCCCGGCTTCTCGGCGACGTCGGGGTCGAGGTTGTTCATCAGCATCCGCATCGCCGCCTCGGTCTGCCAGGACCGGCAGGTCTTCTCGGGACCGGTCGGGGCGCGGACGACACGTTCGTTGTCGATGCGGGTCGGTTGGGTCATCGGTCTTTCCTCACGGTCTTGGCGGCTTCGGCGAGCATCGTTTCCAGCGCGGTTCGCAGGACCCGGCGAACGGCGTCGGCCTTGGCGTCGTCGAAGGTCCACGGCGGAGCTTCCTCCATGTAGGTGCGCTGCGCCAGTTCCATCTGGACGGCGTGAACGCCGGCATCCGGCCGGCCGTAGTGCCGGGTGATCCAGCCGCCCTTGAAGCGGCCGTCGACGACGCTGGAATAGCCTTGCGCCGCGGCACAGACATCGGTCACCGCGCTGCGGATCTCCGGCGCGCAACTCCGCCCGGCGTTGGTGCCGATGTTGAAGGCCGGCAGCTCGCCGTCGAACAGCCGCGGCACCCGCGATCGGATCGAGTGGCAATCGTAGAGGAGCACGAACCCGTGCTCCGCCCGCACGCGCTCGATCTGCTCGGCCAGCGCCCGGTGGTAGGGCTCGAAATAGAGGGTACGGCGCTCGAAGATCTCGGCGTCGTCCGGATCGGATCCGGGCCGCCAGATCGGTTCGCCGTCGAAGGTGGTGAGCGGACACAGGCCGGTCGACGCCTGTCCCGGATACAGCGACGCGCCGGACGGGTCGCGGTTGACGTCGATGACGTAGCGCGAGATCGCTGTGCGCACCACCGTCGCATCGAGTTGGTCGGCGAAGTCGTAGAGCCGCTCGATCCACCAGTCGGTGTCGATCATCGCCCGGCCTTGCCCGTTCAGCCGTTCGGCCACATGATCCGGCAACTCGCGGCCGGCGTGGGGCATGCTGAGGATCAGCGGGGCATGGCGGGGCTCGACGATGACGGCGGTCACCGTCCGGCCTCCCCGAATCGGACTGGCGCGAGGGCATCGGCGGCGATGTCCGCCAGCGAGCCGTCGCGGACGAGGAGGCGGGCGGCGGCGATGTCGGGGGCGAGGAAACGGTCGTGTTCCAGCGGCGGAACCCGTTCGCGCAGCCGCGCCTTCGCATTTTCGAGCACCGCACTCGAGCGCAGCGGCGCATGCACGTCGATCCCCTGGGCCGCCGCCAGCACCTCGATGGCGACGATGTTCGCGGCGTTCTCGACCATGTCGTGAAGGCGCCGTGCGGCGTGGGTCGCCATCGATACGTGATCCTCCTGGTTGGCCGATGTCGGCACGCTGTCGATGCTCGCCGGCGCCGCCCGCTGACGGTTCTCGGCGGCGAGCGCCGCCGCTGTGACGTGGGCGATCATCATGCCGCTGTCGAGACCGGGGCGGGAGGCGAGGAACATCGGCAGGCCGCTGATGGTGCCGTCGGTCAGCATGGCGATCCGGCGTTCCGACATCGAGCCGGTCTCGGCGAGGGCGATGGCGATGGCGTCGGCGGCGAACGCCACCGGCTCGGCATGGAAATTGCCCCCGGACAAGGCGATGTCGTCGTCGGCGAACACCAGCGGGTTGTCGGTGACGCTGTCGGCTTCGCGTTCGAGGATGGCGGCGGCATAGCGGAACTGATCGAGGCAGGCGCCCATCACCTGGGGCTGGCAGCGCAGCGAATACGGGTCCTGGACCTTGCCGCAGTCGGCGTGGGACGCGCGGATCTCGCTGTCGGCGGTCAGCGCCGCCATCGCCCGGGCGACGTCCCGCTGGCCGGGGTGCGGGCGCACCGCGTGGATCCGCGGATCGAACGGCACGGCGGAGCCGAGCGCGGCGTCGACCGACATCGCGCCGGCGACCAGCGCCGTCTCGAACACCCGCTCGACCTCGAAAAGCGCGGCGAGGGCGAGCGCCGTCGACACCTGGGTGCCGTTGAGCAGCGCCAGTCCCTCCTTGGGACCGAACTCCAACGGTTCGAAGGCCGGCTCCGGCCAACGCCTGTTCGGCGGAGACCGGCTCGCCGGCGACGATGATCTCGCCGACGCCGATCATCGAGGCGGCGAGGTGGGCGAGGGGGGCGAGATCGCCCGAGGCGCCCACCGAACCCTGGGACGGGATCACCGGGACGAGCCCGTGCTCGGCCATCTCGGCGAGGCGGGCGAGGGTCGACCAGCGGACGCCCGAGAACCCGCGGCCGAGGCTCGCGGCCTTCAGCGCCATCACCAGGTGGACCACCGGCGGAGACAGGGGCGGTCCGACCCCGACGGCATGGGAAAGGACGAGGTTGCGCTGGAGCTCGGCGAGTTCTCCGGCCTTGATCCTGGTCTGGGCCAGTTTCCCGAAGCCGGTGTCGACCCCGTAGACCGCCTCGTCGGTGGCGACCAGGCGCTCGACCGCTCGCGCTCCGGCCTCGACCTGCGGCCGCGCCGTCTCGTCGACGGACCAGGTTGCGCCGCGGTAGATCCGCCGCCAGTCGGCGAGGGTCATGGTCCCCGGTCGGATCGGCACGGTTGCGTTCATTGTCCCCTCCAAACCCGCCTGAACAGCGGATTGAAACCCATCCGATAGACCAGTTCGGCCGGCCGTTCGATGTCCCACACCGCCAAGTCGCACCACTTCCCCGCCTCCAACGTCCCGCACGCGTCGGCGAGGCCGAGGGCGCGGGCCGCTTCCCGGGTGGTTCCGGCGAGCGCCTCCTCGGCGGTCAGGCGGAACAGCGTCGCCGCCATGTTCATGGCGAGCAGCACGGAGGTCAACGGCGACGAGCCCGGATTGCTGTCGGTCGCCACCGCCATCGGCACGCCGCGCGCGCGCAACAAGTCGACCGGCGGCACCCGTGTCTCGCGCAGGAAGTAGAAGGCGCCCGGCAGCAGCACGGCGACGGTACCGGCGCGCGCCAGGGCATCGGCGCCGTCGCCGTCCAGGTGCTCGAGATGGTCGGCGGAGAGGGCGCCGAATTCGGCCGCCAGCGCCGCGCCGCCCATGTTGGAAAGCTGCTCGGCGTGGAGCTTGACCGGCAGGCGATGGGCGCGCGCCGCCTCGAACACCCGGCGGATCTGTTGGCGGTCGAAGCCGATGGTGTCGCAGAACCCGTCGACCGCGTCGGCGAGGCCGGCGGCGGCGACCCTCGGGATCATCTCATGGCAAACCAGGTCGATGTAGCCATCGGCGTCGCCGGCGTATTCGGGGGGGACGGCATGGGCGCCGAGAAAGGTGGTGCGCACGGTCACGTCGCGGAGCGTGGCGAGGCGGCGCGCCGCCGCAAGCATTATGGTCTCGGATTCGGGGGTCAGACCGTAGCCCGATTTGATCTCGATGGTCGTCAGTCCCTCGGCGAGGAGGGCATCGAGGCGCGGCAGGGCGGCCGCCACCAGCGCCGCCTCGTCGGCCCCGCGGGTCGCCTTGGTCGTCGACGCGATGCCGCCGCCGGCGCGGGCGATCTCCTCATACGTGGCGCCGTTCAGCCGAAGTTCGAACTCGGCGGCACGGTCGCCGGCGTAGACCAGGTGGGTGTGGCAATCGATCAGGCCGGGGGTCACCCAACGGCCGTCCAGGTCGACGGTCTCGTCGGCGGCGATCCCGGTCGGCAGGTCGGTCATCGCTCCGATCCAGGCGATCCGGCCGTCCCGCGCGGCGATCGCTCCGGGCTCGATCGAACCATACCCCGGCGCCCCGGCCCGCAGGGTCGCCAATCGTCCCGTTCACCCACAGTCGGTCGACGCGATCTCCCACCCCGACGGTTTCTCCGTTATGGTTATCTCTACAAGGAAACATATGAGTGTAACCGATATGGGCAAGCTGTTCTTCGACGCGGCGTTGCTGGCGGACGGATGGGCGCGCGACGTGGCGATCACCGTCGAGGCCGACGGCCGGATCGCCGCCGTCGCGCCCGGACTCCTCGCCCGACGGCGCCGACCGGCGTTCGGGGGTGGCGGTGCCCGGTATCCCGAACGTCCACAGCCATGCCTTCCAGCGCGGGATTGCCGGCCTCACCGAACGGCGGGGGACCGGCCCGGATTCGTTCTGGACATGGCGGCAGGTGATGTACGGTTTCCTCGATCGCCTCGAACCCGAGGACCTGGAGGCGTTGGCGGCCCAGGCGTACCTGGAAATGCTCGAGGCCGGGTTCACCGCGGTCGGGGAATTCCATTACGTCCATCACGACCCCTCCGGCCGCCCCTATGCCGACCCGGCCGAGATGGCGGGACGGATCGCCGCCGCGGCGGCGTCGACCGGGATCGGTCTGACCCTGCTGCCGGTGTTCTATGCCTACGGTGATTTCGGCGGAAAACCGGCCGAGGCCGGGCAACGGCGGTTCGTCACCGGCCCCGACGACTTCCTCCGCCTCGTCGACGCGACCCGGGCGGCGAGCGCGGCGGTGCCCGACGCGGTGACCGGGATCGCGCCGCACTCGCTCAGGGCGGTGACCGCCGAAGGCCTGGGTGCCGTCGTCGCCGGCGCCGGCGATGGCCCGATCCACATCCACGTCGCCGAGCAGCAGCGCGAGGTCGACGGCTGCCTCGCCGCGTACGGGAAACGGCCGGTCGAATGGCTGCTCGACGGCGGCCGGGTCGACGACCGCTGGTGTCTGGTCCACGCCACCCACACCACCGCGGACGAGATCGAGGCGATCGCCGCCGCCGGCGCCGTCGTCGGCCTGTGTCCGATCACCGAGGCCAACCTCGGCGACGGGATCTTCGCCGCCGGCCGTTTCCTCGACGCCGGCGGCCGCATCGGCATCGGCTCCGACAGCAACGTCTTGATCGCCGCCGCCGAGGAACTGCGGCTGATGGAGTACGGCCAGCGGCTGCGCGACCGCGTCCGCAACGTCCTCGCCGTTCCCGGCGGCTCGGTCGGGCGAAACCTGGTCGACGTCGTCTGCCGCGGCGGCGCCCGGGCGCTCGGCCGCAGGATCGGCGCCCTCGAGGCCGGATACCGCGCCGACATCGTCGTCCTCGATGCCGATCACCCGGCGCTGATCGGCAAGCGCGACGACGGCTGGCTCGACGGCTGGATCTTCGCCGGCGACAACCGCGTGGTCCGCGAAGTCTGGGTCCACGGCCGGCGCGTCGTCGAAGACGGCCGGCACCGGTTGCGCGACCCCGTGCGGTCGCGGTTCGCCGCCGCCCTCGCCCGGCTGATGGGATAGCGCGCTACTCTTCGTTCGACTTTCCCATGCGTCGCTTCTTTGTGGCGGCGCGCCGGCGTTTCACCTCCATCCGGCGGATGCGGGCCGCCGCCGTCGACGCCTACCGTCGCCGGAGTGGGTCCGATCAGGACATCGGCTTTCCGTGGCCGCTAACGTTGGGCCGCCTCATCAAAAAGACGAAGGGGATCAGCGAGATGAAGACAACGACGAGAAGCCGGAAACAGTCGTCGTAAGAAAGCAGCTGTGCCTGTTGATGCAATTGATGCTCGAGCACGGCCTGCGCCTTCTGGAGCGCCTGTGCCGCGCTGCCGCCGTGCCTCAACATGTGCTCCTGCAACGGGCCTGCCGCCGAACGGTAGGTCTTTTTGTAGGCCGAGATGTTCTCGACCAGCATATTCCGATGATACTGGGTGCGCCGCGCCAGCAGCGTGGTCAGCAGGGCGATGCCGACGCTGCCGCCGAGATTTCTCGCCAGATTGATCAACGCGGAGGCGTTATTGTTCTTTTCCGGCGGCACGCCGACGTAGGCGACCGTGTTGATCGGAATGAACAAAAAGCCGAGACCGGCGGCCTGAATCATCCGATCGGTGGCGATCGTCCAATAGTCCACCTGAAGGGTGAAGTGGGACATTCGATAGAGCCCATAGGCACTGACCGCGAGGCCGAAGGCGATCAGCCAGCGGGAATCGACTCCGTTCACCAGCCGGCCGACGATCGGCATCACGGCCATGATGGCGAAGCCGCCCGCCGTCAGCACCAATCCCGCGGACAACGCCGTGTAACCGAGCAGGGTCTGGGCGAACAGCGGGATGAAGGCGGTGCTGCCGAGCAGGATGAAACCGAGCATGAACATCAGCGCGTTGGCGAGGGCGAAGTTCTTGTTCTTGAGCAGCTTGAGATCGACGATCGGATCGCGTCGGGACAATTCCCATACGACGAAACCGATAATCCCCAGCGCCGCGACCACCGTACAGATGGTGATCACCCGCGAGCCGAACCAATCATCCTCCTGGCCCCGGTCGAGGACGAACTGAAGCGTACCCAGACCCAGAGCGAGCAAGCCGAAGCCGCAATAATCGAGCCGCAAACCGTTGCGCAACAATCGCGCTCGTTCGGCTTTGAGATGAGGAGGATCGGAAATCATCGCATTGATGAGGTAGAACAGGATCACGCTGACGGGGACGTTGATCAGGAAGATCCATCGCCATGTATAGTTGTCGGTGATCCAACCTCCCAGCGTCGGCCCGATCGCCGGCGCAAAGACGACGGCCATGCCGTAGAACGCGAAGGCCATGCCGCGCTGGCGGGGCGGGAAACTGTCGGCCAGGATCGCCTGGGAGTTCGGTTGCAGCCCGCCGCCGGTGAGGCCCTGGATGCAGCGGAACACGATCAACCAGGACAGGTTGGGTGCCAGACCGCAAAGGAGCGAACTCAGTCCAAATCCGGCGATGCAGGCCATGTAAAAGCGTTTTCGCCCGATCACCGTGGACAACCATCCGCTGATCGGCAGCACGATGGCGTTGGTGATCAGATAAGAGGTGAGGATCCACGTCGCCTCGTCCTGGCTTGCCGCCATGTTGCCGGCGATGTGCTGCAGCGAGACGTTGGCGATGGCGATGTCGAGCACTTCCATGAAGGCGGCCATGGCGACGACGGGGGCGACGCTCCAGCGCGTCCTCGGCTCGGACTCGTTCGGGGGTGCCGGTTTCGATCGGGTCGATGGGCTTTCACCGCGGTCTTTTTCGGTGAGGCCGCCGTCGTCAGCGGCGCTCATTGCGCGCTCTCGCCGTCTCCGGATTTGCCGACCTTCGCCGCCTGACCCGTTGGATGCGTGCCGACGTCGACGGTGGGCACCACCGACATGCCGAGGCCGAGCACATACTGCGGGCCGGGAGGCGAATCGAAGACGATCTTCACCGGGACGCGCTGGACCACCTTGACGTAGTTGCCGGTGGCATTCTCGGGCGGCAGCAGACTGAACCGGGCTCCCGTTCCGCGCTGAATACTGTCGACGTGCCCTTTGAAAACGGCGTCGGGATAGGCGTCGATTTCGATGTCGACGGACTGGCCCGGCCGCATCCTGGTCAGCTCGGTCTCCTTGAAGTTGGCGGTGACCCAGGGCGTTCCGACCACCAGCGCCGTCAGCACCTGGTCCTTCTGCACGACGTCCCCGCGATTGACGCTTCGCTTGGTGATGTGCCCGGTTTCGGGAGCGTAGATCTTGGTGTAGGACAGGTTGAGCGAGGCCTGTTGCACGGCCGCCTCGGCGGCCGCCACCTGCGCCGTCGCGGCCTTGAGCGCGGCCTCCTTGACCGCGATCTGATAGGGCGCGGTCCTCGCCTGCTCGACCTGAGCCTCCGCCTCGGCGATGTTCGCGTTGGCCACGGCGGCCGCCGCCTCGGCGGCGGCCAGTCGTGCCTTGGCTTGGCGTGCGGTCCGCCAGCGCCTGGTCGAGGTGCTCCTGGGACGCCGCCCCCGTGCGCGCTGCCGATTGGTAACGGGGGACGTCGGCGCCCGCGCGGGTCGCCTCGGCATCGTTGGCCGCAAGCTGGGCTTGCGCCTGACGGAAGGACGCCTGCGCCGCCGACAACCGGCCCTCCGCCTGCGCCAAGGTTGCCGTCGTGGAGGCGCGGCTCAGGTCCAGATCCGCCGCGGCAACGGCTTGCCGCGCCTCGGCCTCCGCGAGCGTTGCCTTGGCATCGTCCAAACTGGCCTGATAGTCCCGGGGATCGATCTCGATCAGCAGATCGCCCTTTAGAACCTTCTGATTGTCGGCGAAATGAAGGCGCTCGACGGTGCCTGAAACACGCGGACTTATGGTTACCGCGTTGCCGTCGATGAATGCGTCGTCGGTACTTTGCAGGTCGCGATGGGTGTACCAGTAGCCAACCCCGCCGGCGACCACCAGGCAGACAAGCAGTGCGACGACGACCAGGCGCCGAGTGTGCCGACGGTTTGGCGCGCGCTTGGCCTGATGCGCGTCACCCGCTGGGCCATCCGATGGCTGGTTCGGCTTCGGCGCACCGCTTTCGTTCGAGCGCGATTTCGATGGGAAGACCCGTCTCGTCAACGCTCCCGCCGGCGCGAGGCGCATCCAGTTGCCTACCTTCGCCTTTCATTGTTGGAGCCGGACCTCGACGTTCGCACAATCTGATCGTTGGCATACGCGCACCGGGCCGACACCTCTACCCTCGCCGCGGCGTCCACAGCGAGAAAGTCCCGTGCCCACGATCTGATGCGCTGAAAACATGGCATGATCTATCTTGAAGTCAAGGGTCCGGCCGGAAGCCGGGGTGGGTTTCAACGGCCGCGGAACGGGAACCGGGTTGTTTGAACCGGCACCCGGGGCGGCGGGCAAGCGCGGCCTAATCGTCGGGCGCCGTCGCGGCGCGCAGCTTCTTGGTGGTCGAGCGCCGGCGTTTCGCCTCGATCCGGCGGGTCCGGGAGGCTTTGGTGGGTTTTGTCGGCCTGCGGTGCACCGGTGGCGTGGCGGCCCTTCGGATCAGCTCGACCAGCCGGTCCAGCGCGTCCTGACGGTTGCGTTCGCGGGTGCGGTGGCGCCGCGCGGTGATCACCAGCACCCCGTCACGGGTCAGCCGCCGGCCGGCGAGGCGCGCGAGACGCGCCCGCACGTCGTCGGGCAGCGCCGGCGAGCGGCCGGCGTCGAACCGGAGCTGGACCGCCGTCGACAGCTTGTTGACGTTCTGGCCCCCCGGCCCGGACGCGCGGATGAAGCTCTCCTCGATCTCGCTCTCGTCGACGGCAATTCGGTCGGTTATCCGGATCATCGCTGTTCATCCACAGGGCGGTCCCGATCATAATCGCGGCCGGCCCGATTTCCACAACGGAAGGTCGCGATGAAGGCTGTGGGACTATTTGAACCAAATGGATGTCATGGGAACGAAGGTTACGATCATCAAGACGATGAACATGGCGAGGAGGAACCATTTCACGTACTTCATGACCTCTTCGATCTTGACTCCGCAGGTCGAGCATACGGTCAGCAGCACCGAGGCCACCGGCGGGGTCTGTTGACCGATGCCGAGGTTCAGGCAGACGATGACGCCGAAGTGCACCGGATCGACGCCGATCTTCGCGGCGAGCGGCATCAGCAACGGGACGACGACGATGATCGCCGCACTCGCATGCAGAAACATGCCGAGGAACAGCAGGAATACGTTGATCAGCAACAACGACAGCACGTAGTTGTCGGTGACGTCGCCGAGTTCCTGGGCGATCTGCTGGGGGAGTTGTTCGTTGGCGAGGAACTGTCCAAGGACGGCCGATCCCGCCACGATCATCATTACCACCGACGTCTGTCTCGCCGTCGTTACCAGCAATTCGCCGAGCAGGCGCGGAGTGAGGTCGCGGGAGATGGTGAATCCGAACAACAGGGCGATGACGACGCCGATACCCGCCGCTTCCGTCGGCGTGTAGATCCCTATAATGAGCCCTCCGACGACGAGCACGGGGATCAGCAAGGGTACGAGGGCTCGTTTGAAGGCAACGCCCAGGCGAGGCACACTGAAACTGTCTTCGCGCGGATGATGCTGTTTGAGGGCGAAGATGTAGGACGTGATCATGAACGCCCCGCCGAGCAGCAGGCCCGGGAACGATGCCGGCGATGAACAGGTCGCGGATCGAGGTGTTCGTCGTCACGCCATACAGCACCATCGGAATCGACGGCGGGATGATGATGCCCAGCGTGGCCGATACGGCGGTAATGGCCGCGGCAAAGCCCTTCGGGTAGCCTTTCCGGGTCATTTCGGGCACGAAAATTTTGCTCATGACGGCGGCGTCGGCGACCGCGGATCCGCTCATCTCCGCCATGAACATCGAGGTCACGACGTTGATGTGGCTCAAGCCTCCCGGATCCAACCGACGAGGGCGGACGCCAGCTCTATCAGACGCTGGGATATCGAGGTGGCGCCCATCAGTTCACCCATCAGGATGAAAAGCGGAATGGCGATGAGAACGAGCTTGTTGGTGCCGGAGAACATCTGCACCGGCAAGGTGAGGAGGTTGATGTCGGCGAACCACATGGCTCCGGCGGCCGTGATCATCAACGCGAAGCCGACGGGAACGCCAACGAGGATGAAAGCGAACAGTGCTGTGGTAACGGCCCAAGCCATCGTCTATCCCCTCCAACGCGACAGAATTCTGGCCAGCAACCCGAGGATCATCAGACCCGCCGAAATCGGGAGTACGGCCATGAAGACACCTTGTGGGATCTCCGCGGTCTCGATCTCGCGGTTGCCCACGACCGCGATCATGTCGATGGACAACACCAGGAGAACGGCGAGAAACCCGACGACAACGAGATCGATGACCGTTTGCGCCACCTGCCGCGGCCCTTCGGGCAATTTCTCGACAAACATATCGAAGGCAATGTGACCCTCTCCACGAATGGCGAGGTAGGCCCCGAGAAACGCGATCCAGACGAGGAAGTAGCCGGGGATTTCATCGGCCCAGACGAGGCCCGACGAGAGGGCATAGCGATAGAAGACGTTGAGGCAGACGGACGCGGCCGAGGCGGCGACGATCGCACCGACGACCACCGCCACCAGCCGGTCAACGCCTTTCAGAATGGCGTCCATCGATCCCTCGATGCTCTACTATCGGGTTTCTTCGACGATCTTCACCCAATCATCGCCATAGCGGTCCGTGTAGGTCGCATAGACGTCCTTGGTTTTTTCGCGAAACGCCTTGAGGTCCGCTTCATTGACCGCGAGGTGCTGCTTCATCTCCTCGAGGTATTTTGCTTCCAAGAGCGGCGGCGGCTTCGTAAGAAGCCGCGGTCATTTCGATGCCCACATCGGCGAAAACCTTCTGCTGCTCCGGCGTCAGGCTTTTCCAGAAGGTGGTCGAGGCGAGGAGGAATGAGGGCGTGTAGACGTGGCTCGTCAGCGACAGGAACTTCTGAACCTCGTAGAGCTTCTGACCGTAAAAGCCGTAAATCGCCGCCTCGGCGCCATCGACGACACCGGTCTGCATGGCCGTAAATGTTTCGCCCCATGCGACCTTGGCGGGCACCGCACCCATGGATTCGAACACGTCCTGGCGGAACTTGCCGCCGGAGATCCGTATTTTCATTCCCTCGATGTCGGCCGGGACCGTGATCGGGTTTCTGGAGTTGATGACGTGGCGGAAGCCGTTCTCGAAGATGCCGACGACCTTGACCGAGGCCTTGTCCTCGATCCGCTTGCGGACCACGCCATCGAGACCGGCCGCCATCGCTCTTTGCACGTGCTCGCGGGAATCGAACAGCCACGGCAGGTCGAACAGTCCGAGCTTACCGTCGATCTTGAGGACACCCGA
The DNA here is from genome assembly GCA_963772635.1 of uncultured Alphaproteobacteria bacterium. Classification (GTDB taxonomy): domain Bacteria; phylum Pseudomonadota; class Alphaproteobacteria; order Rhodospirillales; family Defluviicoccaceae; genus JAUXFS01. Next base: position 49,624 of record CAVYYK010000059.1, read on the forward strand.
GGCGACGATGATCATCTCGAGGGTTCCGAGCTGGACGTTGTCGATCAGTGCATTCTCCTTGCCCAACTGGCCGCCGGGGAACAGCTTGAATTCGAACTGTCCCGGAAGACGCTCGTCGACCATGGCCGCGAACATCTGCGCTTGCGCATAGAGGGGCGCCAGATCGGACACGTGGCTCGCGATGCGGACCTCGCGGGGCTGAGCCTGTGCGACGAATGCAACTAGGCAGAGGACCGATAGGGTTGAGGCAAGAGCCGAGATTTTCCTAAACATCGTTTCTCCCTTTCGTGCGTAGACGATTAAGTTCGTCGGTTCTAAAGGCGATAAGAGCGACCATCCGCCGGATCGGCCTGACGCTCAGTTTATCTTGATGTGATACTGGAACTTGTCGGCGCGTCCGCGCGTACGGCGCCATTCGAGCGGTCGCTGATCGTAACCGAATACGAGCCGCTCGATCACGACGATCGGGGTTCCCGGGTTCACGCCGAGCCACTTCGCATGCAAGGAATCGACGGCTTCCGCGGTCAGGGTTTCTTCCGCGGTTGCCACCAGCTGACCGCACTTCACCTCGTAAAGCGGATACAAGAGGTCGCCGAAATCTTCGAGCGGTAGGTCGACCAAGGCACGAAATAGGCGTTCCGGCAGCCAGATGTCCTCGACCATGAACGGCGCGTCGCCGTCGAGCCGCTGACGGAGAAAATGAATGGCCGCCTCGCCCTTTCTCAGGCGTAGATTGCGCGACACCTCCGAAGGGGCTTCGATAACCTCCCGCCTCAAAAGGCGACTGCCTGGGACCAGGCGCTCGCCCCCCGTTCCCTGAAAGCGGAAAAATCGAAACAAGGACGTATCGAAAGACGCGCGCCGGACGAACGTGCCTTTGCCCTGTGCCCTTTCGAGCAGTCCGCCATCGACCAACAATTCGATGGCTCGACGCACGGTTCCGGGCGAGACCGAATACTCCTCGGCGAGTTCCAGCTCCGAAGGCAATTGGTCCCCCGGTCTCCAAACGCGTTCCGTGATCTTGGCCGCAAACGTGTCTCGCAGCTGCTGATAGCGAGGCAGTCGACAGTCGGCTCGTGTGATTCGCGGTGCCATGGCAATTTTGCAGTCTAGACATTTCCCCGCTCGACCGCTATAGTATTAGTCTTATAAAAGACTATAGCACCATAAGAATGTACCGGCAAGCGTTATCGAACGAGGCAGCGTCTGCCGGGGAAGGCGCGGGGCAAGGGCATGGAAGCGACAGGCAGACGAACGACGGATACGCATGCGCATGTCTTTACCCGGGCGTGCAGGCTGCATGAGAACCGTCGCTACACACCGGAGGGCGAAGCTCCCCTCGAGGATTTCCTGCAAATCCTCGACGACAACGGCATTGCACATGCCGTGCTGGTTCAACCGAGCTTCCTGGGTACCGACAACAGCTACCTGATGGATTGTCTGCGTCGGGAGTCCAAACGCCTGCGCGGTGTCGTGGTTGTGTCCCCCGACGTCAGCGACCTGCAACCTCACCGACATGGATGCGGCCGGCGTCGTCGGGATCCGCATCAACATGTTCGACAACGATGCTCCGTCGCGATCTGAGCGGTCCCGGATTGGCAAGGCTTGATCCGCCGGGTCGCGGCGCTCGGCTGGCACGTGGAGGTCCACACCGAAGGCTCGTTGGTGGCTGATCGCCTGAACGAACTCCTGCCGACGGGCGCGACAATCGTCGTCGATCATTTCGGGCGCCCGGATCCCCGCCTCGGTGTGCGAAGCCCCGGATTTCAAGCCCTGTTGCGCGGCCTCGAAACGGGGCGCGTCTGGGTCAAGGCTTCTGGCCCCTATCGCTGCGGCGGAGGCGACTGCGGTCAATATGCCCGTGCCATTCTCGAAGCAGCCGGAAATGAGCGCCTCGTCTGGGGCAGCGACTGGCCATGGACCCAGTTCGGCGACGGGATGACTTACAGGAAGTCATTCGACTGGTTGAGTTCGTGGGTACCCGATCCAAAGGTTCGAGAGGTGGTTCTGGGACCGGCAGCGGCAAAGTTGTTTAAGTTCGACTGACCAATTTCGATGGTGCCGGTACGCTGGAACGGGTCCATGGCCCCGACGGTGTGCCCGATCTGGCTCTAGGACAGCTCGGCCAGATCCTCGGGCGACAGGTGGATGGCCGCCGCGGCCACGTTCTCCTCGAGATGGGCGAACGAGGACGTGCCCGGGATCGGCAGCATCACCGGCGAGCGGGCGAGCAGCCAGGCGATGGCGATCTGGGCGGGGGTCGCCTGGTGACGGGCGGCGACGCGGGCGAGCGCGCCCTTGCCGCCGGCGCTGCCCCCCGCTTCGAGCGGATACCAGGGCAGGAAGGCGATGCCCTCGCGGGTGCATTCGGCGAGCACGTCCTCGGACGACCGGTCGGCGATGTTGTAGCGGTTCTGCACCGAGGCGATCGGCGCCAGCCGGCGCGCCTTGCGCAACTGGTCGACGCTGACATTGGAGAGCCCGATATGGCGGATCTTGCCCTCGCTCCGCAGCTCGGCGAGGGTCCCCACCGAGTCCTCGAACGGCACCCTGGGGTCGGGGGCGTGGAGCTGGTAGAGGTCGATCCGCTCAACTCGTAAACGCCTGAGGCTCCCCGCGCAGGCGACGCGCAGATGCTCCGGGCGGCCGTCCCGGTCCCAGGCCTCGCGCCGCGGCCGGACCAGCCCGCCCTTGGTGGCGACGACCAGACCCTCGGGGTAGGGGTGAAGGGTCTCGGCGATGAACCGCTCGTTGACCTCCGGTCCATAGGCGTCCGAGGTGTCGATGAAGGTGACGCCGAGTTCGACGACCCGTCGCAGCACCTTCCCCGCGCCCTCGGGGTCGCCCGGCTCACCCCAAACCCCCGGCCCGCACAGCCGCATCGCCCCATAGCCGAGCCGGCCGACGACCATGTCGCCGCCGATGGTCAACGAGCCCCCGGGGGTGCTTGATCCGGTTCGGGTGTTAGGTTGGTCGGATTGCGGACTCATCGCGCCCCCTCCTCTATGTGTTCGTGCAACGGGCTCTCTGCCTTGCGTAAACTCACGGTCGCCGAACGTAGCTCACTTTTGCACGTCGCGGACAAGTTGCCGGATGCCGCTTGGCTGAGACAGATGGGGAGCCGTGTCTTCGCCGGCGTGTTCGGAAGCGTCACCGGTGTTCATGACTCGCCAACGGCCGCAGAGACCGCTGACCTGGCTCTTTCGAGGTCGTCGAGCCATTCGCTGATCTCTGCGGGCGTAGGAATATCGGGGGCGATGTCGGGGTCCGGCATCGGATAGCGATAGGCGATGGCATAGGGCGTCAGTCGACCCAACGGCGCGAGAGCCTGCTTCAGCGGATGGTTGGGCGGTAGAAGATCGACGAGGTTGTCGATGTCGTGCCAGCGCGGTGGGTCGACGCTTGCCGCGACCCGGGCCGCCTTGACCATCTTTTCCGCCGCCTGTTGGCAATGATAGGCAGCGACCTCGGTGGTGGGATCGGGACCATGGAGATTGTTGCGCACCGCCTTGAGATCCTGCTCGGCGACGGCGAGCCAGCGGACGGCCTCAGTGTCCATAGACCAGACGCCCCTCGTGGACGGCCTTGTAGCCGAGGGTGCCGACCTGCTCGCGATTGCGCTCGAACCACTGGCGCCGGCAGGCGATGACATCGGCCGGAACCCCGCTACCGCGGGCGAGCCGGTAAGTGCTGGTCAGGCGGGTCTTGTCGCGCGGGGTGTCGTCGGACACGATCACCAGCAGGTCGAAATCGCTGTCCCGCCCCGCGTCGCCCCGTGCCCGGCTGCCGAACAGGTAGACCGCCTCCGGAGACAGCGCCGGGACGATACGTTCGAGCAGCGCGGCGACGGCTCGTTCCACCGCGTTATCCGGGTCGCCAACATCCATCGGCATCGTGTTCCTTGCCATGCCCGTCCAGCATGTTACGGCGTTCGCCGCCCGTCAAGGAAGGAGGATGTGCACACGCGCCCGCACTCCGATGGTGAATGCGGGCGGATGTCCCGCTAGGATCGGCCGATGCAATATTTCGATTTCCTCGACGACGACCAAGTCGCCACCGTCCACGAGGCATCGCTGGAGATTTTGGAGGAGGTCGGGCTGCTGGTGCGCAACGGGAAGGCGCGTAGGCGGTTCGGAGAAAACGGGGCACGGGTCGACGACGCGACGGAAATCGTCAGGATCCCGGCGGCGGTGGTCGAGCGGTTCCGCGCGATGGTGCCGCCGACGATCACTCTTCGCGGCCGCGATCCGGCTTATGACGTGACCTTTCCGCGCGAGGTGCCGGTGGTGGCGACGGCGAGTTCGGCGCCGGATATCGTCGATCCGGTGACCGGCGTCACCCGGCGGGCGACCTCGGACGACATCGCCAACATCGCCCATCTGGTCAACCATCTGCCGGGGTTCGACGTGTTCTCGATCTCGACCCTGGCCGACGACGCGCCCGAGGGCCAGTTCAGCCTGTCGCGGTTCTATCCGGCGCTGAAGAACTGCGTCAAGCCGTGCCGGACCTCGGTGATCGACGTGCGCGAAGCGGAGCAGGTGCTGAAACTCGGCGAGTTGATCGCCGGCTCACGGGAGGCATATTGGGAAAGGCCGTTCATCAACTTCGGTTACTGCTCGATCGTCTCGCCGCTGACCATGGACTACGACAGCACCGAGATGCTGATGTACTACGCCGAGAACGAAGTCACCGCGTACGGCACCATCGCGCCGATGGGCGGGCTGTCGACGCCGTTGTCGCTGGCCGGGATGCTGACACTGATGAACGCCGAGTGGCTGGCCGCGGCGGTGCTCGCCCAGATGTCGCGGCCGGGGACCGCGCTGATCTACAACTTCCTGCCGGTGTTCGCCGACATGCGCGACGGCGCCTATGCCTCGGGCGCCATCGAGGTCGGGATGATGACCGCCGCCGTCTGCCGGATGGCGCGGTTCTACGACGTTCCTTCGCAGGCGGCTACCTGGGACTGACCAACGCCAAGGTCAGCGACGCCCAGGCCGGCTTCGAGAAGGGGATGTCGCCGCTGATCGGCGCGCTTTCCGGGGTGAGCTTCATCGTCATCGGCGGGCTGCTCGACGCGCTGATGTCGTTCGACTTCGGCCAGGCGGTGATCGACGACGAGATCGCGCTGATGGTCAAGCGGGTGCGCCGGGGCTTCGGTTTCACCAAGGAAAGCGTCGCCCTCGACGAGATCAAGGCGACCGGCCCGGCCGGGATGTTCGCCGGACAACCCGCGAACCCTCGCGCACATGGCCGACGCCACGTTCCTGCCGGCGCTCGCCGACCGCAAGCAGCGCGAGCAATGGGCGGTGGAAGGGGCGTCGACCATCCACCAGCGGGCAATGAACCGGGCGCTGGACATCCTCTCCAATCCCAACACCGCTGCCCTCGACGCCGAGATCGACGCCCGCGTCCGCGCCCATTTCGACGGCCTGGTCGCCGGGGATTCGGTGCTTCCGGAGGGTTGGGTCGGCAAGGGGAAACATCGGAGCGGCCGCACCGCGAGCGGCGGGTCAACCGGCGGCGCGGAGGCTCCGGAACGTGAGCGAAAAGTCGTTCCCGGCCCACGCGCGGATCGTCGTCATCGGCGGCGGCGTCATCGGCACCAGCATCGCCTTTCATCTCGTCCGGGCGGGGGAGCGCGACGTGGTGCTGCTGGAGAAGGCGCAGCTCACCGACGGCGCCACCTGGCATGCCGCCGGCCTGGTCGGACAGCTCCGCTCGCAGCGCAACCTGACCCGGGTGATGCAGGACAGCGTCCGGCTATACGAGCGGCTCAACGCGGAGACCGGGCAGGACCCCGGCTGGAACAAGGTCGGCAGCCTCAGGATCGCCGCCAGCGCGGATCGTTGGCGGGAGCTGCTGCGGATGGCGACCGCCGCGCGCGGGTTCGGCTTCGAGATGGCGCTGACGACGCCGGCGGAAGCGAAGGCGCTGTTTCCGTTGATGTCGACCGAGGGGGTGGTCGGCGCCATCTTCGTCCCCGACGACGGCTATGTCGATCCCTACAGCCTGACCCAGGCGTTCGCCAAGGGCATCCGCGCCGGCGGCGGGCGGATTTTCGAGCGGGTGCGGGTCACCGGTCTGGTCCGCAGCGGCGCGCGGATCGGCCGTGTGGTCACCGACCACGGCACCATCGAGGCGGAGATCGTCGTCAACGCCGCGGGGCTGTGGGCGCGCCAGGTCGGCTGGATGGCCGGCGTCGATATCCCCGCCGGCGTCGTCCAGCACCAGTACCTGGTCACCGACAAGAGCGACCGGGTGCCCGACCATCTGCCGAGCCTGCGCGATCCCGACGGCAGCTTCTACGTCAAGTCGGAACCGGGGGCGCTGGCGATCGGCGGCTGGGAGAAATTCACCCCACCCGTCGACCCGGAGCGGGGCATCCCGTGGGAAAGCGAGCGCCAGCTTTTCGGCGACGATCTCGAACGGCTGAACCAGGTGTTCGAGCCCGCCGCAAGGCGCATTCCGCTGCTCGGCGATCTCGGCATCCGGACGATCGTCAACGGGCCGATCCCGATTTCGGCCGACGGCGAGCCGATCGTCGGGCCGGCGCCGGGGCTGGAGAATTTCTTTCTCGCCTGCGGCTTCACCTCGGGGATCGCCGCCGCCGGCGGCATCGGCAAGGCGATGGCCAACTGGATCGTCGAGGGCGATCCCGGGCTCGACCTGTGGCCGTTCGACATCCGCCGGTTCGGGCCGCTGCACGCCGGCTCGCGGTTCCTCCACGACCGCGCGGTCGAGAGCTACAGCCGCTACTACGCCATCGCCTGGCCGGGCCACGAGCACGAGAGCGCGCGCGGCGTGCGGCGCAGCCCGCTCTACCGGATCCTCGAGGACCGGGGCGCGGTCTACGGCGCCAAGTTCGGCTGGGAGCGTCCCAACTGGTTCGCCCGCGACGGCATTCCGCCGATGGAGGTGTATGGCTTCGACCGCCCGCTGCAGGAGCGGACCATCGGTCCCGAGCATCGCGCCGCCCGCGAAGGCGTCGTGCTCATCGACCAGACCTCGTTCTCGCAAGTTCGAGATCGCGGGCCCCGGGGCCTGCCGGTTTCTCCAGTACATGGCGGTCGCCGACGTCGGCCGGGCGCCGGGATCGGCCGCCTACACCCAGCTGTGCAACGCCCGCGGCGGCATCGAGGCCGACGTCACCATCATCCGCCGCGCAGACGACCGCTACTGGCTGATCACCGGCTCGGGTTTGGGCGTCCGCGACGGCGACTGGCTGCGCGCCAACCTCCGCCGGTCCGCGGAAGCCGCCGCCGTCTCGATCGCCGACATCACCTCGGCCTACGGCGTCATCAATCTGGCGGGGCCGCTGTCCCGCCGTGTGCTGGAGAAGGTCACCGACGACGACGTCGGCCACGACGCCTTCCCGTTCATGACCGCCAGGGACATCCGCATCGGCTACGCCCCGGCGCTGGCCTTCCGCATCACCTATATCGGCGAGCTCGGCTGGGAACTCTACTTTCCGGTCGAATACGTCGCCTACGCCTACGAGCTGCTCCGCGAGGCCGGCCGGGAGTTCGCCATCGCCGACATCGGCTACAAGGCGATCGACAGCCTCCGGATCGAGAAGCGCTATCTGGTCTGGGGCGCCGACATCACGCCGGATCACAACCCGTTCGAAGCCGGCCTCCAGTTCCTCATCGATTGGAAAAAACCCGATTTCCTCGGCGCCGAGGCGCTACGGCGGATCCGCGACGCCGGCGTCACCCAAAAACTGGTGTGCCTCGCCCTCGACGAGCCGCTGGCGGTCCATGGCGGCGAAGCGATCATCGTCGACGGCCGCGTCGTCGGCCGCGCCACCAGCGGCAACACCGGCTACACGGTCGGAAAGAGCCTGGTCCTCGGCTACCTGCCGGCCGAGCTTCTGTCCGCCAACGGCTTCGAGGTCGAAGCCTTCGGCCGCCGCACCGCCGCCACCCTGATCAAGGGCGCCGCCTACGACCCCGAGCGCCGCAAGATCCTGTGCTGACGGCGGAGCAATGGGCGATAAGACCGCGCCGAACCGACGGCAAAGCCGAGCCCTCGGCGGATGGCCTGTCCCTACTTCTCGTCTTTCCCGAGACAGTTCTCATTCATCCATGTAACCTTCTGTGGGGTACATATTTTCGCTGCTTTTGCCGGATTGGTCACATACTGACACTGCTCTTTCAACCACTTGCACTTCTGTGCCTTTTGTTTTCCCTTTTCGGGATTCTTTTTTTCGTCGGCAATCCTTATGATGTTTCCGTACGCCCCTTGAAGTGCCGAAGATGTTTTGAGGCTCGGGATGTCATGAACGGCGTTCGCCGCGATCGCGTTGCCGGTCCCCAAGAAAAAGGCCGCGCCGAGAAAAGCATACATTATTGCCGTCTTCATGGCGATTGCATCTCCTCACTACACAAGTGAACTCAATCACACGCTCCTGCTACATATGGTTAATGCTTACAAAAATTTGCCCGCACGTCTTGGAGGATTACACAAGGTTGTCCGCGGTGCAACAGGGATGCGCGTTGGGCCGGATACCTTCCCGATGACCGGTGTCCGCCGGGTTGCGCGGAGCCGAGCGACCTTGGAGTTCTCCCGGCATTCAGGCCGTCCACCAGTTCCCGCTGTCGCCGCGGCGGAACCGGTGTCGCCGGTGGAAGGGAGCCCTTTCGCCCCGTGTCCCCGATAGCGACGGCCGCGTCGTCGGCGACGCCACCGGCGGAAACACCGGCTATACCGTCGAAAACAGCCTGGTCCACCACGAGCGTCACCTTTGCGTTGCGTGATTGTGACGGTTACGTTACGCCCGCACAGGCCCTAGAACTCCAAAACGGGAGCGGCTCCGGGGCCGACAAAGGAATGCCGGCGTAAGTAACAAGGGGGACCACCTGTCCGATGAATACCGATGGCGTCTTCGCTCTCAAGAGCGTCGGGTTCTTCAGCCTGCGGGAGTTCGTCCGGCTCGGTCTCGGCATCGTGTTCATCATGTCGGTGATGATCTACGCCGAAACCACGATCGGCGATGTCGGCGGCCGCTACCTTCTGATCACGGCGGCCATGATCGGCGGCTACATGGCCATGAACATCGGTGCCAACGATGTCGCCAACAACGTCGGCCCGGCGGTCGGCTCGAAGACCCTGACGCTGACCGGCGCCATCGTCATCGCCGCCATTTTCGAAGCGGCCGGCGCGATCATCGCCGGCGGAGAGGTCACCAGCACCATCCGCGGGGGCATCATCTCGCCGAATGCGATCCCCGACATCCAGACCTTCGTGTGGGTGATGATGGCGGCGCTGCTCGCCGGGGCGCTGTGGCTCAACATCGCCACCTACCAGGGGCTGCCGGTTTCCACCACCCACTCCATTGTCGGCGGCGTGCTGGGCGCGGGTATCGCGGCCGGCGGCTGGGGGATCGCCGATTGGGGCAAGGTGGGCACGATTGTCGCGAGCTGGGTGATCTCGCCGGTGATGGGCGGCGTCATCGCCGCGCTGTTTCTCTACGTGATCAAGCGCACGATCACCTATCGGCAGGACTGGGTCGCGGCGGCGCGCAAGGTCGTGCCGATCCTGATCGCCGTCATGGCTTGGGCCTTCGCCACCTACCTGTTGCTCAAGGGCCTGAAACATTTGTGGAAACTGGACTTCCTCGTCGCCGCCGCGATCGGTCTGGCGGTGGCCGCCGCCGTCTATTTCGTCGTGAAACCGATGATTCACAGGGCGGCCGCCGGTCTCGGCGACGACAGGGCCGGGGTCAACAAGCTGTTCGTGGTGCCGCTGATCGCCGCCGCGGCGATGCTCTCCTTCGCCCACGGCGCCAATGACGTGGCCAACGCGGTGGGTCCCTTGGCCGCCATCCACGACGCGGTGATCTCCGGCGGCCTGGCCGAGAAGGCGTCGATCCCGCTGTGGATCATGGTCGTCGGCGCCATCGGCATCGCGCTGGGTCTCGCCCTATACGGACCCAAGCTGATCCGTACGGTGGGAGCGGAAATCACCGAACTGGACCAGTCCCGCGCCTTCTGCATCGCGCTCGCCGCCGCCATAACCGTGATCGTCGCCAGTCAACTGGGGATTCCGATCAGCTCCACCCATACCGCCATCGGCGCCGTGTTCGGCGTCGGAATCCTGCGCGAGATGATCAGGGTCAATTACGCCAAGGTGATCGGCGACATCAGGCTGCGCCACCATGGCGAGGACGAGGCGGTGATCGAGGATTACCTGCAGCGCTTCCAGGCGGCCTCCTTCGAGCAAAAAGGCGAGATGGTCAAGGAGCTCAAAAAGAAGAAGAAGCGCCCCGCCAACCTGACCCTCAGCAAGCAAGAGCGAAAGAAGCTCAATCGCAAATACCGCAGGGAACTGGTCAAACGGTCCCTGGCCCTGAAGATCGCCGCCGCCTGGGTGATCACGGTACCGATGTCCGCCCTCATGGCCGCGTTCCTCTTTTTCACGATCCGGGGAATGCTGTTGCCGTGACCCTGTCGGGCCCTTTCCGCGTTTCCAGCGGTTGGCGAAGGGCGTCGGCATAGCCGGACACCGAGGAGGAAGAATCATGACGATCAAGCGATTTCCCGGAAAACATAAGGGACGATGCCGTGCGGTGGCGAACGGCGGTCTGGTGTATGCCGTCGCGACCGACACGACGTCGGCAAAGACCATAGCGGAGCAAACCCGACGGACCCTGGAAACAATCGAACAGATCCTCGTCGAAGCGGGAAGCGGCAAGAGCGGATTGATCCAAGCGACCGTCTATCTGCGGGACATGTCCATGAAGGCGGAAATGGACGCGGCATGGTGCGAGTGGGTCGGAGGCGAAGAGAACTGGCCCCAACGTGCCTGCGTCGGTGCGGATTTGGCGGGAAATGATCTTGTCGAGATCGTTGTGACCGCCGCTTTGGTGTGAGGTCCACGGACCCTCGATGACATACGACGAATTCAACGCTTTCTGCCGCGCCCTTCCCGCCACCACCCACGTGGTGCAGTGGGGCGGCTCGCACGTCTGGAAGGTGGGCGGCAAGGTGTTCGCCATCGGCGGCTGGGACGACGCCGCGGCGCGGTTCACCTTCAAGGCCGGCGAAGTCGCCTACGAAATGCTCAAGGACCGGCCGGGCCTGCGCCCCGCCCCCTATCTCGCCTCACGCGGCATGAAGTGGATCCAGCACTATGCCGAGCCGGGCCTTTCCGACGGCGAGCTGAAGGACTACCTGCGACACTCCCACCGCCTCGTCGCGCTCGGCTTGCCGAAGAAAACACGGCGGGAATTAGGGCTCGATCGGCCCTGAGAATGCACCTGCCGCCAAGGAGGCAGATGGCGGCGCCAACGTGGCGCTCCTACCGCGCCGCAATTCCTCCGACCCGAGCCCGAGAGGCCGGGAAACCGGGCGCATCCGCCTCCACTCTGCCGGCATACCCGGCAACGTGCGCTCCGCCAAGCGGTCGTCTTTCACGTATATCTTCTGGACGACAAGGAAAATATGATTTATCAAATTTATGTAATAGTATTTGCAAATAAATTTATATGACGCGGAAATATATTATGCCGGAATTCGAGACAAAGCAATAAGAACGATGACCATAATGACAAATGCCGCGATGGTGAGCACGCAACCACATATAAATTTTTCCCGGGAATGCATGTTTTTTCACCGGCAGCCAGGGCAAAATGACAACGCTATAGCGCGCTGGTTTAAAAACTGCGACCATCGTATCAACTTGAACAGTTTTGTGCAACCGTCTGTAGGGGATGCGCCCCGGTCTCCGTTCCACCGGCATCCAGGCCCTCGGCGAACTTCCGCGATATCGCCTCTCCTTCGACCGCAACGTCTTCGCCAGCAGTCCGAGAAACGAGGGAACGAACCGGGACGGATCGTGGGGGATCGGGGACGCTGGCACTTCGCGGCGAGCCTGACGGCCAGGGCAATACCGTCTCAGGACGCCTATTTCTCCAGTTCTGCCTCGAATGCCTTCGGATCGGCTTTGAAACGGGCAACTTCAGCCTTCACCGTTTCAAGGTTGCTGCTGCTGTTGATGATTTCGCGAACGCTGGCGAATGGCATGCCGGCAAACAGCTCATCGCCAGTCTCCGGTGCGGCCGCGAGCTCGTCTTGTGTGGTTGGGCCGCCGGTGAGCACGGCTTGCTGCTCGACTGTTTCCGTGTTCGCAACGGTGTCGTTCAGTACGGCGTCAAACGGCGGCGCAGCAATGACCCGTTTACCCAACCCCGCATTGGCCGGGTCGACACCGGCCCAGAGCAGCACGGTCTTGATGAACGAGGTGTGGTCGTAAGGAAGTTTGCTTTCGGCTGGCTGGCGGAACACCGTGCCCGGCGCAATGTAGGGCGAGATCAGCAACGTTGGTACCCGAACGCCGTAGAGATCGAAACGGAAACCCCACTTGCTGCCGATTTTGCCGTCCGGGTTTACCGCGCTCCACGGCGGGGAAACATGGTCGTAAGTGCCGCCATGCTCGTCAAACGTGACGATGAACAGGGTGTGCTGCCACTGGGGGCTTTGTCTGATGGCCGTGTAGATTTTTTGCAGAAACGCATCGCCCGGTGCCACATCGGTGGGCGGGTGGTAATCATGGCCTTGAGTGAAGATGGCACCCTTGCCGTAACCCCATTTCGGCTCGAGATAGCTGAATTCCGGAAGACGACCGGCTTTGGCGTGCTGCAGAAACGTGTCGATTTCTGCGATTTCGCCCTTCTTGGCCTTGCCGATTTGCGGAAACGTGTACGCGGTGAAGCACTGGTTGCTATGCCAGATATCTTCGTAATAGAGCCCCCAGGATTTGCCGGCGTCGGCCAGCCTGTTGATCACCGTCGGCACATCGAATTGTTCCAGCGCTCGCAGATTGGCATTGGCTTCTCTGCCCAACGAAGTGCCGCAAAGCGAGAACGCGCGATTGGGATTTGTCTGGGTGGGGACCGAGCTGAACCAGCGATCCGACACGGCGTAAGCCCGAGCCAGCGCATTGATATGCGGTAACTGTGCCGGTGTATACGACCACATTGCGTCCAGGCCCTTCCATAGCGCCATGTAGCTCGCGTAGTAATCCTGTAGAAATCCCAGCATGTTCGCTTTGCTGTTTTTCTTCGGCATGCCGCCGATCTTGTTCTGATCACCGAACAGCTGATTCATGACCCCGTTCCATTCCGGGCCGCTGCCTTCCCGCATGGCTTCATATGGATCATACCAGGGCACTCGCTGATGCTGGTCTTTCGTCGGAATGGGTTCAACAGGGTAATGCTGCACGCCCTTCCATGAGTGCGCCGGGTTGGAGAACTTGCCCTTGACGAGGCCGTCATACAGCGGACTGCTGTTCGGTGGGTATACATGCTTAGGCTTGTCTTTTTCGTACAACCAGCCGAGGACATTATCCAGTGAGCGATTTTCCAGCATGAGATAGACGATGTTCTCGATCTGCGGCATGACGCGGTTCATGACCTTCTCCTTGATAGAGCGGTTGCAGCCATAGGAACTTGGGCGGCGTAAACCCGTTTTTCACCGATGAAACGACCATTCCGGGGTCATCCTCCGTCAACCCCTTATCTTTTCTTGGCGCGTTTGCGGGCACGCCGCAGGGCGCCGGCGACCTTGTCCTCGGGAAGGGGTTGGATCACCAATCGCGCGCGGATTGGCTCGGCCTCGGCGCCGGGCGGCGGTGGAACCAGCACCGGAATGTCGAGCGTCCCGCCATTCCGCGCGGCGGCAAGAACCCGCTTGCTGTCAAGCTTGCGTCCCCTTTTTCACGCCTGGGTACGCATTCATGCCGACACCAAGATAGTATCCCTGCTAATCACCGCGAGAACGACGTAGTAGATCTTGCCGTCTATATGCCCTGGCCTTCCCGATCTACGGTCAGGTACTAACTAATGAAACTTCACGGTCAACGGAGTATAGTTACTTCCTGTGTTCGCGTAAACCCAATTGTTATCGCTAGACCAGTAGGACAACTGCTGATTAGTATAGAGGGAGGTCAAGACGTTTCCGTTTAAATTCCAACCTCGAGCGCCAATCCAGTTGTAGAACCCGACATAGTGGGACCCGTCGCTGACCGACAGGTACCGAGACTTGTCGACAGCGTTTCTGTAGTAGAGAGCGCCTCCATATACGTAAGGCTCGATCGCTACAGCGGCGTCCTTCGAGACGACCAAGCACCATTGCCCGTCGTTTTCGCCCAGCCACCCGATCGACGCTCCCTTTGCGAACAATTCCACCTTCTGGGATGCTCCCGCTGCTAAAGCTTCAGTTTGTGCCGGAGCTTGCTCGATGTGCTTGGCAAATGTCCCGGCTGGCTTGTCTGGCTGTTAATTCGACATCTAACTCTCCATTCGCGTCGCTAGTTCTTTACTTGGGAGAAAGGGGACGCAAACCTTAAGCCCAAAAACATAGAACCTCTTGACACAAGTTCACATGTTTCCGCGGTGCGTCAGCCGTAGCTCAAACTCTCTAAACACGACACTGAACATTAGAGAGCATGGTTGGCATCTCGGACGGTGAACAGTCGGGAGAAGTACCCAGGGGACTCTACTTATCCAACATGCCCCAGGTGGGTGTCAACGATGTTTCCGTCTTTGTCTGAACAGGGCGGATTGCCAAACCACGCACGGGATTGCCCCGACGGGACGCATTTTCGGCTTACGAGGCACCCGTGAGCGACGACCTTGGCCCCGATCTTGACCTGCTTCTCCCTGAGCGAGGTCGGCGGCCAGTGCTCCACTGCCTTCGACAACGCCAGGGTCGGCATGAAGTTGGCGAGATCGTAAACCAGGCGTGAAGCTGGAGCCGCACCTCGCTGTTGCGGAACTCGCGGCAGGACAGCCGCGTCCCCTTGACGGCAAGCTTACCTTCCTTGATCCACTGTTCCACCGTGCCCCGGTGATTGTAGAAGGCGACGCCCCTTTCGGCCGGAAGGCTCAAGTCCGTCCGGAGACATATGGTGTGTTTTCAAAGCCTTGTGTTCGTGTCTCCGGCAGGAGGGATGGCCGCCGTGATGCTGGAGCATCACAAGGGCGGCTCGACGCATCGGGGCGCGAACACAAGGCTCCCGTAGGGCGAGTTGGAAGGGAGCCCCTGCGGCGTCAACGTACCTCGACGATGCTCCAGCATCGCCTTCGGCGCGTTTCCTGGCGAGGGCACCCTTCCAACTCGTTGAAAATACGCAATACATTACGAGCCGGACTCTTATCGGCGAGCCGCCGAACCTCACCCGGAAGTGCCCGATAGCAAGCCCAGAAGTCGGGAGAGGCGCAATGGTTCAAAGTTCGGTGGTTTCACCCTTCGCGTGAGCGCCGAGAGCCTTGTCGGCCAGCGCGTCGAGTTCTCCCGGCGGTGGCATCGGCCTCGAACCGGCGATCCCAGGCCTCGGCGTCAAACGCGGCGAACCAATCCCGGAACTCCGCGAGTTCCTGCGGCGAAAGCTCTTCCACTTGCCGCTCGATTCCCTGAACCTTGCCCATATCACGCCTCCAACAGCGAGCCCCAACATACGCCGAGCGGATGGCGAGGGGAAGCCTTTCAGCCACGTCCGCGACCCGGTGGACGGTCTCGACGTGGTGCTCGTGAAGTGCCGCGGTTTCTCCGACCCGAGTCCAAGAGGCCAGGAAACCGGGCGCATCCCCCTCCGATCCAGCGGCGTCCAAGCCCTCGGCGAGCTTCTCCGACAGCGTCTCTCGTTCGACCGGACGGTCTTCGCCAACGACCCGAAGATCCGGGGAACGAGCTGGGACCGATAGTCGGGGATTGGGGCGACCGTCCCGATGCCCAACTCGAAGGTGCGGAACACCGAGACAGACCCCTGAGATTGGCGATTTGTCCACCGACCCCGGAACCCGCTTTGACTTCCGGCGCCGAGGGTATTCCCGCCGCAGTTGGCCCTGGGCCGATTAGGATAAGGTCTAGCCAAAACCGGTCCTCCAGCAGTTAGTCACCCCCAAACTCGAAAACGGCTTCTGTTGCTGAGCTCAGCCAAGCGAGGCCCGTTGACCGAGTTGGATGGGTGCCAGAGCCGCTCTCCCTGATGACCGGAGGCCTACCAGTTCCGATGTCTTGCGTTCTGCTCTCTTGTCATGTGCCGAGGCAGAGCCTCGCGGACGATCTCCGCAAGTTTCAGGCTCGGCGCCGTTGGAGCTAACGCCCGAGCGATAGCTTACCCCAGCGTCGAAGGCCCCTTCAACCGCGAAAGAGAGAGCGCGGCGACCGGCCCTGCGAGGCGAGGCTTCGCGTCCGGATAACCGCTACGGCTGCCCGCGCGCGGCGACGTCGGCCTCCTTCACCGTCCAACCGAGCTTAGCGGCCGTCTCCCTGTTGAGCTGCCCTTCCGGCGTCAGAGTGCCGTTGGAGATGAGCAAAGCCCTCATGACCCCGATCGTCAGGCTATCCGTTCTCGCATAGGACTGCTCGAAGTCCGCCGCCGTCTTGCCGTCGGCCGAGAAGTGGGTGTTCGACTGTATGGGCTCATGTGCTTCGAAACCGGCTCTCTTCGCCGTGATGAAATAGTCGAACTCGAAGCTGTTCCGGCCGCCCTTGAGCTCGCTTACTTCGATCCTCTCCTTTGTCACCTTGACCGCCGCGACGCCGAACGTGTCGGTGTACCTTGGCGTGAACTGGACGGTGATGTCCTCATCCTTGCCGGCAACGAGCCGAAAGTGTTCCGGCGTCTCGATGACAGCTCTTCCCGCGACGAGCTTGGCCTTGCCCCTCAGAAAGACCGCGTGCTCCGGTCCTTCGAAGAACGCATAGACCAGCTCCTTGGTCGGATCGGACGGATGCGGTTGGACGAAGGCGCCCGAACCCTTCGTGAGAGCGCCGGTTATGTTGACGTCGCCGTTGAAGGTCAGCATGTCCGCTGCGAAGTCGCCGTAGATCAGCGGACTGCCGGTATCGGAATTGTCGATGTAGAGCGTGTCGGAACCGATCTCGTTGTAGCCGGCACGGAAGCCTAGAAAGACGTTCGAGCTTCCGCTGACGTTGTTGTAGCCGGCACGCGTTCCGAGGAAAGTGTTCGAGTTCCCGGTCGTGTTCGAGTTCCCGGCGGCATTGCCGAAGAAGTTGTTGCGCGACCCCGTGGTGTTACTGTAGCCGGCTCGATATCCAAGGAAATTGTTGCGGGTTCCCGTGTCGTTGTCATAGCCGGACTCATGACCGATGAAGTTGTTTCGGGCCCCCGTCGTATTGTTGTTGCCCGCGTCATATCCGAGGAAGTTGTTGAAGGACCCCGTCGTGTTGCTATGGCCGGCGGCATACCCCAGGAAGTTGTTACGGGATCCCGTGTTGTTGCTAAAGCCGGCTTCACGCCCAAGGAAATTGTTCGAATCACCCGTGGTATTGTTGCGGCCGGCTTCATATCCGAGGAAGCTGTTGCCGGAGCCAGTGGTGTTGCTGTAGCCGGCGCCAAATCCGAGGAAGTTGTTGAATTCCCCGGTCGTGTTGTCATAGCCGGATTCATGTCCGAGGAAAGTGTTACGGGACCCCGTGGTGTTACTGTAGCCGGCACGATATCCAAGGAAGTTGTTGGAACCTCCGGTAGTATTGTTGAAGCCGGCAAAGGTCCCGAGGAAGCTGTTTTGGGACCCTGTCGAGTTGTTTTGGCCCGCGCGATGTCCGACGAAGGTGTTGTTGCCCGCCGTGGTGTTCTCGTAGCCGGCAAAACTGCCCACGAAGGTGTTGAAAGATCCTGTGGAATTGCTTTGGCCGGCATAGGTGCCGGAGAAGTTGTTGTCTTGTCCGGTTGTGTTGCTGAGGCCGGCCGAAAACCCTACGAATGTGTTGGAGCTTCCTTCGGTGTTGCCGCCGCCGGCAGATCCTCCGACGAAGGTATTCTGATCCGCCGTCGTGTTGCTGACGCCGGCATTGTTTCCGACGAAGGTGTTGTTGCCCCCTGTTGTATTGCCTTGGCCAGCACGGTTTCCGACGAAGGCGTTGGAGGCTCCTGTGGTGTTTAATACGCCAGCAGCAGCGCCGAGGAAAACGTTCCCGCCGCCGGTCGTGTTGCTATTGCCAGCAGTCTGTCCGACGAAGGTGTTCTGCCCTCCCGTGATGTTGCCGGAACCGGCATAGTGTCCGAGGAAGGTATTGTCCGATCCGGTCGTGCTGTTCGAGCCGGCCTCAAAACCCACGAAGGTATTGCCACTTGCCGTGGTGTTACTGGAACCGGCAGCGTAACCGAGGAAGGTGTTGCCATTACCTGTGGTGTTGCTGGTACCGGCATCGACACCGACGAAGGTGGCGGCATCATCATCGCCAAGCGTGGCGGTACCCGCATTGGTGCCGTAGAACGTGTTGCTATTGCCTTCCGATCCTGCGGACGCAGGTCCGCAAAATAAGAACGCGGCAAAGATGAGTAAAGTTGCTGCGCACAGCGTTTTCATATCCTTCTCCTCTTGCTCCACGCCAAGCGTGGCAAGCGGCAGCCCCGTCCCCGGATCCGTGCGGCACGCTGGTTGGTTGTCTCCCAGTATAGCGTTTCCATTGGTCAACTCTATCAAGCGGCGTGGTCGGGCTTGTAGGACCAAGTATGAGGGACGGGATCCCGGTTCATCTCGTTATTGCCTCGCCGACGACCATCGGCAAACCTCTCATTCCTTCCGACGGCTCGATCACTTCTCCCGTCGCCACTATACCTGATTTCGGCGCCGGGGGCAGGGGGGACCGGCGGGGATCCGCCCGCCAGGCCGAGCTCTTGCCCGTGCCCTACTACCATCTGGTCTTCACCCTGCCGGCCGCGATCACCCGCATCCCCTATCAGAACAAGGCTCAGGTCTATGGCATCTTGTTCGTCGGGCGTTTCAGGGGTTTCGGGATCAACTGACTCCGACCCCTTCGATCCTTCCGGCGATCATCCGGGGGAGCATGCTCCCCAGGCTCGCCAACAGGGTGCCGATATTCACGGCCGATCGACACTGGAGACCGCTGCGGCGGTCATCGGGATGCCTGCGCACGGCCAGGCGGGGGCGGAGTGATGTTAACCCGCTAGACTTCCGCTTCTCTCAAGAGCGTTGGTTAGCGCCACGATGGATGAGGGTCGGCTGCCAGGGGTCAAGCTGACCAAATCCGATAAAGATCCAACGTTCGACCTTGAAGGTCGGCTAGGTGTAGGAAAGCCCACGCAATTTAACCCTGTCCGCAATGCGAAATGCTAGCCAGGAGCAGCCGGTAATCCGCGAGGGCTATTTGGTCACCGACGATCCGCCAAACAGTTCCTTATCCATGCACCAGGCGTAGATCCAATCGGTGGCACCAACGCCGAGTTTATTGCAAAGGGTCTGGGACGGTGCATTGTCCGCCCTGACACCGGTCATGAAACCGCGGGCACCGTGATGTTCCCACATGTGAATGATCGCCTGCGCCCCCAGAAGCACCGCGATCCTTTGGCCGCGCCTGTCTTCCCGGGTGGCCAGCATCCCCCAGAAAGCGTCCCTTGCGCGAGGGCTCGATGAATGGTGGAGCATATAGGACGAGGCGGTTGCAACCGGACGGCCGTTTTGATCGGTAGCAACCAGACAAATACCCTTCCGTTCCAGTCCTCTCATAACTGAACCCGGGACCGGCATCACATCGCATGACTGACAAAGCTCGGCGACTTCGCCGACCAGTTCACGCGGCGTGTCCGCGTCGATGATCGATGTCGTGAGATCAGGGGGGAGCGCGAAGACTTCTTGGGCCTCGCGACTGGCCGTCAAAGCCGTTTCCCCGCCCCAGAAGTGCTCATGCCGATCGGTGGCCAGTCCCTTTTCTTCAAGTTGAGCAAACAGGCTGGCGGCAGCGTTAGCAGGGTAGAAATAACTAACGGCCGCGCCCTGTAGTTTCGCCATCGCATACAGGATGTCGGCCGCATCCTCAGCCGGTTCGCTCAATCCAACCAAGCGGCCGTAATAGGCGTAGCGCGGATTGTCGCGAAGCACCGACCACAGGTTGGCGCTACGCCTTGAAAGCGCAATCCTATCGGGAGTGCCAAAGAATTCGTCCTGGGTGAACATACGCGATGCCTCGCGATTCCGCTTCTGGATGAAACTCTACATTCCTTCGAGCTGTGGATCAAAAGCGCTGGCATAATGGCACGTGCGCCCGCTTGGCGATCTGTTGAAACGCTGACCACTGATCGGCGCCGTCGATCCGCAAAGTCCGCGGCTGAAGGACGATTATCCTTTATTTCGCACAAGTGGAAACGGCCCGCAGCCCCCAATCACCCTTCGGGATGCCGTGCCGGGTCCATGTGCCGGTGGAGGATGCGGACGATCTGTACATGGTCGCCGCCTTCGCGGAAGACGATCAGGTGGCGCCCTCGAAGCGGCCGTAAAGGCCGGGGCGGAGATCGTCGCGGGGCTGCCACAGGGATCGTTTGACCGCCAGCCATTTGAAGCGCGCCACCAGGGTATCGATGGTGGCCGCCGCCTGGGTCTCGCCCCGGCGTCGCGTAAGTGGCGTCGATAAATATCCGCCAGATCGGCTTCCGCCGCCGGCGAGACGACGACTTTCACCGGGGCTTCGCCCTCTCGGCGCCGGCGCGCTTGACGCGGTCGGCGAGCGCGTCGAGGCCCGCTTCGTCGTAGGCCCGGCCCTCACCGCGATCGAGCTGGTCGAGGCCCACCTGGATCTCGGCGAGGATGCGGTCGCGCTTCATTTCGACCAGCGCGTCGTACTCGGTGGCCGACAGCACCACCGCGACCCGACGGCCGTGCTTCTCGATGGTGACCGGCTCCCGCTGGGCGGTGTCGAGCAGTTCGCCGAACCGCAACTTGGCCTCGTGCGCGGCAATGGTGCCCATGGCTATCCCCCAACGATCAAAATGATCATTACAATTATAATAGCCCGACCGCTCAAGCCCGCTTCGGCGCTCATCTCGCCTCTCATCCAATGGTCCGGTTCCGTCGTACGGGCACCCTATGTCGGAGTCAGACCAATCGGTGTCGTGCCTGCACCGTCCCCCATGGTTGCATTTAGAGAGCATCCCCAATAGGCCAGAACATCCCTAGTATCGATAAGTGGTCTGGCTCCGTTGCGGGAGGATAGAAATGGCAGAGTTTCCGGAGAAAGCGAACGTCGTCATCATCGGCTTGGGCGGGATCGTCGGAGCCTCGGTGGCCCACCACCTGATCGAGCGGGGCTGGGACGACATCGTCGGCATCGACACGTCGGCGATCCCGACGGACATCGGTTCGACCTCGCACGCGTCCGATTTCTGCTACGCGACCAGCCATGATTTCCTGTCCTGTTGGACGACCCGCTACTCCATCGACTTCTTCGAAAGGATGGGGCGCTACGCCAAGGTGGGTGGGCTCGAAGTCGCCCGGGTCGGCGATGACGGCCGGATGGACGAGATCAAGCGCAAGGTTGCTTCCGCAAAGGCCTTCGGGACCGGCGCGCGGCTTGTCACCCCCGCCGAGATCAAGGAAAAGTTTCCGCTGATCGAGCAAGACCTGGTGCAGGGGGGCCTGTGGGATCCCGATGCCGGGCTGGTCGTGCCCCGCTCCCAGATCGTCTGCGGCGAATTGGTCGACAACGTCGGAGAAGACCGGCAAGCTCAGGGCCTTCGCCAACACGCCCGCCACCGGCCTGGTCATCGAGGCGGGGCGCATCAAGGGGGTCGAAACCCCGCGCGGCACGATCCTGGCCGACCATGTCATCGTCTGCGCCGGGCTTTGGGGCCGTCTCGTCGCCGCCATGGCCGGCGAGGACCTGCCGATCATGCCGGTCGACCATCCGCTCCTGTGGTTCGGCCCCTACGAGGAATTCGCCGGAACCGGCAAGGAGATCGGCTGGCCGCTTCTCCGCGATCAGGGCAACTCCGCCTACATGCGTGACACCGGCGACCCCAAGACCACCGAGGGTGGGATGATCGAATGGGGTTACTACGAGGAAACCGAACCGCGTCTCTGCCACCCGCGGGACATCCTCGACAAGACCCAGGCACGCCTCTCTCCCTCTCAGCGCGACCTGCAAATGGACCAGGTGATGGAACCGCTGGAGCGCGCGATGGAACTGACCCCGATCCTCGCGGAACTGGGGTACGACGAAAAACGCTCGTTCAATGGCCTTCTCCAGGTGACGACCGATGGCGGTTCTTCGATCGGCGAAAGCCAGAAGGTCCGCGGTCTTTGGTATGCCGTCGCGATCTGGATCAAGGACGGGCCCGGCATGGCCAAGCTGCTGGTCGACTGGATGACCGACGGACGCACCGAGATCGATCATCACGCGATCGACTACGCGCGCTTCTATCCCTTCCAGACCGACGAGGATTTCATCCATGCGCGGTGCACCGAAACCGCGATGAAGATCTACAATCCGGCCGTCCATCCGCGGGAGCCCTTCGCGGGCGGCAGAGGCATCCGCCGCAGTCCGTTCTACGAACGCGAGGTAGAGCTCGGCGGCTATTTCATGGAGCTCGGCGGGTGGGAGCGTGCCCACGGCTATGCCAGCAACGAACACCTGCTGGAGAAGTACGGCAACCGGGTGCCGGTCCGCGAAAACGAATGGGACAATCGCCATTTCTGGCGGGTTTCGAACGCCGAGCACCTCGAAATGAGCGCCGACGTCGGCATGGTCAATCTGTCTCACTTCGCCATGTACGAGGTGACCGGCCCGGACCACGTGAAATTCATGGAATTCCTCTGCGTCGCCAAGGTCGGTGGCGACAATCAGGTCGGCAAGGGCATCTACACCCACTTCCTCGACGAAAAAGGCATGGTCAAAGCGGATTTCACCGTCTTCCGCATGGAAGACCGGTTTCGCATGATCGACGGGGCGGATGCCGGAAACCGCGACTTCGTCTACATGAAGCGGATGGCGGAGGATCTGGGCTACGACGTCGAGATCACCGACGTGTCGACCGACTTCACCACCATCGGCCTTTGGGGGCCGAATGCCCGGGCCACGCTGCAAAAACTGGTGGAGGACCCGGACGGCCTCACCCACGAGAACTTCCCGTTCGCGTCGTTCAGGCGGATCGGCATCGCCGGCAAGGATGTCACGGCCTTCCGCATTTCCTATGTCGGCGAGCAGGGCTGGGAACTGCACATGAAATACGAGGACGGCCTCGCCGTTTGGGATGCCCTGCGCGCGCAAGGCGTCATGCCCTTCGGGGTGGAGACCTATGCCAACTCGCGGCGGATGGAAAAGAGCCTGCGCCTGCAGAACGCCGACCTCCTGACCGAGTACAATCTCCTGGAGGCCGACCTCGCCCGTCCCAAGGTCAAGGACGCCGACTTCGTCGGCAAGGCCGCCTATCTCGCCCAGCGCGCCCGCGACCATCAGCCGGCCATGCTCTGCACCCTGGTGATCACCGACAACCGGGATTCGAAAGGCGTGGCCCGCTATCCCGTCGGCACCCTGCCGATCATCGATCCCGAAACCGGCGAGACCCTGGTCGATTCCGAGGGTCGCCGTTCGTTCACCACATCCATCGCCTACGGCCCGACCATCGGCAAGAACATCGCCCTCGGCTATCTGCCCCACGAGCACGCCGTCAAAGGCAAGAGGTTCCGGGTCGAGTACTTCGGCGAAACCTACCCGGTCGAGGTCGCCGGCGTCGGCTACGAACCCCTCTACGACCCGGAAAACCTGAAACCGCGGACATAAAGTGGCGTTATTGACCGCGCCGTGGCGGCGTCAATAGGGTACTGTCGGTACGATTGGAATGGATCAACTGCGCCAGTCGGTTCCACAACTTGGGAGGGTCAACTGCCAAGGGTCAAGCCGACCAAATTGGGAGTTTTGGGAACATATAACTTATTTGTCTCCCGACGGCGCTAACCGGTCCATTGCCGGCGCGACGGTTGCGCCAAATTTCGCCGGGTGGCTTAGCCCACACCCCCCATCACGGTTCCAAGTGCCCACCCGGTCGCCGGCGCGCGAGTTGCGCCCCTTTGTCGTCAGCGGGAATGCTCCATGTACTCGCGAAGGGCCTGGTTGATGCACGTCTGATAACGGCCCTTGTTCGCCCGGGCCTTGAACCACGCGACCACATCCGAATCGAGACGGATGGTCACCGATTGTTTTATCGGTCTGTAGAAACGGCCTCTGACGCCCTTGCTCCAGTCCGCGACTTCCGGAAGGTCGGAGGTATCGACCACGGCTTCGTCCAGCTTGGCCAACGCCTCGATCTCGGCTTTACGCTTTTCAGGATTCCTGTTCATAAGCCAGCCTTTCCCGTCTCGTTGCCTTTCGCGCCGAAATGATCCTGATCACCTCGCCGTCTTCGTCCTCGAACCACACATGTGCGACCAACACCACCACCGGGCCGATCATACCCAGGGTCTGCCAACGCTCCTCCCCCTCCTCGATCCGATCCTGGATGCTGAGGTGCAGGGGATCACCGAACACTCGCGCGGCGGTCTCGAATGTGACGCCGTGCCGGGCCTGATTGGCCGCGTTCTTTCTCTCATCCCAAACGAACCGCATCGGCCTTCCCAAACTGTACATATAATAACGTACGTACACTTGTTGATCAATCGGCTTCTCCAAAGGGGGGCAAGTTCGAATTGTGGCATGGCCATCCCCGGCGGCAGCGCAAACGTCGAGGGGGCGGGCATGGTCGCAAGTCGCACCATCACCGCCTCGGCGATGATGTGTTTTCCGATACCAGCTTTCAGGGCGTCCTCGGTCCCGAGCCTCCCCTATCGCCCTTCGAAATGCCGCGCCGGGTCCATGCGTTGGTAGAGGATGCGGACGATCTGGACATGGTCGCCGCCGTCGCGGAAGACGATCAAGTGGCGGCCTTCGGATCGGCCGTACAGGCCGGAGCGGAGATCGTCGCGGGGCTGCCACGGGGATCGGTTGACCGCCAGCCATTTGAAGCGCGTTGTTAGGGTATCGATGTAGGCCGCCGCCTGAGTCTCACCCCACGTCGTGTACGTATAGTCGTAAACATCCGCCAGATCGGCTTCCGCCGCTGGCGAAACGACGACTTTCACCGGGGCTTCGCCCTCTCGGCGCCGGCGCACTTGACGCGGTCGGCGAGCGCGTCAAGGCCGGCTTCGTCGTAGGCCATGCCCTCACCGCGATCGAGCTGTTCGAGGCCGGTCTGGATCTCGGCGAGGATGCGGTCGCGCTTCATTTCGACCAGTGCGTCGTACTCCGTGGCCGACAGCACCACGGCGACCCGGCGGCCGTGCTTCTCGATGGTGACCGGCTCCCGTTGGGCGGTGTCGAGCAGTTCGCCGAACCGCAACTTCGCCTCGCGCGCGGCAATGGTGCCCATGACTATTCCCGAACGATTAAAATGATGATTATAATTAAAATAGCCCAACCGCTCAAGCCCGCTGCGCCACCGCCGCCGCCGATCCCCACCACCCGCGCATGGCTCCTCTTCGTGTCCTCCCTTGCATGTGGTCCCGCTTGCCGGGGGCACGTCCGGTTCTGCCCCGATCGAACCGGGGCGACCCGTCGGAGCGTCTTATGCCGGCGAACATCTTCCCGTCTGGCCGTTCGCCGATCCGTCGAGGATGCGACGAATGCCGATGCATGGGCGCCGAATTTCGCCGCGAACGGCGCCCACGGACAACTAGAGGACGCGCTTTGGTTAGTTGCGCCGGCCGAATGCCCCTATACGGGACAGGAACGCCGTTGATGACGGAGGGAGGTCGACGATGAGCGCGGAAGAAATCGCGAACCGAACGGCGCGGCCGCGAGGCGCGGCGGGCCACCCGCATGAGTCCCAAGAAAATCGGCGCGCCGTTCATCACCCGCAAGATCCCGTTGACCGAGGTGCTCAGCCTCGAGGGCCTGCAGATGATCGAGGCCAATGCCGAGATCATCCTCGAGGAGATCGGCGTCGAGTTCCGCGACGACCCGGAAGCGCTGCGGCTGTGGCGCGAGGCCGGCGCCGACGTCCAGGGCACACGGGTGCGGATCCCCAAGAGAATGGCGTGGACGCTGCTGCAGACGGCGCCGCGCGAGTTCACCCAGCACGCCCGCAATCCCAACCGCAGCGTCCAGATCGGCGGCAGCAATACGGTGTTCGCGCCGGTTTATGGTCCGCCGTTCGTCCGCGATCTGGAGGGGGGCCGCCGTTACGGCACCATCGAGGATTTTCGCAATTTCGTGAAGCTCGCCTACCTCGCGCCGATCATGCACCACTCGGGCGGCACCGTCTGCGAGCCGGTCGATCTGCCGGTGAACAAGCGCCATCTCGACATGGTCTACAGCCACATCCGCTATTCCGACAAACCGTTCATGGGCTCGGTGACCGCCGCCGAGCGGGCCGCCGATTCGGTGCGGATGGCGGAGATCGTCTTCGGCAAGGAGTTCGTCGACCAAAACACCGTCCTCCTCGCCCTGATCAATTCGAACGCGCCGCTGGTTTACGACGGTACGATGTCGGGGTCGCTCAGAACCTATGCCGCCGCCAACCAGGCCTGCGTCATCTCGCCGTTCATTCTTTCCGGGGCGATGAGCCCGGTGACGGCGGCGGGTACGCTGGCCCAGCTTCTCGCCGAGGCGCTGGCCGGCATGGCGCTGACCCAGCTCGTCCGGCCGGGCGCCCCGGTGGTGTTCGGCACCTTCGTCAGCTCGATCTCGATGCAGTCCGGCGCGCCGACGTTCGGCTCGCCCGAGGCGATGCTGATGCTGACCGCCGCCGCCCAGTTGGCGCGCCGCATCTGGGCGTTCCGTTCCGCACGGGCGGCGCCTTGACCGCGTCGAAGATCCCCGACGCCCAGGCGGCGTATGAGAGCGCCAACACCCTGCTGCCGACCCTGCTCGCCGGCGTCAACTTCGTGCTCCACGCCGCCGGATGGCTGGAGGGCGGGCTGTGCTCGAGCTACGAGAAGTTCGTCATGGACGCCGATCAGCTCGGGATGATGCAGGTGATCGCCGAGGGGATCGACCTCAGCGAAGCGGCGCAGGCGATGGACGCGATCCGCGAGGTCGGCCCCGGCTCCCACCACCTCGGCTCGGCCCATACCCAGCTCTATTTCGAGTCCGCCTTCTTTCGTTCGACGATCGCCGACAACAATTCGGTCGAGCAATGGCAGGCGGAGGGCAGCCTCGACGCCTATCAGCGGGCGAACAGGTTGTGGAAGGAGATGCTGGCGAGCTATGAAGAGCCGGGAATCGATCCGGCGATCGACGAGGAACTGCAGGCGTTCATCGCCGAACGCAAGGCCTCGGTGCCGGACTCGAACGTCTAGACGGGCAAGTCGGAGAGATGAACCGATACTCGATCTTCAGTCTGGCGCGGCATGCGGTGAGTGGCCACCGCAACTGGTCGCGGGCCTGGCGTAGTCCCGAGCCGAAGGACGCCTACGACGTGATCATCGTCGGCGGCGGCGGCCACGGCCTCGCCACCGCCTACTACCTCGCCAAGGAGCACGGCATCACCAACGTCGCGGTGCTCGAGAAGGGCTGGCTCGGCGGCGGCAACACCGGGCGCAACACCACCATCGTCCGCTCCAACTACCTGTGGGACGAGAGCGCCCATCTCTACGAGAAGTCGCTGCAGCTGTTCGAGGGGCTGACCCGCGACGTCAACTTCAACATGATGCTCAGCCAGCGCGGGGTGATGAACCTCGCCCACACCCTCCACGACCTCCGCGAGCTGCAACGGCGGGTCAACGCCATCCGCCTCAACGGCGTCGATTCCGAGGTGCTGGACGTGGCCCAGGTCAAGGCGTTCTGCCCGATCGTCAACTGCTCGCCGAACGCCCGCTATCCGGTGCTGGGCGCGTCGCTGCAACGGCGCGGCGGCGTCGCCCGCCACGACGCGGTCGCCTGGGGGCTGGCCCGCGCCGCCGACGCCCGCGGCGTCGACATCATCGAGAACTGCGAGGTCACCGCGATCCTGCGCGACGGCGACCGGGTCACCGGCGTCGAGACCACGCGGGGCACCATCCGCGCGCCGAAGGTCGGCCGTCGTCGTCGCCGCCCACACCAGCGTGCTGGCGGCGATGGCCGGGCCTCCGGCTGCCGATCGAGAGCCACCCGCTGCAGGCCCTGGTCTCCGAGCCGATCAAGCCGGTGATCGATTGCGTGGTGATGTCGAACCAGGTCCACGTCTACGTCAGCCAGTCGGACAAGGGCGAGCTGGTGATCGGCGCCGGCATCGATCCTTATCTCGGCTACGCGGCGCGGGGCAGTCTCACGGTGATCGAGCATCAGCTGGCGGCGGCGATGGAGCTGTTTCCGATCTTCAGCCGCCTCAGGATGCTGCGGTGCTGGGCCGGGACCGTCGACGTCTGTCCCGACGCCAGCCCGATCATCTCAAAGACCCCGATCGAGGGGTTCTACATCAACGGCGGCTGGGGCACCGGCGGCTTCAAGGCGACGCCGGGCTCGGGTTGGGTGTTCGCCCACACCATCGCCCAGGACCGGCCGCACCCGCTCAACGCGCCGTTCAATCTCGAGCGCTTCGCCACCGGGGCGCTGATCGACGAACACGGCGCCGCCGCGGTGGCGCACTGAACGAGGGGAGGGGAGAGATGTTGCTGATCCCGTGTCCCTGGTGCGGTCCCCGCGACGAGGTCGAGTTCAAGTACGGCGGCGAGGCCCATATCGCCCGGCCGCCCGATCCGGCGGCGCTCACCGACGCCGAATGGGCCGACTACCTGTTCATGCGCAAGAACCCCAAGGGGCTGCACCTGGAGCGTTGGATGCACGGCGCCGGCTGCCGGCGATGGTTCAACGTCGCCCGCGACACCGCGACCAACCGGGTCGTCGGCAGCTACCGGATCGGCGAGAAGCCGCCGGCGGAGGACGGCGCGATGAGCCCGAACTACCGCCTCGCCTCCGGCGGCCGCATCGACCGCGACCGGTCGCTGTCGTTCACCTTCAACGGCCGCCGCTACCGGGGCCATCCGGGCGACACCCTGGCCTCGGCGCTGCTCGCCAACGGCGTTTCCGTGGTCGGACGCAGCTTCAAGTACCACCGCCCGCGCGGCATTCTGTCGGCCGGCGTCGAGGAGCCCAACGCCCTGGTCCAGCTGGAGACCGGCGCCCACACCCAGCCCAACCTGCCGGCGACCACAGATCGAGCTCTACGACGGGCTGCGGGCGGCCAGCGTCAACTGCTGGCCGAGCGTCGATTTCGATGCCCGCGCCCTCACCCAGTGGTTCTCGCCGATCCTTCCCGCCGGCTTCTACTACAAGACGTTCATGTGGCCGGCCGGCCTGTGGATGGGCTACGAGCGGATCATTCGCCGCGCCGCCGGCCTCGGCACCGCGCCGCGCGAGCCCGATCCCGACAGCTACGACAAGATCCACGCCCACTGCGACGTGCTGGTGGTCGGCGGCGGGCCGGCCGGGCTGGCGGCGGCGCTGGCCGCCGGGCGCACCGGCGCGCGGGTGATCCTCGCCGACCAGGACTCCGAGTTCGGCGGCCGACTGCTCGGCGAACGGATGACGATCGACGGCGCCCCGGCGACGAACTGGGTGGACGACGCGGTCGAGGAGCTGGCGGCGCTGGACGAGGTGCGCCTTTTGCCGCGGACGACGGCGTTCGGCTACTACGATCACAACTACCTCGCCCTGCTCGAACGCCGCCACGTCGGGCTGCCGGGAACCGAGAGCGGCGCCCGCGAGCGGCTGTGGAAGGTGCGGGCCCGCCAGGTGGTGCTGGCCACCGGCGCGATCGAGCGGCCGCTGGTGTTCGCCGACAACGACCGGCCGGGGGTGATGCTGGCGGGCGCCGCTCGCACCTACGTCAACCGCTTCGGCGTCGGTCCCGGGCACAGGGTCCTGGTGTTCGCCAACAACGACGACGGCTACCGAACGGCGCTCGATCTGGCCGACGCCGGGGTCGGGGTCGTCGCCGTCGTCGACCTCAGGGCCGACGGCTCCGAGCCGCTGCGGGAGAAAACCCTGGCGCAAGGGATCGAAGTGCTCAATGGCCGGGCCGTCGTCGGCGCCCATGGCCGCCGGCGGGTCCGCGCCGTCGACGTGATGACCCTCGACGGAGACGGCAACAACGTCACCGGATCGACCCGGCGGATCGATTGCGACGTGGTCGCCGTCTCCGGCGGCTG
Source organism: uncultured Alphaproteobacteria bacterium (assembly GCA_963772635.1). Classification (GTDB taxonomy): domain Bacteria; phylum Pseudomonadota; class Alphaproteobacteria; order Rhodospirillales; family Defluviicoccaceae; genus JAUXFS01. The sequence continues at coordinate 79,547 of CAVYYK010000059.1, forward strand.
GAACCCGGCGATCCATCTGTTCTCCCAGTCGGGCGGCAAGGCGCGTTTCGACGAGGCCCGCGCCTGTTTCGTTCCCGGCGTCTCGGTTCAGGCCGAATGCTCGGCCGGCGCCGCCAACGGCGCGTTCGGCCTCGACGCCTGCCTGAGCGAAGGGTTCGCCGCCGGCAAGGCCGCCGCCGCCGATGCCGGGTTCACCAAGGCGTCGCGGCGCAAGCCGCCCTCGGCGGAAGCGGTCGAGGAAGACGCCGTTGCGCCCGTTGTGGGTGGTGCCGTCGCGCAAGGGCCAGGGAAGGACACGGGCGCGGTCTCGGCAAGCACTTCGTCGATCTGCACAACGACGTCGCCGCCGCCGACATCGCCCTGGCGGCGCGCGAGGGCTACGAGTCGGTCGAGCATGCCAAGCGCTACACCACCCTCGGCATGGGCACCGATCAGGGCAAGACCGGCAACATCCACGGCCTCGCCGTGCTCGCCGACGCCCGCGGCGCCGAGATCCCGGCGGTCGGCACCACCACCTTCCGTCCGCCCTACACCCCGGTGACCTTCGGCGCCTTCGCCGGCCGCGACGTCGGCGCGCTCGCCGATCCGGTGCGGATGACGCCGATGCATCACTGGCACGTCCGCGCCGGCGCCAAATTCGAGGACGTCGGCCAGTGGAAGCGGCCGTGGTACTACCCGCGGCCGGGAGAGGGAATGCACGAGGCGGTCGACCGCGAGTGCCTGGCGGCGCGCAACGCCGTCGGCATCCTCGACGCCTCGACCCTCGGCAAGATCGACATCCAGGGTCCCGACGCCGCGACGCTGCTCAACCGGATCTACACCAACGCCTGGAGCAAGCTCGCCATCGGCCGCTGCCGCTACGGGCTGATGTGCGGCGAGGACGGCATGGTGTTCGACGACGGGGTGACCGCCCGGCTCGGCGAGCACCACTACCTGATGAGCACCACGTCGGGCGGTGCCGCGCGGGTGATGGGCTGGCTGGAGGAGTGGCTGCAGACCGAGTGGCCGGACCTCAGGGTCTATCTCAACTCGGTGACCGAGGCCTGGGCGACGGCGTCGGTCTCCGGGCCGTTCGCCCGGCGGCTGCTCGCCGAGCTCACCGATACCGATCTCGCCAACGAGGCGTTCCCGCACATGAGCGTCCAAGGCGGCCGGGTCGCCGGCCTTCCGGCGCGGATCTTCCGGGTCAGCTTCACCGGCGAGCAGTCCTACGAGATCAACGTGCCGGCCCGCTACGGCCTGGCGCTGTGGACGGCGCTGATCGACGCCGGCGAAGCCTACGGCATCACCCCGTTCGGCACCGAGGCGATGCACGTGCTGCGCGCCGAGAAGGGCTACGTCATCACCGGTCAGGACACCGACGGCTCGGTCACCCCGATCGATCTCGGCATGGACTGGATCGTCAGCAAGACCAAGGACTTCATCGGCAAGCGCTCGCTCGCCCGTCCCGACACGGTGCGCCCCGACCGCAAGCAGCTCGTCGGCCTGCTCACCGAAGACCCGGAGACGGTGCTGCCCGAGGGCGCCCAGGTGGTCGACGAGCCGAAGTGACGCGCCGCCGATGGCGATGATCGGCCACGTCACCTCGAGCTACCACAGCGCCAACCTCGGCCGGTCGATCGCGCTGGCGCTGATCAAGGGCGGCCGCGAGCGGATCGGCGCGACGGTCCATGTCGCGCTGGTGGACAGGACCGTGGCCGCGTCCATCGCCGATCCGGTTTTCTTCGATCCGGAAGGGACAGCGGATCAATGGCTGAGAAATACCGGCAGCGAACCGCCCTGGCCCACCGCGGGCTTGCCGTGCGCGCTCTCGGCGCGACCGACGCCGATGCCGGAGCGGTCGCAGGTGTCGTCCTCGGCGAGTGCGGCCTGCGCGGGCAGACGGCGTTGCGCGGCGACGCGGGCGATCCGGCGTTCGTCGAAGCGGTAAAGAAGGCGATCGGATCGGCGCCGCCGACCGAGCCGAACACCGTCGCCGGTCCGGCCGATCTCGCCGCCGGCCCCCGGGCCCTGTGGCTCGGCCCCGACGAATGGCTGGTCGTCGATGGCGGCGGCGAAGCCTTGGCCGCGCTTCGCGCCGCCCTCGACGGCCGCCACGCGGCGGTGGTCGACGTCTCCGACAGCCGGGCGGTGATCGCACTCTCCGGTCCCCGCGCCCGCGAGGTGCTGGCCAAGGGCTGTGCGCTCGACCTCCACCCCCGGGTGTTCGCGCCGGGCCGCTGCGCCCAGACCCTGCTCGCCAAGGCCCACGTCATCCTCCACCAGATCGACGACGCACCGTCCTACGAGATCTACGTCCACAGAAGCTTCGCCGACTATCTGTGGACCTGGCTGGAAGACGCGGCGGCGGAATACGGGATCGCGGTTCGCGGCGGGTTAGGGCAATAGGACGTCGATTCCCGCCGCGGGGAACGCCCGGGTGCTGGACAACCATCTACCGAGCATGATGCCCGCTTGCACGGATCGCAGGATTTTGCAAGCCTATGCATGTTTGCCGGATTTGGAGATCGCGTGAGCGAATACCTGACGACCAGGGAGCTGGCGGAGCTGCTCCGGATCAAGGAGCGCAAGGTCTACGACCTCGCCGCGTCCGGGAAGATCCCGTGCTCACGGGCGATGGGCAAGCTGTTGTTTCCCCGCCGTGCGGTCGACTCCTGGCTCGCCGGCGGTGGTACCGGTCTCGATCAGCCGCTCGCCCGCCAGGCCCCCGCCGTGTTTCTCGGCAGCCACGACCCGCTCCTCGAATGGGCGCTTCGCGAGTCGCGCTGCGGCCTCGCCACCTTCTTCGACGGCAGCCTGGACGGTCTGGATCGGTTCGCCGGCGGCGAGGGGATCGCCACCGGGCTCCACCTGTTCGATCCGGCCACCGAGGAATGGAATGTGCCCATCGTGCGCCGGCGCTTCGCCGATAGGCCGGTGGTGCTGGTCGAATGGGCGTGGCGGCGGCGGGGTTTCGTCGTCGCCGATCGCGACCGGGAACGGGTCGAGCGCGTCGAGGATCTAAGAGGGCGGCGGGTGATACCGCGCCAGCCCGAGGCGGGCTGTCAGGGTCTGCTCGAGCACCTCTTGGCGCGGGCCGGCGTCGCCGAGGCGGAGATCGCATTCACCGTCCCGGCGCGGACCGAGAGCGAGTCGGCCCTGGCGGTGTTCGAGGGCAAGGCCGACGTCGCCTTCGGCCTCGAGGCGCTCGCCGCCCGCTATCGCCTGGCGTTCGTGCCAGTGATCGACGAGCGGTTCGACTTGCTCGTCGACCGGCGCTCGTGGTTCGAGGCGCCATTCCAGACCCTGCTCGATTTCTGCCGGTCGGCGCCGTTTCAAAGCCGGCTGGCGGAGATGCAAGGCTACGCCGCCGCGTCCCTCGGCCGCGTCCACTTCAACGGAACCTGACCAACGATTGGAGAAATGACATGAATATCAGCGCCCGCAACGTCATCGCCGGCAAGATCACCGCCGTCAAGCTTGGAGCCGTTGCCGCGGAAATCCAGGTCGACATCGGTGGCGGCAACATCGTCACGTCGGTGATCACCGTGACTTCCGCCGAATCGCCTCGGTCTCGACGTCGGCAAGGAGGTGCGAGTGATCGTCAAGGCCAGCGAGGTGATGATCGGGGTCGACGACGGAACGTGATCCGCGGAACCTTGGGGAGACGGGAGATCGGCTTCGTCGCGGCATCCGCGATCGTGACGGTGCGACGCCCGCCGGCGCGGCCAACCCCTGAAGCAGCAGGGCAACAACCAGGCATCGGACGTGGGGCCTGGTGTTCCGAAGACCCGGCAACACGGGACCCCACCTCCGCAACATCGGTTCCCCCTTTTTCATTTCCTACGGTTTCGCGTTGGGAAAAAACAGCTGTTGCCCGTCGACCTGGAAGCCGCGGATGGCGTCCTGGCCTTTGGGCGACAACAGCCAGTCGATGAACTGCTGGCCGAGTTCCACCTTCACCGTTGGGCACTTGTCCTTGTTGACCAGAATCACGCCGTACTGGTTGAACAGCGCCTTGTCACCTTCGACCGCAATCTTGAAGTCGCCTTTGTTCTTGAAGCTGATCCAGGTTGCCCGATCGGTGAGCACGTAGGCCCCCATCCCGACCCCGGCGTTGAGCGTCGCCCCCATGCCGGAACCGGTCTCGCGATACCACCCGCCGGACGCGCCGGTCGGGTCCAAGCCCGCCATCTTCCATAGCGCCTTTTCCGCCTTGTGCGTTCCCGAATTGTCGCCTCGCGAGGCGAACAATGCCTTATTGGCAGCGATCGTCTTCAGCGCCTCGGCGGCGTCCTTGCCGCCGGCGATTCCGGCCGGATCGGAAGCCGGTCCGACGATGACGAAGTCGTTGTACATCAGGTCGAACCGCTTGACACCGTAGCCGTCGGCGACGAACTTCTCCTCCGCCGGCTTGGCATGAACGAGCAGCACGTCGGCATCGCAGTTCTGCGCGTTCTTGATCGCCTGGCCGGTGCCCACCGCCACGACGTTGACGGTAATCCCGCTGTCTGCCTTGAACAGCGGCAGGAGATAGCCGTAGAGCCCGGAATTCTGCGTCGACGTCGTCGACTGGACGAGGATCGACTTGTCCTCGGCAAGCGTCAACCCGGCGGGCGCAACCGTCGTCACGAGCACGATCGCACCCATCAGAATATTGCGAAGATTCATCATCGACCTCCCTCTAAACGTTCACGGATCACAGGAAGATCCGGCCTTCGAGGTAGGCTCGCGCCGCCGCCGAATCCGGATTGGTGAAAAAGCGGGTAGCGGACGCGTGCTCGCAGAGCCGCCCCCGGTGCAGAAACACGACCTCGTCGGCCAAGCGCTTCGCCTGACCGAGATCGTGGGTTACAAAGACGATCTTGGTTCCACGCCTGTGCGCGGCGGAGACGATGTCCTCGATCTTCGCCACCGAGGCGGGATCGAGGCTCACCGTCGGTTCGTCGAGAAACAACACTTCCGGCTCGACGGCGAGGGCGCGGGCGAGGGCCAGGCGCTGTTGCTCACCGCCGGACAGAAGACGGGCCGGCTGGGCGGCGAAATCGAGAAGGCCGACATGGTCGAGAAGCTCGTCGCGCCGGCCGCGTGCGGCGGAGCCGTTGAGGCCGAGAACGAAATCGATGTTGGCGGCGACCGACCGCCGAAGGAGCACCGGCCGCTGGAACACCAACGCTTGACGCCGACGTACGGCTTCGCACATCGGCACGCCGCCCCAGCGAATGGTACCGAACGTCGGCTGCAACAGGCCGTGCAACAGGCGCAACAACAAGCTCTTGCCCGCGCCGTTGGGCCCCATCACCACGGTCAGGGTGTGGGCGGCCAGCGTGAGATCGATGCCGTCGACGAGCCGCTTTTCGCCGACCGCCAGGGTGACGCCGTTGGCGTGGAGTGGCAGCAGCGGCTGCACCGAGGGGAAAGCGGCAGCGGCCACATCGACGACGCCGGCGATGGCGGACCGGTCAGACATAGGCGTACCGCTTGGCCGTCATCCGCAACCCCATGACCAGGGCATTCACCCCAAGGGCTATGGCCAGGAGCACGAAGCCGAGAGCCAGGGCGAGCGGCAGATCGCCCTTCGAGGTTTCCAGGGCGATGGCGGTGGTCATGACCCGGGTGAGATGGTCGATGTTGCCGCCGACGATGATCACCGCGCCGACCTCGGCGACGGCGCGGCCGAAGCCGGCCAGCGCAACCGTCAACAGCGAGTAGCGCGCATCCCGGATGAGCGCTGCGATCGCGGTGTGCTTCGGCACGCAGAGCGAGTGGAACTGCTCGGCGTACTCTGTGTGCAGATCCTCGAGCACCTGTCGGGACAGCGCCGTGATGATCGGCGTGATCAGGACCGTCTGGGCGATGATCATCGCCGCCGGCACGTAGAGCAGGCCGAGCCAGCCGAGCGGTCCCGCTCGCGACAGGTTCAGATAAACGATGAGCCCGACAACGACCGGCGGCAGCCCCATCAGCGCGTTGACGATGACGAGGACGGCGCCGCGTCCCGGGAAGCGGCTGATCGCCAGCAGCGCGCCCAACGGGAAGCCGATGGCGCACGAGAAGACCATGGCGGTCAGGCTCACCCGCAGCGACAGTCCGACGATTTCGACGAGATTGGCATCGGCCGAGGCCACGAGCGCAAATGCCAGCCCGAACGCCTGCGCAAAATCCTGCATAATTTCCAGATATGCGTCGATTAGTTGATATTGTGGAAATCATGCAGGATTTTCCGGGCCAGCGCAAGTTTGCTAGAGTTCGCGGCTTTCGTCTCACCGCCTTTCCCTCGACGCCGGGCGTTGCGGCCGCGGAAGGAGCCAAACAGGTCTCATGGGAGGCGTGGAATTGTGAACGTGGATCGTCGTTTACCGTCGGGCGGCATCGCTGGTCGCGCCGGCTGGATCCGGAAGGTTTGCGGCCGATGAAGGCGGTCGCGGCATACGGGATCGCGGTGAGCGGCTGGTGACGGCGGCGATGATCGGGGCCCGAGCTTTCCGCGACCGACTAGACAGCAAACCGCTGGTCACCGCCATGGGCGCCCACACCCCGCTCGGCGCCCGTCTGGTCGAGGAGGCCGGGTTCGACGCGGTCTGGGCCAGCGGCTTCGAGCTTTCGGCCTCGCTCGGCGTTCCCGACGCCAGCATCGTCACCATGAGCGAGCACCTGGAGGCCACCCGGCGGATGGCCGAGGCGATCGACCTGCCGATCGTCGTCGACATGGACACCGGCTTCGGCAACGCCGTCAACGTCCACCACGCGATCCGCCGCTATGTCGCCGCCGGCGCCGCCGCGGTGGTGATCGAGGACAAGGTTTTTCCCAAGGACACCAGCCTGCGCGAACAGGCCGGCCGCGGCCTGGTTTCGATCGCCGAGTTCCAGGGCAAGATCGAGGCGGCGCGGGAAGCGCGGGGCGAGGGCGATCTGGTCGTCGTCGCCCGCACCGAGGCGTTCACCGTCGGCCTCGGCGAGGACGAGGCGATCCGCCGCGCCGAGGCGTACTGCGAGGCCGGCGCCGACATGATCTTCGTCCACTCCAAGGCGAAGACGCCGGACGAGATCGAGGCGTTCGTCGATCGCTGGGACGGCCGCCGGCCGCTCGCAGTCGCCCCCACCGCCTACCCGGAGTTCACCGAGGCGCGGGCGGCGCGGACCGGCAAGATCAAGCTGTCGATCTACGGCAACCTCGGCCTGCGCGCCGCGGTCAAGGCGATGCGCGCCACCTTCGCCCGGATCCGCGCCGACGGCGGCATGCAGGGTGTCCAGGCCGACATCGCCACCGTCGCCGAGATCTTCGACCTCCAGGGCGAAGCCGAAATGCGCCGCCTGGAGAAAGCCTACCTCCGCTGACTTTTTGACCGAAGCGATCAACGGGAGACAGGGGACATGGAAATCAGCGCTCGCAACGTCATCGCCGGCAAGGTTGCCGCCATCAAGCTCGGGGCGGTCGCCGCCGAGATCCAGGTCGACATCGGCGGCGGCAACATCGTCACCTCGGTGATCACCATGGCCTCGGCCGAACGCCTTGGCCTTGGCGTCGGCAACAACGCCAAGGTCATCGTCAAGGCCAGCGACGTGATGATCGGGACCGCCGGCGGAAACTGACCGGCGGTTCCTCATCCGCCCGCCCCTGCGCCGTCGAAGCGATGTTCCACGGTTCGCCCGACTGTGAACCGGTTCACAGTCGGAACGAGCCATGTTCGCTATCAAGGGAGGCAGTGGAACAGAACGGTTTCTCGCGCGGCCCCTGGCCGCCGGGAATCCGGATAGGAGAGGGGAAAGACGATGAATCTGGCGAAACTGAAAACCTCGAAAGCGTCGCTCGAGGGCGTCAAGGGCCAAATCGGCGATCTCGAGGCGCAGACGGGAAAGCTGAAGAAGCGGGTCAACGAAGCCAAGGATCAGGCATGCGAGAAGGTCGAACGGATGGTCGCCTGTCTCGACGAGACCCTGCTCGAGATCAAGGCGCTGGGGTTGACGCTGAAGGATTTCGAGCTCGAGAACGGCGTCATTCCGAGCGTGCGGGCGAAGTTGCACGGCGCGATCGAAGCGGTCGACGCCGAGCGCATCGACAAGATGATCGCCGAAAACGAGACCAACGAGGTGCTGACGACGACCCTGAAGGCGCTGCGCATGGCGTCCCGCTACAAGGACCGGCTGGCCATGTTCGATTTGCGCGGCGTCGAGGTCGACCTCACCCTCGGCCTGCCGCCCAGCGTCTCGGTCCGGTTCGTCTAGGGCGCCTTGGGCACGACGGGGAGGCACCGGACCCGTCCCATCCTTCGCCGGCAGCGTCTTCCGCCGGGTGGGTTATTCCCCAGGCCATTGGCCTTTTGGCCAGTCGCGGGCACCGTGAACGATGCAAAGGGCGGTCAGCGTCTCATGCCCCCTGGGCTCGTCGCCGAGGGCGTAGGCGATGACATAGGGCAGGTCGGAGACGGCTCTTTCGTAGGTGCCGGCGACACGCCCCCTTCTGCCGACCGGCATCGCGGCGAGAGCCTTGACGGCGTCGTCGAGCGCCGCCGACGGGCAGGCCGCGGTCCCGGTCCCATGTGAGAACCGCGACCCGCCCGCCGGCTCCTGTCTACGAAAACCAACACCTCCTGTCAGATTAAGTTCGAGCTAATACAGAAGAGGTGGTGGCGAAGGTGCTGGCCAGACGCGGCGATCAGCCCGGGCTGGTGCACGTGATCTCGGCGATGGAAGCCTGCCAGAGCTACCAGCCCTGGCATGACAAGGCCAGCGGCAAGACCTTCCTCAAGCCCGGCTCGGGCAAGTGCCTGCACTACTATTTCTACTTCATCGACGAGGAGCTGGGCCTGTGTTACCTGCGGGTACCCACGTGGTGTCCGTTCCGGCTGCAGTTCTACTGCAACGGCCACAGCTGGCTGGCGCGCAAGCTCGCGCCGCCGGCATCGCGTTCACCGCCGCCGACAACGCCTTCGTCCGCGTGGCCGACATCGAGCGGGCGCAGGCGCTCGCCGACGGCCTGACGCCCGATGAGTTGCACCGCCGGCTGGACCGCTACGCCGCCAGCCTGTGCCCGGTCGAGGAGCTGTTCGCACAGACCTATCACTGGAGCCTGATGCAGGTGGAGTACGCCACCGACCTGATGTTCCGCTCCGAGACGACGCTGGCGCCGCTGTACGAGCAGCTCTCGCGCCAGGCGGTCCTCGCGGTCAAAGCCGAGCAGGTGGCCAGCTTCCTCGGCAAGAAGATCACGCCGCAGCTGGCCCAGGAGATCGGCAGCCGGTTCGCCACCCGCATCGAAGGCACCTGCATCAAGCACCGCTTCGCCAAAACCGGCGTCAAGATGTACGACAAGTTCGGGCGGGTGCTGCGCCTGGAGACCACCACCAACGACGTCTCCTTCTTCAAGCACCACCGCAAGGTGGAACACAAGGACGGACACAGCACCCGCGAGTTGGCGGCGCTGAAGAAGACCATCTACAGCCTGATCGACCTGCGCGAGATTCTCGCCGGCTGCAACCGCCGCTACCTGGAGTTTCTCTCCGCCCTCGACGATCACGCCGGCGGCGAGCGCGATCTCGCCGAGCTGACCCGGCGCAAGCGCCAGGGGCAGATCGCACCATCAAGGGCCTGAACTTCTTCGAGCCCACCGAACAGGCGCTGCTGCGCGCCCTGCAGCGGCCCGAGTTCAATATCCGCGGGCTGCGCCGCGCCGACCTCAAGCCGTTCGTACCGAGCTCAGCAATGCGGCGTCTGTCGCGTCAGCTGCATCGGCTGCGCGCCCTCGGCCTGATCAAGCGCGTCAGCCGATCCTACCGCTATTACCTCACCCGCCTCGGCCGCGCCGCCATCGCCGCCGCCTGCTCACTCACCCAATTCCAGATCATTCCCGCAATCGCGGATTCAAGATGACAAAGTCTTCGCCAATTCCGTCGAACTCTTCACCGGTAAGGGACTAAAAAGAGGCGTGAATTCCGCACTTCTGAAATCATGAAAAACAACATAATATCAATAACTTAAGTTGGGCGGGTGGCGGAGTAACAGGGGCAAAACCCCGGGCACACCAATTCTGAAGTCCGCTCGGCTCTGCGCTGTATCTTCTTATTTCAATGCGTTACGTTTAGCGGAATTAGCACCAAACTAGCATTTGTCATAAGTTGCCCGGGATTTTGCCCCTGTTACGTGGCG
>CAVYYK010000060.1:0-10067 GCA_963772635.1 uncultured Alphaproteobacteria bacterium
GCGTTCGCGCTGATGTTCGCGTTCGATTTCACCATAAACACCTTGACCTTGCTGGCGCTGGTGCTGGCGATCGGCCTCGTCGTCGACGATGCCATCGTCATGCTCGAAAACATCTTTCGCCACGTCGAAGACGGCGTGCCGCCGCTCGAAGCGGCCTTTCGGGGAAGCAAGGAGATCGGCTTCGCCATCGTCGCCATGACGTTGACGCTGGCGGCGGTGTACGTGCCGATAGGGTTCATGACCGGCAACACCGGCCGGCTGTTTACCGAGTTCGCCTGGACACTGGCCGGCGCGGTTCTCGTCTCCGGCTTCGTCGCCCTGACGCTGTCGCCGATGATGTGCTCGAAGCTGCTTCGCTACGAGAAGCAGCACTCCCGCGCCTACCGGGTCGTCGAAAGCGGAATCGCCGGTTTGACCATCGGCTACCGGCGCGTGCTCGAACGGGCGCTGCGTGTACGGCCTCTCGTCCTGCTGATCGGTCTCGCGGTCGCCGCAAGCAGTTACTTCCTGTTCACCAGCCTCAAGACGGAATTGGCGCCGTTCGAGGACCAGGGCACCATCGTCGGCATTTTTGTCGCTCCCGACGGAGCGACCATCGACTACACGGACGACTACGCCCGGCAACTGGAAGCGATCTATGCCAAGGAGCCGGATGTGGCCCGTTACTTCGTCGTCTCGGGCTTTCCCGTCGTCACCCAGGGTATTTCGTTCATCAAGACCCCTCCTTGGGACGAGCGCGAGCGCAGCCAGCAGGAGGTGGCGCGCTCGCTCGCCCCCAAGATGTTCGCGGTGCCCGGAGTGCTTGCGTTTCCGGTCAATCCGCCGCCCCTGGGGCAGAGCGTTCGCGACAAGCCGGTGCAGTTCGTCATCCAGACCTCGCGGCCATACCGGGAACTCGAACAGATGGTGGACGCGGTGATGGCGAAGGCCAGCGACTTTCCCGGCCTCGCCAACCTGGAAACCGATCTCAAGCTGAACAAGCCGCAGCTCAAGGTTTCCGTCGACCGGGAAAAGGCGGCAGACGTGGGCGTCGGGATCGAGGCTCTCGGCCAAACCATGGAGACCCTGTTGGGCGGCCGCCAGGTGACCCGGTTCAAGCGGGAGGGCGAACAGTACGACGTCGTCGTCCAGGTCGCCGATATCGACCGCACCAACCCGGACGATCTGCGATCGATCTATGTTCGCGGCAACAACGACCAGATGGTCCAACTCTCCAATCTGGTGACGGTGCGCGAAACGGTGGCGCCGAGGGAACTCAACCACTTCAGTCAGCTGCGGTCGGCGACCATAACCGCCAACGTCGCTCCCGGCTCGAGCCTTGGCGAGGCTTTGGCCTTTCTCGAACAAACCGCCAAGGACGTGCTGCCGGCAACGGCGCTCATCGACTACAACGGCCAGTCCCGCGAGTTCAAGGACGCGAGCGCCGGGATCTATCTCACCTTCGCCCTGGCGCTCGCATTCATTTACCTCGTGCTTTCGGCACAGTTCGAAAGCTTCAGGGATCCGTTCATCATCATGCTGACGGTGCCGCTCTCCATCACCGGCGGCCTGCTCGCGCTTTTTCTCTCCGGCGGAACGCTCAACATCTACAGCGAGGTCGGACTGGTGACGCTCATCGGCCTGATCACCAAGCACGGCATTCTGATCGTCGAGTTCTCGAACCAGATCCGCGCCCAGGGCAAGGCGGTCTCGGATGCCGTGATCGAGGCCTCGGTCCTCCGCCTTCGCCCCATCCTGATGACCACCGGCGCCATGGTGCTGGGCGCGGTACCGTTGGCGGTAGCGACCGGCGCCGGCGCCGAAAGCCGCCAGGACATCGGCTGGGTCATCGTCGGCGGGCTCCTGGTCGGCACCTTCTTCACCCTCTTCGTCATCCCCGTCGTCTACACCTACGTCGCCGGACGCCGTGATGTGATGGCTGCACCGGAGGAGTTGGTCCCGGTCGACAAGGGAGTCCCTCGAGCGGCCGAGTAGCCGCGCGGATCAGGCCGCCATCGTCTCGCGGGCGCGGTGCACGACCACGTTCAGTTCGGAGCCGTCCTTGATGTGCAGGTCGCGCTGCGGAAACGGAATCGAGATGTTGTTGGCGTGGAACCGGTCCCAGATCTCGAGCAGCACCTCGCTGCGCACGTTGATCACACCCGCCGACGGATCGTTGATCCAGATGCGCAACTCGAGATCGACGGAGCTGTCGCCGAAGCCCATCAACCGACACACGGGCTCAGGATCCTTCAACACCCTGCCAACCGCTTTCGCCCCCTCCACCGCCAACGCCATCGCCTTGCGCACGTCGGAATGGTAGGAGATTCCGAGCGTGATCGGCAACCTGAGCCGATCATGGCTGAACGACCAGTTGACCACCCTCTGGGTGATCAGGTCCTCGTTGGGGATCAGCCATTCCTTGCCGTCGCGCGTCGTCACCGAAGCATACCGAGCGCCGAGCGACGACACCCACCCAAAACTCTCTCCGACTTCGATCACGTCTCCGGGTTTGATCGACTTGTCCAGCAACAGAATGATACCGCTGATCAGATTGGATACGAGCTTCTGCAGGCCGAAACCGATGCCGACGCCGATCGCACCGGTGAACACCGCGAACGCGGTGAGATCGATGCCGATGCTTTTCAACGCGATGACGAAAGCCACGACGACCAGCGTCGATTTCATCAGCTTGCCCATCAGCACCTGGATCGAGGGGGTCAGGCTGCGCGCCTTGCGGATACGATGATCCAGAAGCCGGGAGCACACCATGGCGAGCCAAAGCAGAATGGCGAGTTCCAACACCACCGTCGCCACCGACAACAGCGATAGATAGACGCCGCCGACCTCGATACCGATACCATCAAGGAATTCGACCGTCGGTTGCAGAAGATTGAGAATGTTGAGGGTGGCGACGGTGAACGCGGCAATGGCGATGAACTTGGACCAGGTCTCGTCACGGATGAACCCGGACGTCAGGCGGATAACCAGCCACACCGCGAGCAGGTTGACGCACGTCGTCAACAGAAGGTGAGGCCAGTTAAAGGCGGATGCCAATGCCGCCAGGGACCACAAAAGCAGGAGCGCGACGATCGGGAAAGTCTGCGACACCGCCAGATGGGCGATCACCGGAAATCCCGTTTGCGCCCATTGTCTTCGCGCGAGGAACGCCCGCAACCGCCCCCCGATCGGCCGGGAGAGGAAATGGGCGATGACGAAGCCAACGATCGCGACGGCGATCTGACCGAGCGTGGTCCAAACGAGGACCTCCGTCAAAATCCAGTGCTCGATGCGCATTTGCAGATTTGCAAGCGCGATTAGATCGATGATCCTGTCGTATCCATACATCTGTTGCGTCTCCTTGCTGAGCGGTTCCGGTGAAGTATGGGTTGCGGATGTCGCCCGGATCAATCGGCGAAACGTGGCGGGGCGGTCCGGAACCCGGCAGTTTCCTCACTTTTTCCCGAGAGTTCCGATATTCACGCGCGCACGGTATGATGGAGAGGTCAAGGAGAGGGTCATCGAACAGTGACGAGATCAAAGGCGATAACGTGGATCGTGGTGACGTGTATCGCGCTGCTGGTGTCGGCCGCTGCTTTGTCGGCGGATCGGCCGGTGTTGATCACCATCGGCACCGCCGGCGCGACCGGCATCTACTATCCGGCGGGCGGGGCAATCTGCCATTTGGTCAACGAGAACCGGTTCGAGCACGGCATCCGCTGCCTGGCCGAAATCACGGACGGCTCGATCTCCAACCTCAATGCCCTCCGCGCCGGCAATCTCGACCTCGCCCTGGTGCAATCTGACTGGCAGTATCACGCCGTCAACGGCACCGACGGCTTCGCCGAGGCGGGGCCGGACAGCGAGCTTCGCTCCGTCTTCTCGTTACATCAAGAGCCGTTCACCGTCGTCGCCCGCCGCGATTCCGGAATCCGACAGTTCACCGATCTGAAGGGCAAGAGGGTCAATGTCGGCCCCGCGGGGTCGGGTAGCCGAGCGACGACGGAAATCGTCCTGGCCGCCATGGGTTGGACGATGGCCGATTTCGCTCTGGCCACCGAGCTTCCGACGGAAGAGCAGGCGCGTGCCCTGTGTGACGGCAAGATCGATGCCGTCGTCTTCATCGCCGGTCATCCCAACCGATCCATCCAGGACATGATCAAGTCCTGCAACGCTGTCCTCGTTCCCGTGACCGGGCCGGCCATCGACAAGCTCGTCGCCGAACACCCCTACTACTGGGACGCGACGATTCCCGGTGGCGTGTATGAAGGCGTCCGGGAACCGATCAAGACCTTCGGCCTCGGCGCCACCTTGGTCGCATCCACGCGCACCGATCCCACCGTCGTCTACGAAGTGGTCAAGGCGGTGTTCGATAACCTGGAGGAATTCAAGAAACTCCATCCGGCGCTGGCCAACCTGGAGAAGACCCGCATGGTCAACGAGGGTCTGTCGGCACGGATTTACCCGGGCGCCCTCAGGTACTACTGGGAAAAAGGGCTTAAGTAACGGTCACTTGGAAGTCGATCATACCTCGGGCGCGGACCGGATATCTTACCCTCCGCGTTCGATATAGCGTAAAAGCGCGACGTCATGCTCCTGGACGTGATGGCGGAACCAGTACTTGAAGTGCTTGGCCAAAGCGTGCAGGTCGTCGTCCGCAAAAACGGTGCCGATGTTGAGGGTGAAATCGTCCAAGTCCGCGAGCGCCTTGTCGTGGGCAATCTTGTGCGGATGAAAGCTTGGGTAGCCAATGTTGCGCATCACCCGCTCCTCTTGGGCGAAGTGGTTGCGCGCATGTTCTCTCAGCGATTGGAAGCACTCGCGAAAAACTCTGGGGTCCATGGTGAGGCGCACCTGCCGCATCAGGTCGCGATAGCACCGGATCAGTTCGCGATGCTCACCATCGAGAAAGGTGATGCCGGTGCTGAGATCCCTGGACCACCCCCTATCCACGTCCTCCATGTTCCCTCCCGCAACGCCGTCACAACAACCGGCCTTTCGAGGCTCTTGGACCCACTGGCGTAGCACGGGCCGTAAGTTCCCGTCTGCCGTTTCCTCCTTCCCTGTTCAGCACCTGCTGCCGATTTCGCGCCGTCCGGCCGTGCCGACGGGCGTCTCACCAAATGAGAGGGATGCGCGGCACCCCCCGACGCATCCCCCATCCCCCCCTGGCTTCGGCACCCAATCAGCGGCATCCTGGCATGCGCCGGCTTACAGATGGCTTACCGATAACCTTCATCTCGAAGGCACCGACGCGGAAAAGGTCTTGGAGAGGGCGCGCGGTCGGAAACGTCGAAACGACGACTGAAATGCAACCAGCAGGATCGCCGCCAGTGCGGCGACCATACCGAGAATGTGCCTCATCAGGATGGCCTCTCCAAGGATCAAGGCGGCGAGACCCACGGTGCTGACGGGAAGGAACACCGTGAACACCGCGGCCTTGCTGGCATCAACTCGCGCAAGACCGGCAAGCCAAAGAAAGAAGTAACCGATGCCGCTTGCGAACGCCCACCAGACGAGGCCGATGAGATCGCTCGCCGCCATGGCCGCAAAATCGAAGGCGAGCGCCTCGCGCACACCCAAGGGCAGGACCATAAGAAAGCAGATGAAGCTCAACAGGGCCGCGAGCCCCAGCGGCGACAAGCGCGCCGTGAGCCGTTTGCCGAGAACGCTGAACAGCCCTTCGCAAAGAACAGCGGCCACCACCATCAGATTGCCGATCAGCACGACCGGCTCGACCATGAGGTTCAGACCTCCATCGAGATTGAGCTGGGCGGTTCCAAGCGCGGCAAGCAACACGGCGAAGAGCGCCGCACTCGTCGGCCGCTCCCTCAGCATCAGCCACGAAAGCCCTGCGATGGCAATCGGCAACATGCCGAAGATGATACCGGCGGAACACGCGGTCGTCCGCTCGTAGGACGAGAACATCAGCCAGTTGAACAGCACGACACCGACTCCCCCCAGCACCAGCAACGAGAACCAGCCCTCCTTGTCCATCCTCGGGAGACTCCGCTCGCGAACAACAACAATCGGGAGCATGATCAGGCTGGCCAACCCAAGGCGGAAAGCCAATGCCAGGAACTTGGGAACCTCCTCGATCATCGCCTTGGCGGCTACGAACGAGCTTCCGAGTATGACCATGGCCAGGGCGAGCATCACATATCCGAGATACTGGTCCTGGGGGTGCGGAGCCGTCTTGGAAGGAGAATGGTCGATTTGACCGGCTCCTTCAACGGATGCCGCCCCTGCATTTGGCGAGCACACCTCTCTTTGTTGCATGATTCCCTCGACGCAGCCCCCGTGGAAGACCGGGTGGAATACGGCTCTACGAGTGAAGGGGGAGTAGCGAGCCCGAATGGGATGGGACGTCGGCCTTGCGCGAACCATTCGGCAGCAAAACCAAGAGCTTTCTAAAGCAAGCCCCCATAAAGGCGCTGCGAAGATCGCGCGCATGCTCAATGTCACGTTCGATCTCGGCCCAAGACACATCCGCAACCACCCTGCCCGCGGTATGAGCGGCGAATTGAGTTCGGGACCGCTCGTCGTCTCGAAGCGTTGTCATTACTGAGGTCTCCATCATTCAAAAAAAGCGCTTCCCAGAACCAGATGATCGCGCGATGAAATATGCCCTATTTGGGTTATTTTCGCTCTCTTTGCCCTACGAATAGCTTACTCATTCCGAAAATTTTTCGGTGCGGCTTCGAAACGAAAGATTATTCGCCAGAGGATCCACGCCCGCTCATCTCGCGCACGTTCCGCCGATCGAGGTCGGCGCCCGACTTGGCCTTCGCTGCTCAGGGATGTTCAGGCCTGCTGCGGCCATCGGTGCTTCGCTGGATGTCGCGGACTTTGTCTTCGCAGGCGTAGGCCAGGTCGTGGCGACCGCGGCGCTGCCACAGGCGCCCCAGTTCCTGGCAGACGCGAGCGGTGCGGTAGGCCATTTGGCGTTCCGCCGCCGTCGCCCACGGCGCCTCAGAGAGCGCGTGCAGGAAGCGGCCCCGGTAGAGGTCGAGCACCCGTCGGGTGAGCGCTTCCAGTCGGTTGTCGGTCTCCGGGGAGCTCTGTACGGCAATGATGTCGCCCAACTCCCCGATCGCCTGTTCGAGCGCCCATAGGTCCACCCAACAGAGGTCCGAAGACAGCGTCAGCCGGTTCTCGCCGGCGATCAACGCGCCGTCGACGCCGAGAACCTTGCGCAGTCGATGAAGGGTGATCTCGAAGCTTTGCTGAGCGTTGTCACCTTCGGCTTCGGGCCACAGCGCGTCCTTCAGCCGCTCGATACCGACACCGCGGCTACCGAACGCGATCAAGGCCTTGAGCAACTCCAGTGGCTTCTGCGGCGCCTTGCGGGAAAAGCGGAGCCGCTCGCCGTCCCGGTAGAGGCCGAAATCCCCGAGGGTATGGATGTGCAACGGCCGTGGCCAGGCATCGAGCGCCCGTGCCGCGTCGGGGGGCGTCAGCTCGCGCGCACGGATGATGGCCTGAACGGTCTCCACTTGAGCATCGTGCTCCAGCGCCAACTCCATGAGCCGAGCAAGGGCTGCCGGACGCCAGGTCGGATAGTATTGAAGGTTGGCCTGTCGGCCGAGCGCCAGACCTCGTCGAAGCCGAGCGAGGGCCGTCTCCACGTCGCCTTCGGCCAGCGCCACCTCGGCTTCCCCGAGCAGACAGTGATGGAGTACGACATCGTTGCCGCCAAGGTCGGCGAACCGGCGCAAGCAGGCCAGTTGCGCGCGAGCCGCCTCGAATTTTCCCTGCTCGGCGAGCACGTGCGCCATGATGAAACGCGCTACCACGTGCCCCCAAGTCTCGGAAGACTCCCCCAGATAGGCGAGCGCCACCTCGATCTCCGCCTCGGCTTCACCGAACTTGCCGAGCAGATAGCTGTGCGCGCCGGCCAGGGAGTGGGCATAACACAGGGCCGCGTTTCCGGCCGCGGGCGCAAGCGCCATGATCTCGTCGGCGATTTCTCCCGCTTTGGTCAGATCGCCGACGTTCAAGTAGCTGCGCCCCATGTTGTAGAGAACGGTGGAGACGAACCAGTTCAGCCCGTGCTCCCTTGCGGCGGCAATGGTTGCGGTGCCGGCTCGAACGCAGGCCTCGTGTTCCCGCATCAGGGCATGATGGGCGGTGAGGACGAAGTCATGCCGAAGCCGGTCGATCACGGGTAGATCGGGATCCCTGAGCGGCTTGCGCAGCTTCTCCAGCAGCACCGTCCGCTCCGGCCGGAAAGGCTCGAAGACGACGGAATGGAGCCGGTGGAAGCAGGCCTCGAACTGCAGGGCCGGATCACCCACCTCGTCCGCCAGCCGTACGGCGCTTTCACCCCACCGGTGGACCTCCGGGTGCCAAGGCCGGCGGTATCCGAGCGCGGCGAGCATGCTCACCGCCACTCGGCATTCGATTTCCTTCGACGGATAGGCGGGAAAGGAGTTGGTCAATGCCTCGAACGGGTCGATCCAGTCGTCCAGTTTTTCGCCATAACGGACGAATTCGGTGAGGAAGTCGACGATCCGCGCCCACGAGACATAGGCGCCGACCGCGTCACCGACATCGAAGAAGCTGGTACGCGTCCGTAAGCGCCCTTTCCGCACCCTCGGGATCGGCGAACGTTCTGGATACCCCCTGCCAGTAGCGAAGCCACGGATGGGCTGTCACCACGTCGGCGGGAATGTCCTCCACCCACGCGGCGAGAGCCTCGTAGCGGCCGTGGCGGATGAGAGGGCGAGCCTGGGAGTTGACGAACCCCGCGAGAACTTCCCAATCCTCCGACTGGCGGATCAACGCGCCGGCGGCCTCGACCTGCCCCCCGGCGGCGAGCGCTACGGCCGAGCGCCGTCTCAGATCGTCCCGTTCGGCCGAAGAGAGCTCCCTGCCTACACGATCGAGCAGGAACCGGCGGAACAGCGGGTGATACTCGTAGATCCGCCCGCCCGACCGGCGCACCACGAAGAACCCGCGCCGGCTCAGGTTTTCCAGAATCGCGCCGGCCTCCACGTTCCCGCTCACTTCCGCCGCGGCGAACGGCGTCACCGTCGACAGGAACGCGGTCTTGACCAGAAAATTCCGAACGGTTCCGCCCATTCGCTCCAGCACTTCGGCGGCGAAGTAGTCGAACACCGCTTCCAGTTCTTCCTGATCGATGCCGGCGGCCACGGGTTGTCCCGGGTTGGCGACCATCAGAATGATACCGGCCACCCACCCTTGACTGACTTGCATGATCTGTTTAGCTTGGCGGCCGACGGCTCGGAGCCTAGCAGCGCGAGCAGCGCCGCCGCTTCGTCCCGGCGAAAGCGCAGGTCGTCCCAGCCGATCTCGGCCATGCCGCGCCGGGCCCGGTGATGGCTGAATTCGGCAACAGCCTTCTCGCGGCTGATCAAAATGAGGTGCCCGTCGATGGGTATCTCGTTGGCCGCCGCGGCGACGATTTCGAGAAAGGGCGACCCGGCGGGAGCGTCCTGAACGTTGTCGAAGACGAGCACGAACTTGGGACCCAGTCGGGCGAACAATTCGCGGAAGAACCGACGGGAAAAGGTGTCGAGGCTGACCTGCAGGTGCGGCATGAACATGGGCAGCCGCTTGCGCGAACGGGGCACCACCTTTCGCAGGCCGCGTTTCAGGTAATGAAACAACGACGCCGGATCGCCGTCGCCCGCATCGACCTGATACCAGAGGACACTGCCGCGCCGCCACCGAGCGAGGCCGCTGGCGGCGAGAGTTCGTCTTGCCGGCGCCCGCCGGTCCGCAGATCCAGACCACCGGTTTCGACAGGGCTTGTTCGAACAGGCGTGAGAGCCTTGGTCGCTTGACGATGTCCGGCGGCGCAGGTGCCGTGATCTTGGCGAGGTTGGGGCCGCGGCGCCCAATGCCACGCCCTGCCCGTTCCTCCTCCATGGCCAAGCCCCCCTTGCCATCAACCCACTCTGGGGTTACCCCTTGATCGATTCAGGGTTTACTACGTAGCGCGTCTCACTCGGTGTTGGAAGATCTCGGCCGCGATGTCGCGGACACGTGATGCCGGGCTGGCCTTCGAACTCGAAATCGGCGAGACGCGGACCACGTTGCCGACTTGATTGCGGAGAAAAGGC
>CAVYYK010000061.1:0-147879 GCA_963772635.1 uncultured Alphaproteobacteria bacterium
CAGGAGTGTTCGCGCAGTGGTCTTGCCTTTGGGGGGCGAAGAGGGCAAACTCCCCTTTTGGGGGTATGGCCACGCAGTGGGGGCTGCTGGCCGCGTCGAAACGACGTGGTAGCGGCATGAAGAACAGGGACGTGTTTCTGCTATCCGCCGCAGTGCTGGCGAGCGTCTTTTCGCTCACCGTGGCGTGGGAGTTCGCGATCGAAGATGTCGTCGCTCCCCGGGTGCTTGATCATCACCGGGACGAAATGGTCTGGGAGCGGTGGGAGTACGTGGTGACTTCCTCGGTCTTCGCCGCCCTCGCCTTGATCCTTCCAACCCTGTGGCTGGCAAGGACGAACCGCGAGCGCGAACGGGGGCGGCAGGCGCTGGAGGAGAGCCAGCAGCGCTTCCGCGACTTCGCCGAGATCGCCGCCGACTGGTTCTGGGAGATGGGACCGGACTTGCGGTTCACCTTCGTCTCGGAGCGCCTGCGGGCCGTCACCGGCGTTCCTCCGCACCAGATCGTCGGTCTTACCCGCGAGGAATTTCTCGGCGACCAGTTCGAAGACGGCGATGCCTGGCGGCGTCATCGCCGCGACTTGGAGGCGCACCGGGCATTTACGGGATTCGAGTACCCGTGGCGGCGGCCCGACGGAAAGCTCAGGGTTCTCCGCGTCAGCGGCAAGCCGCTGTTCGACGGCGAAGGCCGCTTCCGGGGGTATCGAGGGGTCGGCAGCGATGTCACCGCCGCCCGCCGCATGGTCAACCGCATCGCCCATCAAGCCGCACACGATCCGCTGACCGGACTGCTCAACCGGCGTGAGTTCGAAAGACGCCTGGAGCATGCCATCGCCAGCGCCCGGCGCCACGTCTCACGGCACGTTGTCTGCTATCTCGACCTGGACCGGTTCAAGACCGTCAACGATACCGCCGGGCATGCGGCCGGGGACGCGTTGCTGAAGGAGGTACCGCGGCTGCTGGCCGGCAAGTTTCGCGAGAGGGATACCCTGGCGCGCCTCGGCGGCGACGAGTTCGGGCTGCTTCTGGAGAATTGCGTCGTCGACGAGGCCCTGGAGAAGTGCGAGGGGATCATCTCCGCGTTTGGGGATTTCCGCTTCCGCTGGAACGGCCATACGTTCCGCGTCGGCGTCAGCATCGGGCTGGCGCCGGTCGCGGCGGATGCGGAGGACGCCTCCCAAGTACTGAGGCGGGCCGACCTCGCGTGCTACGCGGCCAAGGAACACGGCCGCAACCGGGTCGATGTCTACCGGGAGACGGGGCCTCGGAGCTCTTCCGCGAGTCACTGAAGCCAACCCTCAATGATGTTACTCTTTACTCTTCCTCTTCGCCGCCGGCCTGCAGCCGGTAGGGGTGTTGGGGGAAGATGCCGAGGATGCGGACCTCGCGGGTGAAGAAGTCGAGCTCCTCCAGCGCGAGGCGGACGTTGCGGTGCTCGGGGTGGCCCTCGACCTCGGCGTAGAACTGGGCGGCGTTGAACCGGCCGCCCACCAGGTAGCTCTCGAGCTTGGTCATGTTGACGCCGTTGGTGGCGAAGCCGCCCAGCGCCTTGTACAGCGCCGCCGGCACGTTGCGCACCCGGAACACGAAGCTGGTCATCGTCGGCCCCGATTTCGGGTGGGGGACGATCGCCTCGCGGGCCATGATCATGAACCGGGTGGTGTTGTGATCGGCGTCCTCGATGTTGGCGCGCAAGCTGACCAGACCGTAGACCTCGCCGGCCAGCTCCGATGCGATCACCGCCTGGGTCGGGTCCCCCTTGGCCGCCACTTCGGCGGCGGCGCCGGCGGTATCGACGCGAACCACCGGCTCGATCCCGAGCTCGCGAATGAGGTTTCGGCACTGGTTGAGCGCGTGAATGTGGCTATGGACGTGGGTCAGGCCGTCGATCCTGGCGCCGGGGACGCCGAGCAGGTGATGGTTCACCCGCTGGTAGTGCTCGCCGATGATGTGCAGGCTGGATTGGGGCAACAGGTGGTGGATGTCGGCGACCCGGCCGGCGACCGAGTTTTCGATCGGGATCATCGCCAGCGCCGCCCTGCCGTCCTGGACCGCGGCGAAGGCGTCCTCGAACGAGCGGCACGACAGCGTCGCCATCTCCGGACGGGCGCCGCGACAGGCGAGGTCGGAGTAGGCCCCGGGCTGGCCCTGGAAGGCGATGGTCCGGTTGGGGTCGGAGGCTGCGTTGGCTGAAGCGGGGGCCGGTGCCTGCATTTCCTTGGAACTCCGCGTTCCGTCGGTTACGCCGATGCCGGCGCCAGCAGATCCCGGGCGCGGGCGAGATCGCCGGGGGTATCGACGCCGAAGGGAACCGTGTCGACGCGGGCGGCGTCGATGCGCATGCCGTTCTCCAGGGCGCGGAGCTGCTCCAGCCGCTCCCGCTGCTCGACGATTCCCGGCGGCAGCCGGACGAATCGGGCGAGCGCGTCGCGCCGGTAGGCGTAGATGCCGATGTGGTGGAACAGCGGGCCGTCGCCCCACGGAACCGCGCACCGGCTGAAATAGATCGCCCGGCCGACGTCGGCGCCCTCGGGCGCGGCGACCACCGCCTTGACCACGTTGGGGTCGTCCCGTTCGGCGGCGTCGGCGATCGGCGCGACCAGGGTGGCGATGTCCACCGAAGGCTCGTTCAGCGGCCGCAACGCGGCGCGCACCACCTCCGGATCGATGGTCGGCAGGTCGCCCTGCAGGTTGACCACCACGTCGTAGAGGCCCTCGGGATCGAAGGTTCCCAGCGCCTCGAACACCCGGTCCGAGCCCGACGGGTGGTCGGGGCGGGTCAGCACCGCACGGCCGCCGGCGGCGGTCACCGCGTCGGCGATCTCGGTCTCGGCGCAGGCGACGACGACGGGGCCGATCCCGGCCTCCTCCGCCCGCCGCCAGACGTGGACGATCATCGGCTCGCCATGGATATCGGCGAGCGGCTTTCCGGGGAGCCGGGTCGAAGCCATCCGCGCCGGCACCAGTACGATCGGGTTGAGGGTCGCGTTCATGGCGCCCCGCATAGCACAGAAATCGACAGCACCGCCAGTATTCGGCGCGCCGATGCGAGCCCACGATTGAACAGGGCGGTGGCTTGGGGCTACATTCCCCGCCGATCACCTTCTCAAATAGGGATTTGCAAGGGACGGGGTAATGAAATTCTCTCTTCTCGAAAAATTCGGCGCATCGCTTCTGATCTGCGCCTGGTTGATTTACGGCAGCCATCTCATCGGCGATGCGCTGGTCCGCGCCCCGGAGGCTCATGCGGTCGCGGTCTCCCATGAGGGAGGCGCGCCGGCCGAGAAAACCACCCCGGCGACCACCGAAAAAGAGGCCGATTTCGCCACCGTGTTGGCCTCCGCCGACGCCGCCGCCGGCGAGAAGGTGTTCGGCAAGTGCAAGTCCTGTCACTCCATCGAGAAGGGCGGCCCGAACAAGGTCGGTCCGCATCTGTGGGGCGTGGTCGGCCGACCCAAGGGCCACGTCGAGGACTTTGCCTATTCCGAAGCCTTGAAGGGTCTGGGCGGGGAATGGACCTACGCGGACCTCAACGAGTTCCTCACGGCGCCCAAGAATTACGTGCCGGGGACCAAGATGACCTTCGGCGGGCTCAAGAAGGTCGAGGACCGGGCTGCGGTCGTCGCCTACCTGCGCGAAAACGGCGAAAATCCGCCGCCGTTGCCGACGCCCGAGCCGAAGGCCGAGCCTGCCGCCGCGGCGCGCACCAGCGGAGGAGAAGGCAAAGGAAGAACCCAAAGAAGTAGCCGCAGCCGAACAGGCAGAGGAGCCGAAGGAGGCCGCGGCGGCGGGTGACGGTGGGGGAGATCTGTCCGCGTTGCTGGCATCCGCCGATCCCGCCGACGGCGAGAAGGTGTTCAAGAAGTGCAAGGCCTGTCACACCGCCGAGCAGGGCGGTCCGAACAGGGTCGGCCCCAATCTGTGGGACGTCGTCGGCGGACCGAAGGCGAGCCACGCGGAGGGCTTCTCCTATTCCGATGCCATCACGGGACTGGGGGGCGACTGGACCTACGCGGACCTGAACGCCTTCCTGGAGAAACCGAAGGATTATGCTCCAGGCACCAAGATGACCTTCGCCGGCCTCAAGAAACCCGAGGATCGGGCCGCGGTGATCGCCTATCTGCGGACGTTGAGCGACTCGCCGAAACCGCTTCCATGAGCGAGGTCGACGCTTTCGTCATCCTGGCGGAGCGTTTGGCGGAGGCGGTGCGGCCGATCGTCATGGGGTACTTCCGCTCCGGGGTGACGATCGACGACAAGGCCGACACCACCCCGGTGACCGTCGCCGACCGCGAGGCGGAAGCGGCGATGCGGCGGATGATCGCGGACGCCTGTCCCGACCACGGCATTCTCGGCGAGGAATACGGGGCTGACCGCGTCGATGCCACCTATGTCTGGGTGCTGGATCCGATCGACGGGACCAAGTCGTTCGTCACCGGCAAGCCGTTGTTCGGCACGCTGATCGCGTTGCTGCGCGAGGGAACGCCGATCGTCGGCGTCATCGACATGCCGGCGCTGGGCGAGCGATGGGTCGGGGTGGACGGGCGGCCGACCACCTTCAACGGCCGGCCGGCGCGGGTGCGCCCGTGCCCGGACCTGGACCGGGCGTGGCTTTACGCCTCCTCTCCGCACATGTTTCCGGGAGCCGACGCCGAGGCGTTCGAGCGGCTCAGGCTGAGGTGCCGCGCCGCCATCTACGGCGCCGACTGCTACGCCTACGGACTGCTCGCCAGCGGCACCGTCGATTTGGTCTGCGAGGCCACCACCAAGCCCCACGACTACTGCGCGCTGGTGCCGGTGGTGACCGGCGCCGGCGGGATGATCAGCGACTGGCGGGGGCGGCCACTGGGTCTCGAGTCCGACGGCCGGGTGCTCGCAGCCGGCGACGAGGGGGCACACGCGACCGCCCGCGAGGTGCTGGCCGGGTGAAGACGAACCGGCGGTTTCTTGTCCGAAGGACCGGGTCCGGCCATATCAAAGGGCTGAATGACCCGGTAACAATATCCTCCATGCACCTGATCGTCGCCATCCTCGCTTTCTTTTTTGCCGTCGCGCAAGCCGCTCCCGCGTTGGCGGAAAAGATCCATTCCGGTCACGCGATGGCGATGCACGGCGAACCCAAGTACGGGCCGGACTTTACCCATTTCGACTACGTCAATCCCGATGCGCCCAAGGGCGGCAGCCTGCGACTGGGCGTCACCGGCACCTTCGACAGCTTCAATCCGTACATCATCAAGGGCAACGCCGCCGCCGGCATCGGCGCCGAAACCCTGACCGTTTCCAGCGCCGACGAGCCGTTCACCCGCTATGGGCTGATCGCCGAGATCATCGAGTGGCCGGAGGACCGGTCCTGGGTGATCTTCACCCTGCGTCCCGAGGCACGCTGGCACGACGGCACGCCGATCACCGTCGACGACGTGATATTCTCGTTGGAGACGCTGAAGACCAAGGGCCAGCCGTTCTTCCGGTTTTACTACGGCACCATCGAGCGGGCGGAGAAGGTGGGCGAGCGCAAGGTCAAGTTCGTCTTTACCGAGGCCGGCAACCGCGAGCTGCCGCTGATCGCCGGCGAGATGCCGATCCTGCCCAAGCACTACTGGGAGGGGAAGGACTTCGAGCGCACCACCCTGGAACCGCCGCTCGGCAGCGGTCCCTACCGAATCGCCGATTTCGAGCCGGGGCGCTACGTGGTCGTCGAACGGGTCGAGGACTACTGGGGCAAGGATTTGCCCGTGAACGTCGGAACCGACAACTTCGACCGCATCCGCTACGACTATTTCCGCGACGACACGGTGCTGCGCCAGGCGCTCAAGGCGGGCGTCATCGATTACCGCGAGGAGAACCAGGCCAAGGCCTGGGCGCTCGACTACGACATCCCGGCGGTGCGCGAGGGGTGGCTCAAGAAGAAGCTGTTCCCGCAGGAGAACCCCGCCGGCATGCAAGCCTTCGTATTCAACACCCGCCGTCCGATGTTCAGCGACCCCAAGGTGCGCGAGGCGCTGAACTACGCTTTCGATTTCGAGTGGACCAACCCGACGCTGTTTTTTGGTCAGTACACCCGCACCGAGAGCTATTTCAGCAATTCGGAGCTGGCCTCGAGCGGTCTGCCGCAAGGCGACGAACTCGCGTTGCTGGAGAAATACCGCGGTCGCGTGCCCGAGCGGGTGTTCACCGAGGAGTACCGCGCGCCGGTCACCGACGGCAGCGGTTGGCCGCGAAAAAACCTGGAAAAGGCTTTCCAGTTGCTGGCCGAGGCCGGGTGGCACGTGCGCGACATGAAGCTGGTGAACGACGAGACCGGCGAGCAGATGCGTTTCGAGATCCTGTTGGTCAGTCAGGCGTTCGAGCGCGTCGTCCTGCCGCTGGTGCGCAATTTCAAGCGTCTCGGGATCGAAGCGCGGGTGCGGCTGGTCGACCAGTCCCAGTACATCAATCGGATTCGCTCGTACGATTTCGATATGGCGGTGCTGGGCTGGGGCCAGTCGGAATCGCCGGGAAACGAGCAACGCAGTTTCTGGAGTTCATCCGCCGCCGACTCCCCCGGCTCGCGCAACTATGCCGGGATCAAGGACCCGGTCGTCGACGAGCTTGTCGAACTGGTCATCTCGGCGCCCGACCGCGAAAGCCTGGTGACCCGGACCCGCGCCCTCGATAGGGTGTTGCTCTGGGGGTTCTACGTGATCCCCAACTGGTACCTGAGCGTCGACCGCATCCTCTATTGGGACAAGTTCTCCTATCCCGAGGTCATCCCCGCCCGCGGCACCTCGGTCAGCTACTGGTGGTTCGATCCGGTCAAGGCCGAGAGGCTGAAGGAACGCGCCACCGACCTCGGGACCGCCGAAGGGCAAACGAGCGACACGCCGGGCGCCGGCACCGTCGTCGCCTGGTTCGCCGGGCTGATGGTGGTCGGCTATTTCGTTTTTCGCCGCGCGCTGAACCGTAAGCAAACCTGAGAGCCCGACCGTGACCGCCTACATCATCCGCCGCCTGTTGCTGATCATCCCGACGCTGCTGGCGATCATGGTGATCAACTTCCTGATCATCCAGACCGCGCCCGGTGGCCCGGTCGAGCAGGTCATTGCCCAACTGACCGGCGAAGGCTCGGCGATCACCGAGCGGGTGTCCCGCGCCGGCACCGGCGAGACCCTGCAGACGCGTCCGGTCAACTGCCACCGGCGCAACCGGCAAGTACCGCGGCGCCCAGGGGCTGGATCCCGAATTCATCAAGCAGCTGGAGCGCCAGTTCGGTTTCGACAAGCCGCTGTACGAGCGGTTTCTGCAGATGATCGGCAACTACATCGTCTTCGATTTCGGCGAGAGCTATTTCCGCAACCGGTCGGTGGTCGATCTGGTGCTCGACAAGATGCCGGTCTCGATCTCGCTCGGGCTGTGGACGACGTTGCTGGTGTACATGATCTCCATACCGCTGGGCATCGCCAAGGCGGTGCGCGACGGTTCGCGGCTCGACGTGTGGTCGAGCGTCGTCGTCGTCATCGGCAACGCGATCCCGGCGTTTTTGTTCGCGGTGCTGTTGCTGGTGGTGTTCGCCGGCGGCAGCTATCTCGACTGGTTCCCGCTCAGGGGTCTCACCTCCGAAAACTGGCACGAATTGTCCTGGCCGGCCAGGATCCTCGACTATTTCTGGCACATCACCCTGCCGGTGTTCGCCATGGTGATCGGCGGGTTCGCCACCCTGACCATGCTGACCAAGAACTCGTTCCTCGATCAGATCGGCCAGCAATACGTGATGACCGCCCGCTCCAAGGGGCTGACCGAGCGCCGAGTGCTCTACGGGCACGTCTTCCGCAATGCGATGCTGATCGTCATCGCCGGCTTCCCCGGCGCCTTCGTCGGCATCCTGTTCACCGGCACCGTGTTCATCGAGATCATCTTCTCGCTGGACGGGCTGGGGCTGCTCGGCTTCGAGGCGGCGTTCAACCGCGACTATCCGCTGATGTTCGGCACCCTCTATTTCTTCTCGTTGGTCGGGCTGGTGCTCAACCTGGTCGGCGATCTGATGTACACGATCGTCGATCCGCGCATCGATTTCGAAAGCCGGGAGGCATGAGGTGACGCACCATCCCCAACGCTCCCGACCGCAGGACCGGTTCCTCGGCTTGGCGATCACGCCGCTGACGCGGCGGCGGATCGACAACTTCAAGGCCAACCGCCGCGGCTTCTGGTCGCTGTGGATCTTTCTCGCGCTGTTCGTCGTCAGCCTGTTCGCCGAGTTCATCGCCAACGACAAGCCGATACTCGTCTACTACGACGGCGGCTTCTACATGCCGATCTTCACCGCCTATCCGGAGACCACCTTCGGCGGCACCTTCGAGACCGAGGCCGACTACAGCGATCCCGCGGTCAGGGCGCTCATCGACGACAAGGGCTGGATGGTGATGCCGCTGGTCCCCTACGGCTACCGGTCGGTCGCCTGGGATCTGCCGCTACCGGCGCCGTCGCCCCCCGACGCCGCGCACTGGCTCGGCACCGACGACCAGGCCCGCGACGTGGTCGCGCGGACCATCTACGGCTTCCGCATATCGGTGCTGTTCGGGTTCACCCTGACCATCGTCTCGGCGGTCGTCGGCGTCTCCGCCGGCGCCGTGCAGGGCTATTTCGGCGGCTGGACCGACCTGTTGTTCCAGCGGTTCATGGAGGTGTGGTCGTCGGTGCCGACGCTCTACGTGCTGATCATCCTCGCCAGCATCGTCGAGCCCAACTTCTGGTGGCTGCTCGGCATCCTGCTGCTGTTCCAGTGGATGGGGTTCGTCGGCGTGGTCAGGGCGGAGTTTCTGCGTGCCCGCAACCTCGACTACGTGCGGGCGGCGCGGGCGCTGGGCGCGCCCAATCTGGTGATCATGTTCCGCCACGTCCTGCCCAACGCCACGGTGGCGACGATCACCTTCGTGCCGTTCATCCTGGCGGGCTCGGTGACCGCGCTGACCGGCCTCGACTTCCTCGGTATCGGGCTGCCGCCGGGCTCGGCCTCGCTCGGTGAACTGCTGGCCCAGGGCAAGGCCAACCTGCAGGCGCCGTGGCTGGCGCTCACCGGGTTCTTCGTCATCGCGCTGATGCTGTCGCTGCTGATCTTCATCGGCGAGGCGGTGCGCGACGCCTTCGATCCGCGGAAGACCTTCGCCGACATGCCGGTGGTGGCGGAGAAGGCGGTCGCCGGAACCCTCGCCCCCGCCTCCGGGAGAGACTGATGCGCGCCGTCCCGCTCCTCGAGTTCAAAGACCTCTCGGTTTCCTTCGGCCGCGGCGCCCGCGAGGTCAAGGCGGTCCGCGACGCCACCTTCGATATCGGTACCGCGGAGACGGTGGCGCTGGTCGGCGAAAGCGGCTCCGGCAAGTCGGTCACCGCGTTGAGCGCGATGCGGCTGCTGCCGTATCCGCTGGCCTGGCATCCGGGCGGCTCGATCCGGTTCGCCGGCGAGGAGCTGATGACGGCGTCGCCGGCGCGGATCCGCGAGTTGCGCGGCGACCGGATGACGATGATCTTCCAGGAACCGCTGACCTCGCTCAATCCGCTGCACACCATCGAGAAGCAGATCGCCGAGACGCTGTTCCTGCACAAGGGAATGAACCGGCGCCAAGCCCGCGACCGGGTGGTGGAGCTCTTGCACCTGGTCGGCCTGCCGGAGGCGGAAAGCCGCCTGAACGCGCTTCCCCACGAGTTCTCCGGCGGCCAGCAGCAGCGGGTGATGATCGCGATGGCGCTGGCCAACGAGCCGGCGCTGCTGATCGCCGACGAGCCGACCACCGCGCTGGACGTCACCATCCAGGCGCAGATCCTCAAGCTGCTCAGGGACCTGCAGGCCGAATTGCGCATGGCGCTGCTGCTGATCACCCACGATCTCGGCATCGTCCGCCAGATGGCCGAACGGGTCTGCGTGATGACCGACGGCGAGATCGTCGAGAAGGGCTCGGTCGAGCAGATCTTCGAGCGGCCGGAGCACCCGTATACCCGGCGCCTGCTTGCCGCCGAGCCCAAGGGCCGGCCCGAGCCGGGGCCGGCGGACGCGGCGGCGATCGTCCAGTCCACCGACGCCAAGGTCTGGTTCCCGATCAAACGCGGGGTGCTGCGCCGGACCGTCGACCACGTCAAGGCGGTCGACGGGATCACCCTGACGGTGCGCCAGGGCCACACCCTCGGCGTCGTCGGCGAGAGCGGCTCCGGCAAGACCACCCTCGGCCGGGCATTGATCCGGCTGCAGCGGAGCGAGGGCGCGATCGTGTTCGAGGGCCGCGACCTGCAGGGCCTGTCGTGGAAGGCGCTCAGGCCGCTTCGCCGGCGGATGCAGATCGTCTTCCAGGATCCGTTCGGCAGCCTCAGCCCGCGGATGTCGGTCGGCCAGATCGTCGAGGAGGGGTTGAAGATCCATCGCCTCGGCGGCACCGCGGACGAACGACGGGAGCTGATCGACCAGGCGCTCGAGGAGGTCGGCCTCGATCCCGAAGTCCGCGACCGCTATCCCCACGAATTCTCCGGCGGCCAGCGCCAGCGCGTCGCCATCGCCCGGGCGCTGGTGCTCAAGCCCGATTTCATCGTCCTCGACGAGCCGACCAGCGCGCTCGACATGTCGGTGCAGGCGCAGATCGTCCAGTTGCTGCGCGACCTGCAGAAGGCCCACAACCTCGCCTATCTGTTCATCAGCCACGACCTCAAGGTGGTCCGGGCGCTGGCCCACGAGGTGCTGGTGATGCGCCGGGGCAGGGTGGTCGAGCAGGGGCCCGCCGACCAGATCTTCGCCAACCCGCGCGAACCCTACACCCGCGCCCTGATGGCCGCCGCCTTCGAGCTCAAGGCCGACGACGCGGGGGTGGTGAGCACCTGAGAGTCTCACCGATGGCGCTGTTGTTTTCCAGCAAGGGTGACGACCCGGCGAGGTGGCGGGCGGAGCTGAAGGCGCGGTTGCCGGATCTCGACTTCCGGGTCTGGCCGGACGATGTCGGCGATCCGCTGGAGATCGAATACGCGCTGGCGTGGCGGCCGAAGCCGGGGGCGTTGCGGGCCTATCCCAACCTCAAGGCGATCTTCTCGCTGGGCGCCGGCGTCGATCATCTGTTCCGCGATGCGGACCTTCCCGCCGGGGTGCCGGTGGTCCGCCTCGTCGACAAGGCGTTGACCCGCAACATGACCGAGTACGTGGTCCATTGGGTGCTGCACTATCATCGCGGCTTCCCGCAGTACGCGGAACTGCAGCGCCGGGGCGAGTGGCGAGCGCTGCCGGTTCCCGATCCGCCCGAACGAAAGCGCGTCGGCATCATGGGGCTGGGTGTGCTCGGAGGCGACGTGGCGCGGGCGCTCCTGGGCCTCGGTTTCACCGTCGCCGGTTGGAGCCGCAGCGCCGAAGCACATCGATGGCGTCGAGTTGTTTGCCGGCGACGCCGGTCTCGTGCCGTTCCTGAGCCGGCTCCACAACCTGGTGTGTCTGCTGCCGCTGACCCCGGAAACCGAGGGGATCATCAATCGGCGGACCCTCTCGGCGCTGCCGGCCGGCGCCTTCGTCATCAACGTCGCCCGCGGCGGTCACCTGGTCGAGGAAGACCTGCTCGCGGCGCTCGACGCGGGCCACCTCGCCGGCGCCACCCTCGACGTGTTCCGGACCGAGCCGCTCCCCGAGGACCACCCGTTCTGGCACCATCCCCGGGTGGTCGTCACCCCGCACGTCGCCAGCCAGACCGACCCGCGCTCGGCCGCCGACGAGGTCGCCGCCAACATCCGCCGCCTCCGCGCCGGCGAGCCCCCGATCAACATCGCCGACCCGGCCCAGGGGTACTGAGCGCTCGGTCGGTCGGACTCCGGAAGGGGCTTCCGGCGTGGCTTGCGGCACCGGTTCCGGGGCTTCGCCTCGCGGATCGAACTCGAAGACGGCCGGCGTGGTTTCGGTCACCGGGACGAACTGCTCCTGTCGGTGCATCGGCACCGGCGCCCGGCGGGTGGTCCGGTAGAGACCGAACAGCCCGAGCAGGCCGAAAGCGGCGGCGTTGAATGCGAACAGCGCCCAACCGCCGAACGCCTGCATGACGAACGAGGCGGCGGACGGTCCGATGATGGCGCCGATCCCGAAGGTGAGCAGAAGCCCGCCGCTGGTTTCGACGAACTCGCGCGGCTCCACGTAGTCGTTGGTGTGGGCGACGGAGAGCGGCCAGAGCGGCATCGTCAGTCCACCGTAGAAGACCGCGAGGATGAACAGTGCGATAAGCGACATCTCGGAGACGACTACCAGCCCCGCGGCGCTGGCGGCGCCGAGAAAGCAGACGATGATCAGGATGGTTCGCCGGTCGAAGCGATCGGAAAGACGGCCGATCGGCCACTGGAAGACAATCCCTCCGAGGACGCAGAAGCTCATGAAGTAGGCGACGGTATCGATCGAGAGACCGGCGTTCTGGATGAAGATCGGCGCGAGACCCCAGAAAGCGCCGTTGGCGACGCCGATGATGAAGGCGCCGACCATGCCCAACGGCGACAGCCGATAGAGCTTCAACAGGCGGATCCGGGCGGAACGGATCGGCGCGGGCGCTTCCGCCTTGGTCAGCGCGACCGGGACCAGGGCCAGACAGATCAGGATGGAGACGATGCAGAACAGGGTGAATCCGGCGGGATCGGCGATCGTCAGCAGCAGTTGTCCCGCCAGCACCGCGCTGAGCTCGATCATGCGATAGAGGGACAGCATCCGTCCCCGGGTTTCGTTGGACGTGCGCTCGTTGAGCCAGCTCTCGATGATCATGTAGAGACCGACGAAGCAGAAGCCGGTGATCGCCCTGAGGCCGGTCCACACCCACGGATCGACCAGCAACGCCTGGGTCAGGGCGGCGGCCGCGGCAATGGCGGCGAGGGCGGCGAAGGCGCGGATGTGGCCGACACGCTTGATCATTCGCGGCCCGGCGAAAGACCCGGCGACGTAGCCGGCGAAA
Organism: uncultured Alphaproteobacteria bacterium; assembly: GCA_963772635.1. Classification (GTDB taxonomy): domain Bacteria; phylum Pseudomonadota; class Alphaproteobacteria; order Rhodospirillales; family Defluviicoccaceae; genus JAUXFS01. The sequence goes on from CAVYYK010000061.1 coordinate 12,918, forward strand.
TAGCCGGAGATCAGAAACCCGATCTGCGCCGTCGGAAACGCCTCGAGATTGGCGCGGACCGAGATCAGCGTGTTCTGCAGACCGTTGCCGGCGACCAGAATGGTCACCGACAGCAGCAACGAGGTGACCGCGGCGATCGTACCGATCATGGGCGTAATTCTCTATGTTGGCGGGGCTTGTTCAATTCGATCGCAACGGGGATCGCCAATGCCGGAGGGCAATACTGCCTAAGCGGCGGAGAAATCCAGAGGAAAAAGATCGGAAGCGCTGCCGACAATCAGAGCGTGACCTTGACCCGTGGCGGATCCTGGTCGGTGGAATCGAACTTGGGCAGGCATTCGCCCAGCGAATTGGCGCTGATCCCCTGGCTGTCGACCACATAGCGCCGCACGGCGCGCCCCCGTTCGGTCGCAAGATTGGTCAACGCGGAGCGCGCTTTCTCGAGCAGTTGCTGGTCGCTTTCCGCTGGCGGTTCCGCCGGGGTGTCGGCTTGTGCCGACGCGGAGGGCGTCGCCTGCGCGGTGTCGGTGGGGGCGGGTTCCGCCGTTGCCTGCGGTCCGAGGGCTCCCGCCATGTAGGCGTCGAAGTCCGCGCCCGTCGCCCGGCCGCAGACCCTCAGGCGGAGCTTGGGCCGCTTTTTCAGCATCTGTGCAATATTGTCCGCGATCTTTTCGCCTTCGGGGGTTAGCGTCGCGTCGCCGGGGGCGAACGGAATGTCCTTGAAGTTGATCCCGACGCCCTTGAAACCGCTGGAAAGCATCGACGCGATCGCCGTCGGCGGGAAGATGCTCTTGAGCGCGTTGGCGACGGCCTGACCGATCGCCTGGCTCACGTCGATATCGGGCTCGGCCACGGTCCCCGAGATCGGAAGGTTGAGCTTGATCCTGCCGTCCGAGTCCTCGAGGAGGCCGACGACGGTCTCGATCGGCAGCCCCGACTTTCGACGAAAGCCGCTCTGCGTCCGCCGCGGACAACGCGCTGAAATCGAGATCGAGAAGGTCGAGCTTGACCGTGCCGTCGAGCTTGCCTTCGTTGGCTTTGCCACCGGCATCGGCATCCAACACGCCGCTTTCCAGGTTGAGGCCGATGGCTTTTGCGGCGTAGGGCGAATAGCTGGCAAGCTGGAGGTTCTTGACCTGTCCCTTCAGGTCGAAACTCGGCTCGGCGGCGAACGCTTGCGACCAGCCGGAAAGCTGCAGCTTGGTGAACTCGTTGACGGTTGCGGCCAGTTGCAGGTCGGTTTTCTGTGACGGATCGCTGGTGTCGATCTTGTCGATCTCCAGCTTCTCGACATCGACGTCGACGGTCACCTTGGGGGTGACCGACGTGTCGCGGAACTGGATTTTGGCGTTGTCGGAAAGTGCGAATTTCTGCAGCCGGATCGCCGGAGACTTGCGGCGAGGCGTTTTTCCGCCGCATTGTCCGCTCCCTCGTCGGCTTCACCCTTCGCGAACGCGGAGAACAGTTTTTCGTTGAATTCGATTTCGAGGCCGCCGATTTCGAGCGTGTCGGCGCCCACGTTCAGGGCCTGATCGGCGCGACCGCCCGACAGTGACAGTGCCTTCCATTTCACCTGGCCGATTTCGCCTTTGGCGAGATCGGCGGTGAATGCCGCAATCGTGGCATCAAGTTGCGATTGCCAGCGCTGCTCCGGTCCATTCCTCGCCACCGTCGTCTCGCCGACCTTGGTATCGAAGCGCTCGACGCTCATGCTCATGGCGGGCTGACCCTCGGATGCGGGAACGGATGCCTGAAGCGACGAAACGTCGGCCGCGCCGCTGATCTTGACCGTGATGTCTTCGCCCGAGGTGGTCAGATCCAGCGTCTCGAGTGCGACGTTGAGCCGTTCGGCCGCGGCCTGGGCCGGCCCGCGGAGATCCAGGGCATCGACCGAGAGCCGGGGCTCGGCATCAAGGTGAAGCCCGCTCTCCTTCAACGCCAACAGCATGCGGGTCAGATCCAGCTCGGCCTGGGTGAAACCGAGTTGAAGCGGTTCGCCCGCCGAAGCTTCATCCGGTATCGACAGGTTCGACGAGCCCAGCACCGACTTCCCCGTGGCGGTGACAGACAGGTTGTCGCCCGCTTGCTCCACCTTCAACGACGAGAGATCGACCTTGAAGCTATCGGACTTGGCTTCAACGGGCTTGGTTACAGCGGTTGCGCCGAGGGCCAGCGTTCCTGTCGCCATCAACGACAACTTCTCGCCCACCACTTCGGTCTTCAACGCGGAGAGATCGACCTTGATGCTGTCGGTCTTGGCCGCGATCGGGTCTTCGAGGGTCAGCGCTTGCACCGTCAGTTGCGGCACGGCCTCCACTCGGAGGGCGTCTGCGTCGGAAGTCAGCGACAACGTTCCGAGATCCAGGGTCGCACCGGCAAACCCCAGTCCCAGAACCGCCGCACCGTCCGCCGCTTGTGGCAGCGATAGCGTGAACCCGCCAAGGGCGGCCTGGCCGGCCGTCGTCAGCGATAGTTTTCCGTCCGCGAGTTTCACTTTGAGTTCGGACAGATCGATGCCGATCCGATCGCCTTTCCCGTTGGCCGCACCCGATATCCTGGGCTGGTCGACGACGAGCTGGGGTTTCGCGACGATATCCAGCAATCCTTCGCTGCTACGGGTCACGGAGAAATCGGCGACTTTGATGCTGGCCGCGACCGCACCAAACCCTGTTCCTGCCGCATCAATCTCCCAGTTTTCGAGATCCAGCCTCACGGATCCGGTCAGGTCCACGTTTCCAGCTTCGTCCAGTACCAACGAGGTGGCGAGACCGATGTTCCCGTTGTCGTAATGTAGGGAAAACAGGTCGGGATACAGGGTGTCGCCGTCTCGAATCTCGATGTTTCCGTCCGATCCGACTTCGATACGCCCGTTCGGGTGAAGGGTGATGTTGTGGGTAAATTCGGCGTTGAGCACGCCCGAGCGTCGTTCGAGACCCAGCGATCCCGTGTACGTCTCGATCTTGGCGAAATCGACGTCTTTGATTTCGGTATCGATCGCGACCGTTATCGTGTCTGCGAACGGTCGGGCTTCGCCCCGCCAATGAAGGGGGATGTCATTGAGCTTGGCAACCAGTTCGAAGGTTCCCGGCTGGTCGGGTTCAAAGGTGCGAAACCCCGCGAGGTTCAGCCGCTCGACATCCAGGGTCAGCGTACCGCCGGTGCGGTCGGTGAAGAAAATACGGCTGTTGCGCAGCTCGAACTTGTCCAGTCCCGCCCCCCAGCCGCCTTCTTCCACCGGCGCCGGCTCGGCACCCTCGTCGGCCGCCATCAGCTTGCTGAGCTCGATGCCGTTGACATTGATCTCGCCGTCGGTTTCCCGGGTGACCTGGATATCGACGCCGTCGATGATCATCTCCTCGATCACCGCCTGCTCGCGAAGCAGGTTGGCCAGCCGGTAGCGGACCGAGACGCGGCCGATCTGGCCCTGGTTTTCCGGCCCGCCGCCGAACCGCATATGCCCCAGGAAGATTTCGCTCCTCCACAAGTCGATGTGCAGCGAGCCGACGCCTTCGCTGACGATGCCCATCTGCTTGAGCTCGCGCTGGATCGCATAGCGCGCGACCAGTTCGGGCACGGCCTGGACGATGAGCACCAGGACGGCGAGAACAACCGTCGTAATGACCGCGGCCTTGAGGAGCCCATGCCGTCCCTCGACGGGCTTGGGCTCTTCCGAGGGGCGTGGCGAGGCGGTTTCCGTCTTTTCGGGCGTGGTCATGCGTCTTCAGCTTGTTGCGATCTGCGATCGAAGGGATGGGCCAGTTGGGACAGCAGGATGTCGTCTTCAATTTGGGGAGAGGAAGCCCCGTGTCAATACGAGTGAGAGGCGCACGGGCGGTCTCGTCCGCGCTAACGCTCCTGCATGCCCTTTCGCGCGACCGCTTCTCCCCGCACCAACTCGATCGAGGAGTTGACAGAGGTTCCGGACAGCGCCAGATCCTTGATGGTACGTCCGTGGAGCGCCTCGGACACGGTCTCGTCGATCTCGCTCAAGAGTTCTTCGACCGTGGGCTGATGCGGAAGGCGATCGAAGCCGAAAGGACGCTCCTCACCAGTTTGCCGTATCGCGTCGAGAACGTCTTTGACCGTGGCGACATCGAAGGGGCGGGCGGGAAGGTAGCAGGTCGGATCGTCGGACGTTCTTGCCAACAGGCCGCCCTGCTCCAAACCCTGAATCACCCGTTCGACCGCTTCGCTCGGCGTGTTCAGCCGTTTCGTCAATCGCTCTATCGTCCATCGGGGCGCTCCCCGGTAGTGGCTTCTGGCGATGATCACGATGGCCAGAAGAGCCATTTTTTCGCGTATGCGGTTGCTCAGCCACAACGGGCCTCGGGATACTGCAAGATACTCGGGATGCTGGTGGTAGAAAGCAGATGCTGCTCCCGACCAGGAGGATCAGCCAATTGAGATAGAGCCAGATCAGGAACAGGATGAGGGTGGCGAACGCGGAATAAATCGCCGCGTAATTGCCTGAATTCGCGACAAACGTAGCAAAGCCCCATCCGGCTGTTACCCAGAGGATGCCCGCCACGAATCCGCCAAGAAGGGCCGAGCGAAGGCGCACCCGAGTGTTGGGCATGAAGATGTAAATGAATGTGAAAGCACCGCCAACCAGAAGAAAGGGTGTCAACCCGCCCGCAATCTCGATGAGAGTGCCGAGCGGTTCGACGGCGGTCAGGCTCTCGAATAGCGCGTTGCTCGTCAGCGAGGCGGTGATGCCGACGGCCGAAAAGATCAGCACCGGACCGATCAGCAGCACACTCAGATAATCGCTGAACCTCCGGGCCAAGGGGCGGGTTTCGCTGATCCGCCAGGTATCGTTGAACGCGCTCTCGATCTTCTGCATCAGCGAGACGACGGTGTAGAAAAGCAGGGCGAGTCCCACGGCGCCGAGCACGCCGACCTTGATGTTGTCGACGAACCCGATCACCAGCGCGGCGATTTCCTGCCCCTTTTCGCCGAGCGGCTCCAGCAGCCGGAGCAAAATCGGTTCGACCTGGTTGTGCACGCCGAACCCCTTGAGCACCGAAAAGCTGAGCGCGAGCAAGGGCACGAACGAGAGCAGGGTCGTATAAACCAGGCTCATCGCATGCAAGGTCAGGTTTCCGGCGAGGACGTCGCGAGCGACCGCAAAGACGACCCTCAGGACGACGATTGGCCAAGCTTTCCATCGCGGCAGGGATTCCGTGTCCTTGCCCCATAGAGCTCTGACAATGGTCGCTTCGAACGGGAGTTGTGGTTCCATCACTTCCAATACGGCTCTTTTCCCGAGGGTGGGACGCGAAGACCCACCCGCCGGGCGCCGGAATCCATCAACCGGCGGAGGAATTCTGGCGTAATTCAGCCGATGAAGCCATAGGCAAAGGCGAGCAGCACAACACCGAGGATCACCCGGTAGACGACAAACGGGGTAAAATTGGCGCGGCGGAGCCAGGCCATCATCACGGCGATGGCGACCAGCGCCGAGACCAAGGCGAGGCCGGCGGCGGTGAGGGCATCCGCGGTCAACTGGGCATCGGCGGATTGATAGAGTTCCAGTCCCTTGAGTATGCCGGCGCCCAGGATCGTCGGCATCGACAGCAGCATCGAGAACCGGGCGGCGTCGGTTCTATCGAAACCGAGGATGCGAGCCGCGGTCATGGTGATGCCGGATCGGCTCGTTCCTGGGACAAGGGCGAGAACCTGACTGATGCCGATGACCACCGCGTCCGAATATCGGATGTGTTCCAGGCGTCGAACGGCCAATCCGAAGCGGTCGGCGATGTAAAGCAGGATTCCGAAAACCAGGGTGGTCCAGCCGATGACCTCGATGCTCCTGAGGCCCTGCGGGTAGAGGTGATCGAAAACAAGTCCCGCGGCGACCACCGGAATGGTGCCGACGACCACCATTACGGCCAGCTTGGCGCCCGAATCCCACCGCCCCTTCGCCAGTCGGCCGAGACCGGCCAGCATCGTCCAGACATCGCGCCAGAAATACAGCATCACCGCGCCGAGGGTTCCGACATGAACCGCGACGTCCATCACCAACCCCTGATCCGGCCAGCCGGCGACGATCGGTACCAGGATCAGGTGGGCGGACGAACTGATCGGCAGGAATTCGGTGATTCCCTGGACGATCGCAAGAACTACTATATGTAGAATGGGCACGGTTTTTCAGCCTAAGATATGGTGTTGGGCGGGGCAACTGTTGCGAGCTTACCTAAGCCAACAAAGAATCTGTTGCCAGCGCTTTTTGACCTTGTATTTTCCGGGCGTCGGTCTAATTCTTTGCTGGCGCGGAGTTGAGCTACTCCTCCAAGCAGTGTTGATTGCGCGCCGCATCGCGAGAAGGCGCGTTCCCGGCCGGGGACAGGACCGCCGAAGAACCGCCGAAGACAAGAACGAGTGCGGTGTCTGGGAAGGACGTTCACAAAAGGACGGTTGTGGGGATATGCGATGCGCAAAATGATTGATCGTGCCTTGCCCGATGAGGCAGGGGCTGTACGACCCCCGAAACGAACACGATTCCTGCGGCATCGGCTTCGTCGCCAATATCAAGAACCGCAAGAGCCACGACATCATCACCCGGGGGCTGGAGATACTGTGCAAGCTGCGTCATCGGGGCGCGGTGGGCGCTGACGTACTGGCGGGCGACGGGGCCGGGCTTCTTGTTCAAATCCCCGACCGGTTCCTGCGCGAAGAGTGTGGGGCGCTCGGCTTCGAGTTGCCGGCGCCGGGAGACTACGCGGTGGGTATGGTTTTCCTGCCGCGCAACGACGAGACCCGTGCCAGATGCGTCGCGGCAATCGAACAAACGCTTGTCGAGGAGGGTCAGGCGGTACTCGGTTGGCGCGACGTGCCGACCGACAACTCTGTGCTCGGATACAGCGTCAAGCCGATCGAGCCGGTGATCCGTCAGATCTTCGTCGGCCGTGGCCCGAACTGCGCGGATGCAGATGCCTTCGAGCGCAAGCTGTTCGTCAGTCGCAAGGTCGCACACCACAGGATCTGGGATGCCGCCCTCGACGGTTTGGAGCAATTCTACATCGTTACGTTGTCGTCGCGGACGCTCAACTACAAAGGCATGATCCTGGCCGAGAACCTCTCGACCTACTATCCGGATATCAAGGACGAGCGCCTGGAATCCGCCTTGGCCCTGGTTCATCAGCGGTTCTCGACCAACACGTTTCCGTCTTGGCGTCTCGCCCACCCGTTCCGCTATTTGTGTCACAACGGCGAAATCAACACCCTCAAAGGCAACATCAACTGGATGCACGCCCGCCGTCACTCGATGAAATCGGAGGTTCTCGGCGACGACCTCGAAAAGCTGTGGCCGCTCATCGGCGACGGTGTCTCCGACTCGGCGACCTTCGACAACGCCCTCGAGCTACTGGTTGCCGGAGGTTATTCGCTTTCCCATGCGATGATGATGATGATCCCTGAGGCGTGGGACGACAATCCGCTGATGGACGAAGACCGCCGCGCCTTCTACGAGTACCACGCGGCGTTGATGGAGCCGTGGGACGGCCCCGCGGCGGTGGCGTTCACCGACGGCCGCCAGATCGGCGCAACCCTCGACCGCAACGGGCTTCGGCCGGCGCGTTACGTGATCACCGAGGACGACTACGTGGTGATGGCGTCGGAGGTGGGGGTACTCGACATACCCGAGGAGAAGATCGTCAAGAAATGGCGCTTGCAGCCGGGCAAGATGTTCCTCATCGACCTCGAACAGGGCCGGATCATCGACGATGCTGAACTGAAGGCGGGGCTGGCGTCCGCGCGACCCTACAAGGAGTGGCTGGACGCCACCCAGACCAAGGTCGAGGATCTTCCGCCCGAGGTCGGCCCGATGGCTCCCGATCCGAAGACCCTGCTCGATCGCCAGCAGGCTTTCGGTTATACCCAGGAGGATATCAAGTTTTTCCTCTCGCCGATGGCGTTGAGCGGCCAGGAACCGGTCGGCTCGATGGGGCGCGATACGCCCATTGCCGTGCTGTCGGACCGCCCGAAGCTGCTCTACGACTACTTCAAGCAGTGCTTCGCCCAGGTCACCAACCCGCCGATCGACTCGATCCGCGAGGAATTGGTGATGTCTCTGGTCTCGCTGATCGGGCCGCGACCCAATCTGCTGGAGCCCGAGGGCGCCGCCGGCCATCGGCGGCTGGAGGTTCATCAGCCGATCCTGTCGAACCTGGATCTGGAAAAGATCAGGCGCATCGAAAACCACCTCGACCAGGCATTCCGGACCTACACCTTGGATATCTGCTATCCGGCGTCGGAAGGCGCGCGAGGCATGGCGCCTGCGTTGGAGCGGGTATTCATGCTCGCCCGCGAGGTGGTTCGCGCCGGTTACAACATCATCATTCTCTCCGACCGGAAGATGACCGCCGATCGGGTGGCGATTCCGGCGTTGCTGGCGACCGCCGGCGTCCACTACTACCTCATCCGCCAGGGATTGCGCACCGAGGTCGGCCTGGTGGTCGAGACCGGCGAGGCGCGGCTGACCCACGATTTGTGTCTGCTCGCCGGCTACGGGGCGGAAGCCATCAACCCGTATCTGGCCCTCGATACGCTCTCGGGTCTGCGCTCGGAATTGCCCGAAGAGCTCTCCGAGGAGGAGGTTCACAAGCGCTACGTCAAGGCCGTGTGCAAGGCGATGCTTAAGGTGATGGCCAAGATGGGCATCTCGACCTATCAGTCGTACTGCGGCGCCCAGATCTTCGATGCGGTGGGGCTCTCCCAGGCGTTCGTCGACAAGTACTTCACCGGCACCCATACCGCGATCGAAGGTATCGGCTTCGAGGAGATCGCCGAGGAAACGGTGCGTCGACACCACGCCGCCTACGGGGACGCGCCGATCCTGCGTGATGCCCTCGACGTCGGCGGCGAGATCGCCTTCCGGCTGCGCGGCGAGGAGCACGTGTGGACTCCGCAAACCGTCGCCCTGTTGCAGCATGCGGTTCGATCCGGCGACTACAACAAGTTCAAGGCCTATTCGGCCAAGGTGAACGCGCAGGACACCAAGCTCAAGAACCTGCGCGGCCTGTTCGAGTTCAAGCGACCCGGTCAGCCGGTGCCGTTGGAAGAGGTCGAGCCGGCGTCGGCGATCGTCAAGCGTTTCGCCACCGGAGCCATGTCCTTCGGCTCGATCTCCTGGGAGGCCCATACGACCCTGGCGATCGCGATGAACCGGATTGGCGGCAAGTCCAACACCGGAGAGGGCGGCGAGGAGGCCGAACGGTTCAAGGTTCTGCCCAACGGCGACTCCATGCGCTCGGCGATCAAGCAGGTTGCCTCGGGGAGGTTCGGCGTCACCTCCGAGTACCTGATCAATTCCAGCGATATTCAGATCAAGATGGCCCAGGGCGCCAAGCCGGGAGAGGGAGGGCAGTTGCCCGGCTACAAAGTCGACGAGTGGATCGCCAGAGTCCGGCATTCGACCCCCGGCGTCGGATTGATTTCACCGCCACCCCACCACGACATCTACTCCATCGAGGATCTGGCGCAACTGATCCACGACTTGAAGAACGCCAACTCCGAGGCGCGGATCAGCGTCAAGCTGGTTTCCGAGATCGGCGTCGGCACGGTGGCGGCGGGTGTGGCGAAGGCTCATGCCGACCATGTCACCATCTCGGGCTTCGAAGGCGGAACCGGCGCCAGTCCGTTGACCTCGATCCACCACGCCGGCCTACCCTGGGAAATCGGTCTCGCCGAGACCCACCAGACCCTGGTTCTCAACAATCTACGCGGACGTATCGCGGTCCAGGTGGACGGAGGGCTGCGGACCGGCCGGGACGTCGTCGTCGGTGCGCTGTTGGGAGCCGACGAGTTCGGGTTCGCGACGGCGGCGTTGATATCCGAGGGTTGCGTCATGATGCGCAAGTGTCACCTCAACACCTGTCCCGTCGGGGTGGCCACCCAGGACCCGGAACTGCGCAAGCGGTTTACGGGTGAGCCCGAGCACGTGGTCAACTACATGATGTTCGTCGCCGAGGAGGTTCGCGAACTGATGGCGGAACTCGGCTTCCGTACCATGAACGAGATGATCGGCTGTGCCGACCGCCTCGACACGCGGGACGCGATCGAGCACTGGAAGGCCAAGGGGCTCGATTTCGGCCGTTTGTTCCACCAGGTGGATGTCGGTCCGGAGATCGCCCGCTACAACTGCCAAACCCAGGACCACGGGTTGGAACGGGCGCTCGATCACGTGCTGATCGAACAGGCTCGACCGGCATTGGAATTGGGTCGGCCGGTTCGCATCGAGACGCCGATCAGAAACGTCAACCGCACCGTCGGCACCATGCTGTCGGGCGAGATTGCGCGTCGGTACGGCTACGAGGGCTTGCCCGAGGACACCATCTACATCAAGTGCGTCGGAAACGCCGGGCAGAGCTTCGGTGCCTTTCTCGCCCACGGCGTCACCATGGAGCTCGAGGGCGACGCCAACGACTACGTGGGCAAGGGCCTCTCCGGCGGGCGGCTCGTGGTCTACCCGTCACGAAAAAGCCCGATCGATCCCCATACCAACATCATCATCGGCAACACCGTGCTCTATGGCGCGATCAGCGGCGAATGCTATTTCCGTGGGATGGCCGGTGAACGCTTCGCCGTGCGCAATTCCGGCGTCAACGCCGTCGTCGAGGGTGTCGGCGACCACGGCTGCGAATACATGACCGGCGGATGCGTGGTCGTGATCGGCGAGACCGGACGTAACTTCGCCGCGGGAATGAGCGGTGGCGTCGCCTACGTGCTGGACACGGACGGCACGTTCGAGCGGCGATGCAACCTGGCGATGGTCGAGTTGGAGCCGATCGCCGAAGAAGATGCCAATCTGGAGCAGCACGGCCATCAGAGCGGCGACCTGGAGACGCATGGCCGGGTCGACATCATGCGGGACATGACCCGGTTCGACGCTCAGCGGCTCCATACCCTGATCGAAAATCATATTCGCTACACCGGCAGCCGCCGGGCCACACTCATCATCGAGAACTGGAACGACTACCTGCCCAAGTTCGTCAAGGTGATGCCCGTTGACTACCGCCGGGCGTTGCAGCGGATGCAGGCCCGGTGGCGGGCGACCGAAAGCAACGGGATCAGTGTGGCGGTGGGGTACTAAGTCATGGGCAAGCCAAGCGGATTCATGGAAATCACCCGCCACGATCGGCGCTATGCGCCGATCAGCGAGCGCATCACCCGGTGGCAGGAGTTCATCATCCCGCTCAACGATGAAGAACTCGGCCGCCAGGGCGCCCGTTGCATGGATTGCGGCATCCCCTATTGTCACGAGGGCTGCCCGGTCAACAACATCATACCCGACTGGAACGATTTGGTTTATCGGGGGAACTGGCGCGAGGCGCTGGATACCCTGCACTCCACCAACAACTTCCCGGAATTCACCGGCCGCATCTGTCCCGCGCCTTGCGAGGCCGCATGCACGCTCAACATCATCGACCAGCCGGTGACCATCAAGACCATCGAGTGCGCGATCGTCGACAAGGGCTGGGAAGAAGGCTGGATGATGCCGCAGATCCCTACCCACCGCTCGGGCAGACGGGTTGCCGTCGTCGGCTCCGGACCGGCCGGTCTGGCATGTGCCCAGCAATTGGCGCGGGCCGGGCATCACGTGGTCGTGTACGAGAAGCAGGACCGCATCGGCGGTCTGCTTCGTTACGGCATTCCCGATTTCAAGATGGAGAAGCACCTGATCGACCGGCGGATGGCGCAAATGCAGGCCGAGGGCGTCGAGTTTCGACCCAACAGCCACGTCGGTGTCGACATCCCGGCGCAACACTTGGTGGACAGATACGATGCCGTGGTTCTCACCGGCGGTTCCGAGAAACCACGGGATCTGACCGTGCCGGGTCGCGAGCTCGACGGAGTCCATTTCGCCATGGATTTTCTTGTCCAGCAGAACGCCCGTGTCGCGGGCAACAACGCGGAGCCGGAGAACCCGATCCTGGCGACCGACAGAAAAGTCATCGTGATCGGTGGCGGCGATACCGGCTCCGACTGCGTCGGCACTTCGGTGCGCCAGGGCGCCAAGTCGGTGACTCAGCTTGAAATCATGCCGCGGCCGCCGGAGAAAGAGGACAAGGCGCTGACCTGGCCGCACTGGCCGATGAAGATGCGCACGTCGACGTCCCACGAAGAGGGCTGCGAGCGCGACTGGTCCGTCTCCACCCGCAGGGTCCTCGGCAATGGCCGGGTGGAAGGCCTCGAGCTGACCCGCGTGGACTGGGAGAGGGGGAATGACGGCGGCGTTCGGTTGAAGGAGATCGAAGGAAGCGAGTTCGTCATCGATGCCGATCTGGTGTTTCTGGCGATGGGCTTTATCCACCCCGTGCACGACGGGCTGATCGAGGAACTCGGTGTCGAACTGGATGGCCGGGGCAACGTCAAGGCCGATACGGAAGCCGAACCGGGAGCCTATCAGACGAACATCGCTAAGGTTTTCACCGCCGGCGACATGCGGCGCGGCCAGTCGCTGGTGGTGTGGGCGATCCGGGAAGGGCGCCAGTGCGCCCGTTCGGTCGATCGGTTCCTCATGGGGCGCACGGACCTGCCGCGTTGACGGTCCGGTCGGCAGCACATGCCTGATTCAGTCGGTACTAGGAGATATAGATGATCGTCTTCAATCTTCAGTGCGTCAGAGGCCACGGGTTCGAAGAATGGTTCACCAGCAGTGCCGACTACGAGGCGAAGATGGTGGCTCACGAGATCGCCTGCCCCGAATGCGGTGACACCGATCTCACCAAGGCGATCTCGGCCCCCAGAGTCAACGGTGGGGTGTCCGAGCCGGCCGCGCCGTGCGGCCTGCCCGCGTGTGCCGCGGGGGGCTGCCAGATGATGGGTCGGTCTTAGCCCGACAAGAGCAGGACTCGATCGTCTTGGCGTTGTGGCTTTTCCTTGGCGGGCTCAATGGGCTGCTGGCGGTGGCCGCCGGAGCCTATGGGTGGCACCGTCTCGGCGGAGACGAAGGCGCCCGCAAGATGTTCGAAATCGGCGCCCAATACCAGATGGGACATGCGCTCGCCCTTCTGGCGGTGGCGTGGCTGGCGACGACCCGAAGCGGCCGGGCACTGGTTCCGGTCCATGTCGCCGGTGCCGCGTTTACGTTCGGCATCATCCTGTTTTCCGGCACCCTCTATGCCTTCGGGCTGTTCGCCGTGGTCCCGGTCGAAGGCGCAGCGCCGGTGGGCGGCGCGCTGTTGATGATCGGCTGGCTGGCGCTGATGTGGATCGCGGTGCGCACTCGCTCACGGGGATAAGAAAAAGCCGGCCCGAAGGCCGGCTTTCCCCTGTTGCGATCGACAATTCCGTCAGGCGGCGGAACTCCAGACCTGCGGTGCCTTACTGGCGCGGTCGGCCAAGTTTTGGCGCTGTTTCTCCATTTCCGGGGGAAGAGCGCTGCCGAATTTGGCGAAGTAATCCTTGAGTGCATTCGCTTCTTCCAAGGCGCCATCGCGATTGATGTCGGTAATGCCGTGGTATTTGGCCACGTCGAAGTTGATGCCGGCCCACGTGATGTCCTTGTAGCGCGGCATCAATCCGAACGGGCTTTCGACGGCGTCGGCCTTGCCGTTGACACGATCGACGACCCACTTGAGCACGCGCATGTTCTGGCCGAAACCGGGCCAGATGAACTTGCCGTTCGCGTCCTTGCGGAACCAGTTGACCCGGAAGATCGGCGGCATCTTGACGTCGCTCCGCTTGCCCATCGCCACCCAGTGACCCCAGTATTTGGCCATGTCGTAGCCGATGAACGGCAGCATGGCGAAGGGATCGCGGCGGATCGCTTCCTGGCCGATGGCGGCCGCGGTCGCCTCGGAGCCCATGGTCGCCGCCATGAACACGCCGTGCTCGTGACTGAGGGCCTGGTACACCAGCGGGAAGGTCTTCGACAGACGACCGCCGAACAGAAACGCGCTGATCGGTACGCCTTCGGGATCTTCCCAGCGGGGATCGATCGTCGGGCACTGGGAGGCCGGGGCGGTGAACCGGGAGTTCGGATGTGCCGCCGGATGGTCCATGTCGGGCGTCCAGTCGTTGCCCTTCCAGTCGATGGCGTGGGCCGGCGGATCACCGTCCATGCCTTCCCACCAGACATCGCCGTCGTCGGTGAGCGCCACGTTGGTGAAGATGCAGTTCTTTTTCACCGACTCCATTGCCATCGGGTTGGAGTTGTACGATGTGCCTGGTGCGACACCGAAGAATCCGATACTCGGGATTGATCGCCCGAAGCGTACCGTCCGGCGCGGGCTTGATCCAGGCGATGTCGTCACCGACGGTGAGAGCCTTCCAGCCCTCGAAGCCTTCGGGCGGCAGGATCATCGCCAGATTGGTCTTGCCGCAGGCGCTCGGGAAAGCCGCGCCAACGTAAGTCTTTTCTCCTTGCGGGGATTCGAGGCCGAGGATGAGCATGTGCTCGGCCAGCCACCCCTCGTCGCGGGCCATCACCGAGGCAATGCGCAGGGCCAGGCACTTCTTGCCGAGCAAGGCGTTGCCGCCGTAGCCGCTTCCATAGGACCAGATCTCCCGGGTCTCGGGGAAGTGGCAGATGTATTTCCGTTCGATGTCCGGCTCGCACGGCCACGCAACGTCCTTCTGTCCCGGTTCCAGCGGCGCGCCGACGGAATGAATCGTGGGGATGAAGAACCCGTCGGACCCGAGAACGTCGAGCACGGCCTGGCCCATGCGAGTCATGATCCGCATGTTGGTAACCACGTACGCGGAGTCGGTAATCTCAATTCCGATCTTGGCAATGGGCGAGCCCAGCGGGCCCATGCTGAACGGGATGACGTACATGGTCCGGCCGCGCATGCAACCGTCGAACTGCTTCCGCAGGATCGTCTTCATCTCGTCGGGAGCCATCCAGTTGTTGGTGATCCCGGCGTCTTCCTTCTTCTCCGAACAGATGAAGGTACGGTTCTCCACACGGGCGACATCGCTGGGATGGGAGCGGCAAAGGTACGAGTTCGGCCGCTTCTCGGGGTTTAGCCTGGTGTAGGTGCCCGATTGCACCATTTCCTCACCCAGACGATCGTATTCTTCCTGCGAGCCGTTGCACCAGTAAACCTGGTCCGGCTTGCACAGCGCCGCCATTTCGTCGACCCAGGCGGCCAGCTTGGCATTGGAGGTAGGAGCGTTTCCGGTTGCTGTCATGAAGAGTCCCTCACACTATCGGTTTCTGACCCCCCCGCTCTGCACTCCACGGCGGAGGCATTGAACGGTGGACGGTGTATGGCTGTTTCGTCGGAGTATCCCGTGGCTCCTATACTGAAATGATTTTGCGTTGCATGCAAGCGAAAGAGGCCGATTTAGCAGGCTTTGCGCGGGGGAATGCTGCGCTGCAGCAACGACTCTGTCCTATGAAACAATGCCTTAGGTGAGGTTGCTCGATTTCGGCGTCAACAGCCGGCGTCACGCGCCTGGGATACCAACGTGACGAGGATCTCTCGGAGCGCCTCGGGGTTGCTTGCGCTGCGGGGAAAATCCAGTCTGGCGAGCGCGCTGCCGCGTCTGAGATCGCACCCCTCCGGATCGACGGCCACCATCGTCCATCCCCCAGCTCGGCGCCGGAGCAATCGCGTGGCATAGAGCCCGACCGCCTCGGCATGGTCGGCGTTCATGTGGGCGAGAACGCCGGTCTCCGCCGAGGCGATCCTTTCTGAGGCCGCGGCGGCGAGAAGGATATCGCCGGCGGCCAGCCATGTCGCACGGGCAAAGCCGCCGACGAAGTGGGCGCGTTCGACGGTCATGCGGTAGCAGCCGAAGTCGGCAAACCCCGCGTACAGACCTGCGCCGGGGTGGCGGGCGAGAAACCGTCGCCGATGCCGCTCGTGATCGCTTCGTTCGATCCGCCCCAGCACCGTCACCCGTGGCCCGGTCTGTGGGTTGGCCCGGCGCGAGGCCGCCTCGAACAATAAAGACGCCCGGGGGTCGGCTTTGAGATTACGGGTGTGATCGGCGAGGTCGGAAAGCAGTAGGATCGGGCTGCCGTCGCAGTCGCAAGCGACCGTCACCAGGGACGCATAGGCCCAACCGTTCTCATCCCGCAGCGACGTTGCCAGCGCCGCCGAGCGCGCCCGGCGCATCAGGCCGCGGGCGGCGGCCGCGGTCACTTGGGGCGGGGCCGCTGGCTGTCGGCATGGTGACGCAGCACCATGTCGCGTAGCGTCACGATGCCGACCGGGGTCCGCGCGTGATTGACCACCAGCGCCCGCGACAACTTGAACCGCACCAGAAGTCGGACCGCGTATTCCGTCCGCATGTCGTGGGGCAGGCTGAGCACCGGCTTGGTCATCACCTCGTAGACGTTGACGCGGTCGGCGGGCCGGTCCTTCGATGTGACTTCGCGGGCGATGTCGGTGATCGCCACCAGGCCGAATTCGTCTGTTTCGTCCCGCCGTTCGACCACCAGCGAGCTGACGCCCGCCTCGCGCATCGCCTCGATCGCCTGGGCGACGGTGGCGGAGCGCTTGATCATCCTGATCGACGAAGTCATGACGTCGCCGACATGAACGTGACTGGTCTCGTTCATAGCCTGGCCTCGATCTCGGTGAGAATGGCTTGCTCCTGGGAGCGCATACCGACGGCATCCTCGATGGCGATCTGGAAGGCGATCCCGGCGCCGGGGTCATCGTCGAAATGCCCGGCTTCGGCGATGGTCTCGAGAATCTCCCGTGCCTTGGGCGCGGCTACCAGGAACAGGACGATGTCGCGTTGGGCGGTCAGCTCCAGCCCGAGGAAGGTCTTCTCCGGTTTCAGCCCCTCGCCGCGGACGCTGGTGACCACGGTGGCCCCGGTGGCCCCGGCCTTGCGTCCGGCGACGAGAACCGCTTCGGTCCTTTCGTCGGCGACCAGGGCCATGATCAATTTCAGCTTCATGGTTTCTTCTCCCTTTCCGAGCGCTCCCGCGAACGACGGAACCAGGCGGTCAACGAGGCGTAGCCCAGCACCGACATAATGGGAAAGACGCTGGCAAATGCAATCAGTCCGAAACCGTCGATCAGCGGACTGCGTCCGGGAATGGTCGCGGCCAGTCCCAGGCCGAGGGCGGTCACCACCGGCACGGTCACCGTCGAGGTGGTCACGCCGCCGGAGTCGTAAGCCAACGGGACAATCACCTTCGATGCGCGCCAAGTCTGCAGGATGACCACTACGTACCCGGCGACGATGTACATCGGCAACGATGTCCCGGTGACGATGCGGAACGCGCCAAGGGCCACGCCGACCGCGACGCCGAATGCGACCGCCAGCCGCAGACCGAGAACACCGATGGCGCCGCCCGATACCTCCTTGGCTTTCAACGACACGGCGATCAGCGCCGGTTCGGCGATGGTGGTGGCGAAGCCGATGGCGAAAGCGAACACGTAGATCCAGAGATAGTCGCTCCATCCATAGCCGGAACCCGAGACCGCGCCGATGAACCGGGGCGCCGTCAGCTGTGCCGCCATCGTCCTGCCGATCGGAAACAGCGCCTCCTCGAGGCCGATCAGGAACAGGCCGAGACCGATCACGACGTAGACGAAGCCGATGACGATCCGACGCAGATTGGGCGGCCGGCGGCGGAGGACGAAGGTTTGGAAGACGAACAGAATGGCGATGATCGGTGCGACGTCGAGCAACGTCGCACTCAGAGT
Source organism: uncultured Alphaproteobacteria bacterium (assembly GCA_963772635.1). Lineage (GTDB taxonomy): Bacteria > Pseudomonadota > Alphaproteobacteria > Rhodospirillales > Defluviicoccaceae > JAUXFS01. The sequence continues at coordinate 30,536 of CAVYYK010000061.1, forward strand.
CGACAGGGTATGGTCAACGATCTCCATTCAGGTCCCACCCACCAGCATGCCGAATATCAGCACGAAGATCATCGGCGTCAGGCTAGCGAAGGCAATCAGCCCGAAACCGTCGATCGCCGGGTTGCGTCCGCGGATGACCGTCGCCAGGCCGACGCCGAGCGCCGTTACCAGCGGCACCGTGATCGTCGACGTGGTCACCCCTCCCGAGTCGTAGGCGATGCCGACGATTTCCGGCGGCGCCACAGCGGTCAGCGCGACCACCAGTACATAGCCGCCGATGATCAGATACTGGATCGGCCAGCCCTTGAGGATGCGGAAAACCCCGATCACCAGCGCCACGCCCACCGAGACGGCGACGGTGATCCGAAGCTGGAATGCGTAATTCTGCATCGCCTTTTCGGTGGGGAAGATGAAGCCCGCCTCGGCGGCGGCGTCGGCGCCCTCGGCGGCGACGGCGATCAGCGCCGGCTCGGCGACGGTGGTGCCGAAGCCGAGGGCGAAAGCGAACGCGAGCAACGCGGTCAGGCTGCCCTTCCTGGCGAACGCGTCGGCCATCGCCTCGCCGAGGGGAAACAGCGCCATCTCCAGGCCACGCACGAACAGCATCAATCCCACGGCCACGAAGACGACGCCGACCAGCACCCGCTCGAGGTCGGGAAAGGGCTGCTGGAGGACCGCCAGTTGGAAGAAGGCGATCACCAGCGTGATCGGCATCAGGTCGCGGACCGCCGCCGTCAGCAGACGCAGAAAGCGGCGTGCGAACGACTTCATGCGGTGATTTTCCCCTCCGGTGCGGCGGCTGCTCGAACGTGCGCCATTGTGAAACATGGCACCGATGAAATCCATCCCGCCATGGGAAAAGCGGGATTGCGGCTGTCTCGACGTCATCAGGCCGCCTCGATCACCGGGATCACCGGAAATAGCGGGATAAGCCTTCCACACGATCCGTACGGTGAGCTTCGGCAACAGGTTGATCAGGCTAAGCCTTGACGATTGGCGTTGCGGGACTACTCTCAGGTTTGCCAGACGGCCGGATGGCCGCCTTCGGTGGGGTCTCGGCCCGCCGGGGGAGGAAAGTCCGGGCTCCACGGAAACACGGTGCCGGGTAACGCCCGGCGGGGGCGACCCCAGGGAAAGTGCCACAGAAAGCAAACCGCCGGCTCCGGCTCAGGCCCGCCGGCAAGGGTGAAAGGGTGCGGTAAGAGCGCACCGCGTTCCCGGTGACGGGAACGGCACGGTAAACCCCACCGGGAGCAAGACCAAGTAGGGACGGCACGCCGGCCACGGCTGGCAAGCGGGTTTCCGCGCCGTCGTCCGGGTCGGTCGCGCGAGGCGTCCGGTAACGGGCGTCCCAGATGAATGGCCATCGCCCGCGCAACCCGCGGGTACAGAACCCGGCTTACAGGCCGTCTGGCGCCTTATTTCTCTTTGGATCGGGTTTGGCCGTGACGGACATCTCCACAAACTAGAACAAAAGCAGAACAATAAAAAAATGTACCGACCGAATTAATCGATCGGTTTCAACCCCGCGGCGGGGTGCGAAACCCGAATCGATTCGAATTTTGCCATGTAGAGGCGTCGAAACGCGCTTGCGGATGACTTTCGCGGCACTGTCGATCTCGGTTTCCTCGCCCATGGAAAGGGTTTGTTAACACATGTAAGCCCATGCTGACCCATTGACCACCAAGTACAACCATGGTATTCCATACAATCCCGCTGAACGGTCCGGGAACAACGGTTTCGGGCCGGCGCGGCGGGGTAACCGGCGCGGAGCGTCGGACAACGGGGTTTTCTGGGAGCCGGCATGCCGTTATTGCTCGGGAGGTATGTCAACAAGGTCGACCGCAAGGGGCGGGTGTCCGTGCCCAAGCCGTTTCGGGACGCCTTCAAGGATCAGGAGTCCGGCTTTTCCGGCATCTACGCCTATCCCGTGCTCAATTACCCGGCCGTCGAGGCCTGCGGCGAAGAGTTCATGACCCGGGTCGTCGACAGCCTCGAGGACATGGCGATGCTCTCGCCGGAACAGGACGATCTGTCCGCGGTGCTGACCGAAAGCACTGTCCCGTTGCCGTTCGATCCGGAGGGCCGGGTGGTGCTTCCGGAGGACCTGGTCGAGCACGCCGGGATCGACGGCGAGGCGATGTTCGTCGGCCGCGGCAAGAGCTTTCGCATCTGGGCCCCCGAAGCCTTCCGGCAGCATCAACGGACAAACTTCGAACGGGCGCGCGCCCGCGGCGCCACCCTGTCGCTGCGCCCGGGGCGGGAGGAGCCCTCATGACCGCGCCGTTCGCCCATGTCCCGGTGATGCTGACCGAGGTCATCGACGCCATCGCGCCGCGGGCCGGCGCCACCTATCTCGACGCCACCTTCGGCGCCGGGGGGTATGCCCGGGCGATCCTCGACGCCGCGCGGTGCACCGTCTTCGGCATCGATCGCGATCCCGAGGCCTGCGCCGCCGGCGCCGATCTCCGCCGGCGCTATGCCGGTCGACTGACCGTGCTCCGCGGCCGTTTCGGCGACATGATCCCGCTCCTCGGCGCCTCCGGCGTCGAACGGGTGGACGGCGTCGCCTTCGATCTCGGCATTTCGTCCGTGCATGTGGACCGGGCGGAGCGGGGCTTTTCGTTCCGCGCCGACGGCCCGCTCGACATGCGCATGAACCCCGGCGATCCGATGACCGCCGCCGACGCGGTCAACGGGCTCCCCGAGGCCGAACTCGCCCGCATCCTGTTCGTCTACGGCGAGGAGCGGGCCTCCCGGCGGATCGCCGCCGCGATCGTCGCGGCGCGTAAAGAGGCGCCGATCGAGCGCACCGGCCGGCTCGCCGAAATCGTTCGCCGGGTCTTGCCGAAGACCGGCGACGGGATCGACCCCGCCACCCGAACCTTCCAGGCACTGCGTATCCACGTCAATGACGAGTTGGGCGAGCTTGACCGGGGTCTTGTCGCTGCCGAGCGGCTGCTCAACCCCGGCGGCCGGCTTTGCGTCGTCGCTTTCCACTCGCTCGAGGATCGCAAGGTCAAGACCTTCGTCCGCGACCGCAGTGGCGCGCTGCCGCGACCGTCTCGGCACCGGCCGGAAATCGCGTCGGACCGGTCGCCGTCCCCGAGCTTTCGACTGCTCCACCGGGGCGCCGTTCGGCCGACGCCGGCCGAGGTTGCCGCCAACCCCAGGGCCCGATCCGCCCGCTTGCGCGCCGCCGAACGCACGGCCGCGCCACCGCGGTCGGACCCCACGGAAGAGAGGAGAGCGGCATGAACGCCTTGCCGAGTCTGTTCAAGCACACCACGGTGCTGTTCCTTCTCCTCGCGGTCGGACTGGCTCTGGTGCTGTTTTCGGTGAAGTACCAGGTCCAGGACCTGGAGGAAGAACTCGGCCAGTTGAACAGGCAGATCGCCAACGAGCGCCAGGCTACTCACGTGCTGAAGGCCGAGTTCAGCTATCTGACCGACGCCGAGCGCCTGCGGCGACTCTCTGATCGGTATCTCGACCTGGAGCCGGTGCAACCGCGGCAGATCGGCTCCTTCGCCGCCTTGAGTGCCAGCCCGGACCGGGCCGACGAAACCAGTGGCGACACATCGAACACGATGAATCCGCCGGCTCTGCCCGCGGCGATCGAGGAGATCGAACGATGAGCGAGCACAGAATTTCTCCGCTCGTCGCTCACGGCACGCCGCCGATCCGCCTCGAAGGCGCCCACGCCCGGCTCCTCGAAACGGCGCGCAATCGTCTTCTGGTCACCGGCACCGTGTTCGCCTTGGCGTTTCTGGTCGTGGCCGGAAGGTTGATCGACCTCACCGTCTTCGATCAGACCAACAACGCCAGCCTCGCGGGGGGCGTGGCGCCGGACGCGAGCGGCCGCGGCGCGATTGTCGATCGCAACGGCGTGATCCTGGCGACCAGCCTGCCGACCGCCTCGCTCTACGCCGATTCTCAAGAGATCATGGATCCGCGAGCGGCCGCCGACGGTCTGATGTCGGTCCTGCCCGATTTTGACCGCGAGAAGCTGGTGACGAAACTCTCCGAAGGCCGCTTCGTGTGGATCCGCCGCAATCTGTCGCCGAACGAGCAGTATGCGGTCAACCGAACTCGGCATCCCCGGCCTTCATTTCGAAATCGAGGAGCGGCGGGTCTATCCTCACGATCGCGCCGCCGCCCATGTGCTCGGTCTTACCGACGTGGACGGACGTGGAATCGCCGGCGTCGAGAAGACCTTCGACAGCGAACTCGCCGCGGGGAAGACGCTGCGGCTTTCCTTGGACGTTCGCGTCCAGGACATGCTGCGTCAGGAGATGGTCGCCGCCGTTCGCGAGTTTCGTGCCATCGGCGCCGCCGCCACGGTGCTCGATGTCCGCACCGGCGAAGTGCTCGGCATGATTTCGTTGCCCGACTTCGACCCCAATGCGCCCGGCGAGGACGACGACGACGCCCGGTTCAACCGGGCGGCGAAGGGAGTCTACGAGATGGGCTCCACGTTCAAGTTGTTCACCGTGGCGATGGCGCTGGACAGCGGTACCACGACGCTGCGGGGCGGTTACGACGCCAGCAAGCCTCTCCGCGTCGCCCATTTCACCATTCGCGACTTCCACGCCGAGAACCGCTGGCTCTCGGTACCGGAAATCCTGGTGCATTCGTCCAACATCGGCGCGGCCCAGATGGCCCTCGACGTCGGCGGTCCGACGCAGCGGCGATATCTCGGCCGGCTCGGCCTGTTGACCACGGCGGCCGTCGAGCTCCCGGAATCGGGCAAGCCGCTGACACCGAAGCCGTGGCGCGACATCAACACGATGACCGTCGGCTTCGGACACGGGATCGCCGTCAGCCCGCTGCAGCTGACGACCGCGGTGGCGGCGGTGGTCAACGGCGGACTGTGGAGGCCGCCGACGGTGCTGGTGCGGGGCGGGGAGTCGCTGCCCGCCGGTGAACGGGTGTTCTCGGCCAGGACCTCTGCACAGTTGCGCGGCCTGATGCGCCTGGTGGTGCGCTACGGGACCGGTAGGAAGGCCGACGTCCCCGGCTATCAGGTCGGCGGTAAGACCGGGACCGCCGAGAAGCTGATCGCCGGCCGCTATCGCCGCGATGCGCGGATTTCGTCCTTTGTCGGTGCGTTTCCGATCGACGCGCCGCGTTACGTGGTGCTGGCGATGATCGACGAGCCCAAGGGCAACAAGAGCACCCTGAACTACGCCACCGGCGGATGGGTCGCGGCACCCGTGGTCGGCCGCCTGATAACCCGCATCGCGTCGCTGTATGGGATCGCGCCAAGGGTGGACGAGGAACTGGAAGTGAAATGGCGGCCCCCGGCGCCGACGATCAAGAAACCGCTGTTCGTCGCCGTCAAGGAGGCCATCGCGGACGCGCGGGGGCGTCAGATTGCGGCTAATTGACCTGTTGGAAGGAAATCCGACCGAAGTGACCGTCGCCAACGATATCGCCGGCACGACGATTACCGGGCTCACCAGCGATTCGCGGCGGGTGGAGCCCGGTTTCCTGTTCGCCGCGTTGCCGGGCGGGCGGGCCGATGGGCGCGACTTCATCGACGATGCAGTGCGCCGGGGCGCCGCCGCGATCCTCGGGCCACCCGGGACTCCGAGGCCCGATCCGGCCGCCGAGTCGACCGGACACCCCGTTCCGCTGATTACCGACGACAACCCGCGCCGCCGCCTTGCCCAGATGGCGGCGCGCTTTTTTGGCCGCCAGCCGGCGACGGTGGCCGCCGTCACCGGCACCAACGGCAAGACCTCGGTGGTGTGGTTCCTGCGCCAGATCTGGACGCGCCTGGGCCGCAACGCCGCGAGCCTGGGAACCCTCGGGATCTCCGCTCCCGGTCTCGAGATCCGCGGCAGCCTGACGACACCGGATCCGGTCGAATTGCACGAGACGCTCGCCCGGCTCGCCACGGCCGGGGTCGACTGCCTGGCGATGGAGGCGTCCAGCCACGGCCTCGCCCAGCATCGCCTCGACGGCGTGCGCGTCGCCGCCGCAGCGTTCACCAACCTGACCCGCGACCATCTGGATTTCCACGGCACGACCGAGGCCTATCTCGCGGCCAAGACCCGGCTGTTCTCCGACATCGTCGAGCCGGGGGGAACGGCGGTGCTCAATGCCGATTCGCCCGACATCGATGCGGTCCAGGCCGCGGCGAGGAAGGGTGGCCTCCGCGTCCTCACGTACGGGGCGCGCGGCGCCGACATTGTCGTCGGGCAGATAGAGCCCGCGGCGGACGGCCAGCGTCTGGATGTCACGGTCGCCGGCGTCGGCGCACGCGTGATATTGCCGTTGGTCGGCGACTTCCAGGTCTCCAATGCGCTTGCGGCCCTCGGTCTGGCGGTGGCGACCGGGGCTGATCCGGAGGCGGCGATGGCGGCTTTGGAATCCCTGCAGCCGGTGCCGGGCCGCCTCGAGCGGGTGGCGCTGCGGAACAGCGGCGCCGCCGTCTACGTCGACTACGCCCATACGCCCGATGCGCTCGCCGCGGTGCTCAAGGCGTTGCGCCCTCAGGTTGGACACCGGCTGGTGGTCGTGTTCGGCTGTGGCGGCGATCGCGATCGGGGCAAACGCCCGGAGATGGGACGGATCGCCGCCGCGCTGGCGGACGGCGTCATCGTCACCGACGACAATCCGCGTGGCGAGGAACCCGCCGCCATCCGCCGGCAGATCCTCGCCGCCTGTCCGGGCGCGACCGAGATCGGCGACCGGGGCGAAGCGATCGCCAACGCCGTGTCGGCTCTCCAGGCGGGAGACGTGCTGGTGGTTGCCGGCAAGGGTCACGAGACCGGGCAAATCATCGGCGACCGCGTGTTGCCGTTCGACGATGCCGCGGTGGTTCGATCCGCGGTTCGTGAGATCGAGCGATGATCGCCTCCTCGGTCCTTTGGACCGCCGCCGAGGCGGCGGTTGCCACCGGCGGCAGTGCCGCGACACCGTGGACCGCCGGCGGCGTTTCGATCGATACCCGGACGCTCAGGCCCGGTGACCTGTTCGTCGCGATCGAGGGACCCCAGTTCGACGGTCACGTGTTTGTCGCCGACGCCTTCGCCAGGGGTGCCGTTGCCGCGGTGGTTTCCCGCATTCCCCAGGACATTCCGGCCGATGCACCGCGTTTGTTGGTCGAAGACACCATGCGGGCGCTCGAGGATCTCGGACGCGCTGCCCGCGCCCGCAGCGCGGCGCGGATCATCGGCGTCACCGGCAGTGTCGGCAAGACCGGGGTCAAGGAGGCGCTGAGGACGGTGCTGAGCGCCCAGGCGCCCACGGTGGCCAATGCCGGCAATCTCAACAACCACTGGGGCCTGCCGTTGAGCCTGGCGCGGATGCCCCGATCCGTCGCTTTCGGCGTTTTCGAGATGGGCATGAACCACCCGGGAGAGCTCGATGCGCTCACCCGTCTCGCCCGTCCGCACGTCGCGGTGATCACTACGGTCGAGGCGGTGCACAAGGAATTCTTCGCCTCGACCGAAGCGATCGCCGATGCCAAGGCCGAGATCTTCGTCGGGATCGAACAAGGCGGGGTCGCGGTGCTCAATCGTGACAATCCGCAATATTCCCGGTTGGCCGCCGCTGCCGACGGTTATGTCGGTACCGTTATCGGCTTCGGCCGCCATCGCCAAGCCACGATGCGACTGCTCGCCGCGGAGACGGATGACAAAGGATCGCGGGTGCGGGCTTCGGCCGCCGGCGAGACCTTGGACTACCGGCTGAATGTTTCCGGCGCCCACTGGGTGAGCAACAGTCTGTGCGTTCTCGCCGCCGTGATGGCCGCTGGCGCCGACGTACGCGCGGCCGCGGCCGAGTTTGCCCGTTTCACCGTTGCCCAAGGGGCGTGGACAGCGCTCGGTGGTGGCGACCGCCGAAGGTGCTTTCGATCTCATCGACGACAGCTATAACGCCAGCCCGGTATCGATGGCCGCCGCCTTCGAGGTCCTCGGCCGAACCGAACCGGGCCCCGGAGGTCGGCGGTTGGCGATGCTCGGCGACATGCTGGAACTGGGTGACGACGCCCGGGATCTGCATATCGCCCTGGCCAAGCCGCTGCGGGAGAACGGCATCGACCTGGTGTTCACCGCCGGGACCGCGATGGCCCACCTGGCCGCGGCTCTGCCGGCATCGATGCGCGGTGGTCACGCGGACGATTCCGCTTCTCTCGTCCCCCTGGTCACCGCCGCCGTCCGCCCGGGCGACGTGGTCACCGTGAAGGGATCGGCGGGCAGCAGGATGGGTCTGATCGTAGAGGCCCTCGGCGCTCTCGGCGTGGGCAAGGTGGACGCAAACCCGGCCAAGCGCTTGGCCAAAGGGAACTAGGAGGCGACGGATGCTGTTCAATCTCCTTTACCCGCTGGCCGACGAGTTCGGGCTGTTTAACGTCTTCCGCTATCTGACCTTCCGCACGGCGGGCGCGGTTCTGACCGCCCTGATCGTCAGTTTCGTGGCGGGGCCGACCCTCATTCGCATGCTGCGCAGCCGCCAGAACGGCGGCCAGCCGATCCGCGACGACGGACCCGAGAGCCATCTCCTGACCAAGCGCGGGACGCCAACGATGGGCGGCTTCCTGATCCTACTGGCTGTCGCGGTGTCGACTTTGCTGTGGGCGGATCTTCGCAACGGCTACGTATGGGTGGCGCTGACGGTGACCATCGCCTACGGCGCGATCGGTTTTCTCGACGACTACCGCAAGGTCATTCGCCGCGACACCAAGGGCCTTCCGGGCAAGGCGAAGCTTCTGCTGCAGGTGATCATCGCCGGAAGCGCCGCATTGTGGATCACCGAGCTCTCGCCGGAATCGCTGCAGAACATGCTGGCGGTGCCGTTCTTCAAGACACTGCTGATCAATCTCGGTCCGGCGTACATGCTGTTGACGGTGCTGGTGGTGGTTGGGTCTTCCAATGCCGTCAACCTTACCGACGGCCTGGACGGCTTGGCGATCGTACCGGTGATGATTGCCGCCGGCGTGTTCGCGCTGATCGCCTACCTGGTCGGCAACTCGGTGTTTTCCAACTACCTGCAGCTTCACTACGTGCCGGGCTCGGGCGAACTGACCGTGTTCTGCGGCGCGCTGGTCGGCGGCGGCCTGGGTTTCCTCTGGTTCAATGCGCCGCCGGCCAAGGTGTTCATGGGCGATACCGGTTCGCTGTCGCTCGGCGGCGCTCTCGGCGTCATCAGCGCGATCACCCGGCACGAGCTGGTCCTGGCGATCGTCGGCGGGCTGTTCGTGCTGGAGACCGTATCGGTGATCGTCCAGGTGATCTCCTTCAAGCTGACCGGCAAGCGCGTGTTCAGGATGGCGCCGTTGCACCACCACTTCGAAAAGAAGGGATGGGCCGAGCCGACCATCGTCATCCGCTTCTGGATCATCGCCACCATCCTGGCGCTGGCCGGGTTGTCGACTCTTAAGTTGAGGTGAGGGTGGACCGATGATCCAGCTCCCGTCGATTTCGCAGAGGCCCGTCGCCGTCCTCGGGTTGGGGCGCTCGGGCCTGGCGGCGACACGGGCGTTACTCGCCTCCGACAACCTTTGCTGGGCTTGGGACGACGCCCCCGAAGTCCGCGCCGCCGCGCAGGCGGACGGCATTGCGCTGACCGATCTCACCCGGTGCGAAATGAGCGAAACCGATATCCTGATGCTCAGCCCAGGCATCCCGCACAGCTTTCCCGCGCCGCACCCGGTGGTGGAGCGCGCGCGCGCCGCAGGCTGCGAGGTGATCGGCGACGGAGAGCTGTTCGCCCGCGCCCGGCTCGATGCAGGGTGCGTGGGCATCACCGGCACCAACGGCAAGTCGACGACGACAGCCCTTGTCGGGCATATCCTCAAAGCCGCGGGCCTCGATTGCGAGGTCGGTGGCAACCTGGGGGTCCCGGTGCTGGAGCTGCGGCCACTCGGGGCCGACGGCATCTACGTTCTGGAGATGTCGTCCTATCAGCTCGAGCTGGCCCAATCGCTCGTTTTCCGGGTGGCGGTGTTGCTCAACATCAGTCCCGACCACCTTGACCGTCACGGCGGCATCGACGGCTATGTCGCCGCCAAGAAACTGATCTTTCGTGGCCAGAAATCGGACGCGACCACCGTCGTCGGTGTCGACGACGAGACCTGCCGGGGGATCTTCACCGCACTCGAGGCGCGGGGCGGGCCGAAGGCAATTCCGGTCTCCGGATGTCAACGCGTATCGGGCGGCGTGTTCGCCCTCGCCGGCAAGCTGTACGACGACACCGACGGTGGCGGAGCCGAACCGGTGCTCGACCTTGCCGGGGCGCGGGCGCTGCCGGGCGAGCACAACGCCCAGAATGCCGCCGCCGCATACGCCACGGCGCGGGCGCTCGGCGTCGACCCGGCGACCGCGTGCGCCGCCATTCGAACCTTCCCCGGCCTCGCCCATCGCCAGGAGATCGTCGGCGTCGTCAACGGCGTCACCTATGTCAACGACAGCAAGGCCACCAACCCGGATGCCGCGGCCCGGGCGCTGGCCTGCTACGAGACCATTTACTGGATCGCCGGCGGCCGTCCCAAACAGGGCCCGCTGACGGCTCTGGATCCCTACTTGGGCCGGGTGCGCCACGCATATCTCATCGGCGAGGCGACCGAAGTCTTCGCCCATGCCCTCGACGGCCGGGTCGCCGTCACCCGCGCCGGCACCCTCGACGAGGCGGTTGCCGCGGCCCGGGCCGCGGCGGAGCGCGATGGCGCCGCGGGCGCCGTGGTGTTGCTGTCGCCCGCATGCGCCTCTTTCGACCAGTTCAAGAATTTCGAAGCCCGGGGCGACGCCTTCCGCCGGCTGGTGGAGGCGTTCGGGCGATGAACTCCTTTGCCCGCACCGATACCAGTCTGCTGGGCCGCTGGTGGTGGACGGTCGACCGCTGGACGTTCGGCGCGCTGCTTCTCATCGGCACAATCGGTCTTGTCCTGACGATGGCGGCTTCGCCGGCCGTTGCCGATCGCATCGGCCTCGACGCATTCTATTTCGCCAGGCGTCAGTCGATCTACCTGCCCGTGGCGCTGGTGGTGATGCTGCTGACATCGCTGATGTCGCCAAAAGGCGTACGGCGCGTGGCCGTGCTTGGCTTCGCCATCGCACTGGTGCTGACGCTGGCCACTCTGGTCGGGGGCGAGACGGTCAAGGGCGCCACCCGATGGATTCGGATCGGCGGTCTGTCGATCCAGCCCTCCGAGTTCCTGAAGCCTGCGTTCGCGGTGCTGACGGCGTGGTTGATCGCCGCCGGCCGGATGGACGAGAACCTCCACGGCCATTCCCTATCCGTGGTGCTGACGGTGTTGGCCTGCGGCGTTCTGCTGATGCAGCCGGATGTGGGCACCACCCTACTCATCGCCGGCATCTGGAGCGTGCAACTGTTCCTGGCCGGCCTGCCGCTGGTGCTGGTCGGCTTGGTCGTACTGTTGTTCCTCGGCGGCGGCGTCGGGGCGTACTTCTACTTCGACCACGTGCGCAGCCGGGTCGACCATTTCCTCGATCCGTCCATCGGCGACGGCTTCCAGATCGCCCGCGCCCTGGAGGCGTTCAAGAGCGGAGGTCTTTTCGGCCGCGGCCCCGGCGAGGGGCGGGTCAAGGAGATTCTTCCCGACGCCCATGCCGATTTCATCTTTGCCGTCGCCGGAGAGGAGTTCGGCTTGGCGGTCTGCCTGTTCCTGGTCGGGCTGTTCGCGTTCGTGGTGTTGCGCGGTTTCGGTCGTTCGCTCAGAAGCAACGACCTGTTCGTGGTGCTGGCCGGCGGCGGCCTGCTCTCCCTGTTCGGGATGCAGGCGCTGATGAACATGGCGTCGACCACCCATCTGATCCCGCCAAAAGGAATCACCCTGCCGTTCATCTCGTACGGCGGATCGGCGACGATCGCGCTGGCATGGGGCATGGGCATGGTGCTCGCCCTGACCCGTGAACGCCCCGGTAGCGGGGGCGCCCGATGACGACTGTCAAGACATCCCTGATCGTGCTCGCCGCCGGCGGCACCGGGGGCCACGTCTTCCCCGCCGAGGCGCTGGCCGCCGAACTCAAGACCCGTGGCGCCGGTGTCGTCCTGTTCACCGACCGGCGCGGCGACGCCGTCGGCGGCGTCCTCGGCGGCATCGAGACCCGGCGGATCCGCTCGTCCGGCGTTGCCGGCAAGGGACTTGCCGCCCGGATGCACAGCACCCTGGAACTCGGACTCGGATTTTTCCAGGCGCGTTCTCTGTTGAGCCGGCTCGCCCCGCGGGCCGTCGTCGGCTTCGGCGGATACCCCTCGGTGCCGACCATGCTGGCGGCGAGCTTCGGCGGCTATCGCACCGTCGTTCACGAGCAGAACGCGGTTCTCGGGCGCGCCAATCGCCTGCTCGCCGGCAGGGTCGAACGTATCGCCAGCTCGTTCGAGCATCCCGCGCGGTTGCCGGCCGGCGCCGACGGCAAGATCGTCCACACCGGCATGCCCGTGCGTCCGTCGTTCGCAGACGTGCGCAGCCGGCCCTACACCGATATCGGCGCCGATGGCCCGGTCCGTCTGCTCGTTCTCGGCGGCAGCCAGGGCGCGCAGGTGTTTGGCGAGGTGGTTCCGGAGGCGGTCGGCCGCCTGGACGAACGGTTGCGTCAGAGACTGGCAATCTGCCAGCAATGCCGGCCCGAGAACCTGGAACAGGCGGAAGCCGCCTATCGGGGTTTCGGCGTCGACGCCGAGCTGGCCCGTTTTTTCGACGACGTTCCCCAACGGCTGGCCGCGGCGCACCTTGTGATTGCCCGCGCCGGCGCCTCGACGGTGGCCGAGATCACCACCGTCGGCCGGCCGTCGATTCTGGTCCCGTATCCCTATGCCATCGACGATCACCAGTCGGCCAACGCCCGCGCGGTCGAGGAAAACCGGCGCCGCATGGGTGATGCCGCAGCCGACGTTTACCTCCGAGGCCCTGGCGGAACGGCTTCGGGACCTGTTGGCGACACCCGAGCCTTTGCGGGAGACGGCCGAACGCGCCCGGGCGGCCGGGCGTCCCGAGGCGGCGGCGAGACTGGCCGACGTGGTGTTCGAACTCATCGAGTCCAACGATTCCGAAGTCGGCGCACATAGCGGAAGGCGGGTGGCATGAAGGCACTTCCTCTCGGCATCGGCACCATCCACTTCGTCGGCATCGGTGGTATCGGCATGAGCGGGATCGCCGAACTGCTCCACAATCTCGGCTATACGGTGCAGGGCAGCGATCGTGCGGACAACGCCAATACCCGCCGGCTCAGGGCGCTCGGCGTACCGCTTTCGGTGGGACACGACGAGGGCAATCTCGGCGAGGCCCAAGTCGTGGTCATCTCGTCCGCGATCAAGTCCGACAATCCGGAGGTCGTCGCCGCCCGCAAGCGGCTGCTGCCGGTGGTCCGGCGCGCCGAGATGCTGGGCGAGTTGATGCGGCTGAAGTGGTCGATCGCCGTCGGTGGCACCCACGGCAAGACGACGACCACTTCACTCGTCGCGGCGGTGCTCGACGCCGCCGGGATGGACCCGACGGTGGTCAACGGCGGCATCATCAACGCCTGGGGCACCAACACCCGCCTTGGTAGCGGCGATTGGATGGTCGCCGAGGCCGACGAGTCCGATGGCACGATGGTCAAGCTGCCGGCGACGGTCGCGGTGGTTACCAACATCGATCCGGAGCATCTCGACCACTACGGCGGCTTCGAGGCGTTGCGCGAGGCGTTCGTTGCCTTCGTCACCAATATCCCGTTCTACGGTTTCGCCGCCTTGTGCATCGACCACCCGGAGGTGCAGGCGATCATCCCCAAGGTTCTCGACCGGCGGGTGGTTACCTACGGATTCAGTCCCCAGGCCGGTATCCGCGGCACCAACCTGGAGCCGACGGTCGACGGCATCCGTTTCGACGCGGTGATCACCGATCGGCGGACGGAGAAATCGCGCACCGTCAAGGACCTCTTCCTGCCGATGTTCGGTCGGCACAATGCCCAGAACGCCCTGGCGGCGATCGCCATCGCCAACGAGATGGACATCGCGGACGACGTGCTCCGCCGCGGGCTGGCCGAATTCGAGGGCGTCAACCGCCGGTTCACCCGTGCCGGCGAGGTCGACGGCATCACCGTGATCGACGACTACGGCCACCATCCGGTAGAGATCGCCGCCGTGCTTGCCGCGGCGCGGACGGCATCCCGGGGGCGAATCATCGCCGTGGTCCAGCCCCACCGATACACCCGGCTTCGCGACCTGTTCGAGGAGTTCTGCTCGTGCTTCAACGATGCCGACGCGGTGGTGGTCGCCGACGTCTACCCGGCCGGGGAGGATCCGATCGAGGGTATCAGCCGCGACGCGCTGGTCGACGGGCTGCGCGCCCACGGCCACCGGCAGGCGATCCCGCTGTCCGATCCCAGCGAACTTGCCGCGACCGTCGACGACCTCGCCTCGCCCGGCGACATGGTGGTCTGTCTCGGCGCCGGCAGCATCACCCAATGGGCGCACGCGCTGCCGGGTGACCTGGAACCGCTGCGCCGTCATCGCGACGGAGGCGGCCGATGATGGCGGCGGAGATGGCAAACCGGTCGCTGATCGCCCGCCTGCCGGCGGTACGCGGCCGCTATACCGAGAACGCGCCGCTTGGCCCGGTCACCTGGTTTCGGGTTGGCGGTCCGGCCGAGGTGATGTTCCGGCCAATCGACGTTCAGGACCTCGCCGGTTTCCTCGCGGGCAAGCCGGCCGACGTGCCGGTTATCGTCCTCGGCGTCGGATCCAACCTCCTGGTTCGCGACGGCGGCGTTCCCGGCGTCGTCGTTCGCTTGGGTCGCGGCTTCGCCGGCATCGAAACCGAGGGTGACGAGGTGAGGGTCGGCGCCGGCGCCCTCGATGTCAACGTCGCGCTGGTCGCCGGCGGTGCCGGGATCGCCGGTCTGGAATTTCTCAGCGGCGTTCCGGGCACCATCGGCGGCGCGCTGAGGATGAACGCCGGCGCGTATGGCGCCGAAACGAAGGACGTGGTCGTCGGCGCCCGTGCCGTCGATCCCGTAGGCCGTGTTCGCGATCTCGACCCCGAAGATCTCGGTTTCGGGTACCGCTGTTGTGCGGTTCCGCGGGACTGGATCTTCGTTTCCGCCCGCCTCCGCGGCCGGCTCGGAGACCGGGCCGCCATCGCTCGCAGAACCGAGGAGATCCGGACGGCGCGTGAACAGACCCAGCCGATTCGAAGCCGCACCGGGGGAAGCACCTTCGCCAACCCCCCGGGAGGCAAGGCGTGGGAACTGATCGAACGGGCCGGATGCCGGGGGCTGACCCGGGGCGGCGCGCAGGTGTCGGAGAAACATTGCAATTTTCTGATCAACACCGGCAACGCCACCGCGGCGGATCTGGAAGCGCTGGGAGAAGAAGTGCGTCGCCGCGTATTCGAAACGTCGGGTGTCAGGCTCGAATGGGAAATCCAGCGCATCGGCGTCGCCGCCGAACAACCGACGGTTCGGGAGGTGGGCCGATGAGCCGCAGCGTGGTCGTGCTGATGGGAGGCTGGTCGTCCGAACGCGAGGTGTCGCTGGTCAGCGGTGCCGCCGTCGCCGATTCCCTGAGGGCCGCCGGCTACCGGGTGACGGCGATCGACGTGCAGCGGGACGTGGGCGCCGTGCTCTCCCGGCTCTCGCCCCGCCCGGACGCGGTGTTCAACGCCCTGCACGGCCGTTATGGCGAGGATGGTTGCGTTCAGGGGCTGCTCGATATCCTCGGCCTTCCCTACACCCATTCCGGACTCCTGGCATCGGCGCTGGCGATGCACAAGCCGATGGCTCAGCGGCTGTTCGCGCAGGCCGGTATCGCCGTGGCGGAACACCGGATCGTCAGCCGTGAGCAGGTGATGGGCGGTGACGTGATGCCGAGGCCTTACGTGATCAAACCACTCAACGAGGGTTCCAGCGTCGGCGTCCGCATCGTGCGGGAACGAGACAACCTCACCATCGCCCGCGAGGGGGACTGGCCGTACGGCGGCGAGGTAATGGTCGAGCGGTTCATCGAGGGGCGCGAACTGACCGTGGCGGTGATGGGAGACCGGGCGCTGGCGGTCACCGAGATCAGCACCCATCGGGGCTTCTACGACTACGACGCCAAGTATGCCGAGGGCGGCTCCAGGCACGTGATCCCGGCGGAGATCGATCCCGAGGTTTACGACGAAGCCAAGCGCCTCTCGGTTCTGGCCCATCGGACGCTGGGCTGTCGCGGCGTTTCGCGCGCCGATTTCCGCTTCGACGGCAGGACTCTCTACATGCTGGAAATCAACACCCAGCCCGGCATGACCCCGACCTCCCTGGTTCCGGAGCAGGCGGCCTACGCCGGGATTTCGTTTCAGGAACTCGTTTCGTGGATGGTCGAGAACGCGGAGTGCGATGCATGAGGAAGGACAAGACGACGCCGGCCCAGAAGCGCGGTCAGCCCCGCCGAAGAGTTGTTCCATGGTGGCGTCGCCGTCTCGCGCTCACCGCCTGGGCGCTTCTCGTGCTGGCCGGCTTGGCCGCCGGTGGGTGGTGGTCGTGGCAGCAACGCTGGCCACAGACGATGGCCAGCGAGATGCGGGCGGCGGCGGTGGCCGCTTCCATCGATCTCGGTTTTACCGTCGAGGAAGTTTTCGTCGTCGGCCGGCGGGAAACCTCGCGGGCATCCCTTCTCGAGGCTTTGGCGGTCAGCCGTGGCGCGGCGATCCTCGATTTCGACATCCATGCCGCGCGGGAGCGGCTTCTGGCGCTGCCGTGGGTGCAGACCGCATCGATCGAACGGCTGCTTCCCGATACCGTGGTGGTGGAAATCACCGAGCGCCGGCCACTCGCGCTGTGGCAGCATCACGGCGACTTCTCACTTATCGACGAGGACGGGGCAGTGATTCTGCGCCGTAACCTGGAACCGTTCAGCGATTTGCTGGTGGTGGTTGGAGAGGACGCGCCGGCCCACGCGGCCGACCTGATACGAACACTTGGCACCCAGCCGGAGCTGATGCCGCTGGTCCAGGCGGCGGTTCGCGTCGGAGGTCGTCGGTGGAATTTGCGAATCGCAGGGGGAATCGATGTGCGGTTACCCGAGGAGGACCCATCTGGGGCATGGGAAAAACTCGCCGAATATCAACGGCTTCACGGATTGCTTCGCAAAGACGTCAAGGTGCTGGATCTTCGGTTGCCGGACCGCTTGATCGTCCGGCGAGTGCAGCGTCCGGAAAACCAAGATGCGGCTTCTGGGCGAGATACCTGATCGATGGCGGACAACGGTGAACGGATGAAGGAAACACCGGTGACAAGGAAGAAGAGCGCGCCGCAATCCTGGGGACGCAACGGCCTGATTGCCGCGCTCGATATCGGGACGACGAAAGTCTGCTGCTTCATTGCCCGACCGTCGGACGATCAGGGATTGCGGGTGGTCGGTATCGGACATCAGGCGTCGCGGGGCTTGCGGGGAGGTGCTTTCGTCGACCTGGACGCGGCCGAATTGACGATCCGTGCCACGGTCGAAGCCGCCGAGAGGATGGCCGGCGAGAACATCAGCCATGTCACCGTCAACGTTTCGGCCGGGATGCCCCGATCGCGGCTGATCGCCTACGAGGTTTCCGTCGCTGGCCATGAGATCAGCGATGCCGATCTCAGGCGCTTCCTCGATCCCGTCGGACTGGGGAGCGAGGTCCCAGACGATCACGAAGTCATTCATGCGGTCCCGGTCGGCTACAGCATCGATGGATGCCGAGGCGTGCGGGACCCCCGCGGCCTGTTCGGCCAGCGCCTCGGTGTCAATCTCCATCTCATCACCGCGGCAAGCGGCGCGATTCGCAATCTGGCGACCGCTGTCAATCGGTGTCACCTGGAAATCGCCGGCAAGGCGGTCTCGCCCTATGCGTCCGCGTTGGGTTGCCTGGTCGAGGACGAAACCGCTCTCGGCGTTACCCTCATCGACATGGGCGGGGGGACGACCTCGATCGCCGTGTTCTTCGACGCCGAACTGGTTTTCACGGACAACATCCCCGTAGGTGGCAACCACGTCACCAATGATCTCGCCCGAGGGCTGTCGACGCCGCTGGCTCAGGCCGAACGGATGAAGACGCTTTACGGCAGTTGTCTTCCCACCCAGTCCGACGATCGTCAGCTGATCGAGGTACCGCCGATCTCGGACGATGGAACCGGCGAGTCCGGACAGGTCCCCCGATCGATGCTGGTCAGCATCGTCCGACCGCGGCTGGAAGAAACCTTCGAGATCGTGCGTGCCCGGCTCGAAGAGGCCGGTTTGGACAGGGCGGCAGGACGCCAGGTGGTGTTGACCGGCGGCGCCAGTCAGATCGCCGGCGCCCCGGAACTGGCCGGGATGATACTCGACAAACAGGTGCGCGTAGGTCGCCCTCGACCGATTCGGGGACTGCCGGAAGCGGCAACCGGTCCGGCGTTCACGACCTGCGCCGGACTGCTCCACCACGCGCTCAACCAACCCCCCGAGGGCGTTTACGGGACCTACAGGCCCGCAGAGGAGCCGATCAGCCGATTCGGGCGGTTCGGCCAATGGCTGCGGGAGAATTTCTGACATGTTTTCACACCCCAACCACAAAACCAACGGAGGCTGCCATGACTCTCAATCTTAGTGTTCCAATGGCCAGTGCAATGCCCGAGCTCCGGCCCAGAATTACCGTCATCGGCGTCGGCGGCGCCGGCGGAAATGCGGTCAACAACATGATTCGTTCGCACCTCGAGGGCGTCGAGTTCGCGGTCGCCAATACCGACTCCCAGGCGCTGGCTCAATCGAACGCCGACAAGCGCATCCAACTCGGCATTACCGTGACCCAGGGTCTCGGCGCCGGTTCCCGGCCGGACATCGGGCGGATCGCCGCCGAGGAGGCGCTCGAGGACATCATCGACGATCTTCGCGGCTCCAACATGGCGTTCATTGCCGCCGGCATGGGGGGGGGACCGGAACCGGCGCGGCGCCGGTGATTGCCCGGGCCGCCCGCGAGCAGGGAATCCTCACCGTCGGTGTCGTGACGAAGCCATTCCAGTTCGAGGGCGCCCATCGGATGCGGATCGCCGAGGCGGGCATCGAAGAGCTGGAACAGTTTGTCGACACCCTGATCATCATTCCCAACCAGAACCTGTTCAGAGTCGCCAACGAGAAGACCACCTTCTCCGATGCCTTCAAGATGGCCGACGATGTGCTGCACTCCGGCGTGCGCGGCGTCACCGATCTGATGGTGATGCCGGGGTTGATCAACCTCGACTTCGCCGATATCCGGGCGGTGATGAGCGAGATGGGCAAGGCGATGATGGGCACCGGCGAGGCGAGCGGCGAACGCCGGGCGCTCGACGCCGCCGAGGCGGCGATATCGAACCCGCTCCTCGACGACATCTCGATGAAAGGCGCGCGCGGTATGTTGATCAACATCACCGGCGGTTCGGACATGACCCTGTTCGAGGTCGACGAGGCGGCCAATCGGGTTCGCTCGGAGGTCGACCCGGATGCCTACATCATTTTCGGCTCGACCTTCGACGACACCATGGAAGGCCAAATGCGCGTGTCGGTCGTGGCGACCGGTATGGATTCCGCCACCGCCGCCCACCCGATCCCTTCCAAGCTCAACCTAGTCAGCTCGGTTGGTGGCACCAAGGTCTCGCATCCGAGCGTTCCCTTCGACGATGACCCGGCGAGCGAGTCTCTGGAAACCGGGGACGATCTTGGTCTCGATACCGCCGCCGCGTTTCAGGTGACCGCCGCCGATGGTTCGGACATTGATGAAGGCAGGCCGGACTTGCGGGCCGCCGCCGCCACCGCGTCGCCGCCGGCCCACACCCCGGACGTTTTCATTCCGCCACTGCCTGTTACCCGATCGGGCGTCGAGACCCGAAGCGCTCCCGATCCCTTCAAGGATGCGGCAATGAAAAACGGGATCCGTCCGTCGGAAGGAGAGACTGCTCGGGCCAAGCCCCGGGTATCGAGCCTGTTTGCGCGGGTCACCGGTGCCGGTCGTGTCAGCCGCGCGGCGAAGCCGGAAGCCGGATCGCAACCGGCGGCCGAGCGGCCGGTTGCGCCGCCGAAGCAGCAGCGACTGGGAGGCCTCAATCCCGAGGAACGGTTGCCCGCTTCACAGTCGGAGGAAGAAGTGCTGGATATTCCCGCTTTCCTTCGCCGGCAAGCGAACTGACTGGGGGTGTGCGAGGTAGCCTTACGTTTCGTCCCAAAAAACCTTTTGAGTGCTTCATCGAGCGCCGTTATTTTGCCCTTGAAGCACTCTTTTTTTAGACATGTGAGCAGCTGGCGGTCGCTCAATTGCGAGCGGCAGGCACAGATGACCGGGGTGGGGAAAACCTTGGCGATTGCCGTCCACGAACGGGGGGCTTCGTGCCGGCTCGGCAGGTTTTCTTCGTTCGTCTTGCAACCGCGCGGGATTGCCATGGTATAGTCTGTCGGGTCGGCTCCAGGTCGAAAATCTTCGGACGGGCACCATGGCAAGCGTAGCACGAACAAAGGGGTTCATCCGCCTTTTCTTGGTGGCGGCGGTGTCGGCGTCGACTTTGTTGATAGGCGCGTGTGCCAGTGACAAGGAGGAGGTCGAATATCAGGAGGCTCCCGTCGAAGATCTCTACAACAAAGCCCTGGATACGCTCGAAGGAGGGGACTTCAAGGCCGCGACCAAGCTGTTCGACGAGGTCGAGCGCCAGCACCCCTATTCCCCCTGGGCGACCAAGGCTCAGATCATGGCCGCCTACGCCTATTACCAGTCGGATCAGTACGACGAGGCCGTCGCCGCACTGGAACGGTTTATTCAGTTGCATCCGGCGAACCCCGACGTGCCGTACGCCCACTATCTGATCGGGCTCTCCTATTACGAGCGGATTTCCGATCCGGCCCGCGACCAGGAAATGACCCAGGAGGCGCGACGCGTGTTCTCGGAGTTGATCGCCCGATATCCCGACAGCAAGTATGCGCGTGACGCCGGGGTCAAGCTCGAACTGGCCAACGATCACCTTGCCGCGAAGGAGATGGTCGTCGGCCGCTACTATCTCAGGCAGCGGCACTACCTTGCCGCCATCAACCGCTTCAAGACAGTCATCCAGTCCTATCAGACCACGACACATGTGCCCGAAGCCCTTCACCGATTGGTCGAAGCTTACCGGGCCTTGGGCCTCGACGACGAGGCGCAGAAGGTGGCGGCCGTGCTGGGGTACAACTTCCCCGGCAGCGAGTGGTATATCGACTCCTACGCGTTGGTCGAGGACGGGGCGGCCCGTTCCACGGAAAAATCCTGGTACGAATTCTGGTAGCCGGGCAAAGAGCCTGACCTAGAATGTATTGTGTATTTTCAAAGCCTTGTGTTCGTGATCCCGGTAGGAGAGACGGCCGCTGTGATGCTGGAGCATCACAAGGGCGGCTCGACGCACCGGGGCCCGAACACAAGGCTCCCGTAGGGCGAGCTGGAAGGGTGCCCCTGCGGCGTCAACGCCCCTCGACGATGCTCCAGCATCGCCTTCGGCGCGTTTCCTGGCGAGGGCGCCCTTCCAACTCGTTGAAAATACGCAATACATTCTAGGTCAGGCTCTCAGGGATGCTCTCGACCCTCTCGATCCGCGACGTTGTTCTTATCGATCGCCTTGAGTTGGAGTTTCGCCCCGGCCTGTGTGCGCTGACCGGTGAAACCGGCGCCGGAAAGTCGATTTTGCTCGATGCTCTGGGCCTGGCGCTGGGGATCCGCGCCGACGCCCGGCTCGTTCGCCACGGGGCGTTGCAGGCGGTTGTCAGCGCCAGTTTCGAGGTCGAGGCCGATAATCCCGTCTTCGTCATATTGGAAGAACACGGCGTCGGCGTTGGTGAGGGCGACCTGGTGCTGCGCCGGGTGCTAGGTACCGACGGCCGTTCACGGGCGTTTGTCAACGACCAGCCGGTCAGCATCGCCCTGCTCCGGCGGATCGGCGATGCCCTGGTCGAAATTCACGGCCAGTTCGAGAGCCAGAGGTTGCTCGATCCCGCTACCCACCGGGACCTATTGGACGCGTTCGGCCGGCTCCGGCCCTTGTGCGAGGCCACTTCGCGATCCTGGCACGCTTGGCGCGCTGCTGCCGAAGCGCGCGACCGGGCCGAAGCGGCACTGGAGACGGCTCGTCGCGACGAGGCCTATCTTCGTCATGCCGTGGACGAACTGGACGCCCTCGATCCGCATTCCGGTGAGGAAGAGCAACTTGCGCAACACCGTGCGCTCCTGATGAACAGCGAGAAGCTGATGCAGGCGATGGACGAGGCCGCGTCGGAACTGAACGGAACCGGCGGCGAACGCAGCGTCGAGGACGCTCTGCGGGCCGCCGTCCGCCTGCTCGAACGCGTCGCCGACAGGGCAGAAGGGCGGCTCGACGCCGCCGTCAGCGCCCTCGAGCGATCGCTTTCGGAGGTGGTGGAAGGCCAAGCGCTCTTGGAAAAGACGGTGGCGGACATGGATCTCGATCCCCGCCGCCTGGAAGAGATCGAGGAAAGGTTGTTCGCCCTTCGGGCGCTGGCACGCAAGCATGGCTGCGGCGTCGATGACCTGGCGGAGTTGCGCGGGACCCTGGCGAAGAAGCTGGCTGTCGTCGACGATGGTGCCGAATCGGTTGCCCGCCTCGTCCGCGAACAGGAGGAGGCGCGCGCTGGCTACCTGGAGGCGGCTGATCGGCTGAGCGTGGCCCGTCTCAAAGCGGCATCCGAGCTCGACGTCGGGGTCGCTGCCGAGCTGGAACCGCTCCGCCTCGGCAAGGCGAGGTTCAACACCGGCGTCGAAAGGCTGGGCGAGAAGGAATGGGGCGAGCACGGCATGGACCGGGTCGCCTTCGAAGTGGCGACAAATCCCGGCAGCCCGCCGGGCCCTCTGACCCGCATCGCGTCGGGCGGCGAGTTGGCGCGGTTCATGCTGGCGCTGAAGGTCGTCCTGGCCCAGGCCGATCCCGTACCGACCCTCATTTTCGATGAGGTCGATGCCGGGATCGGCGGGGCGGTGGCGGCGGCGGTGGGCGAACGCCTGGCCCGGGTCGCGGGCGAGGTCCAGGTTCTGGTTCTGACCCATTCGCCGCAGGTTGCGGCTCTCGGCGGTCACCATTGGCGGGTGTCCAAGTCCGCCAGTGATGCCGGCGCCAAGACCCGCGTCGACGTGCTCGACGAAACGGCGCGCAAGGAGGAAATCGCCCGGATGCTTGCCGGAACAAAGGTCACCGAGGAAGCCCGCGCCGCGGCCGAAAGCCTCCTCCTAGGCCGCGCCGGATGAGCGATACGTCGGATAAAGGTGTTCGACCGGTTTCGGAGTTGTCGTCTGCCGAGGCGGAAGCCGAACTGAAGGTGCTGGCGGCGGAAATCGCGGCGCATGACAAGGCCTACTATCAAAACGACGCTCCCGTCGTCAGCGACGCCGAGTATGACGCGCTGAGGCGGCGCAACGAGGCCATAGAGGCCCGTTTTCCCGACCTGATCCGCGACGGCAGTCCCTCGCGGCGTGTTGGCGCGCCGGTGGCGAGCGGTTTCGCCAAGGTCGTTCACGCCCGGCCGATGCTTTCGCTCGCCAACGCTTTCACCGACCAGGACCTCGCCGAATTCGTCGAAGGTGTCCGCCGATTCCTCAAGGAGCTTCGTGACGACCCCCGCATCCCGCTGGAGATGGTGGCAGAGCCGAAGATCGACGGCCTTTCGGTGTCGCTTCGCTACGAACACGGCCGCTTCGTGCGGGGCGCGACCCGCGGCGACGGGGCCACCGGCGAGGACGTCACCGCCAACCTGCGCACCCTTGCGGACGTCCCCGAACATGTCGACCACGGGCCGGAGACCCTGGAGGTTCGCGGCGAAGTCTACATGACGAAGCCCGATTTCGCCGCTCTCAACGCGAGCCAACAGGCCGCCGGCGGCAAGGCTTTCGCCAATCCGCGCAACGCCGCGGCCGGTTCGCTGCGCCAGCTCGATCCCGCGGTGACCGCCGGACGTCCGCTGCGGTTTTTCGCCTACGCCTGGGGCGAGGTCAGCGAGCCGCTTGCCGATACCCATCAGCGGTTCCTGGAGATGGCTCGAGAGCCGCCGGGTTTCCGGTCAACCCGCTGGCTCGCCTTTGCCGCGACCTCGACGAGATGCTGGCCTTCTACCGCGAACTGGCCACGACCCGGGCAGACTTCCCTACGATATCGACGGCGTCGTCTTCAAGGTCAACCGCATCGACTGGCAGGAACGCCTCGGCTATGTCAGCCGGGCGCCGCGATGGGCGATCGCCCAGAAATTCGAGGCGGAAAAGGCCGAGACCATCCTCCGCGGCATTCGTATTCAGGTGGGCCGGACCGGAACCTTAACCCCGGTGGCGGACCTGGAGCCGGTCACCGTCGGCGGCGTCGTCGTTGCACGGGCGACGCTGCACAACGAGGACGAGGTTCGCCGCAAGAAGGTGCGCGTCGGCGATACCGTCGTCGTCCAGCGCGCCGGCGACGTCATCCCGCAGGTGGTTTCGGTGGTGCTCGACAAACGCCCGCCGGGGACCAGCGAGTACGTCTTTCCCGACTTGTGTCCCGAATGCGGGAGCCTGGCGATCCGCGAGGAAGGCGAGGTGGCGCGCCGTTGTACCGGTGGCCTGATCTGTCCGGCGCAGGCGGTCGAGCGCCTCAAGCATTTCGTTTCGCGCAACGCCTTCGATATCGAGGGACTGGGCACCAAACATATCCAGGCATTCTGGCAGGACGGGCTGATCGCCCGCCCCGGCGACATCTTCAGGCTCCGCGACCGGGCCGGGGAAATCCGAGGCCGGGAAGGGTGGGGCGGCAGATCGGTGGACAATCTTCTCGCCGCCATCGAGTCAGCGAAGAACCATCTCCCTCGACCGTTTCATCTATGCGCTGGGTATCCGTCAGGTGGGTCAGGCTACCGCCCGGCTGTTGGCCAAACAGTACGGCTCGCTCTCCGCGTGGCGGGAGGCGATGACGGCAGCGGCCGATCCCGTTTCGGACGCCTATCGCGATCTCGTGGACATCGACGGCATCGGGCCGGCGGTGGCCGCCGACATCACCGCCTTTTTCGCCGAGCCCCACAACCGGCAGGTGCTCGACGATCTCGAGTCCCTACTGAACGTCGAGGACTTCAACGCTCCACGGGCGAGCGGATCGCCGATTGCCGGCAAGACGGTAGTGTTTACCGGCACTCTCGAGAATATGACCCGCAGCGAAGCCAAGGCCCGGGCCGAGTCCCTGGGCGCCAAGGTCGCCGGCTCGGTCTCGAAAAAGACCGATTATGTCGTCGTCGGTGCCGATGCGGGCTCAAAGGCCAGAAAGGCATCGGAACTCGGCGTCACCACATTGACCGAGAGGGAATGGGTGGATCTGATTAGTGGAGCTTTTCCGGAAGCTCTTCGATCGCAGCGCTGATCAGCGCGTCCGCGCTCTTGCCTTTGATCTGCTTGCTCAGAATCCGCTGGGCCGCTTGCATCGCTACGTCGACCGCCTGGTTTCGCACGTCGGCAATCGCGCTGGCCTCGGCCTGGGCGATTCGGTCCATGGCCATCTGCTCGCGGCGTTTGAGCGCCTTTTCCAGTTCGTCGGCGGCACGCTCGGTCAGCCGATCGGCCTCGCGGCGGGCGTGATCGACAATGGCCTCGGTTTCCGCCACCGCTTCATGCTTCCTGCGCTCGTAGGAAGCCAGGAGTTCCTGCGCTTCCTCGGCCAGCCTCATGGCTTCGTCGATCTGGTTCTTGATCTTTTCCGCCCGGTCATCGAGCGCCAAAGTCACCACCCGGTAAGCCGTTCTGAACACCAAGGCGACGAAAATGACGAAGCAAACCGAGACCCAGAATTCGGCGGAAGCGTAAAAGGGTTCGTGCCCGTGTTCCGCCGCAGCTCCCGCTTTCGCGACCGTTTCCGCCGCCCACGCCTGCATCAGGGTGCTCCCTTCATCGATGCATCGACCGCAGTCGCGACCGACTTGGGATCCGCCTTCTCGCCGAGCAACCGCTCGATCGCGGCTGCCGACAGTTCCTCGGCGATTTTGCGAACTCCCGCCACCGCTTCGTCGCGTGCCGCGGCGATACGGCCTTCGGCGGCGGCAATATCTGCGGCGAGGCGTCCGTTGAGTTCGGCATGCCGTTTGGCGGCCTCGGCGGCGGCCCGCTCGCGAACCGCGCGCACCTCTTCCTGGGCCTTGGCGCGCGCGTCGGCCATCATCTTTTCGTATTCGGCCGCCGCATCCTCGGCGTCGTCTCTCAGCCCTTCAGCCTTTCTGAGCGCGTCGCTGATTTTGAATTCGCGCTCCTCCAGCACGTCGCTGATGCGCGGCAAAGCAACACGCGCCATGAGGAAGTAAAGCGCGACGAAGCTGATCGCCAGCCAGATCAGTTGCGGTGACCATACCGCCGGATCAAACTGAGGCATCTCAGGCTCCCAAGAGGAAAGGGGGGTGTTGCTAGAATACGAACATCAGCATCAGCGCGACGACGAGCGCATAAAGAGCAACGGCTTCGACGAGCGCGAAACCAACCCACATCGGCAATTGTACCACCGGTTGCGCCGCCGGATTGCGGGCCAAAGAGGCGATCGTCGTGGCAAAGATGTTTCCGATACCGGCGCCGACACCACCCAGACCCACAACCGCAATTCCCGCACCAATCAATTTTGCTGCCTCAGCGTCCATTTTTCGATTTCCCTATCCAGCAGTTGCCGAAAGTAAACGTTTCTCAGGTTGGACCGTACTTCCGTGGCGCCCCGTTCAATGCATGTGCAAGGCGTCGTTGAGGTAGATACAAGACAAGATCGCGAAGACATAGGCCTGGAGGAAGGCCACGACCAACTCCAGACCGGTCAGGGCGACCACAGCCGCCGCCGGGATTATCCCAGCCACTCCCATGGCGACGATGAAGCCGCCAAAAACCTTAAGCAAAGTATGCCCCGCCGTCATGTTGGCGAACAGCCGCAAAGACAGGCTCACGGGCCGGGTAAAGTAAGAAAGAATCTCGATCGGCACCAAAAGCGGCGCGACATACCACGGCGTTCCGTGCGGCAGGAAAAAACTGAAAAAGCGGAATCCATGTTTGGCAAAGGCAATGACGGTGGTGCCGATGAACACCACCAATGCCATGCCGAGCGTGACCGCGAGGTGGCTGGTAAACGTAAAGCTGTAGGGAAGCATCCCCAGCATGTTGCCAAAAAGGATGAACATGAACAGTGAGAAGATGAACGGGAAATACGGACGCCCGTCACTCCCGATATTGGTTCGTATCATGCTGGCTACGAAATCGTAAGCCAGTTCGACAATCGATTGCCATCGTCCGGGAACAAGGGATCTTCTCCGTACGCCCATGACCAGCAAAAGGGTGATGAGGCCAACCGCAATCACCATCAAAAGGGACGAGTTGGTAAAGGAGGCGTCGACGATGCCGAGATTCAGATCAAGGACTCTCTTGATCTCGAACTGCTCAATTGGACTGGCCACGTCGCTTCCCGCCCTCTTTAGTTGTCAGCCCGATGCTTCGGACCTTCGGTCCCGCTTGTATCGCTCTTTTTATCGCCGGCCGGCGGGCGGTAGCCCATGGCCATGTCTATCCCGGTCACCACACGATATACGTTCAACATCCCGGCAGCGGAGCCGAGAAAGAACAACACAATCAACAGCCAAGGCGAAGTGCCCAACCACCGGTCGAGCCAGTACCCGACAAAGGCTCCAACCCCCACTCCCGCAACCATATGGGCGGCGATGGAAAATGCCATGCCCATACCGCTCGTCGGCTCATCCGTAGCCCGCTTGCGCTCGGGAGGCCGTGCCTCCGCCTGCAAGCGCTTCAGACGGGCATCGAAATCTTCCAACCCCTCGGGCGGGGGCTCTTCACTCATCGAGAAAGTATCGATCCCCTATGGACGGACCTACGCCGTTGACGCGCCGCACCATAGTGACCGCCCCCAACCCTGTCAAGGCTGAAAACCCAACGTTTCCGCGCTGTAGCGCTTCCATAAGGCACTGATCTGATATGAAGAATAGTTGCGTCGCGGAGTTCGGCTCAGGCGGTCTGGCGCAGCTCTTCGGCTCGTTGCAAGTCGACCGAAACCAACTGCGAGACGCCGCGTTCGGCCATCGTCACACCGAACAATCGATCCATCCGGGCCATGGTCATCCGATGGTGGGTGATGACCAGGAATCGGGTGCCGCCCTCCGCCATTTCGCTCAGCAGCCCGCAGAAACGGTCGACATTGGCGTCGTCCAGCGGAGCATCGACCTCGTCCAGAACGCAGATCGGCGCCGGATTGGTCAGGAACACCGCGAAGATCAGCGCCAGCGCCGTCAGCGCCTGCTCGCCGCCGGAAAGCAACGACAGCACCTGAAGCCGCTTGCCAGGCGGGCTGGCCATGATTTCGAGCCCGGCCTCGAGCGGATCGTCGGAGTCGGTCAGCGCCAGGTGGGCGCGACCGCCGCCGAACAGGCGCATGAACAGTTCGCGAAAGTGCCGGTCGACGTCGGCGAAGGAAGCGAGCAGGCGCTCCCGTCCCTCGCGGTTGAGTTCGGCGATGCCCCGGCGCAGCTTACCAATGGCTTCGATCAGGTCGCGGCGCTGGTCGTCGAGACTCTGCATCTGTTCGGTGAGTTCCGTTGAATTCCTGCTCGGCTCGGAGGTTGACCGGTCCCATGACCTCCCGTTCCCGCCGGAGACGCTCGAGGCGGCGCTCCTCGGCTTCCAACTCCGGAAGCGCGTCGTCCGCCTTGATGCCGGCGACGTCGGCCAGTTGCGCGGGGGCCACGTCGAGACGTTCGGCGATGCGTTCGGCGACGTCGTTGTTGGCCTGTTCGGCCTGCTCGACGGTGCCCTCGGCCCGCACCCTGTTCTCGCGGGCCTCTAGCAGTGCTCCCTCCGCCGCCTTCACCGTACGGTCGGCATCCGCGAGGCGGGTCTCGGCTGCCGCCAGCCGGTCGGCGGCGATCCGGCGGCGCTGCTCGACCGCGTCGATCTCGTTCAACAGGGCCTGGCGTTTGCCGGCGATCTCGCCGGGAAGGACCGACAGCCGCCGGTGCTCCGCCTCCGCAGCTTCCTGTCGGCTCCGGAACACCTCGATCTGGCGACCGGCGGCATCGTGACGGTTCCGCCACGAGTTCCATCTCTCCGGCAATCGCCTGAAGCCGGCGTCGACGGGCCGCGGCGTCGCGCAGCAATCCATCGAGGGCGGATTGCCGTTCCACCTGCAAAGCCCTCAGCTCGGCCAATTCGGCGCGTTTTGCCGCCATCAATTCCTTGGCCGCAGCCAAGTCCGGCAACGCGGCAAGCTCGGAATGGGTGGCCGCTGAGGCGGTTTCGGTTTCGGCCAATTCGGCGGCGATGGCGGTCTCGCTTTCGGTGAGTGCGGTCAAGCGCGAGGTTCGCTCGGTCACCCGTTGACGCGCATCCGCGTGAGCTTCCCGGGCCTGTTCATAGGCGGCGTCCGCGGCCTGGCGAGTCCCGCGCGCCGCCTGCGCGGCATTGACCGCAGTCTCCGCGGCGTCACGGGCGATCACGGCCCGCCTTTCGGCCGATGCCGCGGCGTCGACGGCCTCGGTCAGCATCCTCCGAACCTCGGCGAGGCGGTTCCGCTGCTCGAGCCTGACCGCGGCGGCGTTGACCGCGCCGGCGGACATGGCGTAGCCGTCCCATCGCCACAGCGCGCCCTCTCGAGTGACCAGCCGTTGACCCTGGTGCAGGCCGGGTTGCAAGCCTTTGCCGTCGGCGTCATCGGCGATGACACCGACCTGCGACAGCCGGCGTTCCAGCGCCGCCGGACCGCGAACAAAATCGGCGAGCGGTTGCGCGCCGTCCGGAAGCGGCGGCGGGTCCGCCGTCGGGGGCAGTGCCCGCCAGTGCACCGGCGCGGAATCGTCGGCGGGTGCGGAAAGATCGTCGCCGAGTGCCGCCGCGAGCGCGATCTCCATGCCAGGATCGACGGTGACGGCGTCGAGCATCGGTGTCCACTGATCCGTGTCCCCGGTCTCGACCACCTCGGCCAAGGCTCTTTCTTCGGCGCGGAGGCGCGTCACCGCGCCTTCGGCGGCCTGAAACGCGGTAACGGCGGCCGCTGATTGGTCTGCGGCGGCCGCGCGGTGGCTCTCCGACGTTTCCACATCCAAACGGGCCAATTCCACAGCCGCGCGCGCCTCGCCGACGGTCGCCTCGATCGACGCGATGTCGGGGGTTTCTTCCGCGTCGACCACCGCACACTGTCGGATGATGTCGGCCGCCCGTGCGCTCAGCCGTTGCCTTCGGCCTTCCAACTCCTCGGCCGTGCGAGCCAACGCCGTCCGGCGCGCTTCATGGACAGCCACCTGTTCGGTGAGCCCGGAAAGGGCGGTATCGTAGGCCTCGACCTCGGCAACGACTTGCTTCAGAGCCGCCGCCGCGTGCTCATGGGCTTCCTGTTCTCCCCGACATCCGGCCTCGATCCGCTCGCCGTCCGTTTTCAACCGAGCGAGCGCGAATTCGGCGTCGGCCGCGAGCGTTTGTTCCCTGTTAAGGTCGGCGGCGATCTGCTCGAGACGCAAACGGCAGGCGTTGCGGTCGGACTCGATGCGTTGTTCCTCCGCTTCGAGCCCGTCGCGGGCGATGATCAGCCGTTGAAGGGCCGCTGCTACTTCGGCCTCTGACCGTCGCAAATCGGGAAGAGCCGCGGCGGCCTCGCCCTGCCGAGTGGCGGCGTCGGCAGCGCGACCGGTGAGTTCCGAAACCGCGGCTTCCGCCTCCTCGAGCCGCTGCCTTGCCTGGGCCAGAGCTTCTTCCGCGGCACGCCAACGGAGATAAAAGAACGTCGCTTCCGATTTGCGGATGTGAGCGGACAAATTGCGGTAGCGTGTCGCTTGTCTCGCCTGTTTCTTCAGGCTCTGCAACTGGGTCTCGAGGGTGATCAGCACATCGTCGACCCGTTCCAGATTGGTTTCCGCCCCGCGCAGGCGAAGCTCGGCTTCGTGGCGCCGCGAATGCAGGCCGGAAATCCCAGCCGCTTCTTCCAGCAGAGCTCGCCGATCCGCGGGTTTGGCTGCGATCAGCTTGCCGATCTGGCCCTGACTGACCAGCGCCGCCGAACGCGCGCCGGTCGCCGCATCGGCAAACAACAGCTGCACGTCGCGGGCGCGAAGTTCCTTGCCGTTGACGCGATATGCAGAGCCCTTCGCACGCTCGATCCGGCGACTGACATCCAGCTGATCGCAATCATCGAACGGCGGCGGCGCGAACCGCCCGGAGTTGTCGATTTCGAGGACGACCTCGGCGATGTTCCGCAGCGGCTTGTCGGCCGTGCCCCCGAAGATGACATCGTCCATCTCGCCGCCGCGCATCTGCTTGGCGGAGGATTCGCCCATCACCCACCGTAGAGCCTCGACCAGATTCGACTTCCCGCAGCCGTTGGGCCCGACGATGCCGGTGATACCCGGCTCGATCAGAAGCTCGGTCGGGTCAACGAACGACTTGAAGCCGGTGAGCCGTAGCTTGGTGAACTGCAGCAAGATCCTGGTCCGCCTTCTACCTCAACGCGCTCATCGCGCTTTCTCGAGTGCTTCGTCGATGGCGGCCTTGAATGTCTCGAAACCTTGGGCACCCACGATCTTGCGGTCATTGACGAAAAACGTCGGTGTCGAGTCGATCCCGGCCTCTTTCTGGGCTTGGCTGGCCCGCGCCTGGATGCCCTGAAGCAATGCCTTGTTTTCGAGACAGGCATTGAAATCGGCTTCCGACAGGCCGGCAAATCGGCTTAGCTGCTTCAAGTCGTCGAGCGGTTTGGTGCTCGCTGCCCACATCGCCTGGTCTCGATAGAGCATGTTGATGAAACCGAAGTACCTGCTGGGCTCGACGCAACGGGCGATCAACGCCGCCGCCATGGCCGCGCCGCCGAGGGGATAGTCCCGGTAAACCAGACGCACCTTGCCGGTATCGATATAGGCTTCCTTGATTTGCGGGAGTGTTTCGCGATGGAACGCCGCGCAGTGCGGGCAGCCGAGCGATGAATACTCGACGATGGTGACCGGAGCCGCTTCGTCGCCCAACGCCCTCTCGGCCAACATCTCGTCGACGGGGGCCGCGCCTACGGAGCGCACGGCAACCAACAGCGCGAGGAGCAAGACCGCTATACCTTGTATGAATTTGGGCAATCGTGCCTCCCTGACACAACATTTTGTAAGACTATAGTATCGGCGGCGGCGTTGTACAAGCACTCCGTGAGGCATCCTCTCGGAATAAACGGCGGCCGGACACCCGGCCGCCCCGGGGGCGCGGTGTGCCCCACGACAATATGCCACTTGCCGATTGACGGTTCGTTACCCGGTCCAGTGATCTGGTTCCATATGTCGGAACCAGACCACTAGCCCGGGGTTGTTCGGCCGATGATGCTGCGGCCGAGGCCCTCCAGCACATGCCGCAGTTTCGGGTCCTCGATGCCGACTAGCTGGTCGGCCAGTTCTTTTTCTTCTTCGGGGGTGAGCGGCCGAGTCGACGGGGACCTGGGCGCGGATCGTTCGGGCAGTGGACCGTGGACGAACTGAAGGCGGCCAACCGCCCGGTAACCGAAGTAGCCGTTGATCCGTTCGATCAGAACCGGTTCCAGATGCTGCAGTTCGGTAGCCAGGCCGCCGCGGGCGATCCGCAGCCGCAATGTTCCCTCGGTGGCGCCGCCTGGCGGGTAGCTGATCCTCTCCGGTGCGCTGTGATTGGCGAGGCTTTCGCCAACAATGGCCGGCCACTCGGCAATGATCGCGCCGCCGGCAAAACCGCGTCGGCCGAACACCGGTCGGGTCAGCTTGGCAATCGTCTCCGCCAATGCGCGCATTCCTTGGGGGTTTGTACCCGCGTTCACCGCATACTCCAGATCCTGCCATACAGACGAAACGATATGCTAAGTTCTCGCGCCGATGCTGGCAATCGGGGATCCCACCGTGCAAACCACTTCCGACGTTTTGCGCCGCCGGCTGTTGTCCTGGTACGACTGCAACCGGCGAGATTTGCCCTGGCGCTCGGCTCCGGGCGAGACACCCGATCCTTACCGGATCTGGGTGAGCGAAATAATGCTGCAACAGACGACGGTTGCAACCGTAGGCCCCTATTTCGCCGATTTCATGGCGCGCTGGCCCAAGGTGGAGGACTTGGCCGCCGCGGATATGGATGCGGTGCTGCATGCCTGGCAGGGGCTTGGCTACTACGCGCGTGCCCGAAACATGCATGCGTGCGCGCGGGCGGTGGCGGAGACACTGGACGGCCGCTTCCCCGACAGCGAGGAGGACCTGCGCCGGCTCCCGGGGATCGGCGCCTACACCGCCGCAGCCATTGCCGCCATCGCTTTCGGCAGGAAGGCGGCAGCCGTTGACGGCAACGTGGTGCGCGTCCTGGCACGGCTCCACGGCGTCGAAGATCCGTTGCCCGGGGCGCGGGACAGGATCGGGCATCTGGCTCGGGATCTGGTTCCGGAAGGCCGGCCCGGCGATTTTGCCCAGGCGTTGATGGATCTCGGTGCGACGGTCTGTACGCCGCGGGGTGCCCGCTGCGGGATCTGCCCGTGGAAGGGGGCCTGTGTGGCGTTCGCCGCCGGCCGGCCCGAGGCGTACCCGGCGCGTACGGCGAAGAAGCAAAAACCGATTCGCCGCGGGGTTGTTTTTTGGGCGGAGCGACATGACGGAACGGTCCTGTTGCGCCGGAGGCCGGAGCACGGACTGCTTGGCGGTATGATGGAGTTCCCGTCGACCGAATGGCGACAATGCGTGTGGACCGACACCGAAGCCGTCGCGGTGGCACCGGTGCGGGCGCGATGGCGGCGGTTACCGGGAACGGTGCATCATACATTTACTCATTTTCATCTCGAACTGGCCGTGCTCATCGGGCGTCCCCGAAACGCCGCGATTGCCGAAGGGACTTGGTGCCCGACCGGCCAACTGAGCGCCCATGCGTTGCCGAGCCTGATGAAAAAGGTCGCCCGCCACGCCCTCCTTGCGTCTACTGGTCGTAGGAAACCAGGGTGGTGATCGGCATGTCCAACTTGGACCGGCCGTTGAGGAACGTCAGTTCGATGATGCACGCGGCCCCGACCACCTCGGCGCCGACCTGACGGAACAGCCCGGCGGTTGCCGCCAGGGTGCCACCGGTGGCCAACAGGTCGTCGAGGATGACCACGCGCTGTCCCGCTTCGACGGCGTCGTGCTGGATCTCGATGGTGTCGGTGCCGTACTCCAGGTCGTATTCGTAGGAAAAGGTCTCGCCCGGCAGCTTTCCTTTCTTGCGGACCATCACGAAACCCAGCCCGAGCTTCAGGGCCAACGGCGCGGCGACCAGAAAGCCTCGCGACTCGATGCCGGCCAGGATGTCGGGCTGATGCCGACTGACCGCCTTGGCGAGACGTCCCATCGCCACGGACCAGGCGTCGGGATGAGAGAGCAGGGTGGATACGTCGTAAAACAGGATGCCGGGTTTAGGGAAATCGGGAATGGAGCGAATATAGTTCTTGATATCGATGTCCATGGTTTGGTTCCGAATTCTTTGGGAGAAGCGGGCGAGTCTGACATCCTATCGCCCGAAGACAGCGGCGACAACGGCCCGTGATGTTAGTGCGTTCTTCCGTTGCACGGTGGTTGGGTCGCGCCTACGATTGCAACCCTGAATTTTCGGAGCCCATGAGATGACGGTTGTCGCGGCGAATTGTCGCCGTCATCGACCAAAAATCGGCTTCATTTTTTGCATGAGGGCCAGGAGGTACCGCTGACCCACGTATTCCATCGCCAGCCGCGGACCACATTGCCGGTGGCGGCCATGGGTGACGGCATGTACATCGTCGATGTCGAGGGTAAACGTTACCTTGATGCGTCGGGGGGCGCCGCCGTGTCGTCGCTCGGTCATAGCGATCCGGACGTCCGCGCGGCGATCACGACCCAGGTGGAGCGCTTGGCGTTCGCCCACACCGCTTTCTTCACCTCGGAGCCTGCCGAAGAGCTGGCCGATACCCTGATCCAGGGCGCACCCGCCGGGATCGAGTGGGTCTATTTCACATCGGGTGGCTCGGAGGCGGTGGAAGCGGCGCTCAAGCTGGCGCGCCAGTATTTCGTCGAGATCGGCGAGCCCCGACGTCATCGCTTCATCGCCCGCCGCCAGAGTTACCACGGCAACACCTTGGGCGCCTTGGCCGTTGGCGGCAATGCCGCCCGCAGAGAACTGTTCCGCCCGCTGCTCATCGAAGCGACACATATCGCGCCCTGCTATGCCTACCGGGGGATGGAAGCGGGCGAAGGCGAGGAAGCTTACGGTCGCCGTGTGGCCGATGAACTCGAGGGCGCGATTCTCCGTCTAGGACCCGAGACCGTCACCGCGTTCGTCGCCGAGACGGTGGTCGGGGCGACGCTTGGTGCGGCACCCGCGGTCGCTGGCTATTTCAAGCGAATCCGCGAGGTCTGCGATCGTTACGGAATCCTTCTGATCCTCGACGAAGTCATGAGCGGCATGGGACGAACCGGTACA
The DNA here is from genome assembly GCA_963772635.1 of uncultured Alphaproteobacteria bacterium. Lineage (GTDB taxonomy): Bacteria > Pseudomonadota > Alphaproteobacteria > Rhodospirillales > Defluviicoccaceae > JAUXFS01. Next base: position 65,904 of record CAVYYK010000061.1, read on the forward strand.
CTCCACGCCTGTGAACAGGATGAGGTCGTCCCCGACTTGATGTGTGTTGCCAAGGGCCTGGGCGCCGGCTATCAGCCGATCGGTGCCGTTCTCGTCCAGGGCAAGGTGTTCGAGCCGTTTCGAGAGGGCAGTGGTTTCTTCCAGCATGGCCATACGTATATCGGCCATGCCACGGCATGTGCGGCGGCGCTGGCGGTGCAGCGGGCGATCCGTGATCGCGACCTGTTGACCAGCGTTCGTGTCCGGGGGGAGGCGTTGAATCGGGAACTGCGAACGAACCTCGGTCAGAATCCTCACGTTGGCGAGATTCGCGGCCGCGGCCTGCTCAGGGGCATCGAATTGGTTGCCGACCGGGAGACCAAGGAGCCGTTCGACCCCGCGCTGAAGCTCCACGCCCGGGTCAAGGCCGAGGCCATGGCCCGTGGACTGATCTGCTACCCGTCCGGCGGCACCGCCGACGGGGTTCGCGGCGATCACGTTCTGCTGGCGCCGCCATTCATCGTCTCCGAAAATCAGATCGGGGAGATCGTCGGGCGGGTCGGTGAGGCGATCGACGCCGCTTTATCCGCTGCGGGCCGCTGAAACTGTGGGGTTATCCGCGCTGGGTCGCGGCCGAAGCCGGGGCCGTTGGTTGCAAGCGCGACCAAACCCGGAATAAGCTGCTCGATGGAAAAAATTGTGGAAGGATGCGTTAGTGGTCTGGTTCGATCGGGGCACCGGATCGCAGGGGTCACCGGGATAGCGACGGGACGTCCGCATGACGGCGTCATTGGAAAGCGGTATGCTCTTGACAATGCTGAATTGAGTGGGAGGACTGAAGGACATGAGGAAACTGAGTGTGTCGGCCCTCGGGCTAGCGATGGTTGCGGCGGTTGCGTTTACCGTTTCCGGCGCGGCCGCCCAGGAGCAGCGGAAGTTCATCACCATCGGCACCGGCGGCCCCACCGGCGTCTACTTCGCGGTCGGAAACGCGATCTGCCGCCTGATCCACAAGGAAGCCGCCGAAGGTCGCGAGGCCGGGCGCAAACACGGCATTCGCTGCTCGGCGCCGTCGACGGGCGGCTCCACCTACAACATCGGCCAGATCGCCGAGGGCGAGTTGGACTTCGGCGTCGCCCAGTCCGACTGGCAGTACCACGCGTACAAGGGCGACGAGCCTGACCGGGTGAAGCCGTTCGACAAGCTGCGCTCGGTGTTCTCCGTCCACCCGGAACCGTTCCACCTCATCGTCGGCAAGGACTCCGGCATCAACAGCTTCGAGGACCTGAAGGGCAAGCGGGTCAACATCGGCAATCCCGGTTCCGGTCAGCGCGGCACCATGGAAGTGCTGCTGGCCGCCCATGGTATGACGGTCGACGACTTCAAGGTTGCCACCGAGCTGACCTCGACCGAGCAGTCGAACGCGCTGTGCGACGGCAAGATCGACGCCTTCGGCTACACGGTCGGCGTGCCCAATGCCGGCGTCGCCGTGGCCACCGACGGCTGTGACGCCCGGATCATCAATCTCGACGGTCCGGTGGAGAAGGAACTGGTCGACAAGTACCCGTACTATGCCTTCATCACCATTCCCAAGGGCACCTATAAGACCACCGACGAGGACGTCACCACCTTCGGCGTGATGGCGACCCTCGTCACCAGCGCCGACGTCGACGAGCAGACCGTCTACGAGGTCGTGCGTGCGGTCATGGAGAACATCGAGGACTTCCGCAATCTCCATCCAGCATTCGCCAACCTCGATCCCCAGAAGATGATCAAGGACGGCTTGACGGCCCCGCTGCATCGTGGCGCGGTCAAGTACTACAAGGAAAAGGGTTGGATGTAGTCGAGCCGGCCACCGGATCGCCGGCGCCCCTCGGGGCGCCGGTCCCTTCTCGTGTGCTTGGACCGGTGACCTGAGCGATGGCGGAAGCGCCTCGGGAGGGCGGTGCTCGGGAACCCGACGGCATCGAGTTCACCGGTCACCAGCACGGTCCCCGGCTCGCCGTTGTCGTCAGCCTGATCGCCGTCGCCTGGTCGCTGTTCCAAATGTGGATCGCGTCTCCGCTGCCGTTCCTCCTGGGTTTCGGCATCATCGTCGACGTGCCCGCCCGCGGCATCCATTTGGCGTTCGCCCTGTTGCTCTGCTATCTGACCTTTCCCGCGGCGCGGCGGCTGGCCTCGGATCGCATCCCTTGGTACGACCTGATCCTGGCCTTCCTGGCGTGCGGGGCGGCGCTCTATCTTTTTCTGGGCTACGGCAGCCTGGTTCGCCGCCAGGGGGTTCTCCTCGATATCGACCTTTTCGGCTTCGAGTTTCCATTCGAGGCGGTGCTCGGCGGCATTGGCATCGTGTTGCTGTTGGAGGGAACGCGGCGCGCCATCGGCCTGCCGCTGGTGATCGTCGCGCCGTATTTCTGGCCTATTCCGTCTTCGGGCAATCGATGCCCGACATCATTTCCCACAAGGGGCTCTCGCTCGAACGGCTGATCGGCTATCAGTGGCTGAGCGGCGAGGCCATCTTCGGTATTCCGATCTCCGTCTCGCTCGGGTTCGTCTTCCTGTTCGTGATGTTCGGGGCGTTGCTGGACAGGGCGGGAGCGGGCAAGTACTTCCTCGATCTCGCCTTCGCCATGGTCGGCAAGTATCGGGGCGGACCGGCCAAGGCGGCGGTTCTGGCCTCGGGGATGACCGGTCTGATCTCCGGCTCGTCGATCGCCAACGTGGTCACCACCGGGACGTTCACCATTCCGGTGATGAAGCGGAGCGGCATTCCGGCGATCAAGGCCGGCGCCATCGAAGTGGCGGCGTCGACCAACGGCCAGATCATGCCGCCGGTCATGGGCGCGGCCGCCTTCATCATGGCCGAACTGATCGGCATTCCCTACGTCGAGGTGGTCAAGGCCGCGTTTATTCCGGCCATCATCAGCTACATCGCGCTGCTCTACATCACCCACCTGGAGGCGTTGAAGCTGGGGCTGAAGGGGCTGCCGAAGGCCGATATTCCGCGTCTGCGGAAGACATTCTTCGGTGGCATTCATTTCCTCGTTCCCATCGTGGCGCTGGTCTATCTGCTCATGGTCGAGCACTGGACCGCCGGCAGCGCGGTGTTCTGGTCGATTTTGCTGTTGATGATGCTGATGGTCGTCGAGCCGGTAATCGTGGCGATGCGAAGCAAGGAGATTATCCTGATCGATGCGCTTGCGCTCGGTCTCGCCAACGTCTACGCGGGCATGGTCGTCGGCGCCAAGAACATGATCGCCATCGCCATCGCCGTCGGGACCGCCGGCATCATCGTCGGCGCGGTTTCCTCGACCGGCCTCAACAACGCCCTGGTTGGGGTCGTCGAGGCGATCTCAGGCGGCAACGTCTACATTTTGCTGATCATGACCGCGATCTTGTGCCTGGTTCTCGGCATGGGCCTGCCGACGACGGCCAACTATCTGGTGGTGGCGTCGCTGCTGGCTGGCGTGGTGGTGGAACTGGGATCAGCGTCCGGACTGGTGCTGCCGCTGATCGCGGTCCATCTCTTCGTCTTCTATTTCGGGATCATGGCGGATTCGACGCCGCCGGTCTGTCTGGCCGCGTTCGCGGCGGCGGCGATCTCACGGGCCGACCCGTTGAAGACGGGGGTTCAGTCGTTTCTGTATGACATCCGCACCGGGGTGCTTCCGTTCATTTTCCTGTTCAATCCTCAGCTGTTGTTGATCGGTGTCGACAGCTGGTGGCATGGCGTCGCCGTGTTCGCGACCTCGCTGGTTGCCATGTTGTGCTTCAGTTCGGCCACCCAGGGCTGGTTGTTGACCAGGCTCAGGATCCACGAGGTGGTGCTGTTACTGGTGGTGATGTTGGCGTTGTTTCGTCCGGGCGCGTTCATGGATCGGGTGTATCCGCCCTTTCAACCGGTGGATCTCGACCACTTCGTCGCCGGCGAGATCTCGGTGACGCCGGGACGCACGGTGCGGATGCACGTCACCCGCGAAACCCGCTACGGCGATCGCTACAAGCTGTTCTCGATGAAGACCGCCGATACCGGCGACGCGGGCCGGCATGGCGAGGCGACCTATGGCGCGACCCTCGAGCGCGAGCCCGACGGCCGCTACTATGTGGCGAATCTGGCGTTCAAAGGTCTCGCCGAGAAGGCCGGCCTCGACTTCGGCGACTACGTCACCGAGGTCGACGTTGAACAGCTCGACCAGCCGGCAAAGGAGTGGGTCTGGCCGTTCGCCTTGTTGTTGCTGGGTTTGGTCCTGGTCCCGCAGTGGGTGCGCTGGCGACGGCTTGAAACGGCGGAGACCGTGATCCCCAAGCGGGCCGGCATTAGAGCGGAGCACATGCCGGCAAACAGATTCCGCCGCGGTCGTCACGCAGACCGCGGCGGCGGCAAAGCTCTCCGATTGGAAGCGTGGTCGGACGGCGGCTACTTCACCGTCTTCAGGTACTCGACGACGTCTTCGCGGTCCTTCTCGTCCTTGAGCTTGAAGGTCATCGAGGTGGTCTTGTTGCCGGTGTGCGACTGCACGAACGCTTTCGGATCGCCGATGTACTCGACCATCAGCGTTTCATCCCACACGAAATCGGCGTCCTTCAGACCCTTGTAGCGCTTGAAGTCGGTGGAGCCGGCCTTGCGGCCGACGACGCCGAACAGCGACGGCCCGGTGCGGTGCTTGCCTTCTTCGACGGTGTGGCAGGTCTTGCACTTCTTGTTGAAAATGTCTTCACCGGCCGCGGCGTCGCCGGCCATCACCGACTTGCCGGAAACGACCATCGCCAGCGCCGCACCGAAAACAATCAGGGCTTTCTTCGTCATTGGGGCATTCTCCCGCGTTGCTTGGATAACTCGTGAAGATCCGTGGGGGCATTATCGGCGAGAGACTTCGCAGTTGCAACCGTTCCCGGCGGGCGGTTGACTTCCCGCCGGGTTGCGGCACAGTTGCGCGATGAGGGGAAAGCAGGATTTCTGGGTGTTCGGCTACGGCTCGCTGATGTGGCGGCCGGGGTTTCCCCATCTGGACGTGTGCCCGGCGCTGCTCAGGGGCTATCACCGAGCCTTCTGCGTCTATTCGCACCACTACCGGGGAACGCCGGAAAATCCCGGCCTCGTGCTTGGTCTCGACCGTGGCGGCTCCTGTCGCGGGCTGGCGTTCCGGATCGAGCCGCGAAGACCGGGATGCGGTTGTCGACTATCTGAACGAGCGGGAATTGGTCAGCTACGCCTACCTGCCGAAGACCCTACAGGTGACGGTGCCCGGCGGGCGGGTCGAGGCCTACACCTTCGTCGCCAATCCCCGGCATAGCCAGTACGCCGGCGATCTCGGCATCGAGCGGTCGGCCGAGATCATCCTCGACGGCCAGGGCGTCGCCGGCCTCAACCGCGACTACCTGATCAACACCCTCCGTCATCTCGAGCGCGAGGGCTACACCGACAGCCGTCTGCACGCCCTGCTCAAGAGGGTCGAACACCTGACCGGGATCATCGAGGCGGGAGGCGGGATCTGATCGCTCCGGGGCGCTGACGCCGATCTCCGCCAGCGTATTGAATCCTCTCACGGCGGTTGCGCCGCGACGACCCTGGCAGGTAAATTGAAGGGGAACGTTGATGCTCACTGCGGTGCGCATTTGCGATCGCAGGAGCACCATATGTCGGAACCACGGTACCGGGGGCGACGATATGGCCAATCTGATCACGCTGGTGCGTTTCCTTTTGTTGTTCCTGCTGGTGGCGCTGGCCTATTGGGCACCGCCGCGATGGCAACTCGTCGATGCGCCGCTCCTGGTTCTGATCATCGCGCTGGACGGTCTCGACGGTTATGTCGCCCGGGCCCGGGGGGAGACCTCGGTGTTCGGATCGATCTTCGACATCGCCGTCGACCGGGTCGTCGAGAACGTGCTGTGGATCGTGCTCGGTCATCTCGGTCTGGTGCCGATGTGGGTGGCGATCGTGTTCATCGTCCGCGGCGCCATCGTCAATTCGATCCGCTACGCCGCCATCTCCGACGGCGAGACCGCGTTCGGGATGATGCAGTCGCCGATGGGCCGGTTCCTGGTCGCCAGTCGGCAGATGCGCGGCCTCTATGGGACGGTCAAGGCGGCGACCTTCGGCTGGGTGCTGTTTCTGCAGCCGTGGCCGGAGCTCGATCCCGCCCTGTGGTCGCGGTGGTCCGAGGCGGCCGAGCCGATCACCGGTACCCTGGTCTTCGCCTCGGTGTTCCTGTGCCTTCTCCGTGGCTTCCCCGTGGTCGCCGAGTTCGTGGTCGCGCAAAGGGTGTTCACGCGGGGCCACGCAACCGCCGGGGGTCGCTAGAGCCCTGGATCGTACGCGTCAAAACAAAGGAACGTTGGCATCGGTTCCCGGGCGGGCCAAAGATCGAGGACCCCGAACCCTCGAACCTCAGACGTTGCTCCGGATCCGCTCGGCCAGCGCACCGATCTCGGTCATGTCGCCCGGTTTGAGCCCCCAGTTGAGCAACAGGCCATCGCCATTTCTCCGGGGCAGCACGTGCCAGTGGAAATGCGCGACCGACTGGGCGGCACCGGGGCCATTGGCTTGCACGATGTTGATTCCATCGGGATTCAGGGTCGCCCGCACCGCCGATGCAACTTTCTGGACGGTGTCGATGGACGCGCCGAGCCAGGGTTCGGCGATCTCGAAAACGTCCGCGGCATGGAACTTCGGGATGACCAGGACGTGACCCGGATTGGCGGGGTTGATGTCCATGAACGCCAGAGTGCGTTCGTCCTCGAACACCTTGAAACTCGGCACTTCGTCTCGGATGATCCTGCAGAAGATGCAGTCCGGATCGAGCATGATCGTCGCCTCCCTCGCCACGCTGCCGAACCCTGACGCTGCTGTCAATAGCAGCCGCCAAGTGCCACCCCCATAGGGCTTCGCCGTGGAGCGAATGGCGCCAGGACGAAGCGACTCATCTGGAACACGCCCATCTCTTGGTGCATATGTCCGGGGAATTGCGCATTGGAGCGCTCGATGAGTTGGGAAACCTGGCAGATCGTCATCGTCTTCGCGCTGGTCGTCGTCGTCTTCTTCGGCTTCGTCCGCGAAACGCTGACCCCGGACATCGTGGCGATGGCGGCGGTCGGCGCGCTGCTCGCTTTCGGCATCCTCGATACCCACGAAGTCCTGCAGGTGTTCAGCAACAGCGCGCCGATCACCATCGCCTGCATGTTCGTGCTCTCCGCCGCACTGGAACGCACCGGGGTGATCGACACCCTAGGCGAGGCCATCACGCGACATCGGTGGCCATCGCCGTGGATCGCCATGGCGGTCATGGCCTTGGCGGTCATGGTGATCTCCGCCTTCGTCAACAACACGCCGGTGGTGGTGATCCTGACGCCGGTGGTGATTGCCCTCGCCCACGCCCAGAAGGTGGCGCCGTCGCGGCTGCTGATCCCGCTCTCTTACGCCACCATTCTGGGCGGAACCTGTACGCTGATCGGCACCTCGACCAACATCCTCGTCGACGGCGTCGCCCAGAAACACGGTCTCGCCCCCTTCGGCATGTTCGAGATCACCGTGCCCGGCGTCCTCATGGGCCTGATCGGCATCGCCTATATGTTCGTGTTCGGGCGCTGGTTGCTGCCGGATCGGGAGACCCTTGCCGACGTGCTTCCCGATCCGTCGCGCCGGAAGTTCCTCACCGAGGTCCTCGTTCCCGGGCACTCGCCGCTGGTCGGCAAGACGCTGGCGGACGCGGGACTGACGGCGAAACGCGGGGTTCACGTCATCGACCTGATCCGCGATCGGGTTTCGCTCGATCCCGAACACGGGGCGCCGCGACTGCAGGCGGGGGATCGCCTCGTTCTCAGAACCCGGGCCGCGGACGTGATGGAACTGCGCAATGCCGGCAGCTTTGCCTTCGACACCGCCGATGGCCCGGCCCTGGAGCCGATCTCGAGCCACAAGGCGATGCTGATGGAAGGAATCGTCGGTCCCTTTTCCGAACTGGTCGGCCAACGGATCGCCGACCTCAACCTGCGCCGGCAGTACGGAACCTATATCATCGCCATCCACCGTCAGCGCGAACGGCTGCAGGACAATTTCGACCAATTGCGGCTCGCGTTCGGCGATACACTGTTGCTGGAAGGACCGCCGGAAGGCCTGAGAAGGCTGTTCGATCGACAGGATCTGGTCAACCTCACCCATCCGACGGAAAGGCCCTTTCGCCGGGGAAAGGCGCGGCTGGCGATCGCGCTGGTCGCCGTCATGATGGTGCTCGCCACTTTCGAAGTGCTGCCGATCGCAGCCCTGGCAATCATCGCCGCCACCGCCGCGGTGGCGCTAGGCTGCATCGATACCGAAGAGGCTTACAAGGCCATCCATTGGCGGGTACTGATGCTGATTTTCGGCATGCTTGCCCTCGGTCGGGCGATGGAGACCACCGGCGCGGCGGCGCTCGTCGTCCACCAGTTCACCGGCGTCGTCGCCACCCTCGGGCCGATCGCGGTCCTGTCCGCGATCTATTTCCTGACCTCGGCGGTGACCGAGGTGATGAGCAACAATGCCGCCGCCATTCTCATCACCCCTATCGCCATCGGCATCGCAGAGCAGATGGGCGTCGACCCCCGTCCGTTCGTGGTGGCGGTGATGTTCGCGGCGAGCGCCAGCTTCGCCACTCCCATCGGCTACCAGACCAACACCTTCGTCCACACCGCCGGCGGCTATCGCTTCATGGATTTCATCAAGGTGGGCCTGCCGTTGAATCTGATCCTGTGGGTGGCGGCGACTTTCATCATTCCCCTGTTCTGGCCCCTCACGTAGTCGAGAAACGAGTAAGGGGGCCGAAGCCCCCTTACCATACACGGTCGCGTTTTCGGGAATGCTACGCGGTCGAGTGGACTCCTCCGGACCCGAGCGCGGCCTGGGCCGCCGCCAACCGGGCGATCGGCACCCGGTATGGCGAACAGGACACGTAGCTGAGACCCACGCTGTGGCAGAAGTGCACCGAGGCCGGATCGCCGCCGTGCTCGCCGCAGATGCCCAGCTTGATGTCCGGGCGGGTCTTGCGGCCACGTTCGCAGGCGATCTTGACCAGTTCGCCGACACCTTCCTGGTCGATGGTCACGAACGGGTCGTTGGGGATCACGCCGAGATCCTGGTAAGGCACCAGGAAGTTGCCGGCGTCGTCGCGTGACAGGCCATAGGTCGTCTGGGTCAGGTCGTTGGTGCCGAAGCTGAAGAACTCGGCCCCCTCGGCGATCTTGTCGGCGACCAGCGCGGCACGAGGCAGTTCGATCATGGTGCCGACCATATAGTCGAACTTGGCACCCGTTCGTTCCATGACCTCCTTGGCGACCCGATCGACCAGCTGCCTTGAGCCGGTCGAACTCGCTCTTGACCGCGATCAGCGGCAGCATCGCCTCGGGCAGGACTTTAATGCCCTTCTTCCCGACCTCGGCGACGGCTTCGAAGATTGCCCGGGCCTGCATCTCGTAGATCTCCGGATAGGTCACCCCGAGCCGGCATCCGCGATGGCCGAGCATCGGGTTGGTCTCGTGCAACTGAGCGGCCCGCGCCTTGACCGTGGCGACGTCCGTGCCGGCAGCCTTGGCAACTTCGGCCATGTCGGCGTCGGTGTGGGGCAGGAATTCGTGCAACGGCGGATCGAGAAACCGGATCGTCACCGGCAGTCCGGCCATGATGGTGAACAGCTCGACGAAGTCCTGTCTTTGGTAAGGAAGGAGCTTTTCCAGCGCGGCACGTCGCGCTTCCTCCGTGTTCGCGACGATCATCTCGCGCACATGGATGATCCGCTGGGGATCGAAGAACATGTGCTCGGTGCGGCAGAGACCGATGCCCTCGCAGCCGAAGTTGCGGGCAGTGCTCGCGTCGAGGGGGGTCTCCGCGTTGGCCCGCACCTTCAGGGTGCGGAATTCGTCCACCCACTCCATCAGTTTGCCGAAATCACCGGTCATCTCAGGCAGGATCTTGGGAACCTCGCCCTTGAGAACCTGACCGCTGGCGCCGTCGAGGGTGATCACGTCGCCTTCCTTGAGAACGACACCGCCGGCGGTGAGGGTCTTGGCGGCGTAGTCGACGCGCAGGTCGCCGGCACCGGCGACGCACGGCGTGCCCATGCCGCGGGCGACAACCGCCGCATGGCTGGTCATGCCCCCACGGGTGGTCAGGATGCCCTCGGCGACGTGCATGCCGCCGATATCCTCCGGCGAGGTCTCGATCCGGGTCAGGATCACCTTCTTGCCGTCCTTCGCCCAGGCCTCGGCCTCATCGGCGGTGAACACGATCTGACCGGAGGCGGCGCCCGGCGAAGCCGGCAGCCCCTTGCCGAGGACTTCCTTCGCGGCCTTGGGGTCGAGCATCGGATGCAGACAGCTGGTCGAGTTGCGCCGGGTCCATCCGTCTCACCGCCTCGGCCTTGTCGATCATGCCTTCCTCGCACATCTCGACGGCGATTTTCAGCGCCGCCTGGGACGTCCGCTTGCCGGTGCGGGTCTGGAGCATCCACAGCTTGTTCTGCTGGATGGTGAACTCCATGTCCTGCATGTCGGTATAGTGGCTTTCCAGCTTGTCGCGGACGGCGACGAGCTGGGTGTAAAGGGGCGGCAGCACCTCTTCCATCGCAGGCAGTTCGGAACCCATGGAGTTCTTTTCGGCAAGGCTCAGAGGCTGAGGCGTGCGGATGCCGGCGACCACGTCCTCGCCCTGGGCGTTGACCAGGTATTCGCCGTAGAACAGGTTCTCGCCCGTCGACGGGTTGCGGGTGAAGCACACGCCGGTCGCGCAGTCGTCACCCATGTTGCCGAACACCATCGCCTGGACGTTGACGGCGGTGCCCCAGTCCGAGGGAATTCCGTGCAGCCGGCGATAGGTGATCGCCCGCTTGTTCATCCAGCTGCCGAACACCGCGCCGATCGCGCCCCAAAGCTGCTCCTTCGGGTCCTGCGGGAACGGCTTGCCCAGGTGCTTTTGCACTTCGTTCTTGAAGGCCTTGACCAGAACCTTCCAGTCCTCGGCAGTGAGATCGGTGTCGAAGGTTTGACCCTGCTTTTCCTTGTGGCTCTCCAGCAACGTTTCGAAGTGATGGCTGTCGACGTCGAGCACCACGTTGCAGTACATCTGGATGAACCGACGGTAGCTGTCGTAGGCGAAGCGTGCGTCGCCGGAATTCTTGGCGAGGATCTCGACCGACTCGTCGTTGAGGCCGAGGTTCAGCACCGTATCCATCATTCCCGGCATCGACGCGCGGGCACCCGAGCGAACCGAGACCAGCAGCAGCGGCCATGTCTTGGCGCCGAACTTGCCGCCCATGACCTTTTCGACTTCGGCCATGGCGGCGTTCACCTGTTCCTCCAGGTCGGGGGGATAGGTTTCGTTGTTCTGAAGTAAAGTACGTGCAAACCTCGGTACTGATGGTGAAGCCCGCCGGCACCGGAATACCGAGGCTGGCCATCTCGGCGAGGTTCGCGCCCTTGCCGCCGAGCAAATTCTTCATCTCCGAGCGGCCTTCGGCTTTGCCGCCACCGAATGTGTAAACCCATTTTGTCATGTCGTGATCCCTATCCCTCGATATGTGAAAAGTCCGCGACGCCCCCGAGGGCCGACCGGATCTGCGCAAGCAGTCTCAAGCGGTTGACCCGGAGGTGCGCGTCCTCGCAGTTCACCGTGACGGTGTCGAAAAACGCGTCCACCGGAGGACGCAGCTTGGCAAGACACGCCATGGCGTCGCCGAAACGCTCGCCTGCCAGTGCCTCGGCGATTCCGCGCTTCGCCTTATCCAGTGTATTGTAAAGCTCTGTCTCTTCGGCTTGCGACAGAAGCCTCTCGTCCGCTTCCCCCTCGTAACTGGTGGTGTCCTTTTTTTCTTCGATGCGGACGATGTTGCTCGCCCGCCTGTAAGCGGTCAGCAAATTAGCACCGTCGTCCGTTTCGAGAAAGTCTTTAAGCGCATCGACCCGACTAAGCAATCTTACCAGATCGTCTTCCCCGCCAAGGGCGAAAACAGCGGTGATCAGGTCGTGGCGGACACCCTCTCCACGAAGGTGGGCCTTCAGCCGATCGGCGAAGAAATCGAGCAGGTCCCACGAAATTCGTTCGTGGGGCTCACTCCACCCCGGCCGCAAGACTTCGCCATCGGATGGCATGGAATAGAACTTGGCTGCCGCGTCAAACACGTCGAGCAAGGGCAACCTGAGACGGTTCTCGACGATCAGCCGGATGACGCCGAGCGCCGCGCGCCGCAGCGCGAACGGGTCCTTGGAGCCGGTCGGCTTCTCGTCGATGGCGAAGAACCCCACCAGGCTGTCGATCTTGTCGGCCAGGGCCACCGCAACGCTGACCGGCGCCGAAGGGCAGCGGTCGCTCGGACCCAGCGGCGAATAATGCTCGGCGATCGCGTCCGCCACTTCCGCCGGCTCTCCGTCGTTGAGCGCGTAGTAGCGGCCCATGACGCCCTGCAAGCTCGGGAAACTCGCCGACCATCTCGGTGGTCAGGTCGGCCTTGCACAGTCGCGCGGCCCGTCTTGGCAAGATCGGCGTCGGCACTGGCGTGGGCGGCGACTCATGTCGGCCAGCTCGGCGATCCGCCCACCCGCTCCAGGTCCGAGCCAAGCCTGGCGTGGAACACCCGTTCGGTCAGCCCTTCGACCCGATCTTCGAGCCTTCGCTTGCGGTCCTGGTCCCAGAAGAACTTGGCGTCGGCGAGACGGGCGCGCAGCACCCGTTCGTTGCCGGCGACGATGTCCCTGCCGCCATCCTTCCCCGGGGTGTTGGCGACGACGACAAACCGAGGGGCCAGCCGACCGTCGGCATCGAGCAGCGAGAAGTACTTCTGGTGCGCCCGCATGGCGGTGATCAGCACCTCCTGCGGCACGTCCATGAACGCGGCGTCGATCCGGCCGATCATCGGCACCGGCCACTCGACCAGGCCGACCACCTCTTCGAGCAAGGCCTCGTCGGCACGCACATCGAGTCCCTCCGCGCCGGCGAGTTTCTTCGCCCGCTCGGCGATGACGGCCCGGCGCTCGTTGCGATCGACCATGACTTTGGCGGCCGCCAGCTTCGCTTTGTAATCGGCGAAGCTCCGGACGTCGAAAAAGTCGGGCGCCAGGAACCGGTGGCCGCGAGTCCTCGGTTGGCATGGATCGCCTTCTGCAGGACGGGGGACGTCGTCGATCGACAGGCGGACCTGCTCCCCGGCGAACAGCGCAAGAATGTTGTGCAAAGGTCGCACCCAAGTAAACTTCGTTTCCGCCCATCTCATCGACTTGGGCCACGACATTGCCTTGATCGCTTCTCTCAGAACGTCGCCAAGCAGCTCGATCGTCGGTCGACCAGACTGATGCAAAACAGCGAAATAGAAATCGTTCTTGCCGACTTGCCTGATGACCGCCTGATCGAGTGTGGAAAGACCTGCGCTTCTGAGAAAGCCGTCTATTGCGGTCTGGGGTGATCCAACCCTCGGGCCTTTACGCTCGATCTGGATATCGGGCTGCTTTTCGGGAAGACCGTCGACGACGATCGCCAGTCGCCGCGGAGTGACGTAAGCCTGGGCGCCTTCGAATGAAAGCTGTGCTTTCTTCAAGCCATCGCAGACCAGGCGCTTCAGATCCTCGGCGGCCCGCGCCTGCATGCGGGCGGGGATCTCTTCGCTGAGCAGTTCAAGCAGAAGTTCGGCCATGTCTCAGTTCCGGTGACCGCGGCTGTCGAGCCATGCCTCGCAGCATGCCCGCGCCAATGCCCGGACACGGCCGATATAGGCCGCCCGTTCGGTGACGCTGATCACCCCGCGGGCGTCGAGCAGATTGAAGCGGTGGCTCGCCTTGATGCACTGTTCATAGGCGGGAAGCACCAGGCCGGCGGTCAGCGACGCCTTGCATTCCGCCTCGGCGTCGGCGAAATGGCGGAACAGAACGGCGGTGTCGGCGATCTCGAAGTTGTAGGCCGAGCCCTCCCGTTCCGCCTGGAGGAACACGTCCCCGTAGGTGGTGCCGGCGCCGTCCCAGTCGAGATCGTAGACGTTCTCGACCCCCTGGATGTACATGGCCAGCCGCTCCAGGCCGTAGGTCAGCTCCACCGCGACCGGCGCGCACTCGATGCCGCCGACCTGCTGGAAGTAGGTGAACTGGGTGACTTCCATGCCGTCGCACCAGACCTCCCAGCCGAGACCCCAGGCGCCCAAAGTCGGGCTCTCCCAGTCGTCTTCGACGAAGCGGATGTCATGGACGCTGAGGATCGATGCCGAGGTGGTAGAGGCTTTCCAGGTAGAGGGCTTGGGAGTTTTCGGGCGACGGTTTCAGCAACACCTGGAATTGGTAATAGTGCTGCAACCGGTTCGGGTTCTCGCCATAACGGCCATCGGTCGGCCGCCGCGAAGGTTGCACGTAGGCCGTCCGCCAGGTCTCCGGGCCGAGGGCGCGGAGCGTCGTCGCCGGATGGAAGGTACCGGCGCCGACTTCCATGTCGAACGGTTGCAGGACGACGCAGCCCTTGTCCGCCCAGAACGACTGCAACGACAGGATCAGGGACTGAAAAGTCGATTTATTCGAAGCCATGTTTCGGATCAGCCGTCGCCCCCCTGGCGAGCGTCAATATCGGCCGCCACGGTGCGACAGCGCGGCGGACCATACTGCCGGCCCCAAAGGCGGTCAAGACGGGCCTACCCCGGGTAGGGGCAATCGTCGCGGCCACAGTTACGTGCACCCCGCGCTGGCACGTAATCTCCGCAGCTGCCACACGGAATCAGGTCCTCGGCCTTGGCCGTGGCGCCGCTCCCGCCCGGTCCTCGCTTCGACGCCTGCCGAATATCGCGCCGCATTTGTTCTTCCAGTTCGGCGCGGCGGCGGGCCTGGACCCGGCCGATCCACCGATAGCCGTACCAGACCGCGAGCACGGCGACGATCGTGAACAGGAGCTTGGAGAGGCTGAGACCGAACATGGCGGGTTTGTAAGGACCGAACCCTCGAAACGTCAAGGCGCGGGTTGGCGACCTCGGTCCGAAGCGTCCTTGCGGTCCGCCAATCAAAAAAGCGTTTCCCTGCGCTCACCGACCAAAGTATTCCAAGCCGCAACGATGTTGGCAAAGGAAACACCGGTGGCCGTTGCGACGGGAAAGGACGCGCAAGCGAAATCCGATAAGGCGCCGGCGCGAAGTCTTGCCTTGATGATGGTGTTGGCGTTCGCCACGGGGGTGATCGCCGGGGTCGGCGCCTGGGGCTTTCGGATGCTCATCGGGCTGGTCCACAACGTGCTGTTTCTCGGCGAAGCGGTCTTCACCTACGATGCCAACGTTCACACGCCGGCGAGCCCGTGGGGATGGGCGGTTGTGTTCGTGCCGGTCGTCGGTGCGGTGGTTGTCGCGTGGCTGGTCAAGAACTTCGCCCCCGAGGCCAAGGGCCACGGCGTTCCCGAGGTGATGGACGCGATCTACTATAACGAAGGGCGGATTCGCCCGCGGGTCGCCATCATCAAATCCCTGGCCTCGGCCATTTCCATCGGCAGCGGCGGCTCCGTCGGCCGCGAGGGACCGATCGTCCAGATCGGCTCGGCGTTCGGCTCGACCCTGGGGCAGATCATTCCGATGCGAACCCAGGACAGGGTTACCCTCATCGCCGCCGGCGCCGGCGCCGGCATCGCCGCGACCTTCAACGCGCCCCTCGGCGGGGTGGTCTTCGCCATCGAGTTGCTGCTGGTGTCCACCACCGCCCGCAACCTGCTCGATCGTCGCCGCGACCGTCGCGGTCGCCACCTACGTCAGCCGGCTGCTCCTCGGCATTCACCCGTCCTTTTACGTCCCGGCGCTGGAGACGCCCGAGTTCTATCTGGAGCCGTCGCTGGAACTGCTGGCTTTCTTCGCCCTCGGCGCCCTGATGGGGCTGATGTCGGTCGCTTTCATCCGCGGGATCTACTGGATGGAGGACGTGTTCGACGCCATGCCCGGCAACTACTACACGCGCCATATGCTGGGCATGCTTGTGCACCGGCGTGATGATGTATCTCCTGTTCCGCTTCGCCGGGCAGTACTACGTGCAGGGTGTCGGCTACGCCACGATCATGGACATTCTGGTCGGAAGCGCTCAAGGACCCCTGGTTCTTGCTGCTGCTCATGGCGTTGAAGCTGTTGGCCACCTGCCTGTCGCTGGGTTCGGGGGCGTCCGGCGGGGTGTTCTCGCCGGCGCTGTTCATCGGCGCCACCGGCGGCGCCGCGTTCGCCTATCTGTGCAACGCCGTCTTTCCCGGCATGCACGCCGACATTCCCACCTTCGCCATCGCCGGGATGGCGGCGATGATCGGCGGCACCACCGGCGCCGTGCTCACCGGCATCATCATGATTTCGGAGATGACCCAGGATTTTTCGGTCGTTCTGCCGCTGGTGATCACCGTCTCGACCGCCTATGCCGTGCGCAAGATGATCATGGTCGAGAGCATCTATACCATGAAGCTGGTGGCCCGGGGTCACACCGTTCCCGAGGGACTGCAGGCGGCGGTGTTGACGACCAAGATCGTGCGCGACGTGATGGAGACCGATTTCGCCGTTGTTCCCGCCGCCGGCGGGCATCCGCCCGGCAGGTCGATCGCCGTCCTGGAGTCGGACGGCGTTGTCGCCGGCGTCACCAAACAGCCTCGAGATGCGGCCGAAAATAGCGGCGATGCATCGGCCGGACTTTCCGTCCATTACTTCATCGTCGACGAGAGGGAGGAGTTGCTCACCGCCATGCACGCCATGGCCGAAGCCGAGGCCGATATCCTGTTGGTGTCGCGCGACGCCCGCTCGCGCAAGGCGGCCGACGTGGTCGGCATCGTCACCTCCGCCACCATCGTCCATCTGCTCAAGGCTCAGGACGAGTTGTTGTAGGCGCGGCGGGTGCGGCGACGCCATCGGCGCCGTAGGAATTACAGTCCCGAACCGGCTCCACATCATCCGTTCTTCGACCGCGGTGATAATTTCGCCAGCCCAGTCGCCGGAGGCGCGGTTGCCGAGGAGTGGGCCGGACAGGCCGAGGCGACGACGCCACCATGGCTTGCCGTCCTCGACGACCTGGAGCTTCACGTCCTCTCCATAGCGTTCGCGCATCACCGAACGAAGATCGCCGAGGCCGTCGACCAGGCCTAGTTCGAGGGACTTGCCGCCATCCCAGAACCGGCCGCTGAACAGTTCGTCCTCCGGTGCCTTGAGCTTGTCGCCGCGCCGTTGCCGCACCTGACGGCGGAAGGCTTCGTGGATGTCCTCCTGGATCGTTTTCAGGTGTTCGACCTCGTCCGCATCTTCGGGCCGGAACGGATCCAACGCCGCCTTGTGCCGGCCGGAGACATGAACCCGACGCTCGATACCCAGGCGCTTCAGCACCTGCCGGGAATCCGAAGCCGGCGGTGACGACTCCGATGGACCCGATGATCGAGCTTTCGTCGGCGTAGATCTCGTCGGCGGCGGTCAGAAGCCAGTAACCACCCGATGCGGCGACATCCTCGGCGAACGCGAAAACCGGCACGTCGTGTTCGGCCGCCAGCGCGCGGATCCGCCGGGCGATGAGCGCCGATTGCACCGGGGACCCGCCGGGGGAGTTGACGGCAAGCGCCACGGCCTTGAGATCGGGCAACTCGAACGCGCGTTCGAAGACGCCGGCAAGGTTGCTCAGGGCGAGGCCACGCCGCAGCATGTCGAGCCGGCCGATGATCCCGAACAGTCGGATCACGGCGACCCTCGGTGGCGGGTTGCGAAAGCGTTTGAACGGTAGGAGCGCGAGAAGGGAGCGGAGTTTCATGTTGCCGGCAGTTTCTGCGGTGCCATCGGAAAGGTCAAGGGGCCGTGCGCCGCGTCTCGTCAAGGAGGAGGGCGCCGGCGTGGCGTAGGACCGCCTCGGCCTCGTCGGTGAAAGCGCCGCCGGGTTGATGCAGGACCAGCCCGGGAACGAGGCTGAGCGGCGCCCGCGAACCCCTGCGTCCGGTTACGATCACCCGCTTCGCCGCTTTTCGGCCTTCACCGCCCGGCCACAGGGGGAACACCACGACACCGCCGAGACGCCCGGCCAGTGCCTCGAGGAGGGCATCCAGCCGATCGGCGCGGTGGATCAAAGTCACCGTTCCCGTCGGGGCCGCCATCAGCAGACAGAACCTGAGCCAGTCTCCGAGTCCGGCTCTGTGCTCGACGGTTGCCGCCGCCTTGCCCGGATCCGGCGACGCCCTGCAGGCTCCCTCGGGCATGAACGGCGGATTGGCCATAACGTGATCGAACGATGCCGGCGCCAGCCTCACCGGCGGAGTCAGAAGGTCGCCGGCAAAGAACTGGACGCGGTCTCCGATGCCCGTGGCCCCGGCGTTGGCGTTGGCAAGGCGAACCAGTGCGCGGTCGGCCTCGACGCCGCTGACGGAAGTATTGGCTACGCGGGCGGCGAGGCACAACGCCGCGGCACCGGCGCCGGCACCAACGTCGAGCACCCTCTCGCCGGCTTTCGCCGGCACTGCGGCCGCCAGAAACACCGGATCGATGCCCGCCCGATAGCCCGTCGTGGGCTGGCTCAGCCGGACCCGGCCGCCGAGCAGCCGGTCCTCGGTCAGATCGTCATTCCTGTCCGGCAAGGCTGCGGCCCTCTTCAACAATCCTCATGGCCCGTGACAGGTCATCCTCCGCAACCATCATCCGGCTGCACACACTATCGAGTGCGCCGGCATAGGCGCTACTGGTATGGCCGTCAAAGACGACGGCCTCGATTCCGACTTCGGCAAGCCGCAATTCGAGCCATGACAGCAGGACGGGGTCGTCGGTACGGATCAGTTCAATCATCGCCTGTCGAACGGGGCACTGGTGGGTGCATACAGGATGTCGGACGGCAGTCCGCGCAGCGGGCTTGACCGGAGCCTGTGGCCGTTCTTATGCTCCGTCAAGGAGGATTGGACGTCAAGCCCTCCGCAGGTCAAATCAGAGGAGGTCGAGTGGGCGTTGCTGTGAGCCTCGACGGCGAACATGGCAGGAAACCGTCGTTGGACGCCCTCACCGCTCTCGTCGCCGAGGACATGAAGGCGGTCAACGCGCTGATCATCGCCAGGATGGACAGCCCGGTCGCCCTGATTCCGCAACTGGCCGGCCACGTCGTCGCCGCCGGTGGCAAGCGCTTGCGGCCGATGCTGACCCTCGCGTCGGCTCGCATGTGCCGCCATTCCGACCAACGGCACATCGGACTGGCGGCCTGCATCGAGTTCATTCACACCGCCACCCTGCTCCACGACGATGTGGTCGACGACAGCGACCTGCGTCGGGGTCTGGCATCGGCCAATGCGGTCTGGGGCAACAAGTCCAGCGTCCTGGTCGGCGACTTCCTGTTCAGCCGCGCGTTCGAGCTGATGGTCGAGGACGGCTCGCTCAAGGTCCTGGCGATCCTGTCGAAAGCCTCGTCGACCATCGCCGAGGGCGAGGTGATGCAGCTGGTTACCACCAACGACACGGATACCGACGAGACCGCTTATCTGGAAGTAATCAAGGCCAAGACCGCTCATCTTTTCGCCGCGGCGTGCCGTATCGGCGCCGTTGTCGCCGACCGTCCCGAGTTCGAGGAGTCCGCACTCAAGGAGTACGGCATGAATCTCGGCATCGCTTTTCAACTGATCGACGATGTCCTCGACTACACGGCGAAGCAGGCCACCCTCGGCAAGACCGTCGGCGACGACTTCCGCGAAGGCAAGATCACCCTGCCGATCGTCCTTGCGTTCCGTCGCGGCGATGCCGCCGAAAAGGCGTTCTGGCGGCGGACGCTCGAGGAGATGGACCACCAGGCCGGCGACCTGGAGCGGGCCATCGCCATCCTCGACAAACGGGGCGTGCTCATCGAGACGGTGGAGAGGGCGCGGCAGTACGGCGCCCAGGCGATCCGTGCGCTCGCTCCGTTCCCCGATAGCACCGAGAAAGCGATCTTCGCCGAACTCGTCGATTTCTGCATCAAACGGGCCTACTGATCGCCGCCTGTTCCTTGCTGTTGAATTGCCGTGCGGATGGATGCGCTGGTTTCTTGCCCTAGACCGCGAGACGGCGCTATAAAGCGGACACCAATCTGTCGGAGTGTAGCTCAGCCTGGTAGAGCACCGTCTTCGGGAGGCGGGGGTCGGTGGTTCGAATCCACTCACTCCGACCATGTTCTCGACCCATTTCGTCCCCGTGATCACCGACGACGGTGCGCGTCCCTCGACGCGTCGGCGCTGACGTGGACGATGCCTTCGTTGGCCTGGGGCGCGGGCGTGGATGCCGTCGTGCCCTTATCGGATTTGGGCGCTTCGGCGCCGGTGGTCGTCGGCTGTTGGTCCGCGGGCGCCCAGCCGCCGCCCAGGCTCCGGTAGATGTCGACGAGGTACTTCGTCACCGCGCCCTGGCTCTGCGCGTACTGGTCGTCCTGCTCCGACTTGCGTCGTTCCTGATCCTGGACGTTCTGGAAGTCGGTGAGGCCGGTGACATAAAGGGTTTGGACTAGCTTGACCGACTTGGCCGCTGCAACGACCGAACGATAAAGTGCGTCTTGCCGGTCGTTTTCCTGGATATAAAACGCCATCGCGTCCTCGACCTGCCGCAGGGCGTCGAGTACGGTCTGTTCGTAGGATGTAAGCAGTTGCTGGGTGATGGCGTCCTGCGCCTGAATATTGCTGCGAATGCGACCCCCGTCGAAAACGTTCCACTGCATCGTCGGTCCAAGCCCGTAGGCCCGGTTTTGCCATTTGAAGACGTCGCTCACCCCGAAGTTCTCGAATGCGAAGAAGCCGGTGAGCGAGAACCGTGGGTAGAGGTCGGCGGTGGCGACGCCAATCTGCGCGGTCTGGGCTGCCAGACGGCGCTCGGCGGCGCGGATGTCGGGGCGTTGGCGCAAAAGCTCGGTCGGAAGGCCGACGAGGATCTCCTTGGGCGGTTGAGGAATGGGTTTCGTCTCCCTGAGCTCCGCGTACAGGGCGGTGGGCCGCTCGCCGAGAAGCACGCCCAGCCTGTGGACCGCCGCAGCCAGATCCTGGCGCACCGTGGGCACCTGAGATTCCGTCGTGGCGAGGTTCAATTCGGCCTGGGCGACTTCGAGGTCCGAAGCCAGTTCCGCACGCAGGCGGTCCTGGACCAGCCGCAGCGTCTTCTTCTGACTTTCGACGTTCTCCACTAGCGCCTGTATCCGAGCCTGGGCGGTCCGCACGTCCACATATCTCTGCGCCACCTCGGCGTACAGCGACACCAGCACGTCCCGGTAGTCTTCGACCGACGCCTGGAGACCGGCGTCGGCGGATTCCACCTGACGGCTGATCCGGCCCCAGAGGTCGAGTTCCCAGGTGGCGTCCAGTCCCGTCGAATAAAGCGTGCTCGACTGTTTGCGAGGCGGATTTACGACCTTGCCGGCGACACCTTCACTGACGCGGCCGGTCTCGATCTGGCCGCCGGCGCCGACTTCGGGCAGTTCCGCGCCCGCAGCGATTCCGACGTTGGCGCGGGCCTCGAGGATGCGGGCGACCGCCTGTTTGAGGTCCAGGTTTCCCGCACCGGCGCGCGCGATCAGATTGTTCAGCATCGGGTCCTGGAGCCTGGTCCACCATTCCCGGAGATCCGTCTTCCCGTCCTTCAGGCCTTTCGTCAGATCCTGATGCCAGAGATCCGGCAACCGCGTTTGGGGCGCCTGGTAATCGGGACCGACGGCGGTGCAGGCTTGCAGCAAACCGATCGTCACGGACGACGACAACGCCATAGCGGAGCCTGCAAGGCTTGCCAGTCCTGGGTCGAAAAGGGACTGAAGAATTGATGTTCGCCATGCCGATGGACCTTCCCCTCGTCCTGAAACCTCCCGGCACTATATGATCCTTGTTCCGCCTGGAGCTATGCCATTGTTGCCAAGGTCAGATCGCGCCAGCGCAGACGTTAGACGATCGCGCCACGGAAATATGGATCTTCCCCTCATCCGGAAACCTCCCTGCACCAAGTAAAGCTCGGACACTCTTTGACCGGCTTCGATTGCCGCGGTCAAGTCGCGCGGACGCCGACCTTAGACGATCAAGCCACGAAAATCGATGGACTGTTGCTTCAGCAACGTATTTTCACTGTTTCCGTGATCAAAATGAATCGTCGAGCGGTCGAGTTGACCGCCATTGCGACCAATTAGCAATTGGAATATTCCCTTCATTGGTGTACCGGCACCTCGGCAGCCCCGAAGCCGGTGATCCCCCGGTTACAGGATGTTGTCGGGAGCCTTGTCCATGCTCAATTGCGCCTGATAAGTTGATCGAAGCGGCTTTTGCTGGGTGACCATGCCGTGACTTCTGACCTCAAACTGCTTGAACTCGACGACGTCGATTGTTTCCGCGACCTGCTCTCGGGCTGGGACACGGAACCCACCCAGTTGAGCACCGGCCCCATTTGCATTCGCCTCGGCCTTCTCGACTTGGGAGACGTCAAGGTCGCACGGCTTCGCTTGAACAGATTGATTGCCGACCGGACGGCGATCGATGCGAATACGCTGGTATACGTCGTTTGTCTCACCCCAAAGATCTTCTGTGGGTTGCAGGTTCCTGCGGGATCTCTCGTCGTGTTCGGGCCCGGTCGCGAGTATCGCAACGTCCTCTACGAAGGTTGGGAATCGTTCGAGGTTGTTGTTCCGCAGCGGGTTGCCGACGCGGAAAGTCTTCCGCTCGCGGCCGCGACATTGCACGATCTGGCCCCGGAGCTGAGCGTGATCCCACTGACCGAGGCCCTTGTCGCGAGGTTTCGGGGGTGGGCGCGCGAGCTGTTCGAATTCATCCTGGTTGGACTTGCCCCCCGACCATCGCCAACTGTGGACCGACGCGGCGCGAGAAAAGACGCTTCGCCTCTGGCCGCCGCGCCGGCGAAAAGGCATCACCTGTCGGCCGGGTTTGCCGAACTGAAACCCGTGGCATCATATGGATTGGCAATCGCGGCGCTCGACTATATCGATCGGCCCCGGTACGAGCGGCTTACCGTGCGGGAATTAGGCGAAGCCCTCGGAACGTCGGACCGGGCCCTTCAGTATGCGTTTCAGAGCGCACTCGGGGTCACTCCGTCCCAGTATATTCTCGCCAGACGGCTCATGGCCGCACGTCGTCGTTTGCTGACTTCGAGCGGCCGCTCGGCCCCGGTAACCGCCGTTGCCCTCGATCACGATTTCAGTCATTTCGGCCGATTTGCTCAGCATTATCGCCGCCTTTTCGGCGAGACGCCCTCTCAAACCTTGCGAGCAGCCCGCTTGTCGACTTCAGATTTTCTGACGAGGCGAGATCGGAACTTCGCATTGCGGATAGCGGCCCTTGGACCCGCCCCATAGACTGAGTAAACAGCGCAAAATCGCGAGCGCGGAGTGCGCAATGGAGGAAGACAAAGACGTCGTGATGGAGGTTGGCTTGCCGATGCTGGCGGCGTTGGTTCCTTAGAAAGGCTTGTCCCGTTGCATCCGATGAGAGAGGTACGACGCTTATGAGACGCATTCTGTTAACGCTGGTCGCAGTCTCTTGGGCGGTCGCCTCTATCGGGATTGCTAGGGCCGACGACCAAGCCGATCTTCAGAAGCTTGTCGACGAGGCGGCAACGGTCGTCGATAAGTTTCGCGCGGGAAGTCAGAAGGCGGATATCGATGCGCTCCTCGCCAAGGCGCATGCGGTCGTCATCTACCCGAACATCCTCAAAGGCGCCTTCGTGTTCGGCGCCGAAGGCGGCACGGGTGTGATCCTCAGCTTCAATCCCAAGGATGGCTGGAGCAGCCCGGCATTCATAAGCTACGGTGCCGCGAGTTTCGGCCTGCAGGCTGGTGTCGAGTTCGTCGAGCGTCCTGATGATAGCCACCAACCCGGACACGGTGGAAAAGTTGGCCACCGGCGACGTCGAGTTGGGCAACAACGCGACCCTGGCGCTGGGAGAGGGCGTAAAAGGTAAGCTTCTGTCCACCGACCAGCTCGCCGACATCTACTACTTCGTTCAGGTTGAAGGCGGCGCTTTCGCCGGTCTCAATCTCAAGGGCGGCGTCAACAAACCGAGAGAAGGGCTGAACGAAACGTATTACGGTCGTGTGCCGACGACGATGGAGGAAGTCCTCATCGATCGAACTGTTAAGTCGGGAAAGGCTAAGTCGTTAATCAACGCATTATCTCGCTGATCGGCCATCGGCGGGCCTTTGCCCCTGCTCTCTGTTGCTGCGAGTAGCGCTGGCGGAAAAGGCGAACAACCCACGTTCAGAAAGGGTCCTCGGACACACCACACACCGCGTGCGCGGTTCCCTCCAGGTTGGGGCAGTGTTAGTTTGACGCCAACGGTCACATCGGTCAGGCCCCCGACTTCATGGTCAAGGCGATGGAAATCATGAACATGCCCTTCGTCCGCACTAACATATCCCGAACGGCGCCGATTGCAGCGATGGCGGCGTTGTTACTGCTCGTCGCCTGCGATCAGCAGCAAGCGGAGGACGCCGTTCCGCCGCCGCCGGCTGTGGGCGTGACGCCGGTCGTCCGCAAGGACGTGACGGCTTCCGTCGAGTTCGTCGGTCGCGTGAATGCAACCGCAAGGGTCGACCTCAGGGCGCGGGTGACCGGGTTCCTAGAACAACGCCTGTTCGAGGAGGGTGGAGAGGTCAACCAAGGCGACCTGCTGTTCGTCATCGAGAAGGCGCCGTACGAGGCTGCCGTGAGCCAAGCCAACGCCGATGTCGCCAAGGCCGAAGCCGCTCTGGCGGAAGCCAGGGCAACTCTGGGCCGGTTTCAGACTGCGGTGAAGTCGGGGGCCGTGAGCAAACAGAGCTTGGATGAGGCGGTGGCGAAAGAGAAGGTGCAGAGCGCCGCGGTGCTCGAGGCGAGAGCCGTCTTGCAACGGGTTGAACTCGATCTCGGCTATACCGAAATTCGCTCCCCGATCAAGGGTCTGATCGGTCGCGAAAGGTACACGGTCGGCAATCTCGTCAATCCGGAAAGCGATCCGTTGGCGACGGTCGTCAGCCAGGATCCAATCAATGTGGTTTTTCCCGTCAGCCAGCGTGTCATTCTCGATTATCAGAAGAGTGTCCTCGAGACCGGCGACGAACAACCGCTGAGGGTTCGTCTCATCCTTGGGGACGGCAGCACCTATCCCCAGGACGGGAAGATCGACTTCGCCGACGTCACCATCAGCAAGAGCACCGACACCCTGGACGTCCGCGCGGTGTTCGCCAACCCGGACAACCTGCTCATCGACGGTCAGTTCGTGACTGTCTCGTTGGAAAATGAGAAACCCGAAAGTGCTTTGGTGATCCCGCGCTCGTCCATGCTGATCGACCAGGTGGGACGCTATGTCCTGGTGGTTGATGCCGAGGACAAGGTCGAGTTGCGACGCATCTCCACCGGCCAGGAACGCGCGGGCGAGATCGTCGTCACCGAGGGCCTCAAGGAGGGAGAGCGCATCATCACCCAAGGCATCCAGAAGGTCCGCCCGGGCATCGAGGTGCAGCCGACCGAGGCGGCACCGGGACCGGTACAAGGGGGGAGCTAGGCGGATGATCTCCCACGTCTTCATCGATCGCCCGCGGCTCGCCCTGGTCATCTCGATCGTCATTACCATCGCCGGACTGATCGCATTGACGGCGATCCCGACCGCGCAGTTTCCGGACATCGTTCCACCTCAGGTCGGCATCACGGCCTCGTACCCCGGCGCGAACGCCAAAGTCGTCGAAGAGACCGTCGCGCAGGTCATCGAATCGAAGGTGAACGGCGTCGACAACATGATCTACATGAAGTCTACGAGCAGCGACGACGGCGAGTACTCGCTGAACGTCACGTTCGCCGTCGGCACCAATCCGGATCTCAACACCGTCAACGCCCAGACGCGCGTCCAGCAAGCGGTGGCGCAATTGCCGGAGGAGGTGCAGCGCCAGGGCGTCAAGGTCGAGAAACAGTCCACTGCGCTGTTGCAGATCGTCGCGCTCTACTCGCCCGAGAAGACTTACGACAACCTGTTTCTCAGCAATTATGTCACGATCAACATCCGGGACGAACTGGCGCGCGTCCCCGGTGTCGGCAACGCGACACTGTGGGGTGCGCGCGATTACAGTATGCGCATCTGGTTGTCATCAGACCGCATGACCAGCCTCGGGCTGGCTCCCAACGATATCATTCAGGCGATACAGAGCCAGAACCTGCAGGCGGCAACCGGCCGCGTCGGCGCGCAGCCGATGACGGACGATCCCCAGGTACAGCTGACGGTTCTGACCAAGGGCCGCCTGTCGCAACCCGAGGAGTTCGAGGACATCGTCGTTCGCTCCAATTCGGACGGCTCCGTACTCCGCCTGAAGGACGTTGCTCGGGTCGAGTTGGGGGCGAAGTCGTCGGACTGGTCGGCGCGCCTCGACGGCGGACCGACGGCGATGGTCGCGGTCTTTCAGGCTCCCGGAGCGAACGCCCTCACCGTCGCCGACGGCATCCGCCAAGTCATGGAACGGCTGAAGGAACGGTTCCCCGACGACCTCGAGTATGTCATACCCTACGACACATCGGTGTTCGTCAAGAATTCCATCGATGCGGTGATCGAGACCCTGATCGAAGCCTTCGTGCTGGTGGTCCTCGCCGTCTACCTGTTTCTCGGCAATTTCCGAGCGACCCTCGTTCCGACGGCGGCGGTCCCCGTCTCCATCATCGGCACCATCGCGGTGATGCTCGCCCTCGGTTTCACCGCCAACATGGTGTCGCTGCTCGCCCTGGTTCTCGCCATCGGTATCGTCGTCGATGACGCGATCATCGTCGTCGAGAACACCGATCGCATCATGAGCGAGGAAGGCCTGCCGCCGAGAGAAGCCGCCAAGAAGGCGATGACCGAAATCACCGGGCCGATCATCGCCACGACTTTCGTTCTGCTCTCGGTCTTCGTGCCGGTGGGGTTTGTTCCCGGCATCACCGGCCAGCTCTATCAGCAGTTCGCCGTCGCCATCTCCGTCTCGACCGTGATCTCGAGCATCAACGCCTTGACCCTCAGTCCCGCCCTGTGCGCGCTGCTTCTCAAGCCCGGCATAAAGCCGTGGGGACCCGTGCGCTTCTTCCTCGGCGGCGTCGACAAGGTGCGAAACGGCTATGGCGCCGTCGTTCGTCAGCTCGTCCGGCGAGCCGTGCTCGGTCTGGTCTTTCTGTTCGCCGTGTTCGTCGCCACCGGCTGGCTCTATCAGATGACACCGACCGGGTTCGTTCCCGAAGAAGATCAGGGAGCCATGTTCGTGGTTGCACAACTGCCTGAAGGGGCATCGGTGAACCGCACCGCCGCCGTGATCGACAAAATCGAACGAGTTTTGGAAGGGACCGATGGGGTCGAGCACTACCTCTCGGTGATCGGGTACAACTTCCTCGACGCTGTGGTTCAGCCCAACGCCGGGCTGGTCATCCCGACACTCGAGCCCTTCGATGCGCGCAAGGAGCCATCGCTGTCGGCGTTCTCGATCATTGAACGGGTGGGTGCCGAGCTGGCGACCATACCCGAGGCGGTTGCCCTCGCCTTCAACCTGCCGCCGATCGTTGGTCTCGGCACCGTCGGCGGTTTCGAGTACCAGATGGAATCTCTGACCGGCGCTCCGCCGGAGGAAATGGCGGCGGTGATGCGCGGGACTTGTCATTGCCGCCAACGAACGGCCTGAAATCGAAGGCGCTTTCAGCACGTTTGCCACCGACACGCCACAGCTCTATCTCGATATCGACCGTGACAAGGCGCAAACGCTCGGCCTCAAGATCGGTGACGTCTTCCAGGCGCTGCAATCGACGCTCGGCGGATACTACATCAATGATTTCAATCTGTTCGGGCGAACGTGGCAGGTCAACATCCAGGGCGAGGAGGGCGACCGGGCGAAGATCGACAGCGTTTACGACATCTACGTCAAGAACAACGAGGGCACCATGGTGCCGCTGCGTTCGATCCTCGACGCCAGCATCGTCCTCGGTCCGCAGACACTGGTTCGCTACAACAACTACCGAAGCGTGACGATCAACGGCGGCGCCGCGCCGGGATACAGCTCCGGGCAGGCGCATGGCCTCGATGGAGGCGGCCTCGGCGGCCACTCTCCCCGCGGGGTTCTCGTACGAATGGAGCGGCACCTCGCTGCAAGAAAAGCAGGCGGCGGGGCAGACCGGAATGATCCTCGGTCTCGCCGTGCTGTTCGCCTATCTGTTTCTAGTCGGGCTCTACGAGAGCTGGACAATCCCGATCCCGGTGCTGTTGTCGGTCATTGTTGCCGTGCTCGGCGCGATGGTGGCGCTCTGGGTCGCGAAGCTGGACAACAACATCTACGCCCAAATCGGCGTGGTCATGCTGATCGCACTGGCGGCGAAGAACGCCATCCTGATCATCGAATTCGCCAAGGAACAACGTGAAAAGGGCATGGAGATCGTCGAGGCCGCGGAGATGGCCGCACGATTGCGGTTCAGAGCGGTGATGATGACGGCGATTTCGTTCCTCGCGGGTCTCCTGCCGCTGGTCATCGCGGTTGGTGCCAGCGCCGCTAGTCGGCGCAGCGTCGGCACAGCGGTCTTCGGTGGCATGCTCGCCGCATCGGCCATCGGGATCTTCCTGATCCCGGTGCTCTACGTTGTATTCCAGACCTTGCGCGAGAAGATCAAGGGGGCCGGAAAAAAGAAAGAGGCGCCGAAACCAGTCTGAGATCGCCAGGTCCGGCGGCGGTGGGAATTACCTCCCCTGGGCCATCCAACCCCAGCCTTGCATACAGCCCCAATAGGCGCGGCGGTCAACCTCGGTAATCCCGATATTCCCATCTGAACCACTCATCTGACTTTGGACATTGGATTTCAACTGGGGATCTGCGGCGACGGTCGTCGCGCGGCAGTTCCGATTCGCGGTTGCGAAGTTCTGTTGCTCGCACTAGCCAACCGAGGTCCAACCGGCGGGTGCCGCGCCTTCGGTTTTCGTGGCCCAGCCCTTGTCGTCGTCGCTGGCGCAGGCGCCGATCGCCGCGACCGCGATAACGGCCGCGAAGCCGAGGCATAGGATGGCACCAATGCAGGATGCAGTCCCTTTTGTCTCATGACTGTTTTTCACCATGTTTCCGGGCCTTTCGCCGGGCAACTCGCCATGGAGCATTGGTCGATACCGAGGGCACAGCGAAGGTTATCGATAGACGTTCGAAGATCGATTTCTGAAGTTGACGTTTACGTAAACGTCAAATACCGTTCACGGCAAATGAGGGACATTACGAAGAGGGTATCCGAGCGGTGAGCACGTCGGAATTTCAGCCTGCCGATCCCGACTTCGAACGCCGGGTGCGCAACAGCTTCGCCCGCCAGGGAATCATGGGCCATATCGGCGCCGAGATGATCGAGGTCGGACCCGGTCACTGCGAGATCCGGCTGCCCTACGGGGAGCATGTCTCGCAGCAACACGGCTTCTTTCACGGCGGCATCGTCGCGACGATCGCGGACTCGGCCGCCGGCTATGCCGGGTTTTCGCTGATGCCGGCGGGTGCCGGCGTGCTGACCGTCGAGTTCAAGATCAATCTGGTCGCCCCGGCGGACGGCGAACTGTTGATCGCCCGTGGCAGCGTCGTCCGACCCGGCCGTACCCTGACCGTCAGCCGGGCGGAAGTCAGCGCCGAGAAGAACGGCTCCAGCCGGGTCTGCGCCATCTTGCAGCAGACGCTGATGACCATTACCGGACGGCCGGACGTCGTCGGATAGTCCGCGCTTTGGCGGGAAACGTAGCGCGGCAGAGGAACAGGTCGATGAGGCTTCGCCCACGAAGCTATTCTGCGGTTGGGGTTTGTCGGGGACGAAACCCCAGCGTATAGTCGCGTCGGACGGGTGCGGGGAGGAACAATGATCAGCAATGAAATTCCGTCACTGAACTTCAATCTCGGCGAGACCGCGGACATGTTGCGGGCCTCGGTGCAGAGCTTCGCTTCGGACGAAATCGCGCCGAGGGCCGCCGATATCGATCGCCAGAACGCGTTTCCGTCCGACCTGTGGTCGAAGATGGGAGCGCTCGGCGTTCTCGGGATTACCGTCGAGGAGGAATACGGTGGCGCCGGGATGGGCTACACGGAGCATGTCGTGGCGATGGAGGAGATCAGCCGCGCGTCGGCTTCGGTGGGTTTGAGCTACGGCGCCCATTCCAACCTGTGCGTCAACCAGATCCGTCGCAACGGCACGGAGGAACAGCGGCGCAAGTATCTGCCGAAGCTGGTCAGCGGCGAGTTCGTGGGGGCCCTGGCGATGAGTGAATCCGGCGCCGGGTCGGACGTGGTCGGCATGCAGCTCCGCGCCGAGCGGCGGGGCGACCGCTACGTGCTCAACGGCACCAAGATGTGGATCACCAACGGCCCCGACGCCGACGTCCTCGTCGTCTACGCCAAGACCGACCCCCAGGCAGGCCCGCGCGGAATCACCGCGTTCCTGATCGAGCGCGGCTTCAAGGGGTTCTCGACGGCGCAGAAACTGGACAAGCTCGGGATGCGCGGCTCCAATACCTGCGAGCTGGTGTTCCAGGACTGCGAAGTGCCCGAGGAGAACATCCTCGGCCCGCTCAACAAGGGCGCCAACGTGCTGATGAGCGGTCTCGACTACGAACGGCTGGTGCTCTCGGCCGGCCCTCTGGGGATCATGCAGGCGTGCATGGACGTCGTCGTGCCGTACATTCACGAGCGCCGTCAGTTCGGCGAGCCGATCGGCGCCTTTCAGCTCATGCAGGCCAAGCTCGCCGACATGTACACGACGATGAACGCGTCAAAGGCCTACGTCTACATGGTGGCGCAGGCCAGCGACCGCGGCGAGACCACCCGCAAGGATGCCGCCGGCGCCATTTTGTATGCGTCCGAGAAGGCGACGTGGATGGCGCTGGAGGCAATCCAGTGTCTCGGCGGCAACGGCTACATCAACGAATATCCGACCGGACGGCTGCTGCGCGACGCCAAGCTCTACGAGATCGGCGCCGGGACCAGCGAGATCCGCCGCTGGCTGATCGGCCGGGAACTGTATGAACAAACAGGATAGTTATGTTGTCTTTTGATGTAACTATTGACATTTAGTTGCTCATATGGCGTTATGAGGTGCATGTCCACTCGAGCAAAAGGTGTGGGCGCCATGCGGCCACATGTCACTTCAGCGTCGCGCCAAGCAATGGGAGAGGTCGTCAAGGGCCTTCCAACCAAGTCGGCCAAAATCATTGCGCTCTACCGCGAGGGCTATTCCCGTTCCGAAATCGCGAACTATCTCGAAATCCGATATCAGCACGCGCGCAACGTTCTGGTCCAAGCTGGCTATCCCTCTCCACAACTCGACCTGGCCATTGATCAAGACGTTTCATCCGGCGGGCGGGTGTCCGAAGAGCCGCCGGAGCAGATGCGGGTCACCGTCGGCCCGGGCGGTCGCATTGTGATTCCCGCAGTGTATCGACAGGCGCTCGGAATCGAGGAGGGAGACTCATTGATCCTTCGATACGAAGGGGAATCGGTTCGCGTTGTGAGTCATTCTGCCGAGGTGGAGAGAGTTCGTGAATTGATTGCCCGGCACGTCCCGGAAGGGGTAAGCCTTGTCGATGAGCTCATCGCCGAGAGGAGGCGGGAGGCTGAACGGGAGGAGAGGGGTGAATAGCGTTGTGCTCGATGCATCGGCGATCCTCGCGTATGTAGCGGGGGAACCCGGAGCGGAACACGTTCAACCCCATATCGGTAATGCACTTGCTTCGGCGGTCAATCTTGCCGAGGCTGGAACACGGCTGTCCGATCGAGGGCTGAACCAGCCGGAAGTACGAAGAGCCCTCAGCGTGCTCGACCTGAACATCGTTTCATTCGACGAAGACATGGCATACTCGACCGCGGCGATGCGATCCGCGACGCGATCCAAAGGGTTGTCCCTGGGAGACCGCGCCTGTCTCGCGTTGGCAAAGGGGCGTGGCCTGCCGGCGTTGACGGCGGACCGGTTGTGGGCAAAGCTGGAAGTTGGGGTCGAGATCCTCTTCATTCGGGAGTGAGGGAACGCGACGACGATTGCGGCGAGGAGCCGATGGTACAAACAGGTAATGTCAGGAGAGGGGAACGGGATCGATGCCGACGTGTCTGATCACGGGGGCCAATCGGGGGATTGGGTTGGAGTTTGCCAGGCAATACGCCGCCGAGGGCTGGAAGGTGATCGCCACCTGCCGGCGGCCGGCCGGGGCCGAGGCCCTGAATGCGCTCGAGGGCGAAATCGAGGTTCATCCCCTCGACGTAACCGATTTCGCCCGTATCGAGGAATTGGCGAAGAAGCTTAAGGGCGAGCCGATCGATCTTCTGATCAATAGTGCCGGGATCTACGGACCGCGGGTGGTGCCCTACGGCTCCGTCGACTACGCGGCCTGGGCCGAAGTACTCCGTGTCGACACCATGGCGCCGCTGAAGATCAGTGCCGTATTCAGCGAGCACGTGGCGAAGAGCAAGTTCAGGCGGATCGTCGCGGTTACCAGCAACATGGGCAGCATCGGCGACAATACCTCCGGCGGTTCCTACGTCTACCGCTCGGCGAAGGCGGCGCTCAACGCGGTGATGAAGAGCCTGGCGATCGACCTCAAGCAGAAACGGATCGCCGTCGCGGTCATTCACCCCGGCTGGGTGGCGACCGACATGGGCGGACCGGGGGCCAAGATCGAAGCCTTCGAGAGCGTCGCCGGTATGCGCGAGGTCATCGACGGTCTCAGTCTCGAGAACAGCGGTCTGTTCTTCAACTACGACGGCACCGAGCTTTCCTGGTGAGGCCGCCGCTGACCGACGGGGAGGCGGGCACGATGACAGACGTCCTGGAGTTCTATTTCGACTTCTCCTCTCCTTACGGCTATTTCGCCAGCCACCGGGTGGACGAGGTGGCGGAAGCCGGCGGGCGGCGGGCGGTGTGGAAACCGATCATGCTCGGCGCGGTGATGAAGCAGTCCGGCGTCAAGCCGTTGATCCAGGTGCCGATCAAGGGAGAATACAGCCGCCACGACTGGGAGCGGCTCGGCCGCCTGTTCGGCGTTCCGTGGGTATTGCCCGATCCGTTTCCGATCGCGACCCTCGCCGCCGCCCGTGCCTTTTACTGGCTCGACGCCGATGATCCGGACCTGGCCAGGGATTTCGCCAGGTCGGTCTTCAATGCCTATTTCGGCGAAGGCCGCGACATCACCCCGGCGGATACCGTCGCCGACCTGGCCGAGCCGCTGGAGATCAACCGGGACGATCTGCTGGCCGCGGTCCAGGATCCGCAGTGGAAACAGCGCCTCGTCGACGAGGGCGACCGCGCGGTCGAACGGGGCGTCTGCGGCTCGCCGTTCTTCATCGTCGACGGCGAGGGCTTCTGGGGGTGCGACCGGCTGCTGATGGTGCAGACGTGGATGACGGAAGGAGGCTGGTGATCTCGCGATGACCGTATTCAAAAGCACTGCCGACAAACGCTCGGACCCATTCAAGGCGAACGTCGCGGCGATGGAGGAACTGGTCGCCGATCTCCGCGCCACGATCGCCGAGATCAAGCAGGGCGGCGGCGAACGGGCACGGGCCAAGCACGCCGAGCGTGGCCGGTTGCTGGTTCGCGAACGGATCCGCCGGCTGCTCGACGTCGGCTCGCCGTTCCTCGAGCTGTCGCAACTGGCGGCCTACGGGATGTATGGCGGCGAGGTGCCGGCGGCCGGCGTCGTCACCGGCATCGGCCGCATCGCCGGCGTCGAATGCATGGTCATCGCCAACGACCCGACGGTGAAGGGCGGCACCTATTACG
The DNA here is from genome assembly GCA_963772635.1 of uncultured Alphaproteobacteria bacterium. Lineage (GTDB taxonomy): Bacteria > Pseudomonadota > Alphaproteobacteria > Rhodospirillales > Defluviicoccaceae > JAUXFS01. The sequence goes on from CAVYYK010000061.1 coordinate 99,538, forward strand.
GCCTGACGGTGAAGAAACACCTCCGCGCCCAGAACATCGCCCTCGAGAACAACCTGCCGTGCATCTATCTGGTCGAGTCCGGCGGCGCCAACCTGCCCGAGCAGGACGAGGTATTCCCCGACCGCGACCACTTCGGCCGCATCTTCTACAACCAGGCCAACATGTCGGCGGCGCGGGTGCCGCAGATCGCCATCGTCCACGGCTCGTGCACCGCCGGCGGCGCCTACGTGCCGGCGATGTCCGACGAGAGCATCATCGTCAAGAACCAGGGCACGATCTTTCTCGGCGGCCCGCCGCTGGTCAAGGCGGCGACCGGCGAGGTGGTCACCGCCGAGGCATTGGGCGGCGCCGACGTCCATACCCGGGTCTCCGGCGTCGCCGATCATTACGCCATGGACGATGGCCACGCCCTCGCCATCGCCCGGCGGGTGGTGACCAACCTCAACCGGACGAAGACCCCGCAGGTGTCGATCCGCAAACCGCGCGAGCCCCGCTACGATCCGAAGGAAATCTACGGGGTCGTTCCCACCAACCTCAAGAAACCCTACGACGTGCGCGAGGTGATCGCCCGCATCGTCGACAACTCCGACTTCGAGGAATTCAAACAGCTCTACGGAACGACCCTGGTCTGCACCTTCGCCCACATCTACGGCTATCCCGTCGGCATCATCGGCAACAACGGCATCCTGTTCTCGGAATCGGCGCTCAAGGGCGCCCACTTCGTCGAGCTGTGCACTCAACGCGGCATCCCGCTGGTGTTCCTGCAGAACATCACCGGGTTCATGGTCGGCAGCAAGGCGGAGGCCGGCGGCATCGCCAAGGACGGCGCCAAGATGGTCACCGCCGTCGCTTGCGCCCGGGTGCCCAAGCTGACGGTGCTGATCGGCGGCTCGTTCGGCGCCGGCAACTACTCGATGTGCGGGCGCGCCTATGGCCCCCGTTTCCTATGGATGTGGCCGAACGCGCGGATCTCGGTGATGGGCGGCGAGCAGGCGGCCGGCGTGCTGTCGACCGTCAAGCGCGACGGCCTGGAGGAGCGGGGGCAGACCTGGTCGGAAGAAGAGGAGTCGGAATTCCGCAGGCCGATCCTCGAGCAGTACGAGAGCCAGGGGCACCCCTACTACGCCAGTGCCAGGCTGTGGGACGACGGTATCATCGATCCCGCCGAGACCCGGATGGTGTTGGGCCTCGGCCTCTCCGCCGCCCTCAACGCCCCGGTCGAGAGGACCACGTTCGGGGTGTTCCGGATGTGATCGCCAAAGCGTCGAAGAGCGAAGGCATGCAGGTGCGGTTCATCGGGTGCGGTGACGCGTTCGGCAGCGGCGGCCGTTTCAACACCTGCTTTCACGTGACCGGCGGCGGCGCCAGCTTCCTGATCGACTGCGGCGCGTCCTCGCTGATCGCGATGAAGCGGTTCGGCGTCGACCGCAACGGGATCGAGTCGATCCTGATCACCCACTTCCATGGCGACCACTTCGGCGGCATTCCCTATTTCATGCTCGACGCCCAGTTCTTCTCCAAACGCGTAACGCCGCTGACGATCGCCGGTCCTCCGGGCCTCGAGGCATGGTTCGCCAGGGTCATGGAAACGACCTTTCCCGGCTCGTCCGCCACCGTCCCCAAATTCGACCTCCGTCTCGTCGAATTGGAGGCGGAGACAGAGACCGTGCTGGGGGCGCTGACGGTGACGCCTTATTTGGTCAAACACGACCCCGGGGGCGTCGGGCCGTTCTTCGCCTATCGGATCGCCGTCGGCGGCCGCGTCGTCGCCTATACCGGCGACACCGAATGGACCGACGCCTTGATCCCCGCCGGCCGGGACGCCGATCTGTTCATCAGCGAGGCCTATTTCCGCGACAAGCGGGTCAAGTTGCACCTCGACGTCGCCAGCCTGGAGCGGCACCTGGCGGAGATCGGCCCCCGCCGCGTGGTGCTGACCCACATGAGCGACGAGATGCTCGGGCGCATCGACGAGGTCGATTTCGAGGTCGCCGAGGACGGCAAGATCGTACGCTTTTGAAGGGCTGGAACCCGGATCGGAAGCCGGGGCGGACAAGCGCCCGGAAGGGCAACAAAGCGAGAAGGGAGGAGTCATGAAACCGCTGAAGGGATTGACGATCGGTGCGGGGTTGGCGGCGCTATTGCTCGCCACCGTCGCCGCCCCCGCGCAGATTCAGGCTGCGGCGGCGCCCCCGCCGATCCAGCTCGCCCCGCCGGCGCCGGCGGCGCCACAGCCGGACGCCGCGGCGCTCAAGGACGGGCTGGCGGTTCGCTACTATTTCGCCAAGCTCAACCACATCGACGACCTGGTCGGCTGGATGAAGGTCGAAGACGGCGTGCCGGGCCAGCCGCTTCCCATGCTCGACTACGCGGAGAGTCCCGGCAACGTGCTGACCACCACCAACAACATGCTGGTCGGCGCGCATATCACCGGCTTCATTCAATTCGCCGAAGCCGGCACCCATCGGCTGCGGGTGACCTCCAACGACGGCGTCCGGATCACCCTCGGCGGCGAGATGATGTTCGAGGACCCTGGCGTCCACAAGGCCGAAAGCTCGCCGGACCTGGTTTTCGACGTCGCCGAGCCCGGCTGGGTGCCGCTCGACATCCTCTACTACCAGAAGAAGGGGACTTGGGCGCTACAATTGTACTGGCAGCCGCCCGGCGCCTCTGGCTTCGTGCCGGTTCCCGCTGCGTCGCTGAAGCATCCATGAGCGCGCCGGCGGAGCGGAGATAGCACCATGTCCGAACAGGCCATCATCACCGAAATCGACGCCGAAGGCACCGGTTGGCTCACCCTCGACCGGCCCGAGGTCCACAACGCCTTCGACGATACGTTGATCGCCCGGATGGCCGAGGCGCTGGCGGCGCTCGGCGGCGATCCGAATGTCCGCGCGGTCGTACTCGCCGCCCGCGGCAAGAGCTTCTCCGCCGGCGCCGACCTCAACTGGATGCGGCGGATGGGCGGCTACTCCCACGAGGAGAACATCGCCGACGCGATGGGCCTGGCCGAGTTGCTGCGCACCCTCGACGAACTGCCGAAACCGACCATCGCCCGGGTCCAGGGACCGGCGTACGGCGGCGGGGTCGGGCTGGTCGCCGCCTGCGACATCGCCATCGCCGCCGAGGAAAACGCCCGCTTCGCGCTGACCGAGGTCAAGCTCGGGCTGATCCCGGCGGTGATTTCGCCGCACGTGCTCGCCGCCATCGGCCCGCGCCAGGCGCGGCGCTATTTCGTCTCGGGCGAGGTGTTCGACGCCGCCGAGGCGCATCGGATCGGGCTGGTCCACAGGACGGTGCCGGCGGCGGATCTCGATGCCGCGGTCCGCGACATGCTGAAGACGCTTGCCGGCAACGGTCGACGGGCGATGGCCGAGGTCAAGGAGCTGATCCGCGCGGTCACCGGCCGGCCGATCGACGAGGCGGTGATGCGCGACACCGCCGAGCGGATCGCCCGCGCCCGCGCTTCCGACGAGGGCCGCGAGCGGATCACCCAGTTCCTGGAAAAGCGAAAGGCCGGCCGCTGATGTTCGACAAGATCCTGATCGCCAACCGGGGCGAGATCGCCTGCCGGGTCATCCGCACCGCCAAGCGCCTCGGCGTACAGACCGTCGCCGTCTACTCCGAGGCCGACGCCGGCGCCCTGCACGTGGCGATGGCCGACGAGGCCTACTGCATCGGGCCGGCCGAAGCGCGGGAGAGTTACCTGAATATCGACAAGGTGCTGGCGGTGGCCGTATGGAGCGGCGCCCAGGGCATCCATCCCGGCTACGGCTTCCTGTCCGAGAACGCCGCCTTCGCCGAGACTTGCGCGGAACGCGGGTTCATCTTCATCGGCCCGCCGCCGGCGGCGATCCGGGCGATGGGCTCGAAGACGGCGGCCAAGGCGATCATGGAGACGGCGAGGGTGCCGGTGGTCCCCGGCTACCACGGCGAGTCCCAGGACCTGGCCGTGCTCACCCACGCCGCCGAGGAGATCGGCTTTCCGGCGCTGATCAAGGCGGCGGCCGGCGGCGGCGGCCGCGGCATGCGGGTGGTCGAGAAGGCGGGCGATCTGGAGGCGGCGATCGAGTCTGCCCGGCGCGAGGCCACGGCCGCCTTCTCCGACGGCACGCTGCTGATCGAGAAGTACCTGGCCCGGCCGCGCCACGTCGAGGTCCAGGTGTTCGCCGACCGCCTCGGCGGCGCCGTCCATCTGTTCGAGCGCGACTGCTCGGTGCAGCGCCGCCACCAGAAGATCATCGAGGAGGCGCCGGCCCCCGGCGTCGACGCGGCGCTGCGCCGGCGGCTCGGCGAGGCGGCGGTGGCGGCGGCCCAGGCGATCGGCTACGAGGGCGCCGGCACCGTCGAGTTCCTGCTCGACGAGGACGGCAGCTTCTACTTCATGGAGATGAACACCCGCCTGCAGGTCGAGCATCCGGTGACCGAGATGATCACCGGCCTCGACCTGGTCGAATGGCAGTTCCGCGCCGCCCTCGGCCAGCCGCTGCCGCTCGCCCAGGACGACCTGGCGATCAACGGCCACGCCTTCGAGGCGCGGATCTACGCCGAGGACCCGGGCCGCGACTTCCTGCCCGCCGCCGGCACGCTGCGCCACTTGCGCTACCCGTCCGTGAGCCCGCACGTGCGCATCGACGGCGGGGTCCGCGAGGGCGACGCGGTCGGCGTCGACTACGACCCGCTGATCGCCAAGCTGATCGTCTGGGACGCGGACCGCGACGCGGCGCTGACCCGATTGCGCCGGGCCTTGGCCGAGGTGCAGGTGGTCGGGCCGGCGACCAACGTCGATTTCCTCTCCGCCGTCGCCGGCCATCCGGCGTTCGCCGCCGGCGACGTCCATACCGGGTTCATCGGCCAGCACCGCGCCGAGCTGTTCCCCGAGCGGCAGCCGCCTTCGGACCGGATGCTGTCGCTGGCGTGTCTCGACGTGCTGATCCGCCGCGACGAGGAGGCGCGCGCCGCCGCCCGGCGCTCGCTCGACCCGTTCTCGCCGTGGCACTCCACCGACGGCTGGCGGCTCAACGACGACAACTACCATAAGCTGACCTTCCGCGACGGCGACGACAGGATCGACTTGACCATCCACTACCGCCCCGACGGGATCCTCCTCGAGCTTCCGGGCGGGGCCGAGCCGGTGAGCGCCGCCGGCGAGATCGACGCCGCCGGCGACCTGATCGCCAACCTCGGCGGGGTGCGGATCAAGGCGACCGTGGTCCGCCACGGCGACGACCTGACGATCATCTGCGGCGGCGCCAGCCACCGGTTGGTGCTCGACGATCCCGCCGCCCGCGCCGGCCTGCAAGAGGCCAAGAGCGGCTCGCTGACCGCGCCGATGCCGGGCAAGGTGGTGGCGATCAACGTCAAGCCCGGCGACGCGGTCAAGCGCGGGGCGACGCTGATGGTGATGGTGGCGATGAAGATGGAGCACGCCGTCACCGCCCCCACCGACGGCACCGTCGCCAAGGTCCACTACGACGTCGGCGAACAGGTCGAGGAGGGCGCGGTGCTGGTGTCGTTCGAGGACGAAGGCGGGTGAGGCCGGAAGGTGTCAGGGATCGGGTATGCGGGCGAGGCCCCCCTGACTCCTCGCCCCCGATCAGGGATCAGGGTCAGGGAGCGGGTATCCCAGAGATCAGAGAGTCGCGCCCTCACCTTCCCACCGCCTCGGCGCGGCGCCTGGCTCTCCCGCGACGGGAGACGATTGGCGCCATCGTCTCGGCATAACTCGTTGATTTTCAAACGTTTCTGAATACCCTAGCGCATTCCTGCGGAAATTCTTGACGATATCGCGCCCGAGAAATCGGCTAAGCCCTTGAAAACAAACGATCCGGAAAAATGTCGAAATCATCGTCAAAACTCGTCAAAACTCGTCAAAACGTGGTGTAACCCGTTGATTTATATGATTTACAATAACCCTTCGTTTCGTTGACGCAACGGCTGCAACGCCTTGATTCAAAACGAAATTTACCCCGAAGCACCGTTGCGCTCCGGCAACGAACATCGTCAAAACTCGTCAAAACTCGTCAAAACCGAGAAAAGACGTTTGATTACAATCGGTTGTAAAATTGATATCCGCCGGGACACAACCCGGCGGACACCCGTCACATCTCGCCGGCCCGGCGGCTTGCGTCAACGCTTCCACGATTTCAAAGAGCCTTTTCTCCATAGATATCCCGTCACCGGCCCAAAAACAAGGAATATTATCCTTCAGCGATCACCCACAGCGGCGGATCGATGGGGCGCCCGTTACCCGTAGCTGAACATCTCGACCAGGACGCCGGCGACATCGCGGGCGCGGGGCTCGGGCAGGCGGCCGAGTTTGCGGGCGAGGCGCGACTTGTCGATCGTGCGGATCTGGTCGAGGACCACCTGGCCCTTGATCCGCTGAAAGGTCAGATCGACCCGGGTCGGATATCGGCGCCGCCTCGAGGTCATCGGCGCGACGATGACGGTGCGGATGTGCCGGTTCATTTCGTCGGGCGAGACAACGACGCACGGCCGCGTCTTGGTGATCTCCGAACCCTGCGTCGGGTCCAGATTGACCAGCCAGACGTCGAACCGCCGGACATCCGCTACCACCGCCACTCCCTCTCGTCCCAGTCATGCCGCAGAGGCTCGGGAACGAGCGGGGCGTCGTCGCCAGCATCCGCCATCTCTGCAAACGCCTCGTCCCAACCCTGCCGCAGCTTGCCGACCGGGGCGAGCACGACCACACCGTCGCCGACGCCGAGCTCGACCTCATCGCCGAACCCGCACGTCTCGATGATCGACCGCGGAATCCGAATGCCCTTCGAATTGCCGATGGAAACCAGCTTCACCTTCATGGTTTGGCTCTCCGATGTAATTACATTGTAATTACGCAATAGATCTATGTCAAGACTGCGTCGGCAGCGCCGGCGGAGCGCAACGCATGCATAGTCCGGGGTAGGCATTGCCTGGATCATTCGGCATATGACGCCGTTGCGCACGCGTCTAACGGTTGCCGTTCAGCGCCGCGCCATCGGCCAATCGGGAAGATCCGGAGACGCTTTACTGAATTTTGATCGCGAAATCGGCGTCGCCACAATGATGGGCCGTACCGATTAACCACTCGGCTCACAAAAAGGCAACTCTATGCCGGTGCAGCCCCGCAATAGGTATCAACCTTGGCGATGTAGGCGGCCTTGTCGGCTTCGTCGAGAAACGAGGCCTGGAACGAATTGCGGGCGAGGGTGCAGAGGGTTTGGCGGGGGAGGGCGAAGGCTTCGGCGACCGCCTACGCAGTTCTCGTTGAGATAGCCGCCGAAGTAAGCGGGATCGTCAGGCTTCAGGGTGACGAACAGGCCGCGCTCGATCAGCTCGGGGAGCGGGTGGTGGGCGAGGTCGGGGACGACGCCGAGGCGGGCTCGAGGTTTGTCGTCGCGACCGGCGTCTACTCGACGCGGAACGTCGCGTGGCAGGCGCGGCACTGGGCGGAAATCGCCTGAAGGGCCTCCATCGCCTTTTTCCAGTCGGCCGTCGTCGGCTCGGCCGGAACCGCGTCGGCGACGTCGGCGAATTCGGCGGCGGCGCGATGCATGCCAAGACCCATCTCGCGGAACTCCAAGGGGAGATAGCGTCCGAACCCGGCGCCCGACCCGGCCACCAATTCCTCGCGCGCGACCTTGGCCGCGGCTTTGAAGTCGGCGTTGGCAACCTCCGCCATCACGTCGTCGAGCGCGTCCATGTGATCGCGCATGTGTTCGAGGAACGCCCCCCGCATATCGGGAGGAAGCTTGATCGGCGTGCGCGGGTCGTCTTCGGCCGCCGCAACCGTGGCCGCGATCGACACCGCAACCAGCGCAACCATCAGAGAGCGCATCATCTTTCCTCCTGCAACAGCTATCGACGACTGGGCCGAACCCGCCCGATCATAGCGCATTCTTGGCGAATAGGAGATGCTTTCCGGGAGATCGGGGTTAACATGGGGCCTCAGGTTTTCCGATGACGAAATGGAGGGTGACGTGATGCGAACTTTGTTGAAATCGGCGCTGGTGGCCGTTGCGGCCCTGGTGGCTACGGCCAACACCGGTTCCGCCCAGGCCCAAGATCTTGTGGGGATGCTCGTTTCGCAACTGGGGGTGACGAGCGAACAGGCGACCGGCGGTGCCGGCGCCATCTTCAATTTGGCCAAGGAGCGCCTGGCGCCCGATCAGTTTTCTCAGATTGCCGGACGCGGTGCCGGGAATCGAACTCGATGATGGACGCGGCTCCCACCGCCGCGGCCGCGAGCGCGGCCGGTGGCGCCACAGGCGGCGTTGCCGATGTGAGCAAGATGACCACCGCCGCCGGCAAATCCGGGGAAGCGACCGGAGGAATGGGTTCGATGACGGGCATGGCCTCCAAGGCGATGGGAGGCGCACCGAGCGCGACCGAGGGGACCGGCGCCGCGATGGGCAATCTCGGCTCGCTTGCCGGCAGCTTCGAACAGCTCGGCATGTCCCCCGACATGGTTCAGAAGTTCGTTCCGGTCGTCCTCGACTATGTCAATTCGGAGGGCGGGGCCACCGCGATGAAGCTCCTGCAAGGAGCCCTGCTTTAGAGCCTACGGGGTTGGCTCGTTGTACGACAGCGCCGCCGCTCGATAGGCATTGACCCGGGCGGCGAACGCGGCCCTGTCGGCTTCGTCGCGAAACGACGCCCGGAGCGGCGAAGAGATAAGGACTCCCTTGGCCGTCGGCACCGCTGTGGGGCAAATTGTTCGGGAGGAGCCATTTGCCCGAGATCGCGACTCGGCGATCGCTGCGCGGATTCACCGGGCGTGCTCACCTCTCAAGCGCACCAGGTAAGTTTCCTTTGGTACAGGGGCAATACCGACGCGTGCGCGGAATTCCGGAGAATCAAATCCGAGTCCGTCGCCGGGATTTGTGAACCAGATAACATACGACCCCCGGACCGTCGGCTACTCTCCCGATGATGCCTAGCGCGCGGCTCGGTCCGATCCTGGTGCCAACCATCGATCGGAGACGCGCCGCGCGAAAACACAAACCGATAGGAGAGGTCATGCCTGACAATAACGTTATTACCGTAAACGACATTCCGTGCTGCCCCGAGATCACCAAGGAGCCGTGTTGCGAGCGGCTGCAATTCAGCTATCGGCTGCAGAATCGCCTCACCGACATACCGGTGGAAGTGATCATCGTCGCCGAGGTGGAGCGGTGCCCGGGGCCGCTGTCCCTGGGGGATGTGGTCTATTCCACGACTTTGCTCCCCGGAGAGAAGGTGCGGCTGTTTACCGCCACCCGGAACAGCCGTTTCACCTACGACAGCGAGTCCGAGGTCAACTACCGTCACGAACAGGCCTCGGAAGAGACGTTCTACATGTCGTCGATGGACCGATACATGTCCGACCTTACGGTCCGCGACGAGGCCGAGGCGAATTCGCAAAGCCATTCCGATTTCGAGGTCAATGGCAGTGCGGACTACTGGACGATCGGGTTCGCCGGCGGCGGCAGCGCCAGCGTCGACGGTAATTTCAACGGGTCGAGCAGCGCGGATTTCTTGCACGAGCTGTCCCGGCACGCCGAGGCGTCGCATTCCCGTTCGGTCCAGGCCGTACGCGCCTCGAACTCCATCGCCATCGGCGAAGTCCAGAGCCGCAGCCATGCCGAGGGTGAATCGGAAAGCGCCTATGAATTCTGCCTCGCGGGTGTTCGAGAACAAGAACCACTGTCATGCGGTCACTTATTTCGCCTATCAGTTGGTGAAGAAACAAACGCTGCGTTTCTCGATCAAGGCCGTGCTTCGCAGGGTCGTCGACCGGGCCGGCGATACCCGCGTCGACGCCAATCCCGTGCGCCCTGCGTCGAGCGTCGCGGTGATTCCCGATGGCATTCTCGCGACCAAGGCCAACCGGCTGGAAGTCGAGACGGCCGGCCGCACCAGTGCCGCCGCCTACAAGGCCAATATCATTGGTTCGGGCCAGACCGCCGGCGGGTTCGGTCTCAGCAATGCGTCTCTCGCCACGGCCACCCGCCTGACACGCACGCTGGACGTGCGCGTCGAGCCAATTCCGGAGGAACAGCGGAAGAAGGCCCTGCAAGCGGTCGACGCGGACCTCGTGAAGGCCGGGATCATCGACAAGGTCGGGGGCAATGTCTCGCCGAAGCTGCAGGCGGAGCTCGGCTTCGAGCGGACCACCTGCCTGCCCACCCAGGCGATCATGGTCAAGGGCTGTCTCGACGACTGCAATGTCTGCGAGACGAGCCTGCAGAAATCGATCGAGCTCGACCTGGTGCACAAGGATCTCGAGAACAAGCTCCTCGAACGCCAGATCGCGCTGCTCGAGAAGAGCCAGGAATACCGCTGCTGTCCGGCCGGAGAGAAGGAGGAAGACGAAGACGGGGACGCCTGACGCCGTCACGCGCCCAAGAAAAGAGGAAGGCCCCGCACCGCCGGGGCCTTCCGGCTTTGTTCCGATGACCGGGTTCATACCGCCGCTAATTGATCGTCTCAAGCTTGGCAAATCGGACAGGGCGGCCGATGTCGTTGGGCCGGATCCAAAGGCGCCATGGCTACGCCGGCGTCGCCGCCTCGTAGGCGTCGACCTTGGCCACATAGGCGGCCTTGTCGGCGGCGTCCAGGAACGACGGCCTCGAAACGAGTTGCGTGCCAGGGTGCAGAGGGTTTCGCGGGTGAGGGCGAAGGCTTCGGCCACCGCCATGTAATTCTCGTTGAGATAGCCGCCGAAGTAGGCGGGGTCGTCGGAGTTGAGGGTGACGTACAGGCCCCGTTCGATCAGCTCGGGGAGGGGATGGCGGGCGATGTCGTCGACGACGCCGAGGCGGACGTTGGAGAGGGGACAGACGGTGAGCGGGATGCGGTCGCGGGCAAGGCGGGCGACCAGTTCCGGGTCCTCGAGGCAGCGGACGCCGTGGTCGATGCGCTCGGCGTGGAGGACGTCGAGGGCGTGGGTGATGTAGGCGGCCGGGCCCTCCTCGCCGGCGTGGGCGACGGCGTGGAACCCCACGGCGCGGGCGCGGGCGAAGACGCGGGCAAATCTTTCCGGCGGGTGGCCGCGCTCGGCGGAGTCGAGGCCGACGCCGAGGATGCGGTCGCGCTGCGGCATCGCCGCCTCAAGGGTGGCGAGGGCGTCGTCTTCGGGGAGGTCTCGGAGGAAACACATGATTAGTTGGGCCCTGACGCCGAGCGTGGCGCTTGCGTCGGCGATGGCGCGGTGGAGGCCGTCGATCACCGTCGCCAACGGGACGCCGCGGCGGGTGTGCGCCTGGGGGTCGAAGAAGATCTCGGCGTAGAGGATGTTGTGTTGTCGCGCCTTCTCCAGGTAGGACCAGGCGAGGTCGTGGAAGTCCTGCTCGCGGATCAGCACGTTCATGCCCTGATAGTAGAGGTCGAGGAAGCCCTGGAGGTCGTGGAACCGGTAGGCCGCCCGCACCTCCTCGACCGAGGCGTAGGGGAGGGCGACGCCGTTCCGTTCGGCCAGCGCGAACATCAACTCCGGCTCCAGCGTGCCCTCGATGTGGAGATGCAACTCGGCCTTGGGCAGGCCGGCGATGAAACCTGGAAGGTCGGTCATGGTACTCGGAGGATATCTTCGTTTGTCGTCCGTTGGTAGTGTGCCGAGGGACGGAGTATTGTGGGGGCGGCAATGGCGGTGCGAAAGCTTTTCGACGAGGCGGCGATCGCCGGCCGCGTCCGCGACCTCGCCCGGGAGATCGCCGAGACGTTTCCGCAGGAATTCACCGTCGTCGGCCTGCTCAAGGGCAGCTTCGTCTTCGTCGCCGATCTCGTCCGGGCGCTGCACCCGCTGGGTCTCGCGCCCCGAGTTCGAGTTCGTCAAGCTGAGCAGTTACGGCTGCGGACGGGAAAGCTCGGGCGAGATCCGGCTGGTCGGCGATACCCCCGCCGGCATCGACGGCCGCCAGGTGCTGCTGGTCGACGACATCGTCGACACCGGCCACACCCTCGCCTTCGCCAGGTCGCTGCTGCTGGAGCACGGCGCCGAGCGCATCGTCGCCTGCGCTCTGATCGACAAGCCGAGCCGGCGCGAGGCCGACATCGCCGCCGACCTGGTCGGGTTCACCGTGCCGGACGTGTTCATCGTCGGCTACGGCATCGACTACGCCGAGCAGTACCGCTATCTGCCCTACCTCGGCACCATCGACTGACCCTCGGCCGCCACACGCTCCGCGGCGTCCGCAACCCCCAGGAGATCTTCACCCTGCCGTCGTAATCGCCGCACCGGCTATCGGTGCTTTGCAGGCGGCGGCCGATTGGGTATACGGGGCGGCGGCGATGCGCGTCGGCGGGCCGGTCGATTTCCGGTCGCCGGCCTTCCATGCTTGCTACCACCCGAACAAGGAGACGAACGTGTCGATAGGTCAGAACACCGCGGCCGGCCAACAGCTGACCGCCTACATCGAGCGCATCGAACGGCTGACGGACGAGATCGAGGGGCTGAAGGACGACCTCAAGGATGTCAAGGCCGAAGCCAAGGGCAACGGCTTCAACGTCCAGGCGCTGACCAAGCTCATCGCGATCCGCCGCAACAAGCGCCGGGCCGAGGCGGAATCGGAACTGCTCAACGACCTGATGCTCTACGCCCACGCCATCGGCATGCCGTTCGATTTGGCGTTTCCGGTCGACGACGAGCCGGCTCCCGTGACCGGACGAAGCGACGCCTCGGCGCCGGTCGACTGATCGCGATCACCACTACTCGGGGAACCCGGCCCTGCGCATCGCAGAAACGTCGATCTCGATGTTTCGCGGCACTTCGCTCACTCCGTTGTAGGCTGCGTAGGCGTCGATGGTGAAGTCGGGGTTGAGCCGAAGAACCTCGGCGACTTGGGCCTTCGCCTGTTCCGCCTGTCCCGACATGGCGTAACTCTGGGCGAGGTAGAGCTGCAGCGGGAGCACGTCGGGATGCTCGGCGACCCCGGCCTCGAGGATGCGGATCGCCTCGTCGTATCGGCCGAGACGGAAATGCGCCTGACCGAGCCATCCGATCCAGTCCGGCGGGTGATGGGGATCGATCCGCATCGCCTTCTCCAGCACCGCGATGGCTTCCTCGAACCGCCCCGAGGCCTTGAGGAACCGGCCGAGATTGCCGAGGGTTTCGGCCTGGGTGGGTTCCAGCGCCAGCACCTTGCGGCCCTCGGCCTCGGCCTCGTCGTGCTCTCCCCGATACTGGTGGACCAGGGCGACGAGCAGGTGCGCGCCCGCCGCGCGGTCGTCGAGCTCGACCGCTTTGCGCCCCAGCTCCATCGCTTTCGCCAGATTGCGGTCGCGGTCGCGGCCCCACAGCCGCCACTCGTGCCAATAGAGGAACCCGAGATTGGTGTAGGCGCGGGCGTAGTTCGGATCGAGGGCGATCGCCTTCTCGAACAGCTCCTTCGCTTGCTCGACGTTCTTCCGGCTGACGGTGGCGAGGTGCTTGCGGCCGCGCAACAGGGCGTCGTAGGCCTCCAGATTGCGGGTGCCGCGGGGCCGCTCCAACTCGGCGCGATCGGTGTCGGTGAGTTGAACCGACAACGCAGAGACGATCGCCCGGGTCACGTCGTCCTGGACGGCGAAGACGTCCTCCGCCTGGCGGTCGTAGCGTTCCGCCCACAGGTGGCCGCCATCGGAAGCATCGATGAGCTGGGCATTGATCCGCATCCGGCCGCCGGCCCGCCGCACGCTCCCTTCGAGGACATAGCGGACGCCGAGATCGGTGGCGACGTCCTGCACCTTCACCGGCTTGCCCTTGTAGGTGAACACCGAGTTGCTGGCGATGACGTGCAGTCCCGAAACCTTCGACAGGTCGGTGATCAGATCGTCGGTCATGCCGTCGGCGAAGTACTCCTGCTCCGGATCGCCGCCGATGTTGGTGAACGGCAGCACCGCGAGCGAGGGTTTGTCCGGCAAGGAGTACGCCATTTTCGCGACCGAGGCCGGCGCGAAATCGGGCTTGGTCTGGTGGTACCAGAGGCCGGCGCCTCCGACGGCCACGACCAATGCGACAAGCGCCGCGATCAACCACGGACGGCCGGGTTCCCTGGCTTTCGGCGCGTCGACGATCCTGCCGGCGTCGGCGGGGTCGAGCAGAACCTTGTAGGCGTTGACCGGCTCTGTCGATGTTCTTGACCGTCTGCGGGCCGAGAGAGGCGAAGCCGACGTCGACGTTCTCCTTGACTTGGTCGAGGACGCGGCCGGAGAGGCAGATGCCGCCGGGCTCGGCCAGGGCCTCCAGCCGGGCGGCGACGTTGACGCCGTTGCCGTAGATGTCGTCGCCGTCGACGATGATGTCGCCGAGGTTGATGCCGATGCGGAACGCGATCCGCTTTTCCGCCGGCGTGTCCGCGTCGCGCTCGCTCATCCCGCGCTGGATGGCGACCGCGCAGGTCAGCGCGTCGACCACGCTGGCGAACTCGACCAGCGCGCCGTCGCCCATCAGCTTGACGATGCGGCCGTGGTGTTCGGCGATCGTCGGATCGACGACTCGGCGCGAAGGGCCTTGAGCGCCGCATGGGTCCCCGCCTCGTCCCCGCCCATCAGCCGGCTGTAGCCGACCACGTCGGCGGCCATGATCGCGGTGAGCTTGCGTTCCATAACCGTTACTCCGGCAGACCGGCCTTGACCAGAAGGCTTGCGAGCAGGTCGACGGCGGCGCGATCCTTGTAGTCGGCGTTTCGGCGCTTCCATCCGGAGACGGTGAATTTCGGATCGACGCGAAGCACCTCGGCCACCTCGCCTCGCGCCTCCTCCATCCGCCCGAGAGCGCTATACGCGGCCGTGAGTTGGATATGGGGAACAGCACGGTCCGCGACGCGGGCGCTGGCCCGTTTCGCCGTTTCGATGGCGTCCTCGTAGTGGCCGGCGAGCAACTGGGCCTCTGCAAGGGCCCAGAACAGCGAAACCGGATGGCGCGGGCTCACCCGTTCGGCGTGCTTCAGCACCTCTACCGCACGCTCCGTTTGGCCGGCACGGTAGAGAACGGTGCCCAGTCCCCAGTTCGCCTGGAAATCGTTGGGGGCGATCTCCACCGCCTTTTCGCGAAGGCGATGGCGCGATCATGGTCGCCTTTGAGCTGGTAGAGATTACCGAGCTGCATGTAGCCGAGGGTATCGTTGGGATCCATCTCGATGGCCTGCTCGGCAAGCTCGATTCCCTTGCGGATCCACGCCTCGCGGTCGTCGGTCCAGCCCATTCTCGCTTCCCACCAGTAGGACCAAGCAAGGCCGCCGACAGGACGGCTCCATTCGGATCGGCCTCGTGGGCTCGCTGAATCAATCTCACGTGTGCGAACGGTGCTTTCACGGGTGAACTTGTAGAGTTCGGCCATACCCTGCATCCGCAGCAGCCAGGCGTCGAGGTTGCGGGTGCCGCGGCTGGCGACGCGGGCATGGTCGCCGCCGGTGAGCTTGACCTGCAGTTCGACGAGGATGCGGCGGACGATGTCGTCCTGGAGGGCGAACAGATCCTTTGCCTCGCCATCGAAATTGTCGGCCCACAGGTGGTGGCCTTTGACGGCGTCGACGAGCTGCGCGTTGATGCGAAGCGTATCGCCGGAACGCTGGATGCTGCCTTCGACGATGTAGCGGACGCCAAGCTCTTCGGCGATCTCCGTCGCGGTCGCGGACTTGTCCTTGAACGCGAAGCTGGAGGTCCGCGAGATCACGAAAAGCTGGGGAAGCTGGGAAAGGGCGGTAATGATGTCCTCGGTCAGGCCCTTGGCGATGAAATCGTCCTGCTTGTCGCCGCTGAAGTTCTCGAACGGAAGGACGGCGATCGAAGGCTTGTCGGGGAGCGGATAGGCCATTGTTGCCACGGCGGCCGGTTCGAAGTCGGGTTTGGTCCAGTGCAGCCAACCGGCGAAGGCGCCGAAGCCGACGACGACGACGGCCGCCGCGACCGTCGCCCAGCGCCAGGGCGCGCCGGGGGCTGCGACGCGCGCGCCGCCACGGCCTGGCGAGCGGCCCCTCGGGATAGCGTTCCGGCACGAACGGCGTCGACGAGGGCATGGGTTTCCGGCTCCGGCGCGGCCTGCAACTCCCGTTCAAGCAGCCCTTCCAGCTCGTTGAACTGCTTGAGCGCGTCGCTTCGCCGGCCCGCTGCGGGCCAGGCCGCGAATGAGGAGCCGGTGCCCTTCCTCGTTCAAGCGGATCGAGACCGAGGAGACGTCGCGCCGTTGCGATCGCCGCCTCGGCATCCCCCCGCTCGAGGCGAAGAGCGGCTAGGCGCTCAAGGGCACCGCAGGCGCGGACGTGCAGGCGAGCCCGCTCGGCGGCGAGCCACTCCTCGAACATCTCCTCGCCGGTATCGAGCCCTTGCAGGAGAGGCCCCCGGTAGAGCGTGTCGGCATCGGCAAGCGAGCCCTCGTCGTCCCCGGCGGTCAACGCCTCGAAGCGGAGGGCGTCGACCGCCAAGTCCTCTCCGTTCACACATACGGTGTCGCGGGTGGTGTCCAGGTGCTCGCCGGCGTCGTCGCCGAGCGCGGTTCGGATCTCGTAGAGGGTCTGGCGCAGACTCTTGCGCGCCTGCTCGTCGAAGCGGTCGCCCCACAGCAATCCCGCCAGGTGCTCGCGGTCGAAGGCGCGCCCCGGCTGCAACGCCAGATAGGCGAGGAGCGCCCATGCCTTCTTGTTGGAGAGGCGCAGCGGCCGGTCGGGCCCGCTGGACCCCTCGCAACCGCCGAGGAGGGTGAGTTCGAGAACGCCCATACGTCCCCTGCCTCCCTGATCCCATCGAACAACCCTCTCACATATAAACCGCCCCTCCGCGACCGCAAAGCACGGTCGCAAGCCGATTTGACGGGGGTGCCCGCTTTTTGACGCTCGCCCAGACGCTTTTCCGACGGTCTGCGGACGGTCCGCTGACGGTCTCCGTCTATTCCTTTGGAAATGAGAGGCAGCCGCTACGATGGCTGCCGGAGCAAATCAAAGATTGGGAGGCAACCATGAACATGAAAACGCTGTTCGCCGACCGCCGCGACACTGGTCGCGGTATCGTCGCCCGCGCTCCAACCGGCATTCGCCGCAGAGCCGGTGAACCATTCCGGCCGCACCATCACCTACCGCGGCGATGTCAAGGTCGAGAAAGTCGGCGACGTCGAAGGGCACATCAGGGGGACATTCAAGCGGGCGGGGTTGACCCTGCACGAGACCGGGCCGCGCGCCGGTCAGGTTTCGGAGATCGTGATCGAAGGGGACTTCGACATGATCAAGGGGCTCGGGCGCGTACCAGGCGAAGATGTTCCGGACCTTTGCCGACGGCGACACCGTCACCCTTCAGATCGACGGCGAGAGCAAGCCGAAAGGCGTCGGCGTCGGCACCTACAGGTGTATCGAGGGAACCGGCGGCCATGGCCGGGCGTCCAATGCGAGGGCACCTACGAGCGCCAGGGGTTCAAGAACAAGATGACCGTCGTCGACTGGAAAGGAACGATCATCCCGCCCGGATCCTGAGACCCACCCACCGATGTTGGAAACCGGATTTGAACGGCCACTGGCCGAAGGAGGATCGACCATGATCAAACACGTAACCCTTGTTGTCGGGTTCATGCTACTTGCCGCATTTGCTTTTGCCGGCGAGCCCGATGATCCGGCCGAAGCGGCGGACACCAAGGCCTATCTCGTCGGTTTGGTTACCGTGAAGAATAAGGACTGGGTAAAGGAGTACCGTCCGAAAACGGCCGAACTCCTGAAAAAATACGGCGGTCGAATTCTCGTTCGGGGAAAACCCGCAAAAGTTCTCGAGGGGACTGCGCCCGATGCCGATGCCATTTTGGTTGTCGAGTTCCCTTCGATGGAAAAAGCCAGCGCATGGTATAACGACCCGGACTATCAACCGCTTATAAAGCTTCGTCAAACGGGATCCGAGGTCGATTTCGTTCTCGTCGAAGGGCTGACGCAGTAATAGCCCGTTGACGAAGTCGACGCTTGGCCCATTCCTTGTGCCTGTGACGGCTTGGCGGAGGCGCGAAGGGCTTGAGCGCCGCCATGCGTCCCCGCCTCGTCCGCGCCCATCAGCCGGCTGTAGCCGACCACGTCGGCGGCCATGATCGCGGTGAGCTTGCGTTCCATATCCGTTACTCCGGCAGACCGGCTTTGATCAGGGAACCGGAAAGCCTGTCCAAATCCGGTTGGTTCTTGTAACTCCGCGTACGCATAAATTTGGTGACCGTGAAACTTGGGTCGCTTTTCAAGATCGTCGCTGCCTCCGCCTGTGACTTTTCCGTGCGTCCGAGCGCGCCATAGGCGGCGACCAGAAGAACGTGCGGGAAAGTGGGTTCCGCCTTGCGGGCGATGGCTCGCTTTCCGGTTTCGATGGACTGTTCATACTGACTGGCGAGAAATTGCGCCTCCTGAATACTCCAAAGCAGCGGAACCGGATGACGGGGCGCCAGACGCTCGGTGCGTTTCAAAAACTCCAAGCCTCGTTCCGCCTGTCCTGCCTTATACAAGATAACGCCGAGCCCCCAATTGGTGGCCATGTCGTTGGGGGCCAACTCCACCGCCTTCTCGCGGAAAGCGATCGCCCGGTCATGATCTCCTTGGAGCTGCATGATGTTGCCGAGCTGCATGTAACCGAGGGGCTGCTTCGGATCCATTTCGATGGCTTTTTCGGCGAACTCGATCCCCTTGCGAATCCACCCCTCGCGGTCGTCGGTCCACCCTTGCCTGGCCTCAAGAAAGTAACACCAGGCGATCCCGGCCAACGGCCGCGCCCAGTTCGGATCCGCCTCGTGGGCTTGCTGATACAGTTCCCGCGAACGGGCGGTACCTTCGCGGGTGAATTTAAAGCTTTGAGTGTTCGCTTGGATATTGCAAAAGCCAGGCGTCCAGATTGGTGGTTCCGCGGGCGGCGACGCGGACAAAGTCACCGAAGGTGAGCTTGACCTGAAGCTCGATCGCGATCCGACGGACGATGTCGTCCTGGAGGGCGAAAAGATCCTCGGTTTTGCCATCGAAATTGTCGGCCCACAGGTGGTGACCATCGACCGCGTCGATCAGCTGGACGTTGACCCGGATCTGGTCGCCGGAGCGTTGGACGCTGCCCTCGACAATGTAGCGCACCCCCAGCTCTTCCGCGACCTCGGTCACCGTGAACGGCTTGTCTTTGAACGCGAAGCTCGAGGTTCGGGAGATAACGAACAGCTCGGGCACGCTGGAAAGCGCGGTGATGATGTCCTCGGTCAGACCCATGGCGATGAAATCGTCGCGCTCGTCGCCGCTGAAGTTCTCGAACGGAAGGACGGCGATCGAGGGTTTGTCGGGGAGCGGATAGGCCATCTTCGCCACCGCCGCCGGCGCGAAATCGGGCTTGGTCTGGTGGTACCAGAGGCCGGCGCCTCCGACGGCCACGACCAACGCGACGACCGCCGCGATCAACCACGGGCGGCCGGGTTCCTTGGCTTTCGGCGCGCCGACGATCCTGCCGGCGTCGGCGGTATCGAACAGCACCTTGTAGGCGTTGATCGGATCTTCGATGTTCTTGACCGTCTGCGGGCCGAGAGAGGCGAAGCCGACGTCGACATTGCCCTTGACCTGGTCGAGCACCCGGCCGGAAATGCAGATGCCGCCGGGCTCGGCCAGGGCCTCCAGCCGGGCGGCGACGTTGACGCCGTTGCCGTAGATGTCGTCGCCGTCGACGATGATGTCGCCGAGGTTGATGCCGATGCGGAAGGCGATCCGCTTGTCCGCCGGCACGTCCTGGCTCGCGCTCGCCCATCCCCCGCTGGATGGCGACCGCGCATGTCAGAGCGTCGACCACGCTGGCGAACTCGACCAGGGCGCCGTCGCCCATCAGCTTGACGATGCGGCCGTGGTGCTCGGCGATCGTGGGATCGACGACCTCGGCGCGAAGGGCCTTGAGCGCCGCATGGGTCCCCGCCTCGTCCGCGCCCATCAGCCGGCTGTAGCCGACCACGTCGGCGGCCATGATCGCGGTGAGCTTGCGCTCCATGGGCTCCCTCCCGGTCAAATTTTTCTTGATTATGTTGTTATTGTACTGCGACGCAGTTGCAATAGCCATCGCTTTCATTCAACCGCTATTCCATCCTGCTTCGCAAAGTCTCCATCGAGGTTTATGGTGCGGCGGCGCCTCCGATTGAGAAGAATTCATTGATGACTCGAGGACTGGCTCGAGACCTTTCCGGCGCTCGCGGCACTGGACGAACCGGCGGCGCGGATCCTCCGGAAGGCGGCGACGGTGATGACGTTGCCGGTCGGGGCGGCGCCGTTTCGTCAGGGCAGCGCGTGCGAGGCCTATCTGTTCGTCGTTTCCGGCAGCGTCCGGGTGCACATGGTCTCGGAGACCGGCCGCGAGATCGTGCTCTATCGGGTCGAGGACGGGCAGACGTGCATCCTGACGACGTGTTGTCTGATGTCGCGGGAGGACTATCCGGCCCACGCCATCACCGAGACCGAGGTCACCGCGGCGGTGCTGCCGGCCGGCGCCTTTCGCGAGCTGGTCGCCCGCTCCGCCGGGTTCCGCGAGTTCGTTTTCTCCGCCTACGGGCACCGTGTCGCCGATCTGATGGAACTGGTCGACCAGGTGGCGTTCCACAGCATCGACCTCCGCCTCGCCCGCTTTCTCCTCGAAAACAAAGGGGCGGACGGAAGGCTCGACGCCACCCATCAGCACGTGGCGGTGGAACTGGGCACCGCCCGCGAGGTGGTCAGCCGCCAGCTCAAGGAGTTCGAGCGGCGCGGCTGGGTGGAGCTGCACCGGGGCCGGATCGACATCGTCGACGCCGACGCCCTCGACGATCTCCTCAACAAGCAGGCTTTGTGACCTAGTCACAGACGGCGTTGGCGGTTTGGTGGTCTTATACCCGGGTACTCGCGACATTCCGTCGCGTTGGAGGAGAAGGGAAAAGCCATGCCAAAGAACGAAGGAACCATCGACCGGGTGCTCCGGATCATCGTCGGCGCGATCCTGATCGCGCTGGTGTTCGTCGGACCGCAGACGCCATGGGGCTGGATCGGCGTGATCCCGCTGGTCACCGGGTTCGTCGGCTGGTGCCCGGCCTACCGGCTGCTGGGGCTCCGCACCTGCCCGGTCGAGAAGCAAGCCTGAGCACGCCGCGGAGCGCGTCCGTCCGTCCATCTTCCCCTGACAAGGCGCCTTCGTCGCACTATGCTGCGTGCCTGTGCCGGCGGTTGCCGGCGGTGGGGCGAGGGTGGTACTGGAGATGCGGCTTCCGGCGAGAGTCATGATGGTCGAGGTCGGTCCCCGCGACGGCCTGCAGAACGAGCCGGGGACCGTTTCGACCGAGACCAAGATCGAGCTGATCGACCGGCTGGCCGAGGCCGGCATGCCGGTGGTCGAGGCCGGCAGCTTCGTCTCGCCCAAGTGGATCCCGCAGATGGCCGACAGCGCAGAGGTGCTGGCCGGCATCGTCCGCCGGCCGGGAACCCGCTACGCGGCGCTGACCCCCAACAGGATGGGCTTCGACCGGGCGCTGGCGGCCAAGGCCGACGAGGTGGCGGTGTTCGCCGCCGCTTCCGAG
The DNA here is from genome assembly GCA_963772635.1 of uncultured Alphaproteobacteria bacterium. Taxonomy (GTDB): domain Bacteria; phylum Pseudomonadota; class Alphaproteobacteria; order Rhodospirillales; family Defluviicoccaceae; genus JAUXFS01. The sequence continues at coordinate 121,010 of CAVYYK010000061.1, forward strand.
AGCTTCTCGCAGAAGAACCTCAACTGCTCGATCGACGAGAGCTTCGACCGCTTCGCCGGTGTCTGCGAGGCCGCCGCCGCCCATGATATCCCGGTCAGGGGCTACGTCTCGTGCGTGTTGGGCTGTCCCTACGAGGGCGAGGTGGCGCCCGCGGCGGTCGCCGCCGTCGCCGAGCGGCTGCGCGGGCTCGGCTGCTACGAGATTTCCCTCGGCGACACCATCGGCGTCGGCACCCCGGCCCGCGCCCAGGAGATGGTCGAGGCGGTCTCCCGGGTGGTCCCGGCGGAGAACCTGGCGGCCCATTTCCACGACACCTACGGCCAGGCGCTGGCCAACATCCTGGCGGTGCTGGAGCGGGGGATCGCGGTCATCGACTCCTCGGTCGCCGGCCTCGGCGGCTGCCCCTACGCCAAGGGCGCGTCGGGCAACGTCGCCTCCGAGGACGTACTCTACATGCTGGACGGTCTCGGCATCGCCACCGGCGTCGATCTCGACGCGCTGGCGGCGGCGGGGGTTTTCATCAGCCGCGCCCTCGGCCGGCGGCCCGCGTCCAAGGTATCGCAGGCGATGGCCGCCAAGCTCGCCTGATGACCATTCATCTGATCAAGCTGGCGGTCGGGGTCGATGACGTCGCCCACCTGGAACGCCTGCAGGCGCAGCGGCTTGCGCCAGGCGCGCGAGGCCGGCGGGCCGGCGACGCTCCGTCATGTCACCCGGCACACCCCGCGGCGGGCGGCGGAGCTGCTCGACGGCGGCTCGCTGTACTGGGTGATCAAGGGGTTCGTCCGCGTCCGCCAGCGGATCATCGCCATCGAAGCCGTGCGGGACGCGGACGGCCCGCGCTGCGCGCTGGTGCGCGACCCCGAGCTGGTGCCGACCGAGGCGCGCGCCCGCCGGCCGTTCCAGGGCTGGCGCTACCTGCGGCCCGAGGACGCCCCGCCGGACGCCGTCGGCCGCGAGGACGCCGCCGACATGCCGGTGGAAATGGCCGCCGAACTGAGAGAGCTGGGGTTGTTGTAGATGGCCGAAGACGGATTTCACGGGGTCTTTCCCTATCTGGTTTCCCCCATCGACGCGGACGGCAAGGTCAAGGACGCGGTGCTCGGCCGGCTGGTCGAGCACGTAATCGCCGGCGGCGTCCACGGCCTGGCGCCGCTCGGCAGCACCGGCGAGTTCGCCTATCTCTCCTGGCACCAGAAGAAGCGGGTGGTCGAGGTGGTGCTGGAGGCGGCGGCGGGCCGGGTGCCGGTGATCGCCGGCGTCGCCGCGACCACCACCGAAAGCGCCCGCTCCCAGGCCGCCGCGTTCGAGAAGATGGGCGTCGCCGGCATCATCGCCGTGCTCGAAGCCTATTTCCCGGTGCCCGACGACGGCGTCGTCGACTACTTCACCGCCGTCGCCGGAGCGGTGTCGTGCCCGGTGGTGATCTACACCAACCCCAACTTCCAGCGCTCGGACCTGACCCTGCAATCGATCGTCCGCCTCGCCGACGTCCCCAACATCCGCTACATCAAGGACGCGTCGACCAACACCGGCCGGCTGCTATCGATCATGGGGGCCGTCGGCGACCGGATCCAGGTGTTCGCCGCGTCGTCCCATATTCCGGCGGCGGTGATGCTGATCGGCGGCAAGGGGTGGATGGCCGGGCCGGCCTGCCTGATCCCGGCGGAAAGCGTCGAGCTCTACGAGCTCTGCCGCGCCGGCCGCTGGCAAGACGCGATGGCGCTGCAACGCAAGCTGTGGCGGGTCAACCAGGTGTTCGCCAAGTACTCGCTCGCCGCCTGCGTCAAGGGCGGGCTCGAGCTGATGGGCTTCGAGGTCGGCGCCCCGCTGGCCCCGCAACCGCCCCTCGACGCCGCGGGCAAGGCCGAGGTAAGGGAAGTCCTGGCGAGCGTCGGCGTGCTCTGAGCGTCATCTGAGATCAGGTCAACTGACCCTAATCTGCGGGTGCCGAGCGTCAGCACGATTTTTCCGACGTGCTTCTTGGACATGAAAGCGGCCTGTGCGTCGGCGATCCGCTCCAACGGGAAGGTATCGGCCACGACGGGGGAGATGCGCCCGCTCTCGATGTGATCGATCAGATTGGAGAACACCTGGGGCTCCAGGACCGTGCATCCGAAGAGGCTCAGGTCCTTCAGATAGAGCGTTCGCACGTCGAGTTCGACCAGAGGCCCGCCGATCGCGCCCGCCACGGCGTAGCGTCCTCCGGGGCGGAGCGCTTCGAGCAATTCCGGCCATTGCCGTCCCGCGACCAGGTCGACCACGACATCGACGCTGTCCCGCCCGAGCGTGTCGACAACACTGTCGTCACGGGCGAGCGTTCGCTCGGCTCCGAGGCCGAGCACCTCCGCCGACTTGGCGGGACCGGTCACGGCGATGACCCGAGCCCCACGCGCCTTGGCCAACTGAACCGACGCGGAGCCGACACCGCCCGACGCGCCGGTAACGAGAACGCGATCCCCCGGCCCGACCCTCGACCGGGTCAGGAGGTTCTCCGCCGTGGAGTAGGAACACGGAAACGAGGCGAGCTCGATGTCGCCGAGCGGGCTCTCGATCCGGTAGGCGTGCCGCGACGCAACCACGGTGTACTCGGCAAATCCTCCGTCGCATTCCGAGCCGAAATACCAGGGTCGCTCCAGCTCTTGCCCGTTGGCTTCGCGGAGGCACGGCTCGATCAGGACCCGCTCACCGATCCGATCGGCGTTGACCTCTTCGCCAACCGCAATGATCCGTCCGCAGACGTCGGCGCCCTGGATGCGCGGAAAGTGAAGGGGCGTACCGGTCCAGCTCGCGTCTTCGCCGGCGCCGTCCTTCTTCGAATACCAGGCCGTCCGGGTGTTGATATCCGTATTGTTGACGGCCGCCGCGGCCACCCGAACGAGCACGTCGCGCCGGCCCGGACGGGGAACCGGGAGGTCGTCGCGGACCTCGAGCCTATCGAGCCCGCCGTGCCCGGTGAGCCACACGCCGCGCATCGTCCTCGGTTGTTCACTCATCCGATGTCTCCCTTGGTAGGTTTCCCGATAATAAGCCCAAGGGCCGCATCCCGGGCCAAACTCCAGATCGTAGACATGACCCCGAGGACCATAGCCGGGTTGGCGCGACAGCGTTAGGGCGTCTATAAGCTTCGGTTGCTGTGGGGAACTCCGGAACCAAAGGTAATCCGATGCCCGAGACCTTCGATCTGATCCTTCGTGGCGGGACGTGCGTGACGCCGGCGGGCGTTGCCGAGGCCGATGTCGGGGTGAGGCGCGGCAGGGTCGTGGCGATCGGGGCGCTGGTCACCGACGGGGCCGCGGAGGTCATCGACTGCGTGGGGTTGCACGTGCTGCCGGGGGTGATCGACACCCAGGTGCATTTCCGCGAGCCGGGGCTGGAGCACAAGGAGGACTTCGCCACCGGCACCGCCGGCGCGGCGCTGGGCGGGGTCACCGCGGTGTTCGACATGCCCAACACCAAGCCGCCGACGACGACCGCCGCGGCGCTCGCAGACAAGTGCCGGCGGGCCAAGGGGCGGGCGTGGGTCGACATGGCGTTCTTCGTCGGCGCGACGCCGGAGAACATCGCCGAACTGGCGGCGCTGGAGCGGCTTCCCGGTTGCGCCGGCGTCAAGATGTTCATGGGCAGCTCCACCGGCAGCCTGCTGGTCGCCGACGACGCCGCCGTCGCCCAGGTGCTGGCCAACGGTTTTCGCCGGATGGCGGTCCATTGCGAGGACGAACAACGGCTGACCGAGCGGTTCACCATCGTCAAGGGCGGCGCCGAGCCGGCGATGCATCCCGAATGGCGGGACGTGGAGACGGCGAGGCTGGCCACCGAGCGCCTGCTCGCGCTGGCCAACGGCGCCAAGCGCCGGGTCCACGTGCTGCACGTCACCACCGCCGAAGAAATGGCGCTGCTGGCCGACCATCGCGACACCGCCACCGTCGAGGTGACGCCCCAACACCTGACCCTGGAGGCGCCCCGGTGCTACGAAGAGCTGGACAACTACGCGCAGATGAACCCGCCGATCCGCGACGCCCGCCACCGCGAGGCGCTGTGGAAGGCGGTGGAGGAGGGGCTGGTCGACTGCGTCGGCTCGGACCACGCGCCGCACGTCCGCGACGAGAAGAACAAGCCGTACCCTCAGAGCCCGTCGGGGATGCCGGGGGTGCAGACGCTGGTGCCGGTGATGCTCGATCACGTCGCCAACGGACGGTTGAGTCTGGAGCGGTTCGTCGATCTGACCAGCGCCGGCCCGGCGCGCATCTACGGGATCGCCGGCCGCGGCCGCATCGCCGTCGGCTACCGGGCCGATTTCACCATCGTCGATCTGAATGCGCGGCGGATGATCACCAACCGGTGGACCGCCAGCCGCTGCGGCTGGACGCCCTTCGATGGAATGACCTGCACCGGCTGGCCGGTGGCGACGGTGGTCGGCGGCATGACGGTGATGCGCGAGGGCGAACTTCTCGGCGATCCCGCCGGCGAGGCGGTGCGGTTCCTCGAATGCCTGTAGGCATTGACCCGGCGTTGGCCCCCGGCAAGCTCCGCCAGGTGGTGACGTTCATGGAGATGACCCGGCCGCCGTGGGGCGAGGGCGCGCCACCGGCGAACCCGCCGCCGCGAGCGGACGCCTCGGTGGCGTTGATCGGCGAGGTATCGCTCGGCGACTACCGGGCGCTCCACCGGAGCATCGGCGAAGCCTGGTTGTGGTGGGAGCGGCGGGTGATGAGCGATGCCGCTCTCGGCGCGATCCTCACCGAGCCGGGGATCGAGATCAGATATCTCTACGTGGGGGGCGATGTCGCCGGCTTTTCCGAGCTCGAAACGGGCCGCGAAGGCGAGGTCAAGCTCGCGTATTTCGGGGTGGCGCCGCCCTTCATCGGCATCGGCCTCGGGCGCTATCTTCTGTGCGAGACTCTCGCGGCGGCATGGGCTTCGCGGCCGCGCCGAGTCTGGCTCCACACCTGCGACCATGATCATCCGCAGGCGATGGCGTTCTATCGCCGCGCCGGGTTTCGGCCCTACCGGATCGAAGAGGTGGTCATCGACGATCCTCGTAGGTTAGGCTTGCTTCCGGCCGACGCGGCGCCGCAGATTCCGCTGGCCGGAGCGGCGTCCGTGAAGGAAACCGGAACATCGTGAACGGGGGACCATGCTGAAGCTCTACGACTTTCCGCTTTCCGGCAACTGCCACAAGGTCCGGTTGCTGCTGTCGATGCTGGAACTGACCCATGAGGCGGTGACCGTCGACATGATGGCCGCCGAACACCGGGCAACCGGGTTTCTGAAGATCAATCCCCTGGGGCAGGTACCGGCGCTGCGCGACCGCGACCTGGTGCTCCGGGATGCCCAGGCGATCCTGATCTATCTGGCACGAAGCTACGGCGGAGAGACCTGGCTCCCCGAGAGCCCCAAGGACATGGCCCGGGTCGTCCAGTGGCTGTTCACCGCGGCCAACGAGATTCAGCACGGTCTGGCCGCCGCCCGGCTGGCGCGGCGGTTCAACGTCAGCGTCGATTTGCCGAGCGCCCAGGCGATCGCTCACAAGATCCTCGGGATCATGGACGCCGAGTTGACCGATCGCGACTGGCTCGAACTCGACCGCCCGACCATCGCCGACATCGCCTGTTATCCCTACGTCGCTCTGGCGCCGGAAGGGGAGGTGTCGCTCGCACCCTATCGGGCGGTCCGCGCATGGATCCGCCGCGTCGAGGGCTTGCCGGGCTATATCCGCATGCCCGGCCTGCCGCGCGAGGATTGACCCGGTTATCCCGTAGCGGGGGTGGTATCGCGAATGCGCCGGTCTCTGACGAAATGCGATGTCCAAAGCCCCATCGTGTCCTCGACGCTAGCGCGGTTCGGGATCGCAGCTTGGGCATCGGTCATTGCGGCGGAAATACCCTCGGCGATGGCGGCCGAGCGCATCCGGGTGCGGATTGGCGGCGATACAGCGGTGGATGGTCGTCGGCGATCAGAACGTATCGGCGGAAGGGGGTTCCGAAAAAGCCACTTGGACACCTCGACGAACAGTATTTTTTGTCGGCGTGATGGCTTGTTTTGAGGGTTAGGAGCGGGAAGTCCTGCGATTTAGGGGGCACTTCGTATGTTTGTGGGATGACCGGGTCGGTTTTCGGGTTTGAGGGCGCTATGCGGCCGAGGGGCTTCTGAACCTCCCTCGTGCCTGTAGAACTGAACAGCCCCGCCTATCACCCCAAGCCCGCTTCACCCTCCAGTTGGCCCTCGCCTTGGGATAAAATTCCGCGTAGGAGTCCTTTGGATACACCGCTTTTCAAATGCCCTTCCCCCATGCTACAAAATCATTACGTTCTTATGTCAAGTCTACAGCGTACTCCTTATAGTAGGTGTCTACCAATGGTGGAGCGATGAATTCAGGAGCCGATTCTTACAGGGATAGCCACCGGAAAAAAGGAAAAGACTACAATGATTTTATCGCATATACCCCTTGGGACGCATATTTAGCTGAAGTAGAGCGAGATTATCTCCGTTCTTTATTTGAGGGGCTTCCAAAACAATATTATTCATCTTATCTAGATTTTGCCTGCGGGACTGGCCGCATAACGAGTATTGCTGAAAAATACTTTTCGATCTGTCACGGTGTAGACGTTTCGGAGTCGATGGTCGATGAAGCCCGAGCGGCCTGCCCGAGGACGGAATTTGTCATAAAGGATCTCACAAAGGAGCCGCACGACAACGAATATGACATTGTGACGGCTTTCCGTTTCTTCGGGAATGCGGAGCAGGAATTGCGGGCCGATGCCTTCTTGGCGCTCAGTAGAATACTCCGTCGCGGCGGACTGCTCGTTCTCAACAACCATCGCAATCCTTATGCGCTGCGCGAGATCGCTGGATATCTGACAGGCGGCACAAAGCTGATGGATCTCAGCCACCGAAAGTTACTCAACCTCGCCATGAGTTCCGGCTTTCGGTTGACCTCTGGCATTTCCATTGGTGCTTGGGTGTTCCGCCATTCGATGGTAAGGGAGAAGGTTCTCACGGGCAAAACTAGCAAGAAGTTCGAGCGGTTGTTTTCTTCCCGACTTTTCATGCCGTTTTCACCGGATGCGATCTACGTATTTCGAAAGGAGTAGGTTCGTGTCGAAAACCGCGGCTAAAACGGACGGAATTTTTATATCGCTTGTTCTCGGTCATGAAACGCGGGGCAATGGAGGTTGTTCGGGGGTATTGTCCGACTTTCCCTTTTCCGAAAAGTATTTCAACCGATCCGATCCGAGCGTGCCATCTGAATCGCAAAAATCGATTATTCACCTGAATCTTTGCTGCGACACCGACGAGATGGCCATCCTGATGGAAAAAAGAGAGGTCATTGGGGCTGCGTCCCGGTTGCTCGCAGAGGGAGGCGCCGTCGCGTTCAGGCTCGAGAATCCGCTCAGGTCAGGGCGTGCCGGATCAGAAGGAGCGACGGTGAAGATATTTTTCACCCGACTAAGCATATTTTGCAAGCTGTTAATATTTTTGATTGCAGGGCGCGTAAACGGTGACGTGACCACGCATAGAGTTTTTATTGCCGACGCACCACATTCAAGAGACACCTTCATCGCTTCTTTCTCTGGAGACGCCTTTAAAAAGTGGGAAAGGGGCCGTATTCACTCACAAAAAAACAATAGCATTTTCAAGTTTGCAATAAGTGTTTTATTGAATAAAATGAATGTTTCAAAGCTGTTTGGAAAATATTTTATTGTTCTTGTAAATTATGATGTTAATACCATCGGTTCTTGAAAGCTCCACCATATTGAAGCCAGCTTTGCAGTCTGGCACTTTTTATTTATCAAATAGCAGTCACTCAATAATATTTTCTCTATTTAGTGCGCGTGGAGATTATTTTATAAAGATAGGCGGGAAAAACATAGTGCGTGAGTTCCATTTTCTTAAAGCCGCCCATGAATCGCTCAATGAACTTGTTCCAGAAGCGCTGGAATTAGTTTGTGACGTTAATATTCCTAATGCCGAATACGTTAATATTGCGGTCTATAAATACCTAGATATGACTTGTATGGGTAGCAATTTAGATTCCAATATGTTGAAAAATGTTGCAGAGGCGCTATGCAATATAGAAAAATATATTAATGAAAGTTGTGTTTTATCAAAAAAAAATGCTCAGCATGGTGATTTTTATGTTAATAATATCGGTATTCACGGAAATTCTCTTATCGTTTTTGACTGGGAAGACGTAGGATCGGTCGCTGACATCGGTTTTGATTTCTCGATATTTGTTTCATCTTGGTTGAATTTTGATGCAGATCGTATTCTTCGAGAATATGTTCGCGGCGGATCGAATTCTATCTCGGCTATGATTGATTGCTATGTAACGCTGGGTGACCATGATCCTGAAGCAATAATATCGTCGCTGCCCCGGCATTTGCGCACATTCGCTAAGCTTAAGCAAAGTAAGGGGTACGGTACAGATATTTGCGAGCGGGTGCATGACTGTTACACGCGGTTGGAATCCGAGATCTTCAGCGGTTGAAGTCGACGGACTTGTATGGGCCGGGTGGGGCCCGGTTGGCGGTGCGCTTCAATGTCAGCATTGATCTTCCCGGCGCCAAGGCGATCGCTCATAAGATCCTCGGGATCATGGACACCGAGTTGACCGATCGCGACTGGCTCGAACTCGACCGCCCGACCATTGCCGACATCGCCTGCTATCCCTACGTCGCTCTGGCGCCGGAAGGGGAGGTGTCGCTCGCACCCTATCGGGCGGTCCGCGCATGGATCCGCCGCGTCGAGGGCTTGCCGGGCTATATCCGCATGCCCGGCCTGCCGAGCCGGGAATACTGAGCGATGCTCAGCGCTGAAGATGGAGGTGGCGGTTGAGCCGGCGTTCGAGCTGCCGGTAGCCCTGGGTGAAGACGAAGGTCATCAACAGATAGAGGACGCCGGCGGCGAGGAAGATCTCCACCGGCATGTAGGTGCGGGCGATGATCGTCCGCGCCATTCCCGTCAGATCGAGCAGCGTGATGGTGCTGGCGAGCGCGCTGCCCTTGAGCATCAGGATGATCTCGTTGCCGTAGGCCGGCATGGCGATCCGAAACGCCTGCGGCAGGATGATCCGCCGATAGCTCAGCGCCTTCGACATCCCGTATGCCCGCGCCGCCTCCACCGCGCCGGCCGGCACCGCCTCGATCGCGCCGCGCAGGATCTCCGCCGTATAGGCGCCGGTGTTCAGCGCGAAGGCGATGATCGCGCACCAGAACGGCTCGCGCAGGATCGGCCACAACACGCTCTCGCGTACCGCCTCGAACTGACCGAGGCCGTAGTAGACCAGGAAGATCTGCACCAGCAGCGGCGTGCCGCGGAAGAAGAAGATGTAGCCGTAGGCCGGCGCCCGCAGCCACCACCGTTCCGATACCCGCATCAGCGCCGTCGGCAGGGCGAGGATCATGCCGACCAGCAGCGCCAGGGCGACCAGCTCGACGGTGAGCACGGCACCCTCGAGCAGCTTGGGCAGGTTGTCGATGACGACCTCGAAATTCACCGCACCATCCTCATGCCCTGGCCTTGGGGACGCCCTTTTGGGCGGCCCGCTCGGCGAACTGGAGGCCGACCATGGCGACGATCGTAATCAACAGGTACAGGCACGCCGCCGCGAGGTAGAAAGTGAACGGCTCGCGGGTGAAGCCGACGGCGATCGTCGCCTTGCGCATCAGCTCGTCGAGGCCGATGACCGAGACCAGCGAGGTGTCCTTGAGCAGCACCAGAAACAGGTTGCCGAGACCGGGCAGGGCGATCCGCCACACCTGCGGCAGCACGATGCGCCGGAAGCTCAGCATCCGGCCCATGCCGAACGCCCGCGCCGCCTCGATCTGGCCTTTGGGGATGGCGAGAAGGGCGCCGCGGAACACCTCGGTGGCGTAGGCGCCGAAGGTTAGGCCGAGCGCCGTGACCCCGGCGGTGTAGGGGCTGAGCTCGACATACTCGTCGTGGCCGAACCATTCGGCGACAGAGGTGAGCAGCCCGGACGAGCCGAAATAGATGATCAGCACCACCAGCAGTTCCGGCAGGCCGCGGATGACGGTGGTGTAGGTCCCGGCCAGGGCGCGCGCCGGCCGCCAGGCGGAGAGCTTGGCGGTCGCGCCCAACAGCCCGAGGACGAGGCCGATCGCCAGCGCTCCGAGCGCGACGCGCACTGTCATCCACGCCCCGAGAAGAAGCTGATCAGCAAAACCCTGGAAGTCGATCATCGTCCTCTGCCGCCGGCGTCGCCCCGTCCGGTCCCGTTTATCGGGTCCGGGACGGGGCGCCGTCTACACCCGTCGTCAGTAAATGCTGAACGGGAAGTATTTGGCGTTGATCTTGTCGTAGGTGCCGTCGGCGCGGATCGCGGCGAGCGCCTCGTTGAACCGCTTCACCAGTTCCGTGTCGTCCTTGCGCAGCGCGATGCCGATCTTGTCGTCGATGTCGATGGCTTCGCCCTTGAACTCGAAGCCCCGACCTTCGTCGGAATTCAGCCATTCGTAGTTCACCAGCATGTCGCCGAGGACCGCGTCGAGGCGATCCGCGCCCAGATCCAGGTAGGCGTTCTCCTGGGTGTCGTAGAGCTTGATGTCGACCACGTCCTTGAGGTTGTCTTCGAGGTAGCTGCCGCTGATGGTGGCGCGCTGGGCGCCGATCGTCTTGCCTTTCAGGTTGTTCGGGTCGATGGCCGATCCCTTTTTGGCGATGAAACGCAGGCTGTTGGAATAGTAGGGATCGGTGAAGGCGACCGCCTTCTTCCGTTCGTCGGTGATCGACATGCTGGCGACGATGGCGTCGTATTTCTTCGCCAGCAGACCCGGGATAATGCCGTCCCAGTCCTGGGTGACGATGACGCAATCGGCCTGCATCTTCTCGCAGAGCGCCTTGGCGATGTCGACGTCGAAGCCGATGACGTTGCCGTTGGCGTCGATCTGGTTGAACGGCGGGTAGGCGCCCTCGGTGCCGATCCGGATTTTGTCGGCGGCGGATGCGGTGCCGGCGAAGAGCAGCGCGGCGACGAGGCTGACGACGAACTTCCTGACGGTCATGGTTCTCCTCCCTTGTGGTCGCGAATCCCCGGAGGGTTGACTTCCCCGGGTCACAGATGGCTGGCGAGAAATTGGCGGCATCGTTCCGACGACGGTGCCTGAAAGACGACCGACGGCGGTCCTTTCTCGTGAACGCGCCCTTCGTGCAGGAACACCACCTCCGACGAAACCTCCCGAGCGAACCGCATCTCGTGGGTGACGACCAGCATCGTCCGCCCTTCGTCGGCGAGGCCGCGCATCACGCCCAGCACTTCGTCGACCAGCTCCGGATCCAGCGCCGAGGTCGGTTCGTCGAACAGCATCACCCGCGGTTCCATCGCCAGCGCCCGGGCGATGGCGGCGCGCTGCTGCTGGCCGCCGGAAAGCTGGCTCGGGTAATTGTGGCGTTTGTCGGCGATCCCGACCTTGGCCAGCAACGCCTCGGCACGGGCGGTCGCCTCGGCCCTGCCGACCTTGGCCACGTGGATCGGCGCCTCGACGATGTTCTCGAGGATGGTCAGGTGGGCCCACAGGTTGAAGTTCTGGAACACGAAGCCGATCCGCGCCCGCATCCGGGTGATCTGCCGGTGATCGGCGGCCACCAGCCCGATACCGGGCTTCTCTTTCAGCGCCAGTTCCTCGCCGCCCAGGTGAATGCGCCCCCGATCCGGCGATTCCAGCAGATTGATACAGCGGAGCAGGGTACTCTTGCCCGATCCGCTGGAGCCGATGATCGAGATGACGTCGCCGTCGTTGGCGGCAAGCGACACGCCCTTCAGCACCTCGACGGGGCCGAAGCTCTTGTGCATGTCCTCGACCATCAGCGCTGGAACGGCCGAAGCCGTCGCGCTCGTCGTTTCGGCGGATGCGGCAGGGTCCATGGGGCGCGTTTCCTTAACAGACTGACACTCTCGGGCGACAACACGGGTCAAGTCAAGGCTGCCGGGACGGTAACACCCGGGGTTCGATCGAAAAATAGCGTATTTCCAATCCGCTGGCCGCGGTTGCTAAGCTTTTCTTAACAAGCGCGGATCGACACTGGCGAGCCCGAACCGCCTGGCCCCCAACCGGACCAAGGTCCAAGGGATCTTCCCTGCGGCGGATCGCTGGCACCGGCCGAGCACGGGTTGGGACGCTGCCGGTCGGCCAAAGGATGGACCAAGTGGTTCGCCGGAACGCAAGTGACCTGGATGATTCCGCCCGGGTGGACGCCTGCCGTCACCCGCCCGCGAGGATGTGGATGACCGGGCCGGATCGACGATTCGGCTTGTCGGGGTGCCCGCTGGACGACGGCGGACATCCAGCATGCGCGCCGGCTCACGAGGAACACACCCGATGAACCCGCTGGAACAGCGAAAGCGACCGCAGATAACGCTGGAGCTCCTGGTCAAGAAGCGCAACCAGCAATGGTCGAGCTACGGCTGCTATTCGCCGCAGGAAAAGCAGCTGGCGATGGACGAGGCGCAAAAACTCGACAAGGATCCGAGTAGGCTGTCGGTAAAACTGGTCAAGGAAACGTATGACCCGGATGACAATTCGTCCTCGGAAGTCACGTTGTTCGCCTCGAGCGAGTTGACGACAAACCGATGGGCATCGGGTTTCGAACACAAGAAACGCGATCAGAGCGATGGAAAAGACGGTGACGCGGCAAAGCACGCGACCAACACCAGGAAGACCAACAGCAAGAAGACGAAGTCGCCGCCGGGAGGCCCCGGTCTGTTTCGGGCCCTCTTTGCGATACTGAGAGGGTTGTTCGCATTCGGCGCGCCATCACCGCCGGCAAAATCCGGAAAAAGCACAAGCAAGGACACCGAAAAGGAGGCCGTCGTCGAAAAAGTAAAAACCGTGAAAATGGATGAGAAGGTCGAACCGAGGATTCGAAATACGCTCGGAACCATCATGAAGTTCATTGCCAGCGCCGTCGCCGTGCTGGATCAAAACACGCTCAACATGTTCAACAAATTCGGCATATGCCTCTACATCGGCGGCGCGTCCAACTTCCTTTGCCGCAAGGATCGGCTCTCGACCGAGGATGCCACGACGGTCCTTTCCACCGCCCTGTTCGCGGTCGGACTGTCGCAGGGACGGGCGGCGCAGTTCTCCGCGGAGTATGAAGCCTATCTGCTGGAAAACGCCAAGAACATGCAGATGTTTCAGGCCGGGCGCGAAGCGATGATCGCCTACCTCGGCAGCGGCGTGACCAGCGAGCACAGTCTCGTGGCGGCGCTGAAGGCATGGAGCGAACAGAAGCTGTTGCCCGCCAACGACAAGAGGCGGCCGTTGACCTTGATGTTTACCGATATCGTCGGCTCGAGCGCGCTTGCTGAGGAGCGGGGCAACGAATTCGCGATGAAGGTGGTCCGCGTGCACAACATGATCGTCAAGTCGACGATCAGCCACTACGGCGGACAGTATATCAAGCACACCGGCGACGGCATCCTCGCCGCCTACGACGATGCCCAGATGGCGGTGAAGAGCGCCGCCGTCATTCAGCGGTGCGTACGCGAGCACAATAGCGAATTTCCCGATCTTCCCCTCAACCTGCGCGTCGGCCTCAACGGCGGCGAGACGATCTCCGAGGGCGACGACGTGTTCGGCAGCAGCGTCAACCTCGCCAGTCGCGTCTGCGCCCTTGCCGAGGCCGGCCAGGTATTCTGCACCGGTATCATCCGCAACCGCGCCAAGGCCGTCAAAATCCGATTTGCCGACCGCGGCGAACACGCGGTCAAGGGCTACAAGGATCCGATCCCGGTGTACGAAGTCCTGTGGGACGAGGGCCCGGCGACCGGCGACCCGGGCGAGGGCGGTGGGCAAAAGGGCAAGGTCGACACCGCCGCCGCCGACGCCGCTGAATAACCGCCGGACGCGGCGACCCGCCGCCGAATCGACGCTTCTCTCGAAACCCCACAGAGTGGGTCATTGACCCGGGCAACCGCCGGCGTCAACAATGACGGCCGATAGCGGGAGGACCGATCCTGCCCAGCGAGCGAACCCGGGAGGAGAGACGATGACCCAGGACAGCGGATTCACGGCACTGGTGCTCGACGAGGCCGACGGCAAGGTCACCCCGAGCATCAAGACCCTCGGCGACGACAGCCTGCCCGAAGGCGACGTCGTCGTCTCGGTCGCGTACTCGGACCTGAACTACAAGGACGGGATGGTGGTGAAGGGCATCGGCCGGCTGGTCCGGACCTATCCGCATGTTCCCGGCATCGATTTCTCGGGGGTGGTCGAAAGGTCCGACTCGCCCCGGTTCAAGCCCGGCGACGAGGTGATCCTGACCGGCTGGCGGGTCGGCGAGGTCCATTGGGGCGGCTACGCCACCAAGGCGCGGGTCAAGTCCGACTGGCTTGTGCCGCTGCCCAAGGGGATGTCGCTCAAGCAGGCGATGGCGATCGGCACCGCGGGGTTCACCGCGATGCTGGCGGTGATGGCGCTGGAGGAGCACGGCCTCGAGCCCGACAACAAGGGTGAGGTGCTGGTCACCGGCGCCGCCGGCGGCGTCGGCAGCATCGCCGTGGCGCTGCTCGCCAACCTCGGCTACCGGGTCGCCGCCTCGACCGGACGGGCCGACACCCACGACTACCTCAACGGGCTCGGCGCCACCACGATCGTCGACCGCAGCGAACTGGAGACGCCGGCGAAGGGGCCGATGGGGCCCGAGCGGTGGTCGGGCGCGATCGACAACGTCGGCGGCAAGAACCTCGGAAACGTCCTCGCCCACCTGTGCTACTGGGGAAGCTGCGCCTCGGTCGGCAACGCCGGCGGCATCGGCTTCGAGAGCACGGTGATCCCGTTCCTGCTCCGCGGTATCAACCTGCTCGGGATCGACTCCGCCACCTGCCCGCGCGAGCGCCGGGAAATCGCCTGGCCGCGGCTCGCCCGCGAGCTGCCGATGGACAAGCTCGACGGCCTGACCCGGGTGGCGAAGCTGACCGAGGTCTCCGGTCTCGCCGACAAGATCCTCAAGGGCCAGGTCCGGGGGCGGACGGTCATCGATACCCGCGCTTGAGGAGCACGCTACTTTTGCGCGTATTTTTGTGCTAGCATACCCTGACGGACGGCAAAACCACGAGACGGCGGTATGCGCGCGAAATCGGGGATGTTGGCGGCACTGACGATTCTCGTCGCGGGGTGCGGCGGCTACGAATCGGCTTACGAGGAAGGGGTGTACGACTACGAGCGGGTCTACTGCTACCGCAACCTCGCCGGCGTTTCCTGTTTCGACACCCCCGATTTTCGCGACGAGCGCCAGCTGGTCAACTACTACGGCCCGTCGCCCGGCCGCTACGACCGGCCGGAGCCGCCGCCGGAGCCGCGGCTGGATCCGCCGCCGGCCCACAACTACTACGTCCGCGACCCCGAGCCGATCCCCAGGCCGGCGCCGCACGGGGCGCTGGACGACCGACCGTGGCTGTCGTCCGGTTACGAGCCGACCCCGGAAGCGCGTCCCTACGGCCCGCTCGGCGACCGCCCGTGGCTGCCGCCCGAATATCGCCGCGGCCCGCCGCGGTCCGCCGATCCCGGTGGCTATGCCGATCGGCCGTGGTTGATGCCCGGTTACGGGCCGCAATCCGGCGCCGAAGACGAGGGCGACGGGGCCGCTGCCGAATCCCTTGGCGCGATCGCCGGCGGCGAGGCGCCGGTAGACTAAGAATCAGCGCTAAATCCTCGTTTTCTCTGTGTTCTTGACCTTTGGTGCGATTTACCCTTTTGTGACAAGGACAAACAGGGAATGGGGGCCGATGAGAGTCTTCGCGGCGACGGCGGCGCTGTGCCTCGTCCTGACGGCCATGCCATTGCCGGCCGCGAGTGCCGACGTGACCGTCCCCGAAACCTATGGCGACGCCATGCGGTGGTACGAGAAGGCCGCCGAAGCCGGTCATGCCCCGGCCCAGTACTACCTCGGCCAGATCTACGAGCGGGGCCTGCGCGGCCAGCGCGACTACACCGCCGCCGCCCGCTGGTACCGCAAGGCCGCCGAACAGGGCTACCTGGAGGCGGAGATGCGTCTCGCCGACATGTACTATCGCGGCCTCGGGGTGTTGCGTGACGCGAGGGAGGCCGCCCGCTGGTACCGCAAGGCCGCCGAAGCCGGTTCGGCCGAGGCCCAGTACAACCTGGCGCTGCTCTACGACCGCGGTCGCGGCGTCGAACGCGACATGAAGCGGGCCGCGGAACTCTACGAGCAGGCGGCCGATGGCGGGGTGACCGAGGCCTGGGTCGCGCTCAGCGTGCTCTACGCCGGCGGCATCGGCGTCGACGCCGACCCGGTCAAGGCGCTGATGTGGCTGGAGATGGCGACCGCCGCCGGAGTGGCCACCGACCCGGCGTTCCGCGAGGCGCTGACCGTGGGGATGTCGAAGGAGGAGCAGGCGGAGGCCAAGCGGCTGGCGTTCGAGCGCCTCGAGCGCAACCCGGCGGCGCAACCGCCCCTCGCCACCGTGCCGGCACAACCTTGACACCCCTCGCGGTTTCGACATATTGAGCCGTAAGTCCTTGTCCCGCCCGGGGCGGAGTAGCTCAGCCGGTTAGAGCAGCGGAATCATAATCCGCGTGTCGGGGGTTCGAGTCCCTCCTCCGCTACCACCCCGATCCATTACCACCCCGATCCACCGGCCGACGCCGGAAGGGGCTCGGCAGACTTCGTTGAAGCCAAGAAAACCCTTCCGAACCAATCCGCTATGGATCATCGCCGAATACCGCAGTGGTGTCAGGGGTCATCAATGACGACTTCGGTCCGGAAAAGCCGCCTAAGCCATTGAAATCAAAAGAAACGAAAAAACGTCGATATCCTCGTCAAAACTCGTCAAAACTCGTCAAAACCACCCGTAACTCGTTGAATTCATTGAACAGTGAATAACCCTTCATTCCGTTGTCGCAACGTCCGCCAACCCCTTGATATCAAACAAAACCGCGCCCGCAAATCGGTTACGCCCGGGTAACGACCATCGTCAAAAACTCGTCAAAAGTCGTCAAAACCTTGGTTAACCCGTTGAAATAAAACTTGAAACGATCAGTTGACATTTCCTGCCAAACGCTCGGAAAAACCGCATCCTTTCGGGCAACGGACCCCATCACTCCGCCGCGATGATAAAACCCTTTCTATACATATATACCTTCAGGTGTCAGAAACAAAGGAAAAGTATCCTTTAATTGGCCACGGTGGCGGCTGTGGGCGGCATTCGCGGGCTGCGAGGCGGTTTTTCCTGTGGCGATCGGCGAACGCTGGGTGGTTTGCTACATCCTGCGCAACGATGTCGTCACGGCGCGCTGGGAGCTGACTATGTATGATCGAACCGGTTCAATCGGGTAAGTCTCTCCGTTTTCCATATCCTTTTCGCTCAGGATGCCAACCACTCCCTGAGCTTCGACCATCGCCGTCTAGTGCCGCTCCCCTTCACCGCAATGGCCATCGCCTTTCTCCGACCGACGACCACGACCAGCCGCTTGCCGCGCGTGACCGCGGTGCAAAGCAGGTTTCGCTGCAGCATCGGGTAGTGCTGGGTGGTGAGCGGGATAACAACGGCCGGATTGAGAGCATTCTGCAGATCGACGTTGAGCGACCGAGGGTCTCTCGTCGACGGTATCGGTGACTACCCCACCATCCTTTGTCGGTTCCGCAGGCGACCGACGAACCGCTCGGCGTGACAACTCAGGGCAGCAATTAGGTGCCGTAAATCCGTTTGTCGCAATCCCAATGGTCGGTGTTGACCGTGTGCGGCCCGCGGCCTTTAACGGGGACCGCTTCATCACATCTCCGGACGCTGATGGGGACGTGATATCGGTATTCGCGCGGCTGCTTGCGAACAAAAGCGGCTCTGGCCAAGTGATAACTGCGATCCTCGCTCCAGAAGTTCTTTTTCATCTCCTGCAGTTCGTCCAATCGATAACGCTGCAAGGGCTTGAGCGTTTCGTCCTGCTCCCGCGTCGCCTGCTTTTGGGCGAGCCAGGTGCCGTACCGGGGGCTCTGGGAGAGTTTTTCCGCGATGCGGGTGAATTGGTCGCGAAACTGACCGAAGGGGTTTTCACCAAGGTCATCGCGTAGGCTGACGTCATCGATCAGGCCGATCGCCTGCGCCTCGTGCACGCTGATCGGCAGACACTGTTCGGTCAATTCCATGGCTTTCACTGGTCCCACCCGCTTCGGCAACGAGTAGGTCCAGTACTCGGAGCCATAGAGGCCGCCCATGCCTTTGTAGTGGGGATTCAGCACGATCCCGTCGCGGGCCAACACCCGGTCCGCGGCTAAGGCCATCATGGCCCCGCCGGCCCCGGCACTGCCGTAGAGAGCGGCGATCGTGAGGTGATCGGTGGCGGTGAGGATGGCATGGACCAGATCGTTCATCGCATTGATGTTGCGCCAGAACTCTTCGGATGGATCCTCCGCGGCCTCGATCAGATTGAGGTGAATGCCGTTCGACCAGAAGTCGCGCCCGCCTACCAGCACGATGACTTTGGTCGGTCGCTTCCGGGCATAGAGCACGGCCTCCGCCAACCGTCGGCAATGGTCAGTGCCCATGGCTCCGTTGTAGAATCGGAAGTTGACGTACCCGACCTCGTTGTGCTCCTCGTACCAGATGTCCCGGTAGGTCTTGAACGAGGTCATGGAGTCGATCGGCAGAGGCACCTCGGGTACCTGTGTCAGCCGGTCCCCCAGCACATCCGTCGCAGGCAGCTTGAAATAGTCCCCCTCGGCACCACCACCTCGTTTGAGATGGGATATCCATACGGCGCCATCCGCGGCCGCGCGGCAGACGGCGCCATGGCGTTTCGCAATGATTTGTCCGGGTCTGCCTACCAAGTCGCCCTCCTCATGGGCGTCAAAGAGGTAGACCGGCTCCCCACCGATCTCATCCAGTACCCCGGGCACCCCATCGGCGGAGCGGATTTTCCGAACAATCGTCGACACAAGGTCGGAAGACCAGTCGATCCTTCGCTGCTCCGGTTTCAACAGCGGTCGATACCGGCCACGGACGTCCGATCTCGAATAATCCAGCGGCACGGGCACGAACAAACCGTTCTCGAAACGCTGTACCGCGACCATCATGGCTTTGATCGCCGCCGAGGTGATTTCGTCCCGATATAGGCTGCTCTTGCTGCCCTCCCGCACCTTGCAGTGATAGGCCGCCCAGATCGGCCCCGAGTTCCACATGCTCTGCTGCCTGCACAACGGTTACCCCCCACTCCGATTCCTGGTTGAGAATGGCCCAGTCCAGCGAATTGCCGCCGCGGTCGCCGACAATGCCGGGGTGAAGAATCAGGCACGGATAGGTCTCCCAGAGGTCCCGCGGGATCATTTGGGCGAGCATAGGACAGAGGATGAGGTCGGGCCGGAACTGGTCGACCGCCTCCCGCATCCCTTGCGCCTTCCTGGCGGCGGCGACCCCTACGAAATGCCCGCGGGACTTTAGCTCCACGTGGGCATGCTGGGTCAGACTGTTGTAGGCACTGGAAAGTAGCAGAATACGCATCAAGGCTGCTCCTCAGACTAAGCCAGGGCTACAAAACTATATTCGGCAGTTGACGGCTGCCGTTTTTAGGTTATGCGGTCATAGCCTCGTTTCCGTCTTGTACGTCCAAGACATTCATTGCTAACTGCGCTCGCGAGAAAGCGCTGATTGGTCCCGCATGTTCGTTGAGCACAATGTCCTTGGGGTTGTGTCTGAATAGCTCTTGATAGGTACCCATGACTTCTTCCTCCAATGCGGTTGACATGACTTCGCGGAACCTGGAACCGTCATCGGAATGGGGTTCCTTGCCTGAAGTGCCTACGCAGGTGGAATACCCATTCGATCCTCGCCCGGAGCCAATCTTTCCAGCCCTTGGGTGGACCGGAAACGTGTCCGATAGTCGTTGGGGCTGACCTTCAGCCGACGCTGGAAGGCCCGACGTAGGTGCTCTGGATTACCGAAGCCGCATTCCGTCGCGATGACGTCTACGGGCAGTTTGGTTTGTTCCAACTGGCACCGTGCTGCCTCTAGGCGGACCAACTCCACGAATTTACCCGGCGTCATCCCGACCTCCCGCTCGAAAACTCGGGCAAAATTGCGCGGACTTATCGCCATGCGATCCGCCAATCTCTCCAGGGCCAGATTGGCGCCGGGATTGCTGATAATCCACGACTGCAGCTCCTGAAAATCCTGCCGGCTTTTCGCCGAATTCAGCAGGAATGTGCTGAACTGGGATTGCCCCCCGGGACGCTTGAGAAAAACAACCAAGGTTCGGGCAACCATCAGGGCGATGTCCCTTCCCCAATCTTCTTCAATCATCGCCAGCGCGAGATCAATGCCGGAAGTAATTCCGCCGGTGGTGTACACGCCGCCGTCACGGACAAAAATTCGGTCCGGTTCCATCAGGATGGAGGGGAATTCCTTCGCCAGCTGGCTACAGTAATACCAGTGAGTGGTCGCATGGCGACCATCGAGAACCCCGCTCGCCGCCAGCAGGAAGGCGCCCGTACAAATGGAAGCGGTTCGCCTCACACTATTTGCCGTCTGCTTCAACCAAGCCAGCAAAGCTGGATCGTTGCGCGCGGCGTCGATCTCGCCCCCGGCGACGAGTAAGGTGTCGATTTCCACGTCCACGTCGCCGAACGCCTGATCGACCATAATCCGCATACCGGATGAAGTGACAATCGGTCCTGCAGCGGGCCCCAAGATGCGAGCGGGATAGACCGGTTCCGACACCCGCCCCAGTTCCCGTAGCCAGCGATCTGCATAGTAAAACGCGTCCAGCGGACCGCAAATATCCAGAATTTCGCTGCCGTCGAACGCCAACATCGCGATGTGACGCCGTGGGCGACTATCGTGACCGTGTACGTTCAGCATTAGACCACCTCCCCTAAAGAGTGCTTTTCACTGTTTAGCCGTCCTGCCGCAATGACAAGCATCCCACCTTTTTGGACAAAACGCGTGTGATTCTGATTTCTGGTGCGGCGCGGCGGGTTTCCCTGTGGCGGACGGCGAACGCCGGGCGGTTTGCCGGCGGGCGGAAAAGGGTTAAGGTTTGAGGCGAGTTGGTCGGGGGAGGCGGCGACGGGTGATGACCGACGTCGAGACCTACACTTACCGAGCGTTCCTCTCCCACAGCCATCGTGACACCCGGTGGGCGCGGCGGCTGCATCGGGCGCTGGAGAGCTTTCGCATCGGCAAGGACCTGGTCGGCCGCGAGACATTCGCGGGACCGATCCCGGAGCGGTTGCGGCCGATCTTTCGCGACCGCGACGATTTCGCTGCCGGACAATCGCTGAGCGAGCAGTCGTTGGCCGCGCTGCGGGCTTCGCGGTTCCTAATCGTCATCTGCTCGCCGGCGGCGGCGCAAAGCCGCTACGTCGACGAGGAGGTGCGGCAGTTCAAGGCGTTGGGCCGGGCGGACGGGATACAGAGACATAAGACTTATCTCAGGAGCTCGCCCGGGCTTCGGGTAGTCCGTTGCGGAAAGACAGGCCGTCGGTAGCCGGATTCCCGGGTCCGGAACCCGGCCCCGGGATCATTACCCTTTGTTGCCAAATGGCGGTCGGGACCGAGGTAAACATCGGACGGGTTTTGGGAACCCGCGACGTCATCCACCGCCCCCAAACCCAGCCCGACGCGCAGGTAGGGGAACTCGATTTGTGAGATGCATATCATGTCCCCGGAACTCATGCAGGCCGTCGCCGGGTGGCGCACGTTGTGAGCCGAGGAGGCCATGTGCAGCGCTCATGGCACACAAGAGATATTTGCAGTCGACGCTAAAAAATCCCTGTATTAAACTATGCTAATATAATGTTGTTGATCGCTTGCTTTTCGCGAGAAAGCGTATTCCGGCTCTCTCGGTCGCGGGCAGTACTTGGTCCCAGTTTCATCGATACGCTTGCATGAAGGAGGAGAAACACATGCCTAGACATCTGGTCATCACAACCGCATTTGCGCTCGCCCTACTCATGCCCGCCGTTTCCACCGCGCAGCCGGCCACGACCGACGGACCGCCGGTCTACGGCAGCCAGATGATGACCGAACAGGAGCGGCTGGAATATCGGCAGCGCATGCGCAACGCCACTTCCGACGAAGAGCGGCAGCAAATTCGTGCCGACCATCACCAACTCATGCAGGAGCGGGCCCGGCAACAGGGCGTGACGCTACCCGAAGTACCGCCGGACCGGGGCATGGGCGCGGGCCAGGGGATGGGAATGGGTCGAGGAATGGGACCGGGCCAAGGCATGGGAATGGGCGGCGGTCAGGGGATGGGTCCCAAGGGCGGAGGCCGTGGCGCCGGCAACTGAGATCGTCAGTCCTGACCTGCTTGGAGCCACACCATCAGGCGCAATTCCTGCCACGTCGTCGGACTGGGCGATGACGTTGAGCACGTGCCTCGTCGTCATCGCGAGGCGCGTAGCGCCGTGGCGATCCAGACCCTTCCGCCCCAGGTAGCATCGGCGCCAACGGCGGCACTGGATTACTTCGTCGCTGCCGCTTCTCGCAATGACGGGGTGGGCGGTGGACGGCCGCGCGGATCAATCGAGCCGGCATTTGTCCAGATCCTTGGTCGGTCGCGGGATGGGGGCGCCGGTTTGCCAGTATCGGGTTTCGGTCCAGCCGGCCGGATCGGACAGGGTGTCCACCGCCCGGCGCCAGACGACGAAGCCGTGGCGCGAGTCGGCGATGACATTGGCCTTGTAGGTCTTTCCCGAGGGCGACTTCGGCGCGGTGATCTCCGTCCGGCACCAGTCGGGGGTGATCGAGGCGTGATCCGGCTTGGTTCCGCCGTGGCCGACGATCTGGGTCTGCGGCCAGGTCCAGGTGACCGAAACGGTGTCGGGCGATTGCGGGTCCGAAACACGGATCCGCTGATAGAAGTGCTGGTGACCGGAGAACAGCGTCGACGGCACGCATCCGGGTGCCCCCGGGCCGCGGTCCTCGCACGGCGGCGTGTCGCCGAACGCGTCGGAGACGGCTTGCAACACCTGTTCGTTGCGGCCCCCGCATTGCCCGCCGCAGTAGCTCTGATAGGTGATCGCCGGGATATGGCTGACCCAGTGGGTGGATTGGACGTAGGCCGCGTGGCCGTCCCTGGTCACGGCGGCGGCATCCTTGAAAAGGTCCGCCAGGTTTCGGCCCTTGTCAGCCGTGCCGTAGGGATTCGAATCGTCGATCATCACCACGCGGTGCCGCGTTCGCGGGTCGTTTCCGCCGTCGGGCCCGACGTCGAAGTATGTGGTCGGCACCAGGTTGTTGCAGGGTTGCGGCGGCCAGTCGACGTCGCCGAACAGGTAGGTCCAGCCTTTGCCGTACCAGTGTTGGCCGGCGTCCGGACACGTCTCGTGATTGCCGCGTGACAGCGCCCAGGGTGCGATGGCGAGCGCCGGCTGGGCAGGGGTCAGGAAATCCTGCAGCCAATATCCCAAGGTGTCCTTGGAATGACCCTGATTGCCGGAACCCGAGCCCTTGGCGGGATCGATCTCGTAGTCTTCCCAGAAATAGCGGTAATCACCCACATGCACGAAGAAATCCGGCCGCGCCATGCTGCCGTCGTCGAGCTTCACCTCGACCGCGCTGTCCATCAGATCGGCAAAGGGCCAATCGGTGGAACAGTCCTGTGACATCCGACCCGGGGCGCCGATCGGCGTTCCGCGGCAACCGGTATCACCGAGGGTGACCATGACGATCTGGTCGACCCGGCCGTTGCGTCGGCCGATGCCGGCGCCGCCGGCGACGATGGTTCGAACGGTTTTTCCGGTGGGCGACCAGATGGGGACCGGCTTGAAGGCCTCGCCCTTTTCGGAGACCGCGGCCTCGAACCAGTCGGTCTTCATCGGCAACCGGCAGAGAGCCATCGGAAAGTCGGTCTTGCTGACCTCGAAACCGCCGATATCGTGCGTTCGCTCTTCGGCGGGCGTCCGGGTTCGGCTCCATGGGCCGGCCGCCGACAGCCGATACCAGACGTCGTATTCGCCGCAAGACCGTGAATCGCCCGCCAGGATGAAACGCAGTTCGACCCGCGGCGGTTGGAACGCGTCCGCCGGCCGCTCACCCGCGGGGGTTCCGATAATCTGACTCCAGATGGCGGCGATGCCCGCGGCGGGCGGCATTGCCGGTGCAGGCGGCGACTGCTGGGCGGCGCGGACCGCGGTCGCGGCAAGAAGCGGCATCAGCGCGACGATGACACGCCGAATGATCATGATGCGGCCGGCACCGGAGATCAGCCGCGCGCTCTGTCGGGAACGGACACCTGCGAGGACCGCTTTTTCCGCAAAATGCGCTGGAGGTAGATCAAAAGTACGGAGGGCGCGACGATCACCGCGACAATCACCAGAGGTGAACATATCCACAGCAATATCACGATCAATATGTCTGTCTGCATCATGCCTTCCCACACTCACTCGGCACAGGCGCGAACACGTCACTTGCTTTCGAGCGTGTGTCCGACCGCTCAACGGAAATCCCCTTCAGTCCCTCCGCTCGTCGGTCTCGCGGAGTGATCCCCGGCAAAAGGCGTAAACATCACGCCGCAACGTTCTCGCGCAGGCGGCAATCATCGGGTTGGCGGTTTCTTTCGCCGCGGCATGCTCAATGAAGTTGATGCGCGCGTGCATGTCGCTGACCGACCGTGGTTCGGCCGTCGCGATCACCTCTTCCAGGGCGGCGACGACCAGGGTCTTCGTCTCGGCGGCGATCCGGTCGTCGTCCGGGGGGGTGTCCGACGTTTGGACGAGATAGCGCAACAGCGCGAACGCCTCGGAGGCCGTGCTCGGAGCGCTCGTGGATTTCGCGGTATCCTTGATCAGCGATTCGAAATCCTGGTCTTGAAGATGGGCCGCGGTGGTCTGCCGGGCGTAGCGAGATTCGAGGATGGGCCGGCAGGCGTCCTCCATCTCACGCCATGGCCGTTCCAGTCCATCATCAGGTGCGGACATGTCCTTGCCTCCTCAGATAGGGCGTCGCAGAGCGGCGCTGCCCCCACAGCGATTCCCACGGCGCTTGCGACACGCCGTGATTTGTATCCCGAAAGTCCTGGGCACCCACAAACGGGTTATAAACAGTCGACTCAATAGAAGAGTTTTTCCAGGACCACTTTGAGAGAATTTATCAGAACCAATTCACGCGGTTGTATTGATGACCTCGGCGAGCCGGCGAACGGCAGGTGCAATGTCAGGTTCCGGGACGGCGGCGAAACCCAGATGCAGCGCGTTGAGCGGCGCGCGGGCCGCGTAGTAGATGGACATCGGACGGATCATGAGATCGCGCCGGGCCGCCTGATCCGAGACGACTTCGGCGGATATGTCCGTCGGCAGGTCGGCGATCAGCTGGAGACCGCCCTCGGGATGGCGAACCGAGAGCCGATGGCCCAACGTCTCGGTCAGGCTCTGCTCCAATGTGTCGCGGCGCGCCCGATAGACCTTGCGCATGGTCTGGATATGGCGCGTGTAGTATCCCTCCTTGATGAAATCGGCCAGCGCCGCCTGGATGTGCAAGGCGGGCTCGATCCCCAGGTAGATGGCGTTGTCGACGAACCGCTGTTCCAGGTTTTCCGGGACGACGAGATAGGCACAGCGGATCGACGGCGCCAGCGTCTTCGCGAACGTACCGATAAAGATCACCCGTTCGCTGCCCGACTCCGCCGCGAGCGGGCGGCTTGGCGGGCCGTCGAATCGAAATTCGCTGTCGTAGTCGTCTTCGAGGATCCAGGCCTGTCGTCGGCGTGCCCAGGCCAAAAGCTTCTTCCGACGGCCGGGACTCATGGTCACGCCGGTGGGCCAATGGTGACACGGTGTAGCATAGACGAGACGTGCGTCGGCCGCCCGGCTTGCCAAGTCGTCCACCCGCAAGCCGCTGTCGTCGACCGCGACCGGCACGATCCGCAGTCCCGAGAGTTCGAGGCTGCCGCGGGCCCAACGATATCCGGGATCTCCCCAGACGCCGGTCTCGCCCGGCGTCGTCAGAACGGAACAGGCGAGGGAAATGGCCGCCCTGACGCCCGCGACCACGATGACCCGCGAGGGGGAGCATTGCACACCGCGAGACGTCACCAGGTAACGGGCAATCATCTCCCGCAAGGGCCCGTAGCCGCCGCGATATCCGTAATCCAGAATGTCATGGTCGCCGCGAAGTCCGTGACGCCGCAGCAACTGGGACCAGACTCGCCGGGGAAAAAGATCCAGGGCCGGCGCCCCTGTTCGGAACGCCATGGGGCTGAGATTGTGCGGCAGCCATGCAGGATCCACGGATTCGCGCGTACGGTTTTCAGGGACGTCGAGGACCGTCGCGTTCGGCTTCGTGGCACCGCCGTCGGGCAGTCGGTTTGACACCCGGGTTCCCGATCCGGTGATCGCCTCCAGGAGGCCATCGGCGGCAAGCAACTCGTAGGCGGTGAGCACGGTCAGGCGCGAGACGCCGATATCGCTGGCCAGACTCCGTGAAGCCGGGAGGTATGTACCCGGCGCGAGCCTTCCTTGGTGAACGGCGTCTTCGATCTGTCGCGAGATCTGCCGGTACAACGGTTCCGACAAACTCGGATCAATCGAGATCCAATCTGGTAGTATGCGCTGCCGAGCCATTGAATCGACGATTCCCCCCCGGATCGGTCCAGAACAGCTTCCGCGAGGTTAAGCCTAGTCGAAGGGCACCACAAGGGCCGCGGGGTCTTGCATCACGAATTCGCTGCCATTCGGGCCGCCGGCCGCGCCGCTACCCCGGGATCCGGAAGATGTGGACCGATTGGTCCTTGCGCTTGGCGGCCTTGGGCGGGTCACTCTTCTTGCGTTTGTCGGAGACGGCGGCGATTTTGTCGGGGGAGAGCCAGGCGACGCCTTCGATGTTGAAGTAGGCGCGATGGCCATTGTCGTCGGCGGGGAACCGGAAGACCGTGCCCTCGTCGACGAACGCC
>CAVYYK010000062.1:0-12502 GCA_963772635.1 uncultured Alphaproteobacteria bacterium
GCGGCGCGAAGACGCCAGAGGGGTCACCGCGCGATCGATGTCCCGACCTCTAGCTCCGCCTCGGTCTTGCGGATCGCAGTCTGGTCGATGAAGTGCTGCGTGTCCTTGTCCAAGGCGCCACGCAGCCGGCCGCGCGGTGTGTGCACGAACAGAGACTTCGGATCCACGGCGGCCTTCGCCGGCGGCGGCAGGGCGATCCGGTAGTCGACCGTTTGCCGGTGATCGGCGAGCATCCGCTCCGCATCGTAGACGCTGTTGAACTTCCACAACATCTTGACGAAGTTGGTCTGACCTCGGGCCAGCAGCCGGGCGGCGAGCAGTCCGGTGTCGGCGAGCAGCGCCCAACCGAGATGCTTGCGGGCGAGAACCCGCTGGATCCCGATCAGTTCCTCGTAGAACTCGGCCAGCGGCAACCGGGTCGGCAGCACCGCGTGCTGGATGTCGAACAGGCGGTAATCGCGCCAAGCGAGGCGCCGGGCCTCGGTGAGCCAGGTTTCGGTGCCGGGATAGGGCGTGTTGACGCTGACGTTGACGATCTCCGGAACCTCCAGGCACCATTCGCGGACGGTGCGGAACCGCTGCCGATCCCAGTCGGGATCGGCGATGATGTTGATCGCGACCCGGATGCCGAGGGATCTCGCCACCTCGAGGGCCTCGAAGGTCTGATCGAGGTTGACCCGCTTGCGGTACTTCGCCAGGCCCTCCTCGTCGATGGCCTCCATGCCCAGGAACATGTAGCGGAGACCGAGGTCCTTCCAGAAACGGAACACATCCTGGTTGCGCAACAGCACGTCGGCCCGCGTTTCCAGGTAGTACTGCTTGTTGATGCCGCGGCGGGCGATCGCCTCGCCGATCTCGAAGCCCTGTCGCGACTGGATGAAGGCGACGTCGTCGACGATGAAGATGCCGGGTTCGCGAATGGTCGCCAGTTCGGCGACGATGTCCTCCGGGCTGCGCGTCCGGTAGCTGCGTCCGTAGAAGGTCCAGGCGCTGCAGAACGAGCAGTCCCACGGGCAGCCGCGGGTGAACTCGATGGAGGCGCACGGGTCCATCTCGCCGATGAAGTATTTGCGCCGGTGGCGCAGCAGATCGCGCGCCGGCCACAGCCCGTCCAGGGAATGAACGAAGCCCGGGGTCGGTCCTTCGCACTCGGCTGTGACCACACCGGCCACGGTGCCGATCGCGGTCCGATCGTCCTCCCACGCCGCCAGCAGCGACACGATGCCGGCTTCGCCCTCGCCGCGCAGCACGCAGTCGACGGCGCCGGCACCGTGTTCGAGGATCTCGCGGGCGGTGAACGAGGCGCTGTGGCCGCCGACGAGGATCAGGCTGTGGCGCAGCCGGGTCCTGATGCCTTTGGCCAGGTCGACGATCTCGGGCAGGTTGGCCAGGTAGTTGAAGGAAAAGACGACGGCGTCCGGCCGCCAGCGGTCGACGATGGCGAAGAGATCCCGATGCGTTTCCACCTGCAAATCGATCAGGCGGACATCGTGGCCGGCGCGCCGGGCGGCGGCGGCCACCAGTTCGAGCCCGAGCGGCTCGAGCCGCAGGTAGATCTTGGTATAGAGAAGCGGTCCCGGATGGACAGCCAACACCTTCATCGCCGTTCGTCTCCCTTTCTGCGCCGCGGGATTGCACACGACCCGAGGGTCACAGCGGCCTTCCGCTCATATAGTGAAGCCGCTCGACTTATGCGACATTACCGGCCGAACGCGCCGGCGCTTGGTTCTCGATGCCGAAAATGGGCTGAGCGACGTATCGAATATAGGCACGGCAGTCCTTTCGAAAAGTACGAATTTTTCCTAGTTTGGAGAGACTGGACGGAGGATGGTATGGCCGCAAAGATCAGCGTCTCGTTGACCGACGAGCACGCGCGGCTGGTGAACGAAGCGGTGGCGAGCGGCGATTACGCTTCGTCCAGCGAGGTCATCCGCGAGGCCTTGCGCGAATGGCGCGGCAAGCGCCTTCTCGGCCGGCTTTGGGACGAAGGGATCACAAGCGGACGCGCCGACGAGGGCGAGACCATCGCCGACATCAAGGAAGCCGCACGCCGTCGACGCGGCGCCGGATGAGCCGGCGGCGTCGGCTGTTCCGTACCCGCCGGGCGCGTCAGGATCTGATCGACTGGCCGGAAGTATGCTAGACTGACCCACCAACGGTGAGCAATGGCATGAGCACCTTGAAGACGATTCCCCTGTCGAAACAAGAACGCCGAGCACTGGCGGCGGCGGTCACGGCGTTGAAGGACCGCTTTCCGGTGGAGCAGGTGCTGCTGTTCGGCTCCAGGGCGAGGGGAGAAGGCGACGCCGAGTCGGATCTGGACCTCTTGGTGCTGACCACTCGCGAAATGGATTGGACCGAGCGAAGGGCCATCGTCGACGCCTTGTTCGACATCGAACTCGTCCACGATGTGTTGCTGAGCCCGCTGATCGTGAGCGGGCAGGAATGGCGGCAGGGTCCGTACCGGATCCTACCGATCCACGACGAAATCGCCCGCGACGGGGTGGTCGTGTGAGCGAACGAGGCGACGCGGGGGAAGTCGTCTCCTACTGGTTCGACAAGGCCGATGCCGCCCTCGCCTCGGCGCGGTCGGATCAGCCCCTGTCTCTGCGACCTTCCTCGCCCTTGGCGGCCGGCGCGGGTCCAGCGTAGCAGATCTCTTCGCCACGCCGGTCGTAGGCCTGTTCCACAGCAGTGCGGCCGTCTGCCGGGGCGTCGAACAGATCCGCCGTCTCCAGGTGCATGCGCTTGAGCAGGCGGCGCTCGGTGGCTTCGTTCGGCTCGGTGGTGCCGTCGGCGAGGATGTGGACGACGCGGATCCCGCGCCGCTGCAGATGACGGGCGACGAGCACGGTGCGATGGCAATCGAGCGGCTCGCGCTCGGCGCACATCAGCGCGATCCGGTACCGTTCGGCGCCCTCCTCGACGCGGCGAAGCCCGTCGCGAAACGCCTCGGTGTCGGCGATCAGCCGGTAGTCGGCGCGGCCGCCGCGATAGCAGCCCCGGTCCTTCGGCCGCGCCCCCAGCCGATCGCCGAGGAAGACATAGGCGATGCCGGCCGCCCGCAGCGACGCACTCAACGCGGCCTTGTCTGAACTGCGGATGCCGCCGCGAATACGGCGCCGAGCGCACATCGGCGACGGCGGTGACGCCGGCCCCGCGCAGAAGCGCGACGAACGCGGCGACTCCGTGATTGGAATGGCCGATGGTGTAGACCGTGCGGGCCGGGTCGCCGGGAGCGATCATGCTGCCGTCACGTTAGCAGCGAACCAGCCCATTGGCCATCGCATGCACCCTCCCACCTTCGCCGATCACCGGGGCTCGGCGGACACCAGGTTCGGAGAACATGCCCCCGCCCCTCACGCCGCCCCGCTGCTGGCTTTTCGGGCTTGGCTGGCGAGGGTGCGACCGAGATTCCAGACGGCGCCGAGGCTGTGGCTTTCGCGGATGGCGCCTTCGAAAGCGGCCTTGAGCTCGGGGCTTTGCGGCGGACCGAACTCGATCGTGATCGTCATTCCTTGCCGCGCACGGCGTTACTGCCTCTCAAACCATCTTCGTCGATCACGGGCACTCATTCCAGTTTCATTGCGGATTGCGGATCACTATTTTTGTAGAGGATAACCCAAATGTGCGTGCCCTGCGGTGAGCGTAGAATTGCGCGGTGCAGCATATGGATTGAGAAGCGGGAAGAAGCGACAGGGGTCCGGGCCGTCGCGCTTGCGAACGGCTGAGTTTATGAAAACGATTTCATGGAGGATTTCGACATGGCTCATAGGATCAATGTGAACGGAGAGGACAGGACGCTCGACGTCGACGGCGACATGCCGTTGCTGTGGGCGATCCGCGAGTTCGTCGGTCTTACCGGCACCAAATACGGCTGCGGCATCGCGCAATGCGGTGCTTGCACCGTGCATGTCGACGGCGAGCCGACCCGCTCGTGTCAGTTGACCGTCGCCGATGCTGAAGGCGTTGCCATTACGACGATCGAGGGGCTCTCCGGCCCGGTCGCCGAGACGGTCCAGACGGTCTGGGCCGACCTCGACGTGCCGCAGTGCGGCTACTGCCAGTCCGGGCAGGTGATGGCCGCCGTGGCCTTGCTCTCGGAAAACCCGAAACCGTCGGATGAAGACGTCAACGCGGCTCTTTCGGGCAATCTGTGCCGTTGCGCGACCTACCAGCGCATTCGCGCCGGCGTGCACGAAGCCGCACGTCGACTGGAGGCCTGACCATGCGAACCGATCTCCGTTTTCCCATTTCCATCGCCTCGGTCGAGACCAGCCGGCGCGGTTTTATCGTCGGAGCCACCGCCATGGCGGGAGGCCTCCTCGTCGGATTGAGGCCGCTCGGGGTGCTTGCCGCGACCGATCCCGGTCAGGAGGCCGCCAACCCGCTGACCGGTTACGTTCTGATCACGCCCGACAACAAGGTGACGGTGTTGTCCTCGCAGTTCGACATGGGCCAGGGGTCCTACCACGGTATCGCCACGCTGGTCGTCGAGGAGTTGGGCGCCGACTGGTCGCAGATCGACGTGCGGGGCGCCGCCGGCAACCCCAAACTCTACGGAAACCTGGCCTGGGGTGGCGCCTTTCAGGGTACCGGCGGGTCGTCGTCGATGAGGTCCTCGTTCGACCGCTATCGGTTGGCGGGAGCCGCCGCCAGAACCATGCTCGTCAATGCGGCGGCGGAGGAATGGTCGGTGGCGGCCGGGGAGATCCTTATCGCCGGTGGTGTATTGTCCCACCCGTCCGGAAAGAGCGCGACCTTTGGCGAAGTCGCTGCCAGGGCGGCGGGCATGCCGGTACCTCGGGAGGTGCCGCTGAAGGAGCGCTCGGCCTGGAAGCATATCGGCGATGCGGCGCTGCGGCGGTACGACAGCCCGGCCAAGGCCGATGGCACCCATATGTTCACCATCGACGTCAAACTGCCAAAGATGCTGACCGCGGTGGTCAGCCATCCGCCGCGCTTCGGCGGCAAGGTGAGGACGGTCGACGCGAGCGAGGCGCTCCAGGTTCGGGGCGTGACCGATGTCGTCGAGATCCCGCGCGGTGTCGCCGTCGTCGCCGAGCACATGTGGGCCGCCATCAAGGGACGCGAAGCGCTCCGGATCGCATGGGACGACACAAACGCCGAAACCCGCGGATCGTCCGAGATCCTTGCGGACTACCGCTCCGAGGTCGGCAATGCGCCGACCGCCATCGCCCGCGCCGAGGGAGATGCGGCGGCTGCGCTCGCAAAGGCCGCGAAGACGATCGAGGCGACGTACGAGTTCCCG
The DNA here is from genome assembly GCA_963772635.1 of uncultured Alphaproteobacteria bacterium. Taxonomy (GTDB): domain Bacteria; phylum Pseudomonadota; class Alphaproteobacteria; order Rhodospirillales; family Defluviicoccaceae; genus JAUXFS01. Next base: position 5,273 of record CAVYYK010000062.1, read on the forward strand.
TATCTGGCCCATGCGCCGATGGAGCCGCTCAATTCGGTCTGCCGGATGAACGCCGACGGCACCCTCGAAGTCTGGGGTGGGCATCAGATGCCCGATCTCTATCGGGCGATCTGCGCGAAGGTCGCCGGAATACCGGCCGAAAACATCACCATGCACGTGATGAAGACCGGCGGCGGCTTCGGCCGCCGGGGAGTCCCCGACGCCGACATCGTGTCCGAGTCGGTGATGGTCGCCAAGGCGATCGGTTTCCGCGCGCCGGTGAAAGTGCAGTGGACGCGGGAAGACGACATGACCGGTGGCCGCTATCGCCCGGCCTATGTCCATTCCCTGAAGGCCGGCATCGACGACGACGGCAGGTTGGTGGCCTGGGACCACCATATCGTGGGACAATCGATCCTGAAGGGAACGCCGTTCGAGAGCGCAATGATCGTGAAGGGCGTCGATCAAACGTCCGTGGAGGGTGCCGCCAATGTCCCCTACGGAATCCCAAACCTCTCCGTGGGCCTGACGACTTCCGATGTCCGCGTTCCGGTTCTGTGGTGGCGAGCCGTCGGTTCGACCCACACGGCCTATGCGGTCGAGACCTTCATCGACGAGATCGCCGAGACCATCGGCAAGGATCCGTTCGAGTTGCGCATGGAGCTTCTCAAGGATCATCCCCGCCATGCGCGCGTGCTCAAGCTCGCGGCCGAAAAGGCCGGCTGGTCATCGCCGCCACCGGAAGGGCGCCACCGCGGGATCGCTCTGCACGAGAGCTTTCACTCGGTCGTCGCCGACGTGGTGGAGGTCTCCATGGAGGGTGGCGAGCCTCGGGTGCACAAAGTGGTGGTCGCCGTCGATTGCGGTACGGTCATCAACCCGGATGTGGTGCGCGCGCAAATGGAGGGCGGTACCGGATTCGGCCTCGGATCGGTTTTGGCGGAGGAATTGACACTGAACGGGGGCGTCGTCGATCAGACCAATTACGACGGCTACACGCCGCTGCGGATCGACAGCATGCCGGAGGTCGAGGTCCATATCGTGGAGTCCGACGAAAAACCGACGGGCGTCGGCGAACCGGGTGTGCCGACAATCGGGCCGGCAGTCGCCAATGCCGTCGCCGCGGCAACGGGAAGACGAATCCGATCGCTGCCGTTAAATCAGACACTGGCGTCGTAAGCGAGACGGGATCTGCCAAAGGTCATTCGTCGGCTGGCGGTCATCGAGGCTGAGACCCGGACGATCATTGGTTCGCTGGGAAGGCCCCTGCCCCTCACGCCGCGCCGGGGCGGGATTTTCGGGCTTGGCCGGCGAGGGTGCGCCCCAGGTCCCAGACGGCGCCGAGGCTGTGGCTTTCGCGGACGGCGTCCTCGAAGGCGGTTTCGATCCAGGCGCGGTCGTCTTCGTTGATGACGAGTGGGGGGAGCAGCTTGATCACCGGCATGTTGGGGCCGGCGACCTGGGCGAGGATCCGGTGGTTCTGGAACAGCGGCACCAGGATCAGCTGGCAGAACAACCCCTTGTTGGCCTGCTCCATCAGCGCATAGGCGGCCTTGAGCTTGAGGCTTTTGGGCGGGCCGAACTCGATGGCGATCATCATCCCCTTGCCGCGCACCGCCTTGACGAACTCGAAGCCGCCGAGGCGTTGGCGCAGGCCGTCGATCAGCCGCTCGCCGATATCGGCGGCGCGCTCGATCAGCTTCTCCTCGTCGAGGATGGCGAGGGTGGCGAGGCCGGCGGCCATCGCCATGTCGTTCTTGGAGAAGGTCGAGCCGTGGACGACGGCCCGGTCCATGCGGTCGAACACCTTGTCGAAGATCCATTTGCGCATCGCCACCGCGCCGACCGCAACAAAGCCGCCCGACAGCGCCTTGGCGAGCAGCGCGATGTCCGGCTCCACCCCCCAGTGCTCGCAGGCGTAGAACCGGCCGGTGCGGCCCATGCCGGTCTGGATTTCGTCGGCAACCAGCAGGGTGCGGTATTTCGTGCACAACCGCCGGGCCTCCGGCAAGGTAGTCTGTCGCCGGGGATGTTGACCCCCTTGCCCTGGATCGGCTCGACGACGAAGGCGGCGACATCGCCGGCGGCGAGCACCCGTTCGAGGGCATCGAGATCGTCGAACGGAATTTTGACGCAGTCGCCGACCAGCGGACCGAAGCCATTGCGAAAGAGGTCGTCGCCGGTCAGTGATAGCGCGCCGTAGGTCAGGCCGTGATAGGCGTGGTCGCAGTAGACGATCTTCGTCCGCCGGGTGGCGGTGCGGCTGAACTTGATCGCCGCCTCCACCGCCTCGGCGCCGGAATTGCAGAAGAACAGCTTGTCGAGCCCCGGCATCCGCGCCGCCAGCCGCTCGGCGAGCAGCCCGGCGAGCAGCGAGACATCGAGCTGCACCATGCCGGCGAATTTGCCGTGCAGCACCTGTTCGAGGGCGGCGATCACCGTCGGGTGGTTGCGGCCCATGGTGAACACGCCGAAACCGCTGAGCAGGTCGAGATAGCGGTTGCCGTCGCCGTCGAACAGATAGGGGCCCTCGGCGCTGACGTAATCGGCATCGAACCCGATGGTCTTGAGCACGCGCAGAAGCTGGGAATTGAGATGCCGGTCGAACAGCGAGAACTTCTCGGCCCGACGTTCGGCAACGAGCTTCTGAAGATCAAAGGGCATGGTTTCCTCGATGTCGGCGTTGGGTCGGTGGCCCGAGGTCTCGAGCGCGAACCGAGACGTCCCATGGGCGCAATCGACAATGCACCCGCGATCCCGCGTGTCAAGCAATTGTCATCGAGGTTTCTGCGATTCGCCGATGGCGATCGACCGCCCCTGTCGTCATCGCCGAATCGACCGGCTTTCCGACGTCGGCAATGGATTCCCTCTTAGAATCTGGCCTATAATGACGTGGGAAGAACGGCGGTGACGGCTCGGGTCAATTCTCCCGCGGCGGGAACTCGCTTTCATGACGACCCGAGCCCGATGCCACCGGACAACCCCCTCTCTGTCTATCTATGATTGCAAATTTTGGCCAATATTATTGTGATTCAACCATACAGAGAGTTTTTACCACCCCGTATGGGGTGTCTCCTTGACAGTTTCCTGTAATTTATTGTATTCTTTGCAACGATTCGCGGAGCGGCTTATATCATGATATTAACCAGGCGACGGCTGATTGTTTTTTCCGTGGTCCTTGGCGTTTTTTTATTGCTTGGTAAAGTAACCGCGGGCTTCTTTGACGATCTACCAACGCGGAGTTCCCGTGAATTTGAGCAGACGGTGCACGAACTTCTCGCGAAAGCCGATCGCGGTAGCGCCGAAGCATACTACCGGTTGAGCAAGTACTTCGAAGATGGTCTCGTTGTCGATAAGGAAGGTTAATCTCTGCTGAATTGGGTGGTGGAGGAGAGCGGCTCTGCCTTAAGCCTCCGTAAGCGAATGAAAAGAAATCCGCAAGGTTTAAGTGTTGTCGAGGCAATTAAAGTAACACGAAGGACTTCAGAAAGATCGCAGCAAGAAAAAATTTTGCTACTTTGTTATGCAATAATTGTAGAGGTTTATTATTTTGGACATCTATGACAATATGGGGCTGAGGATAAAGAATTATGTCCTATAAGTACTTCGGATTGCGGGAAGAAGCTTTCGGAATCAGTCCGGATCTTCGATTTATTTATTTGGATACGGCGCGCGAAAACATCTCCAAACATCTGACCTCAGGCATCCACAAGAGCAAAGGGTTGATGTTGCTCAGCGCAAAGCGCGGGATGGGCAAAACGGTGATGCTTCGCTATCTGGCGGCGAAGCTGCAAACCGACGGCGAAATCGACCTGTTGGCGCCGACCGGCGTTCTCTCCTGCAACGGCAGCCCGTCGTTCAACGATATCGTCATCGCATGCCGAGAGGGATTTGGTGTTTTCGACGAAGGTGTCGGTCAGGATTACGACGAAAGCCATTTGGCGGCGATCCTGAAGCGGACCTATACCGGAAACGCGCCCTCGGCCTTGCTCCTCGACGGCGCGGAGCATCTTTCAGGACAGGCGCTCGAGAGTATCGTGGCGTTGTCGGCGTTGCCGGCGGAGGAACGAGGATATCTGAGCATCGTGCTGGCCGGTTGTCCGGACTCACCGGAGAAACCGATCGACGCCACATTCGCGACCCAGCGTCGCTTGGCCGACGCAAGTGTCAGGCTTCAACGACTGCCGGACCACGACATCGAGCCCTTCATCCGTCACCGCCTGCAAGTAGCGGGACAGGACGGATCAGAGCTGTTTGCGCCGGATGCCATCGATCGAATCATTCGGTATTCCGAAGGCAATCCATTGGCGATCAACCGCATCTGTCGGTCGGCTATGGTCGTTGCGAGCCTCGAGACCAGCAGAATCGTCACGGCACCAATGGTGGAATCGGCGGTGATGGTAGAAGAAGTGGCGAATGGCCGCCGGGGCCGTGCGCCTGGAGATCGCTCAGCGGGCAAGACCGCGCGCCCGGCGGGTCCTTCGGATATGGAGCGCCTTCCCGGCACGCCAACGGAATCAATAGAGATCCCCGAAATGCCGCCAGGTCCCGCCGTTTACGTTTCCGGCGCAGCGACAGCGGAAACCGAGGACCCTGAGGGCGAGATCCACTTTGGGGATGAACCGGACTCGGGAGTTGGAAATACAATTGATATCGAGAAATCGGCGGGTTTTGCGAATCGTCGGCCACGGGATGACTTTCCGGCGAATACATATTTCTGGAAAAGGTCACTCGAAAGGATAGAATTTCTGTTTAGTTTTGTTTGGAAATTCCTGGAGAAATCGATTTGCCGCGCGGTTCAGTTCGCTGTTTCAAACAAGCCCCGGGTGAAATTTGTTCGGCAGTCCCTGGAGAAATCGATTCGTGGCGTGGTTCAGTTCGCGGTTTCAAACAAGCCGCGGGTGAAACATGTGGGGCAATCCCTGAAGAAACCGACCCGCAATGCGGTTCAGTTCATGCTTTCAAACAAGCCGCGGCTATTCGTTCTTTCCATTGTCTTTGGCATGTTTCTAATTTTTCTCAAGGGAACCGCGGTCTTCTTCGAGGATCCCCCAACGCAGAGTTCCCATGGAATAGAAAAGGCGATGCACGAACTGCTCGATGAAGCCGATCGCGGCAGCGCCCTGGCACAATACCGGTTGGGCCAATTGTTCGAGGAGGGTCGCGGGATTCCGCGGGACGTGGCGATGGCCCACGCGTGGTATGCCCTCGCAACGGCTCAAGGGATGCCGGAAGCGAGTAGGGCGCGCGACGCCCTCGCCGGCAAGATGACGCGAGAGCAACTCGCCGAGGCGTACCGTCTCGCCATCATGTGGACCCACGACGGCAAGAAGAAGGGCAGTGTCGCCGGCGCCTTTCCAAATTTGCTCCAGGGCATCGCCAACGAAAACGCGGACGCGGCGAAGTCCGATGGTGATGGGACGGTGGTTTCGGATCAACCCGCGGCGGTGCTCGACCCCGACGCGATCGACGGGAATGTTGAAACCTCGTCGAACGAGGCGGTGGAAAGCGGCAGCACCGCCGTCATCGAAGCCGCGTCGGATGCCGGCGCCGAAGTCAATGCACCCGGCAACGAGGAGAGGAAACCGCTGAACACCGCCGCCGCCGGTGGCGAAGATGTGGTCGCGCTTCTGATCGAAAGGAACACCGACCCGACTCTCGGCGACGCCGACGGGAAGGTCGTGTCCGACCCGGTGCCCGATGAAGGCGATCCCGTCAGTCCGGTATTGAACGGCACCGACAACGGGACCTCCCAAACGCAACTCGAACCCGACGCTTTCGAAACCGCCGCCGGGCACGAGGATACGGTCGGCGGCAACGCGTTCGATACGGTTTCGCGGGAAGAAATCTCCCGGGATCTTCTCGGCGCCACCGTCGGCGACGGCAACTCCGTCGCCGTCACGACGCCCGGGGAAGCGCCCCCGCCGGAGGTGACGTCGCGGCCCGAGGAAACTTCGCAGCCCGAGGAAACTTCGCGGCCCGAGGAAGCGTCGCGGCCCGAGGAATCGTCGCAGCAAGCATCGCTGCAGCCGGCGGCATCCCCAACGGACGCGCCTGCCGGAGGAACCGATGATCGCGCCGCCGCCGCCGCCGCCGCATCGAAGAAAATCCAGCGACCAAGGATCAAACCGGACAGCGAGACAACCGCTCGGACGCCGTCGCCGAAGCCAAGTCGGCCGGCCGCCAAGACCGAGAGGACCCCACCCGTGCAGGAGACCCAGGTAAAGACCGCCCAGGACCTTCTCTCTCGCCTGGGATACGATCCCGGCCCCACGGACGGAGTGGCGGGAAGCAAGACCCGGGCGGCGGTCCGCGCGTACCAGACGGACAAGGGCGAAGCGGCCGACGGCAAAATCACCGAAGCTCTGGTGAACAGGCTCGATGCCGAGGTCGTTGCGCAGGAGACTCGCCGGCTGACGGAAATCGAGAAAAGGCGGAAAATGGAGGCAACGCTGAATAGACGGCGAGAAAACAAGAATGTCTGGGCGAACATCCTCAGCGGCTTTCAGAAGGTTATCGGGTATGAATTCAACAGCACCGAAGACCCGGACAAAATGAGCGCGTATTGCAACAAGAACGTCGAAAACTGGATTTACGATTTTGGCACGGAGCAGTTTGTTCTGTGCCGGGACTTCATCCAGCGGAAGGCCACCGTCTCGCGTTAGACCCTGCGAACGGCGCGGTCCCGAACCGCGAGCCCGACCCGTGATGCAGTCTCCGTTCGACAATGACGCCTTTCGAGAGTGGATCAGCCGATGGAGCTCGACAACCGGGCTACATGCGGATCGGCCGGAGGGTTGCTCCGGGACGATCCGATACCTATACCTACCTTGCTTGAGTTTCGCGGGTCCTTGCGACCGCTGACGACAAAGATTTCGAGAAGGAGTTCGTGCCATGCATGCCAGCACGGTTGACCGGGCCTACGGGCCAAATCTGAGAGTATGGCTTCGACTGTTTGCGCCATTGCTTCGGGCCGGGCGGGCGGTGTCCTCGGCGGTTGCACCATGTCGGAAACCGAACAACGGACCGCGAGCGGCGCGGGGATCGGCGCCGCCGCGGGCGCGGCCGCCGGCGCCCTGTTCGGTGCTTTCGCCGGCGTTCCCGGCGCGGCGATCGGTGCCGCGGCCGGCACGGCCCTCGGCGCCGGCGGCGGCTATATCGTTCCACCAGCGCAAGAAGCGCGAGGCCGCGGAAGCCAGTTTGCAACGACTCCGCCAGGAGAACCAGCAGCTGCAGCAACAAGCGCAATAG
>CAVYYK010000063.1:0-13186 GCA_963772635.1 uncultured Alphaproteobacteria bacterium
GGGATCCCCAAGGAAATCCTACCCAGGATATTCGAACCGTTCTTCACCACCAAGCCGGCCGGCGTCGGCACCGGGATCGGGTTGTCGGTCTGCTACGGGATCGTCGAGGCCCATGGCGGTACCATCGCCGCCAACCCGCTCGAGGAAGGGGGCACCGCGTTCGTCGTCACCCTGCCGGTCGAGCCACTCGATCCGCCGGCCGAGCCGCCGGCGCCGGCCAAACCCGTCGGTCCCGACGGGCGAAAGGTCCTTGTCGTCGACGACGAAGCGGAGATCGCCCGGATGCTCGGCGATATCCTCGCCGCCGACGGATACGCGATCCACATCGCGGTAAACGGCCGCGACGCGCTCAGGTGGATTCAAGGTCACGATTTCGACCTGGTGCTCAGCGACCTGATCATGCCCGACCTCGACGGGCCGGGGCTCTACGCCGAGATCGAGAGGAAATACCCGGAACTGCTCGACCGGATGATCTTCATTACCGGCGACACCTTGAGCCCGGGGGCCAAGGGATTCCTCGCCACCGCGAAACGGCCGGTGATCGAAAAGCCGTTCGTTCCCGACGACGTCAGGCGCGTCGTCCGCGAGGTGCTCGATCGCGTCGACGTATGAGGTTGAGTGAACGGCGGCGCCCATTCGCTACCGCCGTTCACCGGCTCCCGCCTTTCCGTCGCATCGCTCAGCCGGTGACGTTGACGGCGCCGGCGCCGGCCATCAAAGCGAACACCTTGGCGATCATCGACCTCACTTTCCGGCCCCGCCGACGCCTCGCGGCCGGGACGTACATCGCGGCGTTGATCTGGCTGCGGCTCAGTCCGATATCGCTCAACACGTGATCCGAGTACCCCCGAGTGGGATGCGGATAGAACCTGTAGGTGCCCTCGGCCTGCGGAAAGTTCTCGAAGATGTTCGGGCACATGGCTGTTTCTCCTCCTTGATGTCTTGGCGGCGCTTCCGGACGATCCGGTCGCTGATGCTCATCGCCGCACCTTCGGAAAAGTAGCCGTGCCATGTTTCCGGAGGATTTCGCCGACAGGGGAATCTTGTTTCAATTGTTTCATCCCCGCGAGCCGATGAAGGGGTCTTCACCGGCTCGCCGGCAAGCGCAAGTGCGCGCCCGCAGCGCAGCGAGGACAGCCAAGCGGACGGACGTCCGCGCCCGGCGCTTGATGGAGGGAATTCAGGCGAGCCAAAGGCTCGCCGGACCTTACGGCGCCGCCGATCACTCCGGGCGGCGCAGGAACGCGGTCAGCGCGATCGCCGCCGCCGCCATCGCCGCCGCCATCGCGAAGCTGCTCGAGAAGCTGCCGGCGGCGTCGGCGGCGACGCCGGCGACGGCCGGCCCGATGATCTGTCCGACCCCGAAGAAGAAGGTAATCGTCCCGAACCCGGCGACCGCGTGCTCGGCGCCCATGTAGTCGCCGCAGGCGGCGGCCATGATCCCCGGGATGCTCCAGGCGCAGACGCCGAACAGGCCGATCGACAGATAGAGGAAGGCGTCGGGCAGCGGCAGGGCGACGAGCAGATAGGCGGTCATCTGCAGGGCGAACACGACCATCAGCCCGGCGCGGCGGCCGGCGCGGTCGGAGAGCGTCCCGAACACCGGTCCCGAGGCGAGGCTGAGAAAGCCGATCCACGCCCAGAACTGGCCGGCGCCGACCTCCGAGAACCCCCGTTCCTGGACCAGGGTGGTGACGATGAAGGTGGCGTAGATCACGTAGGTGTAGCCGAACAGGAAGTAGATGGCGCCGAGGTGGGCGAGGATCCGCCGCCGCGACGCCGGCGCGGGGTGGGCGAGGGGGGCCGTGGCGGAACCGGCCGCCGCCTCGCCGCCGCCGATGGGTTCGAGCCCCTTGTCCGAAGGCCGGTTGCGCAGCAGCGCACCGACGACCGCGGCGATGCCGAGGGCGGTCGCCCCCAGCACCAGCCAGCTCGTCCGCCAGCCGTCGCCGCCGGCGGCGGTGTTGATCGCCGGGACCAGGGTGCCGGCGTAGATGATGCCGAAGCCGCTGCCGATGACGATCCAGCCGGCCGCCTTGCCCCGGTGGCCGCGGGCGAACCAGTGCGGCACCAGCCCCATCACCGGCACGTTGGCGGCGCCGGTGCCGATGCCGGTCAGCACGTACAGCACCAGAACCTCGGCGAAACCGCCGGCGCGGCCGACCAGCATCATCGACGCGCCGACCAGGGCGAGGGCGCAGAAGATGGTCAGACGGGCGCCGAAGCGGCGGACCAGGGTGCCGGCGGCGATTACCGCCGCCAGATAGCCGACGAAATTGCCGGTGCCGATCAACCCCATCTCGGCGTAGTCGAGCCCGAGCGATGCCCCCATCGACGGCAGCAGCATGCCCAGCGCGAACCGCCCCAGCCCCAGACAGGCAATGATGGTCAGGTTGCCGGCGGCGACGATCACCCAGCCGTAATGAATGGATCCCCTCGACACCCCCGTTTCCCGCCCCTGATCCCGCTCAGCGTTCGGTGGTCCGGTAGGCGCGCATCGCCTTGTCGGCGAGCACGGTCACCACCAGGTAGGCGACGAAAAACGCCAGAATCTCGAAGCCCAGCGAAGCGAAGCCCAACAGGATCAACAGCTTCAGCGCCACGAACGCGGTCACGGCGCCGATCAGCCCCGGCAGATAGCGAACGACGGTCGACATCGCCTTCCCCTCCAAAGATGTCCAGGAGAGACTCTTAACAGGTCCCGCCCAAGGGTGGAACGGAGCACCGCCCCGAGCCGAGTTCGAACTCGTGAAAGCGGCCGAGCGTTTGCTGCTGGCGGTGGCGAGCCTCTATGAGACCCTTGGGACTCGCTTGAAGAAGGCCGCGACGTTTGACGCCGAGGTCACCAGCTGCCGGTATTGGGCATGGATGCCCACGGCTCGCTCGGCGGCAGCGCCTCGCCCTTCTGCAACAGCTCGATCGAAATGCCGTCCGGCGAACGGACGAAGGCCATGTGGCCGTCGCGGGGCGGCCGATTGATGGTGACGCCGCCCTCCATCAGTCGCTGGCACGCGGCGTAGATGTCGTCGACGCGAAAGGCGAGATGGCCGAAGTTTCGCCCGCCCGTGTATTCCTCCGGGTCCCAGTTGTAGGTGAGTTCGAGCAGTGGGGCCTGCTCCGACTTGGCCCGCCCTTCGTCATCGGGCGCCGCCAGGAAAACCAGCGTGAACCGCCCCTGCTTGCTCTCGTAACGACGGGTTTCCTTGAGGCCGAGCTTGTTGCAATAGAAGTCGAGGCTTGCGTCGATATCACGGATCCGAACCATCGTGTGCAGGTACTGCATTGTTCTCCTCCTTGGCGAGTGACGTCCCGGTCACCAGACGTGCGTTTCCTCATGGCCTTGCTCTCAATTCGCAGGATCACTGGAAACATGAAATGGTTTGCGATCATTGCAAGTGTGTGGCCTGCACTTTACCCCCCGGTGTTTCATGCGAAACCTACGATACGCCGCAAAGAAGCCACCAAAAATCGTCCCCGTCACGCTCGCGAGGGCGAGGTGGCTCGGTCGGGGTGCTAGGACGGCCTGGCGGGTTTGTGGCGCATCTCGAAGAAAATCCGATATTCGTTTCTTGACACGGAACCATCGCCGTTCAGGTCGAGATCGGAAAAGGCGCTTCCCCACCGATCAAGACCCGCCACGGCGTGTTCCGAGCTCGTCATAATGCCGTCTTCATTGGTATCAGCGCTGGTGAAGATGATCTCGGCTACGTCGGCGTAAAGGTATCGGTCGTCGGCGGTTGCCGTACCCGGCGCAATCATGCCCACCGCAAGCGCCGCCAGTGTCGTGGATTTGATCGCCATCATCTGCCTCATTGGTTTCGCCGCCAAGGGAGACTCTAGCCACCCCAGACGTCGTCATACAACGCGCAGCCATCGCGGGGATCCTTGAACAGCATGTCGTAGCTCAAGGGCTTGGCCTCATAGCGAAACATGTCGGGCAGCCGACGCAATAGCGTTGCGCCGGAGATGAGCAGTTCGCCGGTGGCAATGAACGGTGTGGTCGGCATCAACGTCTCCTATCAAGGTCGATTTCTCATTCGAGTACGGCGAAGGGTGTCCGCCGGATCACACCGCCGCGGCGTCCGCCGGGTTCCGGTGGTTTTGCGGTTGGCCATAATGGCCCGGAGGCAATTCCGCACGATGGGACAGTGCCGGAATTTGGTGATCCGCTCAATCGATGCAGTCGTAGCGTGGTCAGTGAAACAGTCAGGAGTGCCTCGCGATGTCGGACAACAATGCCCTCGTGATCGATCGGTTGGTCAAGGCCGGAGTTGTCGGCGGATTTTGCGGCATGGCCGCGACCGGATGGATCTTGTGGTTCGACGTTTCGTCGATCGGCACTCTGCTCGCCAGCTCACAGAACACGCTTCTCGCCAACCTGTTCCTGGGTGGCGGAATGCTGAAGGGCGCCCTGCTCGGGGGAGCGATCGGGCTGGTCATGCTGGGTGGGACCCCGCGGCCGAAGAGGGCCACGTTGAACGCAGTGCCCGCGGCTCAGTCGGTTACGCGATAACAAGACACGGTTCCGCATGGGGTCTGCGTTTCGCTACTGGATCAACACTGACGGATACGAAAGGGATATCGAGATGTTTGCGACCTATTGGGATGTCGTGATGAACGCTGAACGGAATCCACTGGCCCGGCTCCCGAAGATCGTGCGCTTTCAACTCATGGCCGTGTTGGCCTTGATGTGGACGGTAATCTTCTGCGCCAGCGCCGGCATGTTCATGTGGTTCCCGCACTTCGTGTTCGCCCACGTGATGCTGTTGTTGCTGGGCATCTTCGGCACCAGTTTCATATTCCGCCTCCACGGCAAGTGACGCAGGGTATGTCGAAAGCGGGAGCATGATGGCGGGCGCCCGTTCCGGAAAACTCGGACGGGCGTCCGCATGGCGGAACCAAAAACCGGTGGAGGAGCTGCGCAAACGGCTCGCCGAGCAGAAGGGCCGTCACCAGGGCGGCAGCAAGTGGATCGGCACCGCCGGCACCTCGCCCTACGGCGCCTATGGCTACAACCCGGAAGGGGTGCGCATCGGCCAGGACAAGAACCGCAACAACCGCGCGGTCAAGGTGTGGGACCGGCGCGAGTTCAGGAACCTGGATTCATCGGTCGAGCTCGGCACCCGCAACATCAAGGTGGCGCTGCGCCGGCTCGCTCTTGCAATGGGGAACACCGGAGCGAAAACGGCACATTGAATTCCGCTTCCTCGCCCCCAATTTGCAGCAAAGTCGCGAATATGAGCGATGGTTGGACTTCTCAAATGGGAAATGTCGGTCGCAAAATATCGGTCTGATCGGAATTGGGTGAATTAAAGAGGAGGCGAGACGATGCGTTTAGGAGTCAGCTTGGTAGCTGTGTCGGCTGCTATCACCGTTTTGGCGGGGTTGGTGTCTGCACCTGCAGAAGCGCAAAATCAATCGAGGCCGAACATCCTCGTCATCTGGGGTGACGACATCGGCCAATCCAATATCAGCGCCTATACGCGGGGCCTGGTCGGTTACAAGACGCCCAATATCGACAGCATCGCCGACGAAGGCATGATTTTCACCGACTACTATGGCGAGCAGTCGTGCACCGCCGGCCGCGCGTCTTTTATTTTCGGCCAGAGCGTTTTTCGCACGGGGCTCAGCAAGGTCGGACTACCCGGGGCGGAACTGGGCAGCCATCCGGATGATCCGACGATCGCCCGGCTTCTCAAGGAGCAAGGGTACGTCACCGGGCAGTTCGGCAAGAACCATCTGGGCGACAAGGACGCACATCTGCCGACCGTGCACGGGTTCGACGAGTTCTTCGGCAACCTCTATCACCTCAATGCCGAAGAGGAGCCGGAGAACGAGGACTATCCGAAGAATCCCGAGTTCCGCAAGAAATTCGGGCCGCGCGGGGTGATTCATAGCTGGGCCAACGCCGACGGCACCCAGAAGATCGAGGACACCGGCCCGCTTACGAAGAAGCGGATGGAAACCGTCGATGACGAGACGTCCGATGCGGCGCTCGCTTTCATCGACAAGGCACATAAGGATGGCAAGCCGTTCTTCGTCTGGTGGAACGGCACCCGTATGCACTTCCGCACCCACGTCAAGGAGGAACTGCGCGGTATCTCCGGCCAGGACGAATATGCCGACGGCATGGTCGAGCACGACATGCACGTGGGAAAGCTTCTGAAGAAGTTGGATGATCTCGGCCTCGCCGACGACACCATCGTGTTCTACTCGACCGACAACGGCCCCCACATGAATACGTGGCCCGATGCCGCCTGGAACCCCTTCCGCGGCGAGAAGAACACCAACTGGGAGGGCGGCTGGCGCGTGCCGGCGATGGTTCGCTGGCCCGGCAAGATCGCGGCGGGTTCGGTCTCCAATGAGATCATGCACCACATGGACTGGATGCCGACCTTCCTCGCCGCCGCCGGCGCACCCGACGTCAAGGAGAAGCTTCTTACCGGCTATAAGGCGGACGGCAAGACCTACAAGGTGCATCTTGACGGGTACAACTTCCTGCCACAGCTGACCGGCAAGGAAGACAAGGGACCACGCAAGGAGATCTTCTATTTCTCCGACGACGGCGACCTGACGGCGCTGCGTTACCAGGATTGGAAGCTGATCTTCATGGAGCAGAAGGCGACCGGCACATTCCGGGTCTGGATGGAGCCGTTCGTGCCGCTGCGGGTGCCTTTGATCGAGAACTTGCGCCGCGACCCTTACGAGCGGGGGATGATCACGTCGAACACTTACTACGACTGGTTGCTCGACCGCGCCTACCTCCTGGTTCCAGCGCAGGCGTACGTAGGCCAGTTTCTGGCGACGTTCAAGGACTATCCGCCTCGCCAGAAGGCGGCGAGTTTTTCCCTCGATCAGGTCATGGATAAGCTCAGTGCACCTTCCGGAGCCCAATAGGCCGAAGTAGTAAGGGAAAGTACTATCTCATCGACAAGCACCGCCCCACGGGGCGGTGCTTCTCTCGCTCCTGGAACAAAAGAAATGATGTGGGTATATCGCTGTTTCTTCGTCGTTGCCTGGACCATTGTTTCGCTAGCGGTTTTCTCTTTTGGCGTTCTCGCGGCCGGCGACCCGTTGCCGTCCTGGGACGAAGGCGATGCGAAGGCAGCGATTGTCGATTTCGTCGCCGCGGTGACGACGGAAGGGGGCTCGGACTACGTTGCACCGGCGGAGAGGATCGCCGTGTTCGACAACGATGGGTGCTTGTGGGTCGAACAGCCCATGTATACGCAGCTAGCCTTCGCCCTCGACAGGATCAAGACGCTGGCGCCGGAGCATCCGGAGTGGAAGGATCGGGAGCCGTTTCGCTCGGTCCTCGCGGGTGACATGAAGGGGATTGTGGCGTCCGGAGAAAAGGGCCTCGTCGAACTGCTCATGGCCTCGCACGCGGGCATGACAACGGATGAGTTTGCGGCGATCGTCGCGGACTGGCTCACCACGGCGCGCCATCCCCGTTTCGATCGGCCGTATACGGAACTCGTCTACCAGCCGATGGTCGAGCTTCTCGCTTACCTCCGGGCGAACGGCTTCAAGACCTACATCGTCTCCGGCGGCGGCATCGAATTTCATGCGGCCGTGGACTGAAGGGATCTACGGGGTGCCGCCCGAGCAGGTCGTCGGCTCGTCGATCAAGACCGCGTTCGAGGTTCGGGACGGCGAGCCAGTCCTCGTTCGCCTCCCAGAAGTGGACTTCATCGACGACAAGGCGGGCAAGCCGGTGGGCATCCACAAGTTTATCGGTCGTCGGCCCATCGCCGCGTTCGGCAATTCCGACGGCGATCTGCAGATGTTGCAATGGGTCACAAACGGCAAGGGGCACCGGTTCGGCTTGATCGTCCGTCACGACGACGCCGAGAGGGAATACGCCTACGACCGCGACTCCCACGTCGGCCGGCTCGACAAGGCATTGGAGGAGGCGAAGAATTATGACTGGACGATCGTCTCGGTGAAGAACGATTGGAAGACAGTGTTTCCATTCCGCCAATGATGACCTGGAGATATTGGCGCTGTCCGGCCCGGTTTCCTGGCAGCATGAAGCGAAAGGAGTGGTGAATGTGGTAAACTGCGGAACAAAGATCCGTTCTTGGTCGAGCCATTGCACGATCATTGTTGTCGCGGGCTTGGTTGGCGGATGGGCGACGCGCGCACCAGCTCAGGATTTTGTCTCTGACGACTGGCATTTCCAGGCCACGCCTTACGTGTGGGCGCTTTCTCAGAAGGGTAACGTTACGTGAAGGGCCGGAAAACCGATGTCGATGTCGGCTTTACCGATATCCTCACTAAACTCAATGCCGCGGTAATGGCGGAAGCCGAAGCACGCAAAGGGAGGTTCGGGGGGTATGTCCAAGGGATCTACGCCAAGCTGTCGGATGACGAAGAAGTCGGCTCGATCAAGTTGAGAGGCGACGTCACCACCGTATGGCTCGGGGCCGGAGGATTCTACCGTCTTGGTCCGTGGAATTTGGATTCCAAGGCCGGCGCTGCGGGACCCAAGGTTGTCGTCGATCCGTACGCCGGTGCCCGATACACGTATCTGGATGCCAGGGTCAAGATCAGGCAGGGTGGACCGCAAGGCCAAGGCGACAAGCATTGGATCGATCCGCTGGTCGGCCTGAGGACGATCTGGCAGCTTTCACCGAATTGGACCGTGACCGCCCTTGGCGACGTTGGCGGATTCGGCGTTGGTTCGGACTTGTCCTGGCAGGCAGCCGGCCTTGTTGGCTATCGCTTCGGCCTGTTTCGGGATAACGACGCGCGGTTTGTGGCCGGCTACAAAGCGTTGTACCAAGACTATTCGGACGGCAACGGGACGAACAAGTTCGAGTGGGACATGACCCTGCATGGGCCGATGGTAGGCTTGGCCGTGGACTTCTAACCAGGGGAATAATGTTCATTTTCACTTGCTTACCCATGATGGAGCAAGATCACGGATTCCGTCGAGAGTTCTGGCGCATCACCGTTGCTATCGTCGCCGGCTTCTTTGCGAACCCTTTTTGGGCACTGTCTGCAGTTGGTGGAGTGGGCTTCGTCGGCGGTGATCTTGATGCGTTCCAGGAGCGCTACCGGAAGCCTGAGCGAGATGGCGCGGGTCGACGGCTTGAGGTTGGGGAAGCGGGCGCGTTCCGCCGCCGCCCAGTTGACATGGTCCGTCGAGTCGCGGTTTTCCCAGAAGGCGCGCTCGTCGGCTTCGCTCTCGGAGGCAGGCAATGGCTCAAGTTTCCTGCTTATAGCGGGCTCTTTCCTTGCGGTGCATGTCGCGGGCCGAGATTACGCGGATGCGGATTACATTGAGCCCGGCGGTGGCGTTACCGCAAACCTTGGCTTATTTTCCCATAAGCGACATATGCTCGGTAGGGGTTGAATTCGGCCATGTTCATCAACTTCTTTCTCGAATTGAAGGCAGCGCGGCTGCCGGTGAGCCTGCGCGAGTATCTGACCTTGATCGAGGGGATGGACGCCGGGCTTGCCGCCTACAGCGTCGACGATTTCTACTATCTCAGCCGCGCCTGCCTGGTGAAGGACGAGACCAATCTCGACCGGTTCGACCGGGTGTTCGGCAAGGTGTTCAAGGGGCTCGAGCCGGCCGGCGAACCCGACCGGGTGGAGATCCCCGAGGAGTGGCTGCGCAAGCTCGCCGAGCGGGTGCTGACCGACGAGGAGAAGGCGCTGGTCCAGGCGATGGGCGGCTGGGAAAAGCTGATGGAGGAGCTGCGCAAACGGCTCGCCGAGCAGAAGGGCCGCCACCAGGGCGGCAGCAAGTGGATCGGCACCGCCGGCACCTCGCCCTACGGCGCCTATGGCTACAACCCGGAAGGGGTGCGCATCGGCCAGGACAAGAACCGCAACAACCGCGCGGTCAAGGTCTGGGACCGGCGCGAGTTCAGGAACCTGGATTCATCGGTCGAGCTCGGCACCCGCAACATCAAGGTGGCGCTGCGCCGACTGCGCCGGTTCGCCCGCGAAGGGGCGGCGACCGAGCTCGATCTTCCCGACACCATCCGCGCGACGGCGAAGAAGGGCTATCTCGACCTGCACATGGTGCCCGAGCGCCACAACACGGTGAAGGTGCTGCTGTTCCTCGACGTCGGCGGCTCGATGGATCCGCACGTGCGGACCTGCGAGGAGCTGTTCTCGGCCGCGCGGTCCGAGTTCAAGCACCTGGAGTCGTTCTATTTCCACAACTGCCTCTACGAGCGGGTGTGGCGCGACAACCACCGCCGGTTCAGCGAGGTCACCCCGACCTGGGACGTGCTGCACACCTATCCCCACGACTACAAGGCGATCTTCGTCGGCGACGCGTCGATGAGCCCCTACGAGCTGGTCTATCCCGGCGGCAGCGTCGAGCACATGAACGAGGAGGCCGGCGTCACCTGGATGCAACGGGTCCTCGGCGTCTATTCCAAGGCGGTCTGGCTCAACCCGGTGCCGGAAAACTGGTGGGAGCACACCACGTCGACCAAGATGATCCGCCAGGTGATGGCCGACCGGATGTTCCCGCTGACCCTCGACGGCCTCGACGCCGCGATGCGCGCGCTCAGCCGGTAAGCCGGCAATCGGTAGGTCGGTAAGCGCAGAAGTCGACGGTATCCGTTCAGCAGTTCTCATTTTGGTTTGATAATGTTTGGTTGAGGCATTGTAGCTGGTTCGGGTGGGGTTTTGGTTGGGTTGGCCGGTGTCAGGGAGGCGGGGGTGGCGGCTTTGCGAAAGCCAGGGTTTCGAGCAGGTCGCGCCATGACGGGAAGACGAGGAAGACGGTGATCGAGCGGAGGTGTTCGAAGAACCGGGATCGGCGCGCTTGCTGTTGCATGGCCTCGCGCCAGAGGTCTTCGGCCAATTCGCAGACGGTATGGAAGGCGAAGGCGAGCAGGTTGAGGGTGGCGAGAACGGCCGACAGGTTGTGTTTGCCGTGGCCGAAGTTGTGCTCGAGGTTGTAGCCCTTGGTTTTCAGGGTATTGAAGCTTTCGTTCTCGATTTTCCAGCGGGCGCGACCGCAGGCGGCCAGGTCGGCGACGCTGTCGCGATCGACCGCGAGATCGGTGATGAAGCTGTTGCGGTAGGTCACCTCGCCGGCCGGGTTGATGATCTCGATCGACAGCCAGTTGACGATCATCGCGTCGTCGCCGTCGCGCAAGGGGATGTCACACAGCCAGCGATAGCGGTAGGTGAAGTGCTGCCGTCCGCGCTTGACCGTCTCGCAATGCTCCGCCAGTTCGATGCCGGTGAGGTATTCCTGGATCGTCGGATGGGAGGATGGCTTGCAGACGAACAGGAAATGCCCCTTCGCCGCGTGCACCGCCTCGCAGACCGGCTGGCGGGAATAGAGGTCGTCGCCGAGATAGACGGGTTTCAGCGGGGCGTAGCGGGACCCATGGGCGTTCAGCCAGCGCCGCGCCGCGCGGATCTCGCAGTCCTGCTTGTCGTGGCCATCCTGGGGGACGACGAATTCCGGCTCCAGCGGCACCACCCGGCTGTGCCCGGGCGCCACCAGCGTCGCCGCCACCAGCGAATGGAAATACTCCGTCCGGGCGCCGCCGCGGACGCGTGTCGAGCACTGCGGGCAATGCAGCTTAGCCGAACGGTAGTATTCCGTGCCGTCCAGCGCGATCAGCACATGGTCCCCCAGCCGGCGGAACGTTTGCAGGCCACCGCTGCGCTCCAGTTCCCCCAGAACATCCGCAAACACCGGATGGAACCGCTCCGGCTCCACCGGATCCAGCATTGCGCGGAGATGATTGTCGCTCGGGATCGCCGTCATCGCAAACAGCGTCTCGCAGTTCGAGCGACCGTGACCCTGCGCCAGCTGGCGCTGATGCGCCAGAAACGAAGGGCTCTGCATGAAAAACACCGAGAACGCCGCAACCCGATGTCGCATCCATAGCGAATTCGCGTGTATCCGTTGATGTAGCAAGCCTTTTATGACAGGATATAGAAACATCCAAAATTTCTTTATGGAATACGCGAATGGCTTTGAACATCAAGGATCCGGAAGCGGACAGGCTGGCTCGGGAGCTCAGCGCCCGAACCGGCGAGACGATTACCGAGGCGGTGTTGAAGGCGCTTCGCGAGCGACTCAGGCGAGAATGCGCGAAGAGGCCGCTGAGCCTGAAGGACGAGATCATGGAGATCAGCCGGCGCTCGGCGGCGTTGCCGCGGCGTACCGGCCGAACGGCCGATGAAATCATCGGCTATGACGAACGCGGTCTTCCCGGCTGATGGTTGTCGATACGTCGGTAATCGTCGCCATTCTGTTCGGCGAAGCCGAAGCCGGGCATTTTGCCGAGATGATCGAGGCGGAACCCACCCGACTTATCTCCACCGCCTCGGTCCTCGAATCCGCTCTGGTTATCGAGAGCGAGCTTGGCGAGGACGGCGGTCGGGAGCTTGATCTGCTGCTTCTGAAGGCCGGAATCGAGGTCGTTCCGTTTTCGACGGATCATCTGCACGTCGCCCGATACGCCTTTCGCGCTTTCGGAAAAGGACGTCACCCAGCGGGTCTCAACTTCGGCGATTGCTTCAGTTACGCACTGAGCAAGACAACGGGGGAACCGCTGTTGTTCAAGGGCAACGATTTTGCGAAAACCGATGTGCTCACCTTCCATTGAGTCGGCGTCTACCTATTCGTCCAGGCTGAGGCCGGCCTTGTAGCGCCGCCAGTTGGCGACGTAGCGGGCGGCGGGCTCGGCCAGCTTGGCGGCCTTGTCGGCGTCCAGCGTGCGCGCGACCTTGCCGGGGGCGCCGAGGACCACCGAGTTGTCGGGGATCTGCTTGCCTTCGCCGATGAACGCCTTGGCGCCGATCAGGCAGTTGCGGCCGATCCGCGCGCCGTTGAGGATCACGCTGCCGATGCCGACGAGGCTGCCGTCACCGATGGTGCAGCCGTGCAGCATGACCAGATGGCCGACGGTGACGTCCCTGCCGACGGTCAGCGGGAACCCCGGATCGGTGTGCAGCACGCAGCCGTCCTGGATGTTGGCGCCCTCGCCGATGGTGATCGGTTCGTTGTCGCCGCGGAGCACCGCGTTCCACCACACGCTGGCGTTGCGCCTGAGCCTGATATTGCCGATCAGCACCGCGGTCGGCGCAATCCAGTAAGCGTCGCCCTCGGTCTCGACCCGAACGCCGTCGAGGCTGTATTTCATCCTTGGATTTCCTTAGGGTCCGTTGTCGTCGGTGAGCACTCCTTTTC
>CAVYYK010000064.1:0-23647 GCA_963772635.1 uncultured Alphaproteobacteria bacterium
AAGATGTCGTCGGCGCAGGGCGCCGGCGGATTGACGATGCGGTCGGCGAGCGCCGCCGTTTCCGGCAACATCCATTCGCGAACGAACGCCGCCACCGCCCGGGTCCGCGCCGGGTTCGGGCTTTCCGCCGCCGCCGACTTCCAGCCGGCTCCAGCCGCAGGCGAAGGCGAGGAGGCCGGTGAGGCGGAGGTAGCTGGTGGCGACCATGCCGGGATCGTTCAAGGCGCGCACCGCTTCGGTCGCGCGGCGCCAGTGGCCGAGGGCGTCGGGCAACGCCCGGGCGAACGCCGGTTCGGCGCGTCCGGCCTGTTCGTCGATGTCGGCGGCGAAGGCTTCCGCCGCGGCGCCGCCGCCGAGATGGAGCAGGCGGCCGGCCAGGGTCATCGCCTGGATGCCGTTGGTGCCTTCGTAGATCGGGGTGATGCGGGCGTCGCGGAGGATCTGCTCGACCCGGTATTCGCGGCAATAGCCGTAGCCGCCGTGGACCTGGATCGCCAGGTTGGCGGCCTCGACCGCGGCGTCGGTGCAGAACGCCTTGCACACCGGGGTCATGAACTGGGCGAGCGGGCTGTCGCGGGTCCAGCTCCAGCTCGACCGCGGTGCGCAACGTCATCACCCGGCAGCCCTGGGCCAGCGCCATCTGGGTGAGCAGCATCCGCTGGACGTCGCGGTGGCGGCTGATCGGGTCGATCGGCGCGTCCGAGCCGGGCGCCCGGCCCTGGCGGCGTTCGGCGGCGTGGTGGCGGGCGCGCTGCAGGGCCACCTCGATCAGGCCGACGCCCTCGACCGCCACGTCGAGGCGCTCGGCGTTCATCATCGTGAACATCCGCGCCAGTCCCTCGCCCGGGGCGCCGAGCATCTCGGCCTCGGCGTCGTCGAAGGCCATCTGGCAGGTGGGCGAGGCGTGCATCCCCATCTTCTCTTCCAGCCGCAGCAACCGAGACGCCGTTGCGGCGGCCGTCGGCGAGCACCGCCGGCGCGACGAACAGGCTCAGGCCCTTCAGCCCCGGCGGCGCGTCGCGGGTCCGCGCCAGCACCAGGTGGACGATGTTCTCGGTCATGTTCTGGTCGCCGCCGGAGATGAAGATCTTGCCGCCGCGACAGCCGCCACGACCCGTCGGCTCGGGGTTCGGCGACGGTGCGGATCTGGCCGAGGTCGGAGCCGGCCTGCGGTTCGGTGATGCACATGGTCGCCAGCCATTCGCCCGACGCCAGCTTCGGCAGATACCGTTGTTTCTGCGCGTCCGTTCCATGGGCGGCGATCGCCCGCGCGCTGCCGTGGCCCAGGGACAGGATCATCTGGAAGGTGATGCAGGCGCCCGACAGCATCTCCGAGACCGCCGAGCCGAGAACGTGCGGCAACTCCTGACCGCCGAACGCCTCGTCGGCGACGATCCCCGGCCAGCCGGCATCGCAATAACGGCGATAGGCGGTGACGAAGGCCTCCGGCACCCGCACCCGCCCGTTCTCGAGGGTCGCCGGCTGGGCGTCGGCGATGGGGTCGAGCGGCGCGACCTCGGCGTCGACGAACCGGCCGGCCTGTTCGACCACGTCGCCGGCGAGCTCGTCGTCCCAGGACGGCAGGCGCCCGGCCTCGGCGCCGTGCTTCAGCGCGAACAGGATGTCGCCGGCGGGGGTGCGGTAGTCGATCATCGGGCGCTATCCGGCGTCGGGGTTCTCGATCAGCAGCGCCGCGCCCTGGCCGCCGCCGCAGCACGCCGACGACACCCCGTAGCGGAGGCCGCGGCGTTTCAATTCGCGGGCGAGGGTGATGGTGCAGCGCAGCCCGGTGGCGGCCAACGGATGGCCGATGGCGATGGCGCCGCCGTTGACGTTGACCTTGTCGCGATCGAGCCCCAGCTCCCGTTCCACCGCGATGTACTGGGCGCCGAACGCCTCGTTGATCTCGAAGCGGTCGATATCGGCGAGATCGAGACCGGCGAGATCGAGCAGCTTGCGGATCGCCGGGGCGGGGCCGATGCCCATGATCTCCGGCGGCACGCCGACGGCGGCCGAGGCGACGATGCGCGCCAGCGGTTGGCGCCCGTTCTCCCGGACGTAGGCCGAGGTGGCGACGATCGCCGCCGCCGCGCCGTCGACGATGCCGGAGCTGTTGCCGGCGGTCTGCACCCCGCCGAACACCGGCGGCAGTTTCTTCAGGGAGTCGAGGGAGGCGGGGCGGGCGTGCTCGTCGGCGGCGAAGGACTCGATCTTGCGCGGCAATCGGAACGTTCGCTTGTTGTAGCCCTCCAGCTCGAAGGTTTCGGTCCGGACCGGCATGATCTCGTCGTCGAAAAAGCCGTCGTCCTTGGCCGCCTGGGCGGCGGCGAAGCTGCGCTCGGCATAGAGGTCGACGTCTTCGCGGGAAATCTGGTAGCGGACCGCCAGGTTTTCGGCGGTGTTGGCCATGCCGATGCCGGGCGCCGGGTCGGTCAGCGCCTCCCACAGGAAATCGCGGAAATCGACCTGGCCCATGCGGAAGCCGCCGCGGCTGGTGAACGACGCCACCGGGTTGCGCGACATCGACTCGGCGCCGACGCAAAGCGCGACTCCGGCCTTGCCGAGGGTGATCGAGTCGGCGGCGTGGGCGAGGGTGTCGAACCCGGAGCCGCAGATGCGATGAATGAAGATCGCCGGCACCTCCTGGCGGACGCCGCTGTAGAGGCCGATGTGGCGCGGCAGGTAGTAGGAGTCGAAGTCGGTGTGGGCGAGGCTGGCGCCGACGACGATGTCGACATCCTCGGCCGGCAGCGCCGCGTGCTCGAACAGCCGGCGGCTGGCGGCAATGCCGAGATCGGTGGCCGAGTTCTCGCGCAGCGCCCCGTTCATCTCGCCGAAACCGGTACGCACCCCGTCGACCAGATAGATGCTGTCGTAGGTGGTCCCGGCACCGGGGAGGTCTTGGTTTTTCGTCATATGCTGATCCTCAGTCGATCCGGATCACTTCGGGATCGTCGCCGTAGAGTTGTTTGACCAGATCGGCGCGGCGTTCGAGGACGGCGCGCTGGTTGATGTAGCCCTTGTCGGTGATCTCGTTGGCGTCGATCGACGGCGGCGCCGCCATCATCAGCACCCGGGTGATCCGCGTGCTGCTGCCCGGGTTGGCGGCGTTGTGGGTCGCCAGACCCTCGCGCACGTGGGCGCGCACTTCGTCGCGGGCGATCATCTCCGAGAGCGGCGTTTCGCTCGCCGCGTCCTTGCACAGGGTGCGGCAGCCGGCGGGGTTGGCGAAGGCGAGCAGTCCGACCTCTTCGCGGTCGTGACCGGTGACCACCGCGTCCTGGATCACCGGCGTCGCCGCGGCGAGGGCGTCGACCCGCAGCACGCCGACGTGCACCCACGTCCCCGACATCAGCTTGAAGTCCTCCGCCGTTCGCCCGTCGAAAACGACGCCCTTGGACGGATCGGCGGGGTCGGCGAGCTTGCCGGCGTCACCGATACAGTAGAACCCGTCCTCGTCGAACGCCGCCTTGGTCAACGACTCGGCCTTCCAATAGCCGGGTGTGACGTTGGGGCCGCGCACCCGCATCTCCAGCTTGTCGCCGTTGGGGATCATCTTCAGCTCCGTCCCCGGAGCGGGCAGCCCGATGATGCCGGCGCGGTCGATGGGGAAATGGACGCTGGTGACCAGCGGCGAGGTCTCGGTGGAGCCCCACGCCGAGACCATCCGCACGCGCTTGCCCTTGGACGCGACGGAGAGCTTCTCCAGCCGCTCCCACAGCGGCTGCGGCAGTGCCGCGCCGGCATGGAAGATCAGGTCGAGCTTGGCGAAGAAGGCGTCGCGCAACCCGGTGTCCGCCTCCAGGTAGGGAAGCATCACGTCGAAGCCGCGCGGCACGTTGAAATAGAGGGTCGGCGACACCTCGCGCAGGTTGGCGACGGTCTTCTCGACCAGACCCGGCGCCGGTTTGCCGGCGTCGATGTAGAGGGTGCCGCCGTTGCGCAGTACCATGTTGAAGTTGTGATTGCCGCCGAAGGTGTGGTTCCACGGCAGCCAGTCGACGATCACCGGCGGCTTGCTCTCGAGGAACGGCCATACCTGGGCGATCGCCTGCTGGTTCGAGCACATCATCCGCTGGGTGTTGATCACCCCCTTGGGCATGCCGGTCGATCCCGAGGTGAACAGGATCTTGGCCACCGTGTCCGGTCCCACCCGGGCATGGGCCTGCTCGACCGCCGGTGTCGGCGTCGTCGCGGCAAGTTCCGCGAACAGGGTTGCGGGGACTCCCTCGGGAGGCGCGGCGCTGACCACCAGTTCGGCCTCGTCGAGGTCGAGGGCCGCCAGCGCCTTGGCGAACAGGCCGCCGTTGGCCACGTACACCAGCCGCGGGTCGACCCTGGCGAAGATGTGCTTGAGACGGGCGTGGTCCTGGGACATCAGCGAGTAGGCCGGTGAAATCGGCGCCACCGGAATGCCGACGTCCATCGCCGCCAGCGCCAGGATCGCGTTGTCGATGCCGTTGTCCGACAGCACCATCACCGGATGCTCGGCGGCGATCCCGCGGTCGAGCAGGCTCTGGGCGACGCCTGCGACCGCTTTCCTCGCGGCGCCATAGGTCAGTTCGCGCCAACCGCCCTCCGCCGACCGTTCGGCGAGAAAAAGCCGGTCGGGGGCATACCCCGCCCATCGCCGCAGATGGGCGCCGAGGCTCGGCGGCGTACGACTGCAGCGGCATCGGCGAGCGGAGGACCATCCCGCCTCCGGGCAGCGGCGTCGTCTCCACCGCGGCCGGGGCGAAATCCAGGTCGACTAAGGGTGCTCCGGACATCTCATCCTCCCATGCTTTCTTCGTTTTCGTCAAAGACCCAGATAGGCCTGGCGGACGCGGTCGTCGTTCAGCAACGACAGGCCGGTCCCCTGCATCACCATGTGCCCGTTTTCCAGAACGAAGGCGTGGCCGGCCAGTTTCAGCGACGCGGCGACGTTCTGCTCGACCAGCACGATCGTCATTCCTTCCTGATTGAGCTGCTTGATCACCTGGAACACCTCCTGGACGATCGACGGGGCGAGACCGAGCGACGGTTCGTCGAACATCACCAGCCGCGGCTCGCCCATCAGGCAGCGGCCGATCGCCAGCATCTGCTGCTCGCCGCCCGACAGCGTTCCCGCCAGCTGTTTGCGGCGTTCGGCGAGCCGCGGGAAGATGTCGAGAACCCGAGCGTAGGCGACGGCGGCTTGGGCGCGGGCACGCGGGATCATCGCGCCCATCTCGAGGTTTTCCTGGACGCTCATCGACGGAAAGATCTGCCGCCCCTCCGCGACCTGGCCGACGCCGAGGTTGCAGACCCGATGGCTGGGCCAACCGGTGATATCGGTGCCGTCGAAGACGATCCGGCCGCTGCCGGGACGGTGGATGCCGGCGACGGTCTGGATCAGCGACGTCTTGCCGGCGCCGTTGGCGCCGACGATGGCGACGATCTCGCCGGCGCCGACCGTCAGCGAAACATTACTTAGGGCGACAGCGTCGCCATAGCTCAGGTGCAATCCGTCGATTTCCAGCATGTGCCCGTCAAACCGCTTCTTCGCCGAGATAGCATTCGAGAACCTCCGGGTTGCGCACCACCTCCTCCGGCGTGCCCGAGCTGATCAGGACGCCGTGGTTGAGCACGACGACGTGCTCGGAGAGCGCCATCACCGCCCGCATCACGTGCTCGATGAGCAGAATCGTCAGCCCCAGGTTCCGGTTCAACTGCCGGAACGTCTCGACCAGGGCGTCGGTTTCGTTCGGTCTCAGCCCCGCCATCACCTCGTCGAGCAACAGCAATTTTGGCCCCGTCGCCAGGGCGCGGGCCACCTCCAGCCGCTTGCGCTCGGGCAGGGTCAGGCTGCCGGCCGGCACGTCGCGCTTGTCGGCGAGGTCGAGCACGTCGAGGATCTCGGCGGCGGCGATCCGTGCCTCGGCGACCTTGTTGGTGACACGCAGGCCGCCGACGACGACGTTGTCGAGCACGCTCAACCCGGCCAGCGGCTTGGCGATCTGGAAGGTGCGGCCGACGCCGGCATGGCATACCTGATCGGGCCGGAGGCCGGTGATGTCGCGGCCGTCCAGTTCGACGCGGCCTTCCTCCGGCCGCATGATGCCGTTGATCACGTTGAAGGTGGTGGTCTTGCCGGCGCCGTTGGGGCCGATCAGGGCGACGATGCTCCCCGAAGGCACTTCGAAGCTGACCTGGCGGACCGCCGTCAGGCCGCGAAAGTATTTGGTGACGGAATCGACCCTAAGCATCGTGCCGGCCCCCCAGTCCGAGTCGGCGCGCCAGCCACGGCCACACCCCGGCGGGCCGGAACAGGATGATCACCAGCAGACACAGCCCGAGGAACAGCTGCTTGATGCCGTCGAGATCGATGTGCTCGGCGACCCCGGTCATCACCTCGCCCAGGGTGGTCAGCAGAAACGCACCGACGATCGGGCCGAACAGGGTGCCGAGCCCGCCGACGACGACGCCGAGCAGGATCTCGATCGACTTGTGCATGCTGAAGATCGTCTCGGGGTAGAGGTTGTTGTAGTAGAAGGCGTAGAAGGTGCCGGCCATCGACGTCAGCGCCGCCGACAGCACCACCGCCAGCATCTTGTAGCGAAAGACGTTGATGCCGAGGGCCTGGGCGGCCTCCTGGTCCTCGCGGATCGCCTGCCAGTAGTAGCCGATCTTGCTGGCGAGGATGACCCGCGCCAGCACCAGCGCGCCGGCGGTGAACGCGAGCATCACGTAGTAGAACATCACCGGCGCCCCGCGCAGCGTCAACAGGTCGCTGTCGTGGCGGTACTCGACCGGCAGGAACAGCCCGCTGGAGCCGCCGACCCAGCCGAAGTGGTCGAACCCGACCCGGGTGAACTCGGCGAAGGCGATGGTCAGCAAGGCGAAGTAGACGCCGCGGATGCCGAAGCGAAAACCGAGGCCGCCGATGACGGCGCCGGCGGCGCCGGCGACGGCCATGCCGACCAGCATGCCGATCCACGGCACCGTCTGGTAGTGGACGAACAGCGCGGCGCTGGTGTACGCGCCGAGGCCGACGTAGAGCGAATGGCCGAGCGAGAGCTGGCCGGCGAAGCCCATCATGACGTTCCACGCCTGGCCGACGAACGAGAAATAGAGACAGAGGATCAGGATCGACAGCAGGTAGTCGCCGGCGACCGCCGGGGCCAGGAGCAGCGCGGCGGCGAGTACGGCGAGGAGAACCAGCCCGCGAGCCGGAACGTCGGCGAACAGGCCCGCGATCACGACGACGGTTTCCCCAGCAATCCCTGCGGCCTGAGCAGCAGCACCAGGATCAAAAGGCCGAAGCTGAACATGCTCTTCATCGACGGCGAGATCAGCACCCCGGCCATCGCCTCCGAGAGGCCGATCAGGATGCCGCCAAGCAGCGCGCCGCCCATGCTGCCCAGCCCGCCGACGATGACGATGACGAAGGCGAGGAGCGTGTAGTCGACGGCGAGGTGGGGGTGGACGTCGACGAGCAGCAGCATCAGCGTCCCGGCGGCGCCGACGCACGCCGCGCCGATGCCGAAGGTGACGGCATAGAGCCGGCTGACGTCGAGGCCGACGACCAGGGCGCCGAGATGGTTGTCGGCGCACGCGCGGAGCGACTTGCCGGTGCGGGTATAATGCAGAAACCCGTACAACAGGGCGATCAGGCACAACGCCGTCCCGGCGGCGTAGACCCGCACCTTGTCGAGCAGCAGCGGCCCGATCTCGAACGAGTCGAAGGCGTAGTCGACCTGGATCGAGCGCGCGTCGGGGCCGAAGATCATCAGCTGGGTGTTGGTCAGAATCATCGCGATCGCCACCAGCAACAGAAACTGCTGGTGTTGGGGCGCGGCGACGAAGCGGTTGATCAGGCCGCGCTGGAGCAGGTACCCGAAGGCGAACAGAATCGCCGCGACGACCGGCAGCAACGCCATCACGTCCACCCCGAAAACGGCGTGGAGAACGAAGGCCACGTACATGCCGCCGACCATCATCTCGCCGTGGGCGAAGTTGACCACGTGCATGACGCCGAAGATCACCGACAGTCCCAGCGCCATCAGACCGTAGACCGAACCGGTCAGCATTCCGGCGATGATCACGTTCAGGAAGAAGTCGAGCGTCATCCCGCGTCCTTGGTTTATCGGTCGGGCTCTAATGCCGGCGACCCGATGAAGCGATCTTCATCGGTTCGCCGGCAGCGCAAGTGCGCGCCCGCAGCGCAGCGAGGAAAGCCAAGCGGACGGAGGTCCGCGCCCGGCGACTGAGGGACTGGGCGCATTGCGACCAGAGGCGAGCCCAGTCATGGGCTCGGCGGTATGAGCTAGGTCAAAAATCGGGGCGCCACCCGTGGAGGAGTAAGACGTTCAAGCACGATCGGGCCGGACGTCAACCACGATCTTTCCATTTCGGCATCGGGAACACCGGTTTTTCGGTGGCGATGTCGGCGGGCAGGACCACTGCCATCCCCCCGTTCCGGTTCTGCACGGCGGCGGAGACGATGTCGACGTTCTGGCCCTCTTCGCTGAACTTGATCGGGCCGCCGGTCATCACGTGCTCCTTGATGTCGGTGGTGCGCAGCGCCTCGACCAGGGCTTCGCTCTGGACACCGCCGGCACGCTTGGCGGCATCGGCGGCGATCAGGATCGCCTCGAAGGTGAAGCCGACGTTGAGCTCGAAGGTTTCGTCCGGGTAGGCCTTGGTGAACCGTTCGCGGAGCTCCGCGGTCATCGGCTGGGTGGGATTGAACCACGGCACGTTGGTGATGCAGTATTCGGCATACTTGCCGAGGGCCTTGGAGAACTGCTGCTCGTACATGCCGGGGCTGCCCGGGCTGATGATCCCCATCGGCTCGAACCGCTGCTTGACCATTTCGCGGACCATCAGGATGGCGTCGTTGAGGCGGCTGACCACCATCAGGATATCGGGGTTCTGAGCCTTCGCCTTGGCGACCTCGACCGACATGTCCTTGGCCTTCGGGTCGTAGGCGATGTACTCCTTGATCTCGAACGGAATGCCGACCTTCGGCGCCAGCGCCTTGATGCCGTTGAGCATGGCGGTGCCGAAGGTGTCGTTGACGTGCATCATCACCGCGGTCTTCGGCGTGGTGCCGGTGGCCTCGAACAGCTTGTTCATCATCGTCAGGCCGCCGGTCACCAGCATGCCGCCGGTGGGGAAGTTGCGGAAGACGTACTTGTAGCCCTGCTTGGTGATCGCCGGGTCGGCGGCGATGTTGATGACGAACGGCATCCCCTTCTGCTCGGCGACCTGGGCGACGGCGGCGGTGGTGCCGGAGTCGAAGCAGCCGACCAGCACGTCGATGCCTTCGCGGATCAGCTTCTCCGCCTGGGTGCGGCCGACGTCGGGGTTGGACTCGGTGTCCGCCGAAACCAGTTCGACCGCGGAGCCCATGTCGGCGAGCATCGGCACCGCCACCTCGGCGCCGCGCTGGCAGGCCTGGCCGATCAGCGCCAGATGCCCCGAGCGCGGCAACAAAATCCCGACCTTGAGCGGCCCCGCGGCGCGCCCGTAGCGCAGCGGCACCCCGGCGGTGACACAGGCGGCCCCCGCCCCGGCGGCGGCGAGGAATACCCGGCGGCTGATCGAATGGCGCGGATCGAAAGACGGCTTTTTCATGCGATGGCTCCCTCCCGTGTGACCCCTTGGTTTTGTTGTTGTTTCGGGTTCGTGAAATTGCCGGAAACGATAGCACGATCGAAAAAGCCCGGCAATCGGCAATTCAGTGCCACAATGCCGAAAAAGGATCCGACTGGGCACGCGGCGGCGGCTGCCTGCTGTTCCCGGCCGTCGGCGGAAGCCGGCCTGCGAGGACGACATCGACCGGGGAGTCGGTCTCGGCGTCGGCGCTGCGCCCGAGTACGAGGGCTCGAAGGACCAGGAGCCGGTGCCGCCTCCCTGCGCCAGGATGGATTACCGGGAGTTCTTTGACGAACTGCGCCCGGCTATGTGCTGCACAACGGCGTGCGCAAGGGAACCGCGGCCGGCATCAACATCCAGGGCGCCGCCGGTATCTCTGGGACCTACGACGGTTTTCCGGTCGAGCTCGGAGCGGATTACACGACGCCGGCGTCAAGGAAGCCATCGAGGCTTTTTAGACCAAGATCGGCGACCTTCTCGATCATTTCCCTTCAGACCAATGCGCCACGTTCATCAGGCATTTCGGATACGGTCAACCTGATGCGGAAATGCTCTAGCGGCAAAGATGTTGCCTATTTAGCGCATCTTGGTCGGAAATGACCGGGCAACTAAGTCCGCATTTGCACTCTTTCAAAGAACAATGTTACTGGAAAAGTCAATAAATTTTTTTTGATAGCCAACACGAGGACTTGCTGGCGATGGACGGCTCGAAGTGATGCCATCGGCCACGGGTGGGGGAGGGTAACTATGAAATCGCAGAAATCGCACGGTTTGCGTATTTACAGACTATGGACTGCTGCGGCGTCACTCGCCGTGATCGCCGGTGGCACCTCGGCCCTAGGTTTCGTGGCGATCCCGACAGCGGAAGCCCAAACCTTTGACCAAGCAGCAGGTGCGGCGCTGATCGGGGTCTGTACTTCCGGTAACGCGACCACCGGCAGCCAGCTGGATAATCTTTGTTCCGCTGGTGCAGGCTCTACGACCGGCACCGGTGCGATCTCGGTGCTGTCGGCGGCGGCGTTTGTCGAAGATCGGCGCCGCAGCGTCGGCGGGAGCGAGGACGAGACGGCAAAACCCGGCGCCAGCAGCGATACCGCCGGTTACGATCTCGGCGGCGGGTTGAGTGCGTTCGTCAGCGCCGGCGGCGACTCGCTCAATCACCACAATAACAAGTTCGAGGATGGATATGCCTCGGCGGTTCCGACGATTTTCGTCGGGGCGGACTATCGCATCACTGACTGGATGACCGCCGGACTTGCGGTGAACTACACCTATCAGCACGGAACCTACGACGACGGCGGGAGTTTTGACACCCACTCTTACGGGCCATTGCTGTTCGCGTCCTTCACGCCGTTGGCCGGCATGTTTGCCGACGTTTCACTCGGCTACAACCGTCAAAACAATTCCCGCACCCGCGTCGCCGATGCATCCGCGCCCGGTGGCCCAACACTCACCACCGGTCACGCGTCGGGAGACTACGACACCGATCAGTACTCTGCGGGATTCCTTGCCGGATATGACCACCCTTTGCAGGGGTTCACCATAGGTCCGCGCGCCGGCCTCAACTACGTCTATAGCGACGTGGAGAATTACAACGAGAGCAGTAATACCGGCCTCGCGCTCAGCTACAGCGGGCTTAATCAGAGTTCGCTGCAATCGACGCTCGGCGCGGTTGCCACGATGCCGATCAGCACCGGCTTCGGCGTCGTCCAGCCTCAGATTGGGGTCGCCTGGCTGCACGAATTCCTGGGTGACTCGCGTAACGTCCAGGCCGAGTATCGCCAAACTGTAAATCCGGCTGCCAGCCAGTTCACGTTCAAGCGCGAACAGCCAGCGCGCGACTGGGCGGTGATCGACGTGGGCGTTTCCGCGATCCTGCCAAATCAGTTGCAGGCGTTCGCCAGCTTCACCACGATGCAAGGAAACGAGAATTTCGTCAGCTACGGCGGTCTGCTCGGCGTGCGGAAGGCCTTCTAGATTCCAGGCGCTGCCGGTTCAGGAAACGGCGGGACAATCGGCATCATTCCCGTCCGAATCGAGCCGGGCCAGGATGGCAGGCCATATGGCCGTCCAGCAACAGATGTGGTCGAAGCCGTCGACGACGATGAGTGTCTCGGACGCGCCATTCACGGCGGAAGCGGTGATGGCGGGCGGGACGACGTGGTCGTTGCCACCGGCATAGTGATACTGGCGAATGCGGGCCGGGAGCGGCATCGCGGTGCGCGGGTCGAGGCTGCCGGTAAGATCCTCGTGGGCATACGAGGCCCATGCAGCGACGTCCAGGTTGGCGCCGATCGTTACCACCACATTCGTTTGCGGGATGCGCGGCGCGATCAGCATGGCGAGCGTCCCGCCGCCGCTGTGGCCGACCAGGGTCACTCTGTCGATGCCCTGCCCGGCGATGAAGCGCTGCGCCGCGGCGGCCATGCTCGCGACGACCGCTTCGCTGTAGCGCGACCGGGTCCAGAGGTCGGGCGTGCAGCCCGTCGGTGCGGTTTCACCGTGGTAGCAGGGCCGTCCGAGGTAGAGCGCCGGGCCTTTGTCTTCGGCGAGGAGAGCGAGAGCGAGTGATTTCCGAGGCGTCGGATCGGTAGCGATCGCCTTGCCAAGGTAGGGAGAGCCGTCGCCGTCGAGATAGATTCGAACGAACCCGGTAGCGGGAGCGTCGCTGACAAAGGCGGCATGACGGAAGCCGGCGCCTTCGACCGCGATGCGGCGCAACCCCGCGGCTGCGGCAGCGGCGTCAAACCGGTCGGCCGGGGACTCGCAGCCGGCGAGAATGATAAGAGCTGGAAATAATGCTCTAACCCACGACGACCGCCCCATTTAGGTGCATCAACCTCTTGGTTACCCCTATTTGAAGGTGTATCCTACGCTCGGGGAGATGAGAGTTACAATCATGTTCATTGGGGAGAGCGGCGTGTCCGATTTCACCGTTCGACCACGGACGGGGCCGCAAAGCTTCACACTGGGAAAGAGACACGCCGTCATGATACGGCTGAGGCTTTACGGATTGTCCTGCGCGCTGGCGGCGGTATTCCTCGCGATTCACCCACCCGCGGCCGTCACGTCACCCTTCGAGGAGGGCGCGGACATGTTTCGACGCTCCGGACACGGGCCTGCCCGGGTACCGATCGCCTCGGAACGCTGGATGGTTGCCGCGGCGGCTTCCGCCCTGTCGGCCCAGGAGTGGCTGGATACAATTCGGCCGCCGCTGCGGGACGAGGGACCTCAAACGGTCTGCCCGGGTGTCGGCGGGATCGCGTTCAATCCAGGAACAGCCGAACCTTCGGCGGATGGCAAACGCACCCTTGATGGGCTCGGGGCGGCTTTGGCGTCGTCGTCCTTCGAGAACTCCAAATTCCGGATACTATGGTTGGCAGACGCCGGTGCGTCGAGCGGCTTGGCCGAACGACGCGCCAGTAAGATCGAAGCCGACCTCCGCTCCAGTCAGGCGCTGCCCCCCGGGCGGCTGGTGTTGATGCCGGCATCGGCGGCGTTCGAAGACTGTTCCCAGTCGGTTCCGGCGGACACCGTCTTGCTACAGGTCGGGATCGCCGGCCGCTGGTGGGGCGGACAATGATGACGAAGATACACTCCGCGCGATGCCCCGCGGCGAAGCACCACCTGGCGCTCGGGCTCACGCTCGCTTGTGCAATGACGGTAATGGGGTGCGAATCCGCCCCGTCGACCGGCGCCGGCGGACGAGCCGTGGCCTCCTCTGGTAGCGGCGAAGCGGATCGCTACCGGATCGTCGATTGCCTTCTCCCCGGCCAAATCCGGCGGATCGGTGCGATGGCGCAGTACGTCTCTCGTCCCCAGCTGATCGAGACCGCCGCCCGGGATTGCGAAATCCGCGGCGGCGAATACGTCGCTAAGGATCCTGCGTCTTATTCCGCCGCCCTCAAGGACTGGGAGGATAAGGCGGAGCGCGGCGACATCAAGGCGATGCTCTACGTCGGCGAGATCTACGAGAGAGGACTGGCTGGCGCCACCGACCCGGCGAAGGCTGCCCAGTGGTATCGTCGTGCCGCCGACCTCGGCTCGGCCGAGGCGCAGGTCAACCTCGCCATTCTTTACGAACGTGGCGCCGGCGTGCCGATGGACAAAACGGAAGCGGCACGTTGGTATTTACGTGCTCGCGGCGTCTCCGAGGACCAACTGGCTACCGCCCAACGGGCGACACCTCCAGTGGAAAGCGCCGAGGCCAAGCGTCTGCGCACCGAGTTGCAGGCGGCGGAGCAAGAACGTTTCCGGTTACGCAGCCAAATCGCCCAACTGCAGCAAAGTATCGAAGGCGCGCAGTCGGACCGCGCCCGGGAGCAGTTATTGGAAGAAGAGCGGTCGCGCCATCTGGAACAGATCAACAGGTTGCAACAAGATCTGAACGCCAAAGACAAGCAGGTTGTGGAACTCGAACGGCAGGCGACAACTCCAGTGGAAAGCGCCGAGGCCAAGCGTCTGCGCACCGAGTTGCAGGCGGCGGAGCAAGAACGTATCCGGTTACGCAGCCAGATCGCCCAACTGCGGCAAGGTATCGAAGACGCGCAGTCGGACCGCGCCGAGCAACAGTTATTGGCAGAAGAGCGGTCGCGCTATCAGGAGCAGAACAGCAAGTTGCAACGGCAGATCAGCGAGTTGCAACAACACCTGAACGCCAAAGACAAGCAGGTTGCGGAACTCGAACGGCAGGCGACACGGGAGGTGACAACGACGGGAAGTAAGGAAGCCGCCTGGCCCGCCTCCTCCGTTTTCGCAGGCCTGTCGTTCGGCGATTACCATGCGCTGGTCATCGGTAATCGCGATTACCAGGATCCCGCTATCGTCGATCTCAAGAATCCGGAGCGGGACGCGCGCGCTATCGCCCAATTGCTTGAGACCAAATATGGAATGCAGGTCACCACCGTGATCGACGGAACGGAGGAAGCCATCTGGAGCGCGCTCGGCCGCATCAACAGCGTGACGGGCCCTGGCGACAATCTCCTCATCTATTACGCCGGGCACGGCAAACTCGAGCAGCAACCAGAGAAACAATACATCGAGGGCTACTGGTTGCCGGTCGACTCGTCGACGTCCAATCAGTCGAAATGGATCAATACCGACGAAATCAACAAATTCATGAAGAAGGCGAACGCCCGCCATATCCTGGTTATCGCTGATTCCTGCTACGCGGGCTCGCAGTTTCGATCTACTCCCGAGGTGGTCGAGCGGCGGGAGCTTGTGGAGAGGCTCAACCAGAAACCGGCCCGCGTTCTGCTTACCTCCGGTGGTCAGGAGGACAAGGTGCTCGATGCCGGCTTCGAAGACCACTCGGTGTTCGCCGAGGTCATCCTCGAAAAGACTAAGCGCCAATACGCAGGTGATCCTGGCCTCCGAGCTGTTCGAAAGGGTTCGACCGAGTGGTGATTTCGGCGGCGCGCGCGTTCCGGCATGAGCAGACGCCGGAATACGGCCCCATTCAGTTCGCGGGTGACCAAGGCGGCGAGTTCTTTTTCGTGCCGCGCGGTGCCACGCAAGCCGCTCGAGACCTAGACCCGCAAGCGTTCGCCCAGCTTCGACTGTCCGCGCTCGGTTACGATGCAGACCATGCCGTCACCGTTGCCGGCGACTGATCTTGCGCTCGGCAGGTCGACGACGGAGCGCCCTCTCCGCGTCTTCATCAGCTACAGCCACGATTCGGCCGAGCATGCCGACCGCATCCTCGAACTAGCGGATCGGCTCCGCAGCGACGGCATCGACGCGGCGCTCGACCAGTACCTCGTTTCGCCGGCCGAGGGCTGGCCCCGCTGGATGGATCGACAGATCGACGAATGCGACTTCGTCTTACTGGTTTGTACCGAGACCTATTACCGGCGCGTGATGGGGCGCGAAGTTCAAGGCAAGGGCCACGGCGTCCAATTCGAAGGCATGCTGATCTACCAACATATTTCGGACGCCGGGACGGCAAACAATCGCTTCGTGCCGATCCTGTTTCGACCGTGGACAACCTCGTACATCCCCCGTCCGGTCAAGGGCGTGACGTGTTATTTCGTCGATACCGACGACGGCTACGAGGGGCTTTGCCGGTGCCTGACGGGGCAGCCGAAGGCGCCAACCCCTCCCGTTGCACAGCAGCTACGGCAATGGCGGCGCGAACCGGAACAGGCGGTTGAATTCGCCGAACTGCGGAGCCTCGGCAATGTGATCGTGCAGGCTACGGGAGGTGGGGAAGCCATCGTCTCCGGACAACCGCATTTGACGCTCGCGCGCTGGCACGGGCGCGGCCGCCCTGTCCGCACTGACCTGGAAATACTCAACCCGTTCAGCTGCGCTGTCCCGCTGATCGGACGCGAGGCCGAAATGGCGGGGCTCCGGGAATGGCTGACAAATCCCATGCCGATCTCCGCCCGCTGCCTCGTCGGCCGTGCCGGTTCCGGCAAGACGCGACTCGCAATCGAGCTGTGCAAGTGGGCCGAGGCGCGAGAGTGGCACGCCGGCTTCGTCGATCCCGCGGAAATGGTCCGGTTTAATCGCCAACAGAACTTGGGCGATTGGGGATGGCAGAGGCCGACGCTGGCGGTGATCGACGGTGCCGCGGCGGCCGTCCATGTATTGCGACGGTGGCTGGTGGAACTCGTCTGCAATCCGGGTGTTGCCGACCGGCCGCTCCGTCTGCTTCTTCTCGAACGCCACGCCAATAGCGCGATCGGCTGGTGGTCCGATCTGGTCACCGCGCGCAGCTTTCAGGAGGACGGCCTCCTCGAGCTGTTTGAACCGCCTGAACCGTGCTTGTTGCCGAGCATCGCAGACAGCGGCGATCGCTATCGCTTGGTGGCCGCTGCCACCGCGGCGGCGAGGGCGCAAAGCGGCGAAGACGGCGGAGCGGTGCCGGCTTCGGACGGTTCGGCATTGGCCAGTGATGGTCACGGAGCAGGTTTTTCTGCCGGCTCCGAACCGCTCTATCTGCTCATGGGCGCGATCACGAGCGCCCGGAAGACGGCTCACGCAGCGACCGGCCGCATCCAGCTCGCCCAACAACTTGCGCGGTTCGAACTCGGCCGTGTCAAAGCCCTGGCTGAAGATCGACAGCTCAAGGGCGAATTCCTCTGTCACATGGCGGGCTTTGTCACCCTCACCGGCGGTCTCGCTCTGAACGGGCTCTCCGAAACGATTGCCGGCGAGCAAGCCGCGCTTTCCTGGCAGGGTGCGGGTGATCCGCCCGAGATCGCCGAGGCGCTCCGGGAGGCTCTGACCGAAATCGAGACCGAAAGCGGCCGTGGTGTTCCCCCAGTCCTCCCGGAGTTCATCGGGGAAGCGGTGGTCATCGCGGCACTGGAAAAGCAGAACTCCGGAAGGACAAGCCGCTGTCGTCCGTCGCGCCTTCGCGACCAGTCAGCAGCAAGTGCATCGCCACGGTCGTTCGCACCGCTCAAGACTTCGCCGAAAATAAGGATCATCCGTCGTTGCTCTGGCTCGACGCACTGATGGAAAGCGCTGACGGGCCGGCCGAGCTTATGGCCATCTCCGACCAAATGCCGGAACGGTCGATCTGCATGAGTGAAAGAGCGGCGGAGATCGATCGCCGGCTGGTCGACGCCCAGCGCGCCCTCGCCGCAACCGACGGCGGCGCCGTTGCTCGCCTGACACTGGCCCGCTGCCTGACGCGTCTGGCCTCGCGGCTGCGCGAAGTCTGCCGTTTCGAGGATGCCCTGGCGGCGGGGGCGGAAGCCGTCGCCATTCACCGGGCACTCCGTCGAGGGGATGCCCGGTCACCATCCGTCACCGATTTCGCCGAAGCTCTTCTCAGTCTCGGCGGCGCCGCCCGCGATCTCGGCCGGCGGGAGGAGGCACTGGCGGCCTGTGTCGAAGCGGTCGACCTGCTGCGATCCAATTCCCACGCGGCCGCGGAGCGAAGTCTCGCTTTGTCCCTTTCGATTGTGGCTTGCTACGTGAGCGACCTCGGCCAGCGTGACGAGGCACTGACGGCCGCCGAGAAGTCGGTGAGTTTGCATCGCAACCTCGTCGCCGCACGACCGGAAACGGAGACACCGCCGCTCGCGTTGGCGCTGCTCAATCTCGCCTATTGTCGCAGCGATGTGGGGCAACTTGAAGATGCACTCGCGGCCGCGGACGAGAGTATCGAAATCCTCGAGGGCTTCGCGCGAACCAAACCCGACGCTTTCCTGCCGGCGTATGCGCAGGCGCTCAATAGCGCCGCGGTGTATCTCGCACGCATGGATCGGCTCTCTGAGGCGCTCGATCGTTCGCGCGAAGCAATCGCGATTCAGCGGTCCCTGGCCGAAGAATATCCCAAGGTTCATCAACCCGACCTCGCCCTGATGCTGAACGGCTTCGCCAATGCGCTTCGCCAATCAGGCGACACGCCAGCGGCGTTGGCCGCCCTCGACGAAGCCGTCGCCCTTCTGAGGACGTTGGCCGCGGAACGGCCGGAAGCCTATCGGCCCGAACTCGCGAAGCAACTGAACAACCAGTCGATCCTGCTCGTTGCTTGCGCCGAGCCGCAACGCGCTCTCGATGTCGGAAACGAAGCGGTCGCCATTCTCCGCGATGCGGCTGCCAAGCGCCCCGATCGCCATGAAGAGGACCTGGCGACCGCGCTGGTGTGCCTCGCGTTCTGCCATCGCGGAGCAGGTAACACCCAGGGCATGCTCGACTGCGCGACGCCAATCGGTCGCGATCCGCCGTCGGATGGCGAAGCGTTGGCCCGCTGCCTTCCGCCTGCGGCTGGGACAGTCGCTGCTGGTCCTTACCGAAGCGTTGAAGCTCTGCGGCCGCGATGCAGACGCGGAGACGACCGCTACCGAAGCTGCCGCCGTGCTCACGCCGTAGCCGAAAACGGCTGGGGCGCCGATCCGGGGTCGCGGCGGACGACATCTGCGGCGACCTGGTGCGTGCCCGCGACCCCGAGACCGGGCGCACCCTGAGCGATCGCGACATGGTTGACATGCGGCTGACCCTGACCGCCCGCGGAAGCCGGCCCGGGAGGATCGAGCGAACAGCGGTTGACTGCGGATCCGAATAAGGGGCACTTCTGGGTCCTTTGCCGGTCGTATGTTATTGAGAAGTATAATTCCTCCAACCAGGACGACGACCCCATGATGGCCAGAACACGTTTTGCCGCGATATTCGCCGCGACCTTGTCGCTCGGCATCGCCCCGGCCCAGTCCGACGACATCAACGGGACCGTTGGCCTCGGTGTCGGCGTCGTGCCGGACTACGAGGGCTCGGCGGACTACGAGCCGGTGCCGCTTCCCTATGCCAGGATGGATTATCGGGAGTTCTTCGGCGAGCTGCGCCCGGCGATGGGAGCGCTGCAGTTGCGCGGCAATGCCGTTCCGAGCACGTCGTTCCGGGCGGGGCCGCTGATCGACTATCGCCGTGAGCGCGACCACGTCAGCAACAACCGGGTCGACGATCTCAAGAAGATCGACGCGGCGGTCGAGCTCGGCGCGTTCGCCGGCTATGTGCTGCACAACGGCGTGCGCAAGGGAACCGCGGCCGGCATCAACATCCAGGGCGCCGCCGATGTCTCCGGGACCTACGACGGTTTTCTGATCCAGCTCGGAACGGATTACACGACGCCGGTGAACGAGGATTGGCAGATCTCGGCGCGTCTGTCGTCGACCTTCGCCGACAGCAATTACATGAGCACGTACTTCGGCATCGACCGGAACAATGCGAACAGAAGCGGGCTCAACCAGTTCGACGCCGACGCCGGCTTCAAGGACGTCGGCCTCAACCTCGGCGCCGACTACAGCTTCGCAAAGAACTGGTCGCTCGGCACCAGTATCGGCTACACCCGCCTGATCGGCGACGCCGCCGACAGCCCGATCACCGACGACGAAGGCAGCGCCAACCAATTTTTCGGCGGCGTCATCATCAACTACAAATTCTGATCCTATTCCGATCCGGGCCCTCGCCCGGCTTGCCGCCGAAGACTGCTCGCCCGCCGTCAAACGGCGATCAGGTTGGCGATGCCGGCGCGGTCGGCGGCCGCGGCCAGCGCCCGGTCTTTGGAAGCCAGCGGCAGGCCCTTGCGCATCGCCAGTTCCAGATACGCGGCGTCATAGGTGGTCAGGCCTTCGGCGCGGGCCAGCGTCACCACCTCGCGAAGACCGCGTTCCGGCGTCTCGCCATCGGTCAGGATCGGCAGGGCGGCGATCAAGTCGAGGCGGGTCGCCGTGTCGGCGGCGGTCAGGCGGTCGCGTCGTTCGGCCTGGACGAGGACGTTGCCGAGCTCCAGGTGCCACAGCGCCGGAACCAGCGCGCCCTCGTCGCGGACCCGTTCGAGGACGGCATCGGTCTCCGGCGACGTCTCGTCCTCGAAGCACCACGCGACCGCCACCGAGCAATCGACGACCAGCCCCCCCGAACCGGCCTTCATCGGCGCCCTTCGTCGCGAAGCACTTTCCAATCCAAGCCTCCCAAAGTGATCCCAGCGCGCGCGGCCTTCAGCCGGGCGATTGTCTCGTCGACGCGCGCCCGCTCGGCGGTGGCGGCCGGAACCAGCCGGGCGATCGCCTTGCCGTGCCGGGTGATCAGCACTTCTTCTCCGCCGGCGACCCGCTCCAGCAACGCCGAAAGATGGGTCTTCGCCTCGAACGTCCCGACCGTGATCATACCACCCTCCGTTCCAACTAGATTATCTAACTAGATTATCATTCTGGTTTGTTTTCGTCCAGGGTTACGGCTGGCTCCCCGGACATGCGGTTTCCGATGGTCCCGCGGTCGGAATGGAGTGGATGGGCGGCCCGTTCGATTCTATGAGTGGGCGATCCGTATCCGAGATCGTTCGAGGCCGCGCATGTCGCCGATACCCGCCTACCGGCCGCCCAAGGTTCCTGCCGGCCCCGACAAACCGAGTCTGCTTCGCTACCTGCGTACCGTGGTCGACAACCCGGTCGCCGGGATTCCCGCCGCCGCCTACCGCGAGCCGATCGCCCTCAGGGTGCTTCCGGTGGCGACCATGGCCTTCGTCACCGGACCGGATCTGGTCGAGGAGGTTCTCGTCGGGCGGGCGGCGGATTTTCCGAAATCACGGATCGACGGCCGTCTGTTCAGGCCGGCCCTCGGCGACGGCCTGTTGACCGCCGTGGGCGACGATTGGCGCTGGAAGCGGCGGCTGATCGCCCCCTACTTCTCGCCGGCGGCGCTGGCCCGTTCGGTTCCCGACATGGTCGCCCCGTTCCGCGTCCTCGCCGAAGATTGGCGGAGCCATGGACCGGGCGCAGCGATCGACGTCTCCCCGGCGATGACGTCGGCGACGTTCCAGGTGATCGGCCGCACCCTGTTTGCGGGCCGGGAAGAGGTCGACTTCGCCGTCCTCTCGGCGGCGATCGATGCCTATCTCGAGCCGAGCCCTTGGATCATGGGCCTCGCCAGCCTCAACGTGCCCGCCTGGGTGCCCCATCCGGGACGCGGCCGGATGCTGCGCGCCCGCGACCGCTTGCGATCGATGGTCGGCGCCCTGGTCTCGGCCCGGCGCCGGTCCGGGGTCGCGGCGGACGACATCTGCGGCGACCTGATGCGCGCCCGCGACCCCGAGACCGGCCGCACCCTGAGCGATCGGGACATGGTCGACATGCTGCTGACGATGATCACCGCCGGACACGAGACCTCGGCCCAGGGCTTGACCTGGGCTCTGTTCTGCCTCGCCGAGCAGCCGGAGCTGCAGGCGGAACTGGCCGCCGAAGTGGCCCGGGTCGTCGGTGACCGGTCGGTCGAAGCCGCCGACCTCGCGCGCCTCGCCACCGTCGAGGCGTTTCTCCGGGAAACCATGCGTCTGTTCCCGCCGGCCCCCTTGCTCACCCGCCGCACCACCCGGCCGGAGACCCTGGCCGGCCGGACCCTCAAGCCCGGCACCATCGTTTTCATCCCGATCTACGCCATCCACCGCCACCAGAGCCTGTGGCCGGACCCCGACCGCTTCGACCACACCCGGTTTCTCGGCGACACCGCCGCGGAAAATTTCCCGCACCGCCTACATGCCGTTTGGCGCCGGCCCGCGGGTCTGCGTCGGCGCCACCTTCGCGATGATGGAGATGGTCGCCGCCCTCGCCACCCTGTTGCAACACGTACGCTTCGCCACCGTCGAACGCACCCGCTGCGAGCCCGTCCACCGCATCACCCTCAGACCGAAGGGCGGGATGGTGCTCAAGACGACCAGCGCGCCGACGAAATGATCTTCATCGACGCAAGTGTGCGCCCGCAGAGCAGCGGCGATAGCCATGGGCTCGCCGGCACAAGCAGATCTTCCGATGGCGGGGTCAATGTCCCAACTCCCCGTACCGGCAGCCGATCTGGCACGGCTTCGTGATCGCCGCCGCCGCATGCCACTACGCGGTGGTGATGGGCGAAGTGGCGCTTCCGCGCAGCTTCGGTTGATGGACGAGGCCATCAAGGAACCGCAGCTGGCCCATCACCTGGCCCATCACCGTCGGCGCCGCGTGCGAGGCGCCGATGGCGAAGAGCCGGATGCGGCAATCAGGCGTGCCGCACCGAGTTCTTGCCTTTGATGATGCGGTCGATCACGTCGACGGCCGCTTGGTGCGCCTGGGGGATCTTTGCCTCGGCGATGGCGCCGCGGTGCGCCGCGGCGGCGTCCTCGAGGATCGACACGGCCTCGCCGAGTTCGATGATCTTGAGATCCGTCAGCGACAACAGCAGCGACTCGCAAATCGACAGGGCCGCGAGGCCCGCGGCGTTTGGGTTCGTTTTCATGTGCGTTCCATGCGGAGCTGGGGTTTTGCGGAATGCCGAGCCGCGCTCCGAAACGACTGAACGGCGAAGGGTACACCATGATTCCACGGCAAATGCTAATGTGTGATAGTCTGGGGAAAAGTGACGTTCGCTTGGGCGGATCAACGGAATTGCCCGTGCGGTTGCCTTTTCGCGTCGCCCGCGAGCGGACGCCTCAAAAAACGCGTTGGACTCAACCACAGGGTCCGTGGGGAGCTTGGAGGTTGTTCGAATGTCTCAGGTCGAGACCCCTCTGGCGAAAAAGCTCGGCAACTTCGTCGACTTGTCGCCGGACGAGTTGGCATGCCTTGCCGACCTGCAATCCCGCCGCCGCACCGTCGCGGCGCTGACGGAAATCGTCTACGAAGGGCAAACGGATCACCGCGCATGGATCCTGCAGGAGGGGTGGGCCAACTGCTACAAACTGGTGCCCAGCGGCAACCGTCAGATCATCGGCTTTCCGCTGCCGGGCGATTTCATGGGACTGCGCAGCATTCTGTTG
This sequence comes from uncultured Alphaproteobacteria bacterium, assembly GCA_963772635.1. Taxonomy (GTDB): domain Bacteria; phylum Pseudomonadota; class Alphaproteobacteria; order Rhodospirillales; family Defluviicoccaceae; genus JAUXFS01. The sequence goes on from CAVYYK010000064.1 coordinate 22,862, forward strand.
CGGACGTCCGATCATTCCTTCGAGAGCTTGACCGATGCCGTCATCAGCGAGGTTTCACGGCAGAGGTTGATCGACATCTTCCATGAGTTCCCGCGGCTCGCCGCCGGCATTCTGTGGGCGACGTCACGCGACGAGGCGATGGTGGTCGAGCACCTGGTGAACATCGGCCGCCGCAGCGCCATCGAACGGCTGGCCCATCTTTTCCTCGAGCTGGGACAACGGCTGGAAATGATCGGTTTGCTCTCACCCACCGGGTTCGCGTGCCCGCTCAACCAGTACGTCCTGGCCGACGCTCTCGGCCTCAGCGCCATTCACGTCAATCGTGTTCTTCGCCAGCTACGTGAGCGCGGCTTGATCACGGTCAAGACCCATCAGGTGATCATTCACGACCTGGAAGGCCTCAGGGAACTGGCGGGGTACGACAGCGGCTACCTCAATGGCGACCGATCCTGCGAAATGACGCCAGAGGACGATTCTCATGGGAGCGACCCCGGTATCACAATCCCGAGACACTAACCTGGGTTAGTGCGCACTTCCTTCCAACTGCCTAGGGTGTGGGCGTTCCAATGACCTTGCCTTTTTTGGCGAACGGCGAGGGCCTTGAACAGCGGACATAACAAATGATCTCTTCTGCGTAAGACGTGCTCCCCCCATTGTCTTGCGGTAGCATTGAGATCCAATCGCTGGATGTGCGAGTGAACCGTTCGTTCATAGCCCTCGTCACTTTTCCCGCCCACAGTGGCGAACGCATTGCATGTCATCAATGGTCGTCGGCAGGGTTGGAGT
>CAVYYK010000065.1:0-45390 GCA_963772635.1 uncultured Alphaproteobacteria bacterium
CGACGAGGACCGGCGAGGAACGGTCGGCTCGACAGGAGCAAACGGCTGGCGTGGAGGAAGCGAAGCGAAGGGCTAGCCCGGCGAGCGGGGTTCCCACCGGGCAGACGTTCAAGGACTGCGACGTCTGTCCGGAGATGGTGGTGGTGCCGGCGGGCTCGTTCATGATGGGCTCGCCGCCGAACGAGGAGGGGCGGCACGACGACGAGGGGCCGCAGCACCGGGTGACGATCGCCGAGCCGTTCGCGGTCGGCAAAACCGAGGTGACGTTTGCCGAGTGGGATGCGTGCGTCGATGCCGGTGGATGCGATGGTTATCGCCCGGAGGACCAGGGCTGGGGGCGCGGTCAGCGGCCGGTGATCAATGTGAGTTGGCAGGATGCCCGATCATACGTGAAGTGGCTGAGCGACAAGACGGGGAAGGACTACCGGTTGTTGAGCGAGGCGGAGTGGGAATATGCGGCGCGGGCCGGAACGACGACGCCGTTTCACTTCGGCCGGACGATCAGCCCGGATCAGGCGAACTACAATGGCAATTACACCTACGACGGCGGCCCGAAGGGCACCTATCGCGAGAAGACGGTGCCGGTCGGCAGTTTTCCCGCCAACGCGTTTGGCCTTCACGACATGCACGGCAACGTCTGGGAATGGGTGGAGGACGTCTGGCACGAGGACCTATGACGGGAGCGCCGAATGACGGCAGGGTTTGGACGGAGGGAGGAGATCAAGGTCGCCGTGTCCTGCGCGGCGGTTCCTGGTACGACGGACCGAGGGACCTGCGCTCGGCCAACCGCAACTGGTACACTCCCGACCTACCGGGACGACAATCTGGGGTTCCGTGTGGCCAGGACCTTTTAAATCTGGCATCTTTACCCCTTTACCTCTTGCGACCAGGAGGCGCAGCCTCCTGGTCGCTTTTGAAAAAGGGCAATCGTGCTTGTTTCCCGGCGAGAACCGGCTTTCATTCGCATCAGGAGCGCCGGCGCCGAGCACGGCAATCCGAAGCCGCTCTATCCTACGAATTTCCGGGCCCGGGAATTCCGGGGACACAAGACACAATACATTTCTCGGAGCGCTGGCGAACAACTGATCGAACGGTGAGTTAAGTATTATGTCACCGGAATATGCCGACAACCGGAACAACAATTTGGGGTTCCGTGTGGCCAGCACGCCCTTGAGCCGGAGCCGGCGCGTTCACGGACACGCCGGGTGCGCATGAGGGTGTCCAGGACCGGTTATGATGATACCGGTGTGCGGCGTCCGTCTTGATCGTTTCGGCGGTGACGGACGCCGTGATCGCCGACGAGCCTATGATTCGCTTGGCTCGGAGGGAGTTTGCCGGCGAGACCCAGTTGTTCCGCAACGGCCGACAAGCGCTTGTCGCGCGTCCAAAGGGACATCCGGGGGTCAGTTGCGTCGTCGCCAAAAGATGGGCGTCGACGTAGCCGATCCCGAGTCCCGCCAAGTCGTGTCGTTCGATGAACTGCAACACTTCGCCACTGGAGGCCACCGCGACCTGGGGCAAGTCGCGGAGGTAGCCCAGAATGACGTGGCGCTGCCGCAGGTTGCCGAGCGCCAGTTCTCCGATCACGAAGGGATGCACCAACACGCGCCCTGTTTCGAGCAGGCCGGCAAGGGCCTCGTCGCCAAACCGCAAATGATCGACCCAGACCGAGGTATCGACGAGGATCACACGGGTTCCGACCGCCGACGCGGCGCGGTCGCAAGTTCGGGTTCGCTGCCGCCCAGACGAGCCAGCCGACGCGCGCTTTCGCGCTCGATCAGCGCCTTGAGGGCTTCAAGGACGAGGGCCGACTTCTCCTTCAGGCCGGTCAAGGACTGCGCTTTGGCCACAAGGTCGTCATCAAGGGCAAGGGTCGTGCGCATCACTGGGTCCTCCGCAATCGAGGCACGATCATAGCATCACTTCCTCTGCTCGGCCACGCGTTGTTCGCGGCGGTCTTCGAGGATCAGGGCGATCGCCGCCGCCAGACTGTCGCGTGCCTCCTGTTTGGTCCGGCCCTGGCCGTTGGCTCCGGGGATCTCGGGGCAATAGGCGATGGTCCACTCGCCATCGCGTTCGAAGATCGCCGTGTAGGTGTTGCTCATTTCTTCCATCCTCGAATTTGGGCGTCGCGCGCCGAGACGTTCAGCCTGCGACCCTCCGGCAAGGTGGCCTATGATTCCAGACTTATTCAGATAACCCAGTCTGCGGACGGTCGCAATCGGGACGGCCGTCCTTAACCGTACCGACACACCGGTTGCGGCCGAAACGGTTGGAGAGTTCGGGCAGGGCGCGCCGAGTCGGCGGCTCAGCCGTCCGGTCGCGCCCTTCGCCGTCCAGTCGTCGGGGGTGTCGTGGTCGGGGTGTTGGAAGCTCTGCATCTTGGCGGCGCGGTCGGGCTTCATGCTGGTTTCGGTGCGCGACTTGGGGAGGCCGTCGGCGAGGTGCAGCCAGGGGAGGCCGGCTCTCGGTGCCGACGTGTTCGGTTGGGGGGACGCGGTCGGGGTGGTCGAGGCTGCCGATGGAGACGTCGATCCGGTCGCCGTCGGTGTAGCGGAACGACAGCGGCGTGCCGCAGTCGCGGCAGAACCCGCGTTCGACGATGGGGGAGCTGCGGTAGATCGCCGGCTGCCCCGGGTCCAGCGGAAATCGTCGAGGCGGACCGCCGCGAACGGGGCGAAGGCGTTGCCCATCGCCTTCTGGCACATCCGGCAGTGGCAGACGGAGGCGTGCTCGGGCTCGGCGTAAAGGGTGTAGCGGACGGCGCCGCACTGGCAGCCGCCGGTGAGGACCGGTTGGCGTTGCTTGCTCATCGTTGTTGCTCCTCCCTCAGGGCGCCGGGCACGGACCTCCGTCCGCGTGGCCTTCCTCGCGTCGCCGCGGTCGGGCCGGTATAGCCCCTGCTCGCGCGGTAGCGGGCGGGGGTGGTGCCGGTCCAGCGCTGGCAGGCGTGCATGAACGAGGCCATTTCCGAGTAGCCGAGCAGGAAGGCGATCTGCGGCAGGGTCAGCGTTTCGTCCTCCATGTAGCGCAAGGCGAGATCCCGGCGGAAGTCGTCGATAACCCGCTTGAAGATCTGACCATCGACCTTCAGCCGCCGTTCCAGGGTACGGGCGCTGATGGCGAGGTTCGCGGGCGACGGCTTCGATGCTCGAATCGCTCGTCGACAGCAACCGGGCGATCTGCTCGCGCACCCGTCGCGGCAGGCCCTTGACCCTGGGCGGGGAGTCGAGGACCTCCCGCCGGTGGCCTTCGAGCCGGCGGGACAAAGGGGTTTCCACCGTGCGCACCGGCAGATCCAGGTCGTCGGTGTTGAGGACGATGGCGTTGCGCGGCGCCTCGAAGCGGACCGGGGCGCCGAAGGTCCGATTGAACACGCCGATCTTCTCGGGCGGCGCGTGTTCGAACTCGATGCGGACGGGTTCGACCAGGGTGTCGGTCAGCGACCGGCACAGGCTGACCAGCAGGATCATGGCGAATTCCACGGCCTGGCGTTTGGCGGCGACCCGAGGGTCGTCGATGGTGACGGTGAGGATCGTGTGCTTGCGCTTGATCTCCACGTCCAGTTGGACGCCCTCGCCGGTCACCCGCAGGTAGCGCTCCAGGCTGAGCAGGGCATCCTCGACGGTGGACGCGCCGAGCAACGCGGTGCCGAGGAGGCCCGCCCGCTTGGGGTGGATTGTTGCGCCGAGGCGCAGCCCGAACAACGGATCGCCGAGGCGCCTGGCGGCGATCTCGAGCAGCGCCGCGTGCATATGGAAGGGAATACGCGCGTCCGGATCGTCGACATCGGCCAGACGCAGCCCCGCTTCGTAGAGCACCGCCTGGAACTCCGGGTCCTCGTCCTTCAGGCGATCCGCCGCGAGGCCGGCCCAGCGGGCGTCGACGGTCGGAACAATGGTCATGCCGGTCCCTCCGATGGCGTTTACGGAAGCTTTCCGTCGACGGAGACGTAAATGCAAGCACGTTTGTCGTCAAATATCAACGCCAGGATCAATAGGGATCTGGTTTCGTTTCCTTGTCACCTGCCGACGGATTGGCGTTATGCGTACGTACGTTTAATATTGGCGTTCGTTTAATATTGGACTGGGCCTGGGCGATAGCGGCAACGATGGGCGGGATGGGCAAGCGAATCGATGCGCGGGATGTTCTCGATCCCAACGGCAAGACCAGACGGCCGTTTCACGGACGGATCGTCGCCACATTTCGGCGCACCGGCCCCGATCCCTGGGACGATTACGAGCGGGTGCCCGGCGACGGCGGCCCGATCGAGGTGATGCCCGGCATCAGGATTCAGGTCGAGCCGACCGGGACGGAGTTTCGAATGCGCCGGCTGGGCGAGGTCGTCGCCGTCGCGTGGGCGCCGAGCGACGAGGAGCAGGCGGAGCTGGCCGGCGGCAACGATCCGCGCGCCCTGTTCCTCGAGCGCCATATCGACGGCTTCCAGAACAAGCCCGGCATCGGCGCCGCCGCGGCGATCGCCGGCAAGCTCCGCGGTTAACGTCCGCTCAGGCGGTCGATCATCGCCTGGACCGCGGCGATCTGGCCGCCGGTCTTGCCGGCGTAGTCGCCGCCGGTGTAGCCCCACCAGTCCCAGCACCCCAGCGGGTTGGGCCACGGCAGCTCGAGGCCGAACAGGGTCGTCGTCTTCGGCGCCGTCTGCGGATAGAGGACGATGATGTCGTTGGCCTCGGCCCACCGGTTGTAGCCGGCGTGCGCGAAGAACGCGTCGCCGACCGCGCCCTCGTATTGCTGGCAACCATGGAACGCCACGTGCAGCCGGCAGACGGCGCCGGCGGCGCAGGCCTTGGGGACGTAGAGATGACCGACGTGGCTCATGCTCAGCGCATCGATGTCGGCGGCGAACTCGGTCTGGTCGAACGCCGCGAGGGTGCCGTCGGCATCGACCGGCGGGGCGAGCACACCATAGATCGCCTCCAGCAGCTCGCCGGCGGCGTCGTAGCCGCAATCGTTGATGAACGGAGTGTCGGTGGCGGCGCAGGGGTTGCCGAAACCGTCGGTCACCATGCCGTGTCCGGCGCGGATATTGTTGACGTACTCGATGTTTTCGGGCGGGACGAAGGCCTCGTAATAGGTCTTGAGCGCGTTGGTCACCGATTGCGGCACCGTCCCGTCGAGGCGGCCGGAGAACAGATAGATCCGGTCGCCGCGCATGTGGGCGGGATCGTCGACGGCGCCGGCGATCGCCTCCGACCGGGTATCCTCGACGCTTGGCGCCGCCTCGGGAGGTCCCTGAAACGGCACCAGCAGCCCCGCGTCCATGCAGACGCTCATCGCCCGATACAGGCTGAGCGGATAGCCGCCGCCGGCGCAGCGATAGGGCCCGGCGGCGACGATGCCGGCGCCGGCGAGGGTGGCGGAATGGGCGACGTGGAACTGCTGCGCCATGTAGCCGCCCGACGACACCCCGGAAACCGAGATCCCGTCGGCGTCGATGGCGTACGACCCCAGCCGCGGCGTCTCGCCGGCGGCCGGCTGCGTCACATCAGGAAGGTGCCGAGCCGCCGCGAGTCAGTGCGGCCGGGCGGAGACTTCTTCGCAAAGTCACTGGCTCTTCCATCGAGCGCCAGGAGTGTACCCCGGCCTCTTAACCTCCGATGGCGCGCGGATCAAGGGTATCGCGCTTTCCGTCGGCACGCCCCTGGACCTCGCCGGCGCTTGGCGGCAAGATATCAATCCGTTTCGGGGGGCTTGCGATGACACCAAAGAACGCGGACGCGACGGGACAGGGCCTGTTTCGCAGCGACGAGCCGTCGGACGGCGACGACCTGGACCGCGGAACCTACACCGCCGCGCTGGCGCGCCTGGCGATGGAGACCGACACGCCGATGGTGGTCGGGCTCTACGGCGGCTGGGGCGTCGGCAAGACCACGCTGATGCGCCAGATCCAGGCGCGGATCGAGACGGAGCACAAGACGCCGACCGTCTGGTTCGATCCGTGGCGCCACCAGTTCGACGAGGACCCGATCATCGCGCTGTTGCAGACGATGGTGGTCGATCTCGGCAAGGACACCTCGAAGGACGTCAAGCAGCTGATCACCACGGTGGCGCTGGCGCTCGGCTCCAGCCTGACCAAGAAGACCCTCGGCCTCTCGTTCGACGACTACCGCAAGATCCACGACTACGTGGCCGAGGACGAATTCCAGATCCGCAGCGCCCAGATCCGGCTGCGCGACACGATCGAGACGCTGATCGACACGGCCCGCGGCAAGGGCAAACGCATCGTCTTCTTCATCGACGACCTCGATCGCTGCCAGCCGGAGCAGGTGCTGAGCCTGCTCGAGGCGCTGAAGCTCTACCTCAACGTCGAGGACTGCGTCTATTCCTCGGGGTCGACCACGCGGCGGTCAAGCGGGCGATCGAGCGCCAGTACGGCAAGACCGGCGACAGCGACCAGCACTATCTCGACAAGATCGTCCAGATCCCGTTCCTGATCCCCCGGATCAATCCCGAGAAGGCGCTGCCGTTCATCGAGAGCCTGCTACCCGAGGCGGCGAAGGACTGCGCCGAGTATCTGGTCGACGTCCTCGGCGACAACCCGCGCCAGGTGAAGCGGTTCGTCAACACCCTGTCGCTCAACATGGTGCTGGCGGCGGAGAGCTTCGGCGAAGGGGAGACGTTCAGCATCCCGATGCTGGTGGCGCTGCTGCTGATCCAGTACCGGCGCGAGGATCTGTTCCGCCGAGATCTCGCTGCGACCGGGCCTCTACGCCGATCTCACCGTCACCGGCGATGACGCCGCCAAGCTGACCGAGGAGTACTTCCGCGGCGACGGCTTGTTGCAGCGTCTCGTCCAGACCATCGGCTGTCCGGTCGCTGCCGACGACCTGCCGCGTTACGTGCATCTGGCCAACGTCGGCGGCGCCTCGGTGCGCGACGAGCAGGGTCTGGCGATCGAGCCGGAAATGGTGCCGATCGAGCCCGGCACGTTCATCATGGGCTCCGAGGACGATGACAGCGAGAAGCCGCCGCACGAGGTGACCATCGGTTACCGGTTCGCGATCGGCAAGTACCCGGTGACCTTCGCCGAGTACGACGCGTTCTGCGAGGCGACGGAGCGGCAAAAGCCGGACGACAGCGGTTGGGGCCGCGAGCGGCGGCCGGTGATCAACGTCAGTTGGGAGGACGCCAAGGCCTATGTCGAGTGGCTGTCCGAGACGGCCGGAAAGCCGTACCGGCTGCCGACCGAGGCGGAGTGGGAATATTGCTGCCGGGCCGGGCACGACGACGCACTATTCGTGCGGCGACGAGATCACCGAGAAGGACGCCAATTTCGGCGGGAAAGTCGGCAAGACCACCGAGGTCGGCGCCTATCCCGCCAATCCCTGGGGCCTCCACGACATGCACGGCAACGTCTGGGAATGGGTGGAGGACGTCTGGCACGAGAACTACGAGGGAGCGCCCGATGACGGCAGCGCCTGGACGGAGGGAGGAGATCAAGGCGGCCGCGTGATGCGCGGCGGGTCCTGGAGCAACGCATCCGGACCTCTGTCGTTCGGCGGACCGCAGCAGGGACCTCGTCGGGAATCGGGGACAGGCATATCGGTTTTCGGGTTGCCCGGACCCTTTAGCCCGACCGCGCGCTACCGCTCGATGGCGCGGGGGTCGAGGGCGTCGCGGAGGCCGTCGCCGAGGAAGTTGAAGGAGATCACGGTGACCAGGATCAGGAGGCCGGGGTAGAGGGCGAGGGCGGGGGCGGACCAGATCAGCTCCTGGGCGTTGGTCGAGCAGGTTGCCCCAGCTCGGGGTCGGCGGCTGGATGCCGAGGCCGAGGAAGCTCAGTACCGATTCGAGGAGGATCACGTTGCCGGCGGCCAGCGTCGTGGCGACGATGATCGGCGAGGTCAGGTTGGGGAGGATGTGGACGGTCATGATCCGGAAGCGCCCGCGCCCTGGGCGCGGGCCGCCTCGACGAACGGCCGTTCGCGCAAGCTGAGCGCCGAGCCGCGGACCAGGCGGGCGACGGTGGTCCAGCCGACCAGGGCGACGATGACGACGATGCGGTAGAGGCTGACGTCCTCGGCGGCGACCACGGACTGGGGCAGGCCGAGCTTGTTGAGGTCGAGGGCGGCGAGGACGATCAGGAACGGCAGCAGCGGCAGGGCGATGACCCCGTCGGTGAGCCGCATCAGGAGAGCGTCCAGCCGGCCGCCGTGGAAGCCGGCGATCAGGCCGACGACGGTGCCGATCGCCGCCGCCGCCACCGCCGCGACGAGGCCGACGCTGAGCGACACCCGGCCGCCGTAGAGGAGGCGGGCGAGGACGTCGCGGCCCAGTTCGTCGGTGCCCAGCGGGTGGGCGGCCGACGGGGCTGCGAAGCGGGCGAACAGGTCGACGGTTTCGGCGCTGACGCCCAGCGACGCCTCGACCAGCGGCGCCGCCACCGCCGCCAGGGCGAGCGCCGCCAGCACCCCGGCGCTGGCCACCGCCAGCCGATGCCGCAGAAAACGCCGGGCGGCGAAGGCGGTGAGCGTGTTCGCCCTCACCGCTCGACCTCGCGGAACGAGATGCGGCGGTCCAGCGCCACGTAGCCGACGTCGGCGAGGATGTTGGCGGCGAGCGTCAGCACCGTCGCGAACAGCAGCGCCACCAGCGCCAGGTTGAAGTCGTTGCCCATGATCGCGTCGAAGATCAACCGCCCCATGCCCGGGTAGGCGAAGATGGTCTCGGTGACCAGGGCGCCGGAGAACAGGGTGCCGAAGTCGAGCGCGATGATCGTCACCACCGGGATCAGCGCGTTGCGGAGCGCGTGGCCGACGACCACCCGGGACTCGCTCAGGCCCTTGGCGCGGGCGGTGCGGATGTAGTCCTGGCGCAGGGTCTCGATCATCGCCGCGCGCATGTAGCGGGTGTGGCCGCCGATGCTGGCGATGGTCAGGCTCGCCACCGGCAGCACCAGGAACCGCGCCTGGTCCCAGATGCTTCCGCCGCCGACGGTGCCCATGCCGCCGGCCGGCAGGATGCCCAGGACCACCGCGAACACCAGGATCAGCAGCAGCGCCAGCCAGAACGGCGGGGTCGAGATGCCGGCGAAGGCGAGCAGGTTGACGGTGTAGTCGAGGCGCGAATAGGGGCGCATGGCGGCGGCGATGCCGGCGGGCAGCGCGATCGCCAGCGACAGCGCGAAGGCGAGACCCATCAGCACCGCGGTGTTGGCGAGCGCCGGTCCCAGCACCTCCAGCACCGGCCGGGCGTGCAGCCGCGAATAGCCGAAGTCGCCGGTCAGCGCCGCCTCCAGCCAGTTGCCGTAGCGCTCGACGATCGGCTTGTCGAGGCCGTAGAGCGCGCGCAGCCGGGCCGCGTCCTCGGAGGTGATCTTCGGATCGGCGCTGATCATCAGGTCGACCGGATCCCCCGGCATCAGCCCGATCAGCCCATAGATCACGAACGACATCACCGCGATGACGACGATCGACTGCAGCAACCGCTCGGCGAGGTAACGGGTCATGGCGGGGGATTATCGCCGTATCGAAGTCTTCGGACATAGGAGGAACTTCGTGCGAAGGGCCCTCACCCTCCCGCTGCGCGGGCCCCTCCCTCTCCCACTTCGTGGGCGAGGGGAATAGCCGGCATGTGACAGCCTTCTGCTCCCTCGCCCCTGCGGGGAGAGGGTCGGGGTGAGGGGGCAACAGGGTCACGACTTCCGCTCGGACAATGCCTCTTCGATCATCCGCAGCACGCCTTCCAGGTTCTGCAGGACCTCGTGGTTCCAGAACCGCAAGACACGGAGGCCTTGGCCTTCCAGCCATTTCGTTCGCACGGCATCCTCGTTCCGTCGGAGAGCGTGTTGACCGCCATCGACTTCGACGACGAGGTGTTGTTCGAGGCAAATGAAGTCGACGACGTAGGGTCCGACGGGGCGTTGGCGGCGGAACTTGTGGCCGGCGAGGGCGCGGTTGCGGAGGCGGGACCACAACAGGGCTTCGGCGTCGGTCGAGTGTCGGCGAAGGGTGCGGGCACGGTCGATTTTCTCCTCAGGTGTTTTCTCCATTGGGCACCTTTTACCTCTTGCCACCCTCACCCTCCCGCCGCGCGGGCCCCTCCCTCTCCCGCCAACGGGCGAGGGGTTTTTTCGCGTTCAATGCGCCCGCCACTGCTCGACCCACAGCGTCGTCGGGTACTGGTGGCCGGTGGGGCGGACGCCCTTCAGCCATTTGGGCAGGATGTAGGGCTCGGCGCGGAAGTAGAGGGGGAGGGCGGGGAGCTCCTCGGCGTAGATGTGCTGGAGGCGGCGCCACAGCTCGCGGCGCTTGTCGCGGTCGAGCTCGACCTCGATCGCCTCGATCAGGGCGTCGACTTCCTTGTTCTTGAAGCCGGTGTAGTTCTGGCCGGCCCAGTTGTTGTCGGCGGTCGGGATGTGGTCGGAGTGCAGGGTGGTGCGGGGGACGCTCTCGGGGGCGCTGATCCAGGCGAACATCGCCATCGCCGGGAACTTGCGCTCGCTCACCGTCTGGCCGAAGAACACCCGAGCCGGCTGGTTGCGGATGCGGGCGTCGATGCCGAGCTGTTTCCACTGGCTTTGGAGGACCTGCTCGACCAGCTCGCGGGTGCGATTCCCGGCGGTGGTCATGATCTCCAGGGTCAAAGGCTCGCCGGCGGCGTTGCGGCGGACGCCGTCCTTGCCCAGGGTCCAACCGGCCTCGTCAAGCAGCGCCGCCGCCTTCGCCGGGTCGTAGGGGTAGCGGGGGGTGTCGTCGGCGTGGACCCAGTCGAGGGGATTGACGTTGCTGTCGGCGACCGGCTGGCGGCCGGCGAACAGCTGGTCGCTGATCGCCTGGCGGTCGAGGCCGTGGAGCAGGGCGCGGCGCACCCGCAGCGTCGGCGAGGATCGGGTTGTCGAGGTTGAGGTCGATGTGCTCGTAGGCGAGGCCGGGCTTGTAGGTGATGTCGAAGCGGTCTGCGTGGCGTTTCTCGAACGCCAGCGCCTGGTCGATGGTGAGCCCGAGCTCGCCGGCGATCATGTCGATGGCGCCGGAGAGCAGGTTGGCTTCCAACGCCGCGGTGTTCTCGATCACCCGGACGACGATGCGCTTGAATTGCGGTTTGTCGCCCCACCAGGTGGGGTTGGGGACGAGCACCACATGCGAGCCGGGGACGACCTCGGCGATCCGGTAGGGGCCGAACCAGAGCCCGGGGTTGGTGGTGTCGGTCTCGTAGAGGGTGCGGTGGCGGTAGGCCTCGGGCTCGGCGAACGCCGCTTCGTCGAGGTGCGCCGGCAACAGGTCGAAGGCGTTGATCGCGTTGTAGTCGAAGGTCAGCTTGTCGAAGTGCAGGGTGAAGGTCTTGTCGTCCTCGACGTCGATTTTGTAGAGGCTGCGGTAGAACTCCTTGGGGATCACCCCGCTCTTCGGATGGCGGCCGACCTCCCAGGTGAACACCACGTCGCGGGTGGTGATCGGGGTGCCGTCGCCCCACACCGCGTCCGGGCGGATGGTGTAGGTGACGGCGATGCCCTGCTTGCCCTCCGGCGTCGTTTCCGGCACCGCCAGGCCGTTCTCGATGGTCGGCAGCTCGGTGCACAGCATGCACACCAGCTGCCAGTCGGCGTCGAACACGGTGAACGGCCGCCGGGTCATGCCGAGGACGTAGGACTTGGCCATCATCGAATCGATGTTGGGGTTGAAGGTCGACGGAAACTGGGTGATGCCGATGACCAGTTCGTCCTTGGCCGCCCGCACCGGTCCGCCGAGCGCCGTCATCACGACGAGGATCAGGGCGAGAAGGGCCGCTTTGCGCATCGTTTTTCTCCCGACTAATGGGGCCGCGAACGTTGGCTTTGGTACATGCCGACGAGGCGGGCGACCAGGAGGGCGATGTAGAGGGTGCCGACGACGGCCTCCAACGTCGACCAGATCTGGGCGAAGGGACTGAGCGGGGTGATGTCGCCGTAGCCGAGCGTCGTCAGTGTCGTCAGGCTGAAATAGAGAAACTGATGAAAAAAGGGTCGGGGCTCGCCGGAAATCAGGGTGAAGGCCCCCGGCTCCAACTGGTGGATGATCGAATAGGAAACCGCCCAGATGATCCCGATCAACAGGTACGCCGAGGCCGCGCCCAAAAGGATATCGAAATCAACATCGGCGGCACTGACGACGTTTCCCAGAACGATCCCAAGGACGTAAACGTTGAAAATGACGAACAGCAGATTCGCACCGATGGTAACTTCGGTGTGTTGCCAAATCAGACCCCACAGACTGAGCAACAGCCAAGGAACGCCAAGGAGCAGGGCGACGTTCCTGTGACTGTTTTGATTGCTGGCGATCCGAACCGCCGAGAGCATGACGAGGGCAAATAGAACAACGAAGTACACCTCGTGCGACCGACTGTTGTCCAGAAACGGCGACACGAGCAGCAACACCACAAGCGCGAGCAGGAGGAAGAGATAGCGCGAGCGGCGGAGGCTGTGAAGGGTTGGCGCCCTAAGCATGACCGGTCTCCACGCCGGAACGAGGGGTCGTTTTCATCATGCCCTCCCGAGCAGGTGCCTCAGGGTGTCCGCCTTGAAGATCCGCCCCACCGTCAGGCCCTGGACGATGATCGAAAATGCGACGACGCCGTAGGTCATTTTCAGAATGAGGTCCTTTTCCGGGCCGTCGGGGAGCGACAGGGCCATGGCGATGGCGAGGCCGCCGCGCAGTCCGCCCCAGGTGAGCAGGTTGGTGAGGCCGATGGTATGCGCTTTCAGAATACCGAAAACAGTGAGCATTCTGAGGGGTAGATAGACGCTGATCCATCGCGCCGCCAGGCAGACGACGATCGCGCAGGCGCCTATCGGAACAAGCGGGTCGAGCACCGGCACCACCGCCAGATGCAGCCCGACAATCACGAACAGCGTGGAATTGAGGATCTCGTCGATGGCCCGCCAGAACGTCTTGAACGGCAGGATCTCCCGTCTCTCCAGTCGCGGCATGGTATAATTGCCGATCACCAGGCCGGTGACGACCATGGCGATGGGGCCGGAGACCTCGATGCGCTCGGCGATGCCGTAGGCCAGCGCCACCACCGACAGCGAGATCAGCACCAGGGTGCCGTCGTCCTCGGTGCGGACGAGCATTGCATGCATCACCGCGGCGGCGGCGAAACCGAGGGCGACGCCGCCGACGACTTCCCGCAGGAACATGATCACCGCGCCCATCGCCGTCGGTTGCTCGACGCCGACGGCGATGGTCACGCAGATGGTGAAGACGACGACGCCGACCCCGTCGTTGAACAGGGATTCGCCGTTGATGATCGCTTCCAGGCGCGGCGGCAGCCCGACCTTGCCGAGGATCGCCAGGGCGGCGATCGGGTCGGTGGGCGCGATCAGCGCGCCGAACACCAGGGCGTAGATTAGCCCCAGGCCGACGCCGATCGCGGCCAGCACCGCCCACATGGCGACCCCGATCAGCATCGCCGCGATCAGGGTTGCAGCGACCGCCAGGGTGAGGATGACCCATTTCTCCTCGCCGAGGACGCGAGCCTTGACGTTGATGCTGCCGGCGAACAGCATGAAGCACAGCACCCCGTTGAGCAGGGTGTCGTCGAGGGCGAGGCTGGAGACGAACGCCTGCTCGCGGGCCAAAAAGCCGGAAACTCCGGTCGCGTCGAGGATCGCCAGCGCCACGGTGAAGACGACGGCGATCAGCATCAGTCCGATGGTCTGCTGCAGCCCGAGAAACCGCTCGTTCAAGAAAGCGAACAGCGCGGTCAGTCCCAGGACGACGGCAATGGTAAGAAATACGCTCACTGTGTTGTTCTCACTTGTTGGCGCATCTGCCGCGTGGCAACGAGGCTTCAACGCAGCACGGTTTCGATGCGTGGTCGCTTATTGTCGCGTCTGCGGCGCTGCGCAACCTTTTCCTCGAACAGCTCCGGGATCAACAGGTAGGCGCCGACGAGGAAGCACACGGCGCCGGCGAAGGTGCCGAAGTTCGCCGGCCAGGGGGCGACGATCACCGGTCCGGGTTCGACCAAACTGGCCACCGCGGAAACCATGAACAACACCGAGCCGAGCATATTGATGGCGGCGATCCACCACGACAGGCTCCGCGGCTGCCACGACCAGAAGTGGTGCGAGATCTCCATCAGCGCCGCCTGGCTGGCGACGAGAAAGCAGATCGAACCCAGCATGTCGGGCGTCCACACCAGCACGTCCTCGCCCCGCCACCCGAGCCCGGCGATGAGGGCGTCGGCGGTGTCGATGTTGAACAGGATCGTGCCGGCCAGTTGGACCGCCGCCGCCAGATAGCCGAGGTTGTGCGGACACCAACCCAGGAACCGCCACCGACGCGGCTGGGAAACACTCGGGATGGAGACTTCGGCCACGTCGTTGTTGAGCGCCTCCAGCCATTGGAGGTAGGCGGCCGAGGTGAAGAACACGGATCCGGCGAAGAAGACCCAGCCGGTCAGGCGCGGATCGAGCCATCGGACAACGGTTGCATCGGGCCACGTCGCTTGCGCGCCGCCGATCGCGAACAGCGCCGAGCCGATCATGAACAGGACGGCGATCCACCAACCGATCCGCCGCGGCGCCCACAGATGCGACCACTCGTGGCCGATCGCGCCGACGGTGATGTGTGGGTGGATGTCTCCCGGTGCGACGAACACGGCAGCGAGGCCCTTGCGGTGACGGCGCGAGGTCCGGAGCAGCACCCCGCCGTCCGCCTTCACTTGCCGCGTCCAGGTGACGAAGGGACCAATCCCTCCCGTCGCCACTTTGTGTGTTCGGATGGCTTGTTTCACGCTTCCGGTTTTCGGTCAGATGCTTGTTTGGTTCCGGATTATCTTTTCGGTCGCCGTCAGGGGGTGATCCGTGCTTCCTCGTTTCCGCTTCGCAGGGCCAACACCGTCCCTTCGGGTAAGGGTGTCCAGCCTTCCTCGGTCAGCGGCACGCTCGCCAGGAAGAGCGCGTCGGTGTCGCTGTCGGGCACGGTGACATGGAGGCCCTTTGTCAACAGCTCGCCGCGGCTCGCGAGGCTCAGGCCGGGGGGGCGGGGCTCGCTGAAGCGTCCGCCGCCTTCGTCCCAGTGCCGCTTGTGGGCATGGGCAAACAGCACGTCACCATCCGAATAGAGGAAGTTGGCCGAGCCCAGTTTCCTGAGATCCGCGGCCGTTTCCGCGACGATTTCGAGCCGGTTCCGCAACGGCGGCGGACCGTTCGTCCCCCGCCACAACGGCGCCAGGCGTCCCAGAAGAAAACAGAAGGCGTATTCCGAGTCGGTTTCGCCGACGGGACGGAAGACGTCGGACCCCAGGCTCAACGTGTCCCAGATCCCGTCAAATCCGCCGTTGTGGGCGAAGAAATGCATCCGGCCGCCGAGCTCGCGAATGAAAGGATGGGTGTTGGCGAAGCTCGGCGCTCCGGCGGTGGCGTAGCGTACATGGGCGACGATGCAGGTGCTGGTCAACGGCTGAGTCTCGACGAAGCGCACCCAAGGGCTGTCGCTGGCGGGCGCCGGCTCCTTGATGAGCAGAGCATCCTTGCCTTCGTGATAAACGATCCCCCACCCCGACTTGTTGGGGTGGATCAGACCGCCGTGTTCGGCGAACGCGTGCAACGAGTACTTGACCTGCACCGGCGCCGAGCTCGATAGGCCAAAAAGCTCACACATCGTCATTCGCTCCCCGGGTTAGCGTTGGATGGGTAGGTGATGCGCCCCGATTTTCATCAGAGGGCCGGCCCTAGTGGTGGAAGCCGCCCGCTTCTTCGGCGGTCATCGACGTGGTGATCGGGTGGGCGTCGAAATAGGCGATGCACCGCTTGAAATCCTCGATGAGCAGCGCCCCCAGGTCCTTGCTGACGCCGTGACGGACCAGGATGCGTTGGATCACCATGTCCTCGCAGTTGGGCTCGAGCGAATAGGCGGGGACCTGCCAGCCGCGGCTGCCGAGACGATCCGCCAGGTCGTAAAGGGTAAATCCGGGATCGACACCGTCTTTGATCTTCCAGGACACCGCCGGAATGCCCCCCTTGGGATCGCCGTCGTAGATGATCTCGAAGGGTCCGAGCTTGCCGATTTCCGCCGCTAGAAACCGGGCGGTGTCGTAGCAGGCGGTGTGGATCTTGCGGTAGCCCTCCTTGCCGAGGCGGAGGAAGTTATAGTACTGGCAGACGATCTGGCCGCCCGGCCGCGAGAAATTCAGCGCGAAGGTGGGCATGTTGCCGCCGAGGTAGTTGACGTTGAAGACCAGGTCCTCGGGAAGATCCCGCGCTTCGCGCCAGACCACCCAGCCGACGCCGAGCGGCGCCAGCCCGAACTTGTGGCCCGAGGTGTTGATCGACTTGACCCGGGGAACGCGGAAATCCCATTCCAGCTCAGGCACGCAGAACGGCGCCAGGAAACCGCCGCTGGCACCATCGACGTGGATGGGGATGTCGAGACCCTTGTCCCGCTGCAGTTTATCGAGAGCGTCGGCGACCGCCTTGACCGGTTCGTAATCGCAGGTGAAGGTGACGCCGAGGGTCGGGACGACGCCGATGGTGTTCTCGTCGCACCGCGCAAGGACTTCCTCGGGGGTCATCAGCAACCGTCCCGGCTCCATCGGGATTTCGCGATGCTCGACGTCCCAATAGCGGACGAACTTGTGCCAGCAGATCTGCACCGGACCGGTAATCAGGTTGGGCTTGTCGGTCGGCTTGCCCTGGGCCTTCATCTTCGCCCGCCAGCGCCACTTCATCGCCATGCCGCCGAGCATCGCCGCTTCGCTGGAGCCGGTGGTCGAGCAGCCCAGGGTGTTGGCGGCGTCGGGCGCGCTCCACAGATCCGCCAGCATGTGGACGCAGCGCGCCTCGATCTCCGCCGTCTGCGGATACTCGTCCTTGTCGATCATGTTCTTGTCGAGGCATTCGTCCATCAGCTGGTGGACCTCGGGCTCGACCCAGGTCTGGCAGAACGTCGCCAGGTTCTGACGCGAGTTTCCGTCCAGCATCAGCTCGTCGTGGACGGCGCCGTAGGCGTGACGCGGCGCGTGCTCCTTGTCCGGGAATTTGTATTTGGGCATGCTGACCGACAGGTCGGCGGAGGCATAAGTGTCGTCGAGAAGGTCCTCTCGCACGTCGTCCTTCGCATGCAGCGCCATGGTATCACTCCCCTCCTTGTTTGAATGGGCCGGACATTAACACGGCCGGGATGGAGGCTCCAGGCGCGTGGTCCGGCGGACGAGAAGCCTCAGCCGGCCTTTTCGCTTTGTTCGATCTGTGCTGATATCGTCGTACCAGCCGGACTTCTTCTGACCGTCGAGGATCCGCTTCGCCTTCTGGGAGAAGGCCTTCGCGTCGCCGTAGGTCACGATCCCCTTGTCTTCGAGCCGCGGCAGAAGGCAGGCCAGCGTCTCGGCCTCCATCAGGCTGTCGCCGAGGGCATTGTGCCGGTCGTGGATGTCGACCCCGAGATAGTCGGTGAGCCCCTCGAGGTTGTCGTTGCGCAGATCGTCGATCAAGGCGACAGCGAGCAGCAGGACATCCAGAAACGGCGGGTCCCGCCACTCGAGGCCGGCGCGGTGGGATTCGTGGCGGAGCATGGCGATGTCGAACGGAATATTGTAGCCGACCATGACGGTGCCCTCCAGCAGCGGCAGGCAGTTCCGCCAGACCTCCGCGAATTCCGGCGCGTCGGCGACGTCGTCGTCGGTGATGTGATGGACCTTGGTCGCCGCCGGCGGAATGGGCCGGCCGGGGGTGCAGAGCTGGTGGAAGGTCACGTGGCGAAAGACCCGCTCGCCGACCATGCGCACGGCGCCGATCGACACCACGCGGTCGTCCTTGACGTCGAGGCCGGTGGTCTCGGTGTCCAGGACCAGCATCGGCAGGGCGGCGAGGGGGGTGTCGTCGGCGATCGGGCCCGGCTCCGGCAGCGGATCGAGCACCTCCAGGTCATACTCCAGCGAGGGCTCCCCGGCGGCGGTCTCGGAGGGGAAGGTCACCACGACGCCACCCCGTTGCAAGCGGACCAGGGTGGCGGCGAGCGATTTCCCGCCCGCAGTCCCGAGGGTGGCCGACACCAGCCGGTCGGGATCGACGGCGGCGCGCAGGGCCGCTTCCAACGACGCCTCGTCGACGCAGACGGAAAACGGTTCCCCGACCGACAGCCCGCCGGCCGAGAACAGCTCCTTCGCCGATCCGTTGACGAGCGCGACCAGGCCTTCGGGCGAGATGACGACGATCGGCAGGGTGAGGGCCTTGAGGATGCTCTCCAGATGGGTATCGGGAAGCGCCGCCGTCCGGTTGATGTAGTCGGCGAGGTTGCGGACCGCCTGATGGATCTGCCGGAGTTCGGCACCGCCCTCGTCGGCCGAGTCCGACGGGATCACCGCATGGGCGCGGCTGGCCATGGTGAGGACGTCGCCGCGCAACCGCTCGAGGCCGTTGAAGTGGTCCCTGAGGGCGGCCCAGGTGTACGACAGCGCGAGGCCGCCGGCGATCAGACAGATGATGAAAATCCATTCCTGCGGACCGGCGTGCATCAGCTTTGGAAACGCGTCCTTGCCGAGCAGCACGCAGAGGCCGAGGAAGGCCACGACGACGACCAGGTATGACCATTTGACGGCGGTCCGAGTACTGCCTTTCAGCTTGCTCATCTTCACCCTCCTTGACCGTATGAAGCCACCCGCGATCGGCCAGTCGCTTCAGTTCGGTGACGTTCGATCCGCGTTCCGGATCAGGCGCATTCTTCGTCCCGTGATTCTGCGATAGGACACCTCTATTCCCAACGACACCACAACCATGCCGACGAGTATCCACAGATGGTCGCGGGTCGCCGGGTTCTCGTCGACTTCGATGCAGAGCACGACCAATGCGACGCCGGTGCTCAGCGCCGCCAATCCGGAGATCCAGGCGCGACTGCCCGTGTCCCGGGCCAGACGGAAGTTGGCGATATTGACCGCCATGAACAGCAGCAGAAAGCCGGCGCTGCCCATGGTCGCGATCGCGTCCAGCGGCACGAAGTTGGCGATGACGAGGGCGAGCGTGGCGGTAATCAGGGTGCCCTCGAGATGTTGGCCGCGGATCGATCGTTCGAGTTCGTTGGGCAACTCGCCGGTCTTGGCGATGATGTAGGTCAGCCGTCCGGTGCTGTAGAAGGTGGCGTTGATCGCCGAGGTCGTTGCCGTCAACGCCGCAATCGCGATGGCGATGTATCCGGCCCTGCCCATGATATCCTGTGCCGCCACCGACAAGGCATAGTCGCTGGACTTGGCCACCTCGGCAAAGCTCAGGTGTCCGACCACCACCGTCACGATCAGCACATAGAACGCGATGACGATCAGCACGCCGCCGAGATAGGCGATCGGCAGCGAACGCTTCGGGTCGGCGACATCGTTGGAGGCGTTGGCGATGAGCTCGAAACCCTCGTAATTCAGGAAGATCAGCATGGCCCCGGCGACCAGCCCCAGCGGCGTCACGAAGTTCTCGGGTCCGAGCCGCGTCCACTCCATGGGCGTGAGCAGACCGACGACGACAAAACCGGCCAACAGAACCATCTTGACCACGTTGAAAAAGTTCTCGGAGCGGACGACCAGACGATCGCCGAAGACACCGACGACGACCAGGCCGACGATCACCGCGCTGATCAGGACGTGAAGCCAGAAGCCCCGTTCCGGCTCGGGGAACAGGCTGGCGCCATAGCTGCCGAAGGCATAGGCGTAGACCGCGACCAGCACCACGTAGCTGAGCAGCAACAGGATGTTCGCCGCCCCGGTCACGATGCCGCCGCCGAACGCCTGGTTGAGGAACGCGACCGTGCCGCCTTCTCCGGGGTAGCGCAGCGTCAGCCTGAGATAGGAGTAGCTGGTCAGCAGCGCCACGACCCCCGCGATCAGGAAGGCGACGGGCGCGGCGCCTCTGGTGACCTCCACCGTCAGTCCGGTCACCGCAAAGATACCGCCGCCGACCATGCCGCCGATGCCGATGGACAGTGTCGAGAACGTACCGAGCTTGGAATCCCCGCTGGAAGCCATCAGGTTCAAATTCCCCTACGTGTCAAGTCTGTGCAGGCCGCCGACTCTCGGCTAGTCGATGGCGAGCGACTATGACCGGGTGTGCCAATGACCGCGGTTCCTCACGCGCGTTCCTGGTTCGGTGCCAGGATAGCCGAGACGGCCGTCTCATGGAAAGGCGGGCGGTCTTGCGGGTTCCTTCCACCCTTTGTCGCGCCGGCCGGCGACCACCGCGCGGATGCTCACCAGCCGCTCATGGATCCTAAGGCCCCCAGACGCCCCAATCCATCGCCGCGTCCTTGTTCATTTCAGCGGCCATGACTCCTGGACCCTCGATCTTATCGCCTGCCGCCATTCTCTGATATTCGTCATATGCCAGCTGATTGCCGGCGTAGACGCACTTGCAGCCGTCCGCGTCGGCATAGATGTATCGAATACCGCCGTCATAGGGGTGTGCGACAAGGCGTCGCTGGGACAGCGCCTCGAGGTTGGCGAGCTTCTGCGGCGTATCGGCATACCAGACCTGGAATCCGGCGGCCGCCAGCTGTTGCTCAGGGCCGCTTGCTCGTTGGGAGGAAGTGCAACCGACGAGGGTTCCGGCAATGGCGACGGCTACAAGAATGGTCATCGTCGCATGGATCGAACGGATCATTCGCGAACTCCTTGCGGGTTGGCCGTGTACCCATCTTGATGTCCGCGGCGCCAACATTGCATGCTGCTTTCTCCCGAGGCCACGACTCACGGCGGGGGTTGCCTCGGCTGCTGCTCCTTCCGCCCCGGCCAGAACCAGATCAGAACGAGGAGGACGACCGACAGACCGAGGCCGGCGACATGCAACCAGCCGATACCCGTGTCGAGCGACAGCACCCAGAGGGCGGCGATCGCCGTGGCAAGGACGACAACGGCGATCGCCAACAGTTTTTTACGGACTGTCATTGCAGGCCTCGAACCCGTTCTAACCGGCGGCGAGGGCCGCTCGAAGCTGCTCGTCCTGCTCGGTGGTGAGCGATGTCTTCAGCACCGTGCCGCCGAACTTTCCGACCTCGGGCAGGACCTTGTCGACGTTGACCGAACGGACCAGCACGAACAACGCCGAGGTGCCCTTGGTGATCGTCGAGCCCACCGATTTGATGAAGTCGTCGTTGATCCCGTAATCGGCGAGCTTGCCGGAAAGCGCGCCCCAACCCGCGCCGACGGCGATCCCGGCGGCCCAGCCGATCAGCGGGTTCAGAAACAACAGGCCGACCAGCAGCCCCATCAGGCCGCCCCACATCGCGCCGCTGGAAGCGCCCACCGCGACCAGGTTGACCGACTGCTTGAGATGGACTTTGCCGTTGTCGTCACGGATGACGACGCAGGCGTCCTCGAGATCGATCAGATGCTCGACCTGGAGCATCCGCAGTTCGTTGAGCACCGCGTCGGCGGTATCGGGTTTGCCGTAGGCGATGCAGACGAGATCACTCATCGTTCTCCTCCGTTTTTTGTCCGGGTTTCCCACTGATTTAAGACGTTGCGACATCTTGGACGATCGCACGATACCGTGCTTTCCCCACCGGGCGAAGTCGTCGATGCGGGTATCGACACCTACTTCTTGATGACCAGGGTGGTGGTGTCGAAGTAGACGGTATCGACGTCGCCGTCGGCACGTTCGACGATGGCCACACCCTCGTTGAAGTCGACGGCCAGTATGCGATTGGTCGCGAACAATTCCGAAATCTCGTTGAGCAGCATCGTTTCGAGCACGCCGCGGACCGTGTTGCCGCCCGTCAGTTGAGACTTGACTTGTTCCTGCAACTGCGGCGACAGCATGTCGAACACGGCCTTGTCCCGTGCGGTCATCTCGGCGGCCTGGGCGTAACCCAAACCGAGAAACACGGCAAGAACGATGATTGAAGCGATATTCCGCATAGCCATTCCCCTCCTCAAACTGGTTCACTGCACGATTTAGGTCGGATTGCAGCGCATTCCTCTTGTAGAAAACCATGCGCTCATCTTCCGCGATCTCGGGAGAACCAACCCACTCCACGGTCTCCGAGCGCCGCCCTGACGCGATCACGTGTATATCCAAGGACGTAACGCACGTCTTGTCATTTCACGACAATCCGTGACACCTCCGCCAGGTCGGCGGAACCGCGATTTTCCGAGGGAAAAGCGGCCTTGCGGGAATTCAAGGAGTTTTCGTGCAAGATGGCGGCCGGCGTTGCCGCCGGCCGCCGTGGGTTCGGGCTGTGTCTACTGGGCGTCTGGCCCCGATCCGGGGCCCATGCCGCCGCCGCAGGGACCCATGCCGCGGCCCATGCCCTGGCCGCCTCTGCCGCCCCTGCCGCCCCAGCCCCGCTGATCGGCGCGCATCTGCTGCATCGCCTGGCGGGCCTCGTCCTGGGTGACGGCGCCGTCGCCGTCCAGGTCCATCTGCTCGAAGCGTTCGTCGTGGCCGGCCTGGAATTCGTCCTAGGTGACCTTGCCGTCGCCGTTGGTGTCGTAGCGATCGAACATCATCGCGCCGCGTCCGCCGCCGCTGCCGTAACCCGAACCCTTGGCGAAAACCGGTGCCGCCGCGAGCAAACCGAGGCTCAGCGCCCCGACGATGGCGGTGGTGATAAGTGTCTTGCGTTTCATAACCGTCTCTCCTTTGATTGGGGAACCCGCTGCGGGCTCCGTCCGTGAAACTGAGGGAATCCTAGTCCCGCTGTGTTGCCGGATGATGTCGGGTCACGGCCGTTTCGTAACCGAGTGTTGCGAGCGCGGTCGTTGTTGCAGAGCGTTACCAAATTTCCGCCGATGACCGGGAAATGCGCGAAGGTCGCCTCGCGCGACCGGGCGATCGGACCTGATCGCCCCCATCACGATGCCACCGCCGGACGCCTGGTTCAGAAACGCGACGGCGCCGCCTTCTCCGGGGAAGCGCGGCGTCAACTTTGGATACGAGCAGCCGGTCGGCGGCGTCACGATTCCTGCGATCAGGAACGCGACGGGTGCGGCGCCCTTCGTGACCTCGACCGTTGCGGCCGGCGTTGCCGCCGGCCGCCTCGAGATCGGGTGCTATTGCCGGTTATCGTCCTGTGCGAAACCCATGCCGCGGCCGTTGCCCTGGCCGCCCCTGTTCCAGTCCCAATGCTGGGCGCGGATTTGCCGCGTTCACTTTCCGGGCTTCGTATCGGGTTACCTTGCCGTCGCGGTTCAAATCCTTGCGCTTGAAGCGCGCGTGGCGGTTGCCCTGGTCGCCCTTGTCCCAACCTGGTCGCGGATTTGCCGCTTCGCTTTCCGGGCTTCGTGTCGGGTGACCTTGCCGTCGCGGTTCAAATCCTTCCGCTCGAAGCGCGCGTGGCGGTTGCCCTGGTCGCCCTTGTCCCAATCGCTGGTCGCGGACTTGCCGCGTCGCCTTCCGGGCTTCGTGCTCGGGTGACCTTGCCGTCGCGGTTCAAATCCGTCCGCTTGAAGCGCCCGTGGCGGTTGTCCTGGTCGCCCCTGTCCCAACGCTGGTCGCGGACTTGCCGCGTCGCCTTCCGGGCTTCGTGCTGGGTGACCCTGCCGTCGCGGTTCAAATCCATCTGCTTGAATCGCGCGTGTTGGCCGCCGCGGGAACCGGGACCCTCGGCGAGGACCGGCGTCGCCGTCAGCATACCGAGGCTCAGTGCCCCGATGATGGCGGTGGTGATCAGTGTCCTGCGTTTCATAACCATCTCTCCTTTGATTGGGGAATCCCTGGTGGGGTTCCATCTATCGAACGGAGGGAACGCTACCCCGGCCGTGTTGCCGGACGATGTCGGGAGGCGGTCGTTTTGTAACCGAGTGTTGCAGACGCCGCGGTTGTCGCAAACCGTTACCAAATTTCCGCCGACGTCCGCAGCCGGTCGCTTATACTCCGCCTCCATGGAACCATCGCCGCACATCCTCATCGTCGACGACGACCGGGAGATCCGGGATCTGCTCTCGCGGTTTCTGGTCAAGAACGGCTACCGGGCGACCACCGCCGCCGACGGCCGGGACATGCAGAAGGCGCTCGCCGACCGGGCGATCGACCTGATCGTGCTCGACCTGATGCTGCCCGGAGAGGACGGACTGTCCCTGTGCCGCCGGCTGCGCGGCGAGTCGAGCACGCCGGTGATCATGCTGACCGCCAAGGGCGACGAAATCGACCGCATCGTCGGCCTGGAAATGGGCGCCGACGACTACCTGGCGAAGCCGTTCAGCGCGCGCGAGCTGCTCGCGCGGATCAAGGCGGTGTTGCGCCGGACGGGCGCGGCGCAGGGTGGACTTGCCGGCGCACGGCAGGAGCCGAGCGGTTCGGTGCTGGCGTTCGCCGGCTGGCGGCTGGATCTCGGCAAGCGGGAGCTGACCTCACCGGACGGGGTGCTGGTGGCGCTCAGCGCCGGCGAGTTCGGGCTGCTCGCCGCGCTGGCGTCCCATCCGCAACGGGTGTTGAGCCGCGACCAGTTGCTCGACCTCGCCCGCGGCCGCGAGGCGCAGGCGTTCGATCGCAGCATCGACGTCCAGGTCAGCCGGCTTCGCCGCAAGATCGAGGCCGATCCCCGCGAGCCGACGCTGATCAAGACCGTGCGCGGCGGGGGATATCTGTTCACCCCGAAGGTGGAGCCGCGGTGATGCGGCTGTGGCCCGACACCCTGGTCGGCCGCACGGTGGTGGTATTGCTCGCCGGCGTGCTGTTGTCCAATGTCGTCGGTCTCGTCGTCTACTCGGGCGAGCGGCAGGATCTCCTGAACAGTGCCCGCAGCCAACGCCTTGCCGAGCGGGTCGCCGAAACGGCGGTGGCCCTGGAGCAGGCGCAACCCGAGGAACGCCCGCGGCTGATGCGGCAGTTTCGCGGACGGTTCCTGCGGATGTTCTGGTCGTCGACACCGGCGGCCGAACCCGGTTCGACCGATTGGCGGACGCGTTCGATCCGCAGCGCGCTCCTGGCGGAACTCGGCGACGGGGCCGACGACCGTTTGAGGCTTTCCTACGGCCCTGCGCCGGGAGAGAGGATGTTTCCCGGGTCGCCCGAGGAGTCGGAGCTCGCGCCCCGCGATGACGGTCCGAAGGGGCGGGGAAGGGACCGAAGGGCGCGCTGGTCCCGCGGAGAGGTGCTGACGGGGTCGCTCGAGCTGGCGGACGGGAGCTGGCTCAACTTCGGGATTCCGCTTCCGCCGATCCAACCCTTCTGGGAAACCCGGAATTTTCTGTTGATCCTGGCGACGACGTTGATTGCCCTGGTCGTTTCCGTGTGGGCGGTGCGCCGGGCGAGCGCGCCGCTCTCCGTGTTCACCTCGGCGGCCGACCGCCTCGGCCTCGACATGAACGCGCCGCCGTTGACCGAGGAAGGGCCGAGGGAGGTCCGCCAGGCGGCTCACGCCTTCAACAACATGCAGCGGCGGTTGCAGCGTTTCGTCCGCGACCGCACCCAGATGCTCGCGGCGATCTCCCACGATCTGCGGACGCCGATCACCCGGCTGAAGCTGCGCGCCGAACTGATCGAGGACGGGGAACAGCAGAAAAAGATGCTCGCCGACCTCGACGAGATGGAGGCGATGATCGCGGCGACGCTGGCGTTCGCCCGTGACGAGTTCGCCCACGAGCAGCGCGCCGCGCTCGACCTCGCGGCGCTGCTGCAAACCCTCTGCGACGAGGCCGCCGACGCCGGCGCCGATGCTTCTTACAAGGGTCCGGCCCGGTTTGCCTTTACCGGCCGCCCGACGGCGCTGAAGCGGGCGTTCGCCAATCTTGTCGACAACGCGGTAAAGTACGGCGGCGGCGCCAGGGCGGCCCTGACGGCGGCTCCCGGGTCGGTAACGGTGACTGTCGACGACGACGGGCCGGGAATTCCCGAAACCGAGCGTGGAGAGGGTCTTCGATCCGTTCTACCGGATCGAGTCGTCGCGCAGCCGGGAGACCGGCGGGGTCGGCCTGGGGCTGTCGGTGGTGCGTTCCGTGGTTCGCGGCCACGGCGGCGACATCATCCTCGCCAACCGACCCGAAGGGGGCCTGCGCGCGACCGTTGTCCTGCCGACGACGGACGGCGGAAGCCGGGTTTCCTGAACCGGGCATCGTTGGTCGCTGTTCAGGTCCGGCGCTCCATTGCGCCGACGCCGATCAACGCGACGGCGGATCCGGCCATTACCGGCTTCGACATCGAGATCTTGCCGGCCCTTTCATTCACCTTGCGGCCTGACGGCAAACAACCCATATAACTCGTGAACAATAGAACTATCGCAAAAAGTGTGGCAATCGCACTTTATAAGTGATAAAATACGCATATATCCTTATTATTCTCCTTATAGTGGTTGGAGATATCGACTGGCATGGTTAGTGATGCGTCGTATCGGTATGGGGTTCGGGCGGGGGAAAGGTCGAAGCCGTGTGTGCCTGCCATGATGATTCCCATGATGGTTCGCGCCGGACAGCCTCCTGAGCCCCGGCGAGCGCGATTTCCTTTGATGTACCCGGCGACGGTTGATGGCTGTGGACGGCGCACCGGCCACGTCGGTGCCGACGGGCGTGACGATGGCCGATGCCATGAGTAGCCGCATCGTCGAGCTTTTCTTCGGCAAGGAGAAGAGAAGGCGGGTTACGGTCGCCAACGCCGAGGTGCCGGATGGCGTTCGCGTCTATGCGGTCGGCGATATCCATGGCCGGGTCGATCTTCTCGATCGCCTGCACACGATGATCCTCGAGGACGCCGCGGACATCCGACCCGGTTTCGAAAAAGTCGTCGTCTATCTGGGCGACTATCTGGATCGGGGATTGTACAGCCGCGAACTCCTCGACTTGTTTCTCGATGACCCGCTCGAGGGTTTCGAGTCCGTTTACCTGCGAGGAAACCACGATCAGTGTTTCCTCGATTTCCTCGTCGATCCGGAAAAAGAAGCCAGTTGGCTGAGGTTTGGCGGTGACGCGACGGTGTACAGCTACGGGGTGCGGATCCCGGACGACGTGCCGCCGGAGGGGCGCATGGTGTATATCCGCGATCGTCTGCTCGAGACCGTTCCTCAGCGCCATCTCGGCTTTCTGGTCAATCTGGAGTTGACCCGGGTGATCGGCGACTTCCTTTTCGTTCACGCGGGCATCAATCCGGAGCGGCCCCTGTCCGAACAGACACCCGCGGACCACATGTGGATTCGCGGGCCGTTCCTCGAATCGGATCGGGACTTCGGGAAGGTCGTCGTCCACGGTCATTCGGTCACCAGCGTGCCGGAGGTCCGCCATAACCGGATCGGGATCGACACCGGCGCCTGTTACAACGACAACCTCACCTGCGTCGTGCTCGAGGGGGCGAACAAGCGGTTTCTTTCCACATCGGAGACCGCGTCGAGCACGGTCCGGGTGGCGTCGCTCTAGCTCTCGTTCGGATTGGTCGCTGAAGGCGGCCAGCGGCCCGCGTGCTTGGCGGCGACCGCTTGGGCGAGGGCCAGTTCGACCTCGGCGAAGACACCATCCCAGTCGCCAAACCGGCGTTGCCGGAACAGACGCATCGTCGGGTACCAGGGAGTGTCCGCTCCCTCCATTCGATACAGCCAGTACGGCGCAAGGTTGAGGACGTTCCAGATCGGCTTGCCCAGCGAACCGGCCAGGTGGGCGACGGCGCTGTCGGTCATGATCACCAGGTCCAATTGCTCGACGATCGCGGCGGTGTCGGCGAAGTCGCCGACGATGCCGCCGAGATCGACGATCAGCGTACCGGCGCCGCCGAACTCGGCGATCTCGGTTCTCGGCGGCCCCTTCTGTAGGCTGAAAAGCCGCACACCGGGGGTTTCGGCCAGGCGAAGGAATTGGCCGAGGGACGTCGAGCGGTTGCGGTTGTCCTTGAAGCTGACGCTTCCCGACCAGACGATGCCGACGGTGAACCGGCCTCGGTAGGGGGCGATCAGCGTTCCGAACCGCTCCCGGGCCTCCGCGGGCACATGCAATCGCGGCGGCGGCGACGTGTCCGGCGAGGCGTCGACGATACCGGGCAGACTCATCATCGGGCTGTGAAGGTCGGCGGCCACCGCTTCACCGGGAGCGACGAGACGATCGACCCCCTCCAGCCGGGAAAACAAGCGGCGCAACGCCGATTGGCACTCGACGACCACGGTTCCGCCGCGTTGCTTGACGAGGGGCAGGAAACGGCTGGCGAAGATGCAATCGCCGAAACCCTGTTCGGGATAGACGAGCAGGGTCCGGCCTTCGAAGGATTCGCCGGTCCATCGCGGGCTGGGGTGGGGTCGCGGCGGAGAATCCTTGAGCCGGAAGCGGCACTCATAGGCGGGCCAGCCCTCGGCGAACCGGCCCTGCTGCAACAGCACAAGGGCGCGATCCCAGGCCGGCCTCGGAGCGTCGGGGGAAAGGCGCAGGGCCTCTTCGAACTCGGCGAGCGCGGCCTCCAGATCGCCGGCCTGTTTGAGGGCGATGCCGTGGTTGTGGCGTGTAGCGGCGTCATCGGGTGATGCGGCGACGGCAAGACGATGGGCGACGAGGGCTTCATCGATGCGGCCGACGTCCTTTAGCGCGTTGCCAAGATTGCCGGTCGCGGAACAATCCGGGTCGATCTCCAGTGCCCGTTTGTAGCAGGCGACGGCGGCGGCAATGCGGCCGCTGGCCCGGAGCGCGCTGCCCAGGTTGTTCCAAGCCGGGGCATATCCGGGAGGCACGGCGAGCAGCCGTGTGTAAAGGGCAATCGCTTCGGCATGCCGGCCGGCGCGCTGATGCGCCAAGGCCTGTCCGAACGTTGTGTGGAATTCGGCCGATCGGCGGTCGGGGGTGCAGCAATCGTTCATCGCGAGCCTTTCGTCCCGCCAAAAACAACATGAAGGCGATCTTCCGGAGCGTCCTGACGTCCTTCCGATATCGCCAAAAATAAAAGAAAAATCCTAATAAAATGTAAACACAAATTCATTGCAAATAAAAATTTTGACTTATTGGCCTGTTGTTGAGAACATACAAATAACGAACGGGGATAAATTTACAGTAAATTAAATATAAAATCACCTAGTGAACGCTAATGGCGTCTTTTTCGAGCGTTAGCGAAAAATTAGGGAACCGGATGGTAGGGAAGACGTATCGGCAGCATCAAACAGGACGCGAACGATGATGGTTTCCGCGCTCTTACCGCCCGCATCCGTCTCTTTCAGGAGCGACGGGTCGGTTCTTCATCTCGCCGACAAGCCTCGTGGCGGTCGTAACCGCCGGCGATCGCCGATGATCCTGCGATCCGTGGCGGTAACCGCCGTGGCCGCCGCATTGTTGACCGGCGGTACCGAGGGGGCGGTGGCAACGACCCTTCAGGAAGCCATCAGCATCGCCGTTTCCTCCCACCCGACGGTGCAGAAGGCCAGGGCCAGAAAACGCGCGACCGAACAGGATATCGACGAGGCTCGCGCGGAGTACTTGCCTAGCGTCGACGCGACCGGCGACGTCGGCTACGAGTACACCGACAACTACTTCACCCGAAACGAAGGCGGCGGAGGCGGCGGCACCGAAGAGAAGCTGCGCAACATGTTCGGCGGTGAAATCCGGCAGAATTTGTTTCAGGGGTTCGGAACCGTCAATCGCACGCGAAGCGCCCAGGAACGGGTAAGCTCGGCCAACCACAACCTGATGGACGCGCAGCAGGCCATCGGCCTTCGCGCCGCCGTCTCTTTTCTCGAGGTGTTGCGCGGCAGGCACGTGGTCAATCTCGCCCAACAGAACGTGGCATCACATGTTCAGGTTCGCGACGACATCAAGTTCAAGGCGCAGAAAGGCAGAAGCGATTCCGGCGACTTCAACCAGGCGGAAAGCCGGTTGGCGCTGGCACGTACCCGGCTGACCCAGGCGCGCGGCCAACTGCGCGACGCCGAAACGGGTTATCTCGAGGTTGTCGGCCAAACGCCGGGGACGCTGGAGACGCCCAGGCCTCCTTATGAGTCGATCCCTTCCAACATTGATCTCGCCGTCGCTGCGGCGGAGGATAGCAACCCGGCGCTTCTCGCGGCGCTCGACAACGTCAACGCCCGGGAGTTCGAAGCGAGGGCGAAAAGAGAGCCGTACTATCCGAAGTTCGGTATCAAAGTAGGCGGCCGTCGCGGTCATGACGTCAACGGTGTCAACGGTGACGACAATGCTTTCACCGCTTTGCTGGTGATGGACTACAACCTGTACCGGGGTGGCGGGGACCTAGCCAGATACCGCCGCGCCATCGAGCAGACGAGCGAGGCGAGGCAGCGGGGAGCCGAAATCCGGCGGATGGTCCAGGAACAGATGCGGATCGAGTATACCGGCCTGTTGACCGCCCGCGAAAACCTGCCGATCGCGGAGTCCCGGGCGCAGGCGGCGGCCCAGGTGGTGTCCGCCTATCTCCAACAGTTCGAACTCGGCCAGCGGTCGCTGCTCGATGTCCTCGACGTGGTCAGCGAGTTGTTCCAGGCAAACGTCGGCGTCGTCAACACCGATACCGATATGATGCGCGCCTCCTATCGGGTGCTCGCCACCGCGGGGACGTTGCTGTCCACCCTCAACGTCACCACCGACACCGCGTCGGCCTGGTCCGGCCGGCCGGCCTCCGGGCGCCAACGCGCAGCCCTCCCGCTTCCCAGCATGACACGGTAATCCTCGGGGGCGCCGCACCCGGCGCCCCGGTGATTGCCCGTGCGGACCGGCGACGTCGCATCGCCGGTCCGTACCGTTTTCGTGCCGATAGCGATTGACGAAATCCCGCCATCGGGTAGAAAGCACCGGTCGGTCCCTGCCGCCCGGAGCAAAAAACCATGCGCGTTCTCTTCATCACCAACGAGTTCCCCCCCCACATCTACGGCGGCGCCGGCGTGCACGTGGAGTATCTCTCGCGCGAGCTGTCCAAACTGACACCCGTCGAGGTCCGCAGCTTCCACGACCAAGCCTACGTCGAGGGGCGGTTGACGGTGCGCGGGACCAAGGTGGAATCCTCGCAGTTCGCGGGATGCCCGGTGCCGTTCGTTTCCCCGTTGCGGGCGCTTGCCACGTGTCTCGCCTTCAACGGCCAGGGGATCGACGCCGATGTCGTCCATTGCCACACCTGGTATGCACACTTCGGCGGCATTCTCGCCAAGCTTCTTTATGATTTGCCGCTGGTGGTGACCGTCCATTCGCTGGAGCCGCTACGGCCCTGGAAACGCGAGCAGATCGGCCGCGGCTACGAGTTGTCGAGTTGGGTCGAGAAGACGACGCTGGAGATGGCCGATCTGGTGATCGCCGTTTCGAAGAGCACCGCCGAAGACGTGCTGAGACTGTTCGACGTCGATCCGCAGAGGGTCCAGGTCATCGCCAACGGCATCGACACGGAAGAGTACAAGGCGGTGGACCAACCCCAGGTGCTCGACCGGTTTGGGATCGATCGCAACGCGCCATACGTCTTGTTCGTCGGCCGAATGACTCGCCAGAAGGGGCTTCTCTATCTGTTGCAGGCGATCGAGCATATCGATACCAGGCTTCAGATCGTGCTTTGCGCCGGCGAGTCCGACACCCCGGAATTGCAGGCCGAACTGGAAGGCATGGTCGCCGACCTTCGGAGCCGGCGCTCCGGCATCGTCTGGATCCCGGAGATGGTCAGCCGCGAGACGACGATCGCCCTCTATTCCCACGCCGCCGTGTTCTGCTGTCCGTCCGTCTACGAGCCGTTCGGGATCATCAATCTGGAGGCGATGGCCTGCGGTACCCCCGTTGCCGGCAGCGCCGTCGGCGGCATTCCGGAAGTGGTGGTGGACGGCGAGACCGGGTTCCTGGTCGACGCCAAGCTGTCCGATCAGCCGCCCCACGATCCCACCGATCCCGCCGGCTTCGCGCAAGGGCTGGCGGCGGCGATCAATCGTCTCGGTACCGATCTCGGGCTTTCGCGGCGCATGGGCGAGGCGGGGCGCAAGCGCGTGGTCGATGTTTACAGTTGGCAGAGCATCGCCAAGCAGACACTCGCCGCCTACCAAGGGCTTGTCGCTCAAGCCAAGTAGGCAGTGGAGTCCATCCGCCACTCGATAACCATCGCATACAGGAGGCCGCGCCATGGGGCAGTCCCCCGAGGGAGCACGAATCTATAACCTTTTTCCGTTGCTTGCCGGGTCGATCGACCAGTGGGAGCCCCACCTCGACCGGATCGCCGCGATGGGGTTCAACTGGGTTTTCGTCAACCCGTTCCATTACCCGGGTTTCTCCGGCAGCCTTTACGCGGTCAAGGACTACTACCGGCTGAACCCGCTCGTTCAGGGCGTCTCGAAGCGCTCCAGCGACGAACTGATCGCGGGTTTCGCCGCCGCCGCCGAAAAACGGGGGCTTTCGGTGATGATGGATCTGGTGGTCAACCACACCGCCAAGGATTCGGTCCTGGCCCGGGAGCATCCCGAATGGTTCGAGCGCGAAGCGGACGGCTCCTTGCGATCGCCGTTCGCGGTCGATCCCGACACCCACGAGAAGACGGTGTGGGCCGACCTCGCCGAGATCGACTATCGCGATCGCCCCGCCCGCGCGGAACTGATCGAATACTTCGCCGAGGTGATCCGTCACTACGCCGGCCTCGGCATCCGCGGTTTTCGCTGCGATGCCGCCTACAAGGTGCCGAAATTGGTCTGGCGGAAGTTGATCCAGGCCGGCCGCAAGGTCAGCGCCGATGCCGTGTTCGCGGCCGAGAACCTGGGCGGCATGCTGGAGGAGGTGGAGGCCCTTCGCTCGTCGGGCTTCGACTACATGTTCAACAGTTCCAAATGGTGGGACTTCCGGCAGAGCTGGCTGCTCCAACAGTACGAGCAGTTTCGCTCCATCGCGGCCTCGGTCTCGTTTCCCGAAACCCACGATACCCCGCGGCTCGCCGCCGACCTGGCCGGCCAAGGTGTCACCGCCGCCAAGGATGTCGAGCGGCGATACCGGCAGGCTTATCTGTTTGCCGCCGTGTTCTCCAGCGGGGTGATGATCCCGGTCGGTTACGAGTACGGTTTTCGCAAAAGCCTGCACGTGGTCGAGACCCGGCCCGAAGACTGGGAGAAACCGAGTTTCGACCTATCGGGCTACATCGGCGAGGTCAACAGGATGAAAGCCGCGCAACCGGTGTTGAACGAGGAAGGTCCACAACGTCTGGTCGCCCAGGCCAACGACCGCATCGTCGCCTTGCAGAGGAAGCCTTTGCGGGGGCGGACATGGGTCGTTACCTTGGTCAACACCGACCAGAACGCGTCCGCTACCGTTCGGGTGGGAGGGTTGGACCCGGACATCAGGGAAGGACGCGAGATCACGCCCGGCAACGAGGGACCCGCTTTCACTGCCGGTGCTGCAGTCTCGTTGGCGCCGGGAGAGATCAAGGTGTTCGCGAGCGCTTAGAGCATATTGTTCGTCGCCTCATTAACCTGTTTGAAGGTCCTTCAAGCGCGCAGCTCTAATATCGATGGTCATGGATAGGGCAACACTGTGACTGCGATAGACGCTTGCCTTTGTAGGCTCAGTCGCTACCCTATCGCGACAAAAGAGCATGCGGGGAGGGAATATGACGACCGAGACAGTGGTGAAGTCCGGGTCAGGTGGGCAGGTGGTGGGCAGCGCTCTCACCGCGGGTCTGAGCAGCCGACCGATCGTCATCCAGAACGTCTGGCCGGAACTGGATTGCGGCCGGTATGCGGTCAAGCGCGAAGTCGGCGATGTTCTCGAGGTGTCGGCCGACATCTTCCGCGACGGCCACGACAAACTGACGGCGGTCGTTCTGTTTCGTCGCAAGGACGAGGCCGAATGGCGCGAGGCGGCGATGACCTGCGTCAATCCCGGCGTCGACCGGTGGTCGGGCGGGGTCAAGCTGGAGGACAACACCTCCTACATCTACACCGTCGAGGCCTGGACGGACGCTTACGAATCCTGGTGCGGCGAGCTCGAGAAGAAGCTCGAGGCCAAGCAGGTCGTGTCATTGGAATTGATCGAGGGCAAGGCGCTGATCGCCGATGCCGCCGGCCGCGCCAAGGGCAGCGATGCCGAGCGCATGAGCGTCGTGCTGAGGGCGTTCGACGGCGCGGACGACGCCAGGCCGGGCGGAGCTGATGCTCGACGCCAGTCTGCGCGCGGCGATGGGGCGGTGGCCCGACCGAAGCGGCGCCGCCCGCTACGACCGGGAGCTGGAGGTCTTCGTCGACCGCATCGAAGCCCGGTTTGCCGCCTGGTACGAGATGTTTCACCGCTCGCAAGGAACCGAGCCCGGGGTAGGCGCCACGTTCTACGACTGCGAGGATCGTTTGCCCGAAATCAAGTCGATGGGCTTCGACGTCGTTTATTTGCTGCCGATCCACCCGATCGGGCGGGCCCATCGCAAGGGCCCCAACAATACCCTGACCGCCGGTCCCGACGATCCCGGCAGTCCCTACGCGATCGGCTCCGAGGAGGGCGGTCACGACGCGGTTCATCCCGATCTGGGAACGCTCGAGGATTTCCGCCGCTTTGTCCGGGCGTGTCATGCCCAGGGCATGGAGGTCGCGCTCGATTTCGCCATTCAGTGCGCGCCCGACCATCCGTGGGTCAAGGAACACCCGGAGTGGTTCATCTTCCGCCCCGACGGCACCATCAAGTACGCCGAGAACCCGCCGAAGAAGTACCAGGATATCGTCAACGTCAACTTCTACGGCCCCCATCAGGATGCGCTGTGGCAGGAGCTGCTCAGGGTGGTGCTGTTCTGGGTCGAGCAGGGGGTCAAGATCTTCCGCGTCGACAATCCCCATACCAAGCCGATGCCGTTCTGGGAGTGGCTGATCCGCGAGGTCCGGGAGAAGGATCCGGAGGTGATCTTCCTCGCCGAGGCGTTCACCCGCCCGCCGGTGATGAAAATGTTGGCCAAGGTCGGGTACAGCCAGTCATACACCTACTTCACTTGGCGGAATTTCAAGCAAGAGCTGACGGACTACCTCACCGAGCTCACCCAAACATCGGTGAAGGAATATCTCAGGCCAAACTTCTTCCCCAGCACGCCGGACATCAATCCGCCTTTCCTGCAGACGGGCGGGCGTCCGGCGCACCAGATCCGGTTCGTCCTGGCTTCGACGCTGTCGAGTGTCT
This sequence comes from uncultured Alphaproteobacteria bacterium, assembly GCA_963772635.1. GTDB lineage: Bacteria > Pseudomonadota > Alphaproteobacteria > Rhodospirillales > Defluviicoccaceae > JAUXFS01. Next base: position 34,933 of record CAVYYK010000065.1, read on the forward strand.
ACGGGATGTACAACGGCTTCGAGCTGTGCGAGGCGACGCCCATTCCCGGGAAGGAGGAGTTCCTCAATTCGGAGAAATTCGAATACAAGGTGTGGGATTGGGACCGGCCCGGCAACATCAAGGACTTCATCACCGCCGTCAACCGGATCCGCCGGGAGAACCCGGCGCTGCACGAGTTGGAGAACCTGCGGTTCTATCCGGCCGACAACGACAACGTGCTGTTCTACGGAAAGATGAACCTCGACCGGACCAACATGGTGTTCATCGCCGTCAATCTCGATCCGTTCGACGAACACGAGGCGATCCTGGAGTTCCCGATCGCCGAAATGGGTCTGAAGGAAGGCGACACCTTCGAGGTGGAGGAGCTTCTGACCGGCGCGCGCCATCTGTGGCGCGGTCCCCGCGCAGAAGGTCGTTCTCGACCCGCAGGTGAACCCTTGCGAAATCTATCGTGTCGGAGGCTGGGAGCAAGTCGACTACCGTTCGCCGTGCTTCTAGAGACGCCGCGCCGCTGATTCGGGCTTTGGGAGGGCCCTCGGACATGACGCCAAAGCAGTTCAACAACCACGTTGAGAAGATCGTCTCCGCCCAACACGGCGATCCGTTCTCGTTCCTCGGCATGCACGAGGACGGGAAAAGCGGGCTGGCGGTGAGGACGTTTCTTCCGCATGCCAAGCGCGTGCGGGTCATCGAGACGACCAACGGCGCCGTCGTCGCCGAACTCCCCCGAATTCGTAAGCAAGGTTTGTTCGCGGGACCGGTGAACCGTCCCGGCGGCGACAGGTTTCCCTACCGGTTTCGCATCGACACCAAGTCCGGGGAGCAGGACATCGAAGATCCCTACCGGTTTCCGCCGATCCTCGGCGAGATGGACGTCTATCTGATCGCCGAGGGCAAACACCTTCGCCTCGATGAAAAGCTGGGCTCGCGACTGATGACCGTGGAAGGCGTGCAGGGGGTCGGTTTCGCCGTGTGGGCGCCGAACGCCTCGCGGGTCAGCGTCGTCGGCGACTTCAACACCTGGGACGGCCGCCGCCACCCGATGCGCTTCCGCGCCGAATGCGGGGTCTGGGAGCTCTTTCTTCCGGGCCTGCGGGAAGGGGAACTCTACAAGTACGAGATCGCGTCCAAGGACGGCAAGGTGATGGCGCTCAAGGCCGATCCTTTCGCGTTCTTCTGCGAGCAGGCTCCGGGAACCGCCGCCATCGTCTACGACCTCTCGCGCTATTGGTGGGACGACGGCGAATGGATGAAGCGGCGCGGCGCTTCGATCGCCCGTGATGCGCCCGTCTCCATCTACGAGGTCCATCTCGGCTCGTGGAGGCGGAGCGTCGAGGAAGGCCGTCGCTATCTGACCTACCAGGAGCTGGCCGAAACCCTGGTTCCTTACGTCAAGGACATGGGTTTCACCCACATCGAGGTGCTGCCGATCTCCGAGCATCCGTTCGACGGTTCCTGGGGTTATCAGCCGGTGGGGCTGTTCGCGCCGACCAGCCGGTTCGGACGTCCGGACGAGTTCCGCAATTTCGTCGATCGCTGCCACCAGGCGGGGATCGGCGTGATCAACGATTGGGTGCCCGGGCATTTCCCGTCCGACCCCCAGGGCCTGGGCTGGTTCGACGGTAGTGCCCTCTACGAGCATGCCGACCCCCGCAAGGGCAAGCACATGGACTGGGGTACCCTGATCTACAACTACGGGCGTTACGAGGTTTCCGACTACCTGCTCAACAACGCCCAGTTCTGGATGGAGGAGTACCACGTGGACGGGCTTCGGGTCGACGCCGTCGCCTCGATGCTCTACCTGGACTACAGCCGCAAGGCGGGCGAATGGATCCCCAACGAGCACGGCGGCAACGAGAACCTGGAGGCGATCGCCTTTCTCCGGCGGGTCAACGAACACCTCTACCAGCAGTGTCCCGGACATCGCGACGATCGCCGAGGAATCGACCTCGTGGCCGATGGTGTCCAAGCCGGTCTACCTGGGCGGGCTCGGCTTCGGCTACAAGTGGAACATGGGCTGGATGCACGACTCGCTCTCGTACATGAGCAAGGAACCGATCTATCGCAAGTATCACCACGACCAGTTGACCTTCGGGCTGATGTACGCGTTTTCCGAGAACTTCGTTCTGCCGCTCAGCCACGACGAGGTGGTTCACGGCAAGGGCTCGTCTGGTCGGCAAGATGCCCGGCGACCGCTGGCAGAAGTTCGCGAACCTGCGCGCCTACTACGCCTTCATGTGGACTCATCCCGGCAAGAAGCTGATGTTCATGGGCTGCGAATTCGCCCAGGAGCGGGAGTGGAACCACGACGCCAGCCTCGACTGGCATTTGCTCGAGGACGGGAGCCATCTCGGGGTTCAGCGGCTGATTCGCGATTTGAACAGCCTGTATCGGCAGGTTCCGGCTCTGCATCAACTCGACTGCGACGCCGCGGGTTTCGAGTGGATCGACTGCACCGACTGGGAGAAGAGCGTCATCTCCTACCTGCGAAAGGGTCGGGAACCGGATGATATCGCGGTCGTCGTCTGCAACTTCACCCCCGCCGAGCGTCTCGCGTACCGAGTGGGCGTCCCGCACGGAGGCCTGTACGCCGAGCGATTGAACACCGACTCGGAGGTTTACGGCGGAAGCAATGTCGGCAATGCCGGCGCCGTGATGGCCACGGAAACGCCTTGCCACGGCAGGCCGTTTTCCGTGTTGCTCAACCTGCCGCCGCTGGCCGCGCTGGTCCTCGTTCCGCAAGAGATTACCGACGCGATTGCTTGATCGGGTGCGGCGTTGCTCGAGCTGTTTGGAAGTTGACGGAGCAAGAAATGACCACCAATGATCCCCTTTGGTACAAGGACGCCATCGTCTACCAACTGCACATCAAGGCTTTCTTCGATACCAGCGGAGACGGCATCGGTGATTTTCCCGGACTTACCCAAAAGCTCGACTATCTCAGCGAACTTGGGGTCTCGGCGATCTGGCTGCTGCCGTTCTATCCGTCGCCGTTGCGCGACGACGGTTACGACATTTCCGACTACAAGAACATCAATCCGGCCTACGGCACCATGCGCGACTTCCGGAACTTCGTCCGCGAAGCCCACAAGCGCGACCTCAAGGTCATCACCGAACTGGTTGTCAACCACACCTCGGACCAACACCCGTGGTTCCAGCGGGCGCGGCAGGCAAAACCGGGTTCGGCGGCGCGGGATTTCTATGTGTGGAGCGACACCGATCAGAAGTACCAGGGCACGCGGATCATTTTTTGCGATACCGAGGTGTCTAATTGGGCCTGGGATCCGGTGGCCAAGGCCTACTACTGGCACCGTTTCTTCTCCCACCAGCCGGACCTCAACTTCGACAACCCGCGCGTTTTCGACGAGATCTGCCGGGTGATGAAGTTCTGGCTCGATTGCGGCGTCGACGGTCTGCGACTCGATGCCGTTCCCTACATCGTCGAGCGGGAAGGCACCAACAACGAAAACCTGCCGGAAACCCACGACGTCATCCGCCAGCTCCGGCATTGGCTCGACGACAACTTCGCCGACCGCATGCTGCTGGCCGAAGCCAACCAGTGGCCGGAGGACGTTCGACCCTATTTCGGCGACGGCGACGAATGCCACATGGCATTTCACTTTCCGCTGATGCCGCGCATGTACATGGCGCTGGCGCGCGAGGACCGCTTCCCGATCACCGACATCATGCGGCAGACGCCCGAGATCCCCGAGAACTGCCAGTGGGCGATTTTCCTGCGCAATCACGACGAGCTGACGCTGGAGATGGTCACCGACCGCGAGCGCGACTATCTCTGGCAATTCTACGCGGCGGACCAGCGGGCGCGGATCAACCTCGGTATCCGCCGGCGGCTGGCGCCGTTGTTGGAGCGGGACAGCTCCAAGATCAAGCTGCTCAACAGCTTGCTGATGTCGATGCCGGGGACGCCGATCGTCTACTACGGCGACGAGATCGGGATGGGTGACAACGTCTTCCTCGGCGATCGCAACGGCGTCCGCACGCCGATGCAGTGGTCGCCGGACCGCAATGCCGGGTTCTCCACCGCCGATCCCGAACGGCTGTATCTGCCGCCGATCATGGATGCGATCTACGGGTACCAGTCGGTCAACGTGGAGGCGCAGCGGCGGCGGCCGACCTCCCAGCTCAACTGGATGAAGCGTCTGATCGCCCAGCGCAAGGCCCACCAGGCGTTCGGGCGCGGCACCCTGACGTTCTTGTATCCGCGCAATCGCAAGGTTCTCGCCTATCTGCGCTCGTACGAAGGCGAGACCATTCTCTGCGTCGCCAACATGTCAAGGGCGCCGCAGGCCGCCGAGCTCGATCTCGTCGCCTACAAGGACCGGGTGCCGGTGGAACTGCTCGGCCGGAGCGCGTTCCCGCCGATCGGCGAACTGCCGTATTTCATCATTCTCCCGGGACACGGTTTCTACTGGTTCCTGCTGGCCGACGAGGCCGAGGCGCCGAAATGGCACGACCCGTACGAGGTGCCGCTGCCCGAGCATCAGACGCTTGTCGCTCCCCACGGTTGGCAGAGCCTGTTGTCGGGGGGGAATGCCGAGGCATTGGTGAAACAGATCATGCCCGAGTTCCTGCCCCATCGCCGATGGTTCGCCGCCAAGGGCAGCCCTATTCAGCGCATCGAAGTGGTCGACGAAAGCGTTCTACCCGATGGCGACTTCGGTTTTCTCATCCCCTGTCTCAAGATCACCACCATGGACGGGAAGGAGCAATACTACAACGTGCCCCTGGCCGCCTCCTGGGAGACGATCAGCGACGATCCCTTCAGCCGGCTCCATGCCAGCACCGTCGCGCGGATCCGAGCCGGCCGCAAGGTCGGCGTCGTCTACGACGCGCTCGCCGACCAGCCGTTCACGGCCGCGGTGTTAAAGGCGATCCGTGACGGGAGCGAGATCGGCACCGCCTCCGGGGGGCGGATTGCGTTCAGCGCGACCAAGGCGTTCGGCAAGGTCGAGCTCTCCGAAAACCCGGTCATCGAGCGGATGGGGGGTGAACAAAGCAACACGTCGATGAGGATCGGCGATGAGATGATCTTGAAGGCGTACCGTCGGATCGAGCCGGGAATTCATCCGGAACTCGAGATCGGACGGTTCCTGACCGATGTCGCCGGTTTCGAGAACACGCCTCCCTTGTTCGGTGCCGTCGAGTTGATCGCTGCCGACGGCACGCCGATGGCGCTCGCCGTGCTGAGTGGCTTTGTCCGCAACCAGGGTGACGGCTGGGCTTTCACCCAGGACCACCTCCATCGAGTGCTCTTGGAGCTCGAAATCATGCCGGCCGACTTGGAACCGGTCGAAGCGGACCCCCATGCCATGTATTTCATGCTGGCCCGGACCTTGGGCACACGGGTCGGCGAGTTGCATCAGGCGTTCGCTTTAGACGTCGAGGATCCGGCGTTCCGGCCGGAACGGGTGACCGACGAGGATCTGGCGGCATGGGCCGGACACGTGCGCCGACAGGCGGGCTTGGCCCACGAAGCATTGACCAGAGCGCTGGCAAGCGGCGCGCTCTCCGACGATGCGCGCAACGAGGTGGAGGCTGTGATGAAGGGCTGGGCCGACATCGAGCGGCTCGTCGAGCAGGCCTTGCCGAAGCGTCTGGATGTGATGAAGAGCCGCCATCACGGCGATCTCCATCTCGGGCAGGTGGTGGTGGTCCGGGACGATTTTTACATCCTCGATTTCGAGGGAGAGCCGGTCCGTTCCATGGAAGAGCGTCGCGCCAAGAATTCGCCGCTCAGGGACGTCGCCGGGATGATCCGCTCGTTCGACTACGCCGCGTCTACCGCGCTGTTGGATCACACGCTCCCTCGACCCGCCACCGGGGAGGATCTTCAAGCGGCGGTCGAGGTATGGAAACAGCAGTCCGTCGACTGTTTCCTCCAGGAGTATCGCCAGGTCACCGAAGGATGCTCCACGGTCCCGGCCGATGCCGAGGCCTTCGACCGGTTGCTCGATCTGTTCATCTTGGAAAAGGCCCTCTACGAAATCTGTTACGAGGCCGCCAATCGGCCGGATTGGCTGCGGATACCGGTGAGAGGAGTCAGGCGGCTGCTCGAGGCGCCCTCGTAGACGACCAAGCGGTTCAAGCAAGATAGGCCCCGTCTTCGGGGCCTTTTTTGTGGTGCGCCCAGCATGGGCGCACTCTTGTGGGTGTAAGTCCCACCGTGAGCTGGTCACGGCGAGCGAAGCGAAGCGCAACTGCACGAGGGCGACCGAGTGTGGGGAGGAAGCGTGGAGCGAAGCTGTGGGCCGATGAACAAGAACCGGATAGAAGGCGCTGCGGACCAGGGCGAGCGGGCCATGAACCGCGAAGCTCTCGTGACCAAGGGGAAGCGGCGTAGATCCGGCGGTCGTGCAGTGAAGGAGTGCGTTCTTACCTGGGGAGATCTCGCCTTATGCCTGAAAGGGCGACGGTGTCGAGCCGGAGCGAGAAGTCAGCAGAGGTCGTAGTAGTCGGCGACTTGGTCGCGGACGAAGGACCGAACGAGGAGGAGTGTTCGCCGTCATGGCGATGCGGAGGGCAGTGCGTCAGATGCCTGCGTCAGCGGGGCGGATCGGGGAAGGGGGCGGTGAAGCCGCGTCTGGCCCGGTCAGCGACGAAGCCCGCCGCCCGCGCCGTGAGTTGGGGAACACGGGGCCAGGGCTGCTTGAGGCGGTTCTGGCGAGAGAGAACCTGCAACGGGCGTGGAAACGGGTACGGGCCAACAAAGGGGCAGCCGGGATCGACGGACTGGACATCGACCAGACCGCCGCCCACCTGCGCACGGCGTGGCCGGAGATCCGCGAACAACTGTTGTCGGGAACGTACCGGCCGCTGCCGGTACGGCGGGTGACGATTCCCAAGCCCGACGGTGGCGAGCGCGAGCTCGGCATCCCGACGGTAACGGATCGTTTGATCCAGCAAGCCCTGCTGCAAGTGCTGCAACCGATCCTTGATCCGACTTTCAGCGAGCACAGCTACGGCTTCCGACCGAACCGAAGCGCGCACGACGCCGTTCTTGCGGCGCAATCGTACGTGCAGTCGGGCCGGCGGATCGTCGTGGATGTGGACCTGGAGGCTTTCTTCGATCGGGTCAACCACGACATCCTCATCGACCGCCTTCGGAAACGGATCGGGGACGCCGGCGTCATCCGGCTGATCCGGGCCTATCTGAACAGCGGGATCATGACGGGCGGCGTGGTCCAGGAGCGGAACAGGGGAACGCCGCAAGGCGGGCCGCTGTCGCCACTGCTGGCCAATGTCCTGCTCGACGAAGTGGACAAGGAACTGGAACGTCGAGGTCATTGTTTCGTGCGCTACGCCGACGATGCGAACGTCTATGTCCGCAGCCGGAAGGCGGGAGAACGGGTGATGACGCTGCTTCGGCGGCTCTACGGCAAGCTGCGCTTGACGGTCAACGAGACCAAGAGCGCCGTCGCCGGCGTGTTCGGTCGCAAATTCCTGGGCTACGCCTTCTGGGTGGCTCCGGGAGGGGCGGTCAAACGCAAAGTGGCTGCCAAGCCGATGGCGACGTTCAAGCAGCGCATCCGGCGACTGACCCGCCGTTCAGGTGGGCGCAGTATGCACGAAGTGGTGGAGCGGTTGCGGTCCTATGTCTTGGGGTGGAAGGCTTACTATCGGCTGGCGCAGACACCAAGGGTCTGGCGAGACCTGGATCAGTGGATCCGCCACCGGCTCCGTGCCATCCAACTCAAGCAGTGGAAACGTGGCAAGACCATGTACCGGGAACTGCGGGCGCTGGGGGCAAAGCCCGAGGTGGCGCGCCGGGTCGCGGCAAATAGCCGTCGCTGGTGGCGCAACAGCGGAATGCTTCTCAACGCCGTGCTGACCCTCCAATGGTCGGACAAGCTGGGAATGCCCCGTCTCTCATGACCTCAACTCCTCGAACCGCCCGGTGCGGACCCGCATGCCGGGTGGTGTGGCAGGGGAGCGATCGATCACGATCGCCCCCTATGCCGATTTTGATATATTTTCGATTTCGGTTGCGGGGGCCTGCAACCACCTAGAATTGAGTGTCTCCCGGCCATATCGATCAGACCGCAACCCGGTCTGTTCAAGTGCACGGTGCCACCCTTTCTGATCCATTCCACCGCAGAGTCGGCTTTCGGGTGGACACCAGAACTTATTGAAAACGCGTCGTTATTCCAAGTTTTAGGTCTCATACAACCAGCCCGGTCATCCACCATGAACCACAGCTCGATCTTCGGATAATTTGGCGAAATCGGAGCACCGTGAATCCGGCAGGCCACAGATAACCAAAAATAAAGAGCCATGGTCGCGCGGCGCGGCGAACGTACACTACTCACTGCCGGTTTCGCCCCATAGGGCCACAAACGTCGCCGAGTTGCTCCGAATTGTTGATGATCCGCGGCCCCCTGTGCTGGCCGTTTGAAAGGCCCAGCCGAATGGCCGGCATAGTCGATCTGTCGATGGACAAAGCGTAGTCTTGACAGCAAGTTTGTCGCCCTCCCTAGGGGCGTCGGAACCGCCGCTTTGTCAAAGCGTGGCTGCGCGGGGCGCGGAAGGACAGCAGGACAATGACCTTGCCCATCGAAGACTACGCGTTGATCGGCAACACCCGCACCGCCGCTCTGGTCGGGAAGAACGGTTCGATCGACTGGCTGTGCCTGCCGAGATTCGATGCACCCGCCTGTTTCGCCGCCCTGTTGGGAAGCGAACAGAACGGACACTGGCGGATTGCTCCGACCGGCACGGTGACAAACTTCCAACGCCGGTATCACGACGATACTCTGGTGCTGGAAACGCATTTCGAAACCGAAACTGGCGCCGTCGTCGTCATCGATTTCATGCCGATCCACGGCTTCGACCGGCAGGTGGACGTGGTCCGCATCGTAAGGGCTGCGCGGGGAGGTGGACATCCGGGCGGAATTGATCTTCCGCTTCGATTACGGGTCCGTGGTGCCGTGGGTTCGTCGCCGCGAATACGGCCTTAGCGCTGTCGCCGGCCCGGATGCCGTCCGCTTTCAGTCGCCCCTTCCCCTCGACAACAGGGATTTTTGCACCGTTTCCAGCGCGACGGTTTCGGCCGGACAGGTGCTGCCGTTCCGCCTCACCTGGTTCCCGTCGCATCAAATTGGACCGGTGGTCGCCGATGCCGAACAGGACCTGGCCGATTGCGAGGCCTGGTGGCATGACTGGGCGGCACAGTGCACCTACCGGGGTCGCTGGCGCGATGCGGTCATTCGCTCGTTGATCACCCTCAAGGCGTTGACCTATGGCCCGACCGGCGGGATTGTCGCCGCGGTTACCACGTCGTTGCCGGAGCAACTCGGCGGTTGCCGTAACTGGGACTACCGCTACTGCTGGATACGGGATGCCGCGTTGACCCTCGATGCCCTGGCCAGTTCCGGTTTCCTCACGGAAGCCCGTGCCTGGCGCGACTGGCTGCTCCGCGCCGTTGCCGGCAGGCCATCCCAGCTGCAGATCATGTACAGCGTCACCGGAGAAAGGCGTCTCCCCGAGAGCATCCTACGTTGGCTAGATGGATACGAGGGCAGCCGGCCCGTGCAGATCGGCAACGATGCCCATGGCCAACTGCAGCTGGATATTTACGGTGAGATGATGGACGCCTTTCATCAGGATCGGGTTCACGGCCTGCCGCCGTCGGGCGACGCCTGGCAACTGCAGCGGGTGATGATGACATCTCTCGAGAAGCAGTGGCGGTGCGAGGACCATGGATTGTGGGAAATGCGGGGGCGGCCGCGGCACTTCACCCATTCCAAAGTCATGGCGTGGGTCGCCGTCGATCGTGCCGTGAAGGCCACCGAGATGTTCGATCTGGAGGGAACCGTCGATGAGTGGCGCCAGCTCCGACAACAAATTCATGACGACGTCTGTCAGCACGGCTTCCATTCGCGCCGAAACGCCTTTGTCCAGTATTACGGGAGCAACGATGGAGTACATCCTTGCTCATGATACCGCTCGTCGGCTTCCTGCCGGCAGACGATCCAAGGGTCGTCGGCACGGTTGAGGCAATCCACCGCGACCTCCACGCCCGATGGTCTTATCCGACGCTACGAGAGCGAAACCGGCGTCGACGGATTGGAGGGAAGGGAGGGTGCATTTCTTGCATGCACCTTCTGGTTCGCCGACGCTCTGCATCTGATGGGCCGCCGCGACGAAGCCGAGGAACTGTTCGAGAAGCTCCTATCACTGCGCAACGATGTGGGGCTGCTGGCGGAAGAGTATGATCCCCGCGAAAAGCGCCAACTGGGCAATTTCCCGCAGGCCTTCTCCCACGTCGCCCTGATCAATACCGCCAACAACCTTTTGAATGAGCACGGCCCTGCGCGGCGACGGTCCGCCGACGCGAACCGGACGGCGGACTGATGATCAATACCTGACGGTCGCGGCAAGGCAGACGGCGGCAAAGTGATGTGCCGCGATCCTGTCGTGGCGACTGGAACGAACCGTTCC
>CAVYYK010000066.1:0-4369 GCA_963772635.1 uncultured Alphaproteobacteria bacterium
CAAAAAATCGAAATCGCGTCTCGAGGCACTACACTAGTACCGACTAGCACAATTCCGTACCCCATGTGATCGCTTTTCCCGCGCCCTCGGCAGGAGGCGGCGCGCCGGCGATGCTGGAGCATCGTCAAGCGCCGTCGACGCCCCGAGGGCGCAGGAAAAGCGACCCCTTGCGGGCGGCCTTCCGAGGCCCCCGGCGGCGTTGCGCGCCGCTTGTGATGCTCCAGCATAGCACGGCCCAACGCGCGCCTGGCCGGAGGCCTCGGAAGACCGTCACATGGGGTGCGGAATTGTGCTAGTGAGTACTAGGCTCTCCAACTCAGACTTGCACTGTCTCAGCCACGTTGATGATAGCCTTGGAGGGGGCGGTGTAGACGGGGGAGTGAAATCGGGCTACCGTTTCGCATTCTCTCGATAGTCTGTTGTTCAAGAGTGACTGTCGGCGTCACGCCGAGAGTGGGTCGGCAGCCGGAGGTTTAGCTGACGACATCTGGGGGAAACCCGACCAAAAAAGCAACTGACCGGCCCCGTTCCTCACAGATCCTTGCACAGGCGCAGGGCGTCGTAGAGGGCGGCGTGGATGTTGCGGCCGGCGACGGCGTCGCCGATCCGGAACAGACGGTAGCGTCCGCTCGGGTTTGTGACCAGGGTCTGCGGCCGGCCGGCGAGCAGTGCCGGGACAATTTCATCCCTGCAGATGTGGAGGTTGCCGAACGCCGGCGGCGAGTCCTCGGCGACGATCGCCGAGCCGCTGGCGACGGTCAGCGCGATCCCGCCCTTGGCCTTCTCCTCGTGATAAAGCCGGTAGCGTTGCTTCGGCAGGCCGTCCTCGGAATAGGCCGGCTCGTGGGCGGTCGACATGATCCGGTTGCGAAGGGTGAGTTGTTTGAGCCGGTACGGCTGAAGCAGCGGATCGTTGGAACCCATGGACGCGGCCCCCTCTTACCTCGCGAGCCGCCGCGACATTGGGTCGCTGATGTCCGGCGGCATGGGCTGTCCCTTTCCTTCGGTCCTCGACAACTCGAGCCATCCTATCCCGAAGGACTTCCGATTTTCGCCCTGCCCGGAAGTCCTTGCGGGACCGGAAGCTACTTCACTTCATACGCCGAGGAATCGACCAGGACCGAGAGAATTTTCCCTTTAACGGCATCTTCGGAGAAGCCGGCATCCTGATATTCCTTGTAGAGCTTGAAATCCGAAATCCGCGTCAAGACGAACCACGCCAGCTTCGCGGCTTCGGGTGATTTGGGATCGATGCCCAAGTCCTTTGCCACCATCCGGATCCAATTGTGGGCGGATTTACCGGCCACGTAATGTGAGAAGGACCAGCTGCCATCCGAATAATTGGACAAGAACCATTCAACCCGGCGCTGATCCGGATCCAGTTGCGGCGCATCGGTGCCGGCGTATTTCGCGGCTTCGACCATGGCCGGGTTGAAGCCTTCTCCCTTGCCCTCCTTGTCGATGATTTCCACATCCCATTGCGGATCGAAGTGGGCCGATGCCGCGCCGAACAGCAATTTCTCGGGCGCCCCGCGCTTCAGCATCTCGGAATAAACAACGGCGCCGTGCTCGCCCATCCAGCCCCATTTGGCGATTCCGTCTTTACCGCCCCACGAGGCCGGGAACCAGTCGGGCTTCTTGACCTTTCCGGTACTCTCGTCCCAATTGTACCAGACCTTGCTCCAGTCATGCAGGGCCAACTCGGCGATGATCAGGTCGCGATCGGTGGTGCGGATGCCGTGGACGTTCTGGAACGTGTTCATCCACCCCAAGGCGATTTCGATATTCTCCAGCAAATGCACGGCAAGACCGCCCGGATAGTGATGATGGCCCGGACCGCCGGTGGCCGGCGTCGTACGAAGGGCGTCTGGCGATGCCACGCCGTTGAAAACCGTTGATTTCGGATTGGTGTACATGTCGAGGACAAAGGTGCGCAGTTCCTCGTCCTCGATGGAATTTATGTAGCCCATGAGGCGGTCGTAGGCGGCGGACGTCCATGCGCCGCTTTCCGCCATTTCCGTCGGGCTCATCGCCAGAATCTGGTCGATACGGGATTGCGGAACGTCTGCAGCGATGACTGCCGGCGTGTAACTGCCAAAGAGCAAAAAAGCCATCGATAGAAGCGCTTTGCGTACCATCTCTTTCTCCCAGAATTATCGTTTCTAAAGCCTCCACGTTGGTCGTTTTGCCGCTCGGATTTGAAGGAGTCAGCACTTTCCTTGAACGGAAACCTCCCGGATGCGGCTCTCGAGACACTACGTTATGGCTGCTCGAGGCGTTTTCAACGACTCGTCATCATTTGGCGATAACAAACCGGGTGGACTCGGAGGACCCAGTACCACGAGTTCGGGTACCGCCGCCTTCTTCCTGGCGATGAACTCCCGCGAGCGCCTCGTCGATCCCCTCGTCGAGGGGCGGCGGCTCGACTGTCGCCAGTACCTGCTTCCAACGCTGGTGGGCGCGGGCCTCGGCGTCGTGTTCGCCGGCGTCGCGCCATTGCTCGAAGCTGTCGTTGTCGGCGAGCTCGGGGGTGTAGAACGCCGTCTCGTAGTTGGCCATGGTGTGGGCGCAACCGAAGAAGTGCTTGCCGGGCCCGACCTCGCGGAAGGCGTCGAGGGCGAAGCCGTTGTCGTCCAGGTTCACCCCGCCCATGAACACGTGCATCATCCCCAGGTGGTCGGCGTCGAGCACGAACTTCTCGTAGCCCATCACCAGTCCGCCCTCCAGCCAGCCGGCGGCGTGCAGGACGAAGTGGGCGCCGGCGAGCAGCGCCGGCATCAGCGCGTCGGCGCTCTCCTGCGCCGCCTGGGCGTCGGCGACCTTGGACGCGGTGAGCGATCCGCCGCAACGCATCGGCACGCCGAGCCGGCGCGCCAGCTGGCCGACGACCAGCGAGGCCAGCGCCGGCTCGGGCATGCCGAAGGTCGGCGCGCCGGAGCGCAACGACATCGACGACAGGAAGCTGCCGTAGATCGCCGGCGCGCCCGGCCGCACCAGCTGGGTCAGCGCCACCCCGACCATCGCCTCGGCATGGGACTGGGCGATGGCGCCGGCGGTGGTCACCGGCCCCATGGCGCCGCCGAGAATGAACGGCACCACCACCGTGCACTGGTTGGCGCCGGCGTAGGCCCTGAGCGCACCGGACATCGCCGCATCGAACACCAGCGGCGAGTTGGTATTGATGTTGCCGAGGATCACGCAGTTCTCGTCGACGAAGCGCTCGCCGAACACGATCCGGCACATCGCGACCGAATCCTCGGCGCGCTCGGGCGCGGTGACCGACCCCAAGAACGGTTTGTCCGAGCAGCGGATGTGGGCGTCGACCATGTCCAGGTGACGCTTGTTGACCGGCAGGTCGACCGGCTCGCAGATGGTGCCGCCGGAATGGTGCAGCCACGGCGACGCGTACGCCAACTTGACGAAGTTGCGGAAGTCCTCGATCGAGGCGTAGCGCCGGCCGCCCTCGCGGTCGCGCACGAACGGCGAACCGTAGGCCGGCGCGAACACCGTGTGCGGCCCGCCGATCTCCACCGAGCGGGCGGGGTTGCGGGCGTGCTGGGTGAACCGCGCCGGCGCCGTCGCGATCAGCGACCGCACCAGCCCCCGTTCGAAGCGGACGCGCACCCCGTCGACGTCGGCCCCCGCCGCCTTGAACAGCCGCAGCGCCTCGTCGTCGCCGCGGAACTCGACGCCGATCTCCTGGAGGATCGTCTCGGCGTGGGTCTCGATGCTGACCAGCCCCTCCTCGCCGAGGATCTCGTAGAACGGGATCGCCCGGGTGATGAACGCCGGCGCCTGTCCCTTGACTTCGCTCCGCCGCAACCGGCGCCCTTCCCGTCCGCCGTGCTTCCTGCCCGTCGCCTCGTCCATCGCGCGCCTCCCGTGGGGACTTCAATCGCCCCGTATCCGATGGATCAGGACCCGAGTGTACGCCCACCGGAACCCGAAGCGCTGTCGAAAAATGCGGAACGTGGCCGCCGCTCGCGGTGCTCTCCCCGCTTTGTGACGGAAGCGTGAACGCCCTTCGTTCGTATTCAGAAACAATAGAAACAGTATTCCTCAATCCCGGACATATTCCGGAAATACGAGGGGAGTAGGTTGACCTCTGAAGGCGGTGGCCGAGCGGGAGTTCGGTGAAACAGCTTAAGCCTAAAATCGCGGGCAGGTGATTGCCCACAGCAAAGGAGTTATCGACGATGTTTGCGATATCACATCGCGCAAAGATAATCTTCCTGGCGTCCGCGATCACGGTACTGATCGGCGGGTGCCAGACCCTAACCCAACCCACCGGTCTTTATCCCACGGTCGGCCAGGAGGACGACTGGGACTGGATCAGCCAGAGGAGCCACCGCTGACGGCCGCCAACGGT
>CAVYYK010000067.1:0-20333 GCA_963772635.1 uncultured Alphaproteobacteria bacterium
GCGGATGGGGAGGGATTCGAACCCTCCGATGGGCTTTTGACCCATACTCCCTTAGCAGGGGAGCGCCTTCAGCCGCTCGGCCACCCATCCGGAGGCGACGCGGCCAGCGCTGGCCGGTCCGCCGTGTTGTCACATCAGCTTCTAGGAGAGCTGGCGCCGGGCTGTCAATCAAGGCTCCGTGGCGATCGCATCGCTGACGATGCCGTCGGTCAGGCGGATCAACTCGGCGACGGTGGTGGCGAACACGCAGTGGGGATGGCCGGCGGCGGCGTAGACGGTGGCGAAGCGCTCGAGGCCGGCGTCGATCACCACCGGGACCGGCAGGGCGCAGTGACCCCTTGTCGTAGACCGATCGGGGCAACGCCACCGATGGCGAAGCCGGTGGCGGCGCGGACCGCATCGGCATCGGTCCGCTCTACCTGGCCTTCGAGGCCCAGCGCCCCGGGCAGCGCCTTCTCCCGACAACGGCGGTCGCCGGAGACCAACGCCATCACCGGCCGGTCGCCGACCAGAAACACCAGCGACTTGACGATCGAGCCGAGCGCGGTACCGATCGAGCGGGCGGCGTCCTCGGCGCTGCGCGCCGTTTCGGAGAGGGTCATCACCCGCGCGGCGGAACCGGCTGCCGTCAGCGCCGCCTGCACCCGCTTCACCGAGTCGTTTCGAGTGGGTTCATCGCGGACCATTGACCCTTAAGGGAAGCGGACCAGATCCAGTTGGTGAGCCAAGCGATCGTGCACAGGATCTTGCCGCGATCCCGTTGTTCGAACAACTCCTCATAATTGTCAACACGCAGGATGGCGGATGGGGAGGGATTCGAACCCTCGATGGGCTTTTGACCCATACTCCCTTAGCAGGGGAGCGCCTTCAGCCGCTCGGCCACCCATCCGCAAGCGGCGGCGCCAGTCGCCGATCCGCCGTGTTGTCACATCAGCTTCTATAAGAGCCGGCGCCGGGCTGTCAATCAAGGCTCCGTGGCGATCGCATCGCTGACGATGCCGCCGGTCAGGCGGATCAGTTCGGCGACGGTGGTGGCGAACACGCAATGGGGGTGGCCGGCGGCGGCGTAGACGGTGGCGAAGCGCTCGAGGCCGGCGTCGATCACCACCGGGACCGGCAGGGCGAGGCCACTGCCTTGTCTGAGACCGATCGGGGCGACGCCGCCGATGGCGAAGCCGGTGGCGGCACGGACCGCATCGGCATCGGCGCGCTTGACCCGGCCTTCGAGGCCCAGCGCCCCGGGCAGCGCCTTCTCCCGGCAACGGCGGTCGCCGGAGACCAACGCCATCACCGGCCGGTCGCCGACCAGAAACACCAGCGACTTGACGATCGAGCCGAGCGCGGTACCGATCGAGCGGGCGGCGTCCTCGGCGCTGCGCGCCGTTTCGGAGAGCGTCATCACCCGCGCGGCGGAACCGGCTGCCGTCAGCGCCGCCTGCACCCGCTTCACCGAGTCGTTGTCGAGTGGGTTCATCGCGGACCTTTGACCCTTAAGGGAAGCGAACCAGATCCAGTTTGGCGATCCAGGCGGTCGTGCGCAGGATCTTGCCGCGATCCCGTTCTTCGAACAACTCCTCTAATTGTCCACAGGCCCTAAAACAGCGACAGCTGCTCGCCGATCGCCGGCGGCGGCTTGAACAGGGTCGTGTCCAGTTCGCGGTCCGACGGATCGACGGCGTCGAGGCCGAGACGGCGGCAGGCGGTGTTGAAACGTTGGCCGAGCAGGTCGGCGAACACGCCGGTTCCCTTCATCCGCGTGCCGAATTCGGAAACGTAGAGTTGGCCGTTCCTGGTTTCGCGCAGCTGGTTGAGAACGTGGTTGGCCTTGTTCCAATGATGGGTCCGCAGCCACTGGGCGAACAGATCCTTCAGCTCCAGGGGCAGGCGGAGCAGGATGTAGCCGGCGGCGATGGCTCCGGCGCCGGCGGCGGCGGCGAGGATGCTCTCCATCTCGTGGTCGGTGAGAACGGGGATGACCGGTGCGACCAGCACCTTGACCGGGATCCCGGCCGAGGTGAGCTGGCGGATGGTTTCGAGTCTGCGCCGCGGCGACGCCGCCCGCGGTTCCATGGTCCGCGTCAACTTGCCGTCGAGGGTGGTCACCGAAACGGCGACACCGACCAGCCGCCGTTCGGCCATCGGCGCCAGGATGTCGATATCGCGGGTGACCAGAGACGATTTGGTGACGATGGTCAGCGGATGGTTGAACGCCGCCATCACCTCGAGGATGCCTCGGGTGATCCGGCGCTTGCGCTCGGTCGACTGATAGGGGTCGGTATTGGCCCCGAGCATGATCGGCCGCGCGCGGTAGCCCGGCTTGCGGAATTCCTTCTCCAGCACCCTCGCCGCGCCCGCCTTGGCAAACAACCGGGTTTCGAAGTCGAGCCCCGGCGACAGTCCGAGATAGGCGTGGCTCGGTCGGGCATAACAGTAGACGCATCCGTGCTCGCAGCCCTGGTACGGATTGATCGAGCGATCGAACGGCAGGTCCGGCGACTTGTTCCAGCAAATGACCGACCGGGTCAACTCGTCTACGACGGTGGTCGCGGGTGGTGCCGGTTGGTCGTCGTCCGAACCGTGCCAACCGTCGTCGAAGGCGTGGCGGGTGTGGGTTTCGAACCGGCCGCTGGGATTGCTCACCGCTCCCCGGTTCTTGTGCCTCATCGGTGCAACCGTATACGACATGCGGGCATTGTAAACCCAAGGAACGAACAAAACAAGAACATTATTGGTCGGGCGCTGTGTTTTACTCCTCCCGATAAGCCTCGTCGAAGAACGCCAATTCCACCTCGACGGCGCGGCCGAACAGCGCCGCCACCCGATGCCGGCGGCCCTGGGACAGCAACGGTCCCTCGCGATCCAGTTGACCGCGCAGCCACGCGACGAAACTGGTGAACTCCGGATTGGCGTGAAGGGTGATCCATTCGGCGTGGTAGAATTTCTCGGGAGACCGATCCGAAACCGCCGTTGCCCAGCTCAAATAGAGCCATTCGAAGACCACCAGCGGCGCCAGGGTTTCCGCGTAACCCTCGCAATCGACGGCCTCCTCCATCAGCGCGTGAAAATCCCGGGTCGGGTTGCGCAGGTTCGGCTGGACCCGGTCGCCGGCCGGCACCGAAAGGGCATCGAAGGCGCGCCGGAAGTAGGTGTTCTCGTCGCTGGTGACGACGCCGAGGAACTGGCAGAGCGGAATCCGGTCGGCGAGGCACGGCGCCTTGACGATGGCGCTGGCGAGCAGCCTCGCGAAGGAGTCGAGGAACGAGTAGTCCTGTACCAGGTAGCGGCGCATCACCGGGTCGGACAGCGACCCGTCGGCAAGTTCGGTGGTGAACCGGTGGGTCGCGGCCCGGGTCCAGGTCGGTTCGGTGCGTTCCCGCAGCCAATCGGTAAAGCGGGCTGTTTGGCGCCCGGCGGCCCATTGCTCGTATCTTTCTTCGCTCATCGGTGTTCGCTGATCCCTCGCGTCTCGCCATGTTGAAGCCAGTTTGGCCGTTGTATTTCACGAACTCGACCCCCGCGCCAGCGGCCAAGCGAAGCGTGGTTTTCCGGCAACACAACACAAGATTGTGATAGCGGGGGGCTGTTCGCGACGGTCTCCGTTCCCTATTCTGTAAAAACCAAGAATACGGACGGGGTCGGCGCGTGCTCAGCATCATCATCCCCACCCTCAACTCTAACCTGAGTTTGGGGCGTACCCTCGACGCCATAGCCGCCGCCAAGAGCGAAATCGCCTGCGAGGTCATCGTTGCCGACGGCGGATCGATCGACGAGACCCGTTTCACCGCGACCAAAGGAGAGGCGATCTTTCTCGAAATCCAACGGGGGCGCGGGCGACAGCTCGCCGATGGCGCGGCGGCGGCGGCCGGCGACTGGCTGCTGTTTCTCCACGCCGACACCCGGCTCGGGGCGGGCTGGGCGCCGGCGGTCGAAGCGTTCATCGCCGACCCGGAAAACCGGTTTCGGGCAGGGTATTTTCGCTTCGCCCTCGATGACGAAGCCACGGCCGCGCGCCTCCTGGAATACGCCGTCGCCGGTCGCAGCCGTCTGTTCGGTCTGCCCTACGGCGACCAGGGACTGCTCATCGGCCGCGGGTTCTACGAGAGGCTGGGCGGTTTCAAGCGGATTCCGCTGATGGAGGACGTCGACATGGTCCGCCGCATCGGCCGCCGCCATCTCGCAGCCCTCGACGTGGTCGCGCTGACCTCGGCCGAGCGTTACCGGCGCGACGGCTACCTGCGGCGCCCGCTCCGAAACCTGTTCTGTCTCGGTCTGTACAGCGTCGGCGTGTCGCCGAAGAGGATCGACACCCTCTACCGCTGAACGGCGCCTTCCGCGCCTTTCCACGATCATGACCTTGCCAACCATTGGCCAATCATCTCGTCGCCTTCGTCAAGGCGCCGCGCCTCGGCCGGGTGAAGACCCGACTCGCCGCGGACGTGGGCGCCATCGCCGCCTGGGCGTTCTACCGGCGGACCACCGGGGCGATCCTGAACCGGCTTGGGGGACATGGGCGATGGCAACCCTGGCTGGCGATCACCCCCGATACCGCCACCGACGCCCGGCCTGTGGCCCGACGCCTGGCGGCGGATCGGCCAGGGGACGGGCGACCTCGGCCAGCGAATGGCTCGGGTGATGGGCGAATTGCCGCCCGGACCGGTGATCATCATCGGCACCGATGTTCCCGACATCCGCCCCGCGCACATCGCCCGCGGCTTTCGTGCCCTCGGCCACCACGACGCGGTCCTCGGCCCCGCCGCCGACGGCGGCTACTGGCTGGTCGGCTTGCGGCGCCGTCCCCGCTTGCCGGAGATCTTCCAAGGGGTCCGCTGGTCGACCGAATTCGCCCTCGCCGACACTCTCGCCAACGCCCGCGGGCTCGACGTGGCGATGCTCGACGTCCTCGACGACGTGGACGACGGCGCGGGGTTGGAGCAATGGCGGCGGCGCGAAGCGGCGGGACGTCCATCGGCCGCGCCCCGCGTCTGAAACTGCGTCTCACTCTTAGATACCATAAAAAATTTATGGTTTTGTAATCCGGTTCACAGAACCCGCCGACGGACGCGCTTACCCTGCAACGTGGGTAAACACGGAGGGGATCATGAGTACCGAGACCAAAGAAATCGTCAGCAGCATCGTCGTGTGGCTCGCGATCATCGCCATCTTTGCGATCCTCTGACTCGGGCGCACCGGCGGCGGGTGCAAGCCGCCGGAACCGGGTAACCATCCTGAGAAGTCCGGCTCGCAATGTATTGTGTGTTCTCAACGACTTGCGATCATGGCTTCGGCAGGGGGCTTCGGGAACCATGGCGCCGGTGGCGCCGCGTAGGTTCCCGAAGCAGCCGCCGCGATGCCGGAGCATCACAAGTGCGGCTCGACGCACCGGGGCGCCAACACGAGGCTACGAAACGCGCAATACGTTGGGAGCCGGGCTCCGAGAACCTGGAGGGACGGGAATGACCAGACTTCTCGCACGGCTGATTACGCTGATCATCATCTTTTCCATGGACAGTGGCCGCAAGCGCCGATTGCGGCGTCGTTGAGCGGTGGAAGGAGGCTCAGCCGGCGTTGTCGGCGCCCCACACCTCCTCGAGGCGTTGATCGCGGCCGCAGGTGAAGCGGTAGAACTTGTACCGGACCGGGTTGGTCTTGTAGTAGTCCTGGTGGTAGTCCTCGGCCGGGTAGAACGGACCGGCCTCAACGATCTCGGTGACGATCGGCGCCGGCAGCCGGCCGGAGTCCTCCAGCGCCTTCTTCGACGCCTCGGCGAGGCGCCGCTGCTCCTCGGTGGTATAGAAAATGCCGGTGCGATACTGGCTGCCGCGGTCGCAGAACTGGCCGCCGGCGTCGAGCGGGTCGACGTTGTGCCAGAACACCTCCAGCAGCTTGTCGTAACCGACTTTGGCGGGATCGTAGACCACCTGCACCGCCTCGGCGTGGCCGGTGGTTCCGGACGACACCTGGTGGTAGGTCGGGTTGGCCACATGGCCGCCGGTGTACCCCGACGTGGTGGAAATCACGCCGTCGAGCTCGTCGAACGGATGCTCCATGCACCAGAAGCAGCCGCCGGCGAAGATCGCCGTCGCCGTTTCCTCGGGAGCGGAGTTCGGCCGCCCGCGCGGCGCCGCTCAGCATCCAGACGCCGAGAAGAAGACTCGCCAACAGTCGTGTGGTCATCGCCGTTCGCCCCCGGTCACGCCGGAACGAAGGTCAGGGCGACGCCGTTCATGCAATAGCGCAGCCCCGTCGGTGGCGGGCCGTCCTCGAACACGTGGCCGATATGGCCGCCGCAGCGCCGACAATGCACCTCGGTCCGAGTGAAGAACAAAGCTCTTGTCCACCGAGGTGCCGATCGCCCCTTCGATCGGCGCCCAGAAGCTCGGCCAGCCGGTGCCGCTGTCGAACTTGGTCTCCGACGAAAAGAGCGGCAGATCGCAGCCGGCGCAGTGATAGGTGCCTTTGCGGTATTCCTTGTCGAGGGGGCTGGACCCCGCCCGCTCGGTTCCGTGCTCGCGGAGCACGTTAAACTGGGCCGGGGTCAGCGCTTGCCGCCACTCCGCCTCGCTACGGACGACCTCGAACGCCTCGCCCTCGGCCGCCCGGGCGGCGGGGGCGATGCCGAGCACCTTGGCGAAGGCCGCGCCCGAAATGCCGGCGAGACCCCCGGCGACAATTTGTCTTCGTGTGATCATCATCTTCGTCCTCCGTGCGGAAGCCCAATTCCCTCTTGGACCAAGCTTTCGACACTTAGTATGTTCGGGTTCGGCCCTCTCGCAAAATCACAACCCTGTCAGAAGCGTGTGTTCTCGCACCAATTTTCGCGCATAATGGCGATCCCTAAGTCGCGCGGTTTACG
Source organism: uncultured Alphaproteobacteria bacterium (assembly GCA_963772635.1). Classification (GTDB taxonomy): domain Bacteria; phylum Pseudomonadota; class Alphaproteobacteria; order Rhodospirillales; family Defluviicoccaceae; genus JAUXFS01. Next base: position 6,854 of record CAVYYK010000067.1, read on the forward strand.
CACGGCGCCAACGCAAGGATCGCGATGACCACCACCGACCACGACGACAACCTCGCCCTGTTCTGCGACTTCGAGAACGTCGCGCTCGGCGTCCGCGACGCGAAAATCCCCAGGTTCGACATCCGCCTCGTGCTCGAACGGCTGTTGCTGAAGGGCAGCATCGTCGTCAAGAAGGCCTATTGCGACTGGGACCGCTACAAGGAATTCAAGGCGACCATGCACGAGGCCGCGTTCGAGCTGATCGAGATCCCCCACGCCCGCCAGTCGGGCAAGAACTCCGCCGACATCCGCATGGTCGTCGACGCCCTCGACCTCTGCTACACCAAGGAGCACATCGACACCTTCGTGATCATCAGCGGCGACTCGGACTTCTCGCCGCTGGTCAGCAAGCTCCGCGAAAACGCCAAGATGGTGATCGGCGTCGGCGTCAAGAACAGCACCTCGGACCTGTTGATGAACAACTGCGACGAGTTCATCTTCTACGACGACCTCGTCCGCGCCAGCGATTCGGCCCCGTCCCGCCGGCCGCCCGCGGCCAAGACCCAGCCCGCCGCGGACAGGAAGCCGGCAAAGACGGCGGCGCCGGCGGCGAAGGCGGCGAAGCCGGAGAAGGCGGCGACGCCGGAGAAGGCCGGTACGGAGGCGGAGCGGCGCGACGAAGCCGTCGCCCTGGTGGTGGAGACGGCGGAAGGGCTGTTCGCCGAGCGGGGCGACCGGGTGTGGGGCTCGATGGTCAAGCAGACCCTGAAGCGCCGCCGCCCCGGCTTCAACGAGAGCTTCTACGGCTTCCGCTCGTTCAGCGAACTGCTGGAGGAAGCGGAGGACCGCGAGCTCTTCGACCTCGAGTTGGACGAGCGCTCCGGCGGCTACGTCATCCAGCCGATCCGCCACGAAGACTGATCCCTCGCTCCCTGCCACAACCCGGAACGGACACCCCGATGCTCGAACCCCTCCTGCTCACCTCGGCCCGCGTACTCACCTTCGACCGGCAACTGCAGCTGACCAATGCCAGCGCTTTTTTCTTCGAGCGGGATCAACGGCTGTTCCTGGTCACCAGCCGGCACGTGGTCGTCGATCAGCCGAGCAACCACTTCCCCGACCGGATCGAGATCGAACTGCACGTCGACCCCGGCAACCTGGCAAAGTCCACCGGGTTTTCGATCCCGCTGTACCGCGACGGCAAAAGCGTCTGGCGCCAGGGTCTCGACAACGCCGGCGAAATCGACGTGGCGGTGATCGAGATCGAACGCGCGGCGCTGCCCAAGACGACGGTCTACCGAGCCTTCAGCCCCCGGAGTCTGCTCGGGTCCCACGGGCAGCCCGAAGTCGGCAGCAACCTGCTGGTGGTCGGGTACCCTCTCGGTTTCCACGACACCCTGCACCACATGCCGGTGGCCCGCCACGCGGTGATCGCGTCCTCGTTCGGCCTGCGATTCCAGGGCCAGAGCTACTTCCTCACCGATGCCCGCACCCACCGGGGGACCAGCGGCGCGCCGGTGGTGATGCGCGCCCCCGAGCGGGACCTGATGCTGGGCGACCTGCCGTGGATCCTCCTCGGCATCCACTCGTCGCGGCTCGACGTCGGCACCCGTGATCTGGTGCTGGACGAGGCGCTCGGCCTCAACTGCGCCTGGTACGCCGACATCCTGATGACCCTCACCGAAGGCTGACGGCGGAGTTGAGGAGGCCTTTGGGGGGACGGCGTGGTCGGGATGCCAGGGCCCCGTTCATGTTCGTGACCGTGCATCAGGATGCGAAATGGCGCCTTGCATGAGCTTTTGCGGCAGATAAAAATATTGTGTGTTCAAAATACGAAAGAATAAAACAAGCCGGCTTATGGTCTTGTTTTATATAATAAAATAGCAATAAAAATAATTATTGCGGATCACATTGTAAAATGTCGAGGTGGATCCCATGTTTTTACGGAAGGGAAGTCACCGTCTCTTTAATTAAAACGCATTTTCCATGTCCTGCAAAAGTTTTTCCACGGCACAGGACGCTCCGGTCAAAGGCGCCCCCTTCGTCATCCCTCGATGGGGCGGTCTTTCCGCCGACCAGGAAGCAACCGATGACCATACGCACGATCACCAATACGGTTACGTTCAGGACGCCGTTCGTGCTCGGCGAACTCGATGAGATGCTGCCGGCAGGCGCCTACGACGTGGAAACCGATGAGGAGCTTCTGGAAGGCCTCTCCTTTCCCGCCTACCAGCGGGTATCGGCCTTCATTCACCTGCACCCGAAGCCGGAACAGCCAGGCTTTACGCGGACGTGGATAATCGATCCGAAGGAACTGGACGCGGCCCTGGAGCGCGACCAGGCGACCGTCTTTCCGGACCAATGTGACGGCGACAACCGATGATAATGCGCGCAGCACGTGACAGACGGGTGACCTTCACACGGCCCTTCATCCTAAAGGGACTGGAGGGCGTGCAGCCATCCGGCACCTACAGCGTCGAAAACCGCGGTGCGGGCAGCGGATTTTTCTCGTCTATCAAAGTCAAACGAAAGTCGACATGGATTCGGGTTTGCCGGAATCCTGGAACTGCGGGCGTTGTCCAAATCGTCAACATCGACCCCCTCGATCTGGAGGCTGCCTTGATGCGGGACTCTCTGCCGGCATAATCGACCACGGCAAATCCATTGACACTATCAGTAGGGCTGACACCCGCGCCGCGCGCCGCCGCCGCGCCAGCGATTGTCGGGTTGTCGTGGGTCGGGGAGGCTGTCGCGGACGGCGTCTCCGCGGGTGCGTCTTGTTTTAGTAATAACAAAAATTTTATGGTTTTGTGATCCAGTTCACATTCCGCGCCGAAGGAGGCGGTTACCCTCTGGTGCAGACGAGGACGGAGGAGACCATGAACGCCGACAACAAGGACATCATCTGTAGCATCGCTCTGTGGCTGGCCATCGTCACGGTGTTCGCCATCCTGTGATCCGGAGCCCGACGGCACGACCGAAACCAACGGGGACCAACACCATGCGACGTTTTCTGCGGGAGAAACGGACCGAGCTGCCGGTGCTCGCCGCCATCGGCATCGCCTGGACTGGCACCGCCGTCTGGGCGTTCTAGGATCCTCTGCACCGAGTTGAGCCCGATGGCGGCGAGCAGTCGCTCGATCGCATCGAAGCCCTCGGCGACCCAGTGCCGGTGCCGGCCGAGCTTGGCGTCCTCGTCGATCCCGAGGGTGCCGGCCAGGTAGTCGAGCACCCGGAGGTTGTTGATCGGATGGATGTCGCAGGCGATCGCCAGGGCCAGCGCCCGCACCCGCGCCCGCCCCGCCGCATCGGCGGGCAGCAGCGGCGGTTTGGGGCGGGTCTCGTCCAGGTATTCGATGATCGCCAGCGACTGGGTCAGTACCCGGCCGTCGACGTCGATCGCGGGGATCAGCTTCTGTGGGTTGATCGCCGCGTAGTCCGGCTTGCGCTGCTCGCCGCCGTCGCGGGTCAGATGCACTGGGACCGGCTCCCAGGCGATGCCCTTGAGGTTGAGCGCGATGCGCACCCGGTAGGCCGCCGACGAGCGGAAATAGTCATAGAGCTTCATTGCGGCGCCTCGTACTTCTCGATCGTCTGGTCGATGTCGCCGAACACCGAGGCGCCGTCGCGGCCGAGCATCTCGATCCGCACCCGGTCGCCGAACCCGAGGAACGGCGTCGACGGCCTGCCGGTGTTGATCGTCTCGATCATCCGCACCTCGGCGATGCAGCAGTAGCCGACGCCGCCGTCCTTGATCGCCGATCCGTGCTCGGTGCTCTGCTTGTTGGAGATCGTCCCCGAGCCGACGATCGAGCCCGCGACGAGGGCGCGGGTCTTGGCCGCGTGGGCGAGCAGTCGCGGGAACTCGAAGACCATGTCGACACCGGCGTTGGGCTTTCCGAACGGCTCGCCGTTGATCGACACGTTCATCGGCAGGCTGACCTTGCCGCCGTCCCAGGCGTCGCCCAGTTCGTCGGGGGTCACCGCGACCGGGCTGAAGGCGCTCGCCGGCTTCGACTGGAAGAAGCCGAAGCCCTTCGCCAGTTCCGCCGGGATCAGGTTGCGCAGCGACACGTCGTTGACCAGCATGATCAGCTTGATGTGCGACGCGCACCGGTCCGGCGCCGATCCCATCGCCACGTCGTCGGTGATCACCGCGACCTCGGCCTCGAGATCGATGCCCCAGTCCTCGTCGGCGAGGCGTATCGGGTCGTGGCCGCCGATGAACGAATCGGAGCCACCCTGGTACATCAGCGGATCGGTCCAGAAGCTCGCCGGCATCTCGCCGCCCCGCGCCCGGCGCACCAGTTCCACGTGATTGACGTAGGCCGATCCGTCCGCCCACTGGTAGGCGCGGGGCAGCGGCGCCGCGCAGGCTGCGGGATCGAACGGCTCCGCCCCGTCGACGGCACCGGTGTTCAACCTGTCGGAGACGTCGCCGAGCCTGGGCGAGATCCCGGCCCAGTCGTCGAGCGCCGCCTGCAGGGTCGGGGCGATGTCGGCGACCGCGACGCAGCGTTGCAGGTCGCGGGAGACGACGACCAGGGTGCCGTCACGCCCTCCGGCCTTGAGCGAGGCGAGTTTCATCGGTGGTGTTCCTCAGTCCTTCGATTTCCAGCTGTCGACGTAGCCTTCCCACTCGATCCCGCCGGGCAGGTCTTCCGCCGGCTCCATCATGTCGCGGGTGTCGACCATCACCGCCACCTCGTCGGTCTCCTTGCGCGCGTGCTCCATCGCGGTCCGGTAGGCCTTGGGATGGGGCCCGTGCGGGAACCCGCAGGGGTGGAAGGTGGTCATCCCGGGATGGATGTTGTCGCGACTGAAGAATTGCCCCCGGTGATAGAAGATGAACTCGTCGTAATCGTCGTTGGAATGGTAGTACGGCAGCTTCAGAGCGCCGGGATCGCTTTCGATCGGCCGGGGCGCGAAGGTGCAGACGACGACCCGGTTGGCGAGGAAAGTGGTGTGCGCCGACGGCGGCACGTGGTAGCGGGCCGACATCAGCGGGCGGATGTCGCGCCAGTTGATCCGCACCGGCGTGAGGTCGCCGTGCCAGCCGATCGCGTCCAGGGGATTGAACGGGAAGACCTGGCGGGTGACGGTGTTCCGCCGCTTGATCGCCACCGCCCATTCGTTGTCGTCCTGCTGATCACGGAACGCCTCGTCGATTCGCGGGGTGTCGAGGATCGCCGGATCGAAGATCGCGTGGGTGCCGACCGGTCCCTTGGCCGGCAGCTTGAACGCGTCGTTGGTCGCCTCGACCAGCAGAATCCGGGTAGCGCCGTCGCATTCCAGCCGCCAGGCGGTGCCGCGCGGGATCAGGATGTAATCACCGTCGCGGAATACGAGGTGGCCGTAGTCGCAGAACAAATGACCGGCGCCCGAATGCACGAACAGAACGTCGTCGCCGTCGGCGTTGCGGGCGAGCTCGGCCATCCTGCCTTCGGTGCGCCAGAAGCGGATCTGCGTCGCCGCGTTTCCGAGGATCCGCGGCGCCGACCACGGCGAGCCTTGCGCCCGGTCGATCTTGTTGAGATCGAACGCGCGCGGGCGGAGCGGTCCCTCGAACCGGGTCCATGCGGTCGGCGGGTGCCGATGGTGCAGTTGGGTCGCCGGCCCGAAGAAACCTTCGCGGCCGACCTCGCGCTCGTAGGTGCCCTCCGGCAGATCGCAGTGCGCCTGACGCGAAGCCTCACCCTCGACGCGCGGAAACGAAATCCAATTGTTCATCTCCGCTATCTCCCGTTTGTTGTACGGGCGGAGGGCCCCGACACGGCGTCCTCGCGCTCGGAAAACGATGCTGTGCAACCCGGGCGGATGCTACGCCAGCCCAACTCAGCGGTCACTGTTTCGACGGAACGATCGACGAATTCCTCCATTCCCGCGGTCCGCAACCGATTTGTTCAGGCGAGTCGCACTCTTTGAAGTCCATCAAACATGGCGTACTGTCGCCGAAAAAAGCAATGATGATCGGGGATGCCTGGTGGGATCGGACGAGCAGAACGCGTCGTCGGCATGGAACGCCGTCTGTCGGGCGCGAGACGTTCTGGGAGCCGGTCTCGCTCTCGTGTTGACGGCGGAGGCCGTTAGTGTCGCCGGGTTCGGTGTCTTCGACGACATCCTGCGGCGATCGATGCCCGCGCCAGGCGGGGCGCCGCTCGGCGGGGCATCCTGATCGGTTACTGGGACGAGAGCAAAGTCGACATCTGACCGGCCCCAGACGAGAAAACGAAGACGGCCCGACCTTTCGATTTCGATGGACTGAGGAAAGGGGCTCTCGATGGAACTGATCATATGGAAGGACGAATACAGTGTCGGCGTGCCGGAGTTCGACGAACAGCACATGGGGCTCATTGATCTGATCAATCGTCTCGCCCAGGAAGGCCAGAAGGCCGGGACGATCGAAACCGTCCTCGATGCGCTCGATCGATACGTGAAGGAGCATTTCAGGGCCGAGGAAGCCCTGATGCACGCCCACAGGTACGAGGGTCTGGAAGAACACCGGATGCAGCATGCGGTCTTCGAGGAATGGCTGACTGCAGTCAAACTGACCTACCGTTTTACAGCGTCAACTGACGTCTTCGCCGAAACCGTCAACGCCTTTCTGCGGAACTGGCTGATCAATCACATCCTCAAGACGGACATGGACTACAAAGGGGTGCTTGCCAAACGGTCGTAGTTGAGCGAAGGAATTGTTCGCAAGGCATCGAGCCGATGCGGCAACGGAATAGATAGAGCAGTCCATTAGTAAGAACATGACAAAAAAAATTAGAAACGGAAACGAGTCGCTTGGAGCGCCCATTGAACTGGAATCCTTCTTTCCTTACCGGCTTTCCGTTTTCAATCTCGCGATCAGTAAATCTCTAGCCCGCCTCTGTTCCAAGCGCTTCAACATTTCGATCTACGAGTGGCGATGCATGGCCGTGCTTGGCAGCGACCAGCCGAAGTCCGCCAACGACGTGTGTGCCCGAACCAACATGGACAAGGTTCAGGTCAGTCGGGCGATTGCCAAGTTGCAGAAGGCGGGTCTGGTCACCCGCGAGACCGACAATTCCGACCGCCGGTTTTCCTCTCTGCGCCTGACCGCGAAGGGCCAAGGAATCTATAACGAGATCGTCCCGATGGCGCTGGAGCGCGAAGCCGAACTGCTTGCGGTCGTCACCGAGGAAGAGCTGGATTTATTCAACCGGACGATGGACAAGCTACATGACCGTGCGGTCGAGCTCGAAAGCCTGTGGCTCGAGACCGACGACGGCGAATAGGACGCCCTTCGGCGAACAAATCACAGCAATCGAGAATGCGACGGATCGCGTCATGATCGTCCGGCCGGCTCCCAACTCGCTGATCGTCTCCGCGTTGCTGACCTGCATGGTCGGGCTGGGGGCGCTGTCGACCGACATGTATCTGCCGATGTTGCCGGCGATCGGCCGGGAGTTCTCGGCGCCGGTTGCTTCGGTGCAGTTGACCCTCAGCGTGTTCATGTACGGGTTCGCGATCAGCCAGCTGGCCTACGGTCCGCTCTCGGATCGGTTCGGTCGCCGCCCGGTGCTTCTGGCCGGACTCGCCCTCTACCTGATCGGCAGCATTGCCTGCGTTCTTGCGTCCTCGATCGGAACACTGATCGCATTTCCGCTTTCTCCAGGCGATTGGCGCCTGTGCCGGTCCGATCCTGGCGAGGGCCGTCGTGCGCGACGTCTATGCGCGCGAACGAGCCGCCACGGTTCTCGCCTACATGGCCTCCGCCATGGCCCTTATCCCGGCGATCGCCCCGATCTTCGGCGGCTGGATCGGCGTCTGGTTCGGCTGGCGGATCATCTTTGTCGTCATGGCCCTGTTCACCGCCCTGCTTCTCGCGTGCCTGGCAATGACCCTCAGGGAAACCAACGCCCATGTGCGGGCCGACGCCCTGAAGCTCGACGTATTGCTCCTCACCTACCTGTCGTTTTTCAGGCATCGCGCCTATATGGGCTACATGCTGGCCAACGCGTTGATCTTCGGCGGCATGTTCGCTTTCATTTCCGGTTCGAGCTTCGTGCTCATCGACGTCGTGGGGGTCGCGCCCGAGAACTTCGGCTTCTGTTTCGCCGGGGTGGTGGCGGGGTACATCATCGGCTCGCAGACGGCAGGACGGATGACCCCGCGCTTCGGGATCGACAGGGTCGTTTTCGCCTCCGCATGTTGCGGGGCGCTGTCGGGCAGCCTTCTGCTGGTACCGAATCTGGTCTTTGGCGCCTCGGTCCTGACCATCGTCCCGGCGATGGCTCTGTTCTTCGGGTCCGGGGGAGCGTTGATGCCCAATGCGGTCGCCGGCGCCATCGCGCCGTTTCCGGCCCAGGCCGGAAGCGCATCCGCATTGCTCGGCTTCGTGCAGATGGCCGCGGCGGCGAGCGGAGGCGCCCTTGTCGGCCACCTCCATGACGGCACAAGCCTGCCGATGACTTCAATCGTCTTTGTAATGGGCGCGCTCGCTTGGGTGTGTTTCCTGCTATTGCGGACGCGGCCCTGAAAGATCGCCTCGGCGCCACCTGCTACCGGCGGTCACGGAGGTCGCGGGCTACTTCGCCCGCCCTTTACCCTTCTTGCCGAGGCCGATCTTCTTTGCCAGCTTCGACCGGCGAATCGCGTACTCCGGCGCCACCATCGGGTAGTCCGACGCCAGCCCCCACTTCTGCCGGTATTCGTCCGGCGTCAGGTCGTAGACCGTCTTGATATGCCGTTTCAGCATCTTCAGCTTGCGGCCGTCCTCGAGGCAGGTGATGTAGTCGGGCTGCACCGACTTGCGGATCGGAACGGCCGGCTTCGGCTTTTCCAGCGGCGCATCCTGGCCCATCGATTCGACGCTGGCGAGCGAACGATGCACGCCCTGGATCAACTCGGGCAACTGATCGGCCGGTAATATGTTCTTGCCGACGAATGCTGCGACGATCTCTGTCGTCAATTCAAGAAGGTCCTGCTTTTCTACAGTCATTTTCCGATCCTCAGTGATCAATAGGCAGCACTCTAATAGAGAGTACATTAGGTTTCAAACAGAATTTCATGGTGTTTGTAAAATATCTTGGCGACGGAAGTCTTGCCCGAAATTCTCATCGGAGATTGAGACGGAGGTCGGTTGTTCAAAGCCTATCGAAGCCTGATCCATGCAAGAAGAAATCGAGTCTATTCCCTCGAGAATCGTATCGCACATGTTCAGAAAGCGGACACGTCCGCTGGACACCCGGGGTGTTGCCGCGGGTCCAATAGTGGGGGTGATCGAGGACTTTTCCGGTGATCGTTTCTGCGATATCGGGCCACCCTATAGTCGTTGCACGCGCCCACAAGTGGTCGAACGACTTGCCGATATCGGCCTTTGACACATGCCGCCGCCTGCTTTCCAAAGGAATTGGTTTCGTCTCGGCGGCGAATTAAAGTCTCTTCGATGGCCGGTCTTGTCTTCGTTGGCCGGAAACAGAGAAGATAAGAACGATGACTTCAATTGAAAAAAGTATGAATAAAATTATCGCGGACAAAGCACAGCTTCAGCGATATACCTATCCACGGCTCGATTTTATATAATAATAATATTGGAATGGCGCGCAATATATTAGTATTATTGCGGCGCCGGCAAAAACAGAATAAGTCACCCCCCGATCGACCGCGGGCGGCGATCGAGGGGCGGCGTTCAGAAGATCGCCCGTCGCAGGAGATTGAGGCCGAGGACGAAAAGAACGATCAGCACGATCCGGCGAAACCGTTCCTGTTCGATGCGCCGGCCCAACCGCTGTCCGAGCCACATGCCGGCAAGTGCCGGCGGCACGCAGGCCAGCGACCACGGCGCGGTGGTGGCGTCGACCACGCCGCGCTCGACGAAGGAGAGGGTGAAGAAGATCCCGCCCATCAGAAAGAAGGTGCCGAGCGCCGCGACGAACGCCTCCTTGTCGAGGCGCAGCGAGGTGGCGTAGATGATCAGCGGCGGCCCGAGGATGGTCGAAACGCCGCCCATCAAGCCGGCGACAAGGCCGACGGCGGCACCCACCGGCCGCTCCGCCCGGTGCGGAATTCTCAGCTCCGGGCGGAAGTGGTTGAGCAGGCAGAACGACACCACGATGACGCCGAGGATGCCGAGCAGCCATCGCGGGTCGAGGACCACGATCAGTGTCGCGCCGGCCCACGTTCCCGCCGCCAAGGCGATCAGCAGCGGCCAGAAGCGGCGGACGGTTGTCGCCAGCAGCCCGCCGCGGTTGGCCTGGAACAGGTTGCTGATCAACACCGGCAGGGCGTTGAGGGCCACCGCCGTCGGCACGTCGACAAAGACCGCGAGCAGCGACATGGTGACCAGCGGCAGGCCGAACCCGAGCATCCCCTTGATGGTTCCGCCGATGGCGAAGGCGGCGAAAGCCAGGGGCAAAACATCGAGCGCTTGCATGGGCGGTTCCGGCGGAGGGCAGGGCGACGGCGTCGGCCGGCAGGATGACCTGTTTCCGGCTCGCGGAACAGCCTGTTTCCGCCCCGGACGCCGACGTCCGCCGATTCACCGGGCCGTCCCCCTTCGGGCCGCCCCGCGGGGCCGTTTTGACGACGCTTTTGACGACATTTCCGGCCGTTTTGACGACATTCGTTACGCCCCCGTGGCGGTCAATCCGTTGATTCAAAACAAAACCCATGCGTGCCGAATGTGAAAGGTATGCAAAAGTAGACAAAAGTAGACATCTTTTCGGCTAAGTCCTTGATTTTCCGAGACCGGCCTTTTCGGGAAGGTATGCAAAAGTAGACATGAATTCCGCATAGCGCCTTGATTAAACTGACGAAATTGCCGAAACAAAAGTAGACATTTTTCCAGCCTTCGCCGAGGCTTCGGCTGGCAGGCCGAACAGCGAAGGTTGCGCGCCATAGCCTTGGCGGAGGCGGGCCTGCCATCCCTTCGCCGCCCGTCGAAACACCACCAGCACTGATCCCTGATACCCGATGCCTGACATCCGGCACGCACTTCTCCCGTTGTCCCGAAAAAGAACTTAAAGTGAACATAGACTGCAGAGGGCGGGAAGTCAAGGACAAAAATCCTGAAATCGCGACCTTGGTGGACGCACGACGCCGATCGGTGGTCAGCTTTCAAGCAGATTTCGTCGGCTCTATCTCCGGCTGCGGACCCCCTTTTGGCATGGCGCCGACCGTCACTCATGACCCGCAACGGCCTTTCAGCCGGTCGTGCTTAAACCACACGGATGGTGTGGCAACCGCACCTCGATGCCATTCGGCTCGGGCGACCAGTTTGGTGCAATGGGCAAATTGTGTACTCCGCTCTGCCACAACGATCCCCTCTAGGACATCGCCATTGAGAACTGAGAATACTATTCTGTCTGCCTAAGAAGATCACGTCTCAGAAAAGGCTCGTCTGTCCGTCGGCATCGACAAGAACGCCGACAGGTGTCCTGCCGAGAAGGGGGTGCCTCGCCAGCGTCTTTTTCGGTCCATGGTCGAAGACGGTAATCGGTACATCCAGCACGTCTGCCGCGTCCTGCTCAAGCCGGAGCCCCCCGTCTGTGCCAGTGTTAAACGATATGAGTATTATGGTCGCTAATAGCCCGCCAAATACAAGAATGAACAGCGCATTTCGAAGACATTTCTGTGCCGCCCACAAACGACCTATTACCCGGTTATTAACTTTGTAATTTGAAACTGTGTATCTAAAAAAATCCTCACTGCCACCCGGCGTGGATAGGTACTCAGTTCGGTCAGTTTGGCGGAGACCCTGGATCCAAATCCGTCGGGTCCAGAGTGGAGCGATAGACGCGTCCCTGGATATGAAACAAGTGCAAAATCGTTGCCGTCAAGTAGGTTAAGGAAAGTAACAGGCTCAGAAACATCATCCAGACGGCGCTGGACGGGAGGCTGCCAGCATCCTTTAAGGTCGTAAAGCCAACGCCCATGACCAGCGTTGCTGCAAGAGCAATAGCCGACATCATCCCCCCCGCGCGGGAGTCGATCGACGCCAGATTCGCGTCATTCTCAAAAACCTTTAGGCTGAGATCGAGCAGCTTCGGATCATCCACTGTGGGAGGGGCGTCAGCTATGGTGCTGACTGCCCGGTCGTATGGCTCGAACAACGCGGCCGGGTTCAATTCGTTGTCCGGGGCAGGCAGAGGGATAATCTCCCTGAAAACAAAGGATTTCCGGCTCATGGCACTCCCTCCCTCAACCTGTCGAGGATGGCATCCGTGATCGGCAATCCGAGCACGCGCTCGATCCATCCCCATTGGCCCGCTGGGTTGAGTTCCAGGAAGACGTACTCACCCTCGGGCGTGACGACGAAATCGAGAGCGCCATAGCTTAAACCCATGGCGGCCAGAAGCTTTATGCACTTTGCCTTGAGATCAGCTGGTAGCCGGAGATGCTCGTAGCCGAGCCGCGCTGGATCGGCCCTTCGCCAGTCTACGTCCTTTTCTGTCCTGTCCATTAGCACAATTCGCGCCGCAAAGATCCGATCGTCCACTACGGTAACGCGGACATCAAATGATGTTTCAACGTGGAACTGGAATATAGCGGGACATGCTTGGATCGCTTTGTCGTTGCTCATGTCGTCGGTGGTGATAGCAGTCGTAAACACAGTATGTCCAACGCCGTCAACCGCCACCCTGCCCCCGACTACTGTCTTTGCAATCGTGGGATACGAATGCGCGAAATTACGAGCAGCCTCCAGGGCAGTTTGTAGCCAGCGTTTGAGGGATGGTGAAGCCGAGCAAGTGAGCGTGACGCAGCTGGAATAACTTGTGCTCGGCGCGCGCCACGGCCGAGGGAGCGTTCATCCAGAACCAAGATGCAGTCTCCCTGACGCCTCCGAGAAACCCCTCGCTTTCCCGGGCTGTGAATGTGGCTACATAATCGTTACACTCTTGAGGACGCGGTCTCCTGCGGAACCAGACACCAGAGATATCGCTTTCTTCGAAGCTTCGCCCTTCGCAGCAGAAACGTGTCTGTGCGCTTCCCTGCCACTTAATGCACGCGCGACTTGGGAACTCATTTTGGTTAAAGCGAATGATCGGAATACTTCGGTCCTTGGCAGCGAGAATTAAAAAAGGATCGGCTGCCAGATCCGAGGTCTCGGTAATCAGCAAGAACTGTCGTACGTCCCTCCACCAAGTAAGCGGACTAATCTTCGGCAACGTCTCCAACAGTTTTTACGTCGAGCCCTCCACGGACGGCGGGAACAGTTTGTCCGGCTAACACATTGAGCTGCGCCGCGCGATCATATGTGAAAGCGCATTTCGGTCGCCCAAGGGGACAGAGAAATCGCAGGAGAAAGGGACGCAACCGGACGGACCGTTCATCAAATGCGGTTCTCATGGGATTACCTCGCACCGTTGTGCTGTGGCACTAGAGCCTTGGAAATTTGGCGAGTGATAAAACATGTGTCAACGAAGAATCTCGCCCCGTTCCGGACGCAAATTGTTGCCCGCCAGCAATACACCTGGTCACCGAATTCAGGATTTTCTCCACGAGCACACACAACGGGAGTTGCGGATGAGTT
>CAVYYK010000068.1:0-97291 GCA_963772635.1 uncultured Alphaproteobacteria bacterium
TTGGATGGACAATAAGAAAACTTTAGTAGGGATAGAGGCATTTAATTTAAATACATACAGGGGAACTTTCATGGCAGCGGCCTATGTTATTTCAAGCTATATAAAGAAGCACGTTATTCGCAGAAGAAGTTAAAGAGTCCGACTCGAAATGAATTCATGGATTTCAAGCTCTTGCAATTCTGCGACTGAGGAGTTGGATGCTGGCGATCAGAAGCCAGGCTTCGGCGCTTTCGATGGTTTTCTCGAAGTCCTTGGCAAGTCGCCGGTTGCGGCCGAGCCATGCGAAGGTCCGTTCGACGACCCATCGCCGAGGCAGCAGCACGAAGCCTTTGGCCGCGTCGGAGCGCTTGACGATCCCTCGATCAGCGTCCAGGTGCCGAGTTTGGCCAGAGCTGCGATGAGCTTCGGCCCGGCGTAGCCACCATCGGCGAACAGGTGGCGCAGCCAGGGGAAGGCCGCGCGGATCGAGGCCAGCAACGCCGGCGCGCCGTCGCGATCCTGGATGTCGGCGGCGTGGACCATGGCACCGACCAGCAGCCCGCCGGTATCGGTGATGATATGGCGTTTGCGCCCTTTGACCTTCTTGCCTGCGTCAAAGCCCCGAATGCCGCCGCTTTCCGTGGTTTTCACCGATTGACTGTCGATCACACCGGCCGACGGGCTGGCCTCGCGTCCCGCCGCTTCACGCGCGGCCATGAGAAGGTGATGGTTCACGGCGCGCAACGTCCCGTCGGAACGCCACGCGTAGAAGTAACGCTGGATCGTGCTGCGTGGCGGAAACTCCTTCGGCAACATCCGCCATTGGCACCCCGTGCGCGCCATGTAGAGGATCGCGTTCAGCACCTCGCGCAGGTCCGTCGTCCGCGGGCGGCCCAATCGCTTCTTGCCGGCGGCAGCAACGGCATGATTACATTCCATTCCTCGTCCGTCAGGTCGCTTGCGTAACGCAGGTTCGGCCGCTCATACTGAGGGCGAGTGATTTCAGTCCACATGTTGTGTCTCCTCATTTGCTTGACACAAACGATGGAATCACAACACGCTGAAATCACTCAACTCTTTTCGGGCCGGACACTAAATGAGCATGTCCCTACCTGAGCTCCTCGAGTCAACGGCTCGGACCCGGCCGCGCGCCACGGCTCTGGTCCACAAGGAAGAAACCCTCGACTACGAAACCCTATGGCAGCGGGTTCAAGAGTGCGCGCGAGGACTGCGCGGAACCCACCTCGAACGCAATGATCGCATCGCGATCTATCTCGAGAAGCGCATTTCGACGGTTGTCGCCATATTCGGAGCCGCGGCAGCCGGCGGCGTCTTCGTTCCCCTCAACCCGCTTCTTAAGTCCCATCAGGTGGGTTATGTCCTGCGGGACTGCAATGTGCGCGTGTTGGTGACCTCAACGAGCCGGCTTGAAGGCCTGAAAGGGGAGTTGGACGCTTGCCCCGATCTTCGCATCGTCGTGGTCGTCGACGGCCGTCATGAGGCAAGGACTGTTGACGGTGTGACGATTGTCTCGTGGTCCGAGCTTCTGGCGCGGGGTGAGTTGGTGCCGATTATGAATAGCCGGATCATTGACACCGATATGGCGGCTATTCTTTACACGTCCGGCAGCACCGGAATGCCGAAAGGGGTCGTGCTTAGCCACCGGAATCTGGTCGCGGGCGCCCAGAGTGTGAGCACCTACCTCGAGAATGCCGGCGACGACCGTATCCTCTCGATTCTGCCGCTCAGCTTCGATGCCGGTCTCAGCCAGCTGACGACCGCATTCTGCGTGGGTGCGAGCGTCGTGCTCTTGAACTATCTTTTGCCCAAGGACGTGGTCCAGGCATGTGAAAAGTACAGGATCACCGGAATAACCGGCGTACCGCCTCTCTGGATCCAGCTAGCGCAACAGGATTGGCCCCGAGGCGCGACCGAGCACATCCGCTACTTCGCCAACACGGGCGGACATATGCCAAGAACGACGTTGATGCGGTTGCGGGATCTGATGCCGCAGGCGAAGCCCTACCTGATGTACGGATTGACAGAGGCCTTTCGCTCAACCTACCTAGACCCCGCCGAAGTCGACCGCCGCCCGGACTCGATCGGCAAAGCGATCCCGAATGCGGAGATATTGTTAGTGCGTGAAGATGGCAGTCTTTGCCAGCCAGGCGAGCAAGGCGAACTGGTCCATCGCGGCGCCCTTGTCGCGATGGGCTATTGGAATGATCCGGGCCGAACGGCGGAACGATTTCGGCCCGCTCCAGGCCGGCCGGCTGGCCTCTGTCTGCCCGAGATCGCCGTCTGGTCGGGGGACGTGGCGCGCATGGATGAAGAGGGATTTCTCTATTTCGTCGGCCGCAACGATGACATGATCAAGACCTCAGGTTACCGGGTAAGCCCAACGGAGGTCGAGGAAATTCTGTACAGCACCGGGCTCGTCGTCGAGGCCGCTGCCGTTGGCGTCCCGCACGAGTCCCTCGGGCAGGCCATCGTGGCCGCGGTTGTGCCCATTGATGTTCACGACTTTGATCACGAGGTGCTGGTGGGCCAATGCCGGGAACGGCTGCCGGTGTATATGGTGCCTGCGCATATCGAAGTGCTTTCGACACTGCCGCGAACACCGAACGGCAAGATCGATCGCAAGGCGCTGGCGAACGATTTTTCCCAATTTTTTATCAGCAGCAAGGCGTAACAAGGATGGCGCAGCCGCAGCATCCTGCAATTGCCGCCTTTGAGGTCGAAGAGGGCGTCCTTCGAATTGGCGGAATCCCGCTGCCCCGTTTGGCCGAGAGGGTCGGCTCGACACCCTTTTTTGCCTACGACCGGAGTCTGCTTACCGAGCGCGTTGCGCAATTGCGCCGAAACCTGCCGACCGATGTTCATCTGAGTTACGCGATCAAGGCGAATCCGATGCCGGCGATCGTGCAGCATTTGGCCAAACTCCTTGACGGGTTCGACGTCGCGTCTGCCTTTGAGATGAAAACGGCCCTCGACACGGGGATGAATGCAGAGCGGATCAGCTTTGCCGGACCTGGCAAGACGCGTGAAGAGCTCTCCCAAGCCGTCGCCGCGGGCGTTATTATCCATATTGAAAGTGAAAGTGAGTTAAGCGCAATTGTCAAACTCGCTCGTGATCAGGGAATACGGCCGCCGGTGGCACTTCGCATCAACCCCGACTTTGCACTCAAGGCGTCTGGCATGCGGATGGGCGGCGGCGCACAACAGTTTGGAATCGATGCCGAGAGAATCCCGGAGATATTGAGCGATGTCCCATTCGAAGACGTCGATTTCCGCGGCTTTCACATCTTCGCTGGATCGCAAAACCTGAGCGCAGACAACATTAAAATGACCCAGGAGCAGATTGTCGACCTGGTTCTAAAGCTCGCCGACCATGCTCCGGTGCCGGTCCGCCATGTCAACATTGGCGGTGGCTTCGGGATTCCTTATTTCCCGAAGGACAAACCGCTCGATCTGAAGGTTACCGGTAGCTATCTCGCCGGAATCATACCACGGCTGCGGGCGAAGCTTCCTGAGGCGCGCGTCATTGTCGAACTGGGTCGTTACATCGTTGGCGAGTGCGGTGTCTACGTGAGCCGAATTGTCGACCGAAAGCAGTCTCGGGGGACGACGTTTCTGGTAACCGACGGTGGCCTCAACCATCAGCTCGCCGCTTCCGGGAACTTCGGGCAAGTGATCCGCCGCAACTATCCCGTCGCCATTGGCCATCGCGTAACGGACCCGACAGAGGAAACCGTTACCGTTGTGGGTTGCCTGTGTACCCCCCTCGATCTGCTCGCCGACAAGGTCGCACTGCCACGCGCCGATGTGGGCGACCTCTTCGTGGTGTTCCAGTCGGGTGCATACGGATTGACGGCCAGTCCTACGGCTTTCCTCGGTCATTCGCGACCGGAAGAAGTGCTCATTTAAGATGCAAAAAATGTTAAAATAGACATTTATCTAGCAAATATGATACATCGTTGAAATATATCTCTTGGAAGATTGCCTCAAGTTATGAATATAATTGGAAGTTTTATTGCAAAACAATTACCTGAATTGCGAGTTGTTATTTAGTATGATGTTTTAATTAGCATAATATTCACCTAAAACTAGAGAATATCATGCGCAGTGAAGCAAAGAATGCGCGGCGATACATGCGGTCGGCGACTTTCCCCGAGTCCATCTCAAGCGTCCCGGAACCCGGGCGTCTGATCCCAAAAGCAGATGTGCCCGTTGGTCCCGTCTTATCCTGGTCAACATTCGGCGGAGATAGAAACCGCCCTCTATCGGTGCTCGATGCTGGAGAAGCGTGCTTGGTCAAATCCGGTCGAATCGCTATCTTCTTGGCGTTGCAACTCATGGGCATATCTGCACGCCAAAGAATATTGCTGCCCGCCTACCATTGCTCCGCCATGGTTCAACCCGTTATAGCGATTGGCGCTATCCCTGTATTTTATCGGCTCAATGATGATCTCAGCGTCAACCTCGCTGACATTGAATCTAAAATAGATGCTAAAACAAGAGCGCTTATTGTTGTCCACTACTTTGGCTTTCATCAGGACATGCCGACGATCCGCCATTTTTGTGATCAACGCGGGCTCCTGCTTTTGGAAGATTGTGCGCATAGTTTCTTCGGCGAAATCCAAGGACAACCAGTCGGCTCATTTGGCGATTATGCCATCGCAAGCATTTGGAAATTTTTTCCTGTTACGGATGGCGGGTGCTTAATAGGAAAAGGATCGAAGAAACTTCGGGAGGATATAAAGCCGCAGCATCTAATGTCCCAACTACGATGCTTACTCCAGATCGCTGAAGACTCAGAATATTACGGGCGGCGGGGGATGGCACCAATCGCTGTCATTCTTCGGTCCATGGATCGGTTGAGAAGGCTTGCTTTCGGAGCAAATCCGATGCCGCGTTCCAAATCCAATGGCTTGGGGGCAGGGAGGCATGGTCATGCCGATAAACATGTCGGTTCAGAGGAACGAATTGCAGACTGTGCCATGGGTGAATCTGATACGGGAATGGCGAGTGTGTCGTGCTTCGTTGCAAACATGGCAGCGCATGATCGGGCATTCCAGCGGCGTCGCCTTAACTACCTTCGCCTCGCCGATGGCATTTCGGGACTGCCAGGGGTAAGGCCTCTCTTCTCGAAACTTCCAAACGGAGTCGCGCCATATTTGCTTCCCGTGTGCGTTGACAACCTCGCCGAAATTTTCCCAAAGCTTGAAGATGCCGCCGTGCCAATGCTGCGCTTCGGCCAATTCTTGTGGCCGGATGGCGGCGTCTCCGCCTGCAAAGTGAGCAACCGTTACGCCGCTCATGTGGTCCAATTTCCCTGTCACCAGGAGCTCTGGGAGTCCGAAGTCGACTGGATCATTGAACGGTTCCGTGACTGTTTGAGAAATCCCATGTAGAGTTCGCGAGCGAAATGACCGCACAATGTCGAGGTCTTATGGTGTGGTATGAGAGGAGGCGAGTGCTGGCGAAAATGACTCAAGCGGCCGTGCCAGCGATGCAGTCCAGCAAGTCCTCTCTGAAACGTCGGCTTCCAACGGAGCCATGCTTGGGTGCGAACCACCAACCATCGGTTTAACTGCCGTTTGCTCAGGCTTTTAGATGTGGCAAGTGTGTATGGCGCTGTTGTCTTGAATCTCTGGACTTCCTCCAAGTTTCCAGATATGGGTCCACTTCTGACTACAAAAAATTGCCTGTTCACCACTATAGTAAAATATTAGTACGAATTCACGGAACGTAACTGCTCACCCCTGTCTGGCGTGCCCAGATAGGGTAGTGGAATGGGGCTGAGGCACACGATGTACGTTTTTTCTTGTCTCGGGGCTCGGGCTGTGATTCTTGAGTCGGATGACTTGGCCGCCCGACCTCAGCCGCCTCAGCGAAGCCCAGAAAGACGCCCTGATCGTGGAGCAGGCGGCCCGGCTTCGGCGGGCTTTCGAGATCATCGCCACGCTGGAGCGGCGGATCGAGGAACTGGAGAAGCAACTCGGCAAGCCGCCGAAGACGCCGCGCAACTCGAGCACGCCGCCGTCGCGGGGCCGCAAGGCCAACGCGCCGAAACGCGACCGCAAGCGGCGCCGGGGGCATCCCGGGGTGGCCCGGACGCTGGCGGCGACGCCCGACACGGTGGTGGATGCGGTGGCCGAGACCTGCCCTCACTGCGCCGCGGCGCTGTCGGCGTCCGACCACAAGCGGGTGCAGGTCTACGACCGCGTCGAGATCGCGCCGATCAAGCCGATGGTGACGCGGGTTCATCTGCATGGCGGGACCTGTCCGCGCTGTCGCCGGTCGTTCACCGCGCCGGTGGCGCCCGGGTTGGAGCCGGGCTCCCCGTTCGGCCGGTCGGTCGAGGAACTGGTGGTGTTCCTGCACTACACCCAGGCGGTCGGTTACGCGCGGCTGGCGTCGATGATGGACAACGTGTTCGGCGTGACCCTCTCCGAGGGCGCCATCGCCAACATGCTGAGCCGCGCCAGGGAGCGCTTCCTGAACGAATCCGCGACGATCACCGAGACGGTGAAGTCGTCGCCGGTCATCTGCTCGGACGAGACCTCGGCCCGGGTCGAGGGCCGGAACTGGTGGGAGTGGGTGTTCGTCGGCGAGGGCGCCGTGCTCCACCACATCGTTCCCAGCCGGGCCAAGGCGGTGGTGACCGGCCTGATGGACGGCGTCACCCCGCTGGTCTGGGTGTCGGACCTGTACGGCGCCCAGCAGGGCCATGGTCGGGACTGGCAGGTTTGCCTGGCGCACCAGCTTCGCGACGTTCAGTATGCCATCGACGATGGCGACAACGTGCTCTCGCCCCGGCTCAAGCGCCTGCTGCTGAGGGCGACTTCGATCGGGCGACGAAGAGACCGCCTCAGGGACGCAACCCTGAGGCAATACGCCTCGGACCTGGAGCGGCGCCTCGACCGGGTGATGACGCTCGAACCCCGGGGCAAGGCCGGACACAAGATCAAGCGCCGGATGATGCGCATCCGCGCCCACCTCTTCGTCTTCGTCACCAACCGGGCGGTGCCGGCGACCAACAACGTCTCGGAGCGCGCCCTCAGACCCAGCGTCATCTTCCGCAAGATCACCAACGGTTTCCGCTCGACCTGGGGCGCCGACCTGTACGCCGCGATCCGCTCGACCTTGAGCACCGGCCGACTGCACGGCCTCTCGGCGTTGCAATCCATCCGCCGCGTCCTCGCCGGTCAGACCGTCGTCGCCGCAGCCTGACGACCACAATCCCCGAAACGAAAATCCGCTCCGCTGCCGGCATCATCCAGGGCGGGACCATGGGGGTGAGCAATTACCACGGAACAGCTTGAGCATGCTTATTCATAATATAAATTTTATCTCAGGCATTCCTATTCAATATAAAAACGCACTAGAGGAGTCCGCGCAGGATAATTTTTTTTGCACGCATACGTGGAATAATACGCTTCTTGAGAACTCAATACAAAATAACGAGGTTCCAATATTATTTGCTGTCCATGAAAATAATGATGCCGCGTCAGTTTTGGCTTTAATAATTATGAAAAAATATTCAAGTACAATGGGCCGTGTTTTCGCGCGGCCGATTTATAGTTTCACGAATTTCTATACGGTCACCTTTTCACCTATATTTCTAAAAAAGGGAGCGGACCACAGCCGGATTGTCAAGATATTCACCGAACATCTCTGCCGCCAACACCCTGCCAACAGTGCGATTGTTTTGAGATCGTTATTAAAGGATAGCTATGTATTCGAGTTGCTAAGCCAAAATTTAGCTGGAGCAGGTATGTTTGTGGATGCGAAATTTGAGCGGGGTAATTGGTATGAGCCGCTCAATGGGCGTTCCTTTAAGGAATATGAAAGCGATCGCGGACGGAGTGTGCGAAAGAGTGTAAAGAAACGAATTCGCCAGCTCCATCGTCGCACAAAAACAACGTATAGATTATTCAAAGATATGGAAGACATATCGTTGGCAATTCAGCAATTTTTGGACGTTTATGGGTCCAGCTGGAAGAAACCGGAGCAGAGCCCGAGTTTTGTACCGAACCTGATTCGGGCGTGCGCCAGGGAGGGGTCGCTGAGATTGGCTGTGCTATATATTGACGAAAGACCCG
This sequence comes from uncultured Alphaproteobacteria bacterium, assembly GCA_963772635.1. GTDB lineage: Bacteria > Pseudomonadota > Alphaproteobacteria > Rhodospirillales > Defluviicoccaceae > JAUXFS01. The sequence goes on from CAVYYK010000068.1 coordinate 8,088, forward strand.
TCGCCGCGCGCTTTGCCATAGTATTTGGCGGAAAGGCTATTTTGTATAAGAGCGCCTACGATGAGAAATTGGCATCTGGATATGCAGTCGGCTTGGCGCTTCTTTACTTTTTGCTTGAGCACCTTATAGACGTGGATAATGTCGGTGAAATAGACTTCGGCATTGGTGACGAATTCTTATAAATCCAAGTGGGTGACATGTCGTCGAGAACTTTGGAGTATAACGGCTTATAATCCGGATACCGTTTACGGAACTTTGGGGATCGTCAAGAGACTAGTTCACGAAAAATTTGGAAAATATATAATAAATTGTAAGAAGGGTGCGGAGGGAAAATGAGTGGATTGTGCGGCTGGCTTGGAACCTCGGTCGGCGCTAGGAGAGACGCCGTTCTAGCTGCAATGCAAACGGGAATTTTTGGGGCGAACAAGTTTCCGGTAAAGAGGTTTGTGGGGGAACAGGCATCGATTCTCGTCGCGTCGAATTTGCGCGAGGCCCTTTATGTCGCTCCCGAGGATTTGTTGGTCGCCATAGACGGCAGGCCACGGTGGGAGCGTGAAAGTTTACAGAAGCTTGCCAGCAAAAGCGGGTGGGGAGCGTCGGTTGCCGAAGGATATCGGGTGACAGGCGAGGCTTTCTTGAATGATCTTAAGGGGTGTTTTGCGCTTGCGCTGATCGATTTGAAAGCGGGAAAGGTGTTGGCAGCGATAGACCGCACCGGAGTCCATTCGCTCGCCTATGCCAACACGGGGCATGGCATCGTTTTTGGCACCAGCCTCGATGCCTTGCGCAACCACCCAAGTATCGATTCCAGCGTTACGCCTCAAGCCATCTATCGATATCTGACGGGTTTTGTCTCTCCCGCACCCTGCACGATGTATGCACAGTGTAAAAAACTAATGCCCGCCTTTAAGCTAGAGTGGCAAGAGGGTGAATCAAAGGTGGGGCCATATTGGCATATCCCCTACGACGGATCATCGACTAAATCGTTCCCCGAACTTAAGGAAGAAATGTTTTCAATCCTTAGCACGTCGATCGGCCGCGCGATGAACCACGTTCAATCTAACCGACCAATTGGCGCATTCCTAAGTGGCGGACTTGATAGCTCCGCTGTTTGCGGTTTGATGCAGAATTCCGGTATCCGCCCCGTTTCGGCTTTCACTGTTATTTTTGAAGACGATAAGTATGATGAAAGTATGTATGCGAGAGAGGTGGCCAAACATTTCCAGCTTGATCATCACGAATATTGTCTTACGCATAAGGTCGTGGAAAGCGTTTTATTGTCGCTTGCGACGGTTTTTGATGAGCCGTTCGGGAACAATTCTGCAATTCCCACATATTGTTGTGCAAAACTTGCTAGAGATGCGGGCGCCGAATTAATTGTTGCCGGTGATGGGGGCGACGAAATATTTGCTGGAAATAAAAGATATCTGGAGCAGAAAATACTTTCTATGTACTTTAGGGTGCCTTATGTTATCCGGGGAGCGCTTGAGGCCTCTATTCTGAAAATTCCCGAGGGAGTGCCCCCTGCACTTCTGGCTAAGTGTCAGCGATATATTACAAGGGCCAAAATGCCTATGCCGGAGCGGATGCATACACCGCAAACCTTCAATCGGCAACAGATTGCGGAAGTTTTTGCCGATGATGCCATGGCGGCGATTGATATTGACGAGCCCTACGATATTTGGCGTCGTAATTATTATGAATTTGGTACCGACGATCTCATTTATTCCATGATGTTTTTTGACGTTCGGACTGCACTCGCGGACAACGACTTACGAAAGGTGGGTCGGGCCTGCGATCTCGCTGGCATTGAGGTCGCGTTCCCGATGCTGGACGAGGATTTAATCGAGTTTGCTGCCAAAATTCCCTCCAGCCTCCTGATTAGGGGGCTTGAACTTCGATACTTTTTCCGGAAAGCGATGGAAGGATTTTTGCCTCAGAAAACTCTGCGGAAAGAAAAGCACGGGTTCGCGATGCCGTTTTGGCAATGGGCGAGAAAAGATGATGGAATAGCAGAGATCGTCGATAGTTGCTTCGAGGGACTTAGATCACGGCGCGTGTTTCGGAAGGAGTTCCTGGATAGGGTGTTGCGCGAACATAGGAGTGAAGACGAAACACAATTTGACTCGATCATCTACGATTTGATTATGCTGGAACTCTGGCAACGAAACCGAGAGGCAGCTTAAGTGATCTCTATCTCTTTACTTGAGCTACACCAATGGCCACCTTCAGGGGCTGCTCGTTCGGTTGCGGAACCGCGTAGATGATTTGATGCGTATCCTCCACGTTCTTGATCACGGATTGCCACTGCAAAGTGGTTATGTGTCTCGCACGCTCGGGATACTCAGGGCGCAACGGAAGCGTGGTTGGGAGACCTTGCAAGTCACCTCGCCGAAGCACAACATGGCGGCAGGCCACGGCGACGTGGTCGAGGAGATCGACGGGTGGATCTTTTACCGCACGCCTTGTGACCGGCTGCCGACGGCGGCGGGGGTCGCTGAACTTGCTTTGATGCGACGCTTAACCCGACGCCTTGACGAGATTGTGCGGAGGGAAAACCCGGATATTATCCACGCGCACTCTCCGCTTCTCAACGGCTTCCCGGCTCTTCTTGTGGGGCGGCGTCATCGCATCCCCGTCATCTACGAGGTCCGTGCATTCTGGGAAGACGCCGCCGTTGACCATCGGACGACAACGGAAGGAAGCCTGCGCTACCGCATGACCCGCTATCTCGAAACGCGGTTGCTAAATCGCGTAGACGCCGTCACCACGATTTGTGAAGGCCTCCGCCGTGACCTGATCGGGCGCGGCATACGAGAGGAGCATGTGACCGTGATTCCAAATGCGGTCGATGTGCAATCTTTTTCGGGGCAGAAGAATAAGGACATGCAGTTGGCAAAGGCTCTTGGCCTTGCCGACAGCATCGTCCTTGGATTTATCGGTTCGTTCTATCGATACGAAGGTATCGATCTGTTGATCGAAGCCCTTCCCCGCGTTATCGCCGAGCACCCCAATGTGAAGGTGTTGCTTGTCGGGGGCGGACCTCATGAGCCGGAATTGCGAAAGGCCAGCGCTGATGCCCGACTTGACCCATATATTGTTTTCACAGGGCGCGTGAAACACGCGGATATAAATCGCTACTATAATCTCGTCGATGTCTTTGTGTATCCGCGTCGGCGCAAACGTCTGACAGAGCTGGTTACACCGCTTAAGCCTCTGGAAGCGATGGCCTCGAGAAAAGTTGTCTTAGCCTCCGATGTCGGCGGACATCGCGAACTCATAGACGACGGTCAAACCGGTTACTTGTTTCCGGCCGACCAGGCAGCAGCGTTGGCTTTCCGTCTTGTGGCCATTTTGGCAGCGCGTGATCAGTGGTCCCGAATTCAGGCTGCCGGCCTGCGATTCGTCGAAACTTCGCGGACTTGGGACATATGTACAGCTCCATATGAACAGATATACCGTCGCGCATTGGAGCACTCGGGCACCTCAAAAAATCGGTTGAAGGGCAAACCCGAGCGTTGATTGTCCGCGTTTCGGTTCAAACCTCCGTCTTGCAGACGGAGCGCTTCAGCGCCGCTGGTTCGCATAGTCGCCTCTGGAAAATGGGTCCGCGCTTGCGTGAAGACCCATTTTCCAGAGGCGACTATGCGCTACGACACAGGAAAACACACCGTCTACTATCAGCGGTTTCACATCGTTTGGATCACCAAGTACCGCTACAAGGTGCTTCGCGGCGCCTTGCGCGAGCGTGTCCGTGCCATCATCCGGCAGGTCTGCGAGGAACTCGGCGTGACCATTGTCAGCGGCGTGTTATCGAGCGATCACGTCCACATGTTTGTCTCGATCCCGCCCAAGCTTAGTGTCAGCGAGGTGGTGCGACGGGTCAAAGGTCGCTCCTCACGCAAAATCCAGCAGGAGTTTCCCGACATCCGCAAGCGCTACTGGGGCTGCCGTTTCTGGGCCAGGGGGTACTTCTGCACGACAAGCGGCAATGTCACCGACGACATCATACTTCGCTACATCGAAAGCCACGCCGACAAACCTACCAGCGTCAGCCGGTAGTCGTTTAGTTTAGCTCTTGTGAGTTGGACCCGGTTTAGTTGAACCCAAGTTTGGGGCGCGTCAGGCTTACCAGCAGATCCCAAGGTATTTCCCGTTTTTCCGAGCCTGTAACTCGGCCACACCCTGCAGGTCGACGATGGCCGCCGTCGGCTCCAGCGCGACCAGCTTCGCGATCGTTTCCCGGTCGAGGTGGCCGACGACGATCACTTCCGCGTCCGCCACCGCCTTCTCGATGTCGGGTTCCAGGAGACGGCTCAGATGTGGAATCTCATGCTCGATGAACTCTTGGTTGGCGCCCATCAGCTTCGCGGTTTCGACATTTGGGTCGTAGATCGTCATATCGTAGCCGCGCCCGATCATGCGTTCGGCGAGCGTCACCAGCGGCGACTCGCGCATGTCGTCGGTGCCGGGCTTGAAAGACAGGCCGAGCATGGCAACTCGACGCCCGTCGCAGCTTTGGACCATTTGGAAGGCGCGTTGGATATGCTCGTTGTTGCTCGGTAGCAGCTGCTGCAGCATCGGCAGCGAGACGTCGTGGCTCTTGGCCAGAAACAGGAAGGCGCGGATGTCTTTCGGCAGGCACGACCCGCCGAAGGCATAACCCGGTCGCAGATAGGCCTTCGAAATGTTGAGTTGGTGATCTTCGCAGAAGATCCGCATTGCCTCCCGGCTGTCGATACCTAGCGCCTGGAGCAGGGTGCCGGCTTCGTTCGCGAAAGTGATTTTCAGCGCATGGAAGACGTTCGAGAGATACTTTACCGATTCTGCGAGTGTTATCGAAACGCGGAAGAACGGTGCGTCCAAGCCACTGTAGAGCGTCTCCATCACCTCGTAACCCCTCTCGGTGGCCGAGCCGACGATCGTGAAGGGCGGAGTCTCGAAGTCTTTTATTGAAGATCCCTCGCGCAGGAACTCCGGATTGAAGCCGACGTGAAGGCCCTCTCCGACGGCACGGGCGCTGGTCTCGACGAGTCGCGGCACGACGAGTGAGTTCATCGTGCCGGGCAGGATCGTGGAGCGGTAGATGACCGTGTGCTCCGCGTCCTTGTTGCGAATCGCGCGGCCGATCTCGCCCGATACTTTGTCGACCGCGGTCGTCGACAGGGATCCGTTCGGCGCGCTCGGCGTGCCGACGGATACCAAGGAGAGCTCCGTCTCTGCGACCGCTTTTTCCGCCACCGTCGTCGCGCGCAAGCTCCCCTGTCGGACCATTGCGTCGACCAGTTCGGCGACACCTTCTTCAACGATGGGTGAGGTGCCGGCATTGATCATGTTGACCTTGGTGGGGTTGACATCCACGACGACGACCGAGTGTCCGCGTCGCGCTAGGCACACCGCAGAGACGACGCCGACATAGCCCGCACCGAATATCGAGGCTTTCAACTGCTTACCTCCCTAATTCGCAATTTCCAAGGTGACCCTCCGACGTACCTGAGAACGGCTTGACGTGCAAGGAGAGCTCCCTCGACGACTGGTTTCGGGTCGATCCCAACGATGGGAAGCCGACGATCGACCTCATCCTCATCACGGGCGTGTCGGTACTATGCGACGGCGAACATACCCGCGCCCTCGAGGGATCGACCCTCACGTGGCAGAGGTCTCTCAATCCGGGTTGCGGGTTGTTTTCAGGGCGCGGGGGTAGTGCCATGGACGGTTTCGACGCCGGCTGCGGGATGAGGGAAAAGGCATTGCTCGATCAGCCCGTCGAGCTTGCGGAGCGAGGCGTCCCACGAGTGGTTGGATTCCATGCGGCTCCGGCCCGCGCGCGACAGGCGGTGCCGTTCGGCTGGATCGTTGAGCAGCCGCAGCACCTGATCGGCAATCTTCTCCGGGGTGTCAGCGGTCAACAGGTGCTCACCCGGCACGACGTCAACACCGCCGGCGGCGACCTCGCTGGCGACCACGGGCACGCCCATGGCCAACGATTCGAGAATCTTGTTCTGGGTACCGCGCGCGATCCTCAGCGTCGCTACATTGACCGCGGCCCGCCGCACGTAGGGTCGGACGTCGGGGACCGTCCCTGTCACTTTGACGCCGGGCAGTTGGGCCAGTTTCTCGATTTCCCGCGACGGCGAAGCACCGACAATTTCCAGTGTTGCCTCCGGCCGTACCGCGCGGATCAGTGGCCAGGTCAGGGCGCAGAATTCCCGCATACATTGCTGGTTGGGGAAGTAGTCCATGCGACCGACAAAACAGAGGGCGCTGGGTTCGTAGGGTTGGTTGTCGGGCGCGAAGTATTCGAGATCCACGCCGTTCGGGAACCATCCCGAGCGCGCGTCCGTACCGTAGCCGTCGAGTGTCTCGAGCTCGGTGCGCGTCGTGCATGTACAAAAATCGAACGCTTTCGCCAGGCTGATTTCCTCGCGTTGAAGCTTGGTACCCTCAAGCCAGTAGCCGAGCGATCTAGGAAATTCGAAGAATCTCGAATAACCCAGCCATTTCTGCGAGTCCATATCGCCAAAGTCGAGAAATCTTGGGGACGCCGCGAACGTTCGACACATACTGAGCGACCGACGAGCAGTGAACGAAGATCAGGTCGAAATCCGACTCCCTAAGCTCCGCCCGGATCCGACGGGCGAGGCGCGGCGAATAAAAATAGCCCATTGAGGATGGCATCGGCGTTGCCAGCCGGGCGACCGTGCGAAGTCCCTGCGCCACTGGAGTTACGGTTTCTACAAGATATTTGCGGCAGTGCTCGCCGAGTCCCTTGCCGCCCTCGGCTTCGTCGGCGGAACGCGCCAGCGACGCAACCGTAACCTCATGGCGCCGACTTAGATGGCGGATGATGTTGAAGGGACGAATTTTTCCGCCGCGGCTCGGCGGAAACGGAAAGCGGTGACAGACGAACAGGATTTTCATGCCATGACCTCAGAAACTAACTGGCCGGTCAGGTCCTCCGGCGTTCGCCCGTCGAGATAGAGCTGCGCCCAGATTTCGAGATTGAGCAGCGCAATCAGATGGTCGGTATGGTCGGCTTTCTGGGTAGCATGGTTTGTCATGGTGTTTTCGACCTCTGTCCAGTCCAGCCAGCCCCGCCTTGTGACATTTTCGCGCGAGATAAAGTGTCGCATCACCGGCGCCAGTTCGTCCTTGAGCCAAGCCCCCATGGGCGCGCCGAAGCCACGTTTCTTGCGGTGCAAGATGTCGTCGGGCAGTAACCCGCCCAGCGCACGCTTGAGGACGCTCTTCATCTCTCCGTTAGCGATCCGGATATCGGCCGGAATGCGGGCACCGAGTTCCACCAGCCGGTGATTGAGCAGCGGTACCCGGCACTCGATGGACGTCGCCATCGTCATCTTATCGGTTAGCATCAGCAGGTCGTTGGGCAGCTGGGTTGCGAGATCGACGCGCATAAGGCGGTTGAGCCCGTCGCCGCCGGTGGCGGCGGCGAAGGCGTCGTTGAGGGAGTCGATCCGCCCTGATCTTCCGGCAGTCAGGATGCGGTCGAGCGACTCGGCACCGAAGGTCTCGACATAGGAGCGGTAGCGGTCCTCGTAACCAAGCTCGCTGCTCTTGATGAAGGTGCGTGCGTAACGCGACAGGTTTAGTAGCGACGAATGGCGGTCACTGGGCAGGAAATTTGCTACCGGCGCTATGACTTGGCGGCGCAGCCATGGAGGCAGCTTGAGGTAGCGGTTTGCGTAGTGATCGCCGAGATAGCGGCGGTAACCGCCGAACAGTTCGTCGCCACCGACGCCGGACAGGATCACCGTCACGTCGCGCCGGGCGAACTGGGCCACCAGGTAGGTCGTGATGAAGGCGCTGTCGGCGACCGGCTCGTCCATATGCCATAGCAGCTTGGGCATCAGTTCGGCGACGCTGGGTCGAACCAGGATTTCCTTGTGCGTGGTGCTAAACAACTCAGCGACGGTACGCGCATGGGGCAGCTCGTTATAGTAGGCGCCGGCTTTGCCGGTATCGAAGCCGATCGAGTAGGTCTTAACCGGCTGGTCGCTGTGGCGCGCCATCATCGCGACCACACCGCTCGAATCGACGCCGCCGGAAAGAAAGGCGCCGAGCGGTACGTCGCTGACCATTTCCGCCTCGACTGCGCGCTCGATTTCGGCGCGGACCTCGTCGGCCCACATCTCGGCGCTGGGGGCAGGATCGATGTCGCTGGGCACCTTCCAATAGGATTTTATCGTCACTGAGCCGCCTTCGCAGATCATCAGCGAGGCGGGCGGCAGCTTGTCGATACCCTTGAACAGGGAGAAGCCGTTGGGCGTGTAGCCAAAGGAGAGATATTCCTCCAGTGCCAGCGGATTGATGTCGGCATATATCTCGGGCACCTGAAGGATGGCCTTGGCCTCGGAAGCGTAGACCAGTCGTTCGGCGGTCTGGTGGTAGTAGAGTGGCTTGATCCCCAGCCGGTCGCGGCCGATCACCAGTCGCCGACGGGGATCGTCCCAGATCGCGAAACCAAACATGCCCTCGAGCCGGTCAACGAAATCGAGCCCGTATTGCTCGTAGAGATGGACCAGAACCTCGGTGTCGCTGCTTGTGCGAAACCGGTGCCCCTGCCCGATGAGCTCGCGCCGCAACTCGCGAAAGTTATAGATCTCGCCGTTGCATAGCACCCACATGGTGCTGTCTTCGTTGGCGATTGGCTGCTGGCCCCCGTCGACGTCGATGATTGAAAGCCGCCGCATGCCCAATGCGATGCCGTTGCGCACCAACGTGCCCTCACCGTCGGGGCCACGATGAACCATTACCCGCGCCATCGGCACGAGAAGCTGCGGATCAGGCGAAATGCCCTCGCGCAGACTAATGATGCCGAAAATCGCGCACATGTCTGGCTGGCTCCACTAATGGACCGCTGCTTTGCGGAGAGGCTCGGGCTCCAGCATTTATACCCGGTAGTTCAAGGATTTGCCTTGGTTTTCGCGAGTTAATCGGTGGAACACTCAGCCGCATAAGCGTGATCTTAGACTTGCGGCAACGCGCCCGGCCGTTTCCCCGTCCCAGAGGTCGGGTCGTATGCTGCCGGGCCACTCGCCCCTCAACACCTCCTCGACGCACGCCTGCAACTGGTCGCGACGCACCAGCCGGTTGGTGCCTTGCTGAATTGTAATGGGCCGCTCCGTTGTTGTCCGCAGCGTAAGACACGGAATGCCGAGATACGTCGACTCCTCCTGGATTCCCCCAGAATCGGTGATGACCAACCGAGCCTCGCGCAACAGTGCCATGCAAGGTACGTAACTCAGGGGTGGGATGAGTTTGAGGTAAGGCTCGTCGCCGAGGTTCTCGAGGAGCCCAAACCGCTCAAGGCTAATTCGAGTGCGCGGGTGGAGCGGGAACACCAACGTCAACTTCGCCGAGACTGCGCGCAGCCCTGCCATGATTTCGACCAGGTCGGACTCGCGATCGACATTGCTCGGCCGGTGGAGCGTTACGATGCCATAGCTTTTGGGCTTCAGGCTATACTGCCGACGGGTTTCCTCGGTCTCGATGCGGACGCGCAGCATTTCATAGGCATCGATCATGATGTTGCCGACGCGCTCAATACGCTCCAATGGCACGCCTTCGGCCCGCAGGTTTGCGTCCGCATCCGCAGACGGGGTCCACAGAACATCCGAAATAGCGTCTGTCACCAGGCGGTTGATCTCTTCCGGCATGGTTCGATCGCGGCTTCGCAGGCCGGCTTCGAGATGGGCGACCGGGATGTGAAGCTTGGCTGCAACGATCGCGCAGGCCATCGTCGAATTGACGTCGCCGACAACGATCACCCAGGCGGGCCTATCCTCGAGGCAGAGCTTTTCATAGGCGACCATGACTCCCGCGGTTTGCGTCGCCTGGCTGCCGCTGCCGACACCAAGATGGAAATCGGGCTCCGGCAGCCCGAGGTCGCGGAAAAAGGCGTCGGACATGTTGGCGTCGTAATGCTGGCCGGTGTGTACAATTCGCGGGCGGCACCAGTTCGCGTCCTTCAGCGCATGGTAAAGCGGTGCGATCTTCATAAAGTTCGGTCGGGCGCCGGCAACGAGGTCGATCGTGGGCTTGGCCATGGGATTGGGGACCGTTGGATGTTTGTCGCTCAGAATTGGAAAACCGGAAGGCCTGTCAATCTAACCGCCTAGCATGTCGACCTCAAACTGGTTTCTGCGAAACATCTGGGTAACAGGGGCAAAAGTCCAGGCATTGGATTGACGCGGGGGATTGAACCTTGAACCTTACGACGTGACTCTGTGCCGCAGCCGAAGCGAAACCGCTTCTCGAACTTCGTTTAGACGCTTCGCCCCGCGATGAGTGTAAGCTGAGTTATGAATTCGTGCTGAGTGCCAACGCGGTTCTCATGGACTGAAGTTGCAGGTCGAGGAATAGGAGCGACTGAACGCTCGGTTCGCCGCCCCTGGCTTTCGTGACCGAATAATAGCTTTGGCATTGCCCAAGCCACCGCTGGCTGAAATCGTATTGTGATTGCGTGAGCCCCAACTCCCTCAGCACGCTGTAGACGTTTTCAACAGCTTCCATCTTCCTCCCCCCAAATTCACTCACTGGTTTTTGCGCTTCCGTGCGATCGCCCTCATCGCGCCTTGCGCTATGCTCTCTTTTCGCTCCGCGTCGATCTCGGCGGCGTCGATCTGCACGGCGATCTGGTCCTTCAGCAACTCCATTTCTTGCTTGAGCATCTCGATCTCATGACGGTCCTCTTCCCGAGCAAGCTCATCCTTTACAGCCTCCGCTTGCCGCTCGGGATCGCCGTACATATCCACGATGAGCGGGCGCTTCCTGGCGAACTCGGCCTCTCGCCGTTTTCGCTGAAGCTTCTGCTTGTTCAAGTAGCGAAGCGTTATCCGAGGCTTTCGGGTATCGTCGAATGACGCCAGCCTGACGCTCGTAACGGTTGGATCTATTTCAATGAATTCCCAGGCTCTCATAACACACGTATTTAGCTTGCGCCCTCGTCCGCATTTTGCGCCCTGAGAACCTCAGAAAAGCAGCAAACTCGCTTCCATCCGCCTCATGCTCCGAAAGCTCTGTAATCCTTCATAAAGTCTCCGGACGGACTCTCTTATGTCCGATTTCAAGGTATGTGGGTATGTTTATCCGCTCACCGTTTGCCGGTGCCGAGATTCGAGTGTAGCCGGCGCGCATGGCAGGAGGCGGGACCATCTTTACGACGGTTGATCGATCTCTGATGCGCGGGTTGGAACCGCATGACCCTGGGTTCGTCGCGGGGCTGCCTCGGTCTAAGAACGAGTATGGGAACGCTTGTCCTCTCGCAGAGTCCTCGAGGGTTCCCCTGACCGCGGTCCCGCCTCCAGGCATGAGCGCCGGCGGAATGTTACAGTGTTGGATCGTTCTCCTTCTTTCTGTGTTCGCTTTGCTGTTCGGGCTTTCTGTGTTCGTTTCGCTGTGCGGGTTCTCAAGGCGCCTTTCTCGGGGCGACCACTTGGGCGATGGCCCAGATGAAGCCGAGCATCTCGCGGGCGATGGCGGCGGTCACCAGGGGGGCGTCCTTGCCCTGGGCGCGCAGGTGACGATATCGGGCGCACAGGCGGACCTGCCCCTTCCAGGCAATATCGCGCACCTCCTTGGGCAGGCCGACCAAGCGGTCGAGGAGGCCGCGGCTGACGCGTGCGGGCAGGCGGTAACACCAGGCGGCCTCGACCATGACGCGGCGCGCCTCGGCGTTGCCGGCCTTGGTGAGGCCGCCGCGCCGGATCTTGCCGGCGGAGCTATCCTCCCGGGGCACCAGGCCGAGGTGAGCCATGAGCTGACGCGGGGTGTGGAAACGGGTGAGATCGCCGACCTCGGCCACAAGGGTGACGGCGGTGATCAGCGCCACGCCGCGCATGGCCTGAAGGGCTTGGACGACGGGGGCCATCGACCAGCTCGGGACCAAGGCTTCGATCTGGGCGGTCAGGCGATCGCGGCGGGCGTGGGCGTCTTCGACGGCCTGGATATAGTCCTCCAGGACGATCTGTTGGGCCGGCGTCTCGAAACGCAACGTCGCCAGCCAGCGCCGGTGCGCCAGTGTCCAGTTCTTGCCCTTTCGCACGCGGGCGTGGCGCAGCAGGAAACCGCTCAGTTGCTGACGCGCCCGGCGCAGCGCCTTGACCGCCGCGCCGCGGGCGCGCACCAGATCGCGCATGGCCTCGTGCTCGGCGTCGGGGACCCACACCGCCGTCAGCTCGCCGGCCCGATCCAGCTTGCACAGGCTCAGGCAATCGCGTCGGTCGGTCTTGACCCGATCGCCCGGACGCTTGGGGATCAGCGACGGCGCCACCACCGCGCAGTCGTGCCCCAGTCCCGTCAGATGGCGGTGGATCCCGTAACCGCACGGACCGGCCTCGTAGCAGAATCGCAGCCTGCGCCCCTTGCGCGACAGCTTCGCGGCCAACCTGCTCAGAGCCTGCGGGTTGTTGGCGATCTTCCCGAAATAACGCGCTTGCCCGCGATCGCCGCTCTCGGCTACCGCAACCGAGATCGTCTCTTTGTGAACGTCAAGACCAACATACGTGATAGTCTCTTCCATGACCCGTCTCCTATGCATGAGGCAAGGCACCGGACCATCCGGTGCAACCCTCGACACTTGCATACTGTGAGACGGGTCACCCCAGACATAATCGGACATGGGGTCTCAGTACGTCTAATAGCTTAAAACGCTGGGCACGACCATTATCGTAAACTTTCGTTACGCCGATTGAATGGTATCATTGAAGAGGGTTTTGTATGCTGCCACCATTTTGTCGATTCCATAATAAGTCCTCGCATAGGTTTGGTTTTTTTCCCCTAACAACAGACGCTTCTCACGATCCACCAAAAGATTTTTCAAGCGCTCCTTGAATCCTTGTTCGTCTGTTTTGGCAACAATGTACGGACGGTTTTCCGGCGCCACCATCCGTTTGACGTCGCCGACGTCGGTCGCTATCACTGGTCGTCCCGCCGCCATCGCCTGAAGGAGGCTGTTCGGCATCTGTTCGGTGTCCGACGTCATGACAAATATGTCGAGCCCTCGAAGGACATGAGGGACATCGCCACGGTGACCAGCGAATACGGTGCGATCCGAAATACCGCATTCCATTGCCACCTGTTCGAGCCTGTCTCGCTCCGTACCATCGCCGACAACAACCAGCCTGGCTTCTGGCTTCCCATCAAGGGCGGCAAAACATCTTAGCAAACGATCCAGATTCTTCTCGGGTCGCAGCGGGGCGACCGTTCCTACGACGACATCTTGTGGCCAGGTGCGAAACTCAACGTTTGTCACGCAGCCTGGTTGGCCCCGGAATTCCTCGCTGTCCACGCCGTTCGGGATGACCTGCACTTTTCTTCGCGGAAGTCGCCACGCGCCCTCGGCTATCCGGGCCAGCGTTTGCGATGGAACGACGACGCGTCGGGCACGAAGCAGAGCCAGCCGACGAAAACGGTTCCTTCGCCACAGCAACGCGCTTTCCTCGTCTTTCCCGAAACCGCTCTCAAAATGAACGTGAGGTCCAAGATTGAACACCGTGTTGACAAACGCCCACTCGATTGTACCCCAATTGTATGTCAGCAGAGCGTCCGGCGTTTCATTCTTTAGCCTCCAACGAATGCCTCTGATCGTGTTGATGAAGGACTCGCGGTGGCATTCGAAAGCCATCAAATCCACGTTGCCATTGGACAAAAGCGGTTCGGCAGCGCCGTATTGCCCGTCCAGCGACAAGATCGTGTGGTAATGCCCATCCCCCAGTCGATTGATGATCGCTGCAATACGGTTTGGCACGCCACCTACGGCAAAGCTCGGAAACACATGCATAAGGCGCGGCCGGTCAGCGCGACAAACCAAAGCACTTTCCCGCGTGTCTGGTTTGGTGCTCAGATTTGAGAACGAGTTGTTCATGCTTCCTCAGGTGCGGCATAAGCGCGCCGCTCAAGAACCGCCAATTCGCACAACCCCAAGGTGCCGTATTTGACCAATGATCGCGTTCACGCAAGCAGGCGGACGGACACTATGTCATACAATTAGAGCCGCTGCGGTACCAATTCCCTCCGCCATCAACCTCTTCTATCAGGTTTGAAACCAGCGCCGCTATCCGGATCGCCGATCTGGACGATTGCAGTACGTCGGCCATCAAGGATTCCTGCGAGCAACGAATTACCCTAACAGGGTATAGCAAATGGAACGAAATGGCGGTATGGTTGTGCACCATGGCAGAGAGTGCTTAACGGATCGTGTTTGGCGTAGGCCGAAAAAAGATCGCTGATGATCTTTAAACAATAACGATAAGGTACGGCGATACGAACTGATTGGGCATGGCAAGAAAGCTGCTAATGGTGTTTGACGACTCGCCTCTTGAGTGCACGGGGAAAATTGGACTTTATTCTAGACTTGGCACGGGTTTGTTAGCCCTTTTGCTGAGCACCGGTGTTGTAGGAGGGTCGTTTGAACGGATCGATTCTTGACCAAATTTACTTTTATATTAACAGCATTTGGCAACGGCGCTGGCTTGTTGTCGCGCTCGCGTTCGCATTCTGCCTGATCGGTTGGTTTGGAGTCGCGGTTTGGCCCAACACATATACGGCAACGGGCAGAATATACGTTGATTCGCGCGGTGTCTTAGGACCTCTCTTAGTGGGCCTCGCCGTCGATCCCGGTGTGGATGCGGAGGCAGAGGTCATGAAGCAGACCTTGCTGAGCCGACCAAATCTCGAAAAGTTGGCGCGCGAAACCGACCGCGATCTCGAAGTCTCGACGATAAGCGAACGCCAAGCGCTGATAGAGGACCTTGAGCGTTCGACGACCATAACGTCCAACGCATCAAGTATTTTCGAGATACAGTTTCAAGACGAAGATCCAAAGAGGGCCAGAGACTCCGTTCAAGCCCTCATCGACATCTTCGTGGAGAGAAACCTTGGCGCCAATCGCGAGGAAATGGATTCGGCTCATCGGTTTATAGATCAGCAAATTCAGTATTACGAAGGCAAGTTGGAGGACGCAGAGCAACGGCTGGCAAATTTCAAGCAACGCAATGATGGGCTCCTTCCCGGCCCAGGGGGATACCGTTCGCGATTGGAAACGGCAACGGCCAGTTTGCTTGAAGCACAAAACGCGCTCCAAGACGCAATCACGACGCGAGATGTCCTGCAGGAGCAGCTTCGTTCGATTTTCCCTACGATCGCGCTTGGATCAGAGACTTCGGGGCTCGGACCACCCTCCTATGCGTCCGCTCAACTTGCGGAGCTCGAGGCCCGTCTAGGCGATCTCCTTAGGGTTTACACGGATCGGCATCCGCAGGTCATCGGCCTACGAAAGCGTATCAAAGAATTGGAAGCGGAACGAAAAGCCGAGTTGGAAGGCCTGCGGTCGGCGGTTGAGAATAATCAGTTTTCTGGTATCGGCATTCCCAATCCAACATTTTCACAAATCAAGTACAAGCTCGTCGAACAGGAGGCCCTTATCGCGACTTTGAAAGACAGAGTAACGCGGCAACAGCAAGCTGTTGACACGCTTGAACGCAGACAGCTCGCCGTTCCCGTCATTGAGGCCGAATTAAGTCAGTTGAATCGAGACTACGATGTCCTGAAGTCGAAATACGAAGAACTGCTGTCGCGACGGGAATCAGCAAAGATCTCGGGTGATCGCGAGGCTACGGGTCAGAGATCGCAGTTTCGGATTGTTGACCCTCCGGTCACGCCAGGCTTTCCGAGTGGCCCCAACAGGCCGCTGTTGCTCTCAGCGGTGCTGGTGTTGGGCGTTGGTGCTGGCATTGCCGTTGCGCTTGGGCTTTCCCTGCTCAATACCGCTTATGTTACCGTTCGCCAACTCCGCGACGATATAGGATTGCCCGTTCTCGGTGCAATCAGCGCAATTGTTGACAGCCGCAAGAAGATATCGAAAATAATTGACCATTCTCTGTTTGTGGTTTGTGGGATGTCGATTTTTTTCTTATACGGCGGGACGATGCTGGTTGAGAGTAAAGTCGGACTTGGTCAGCTTACGTCGGTCGTGCGCGATACGCGATCCATTGAGCCGGCCGTTGGGATGATTTCCGAGGGGCTCTCTTCCTTGTCCCACCCCCAATTCAGCAGTCCGGGTGAAGCTGACACTAGAGGGTCGAGATCGCAATGACGACTGGTGGAGGCGGTAACGTGCGCAGTACCGATCGCCGGTCGCTGATTGAAAAAGCCGCCAAACGATTGCCGAGTGGTCAGCACGGAGGAGGTACACGTCCGCAAAGTGTCGAACCGAGCGATACCGACGGGCGTCAGAAACTTGATACCGGCAAGCGTTCAGCAACAAAATCAGTTGCTATCAATCAATCAACGCTTCATAGGAATGGAATTATTACGTCGGATCACTTGAAAACGAGGACAACAGAAGAATTCCGCCTCATCAAGCGTGGACTCCTAAATCATTACACGCAAAATGGCGCCGATCGACAAAATCTTGTGCTGATAACCAGCGCCGTTTCCGGGGAGGGAAAAAGTTTCTGTGCCCTCAACATCGCGATGAGCATCGCACTGGAAGAGAATTTTCGCGTCCTGCTTGTCGACTGTGATTTTACGAACTCGACCATCATGCGGACCCTCGGCATCAAGGCGAAAATGGGACTCATGGACGTTTTGATGGACGAGCGTTTGGATCTTTCGGATGTTCTCTTGAGGACCGATATTAACCGGCTTAGCGTTTTACCGCCCGGGACATCGCATTCCCGTAGCGCCGAGTTCCTAGGTAGCAAACGTATGGCAAACCTCGTGAACGAATTGGCCCATCGCTATGATGACCGCTTCATCATTTTCGATACGCCACCGGTGCTTATGAAGGCCGATACATCGGTCCTTTCGGCACACGTGGGTCAAATCGTGTTCGTGATTAGGTCAGAATCGACCTCTCGCGATACGGTCAAAGAAGCGCTCGATTTGATCGCCGACAACCCAAATATCAATCTCCTCTTGAATGGTACACGCGAAACATTTGGCAGTCATCAATTTGGGCAAGATTATTATCAGTATCATAAGCAAAAAAGAAAATTGCGCTGACTTCTTGCGCAGGATTGGGCCAAACAGGCGACCTTGTTATTGGTGAGCGCGTGCCATGCCTTTGGCATGAGGCGAGACATCGCCAACGGATTGTGGTTTTACCGAGTTGCGTCCGTGAACCTGGCGTAAGAAAGACTCAAACATGATGAGCGACCAAAGGCCGGCGCTATGGTCTCGCACTCCCGAAACGTGCTGGTTGAACATTAGTTCTACGGCTTTCACATCCACCAGTCCGCTTTTCGCCAAATCGCAGCCCGTGAGCGCGACGCGCGTTCTATCCCGGAGTGGTCCGCGGAACCAAGAAGCGAGGGGGACTGCAAATCCCATCTTCTCGCGGTAGAGCACCTCCCGGGGCACCAGTCGCGCTGACGCTTTCTTAAAGAGATACTTCCCTTCTCCGCTACGCAGTTTGAGTTCCGCAGACAGTCCTGCGGCCCATTCGACAAACTGGTGATCGAGGATCGGCACGCGCACTTCGAGGGAATGCGCCATCGATGCTCGATCCACCTTGGTCAGAATGTCGCCGGGCAAATAGGTTTTCATGTCGGCGTATTGCACGCGATCGAGATAGTGGTCTGTCGGCGCGTTTTGCATGTGGTGACGGAGCACCTCGGCAGCATGATATCCGCGAAGTTCCTGGATCATGTCGGAAGAATAGAGTCGCTGGCGCAAGCCATCTGGGATGACCGCGACGCTGTGAAAGTACCCTGCAACCGAATCTCGAGCGAGGGCCTGGAACGTCGACTTGGCGCGCAACGGTCTCGGTGCCCAGTCCATTTTCGGATAGACGGATCCAAGAAAGCCGAAGAGCGGGCCGCGTATGGCTTGCGGCACGCGCCGCCGCACGGCTTCCTCGTAATGATGCCACCGATACCGGCGGTAGCCGGCGAAGACTTCGTCACCGCCGTCCCCTGACAAGGCGACCGTGACGTGCTCGCGGGCGAGAGCGCACACACGGTAAGTCGGCATGGCCGAACTGTCGGCGAAAGGTTCGTCGTAGACATGGGCCAGATTCTCGACCAAGTCGAATTCCGAGGGATCGACCCGCCGGACGTGGTGACGGGCCCCAAGGTGCTTTGCGACCATCGATGCAAACCGCACCTCATCGTACCGCGCATCGTCGAATGCGATCGAGCATGTTTCCACCGGCTCCTTGGAAAGTCCCGCCATGAGTGCGACCACGGCGCTCGAGTCCACCCCACCGGAGAGGAAGGCCCCCAGCGGTACGTCGGCGACTAAGCGAATGCCAACGGCTTCCCTAAGGCGCTCGATCAGTTCTTCCTGAGCCTCGTCTTCACTTAATCGGTGTTTATCCCGGAATGACACGTCCCAATAGGATCGAGGTCGCGTGTCGGCATCGCCCCTCCGCACACACAAGACGTGAGCGGGAGCGAGCTTCGCGACATCGCGGTAAATGGTCTTGGGATCGGGTACATAGCCATAAGCAAAGTATTCCTCCACGGCGCACGGATCTATCCTTCGAGGGAGATCCGGATGAACGAGCAGGCCCTTTAATTCGGAGGAGAATAGGAACGTTCCGTCCCCCAGCACCGCGTAATATAGCGGTTTGATGCCCAAGCGATCACGGGCGAGAAAAAGCGTTTGCCGGTTACTATCCCATAACGCGAAAGCAAACATGCCGCGAAAACGCTCGACGCACGCCTCGCCCCACTCCTCCCAGGCATGAACGATAACCTCGGTATCGCTTCGCGTGCGAAATCGATGGCCACGGTTTTCCAAGAGTTTGAACAACTCCTGGAAATTGTAGATTTCCCCGTTGAAGACCACCGCGACGGATTTCATCTTCGTTAAACATCGGTTGGTGGCCACCGCCGAGATCGATAATCGACAGCCGGCGATGGCCGAGGCCGATACCCGGCGCTATGATGTAGTCCGGCGTCGTCAGGGCCGCGGTGCGTTTGGCTGTCATTCATCCGGCCAAGGAGGCTCGGATCGATGTCCCGTAAACCGGTCGTGTGGAATATGCCGACGATACCGCACATGCGGTCAGCTACCCGGAATCGCAGCCGCTCGTGCGGTGGCAACGAGCGGTGCTTCGAAGGATGTGACGCTTTCCAAGAAGTTCTCTAGCGAACGAGCCGCCTTCTGCGGGCTCTCATCGTAGTCCGCCGCCACCGCAACCACGGCGGCAGCCGAAATGCCTCCGAAAAGGCGCGCCTTCGCCTGCAACAGCTTGGCCAGGTAACGATTTCCCGTGAATTGCCCATCAACCCAATACCAGTACCATACCAACCGCTTCGTTGTCGCCGACGCCAAGCGCAAAACCCGGATGGTCAACAAGTGACCATCTATTTTCACAACATGCGAACCGCTTCCCACACGCCGCCATGTTTTCCCTTCGTCAAGTCGGTTCATTTCATTGACAATTTCTGAGCCTGCCGACTGGTGGGAATAGAAAGCTACGTAGTAGGTGACCGTACTATTTTCATCCGTGTACGCTTGCAGCGTTTCGGCATCTGTTCCCAGAAACATCGGCTGCCAGTGTATCTGAGGCCGGGGAACCCGCTGCCACGTCCCCTCAATCGACAACTCGGCAATTCCTGATATCGTGGCACGATTGGCAGCCTGCGCAGTGAACGCACTGTAAGCCGGTCCGCTGGCCAAAATCAACACCGCAGCCATTCCGGCAGCCAGTACCGCTACTCTGGATCGTTTTCCAGTCGTGTTCACGTTCGCGATTTGTCGGCCACTGGATTCCGTTGCGTAGTTCTTGTCTCGAAGAGGGATGGCCGCCGCCAGTAAGCACAATGTTACAAAACCAAAAAATATCCCCCCATACAAGATATGGTCAGCGCCAACGGCAATCTCGAAGTCGCTTACGTGCGCGAGAAGCACGATACCGTATGCCCTGACACCATTTGCAATGATCGGAATGATCAGGGAAAGGCAAACGACGACGAGACGTCGCCACCATGACTTGAACAAGACATGGGCGAGCAGGACACCCAGCACGATTGTGCTGATGAGAAAGCGAACTCCCGAACAGGCCTCGGCGACGACAAAACTACCCGTCGGGATGTAAATGAACAACTCGTCTAAGTAAACCGGGATTCCGGTAATACGCAAAAGAAGCAACCGAGAGATGGGCGGTAACGTCTTGTAGAGGAGCAATCAAAAAATTCCCGAAAGGTACGGCAAAAAAGAGGAAAAGCAGAGGAAACAAGATCTGTTTGACGACTGACCACCCAAAAATGGCGAGAACCAAGCATTGGATCATGGCAATCAGCGCGAAGTGCTGGCCCACCTGGATACCCATGACATCTGCCAGAAGCCAGACGCAAACTGAACCGGCAAGCAGGACGAGGCCAACAGGTTCGGGCCGAGGGTCGATTTGCAACAACGTGCCTCGGCAGTTCCAAATCAGGAAAGCAGCCACAGGGAAAATCAGAAAACCATGGCTGTACGTGCGATCTGCCCCAGACCGCAGTCATGGTGCCGATTGTCTCCCAAAACAAAGCTAAGAAAGCGACAAACACTCCCAAAAAGACCAAGAGGGCAATTCGCCACTGCATCGACATCGTGGTGTTTTCGGAAGCGATGGCCGTACCGGGGGCCTCTGTCCCGGTTTCGTTTTTGCAACGGGGACTCTGAACTGCCGGTGGTCCGTTGTACGACATGGTGTTGGCCTCACCTACGCTCCAGTGAAGGACTTTGTAAGGTGCGAAACTGTGCTCAGTCGCAGCGGTTTTGACATCGCACCACGTCGAACAGATCTCGCGATCGGGCTCTCGCTTAAGCAAAAAAATCGCCGCAACGAGCGTCGCTCATATTTGTCATCTTGGTTCGCTGGTACTATGCTGCTTGCACAGAATAGCATCGGCATCACCTCCGTGGCCAATAACTTATCCGACCTGGAAAAAATATGAAGGTTCTGAACATGAAGGATTCATGAAGGATTCCCTTGTGGATCGGACCATTAGAAAATGCCGGAAACCGATTACTGAAACCATAATTTCTGGTGTTTTAGCGACGTGACGCGTCCCAAACGGGGGCAAGAAGGGATCCAAGAATGAGGGGATTGGTTGCCGAGCCCGTTTTGCTTGTTCTGATCATCGGTGCCGTTGGCACGCTGATGATCTTCCGAAACCGCATCGCGGGCATCGCCATCGTTGGATCGGCCTTCCTGCTATTGTATGCGTTGTCGACGCCAGTCGTGAGTGAGCAACTCCTGGCGGTGACGGAACTGCCAGATGGTGCGCTTTCGGAGCGGCGCTTCGAGGGCGAAAAACCGGGGGCGATTGTCGTTCTAAGCGCCGGGCGTCACCGTTCCGCGCCCGAGTACGGCGGCGATACCGTCGACGGCGTAAGCCTCGAACGTCTCCGCTACGCAGCGCATGTGGCCCGCAAGACGGATCTCCCGGTTCTCGTCTCGGGTGGGCGCCATCGCGATAACGAGACGTCCCTCGCGTACCTCATGAAAAAGGTTTTGGAGGAGGATTTTCGGGTCGCCGTTCGGTGGGTAGAAGATCGGTCCCGAGATACATTTGAAAACGCGCAGTTCTCGGCAAAAATTCTGAGAAACGAGAACATCGGATCGGCCATACTTGTCACCCATGCCTTCCATATGAGACGCGCTGCGGAGGCTTTCGAGCAGGCGGGAATCCACATTGTGCCAGCCGCGACGGTGTTCGCCTCGACAGGCTCCGCTTTCGAAATGCGCGATTTGATGCCGCAGGCAAGCAGTCTCGTCGGCAGCGCTTATGCCTTGCATGAGCTGGTTGGTTTGGTTGCCTACCGAGTGGTCTCTTACTGACAGTATCAACGCAGGTTGGCATCAGGACCGGAACGGTGTCGGACGCACCGTAAGCGCCTTCGCCCTCTCGGCGGACAGCGGCAGGGTTTGCTGGGCCGATCCTGCAGTTCCCGGTATTGGATGTGTGAGGACGAATCTTCCCATGATAGTATTGTCACCGACAGGGCGTGAAGACAGACCCTAATCAGATGCGGCAGCGGAGACGATCGCCAGCATGTATGTCGATTTTTACGGACTGAAGGGCTTTCCCTTTCAGCTCACGCCTGATTGTCGGTTTTTCTTCGACAGCCGGCCCCACCGAAAGGCGATGGCCTACCTCACCTACGGCCTGTCGAAAGGCGAGGGGTTTGTGGTTATTACCGGCGAGGTCGGCGCCGGCAAGACGACGCTCATTGACCAGTTGCTGTCGTCGCCGAACGCCAGAGGCGCGGTTGTGGCGAAGATCAATAACACTCAGCTGGAATCCGACGACCTCCTGCGCATGGTGGCGTCGGCGTTTGGGATCGCTTTGAGCGGGGCAAACAAAGCGGAACTGCTGCGTCAGCTTGAGGCGTTCCTGTTACAAACGTATCGCACCGGAAAACGAGCGATCATCATTGTCGACGAAGCGCAGAGCCTCAAACCTTCGGCTTTGGAAGAGCTTCGGATGCTGTCGAACTTCGGTACGGGCTCGAAACCGGTCCTCCAGCTGTTTCTCGTCGGTCAACCGGAGTTTCGTCGCTTGCTGGTGAGCGACGACTTCGAACAACTGCGCCAACGGGTGATTGCATCCTATCATCTCTGGCCACTCGACGCGGCGGACACGCAAAGCTACATCGAGCACCGCCTGACCCATGTCGGCTGGCAAGGCGATCCGCGATTAACGGCAGAGGCCTACGAGAAAATCTTTGACCATACCGTAGGCGTTCCCCGTAAGATCAATCGGGTTTGCGATCGCCTGCTGTTGTTCGGTTACCTCGAGGAGAAACACGAGCTGACGCTCGCGGATGTCGAGGAAGTGCTGATCGATCTGGACGAGGAGATGGCCCTCGGCCAAGCCACAGCCGTTGATGACAGCGCCGATTATGCCAATGAGATGTTCGGCTCGTCGGGCCGACGCCGTGCCGATCGCGAAGCAAGGCAGCCAGCAGGCACGGGCGTGGCCGGATCTCCAAATGACAAGAGAGCTGGCGAGCCGTCGATCCGCAAAGCCGAAGAGATGACCATCGGCGATTCCGATGCTAAGGAAAATGTGTCCGGGCCAGTTAAATTTAACGAATTTGATGACATCATCCGGCACTTCGAAGCGAAGCGGTGGCGAAAAAATTCACGAAAAGACGTAGATTGAGGTCAGACGACATGCGATTGGCGGTGCGATCCCCTAAAGGCATCGGCACCAAGCGTCTGAAGTGAGCGCCGAAAGGAACAGCGTTTGAAATCAAAGCTCTACACGACGACCTGGCGTTCACCCGCGGGGTCAACCGGAAGCCATTTCGGGTTTTTTGCCGATACCGACGTCGCAATGGTCGTTCCGGGCGTTGTCACCAATGCGATGACGGTCGACGTGGAAGACTATTTCCAGGTTTCGGCATTCGAAAACAGCGTGCGGACCGAGGATTGGGAGTCCTATCCGCTGCGCGTCGGGCAAAATGTCGAAACGATCCTGAAATTATTCGCTGATTACGGCGTCCATGCCACTTTTTTTGTCCTCGGTTGGGTGGCCGAGCGGCAGCCGGAGATCGTCAAACGCATCGCCGCAGCCGGTCACGAAATCGCCAGTCACGGATATGCTCACCAAAGAGTCAATGTTCAAAGCCCGGACCAGTTCCGCACGGATGTTGGCCGCGCCCGAAAACTCCTCGAGGACATCACCGGGCTTTCGGTTCGCGGATACCGAGCGCCCAGCTTTTCCATAAATGGAGATACGCCATGGGCGTTCGAGATTTTGGCCGAGGAGGGATACGCGTATAGCTCCAGCATCTATCCCATTCGCCACGACCTCTACGGAATGCCCGAGGCACCCCGGTTTCCGTTTCGGCCGTTGCGCGGGCATGCGTTTTTGGAAGTCCCTATCACAACGTTTGTGCTCGGTGGTCTCAACCTTCCATGCGGCGGCGGCGGCTACTTCCGGCTCCTCCCTCGCAACGTGTGTCACTGGGGGATCCAGCGGGTCAATCAAAGGGAACGTAAGCCGGCTGTCTTCTACTTTCACCCATGGGAAATCGATCCGGACCAACCCCGCATCGATGGCGCGTCCGCCAAGGCGCGGTTTCGCCATTACACCAATCTCAAACACATGCGGAGAAAGCTGGAAAAGACCCTCTCCCGGTTTTCCTGGGATCGCATGGATCGTGTATTTGGTGTAGGGGCCGACGGTGAACGGTGACGCGGACGCGCCCCTCGCGGTCAAACAACTCGGCGACAGCGCTAACGACAAGAAACGTTGGGACGCATTCGTCGAAGCCTGCGAGGAGGCAACGTTCTTTCATCGCGCTGGATGGAAAGCCGTCGTCGAACGCAGCTATGGACATGACTGTCCTTATCTCTTCGCGGAACAGGACGGTCGGATCCAGGGGATCTTGCCGCTTGTTCACATCAATAGCTTGATTTTCGGGAACGCAATAATATCCAACGCGTTCTGCGTGAGGGGCGGGCCGGTGGCGGTCACCAACGCGGCATTGACGGCGCTCGATGCCGAGGCCGTTCGCCTCGCGGAGGAGCGCGGCGTCGACCATCTCGAGTTTCGGCTCAACGAACCGGCACATCCCGACTGGCTCTGCAAGGGGGATCTCTATGCCAATTTCGCCAAGGCCATAGACCCTGACCCGGATAAGAACATGCTGGCTATCCCGCGAAAGCAACGGGCCATGGTGCGAAAAGGCATCAAGGGCGGGCTTGTCGGCGAGATCGACGATGGTATCGAGCGGTTCTTCCGGCTTTACGCCGAAAGTCTGCGTAATCTCGGGACGCCGGTCCACTCGAAGCGTTTCTTTCAAACTCTCCTGGAGGTGTTCGGCGATCAGTGCGAGATTACGACGGTCGTGCGCGACTCGGTGCCCCTCAGCACGGTTTTGACCTTCTACTTCCGCGATCAGGTGCTGCCGTATTATGGCGGCGGTTCTCCTCTGGCTCGGGAGTTTGCGGCCTTCGATTTCATGTACTGGGACGTTATGCGGAGGGCCTGCGAGGAGGGCTACCGGGTTTTCGATTATGGCCGGAGCAAAAGTGGGACCGGTTCGTTCGCATTCAAAAAGCACTGGGGCTTCGACCCACAGCCACTCCACTACGAATACAAGCTCTTTCGGCGGCGGGAGGTGCCCGACGTCAATCCGCTCAACCCGAAGTACCGAGCGTTCATTGCCCTTTGGAAACGGCTGCCGCTTCCCGTGGCGAACGCCTTCGGCCCGTATCTGGCGAGGCAGTTGGGGTAGGGGCGTGTCGTGGGCAGTGCTTACTTCCAACAACCGACCCAAGCGATGAACACTCTCGCGATCGCCGACAGGTCAACCGGAATGATTTTTGGTGAACCGCTGCCGACGGTATATTGGGAGCCACCGTCGTCCATGAATTCCATGACCGCGTCAACCGGTATCGCAAATCCGATGTCTGTCTGACGATTTCCGGTTTCTAGAACCGCTTTCGCGAAGACCACTCCAACCACTTGCCCAAAACGATCGATCAACGGACCACCGCTGTTGCCCGGCCGGACCTTGCCCTGGAAGCCGATAACCCGGAGCCCTGGGGCAGCGTTCTTGATGCCGAGAATACGTGCCTTGAACGCCGATGGCTTGCTAGCGAGAAAACTTCGATCCGGATATCCTATGACCGTGACTCCGTTGGCAATTGCCTGGCCTGGATCGCGCGCGAATTGGGCGATCCCTTGGGGGGTGAACGGCACTTGGAGGAGGGCGAGATCGCGGACCTTGTCGGTCGCTACCACGCCGGCGATGTGACTGCCGCCCATCGCCGGCGACACCGACACGTGGGAACAGTCCGCGACAACGTGATCGCTCGTCAGGAGGTCGCCTTGTCCATTGACGAAAAAGCCGGTACCGGTCGCTGCGAGGCGCCGTAACGGGCCGCCCAGGCGATAATGTTGAGAGGGGCGGCGAGGAGGACGCACTTGGGTGTCCCAGCCTATACGGGCAGCCTCATCGTCGCTGACGACCCGCCCGTCACAATCGTTGACGAACTTACGACCAACCACGTCCCGCTCTTCGTCGTAGCAGTTCACGAGCGGCCCTTGCTGCTCGAGCGGAACCGCTGCATTTCGGTCCATGCAGCCCCCGCCAGCGCCGAGCGAAAGCAGTACAAGCAGCAAACAATATCAACTCATCCCGGAACAGCCTCACGGAGACATACATCCGCAACGGGACCAGCACCGCAATCGATCCAGGCCGGCGCGACAATCGTCCACGCTGAAATGAGAGTTTCGGCAGCGATTTTTGAGGCCGCTTTCATGACTCCTATGTTTATCGCTGCGGCATTTTCCAAACGCAAGGGCGGATGCAAGGTCGAGCAATGGGCATGGGTGGTGCGGAGAAGCGTACAGGTGAAGCTGAGGCTGCGAGCGCGATTGTCCACTGGCTGGGTGGGGATCCTTGGACCATCACCCGCGAGGTCAAACGCGACATCTTGCCATCTGGCGGTCATCCGCCGGTCCACGCCGAAGGCTGCTACCTTGTGCGCCGCCCTCCCGCCAAACCAAAGCTCACATCACTCCCTCGGACGCTAACCGCCAAACACGGAACCCGTCCCGGATCTCGGTTAGCCGCTGCAACACCACGGGCGGGGATTCTTACCCTTCGCCGATCAGGTATGGGATCACCGATGGGCATTTCGGCTCCCGATCCACAAGATATGGCGCTATCATCGACATGTAGTGTCGAGCTTGCAATCAGCGCGCAGATATAGTAACAAAGTGCAGGGCGTGTTGGCTGTGGATGCTGGTTGGCGTTCGGTCTGGCGCTCAAGCTAAGAGATTTTGATCGACATCCGTGGAATTGGCGTGCTGGGGAATAAATGATGACGGCTGAATGGACTCCCGAACGAACTGCTGCCCTAATTGCATTGTGGAGCGAAGAAATATCGACCAGTGAGATTGGTCGTCGCCTGGGCACCACTAAGAACGCGGTGATTGGCAAGGTTCATCGTTTGGGATTGCCCCAGCGACGTCCTTCGGTACTGTCGGAGCCCGAACCTGCCCAGGTGATTAAGCTGGGTGCGTTGAGATCCGGAATGTGCAGTTGGCCTTTAGGCGATCCCGAAAAGGAGGGTTTCCACTTTTGCGGGGACCAGGCGGTTGGCGGCAAACCGTACTGCTCAAAGCATTGTGCCCAGGCCTACATCAGGACTGGAAAAGACCGAGGGCAGACAACGGCGGCCTGATCAAGAAAGGGGACGGTTGCCGGGTCATGTGCGTCATGGACCGTGAAAGCCTGTTGCTTCGCCTCTCAGCAAGGCTCCAGTCGCCATCAATTCCGCAATAACTCTCGGGAGCTCACTCCAAGCATAAGGCAAGGACGCCAAGGAACGACGAAACACGTTCGGCTTCAGTTGTGGAACGCTTGCAGAACGCTGTCAACGGCCAGAGTGATGGTCAGGCGTCCTTCCGCGACGTCCCGTTCTATCTCGGGAAGTCGTTCGACGACCTGCGGGTGGCTTCTGAGCGAATCCATCAGCCGGTTTTCCAGCATGGCCCACATCCAGCGAATCCGCTGGCGGCGGCGCTTTTCCTGCAGTTCTCCGGTTTCCGTCAACGTGTCTTTGTGCTCGGCGATCTTCTCCCAAAGAGCGTCGAGACCGAGCCCTTTCAAGGCGCTGCACAGCACCACCGGCGGCAGCCAATTGGGGCTTGTGTGTTTCATGATTTTCAGGGCGTTGCGGTAGTGGACTGCAGCCTGTTTGGCCCTGCGTTCATTGTCGCCGTCGGCCTTGTTGACGGCGATCATGTCGGCGATTTCGAGGACGCCTTTCTTGATGCCCTGCAACTCGTCACCGGCCCCCGGCAGCATGAGGACGAGAAAGAAATCAGTCATCTCGGAAACGGCGATTTCGTTCTGCCCGGCTCCAACCGTCTCCACCAGAATGACGTCGAAGCCCGCGGCTTCGCAAACGATCATGGTCGCGCGGGTCGCGCGCGCCACGCCGCCGAGGTTTCCCGACGAGGGTGACGGCCGGATAAAGGCGTTGGGATCCATCGACAAGTCCACCATCCGCGTCTTGTCGCCGAGAATGCTGCCGCCGCTCAGGCTGCTGCTCGGGTCGACGGCGAGCACCGCCAGCTTGTGTCCGGCGCGTGTTAGATTGCAGCCGAAGGCCTCGATGAATGTGCTCTTGCCGACCCCGGGTACGCCGGTGATGCCTATCCTGTGCGCCCGCTCACCCTCGGGAACGCTCCGCAAATGGTTTAGCAGCTTCAACAGGATCTCCTGCGCCATCTCCTGGTGGCGAGGACTGCGGCTCTCGATGATGGTGATCGTGCGTCCGAGCATCGTCCGATTGCCGGAGACGACACCGTCGACGTAGTCGTCAACCGTGAGCGCCGCCCGCGCCGAGGCGCGGGCGGTTGTCGGAGCTATCGCCGCCTTCGGGCCGATCGCCATAACCTACGCCGCTTCGCTGGCGTAACCGAGTTGCTTGTTGAGGGTCGCCAGCAACGACATCGCGGCCTCGCCGATCACCGTTCCCGGCGGGAAGATCGCCTCGGCTCCGGCCTTGTACAACTCATCGTAGTCCTGTGGCGGGATAACGCCGCCGACGACGATGAGGATGTCCTCTCGGCCAAGTTCCTTCAACGCGTTCTTCAGTTCGGGAACCAGCGTGAGATGACCCGCCGCCAGCGAACTCGCGCCGATGATGTGCACGTCGTTCTCCGCCGCCTGCCGCGCCACTTCCGCCGGCGTCTGGAACAGCGGACCGATGTCGACGTCGAAGCCGAGATCGGCGAACGCACTGGCGATCACCTTCTGGCCCCGATCGTGTCCGTCCTGGCCCATTTTGGCGATCAGGATACGGGGGCGACGGCCGTCATTCGCCTCGAACGCTTCGACCAGCTTGTGGACTTTCTTCACCACATCCGACATTTCGCCGACCTCTCCACTGTAAACGCCGGAGATCGCCCGGATCTCCGCCTTGTGGCGGCCCCAAACCTTCTCCAGAGCGTCGCTGATTTCGCCCACCGAGCACTTGGCGCGCGCCGCGTCGACGGCCAGGGCAAGAAGGTTGCCCTCACCGATCTCCGCGCTCTTGGTCAGCGCGTTCAACTTCTGCTCGACTTCGGCCGGATCACGGCTGGCCCGAAGCTCTTCCAGCTGCCTGATCTGCTGGCGGCGAACCTCGGCGTTCTGGACCTTGAGGACTTCCACGTTCTCGGCCTGGTCGAGCAGGTACTTGTTGACGCCGACGACGGTCTGACGCCCGGAGTCGATGCGCGCCTGGGTCCGCGCCGAGGCTTCCTCGATCCGAAGCTTCGGAATGCCGGCCTCGATGGCCTTCGCCATGCCGCCGGTTTCCTCCACCTCCTGGATGTGCCCCCAGGCCTTCTCCGCCAAATCGCGAGTCAGGCGCTCCACGTAGTAGCTGCCGCCCCACGGGTCGATCACCTGGTTCGTGCCGCTCTCCTGCTGCAGGAACAGCTGGGTGTTGCGGGCGATCCGGGCACTAATATCCGTCGGCAACGCCAGTGCCTCGTCGAAGGAGTTGGTGTGTAGCGACTGCGTGTGGCCCTGGGTCGCAGCCATCGCTTCGATGCAGGTCCGCACCACGTTGTTGTATACGTCCTGCGCGGTCAGGCTCCAGCCGGAGGTTTGCGAGTGGGTCCTCAGCGCCAGCGACTTAGCGCTTTTGGGATCGAATTGCTTGATCAACTTGGCCCACAGCATCCGCGCGGCGCGCATCTTGGCGATTTCCATGTAGAAGTTCATGCCGATCGCCCAGAAGAACGACAGCCGCGGCGCGAACTGATCGATGGTTAGCCCGGCCTTCATGCCGCAGCGCGCGTATTCGACACCGTCGGCCAGCGTATAGGCCATCTCCAGATCCGCCGTCGCTCCGGCCTCCTGCATGTGGTAGCCGGAGATGCTGATGCTGTTGAATTTCGGCATGTTCTGCGAGGTGAACGAAAAGATATCGGAAATGATCCGCATCGACGGTTCAGGCGGGTAGATATAGGTATTTCGGACCATGAACTCCTTGAGGATGTCGTTCTGAATGGTCCCAGCCAGCTGTTGCGGCTTTACCCCTTGTTCCTCCGCAGCCACGATATAGAGAGCCAGAATCGGCAGCACCGCACCGTTCATGGTCATCGAGACCGTCATCTCATCGAGCGGAATGCCATCGAACAGGACGCGCGTGTCCATGATCGAGTTCGATCGAGACCCCGGCCATGCCGACGTCGCCGGATACCCGCGGGTTGTCGGAGTCGTAACCGCGGTGGGTGGCCAGATCGAAAGCCACCGACAGACCCTTCTGCCCCGCCGCGAGGTTGCGCCGATAGAACGCGTTGCTGTCCTTGGCGGTGGAGAACCCGGCGTACTGACGCACCGTCCACGGCCGGGTCACGTACATCGTCGAGTACGGGCCACGCAGATAAGGGGGAATGCCCGGCATGGTGTCGAGATGATCAACCCCTTCCAGATCGGCGGCCGAGTAGAGCGGCTTGACCTTGATCAGTTCCGGCGTCTCCCAGAGGAAGTCTCCCGGCGACTTGCCGGTTTCGGTCTTGAACCGGGCGGTCCAGTCGTCGAGGCCGTCGCCGCCCGCCGGCTGGTTTTGCGGCTCCAGGTGAATTTCGGCAAAGTTGGGAATAACGGTCATTGGTCAATCGCTCCCAGCAACGCGAGGGCCGAACGCGTGGTGACCAGAACGTCCGCCCCCATGAAAATGAAATCGTCGACACCGGCCTGCATGTAGGCGTCCTTCTTGTCGCCCGGATGACCGGCCAGGTACACGCGCTTGCATCCTGCCGTCTTCAGGGCCGGCGCCACCGTCGCCACCATCTCCTCGTACACGGGATCGGCCGAGCACAGGATGGCGATTGTCGCACCGCTTTTCTTGAACGCCTGTGCACAGGATTCGGCGTCTTTGAACCCCGTGTTGGTCAGCCCTTCGATGCCGCCGACCTCGAAGAAGTTCTTGGCGAAGGAGGCGCGGGCGGTGTGTCTGGCGATGGGCCCGAGATTGGCGAGAAAGATCGCCGGGCGCTTGCCCGTTTTCGCCAGATAGGCATCGCTGGCGTCACGAAGGGCCTCGAACTTCTCGGCCAATCTGTGGCGAGGAAGCGCGGCCACGGACGTGGCGTCACCCCTCAGCGCGTCGGCCATCACCCCGATCGTCGCACCGCCCACCGGCTGCGGCGAACACCGCAGGGGTCAGGCTGCCCGCCGAAGCCGCTTTGATCGCGTCGACCGACGAGGCCACTCCCGATCCGGCGGCACTTCTTGTCGCCGCCAGTCGATCCTTTGCAACCTTGCCCGCCGCGGCGAGTGTCCGGCTGCTCGCAAGACGGTTGCTTTTCGGCGATATTGGGGAACTCGCTGACGCCGGTGAGCGGATCCTTGCGTCGGCCCAGGTTTTTCTCCCGCTCGGCGTAGGACGCGGCGATCTTCTTGGCGAAACTGCCGTCGGTCAGAACCCGAACGATACCGCCTGCCTTCTCGATCTCCTGGAACTCGGCCCACGCCACGCGGGCAAGCTCATCGGTCCGTGTTTCCACGTACCACGAGCCGGCGGCGGGATCGATGACCCTGGCGACGTTGGATTCCTCCGCCAGGACGACGTGGGTGTTGCGAGCGACGCGGTAGCCGAGATCGTCCGGCAACCCGAGCGCAGCGGTGAATGGCAGCACCGTTACGCTCTCGGCACCGCCGACGGCGGCGGCGAAGCAAGCGACCGTCGTCCTCAGCATGTTCACCCAAGGATCCCGCTGGCTCATCATCCGGTCGGCGGTACGCGCATGCAACCGCATCGCCCGGGCAGGCACACCGGCGCCGCAGGCTTCGGCGACCCGCGCCCAGATCTTGCGGGCGGCCCGCAACTTGCAGATCGCCAGGAACTGATCGCAATCGACCGAGTAGGTGAACAGGATCTGGCGGCATGCCGCGTCGATGTCCATGCCGGCGGCGGTCATCGCGCGAAGATAGGCCACCGCCGTCGCCATCGAGGCGGCGAGGTCCTGGGATTCCGACGCTCCGGCGTTGTGATAGGGCGACGTGTCGACGCCGACGGCGGTGACCTTCGCGTAGGTCGCTGCCGTGTGTCCGGCCAGATCCGCCATCTGCGCCAAGGCCGCATCGACGGACACCGGCAGGCTGCCGGTCTTCGCCAGCACCCCAATCGGGTCGGCATTGAACGCACCGAGGGCCTTGCCGGGGGCAACGCCGCGTCTCTGCCACAGCCCGGCGAGCATGCCTGCGGCCGGCAGGAACTGGGCGCCGGCATCCAAACAAATCGGCGCCAGGTCGAGGTGGACGCCGGTCAACAGCAGATCGAGGTCGTCGACCGAGTAGACCATGATCCCGTCTTCGCCGGCCAACGCTTCCGCGCCCGACCCGTCCGCGTCCATACCGGCTTTCGCGGCGCCGTCGAACCGCAGGATCAGCGAGGTCACCCCGCGCTCCAGTTCCTTGAGAATGAGCTCGTTGCACTTGGCGGGATCCGGGTACGCATGGATCTGCCTGACATCCCAGTCGTCGACACGACTTCCCGCCGCCGTGGAGCCGCGGGTGAACGGCATCGCTCCGGGAAACCCCGAGGGATCGCCGGTCGGCGGCCAATCCTGGCGCGTGTAAACCGGGCGGACCGTGATGCCCTCATAGGTCTTGGTGAACATTTTCTTGTCGAACGGCGCTCCTTTGAGCGCCTTGTCCACTTCCGCCACCCACTCGTCATAGGTGGGAGTGGGGAAGTCGTCGACAAATTTCAGTTGATTATCGCTCATGAATATCCCGCCCCGCTCTTGTTATCGTGCGACTTCATGCCCCGCGCCAAACGGACCTTTCGGCCCGCAACGCAGCTCCCTCACGTACCCTGAGGACCGGCCCAACGGGCCGGAACCCGGCAAAGTACGGTACGATAAGGACAGCGTCAAGCAGACGCGGCACCGGCGGGCATCGCCGCCCGAGGGCTGATGCGGAGCTTGCGCGACTGAGGTATTCGAACCGATCAACCCGCAAGCGGCCGCCGTGACCGCATGCGAAAAGGCGGGTCGACGACCCGCCTTTTCTCGATCTCGTTCACGGGTCGCCGTCAGACGTTCAAGAGCGCGACGATTGTCGCGA
Organism: uncultured Alphaproteobacteria bacterium; assembly: GCA_963772635.1. Lineage (GTDB taxonomy): Bacteria > Pseudomonadota > Alphaproteobacteria > Rhodospirillales > Defluviicoccaceae > JAUXFS01. Next base: position 41,145 of record CAVYYK010000068.1, read on the forward strand.
TCGTGCCGACCGCTGCCAGTCCGTAGACGACGATGGCGACACCGGTGTCGGCACGAATGCCGAAATCGTGTGCGACCACGCGCAGACGGTGGGCGACATGCCACAGCGTCAGGAACAGGATCCCGAAAACGATGATCTTGATCAGCCAGTTGCCGATGAACGCGTGCATCGTTTCGTAGGACAGCGCACCGGAAAACGCACCGAACAACGCGAACAGCCCGGTGACCAGGATTATCACCGGCAGTATGAACGCCGTTGCCGTTCCGCCGCCCGCAAACAGGAACCAGGGAATTGCCTTACTGGACCGTGCCATTGCTCACGCTACTCCCGCCAAGATCAACACAAAAAGGGAAATCACCGCCAGGACGCCGTAATGGACGCCGACGATCAGGTTTCCCGGTACGAAGTCCTCGCCGCGCTGGATCCTCATCGCCTGCGGTACGACCTTGAACCACGACCAGGTGTGGATCACCGCGAAGATGAACGCGAGGATCTGGAAGATGATGCCCAGCGGACTGCGCAGCCCGTCCAGCCAGCCCTGCCACGCTTCGGGACCCTGGCCGAGCCGGAACAGGCCGACGATGAGGATCACCGCATAGATCGCGATGAAGATGCACGTCACCTCATGCAGCATGTAGTTCTTGTAGCGAGAGTGGGTCAGGAACCAGGATGTCTTCGACATCTGGCGGACATATGGTTTGCGGCTCATCGGTTGCCTCCCGGCAGAAACGACGTCACGTAGTCGATGGCGCTGGTGATTTTGGTTTGTTGAATGGCTCCCGCGGGATCCACGTCCTTTGGGCAAACCTGCGAACAGGCGCCGACGAAGCTGCATTCCCAGATGCCCTCGTGGCTGGCGACCACATCCTCGCGGGCTTTGCGCCCGACATCGCGGGAATCCATGTTGTAGCGGTGGGCGAGGGCCAGAGCCGAGGGCCCGACGAAGCTCGAGTCGAGGCCGTACTGCGGGCACGCCGAATAGCAGAGCAGGCAGTTGATGCACATCGAGTACTGCTTGAACGCCTTGAGTTGAGCGGGCGTCTGCAGGTACTCGCCCTGCTCGATCGTTCTCGGCTCCTTCGGGATTAGGTACGGTTTGACGCTTTCCAGCTTCTCGATGAAGTCGTCGATGACCACGACCAGATCGCGTTCGATCGGGAAGTTGGCCATCGGCTCGACGCGGATCTTGTCGCCGTAGTCCTTGAGAAACGCCTTGCACCCCAGTTTCGGCTCGCCGTCGATGACCATGCCGCAGCTGCCGCAGACGAACATGTGGCAGGACCAGCGATAGCTCAGCGTCCGGTCGAGCTCGTCCTTGATGTAATTGAGCGCATCGAGGACGACCCAGTCCGGGTCGCAGGGGACCGTGTAGGTCTGAAAGAAGGGTTCCTGGTCCTGCTCCGGTCGGTAGCGCAGGACCTCCATGGTGATGGTGCGTGTACTCATCAGATGTGTTGACCTCCCGCGGCGGCGCCGTAGACCCGTTCTGCCGGCTGTGATTTGGTGATGACGACATCCAGGTAGTCGATCCGCGGATCGCCGTTGGGGTTGTAGAACGCCATCGAGTGCTTGAGGTACTTGACGTCGTCGCGCTTGACGTGGTCGAGCCGCTGGTGGGCGCCTCGGGATTCCTTGCGCTCGAGCGCGGAGACGGCCACCGTCTGGGCGCACTCGATCATCGCCCCCAACTCCAGCACCTGGAACAGGTCGGTGTTGAAGACGCTGCTCTTGTCCTCGAGCATGACATTCTTGTAGCGGTCACGAACTTCGATGATCTTTTCGCAGGTCGACTTGAGCGTGTCTTCGCTGCGATAGATGCCGCAGCCGTCCTCCATGCTGTGGGTCAGTTCGTTGCGCAGCACCGAGACCCTTTCCTTGCCCTTCCGCGTGTACAGCAACTTTATTCGCTGCTCCGCCTCCGATGCCTGCTTTTCGACCGACTTGCCGGCGGCGGCCTTGGCCGTACGAACGTGCTCGACCGCGTTTTGTCCGGCCCGGGATCCGAATACCAGGAGTTCGCCCAGGGAGTTGGAACCGAGGCGGTTGGCGCCGTTGATGGAGACGCACGCGCATTCGCCGGCGGCATAGAGACCATCGATGGTCGTCGCGGCGTTGATGTCGGTGTGGATCCCGCCCATCATGTAGTGAACCACCGGGCGCACCGGCACCAGGTCGGTGACGGGATCGGCTCCGACGTAACTGCGTGACAGATCACGGACCAACGGCAGCCTCTCGTTGATCTTCTTCTCGCCGAGGTGGCGCATGTCCAGGTGGACCACGTCGCCCCATTTCGACTGAATCGTCCGTCCCTTCTGCTGTTCATGCCAGAAGGCTTGGCTCAACCGGTCGCGTGGGCCGAGTTCCATCGACTTGAGCACCGGTTCCGGCGTCGCAGTACCCAGGTCGTAGTCCTGCAGGTAGCGGTAGCCATCCTTGTTGAGGAGGTAGCCGCCCTCACCGCGGCATCCTTCGGTGAGCAGGATGCCGCTCCCCGGAAGCCCGGTCGGGTGGTACTGGACGAACTCCATGTCCTTGAGCGGGACCCCGGCCCGATACGCCATCGCCATGCCGTCACCGGTCTTGATCGCGCCGTTGGTGGTGAACGGGAAGATCTTTCCCGCACCGCCCGATGCGATGATCACCGACTTGGCTTTGACCAGCTTGAGTTTGCCGGTACACATCTCGAGGCAGATCACACCCTGGACACGCCCGTCTTCGACGATCAGGTCGGTAGCGTAATGCTCGTCCAGCCTCTTCACCGATTTGTACTTGAGCGTGGTCTGGAACAGGGTGTGCAACATATGGAAGCCGGTCTTGTCGGCGGCGAACCACGTGCGCATGATTTTCATGCCGCCGAACGGGCGCACCGCCACGTTGCCGGTCTCCTCGCGACTCCAAGGGCACCCCCAGTGCTCCATCCGGGTCAGCTCTTTTGGAATCTCGTTGACGAACAGCTCCACCGCGTCCTGATCGGTCAGCCAATCGCCGCCGCCCACGGTGTCGTTGAAATGGTAGTCGAGGCTGTCATTGGATTTGATCACCCCCGCCGCACCGCCTTCCGCGGCGCAGGTATGGCTGCGCATCGGATAAACCTTCGAGATGAGAACGATGTTCATCTTCGGGTCCGCCTCGGCGGCGGCAATCGCCGCACGCAAACCCGCACCGCCAGCGCCAACGATGGCGATGTCCACATTGATAACGTCCATTGAATACTCCCGTTACCTCCCCTTCAACGTCGCCGCGAGTATAGCCGTGTCGCCCGCGAATGCTAGTGGTCTCGATCCCGTTTATGAACCTATCTCGACGCGCGATCCGAAGGCCCGGAGCCGCACCCACTTGTCAGCGTCCCATCAGTGGTGCGACAAGGATGCCCATGGCACCCCGGCCCCTAGACATCCTACGAGACGTGTTCGGTTACGAAGCGTTTCGCGGGCAACAGGCGGAGATCGTCGATACCGTCGTCGCGGGCGGCGATGCGTTGGTGCTGATGCCGACCGGCGGCGGCAAGTCCCTGTGCTACCAGATCCCGGCGCTTTGCCGACCGGGAACGGCCTTGGTGATTTCCCCGCTGATCGCGTTGATGCGCGATCAGGTGGAGGCCTTGAGGCAACTGGGAGTAAGGGCCGCAACCTTGAATTCGTCGCTGTCCTTCGCCGAAGCCTCGGCTATCGAGCGAGCGATGCGCGCGGGCGATCTGGATCTGCTCTATGTCTCGCCCGAAAGACTGTCGACCGAGTCCTTTCTCGCCCACTTGGCCCGATGCAAGCTCGCCCTGTTCGCCATCGACGAAGCGCACTGCGTATCCCAGTGGGGGCACGACTTCCGGCCGGAATACCGACGACTTGCGGTATTGCGGGAGCACTTTCCGGACGTGCCGCGGATTGCGCTGACCGCGACGGCCGATGGTCCGACGCGCAACGACATCCGCGATCAGCTCCACCTCGGCAACGCCCGTATGTTCGTCGCCGGCTTCGATCGACCCAACATCCGCTACCGGGTGGTTCCCAAGGTCGATGCGAGGAAGCAGCTTCTGGATTTCATCCGCACGGAGCATCCGGGCGAAGCCGGCATCGTCTACTGTCTCTCCCGGGCAAAGGTGGACGAGATCGCGGCATGGCTTTCGGCGGAGGGTCTGGTCGCGCTGCCGTATCACGCCGGACTCGACAAGTCGGTTCGCGCCCGCAACCAGGATCGCTTCGTCAGAGAGGACGGGGTGATCATGGTTGCGACCATTGCTTTCGGCATGGGAATCGACAAACCGGACGTGCGGTACGTCGCCCATCTGAACCTGCCGAAGAACATCGAGGCCTATTACCAGGAGACTGGCCGGGCGGGCCGCGACGGGCTGCCGGCGGATGCCTGGCTGCTCTACGGCCTCCGCGACGCCGTCGACCTGCGGCAGTTCGCGCGAGCCTCGACCGCCCCGGAAGCGCAGAAGCGGGTCGAGCGGATCAAGCTCGATGCCATGCTCGGCTATTGCGAGACGATGAAGTGCCTGAGGCAGGTTCTGCTCGAGTATTTCGGCGAACGCAGACCCGAACCGTGTGGGAATTGCGGCACCTGTCTCGAACCCGTCGAAAGCTTCGACGGAACCCAGGCGGCGCAGAAGGTTCTGTCCTGCGTTTACCGGACGGGCCAGCGGTTCGGCGCCACCCATGTCATCGACGTGCTGCTCGGCGGCGATACGGAGAGGATCCGCCGCTTTCACCACGATCATCTGAGTACTTATGGCATCGGCACCGACTACGTGCGTCGGGAATGGCAATCGATCGTTCGCCAGTTGGTGGCGATGGGACTGCTCGTTGCCGATGTCGACGGCCATGGCGGCCTGTCCCTCGGAGAAGGCTGTCGCGAGGTGCTGCGCGGCGAACGCCGGGTGCCGCTTCGCCGCGACACGACCGGCAAGCGAAAGAGCAAAGCCGAAAAACGGAGGCCCGAGGCAATCCTCGAAGACGCCGGGCAAAAGGCTCTTTTTCAGGCGCTGCGGGAGCACCGGATGGTCCTCGCCCAGCAGCAGGGCATCCCGCCCTACGTCGTCTTTCACGACACGACCCTGCGGGAGATCGCTCTCCACCAACCGAGACGCCTCGACGAGCTCGCGCAACTTCCGGGCATCGGCGCGGCGAAGCTCGAGCGATATGGCTCCGGCATCCTCTCCATCGTTGAAGACCATGCGGAAAAACACCAGTGAAGGCGCGTCGACCTGGTCGCTATGGGCCGACCTGGAGCCCGAGCGCCAATGACTGCAAGAGCGAATGAAAAAGCCTGGACCGATTTCGTCGCCTGGTGCAAGGCGCGACGGCTGAGGCCCTTGCCGGCCCACCCGTGGACGGTCGCCGCCTACGCCCGCTGGTGTGAAAGCCGGTACCGGCATCCGGACATCACCAAACGGATCAATGCCATCTCCCGTGTTCATCTGTTGCGGTGCGCCAGTTCACCGGACCGCCATCCCACGGTGACCCGCACGCTCAGAGTGATCGAAACGCGCTACAGCGTGCGCACCCGGCACGCAGCCTTGTTCCGGGCCGAGGATTTCGCCGACACCGCGACGCCGGTACCATCGACGCCGTCGACCGGCAAGAAAACCGGGCGCAAGGATCGAAGCCGGACCCTGCGAGCGGCCCCCCGTCTCGTTTCACGGCGTCCGGTCGACGCTTGAGCCGGGCCGGAGCTTGTGGCGCCCACCGCCAATCGGTATTATTGCACTGCAAAAGGAATGGCGCACCGCATCATCGAGCGCCGCCGCGAGGAAAGGGGACATCATGGAAGACCTGCATGGCTACTATATCGAAGATCTGAAGGAAGGCATGACCGCCGCCTTCGGCAAGACCATCACCGATGCAGATATCGGCATTTTCGCCGGCGTCTCGGGCGACACCAATCCGGTCCACTTGAACGACGATTTCGCCAAGACCACCATGTTCAAGACCCGCATCGCTCACGGCATGCTCGGCGCCGGGTTCATTTCCGCCGTCTTCGGAACCAAGATGCCGGGGCCGGGCTGCATTTATGTCAGCCAAAATCTGCGGTTCAAGGCTCCGGTGCGTGTCGGTGACACAATGATCGCGCGGGTGACGGTGAAGAAGATCCTGGCGCAAAAGAAGTTCGTCGAGTTCGACACGGTGTGCACCGTCGGCGACAAGAACGTCATCGAGGGCGAAGCGACCCTGATGGTCCCGTCGCGGGGCTGAACGGCATCAGCCGCATCCGAGCGCAACCCGTCCGCGTCCCGGGTGGTTGGTATTAGGCCTTGACCCCGGCCCGGGACGCGGACACGTATCCCTCATGCGCATCTTCCGCCACTACGAGGACCTGCCCGACAGATACCGCGGCGCTGCCATCGCCGTCGGTAATTTCGACGGCGTCCACCTCGGCCACCGGACGGTGATCGGCGAAGCGGGCCGGATCGCCCGGTCTGAAGGTATCCCGTGGGCCGTTCTCACCCTGGAGCCCCATCCCCGCAGCGTATTCAAACCCGACGCGCCGCCGTTCCGGTTGACGCCGTTTCGCCTCAAAGCCCGGCTGATCGAGGAAATCGGGCCGCAGGTGCTGATCGTGATCCACTTCGATTTGGCGTTCTCCCGCATCTCCGCCCGCGACTTCGTGCGCCAAGTCCTGGTCGAGAGTTCGGCGGCCCAGCACGTCGTCTGCGGCCATGATTTCGCTTTCGGCCACGGTCGCGAGGGCAACAGCGAGTTGTTGCTGCAAATGGGCGGCGATTACGGTTTCGGTTTCACCTGTGTCCGCGAGATCCGAGACGCGGACGGCAAGCCCTATTCGTCGACGCGGATCAGGGAATACCTCACCAGCGGCAATCCCGCGGTGGCCGCCCAGGTGCTCGGCCGCCCGTTCGAGATCGAGGGAAAGATTGTCCAGGGGGACCAGCGCGGCCGAACCATTGGTTTCCCGACCGCCAATCTCGACCTAGGAGAATACATCGAGCCGGCCAGAGGCGTCTATGCGGTGAAAGCGGGGGTCGTCGAAGGCAGTCGCACCATCTGGTACGACGGCGTCGCCAACCTGGGCCTTCGTCCGACCTTCGGCGGCACCCGAACAATTCTCGAAGTCCACCTGTTCGAGTTCGACGGCGATCTGTACGGAAAGCCGTTGCGCGTCGCGTTCATCGACTATCTGCGAGCGGAAAAGAAATTTGACGGGCTCGACAGTTTGAGGGCACAAATCGCCGACGACGGTGCCCGCGCCCGCCACATCCTTACCTCGGTGGCCGAATTGAGTTCCGCTCGTGCCCGATAACAGCCGATGATTCTCGCAATGACCCAAGACTACAAATCGACGATTTTTCTGCCGCGCACCGAATTTCCGATGAAGGCGGGGCTGCCGAAACGCGAGCCGGAAATGCTCGCCCGATGGGCTGCCATGGACCTGTACCGGCGCCAGCGCGAGGCAGCCCGCGGCCGCGAGAAGTTCATCCTCCACGACGGCCCGCCCTACGCCAACGGCCATCTGCACATCGGCCATGCGCTCAACAAAATTCTCAAGGACGTGATCAACCGGTCCCAGCAGATGCTGGGCAAGGATGCCAACTATGTTCCGGGCTGGGATTGCCACGGCCTGCCGATCGAGTGGAAGATCGAGGAAAAGTACCGCGCCAAGGGCAAAGACAAGGACGATGTCCCGATCATCCCGTTTCGCCGGGAGTGCCGCGAGTTCGCCGGCAAATGGATCGACGTTCAGCGGGAGGAGTTCAAGAGGCTGGGGGTGATCGGCGATTGGGAGCGGCCGTATTCGACGATGAGCCACGACGCCGAGGCGCAGATCGTCCGCGAGCTCGGCAAATTCCTGATGAGTGGCGCGCTGTACAAGGGCGCCAAGCCGGTGTTGTGGTCGGTGGTCGAGAGAACCGCGCTGGCGGAAGCGGAACTGGAATATCACGACCATACGTCGACCACCATCTTCGTCGGCTTCGACGTCGAGCAAAGCCCGGTCGCGGCCTTGAGCGGCAGCGCGGTGGTGATCTGGACGACGACGCCGTGGACCATCCCCGGCAACCGGGCGATCGCCTACGGCGACGACATCGACTACGCCGTCGTCGAGGTCACCGGAAGCGCCGACGGAAGCCGGGCGAGACGAGGACAACGTCTGGTCGCCGCCGAGGCGCTGCTTTCGGATCTGTCGAAGGCCGCCCGCTTGGAAGGCTTCGAGGTCGTCGGGCGGCTGAAGGGACGCGAGCTCGCCGGCACCGTCTGCCGCCATCCGTTCCACGGACAGGGGTACGATTTCGAGGTGCCGCTGCTGCCGGCCGACTTTGTCGATGTCGAGACCGGCTCCGGCTTCGTCCATATCGCGCCCGGACACGGTGCCGACGACTGGGAACTGGGGATGCGCCACGGCGTTCCGGTCCCGGACACCGTCGGCCCCGACGGCCGCTTTTTCGAGCACGTGCCTTTGTTCGCCGACCGTGCGATCCTGCGCGCCGACGGCAGCGAGGGCGACGCCAACGCCGCGGTCGTCGACGCCCTGGGCAACACCGGCGCGTTGCTGGCGACCGGCAGGCTGGTGCACAGCTACCCCCATTCCTGGCGGTCGAAGGCGCCGCTGATCTTCCGCAACACCCCGCAGTGGTTCATAAGCATGGAGACGACGGGCCTGCGCCAGACGGCGCTCGCCGCCATCGACGCCACCCGCTTCGTGCCGGCCTCGGGCAAAAACCGGCTGCGCGGGATGATCGAGACCCGTCCCGACTGGTGCGTGTCGCGCCAGCGGGCGTGGGGGGTGCCGATCACCGCCTTCGTCGACAAACGAAGCGGCGAACCGTTACGCGACGAGACCGTGTTCGGTCGCATCGTCCAGGCGGTCGTGGCGGAGGGCGCCGACGCTTGGTTCGCCTCGGACCCCGCCCGCTTTCTGGCGCCCGACTACGATCCGGCCGACTTCGATCAGGTCACGGACATTCTTGACGTCTGGTTCGATTCCGGCTCGACCCACAGCTTCGTGCTGGAGAGCCGTGACGACCTGGAATGGCCGGCATCGCTCTATCTGGAGGGTACCGATCAGCATCGCGGATGGTTTCATTCGTCGTTGCTCGAATCGTGCGGCACCCGCGGACGGGCGCCCTACCGGGCGGTGCTGACCCACGGCTTCGTGATGGCCGAGGACGGCCAGAAGATGTCGAAGTCGCTGGGCAACGTGGTGTCGCCGCAGGAGGTGGTCGACCAGCACGGCGCCGATGTTCTGCGGTTGTGGGTGGTCGGCTCGGACTACTCCGAGGACCTGCGCATAGGCCCGGAAATCCTCAAGCAGCAGGCGGACGTCTACCGGCGGCTCCGCAACACCCTCAGGTTCCTGCTCGGCAACCTCAATGGCTTCGAGGAGAGCGAGCGGGTCTCGCCCGGGGAGATGCCCGAGCTCGAGCGCTGGATCCTGCACCGGCTGTGGCAGCTCGATGGTCGGCTGCGCCACGCCTGCGACAGCTACGAGTTTCATCCGTTCTTTGCGGAGCTGCACACCTTCTGCGCCGTCGAACTGTCGGCATTCTATTTCGACGTGCGCAAGGACATCCTCTATTGCGACGCGCTGACGTCCATACGCCGGCGCGCCGCCCGGACGGTGCTCGACCAGCTGTTTGGATGCCTGACCGCCTGGCTGGCGCCGTTCACCTGCTTCACCGCCGAGGAGGCATGGCTCGCCCGCCATCCCGGGGACCGGAACAGCGTCCATCTGCGCCTGTTTCCGGACATTCCCGAGGACTGGCGCGACGATGCGCTTGCCGACAAGTGGGCCAAGCTTCGGCAGTTACGCCGTGCCGTCACCGGCGCGCTGGAGATCGAGCGGGCCAGCCGGCGGATCGGCTCTAGCCTGCAGGCGCATCCGCTGGTCTACGTCGATGCCGACTATCGACAGGCGGCGGAAGACGCCGACCTCCCCGACCTGTTCATCACATCGGCGGCGGACTTCGCCGATGGCGAGCCGCCGGCGGACGCATTCTCGCTCCCCGATGTCCCCGGCGTCCGGGTGAAGGTCGAGGCCGCCCGGGGCGAAAAATGCGAGCGGTGCTGGAAGGTGTTGGAAGAAGTTGGCGGCAACCCGGAACATCCCGGCATCTGCGGGCGTTGCGCCGACTCGGTCGAGCGGTTTTCAGCGGCGGCAGAATAACCTCAGCCAAGGATCAGCCGATGACACTCTCCCGGGCGTTCCTGCCGGGGCTCGCCATCGCCGCCGTTATCGTGGTTCTCGACCAGCTCAGCAAGTGGTGGGTGGTCGAGGTGGTGATGAATCCGCCCCGGACAATCGAAATCACCCCGTTCTTCAATCTGGTGATGGGTTGGAACAAGGGGGTCAGCTTCGGCCTGTTCAATACCGATTCGCCGTTGACGGTGTGGCTGCTGCCGGCGGTTGCGGGTGTGATCGTCGTCGTGCTGGCGGTGTGGCTAACCCGGGTCGACCGGTTGCTGCTCGGCGCTGCCCTCGGCTTCATCGTCGGCGGTGCCATCGGCAACATCATCGACAGGCTGCGGTTCGGCGCTGTCGCCGACTTCCTCGACGTGCATGCGATGGGGTATCACTGGCCGGCGTTCAACATAGCCGACACCATGATCACCGTCGGCGCCGCGGTGCTGATATTCGATTCCTTGTTTGTTCGCGGCGAACCGGCTAAAAGGGGACAGGGGAACGAAAGAAAGAAACGGTGATGAAACGGATGCGATGGATCGTGCTAGCCGCCGCTGTTGCGGTTGTTATCGGTGGTTGCAGCGATACCAAGAAGCTGCTCGGACAGGGAAAGCGACCACCCGACGAGTTTGCGGTCTATTCGCGGGCGCCGCTCAGTCTCCCTCCCGACTTCGCGCTCCGGCCTCCGGCACCGGGCACGTCGCGGCCCCAGAACGTGATGCCGCGAGACACCGCAAAGCAGGCGTTGCTTGGAGAACAGTTCGACACTCAGGCCGGCGGGGCTTCTTCGGTGGAAGTGGTAGGGGTGTCGCCCGGAACCCAGGTGCTGCTCGAACGAACCGGTGCGCTGGATGCGGATCCCGAAATCAGGACCCAGGTCAATATCGAGACGTCGATCCTCGCGGAAGAGGATCAGAGTTTTACCGAACGCCTGATGTTCTGGGGAACCCCCGCCGAGTACGGAATCGTGGTCGACCCGGTACAGGAGGCCCGGCGCATTCACGAGAACCAAGCCCTAGGCCAGCCGATCACCGAGGGCGAGACGCCTACTATCGAACGCAAGCGTCGAGCACTGTTGGAAGGCATCTTCGACTGACGGCTCGAGGCAAATATTACAATTAGCCGCATGGCCCCGTGAGGCTTGTAGAGCCGATCGGGCTTTTATTTGACGGCGCTTGAAGTTGGTCGTCTTGCTCGCTCGCAAGCGCTGGGCGGCCCGTTCATGGTGCCTTGCGGGTCGTGATTCCAACCCGCTCAGGGCGTCGCGAACGCTCGACGATGGGTCGGCATCGCCTTCGCATCCGCTTCTGCCGATCGGACTGAAAACACGATCACGATGGGTCATTATCAGTGAGCTTCGGTGTTGACCTCCTGTCCGGTTTTCTGGGACCACCTCTGTCATTTGAGCTTGCGTAGGGGGCTCTGGTCTCACTTCCTTGTAAATTCGGAAGCTGCTAACGTGACTCGCAGTTGCTGCATTCAATGTTTGTTAAAATAGCAAGTGCTAGGCTCCAGATGGATGCAAGTTTATGAAAGAGTGTATTTTTCACGTTTTAAGAGTCAATGATGAGTGAATTGCTTCCGAGCAGAGTATCACCGGAAATGGTCGGGCTGGGCAACAGCAGCGGTCGTGAGGGAAGCGGTTTGATGGGCGCTGCCGGCCTTGATGTCTTCTCAGTGCTGACGAACGTTTGCCCGACCGCGTCGGCAGCGGCTGTCGCTTTGAGGGATCGCCGAGCCTATTGAATGGGCAAGCATTTGAGCAAGAAGCTTCTGATCGTCGATGACGACGCAGGCCTGCGGCGTCAGCTCCGCTGGGCTTTCGACGACTTTGAGGTGTTATTGGCCGAGGATCGGAAATCGGCAACGTCCGTTGTTCGGCAAGACGAGCCGCCGGTCGTCTTGCTCGATCTCGGCCTGCCACCGGATCCGCACGGGCCCACGGAAGGCTTGGCTACTTTTCGGGAAATTCTCTCTCTGTCACCCGAGTCGAAGGTTATCATCATGACTGGCCAGACGGAGCGGGAATACGCCGTCAGGGCCGTGGCCCAGGGCGCCTACGATTTCTACCAGAAACCCATCGAGATGCCGACCCTGAGCCTGATCGTCGAGCGAGCCTACAAGATCTACGAGCTCGAGTCGGAAAACCGTCGCTTGCACGCGCAGGAGGGCGCGTTACCGCTACCGGGCCTGACCGCCACAAATCCGAAAATGCTGGAACTCTGTGCAGAGACCCGCCTTCTGGCGCCATCGGAAGTCAGCGTTCTCTTGCTTGGAGAAAGCGGCACCGGGAAGGAGGTGCTTGCACGCGCCATCCATGCGCTCAGCAAGCGCTCGGAGGGTCCTTTCGTTGCTATCAACTGCGCGGCCATACCGGAAAACCTGCTCGAGAGCGAGCTGTTCGGGCATGAGAAAGGCGCGTTCACGGGAGCCGTCAAGAAGACACTCGGCAAGATCGAGGTCGCAAATGGCGGAACCTTGTTCCTGGACGAGATCGGTGATCTGCCGCTTTCGCTTCAGGCCAAACTCTTCCGGTTTCTACAGGAGCGTGTCATCGAACGCATTGGTGGTCGTGAAGAAATCGCCATCAACGTGCGGGTTGTCTCGGCCACCAACAAGCAATATCGAGCGTTTTATCCCGGACGGCCTATTTCGCGAGGAGCTCTACTATCGCCTTGCCGAGGCGTCGATCACGATTCCTCCGCTTAGGGAGCGGCCCGAAGATGCCATATTGATCGCAAACCAATTGTTGCAGAAAGTTCGCGAAGGAGGAAGGGCGCGAAGTGCGCAGTTTTTCGCCGGATGCGATCGAGGCCATTCTCGGTTACGAGTGGCACGGCAACGTTCGCGAACTTGAAAACCGGGTGAAACGCGCAGCTGTCGTGGCGCGCACGCGACACGTAACGGCGGCGGACCTTGGACTGGTTTCCAAGAGTGCAGAAACGGCAACACTCAAGTCGTTTCGCGCTGAGGCGGACCGTTTGGCCGTAACGCGCGCTCTCGCCGTGGCGGATGGCAATATTTCCAAGGCGGCGCAAATCCTGGATGTGAGTCGACCGACCCTTTATCAACTCCTCAAGGAATACGAGATCAAGGCGTAGCCATGATTGCTGGTTCGCCTCCATCACCCGTGTCCGTCATGCTTGCGTTTCCGCGCGCGTTTTTCGCATTTCATTTGCGCAGAAGTGAAGCCGGGTCCTCGGGATCAAGGACCGCGAATGGCTGTCGAGCAGGGATCGAAAATCCTATCACCCACCGCAAGCGTTGCATGGCTGGCTGGGCGGACGCGTCTTTTTCAAGTCGGGTTGTGGGAAACGAATTTGCGATCTCGCATAAGTTGGTTTTCCTTGGCACCATTTGGTGTTATGATCTGCAAAACAAAACCAGAGGTGGAGAGGTGGTGAGATGCGGGAATGTCCGTTTTCAGGAACGGGCGCTTGTTGCGTAGCGTGTCGACGCTCCCTCACGCGACAGTCAAAGAGGTGTCACTGGCTGGGCATCCAACTCGCGAATGTCCTCAGCATCAAGCTTCAAAACCTGTTTTGTCCGTCATAATCCGCAGGGAGTAAGGCGCTTCTGTGCAATGCACCCCGGAACCCCGGTTTTCGAGAGGTGCAAGAAAGATACGAACTGCGGGAACGACATGTGGGGAACAAGAAGGAGGTCTGTCTATGTTTGTTGGGTGCAAAAAGAGATCTTAGTACTCGCCATCGTGGCGGCGTTCATTGCGGCGAACACGGCTTCAGGCGCTTAATTGCGCTGACCTGCCGGGGTTTCAGTCACTGATGGAACGCCACGGTGCGGATGAACCGTGACGCCGGCTCACGGCAAACAGCCGCCGACGTTCGAAAAGTTCGGTTTCGAGAGGAAACGGGAAAATGCGCCGCATTCTTAAGATGCATGCATGGCCGGTGTTTGCGCTGCTTGCCGGAACGGAAGCACTGTTCCTGCTGGCGATGGTTTATGTCGGTTTTATGACGAGTTACGCGGGCGTTGCCGATTTTCATCAAACCGTGTTGAGGTTTGCCCCCGAGTCGTTCGCGTTTGCGGGTACCCTATTGGTGTCCCAATACGCTTTCGGTCTCTATCGCTGGGAATACTGTTCGAAATTCAGCGATGTCCTTGCGCGCACAGCAGCGGCGTTTGCGTCTGGTTTTGTGTTGCTTTCGGTTATTTTCTACGTTTTCCCTTCAATCGAGATTTGGCGAAGTGCCGCCGCCGTCGCCTTTCCTTTGGGCTTCGCGAGCCTGCTCGCGACGCGCGTCGCGTTCTCGCGCATTCTAGGTCAGCGAGTGTTCAAGCGCCGCGTTTTGGTTATCGGGGTTGGCGATCACGCCGCGTGCATCGAGAATCTGGAGAACGCCGGTATAGCTTATCGGTTTTCTTGCGTGGCCTTCGTCGACGTTACCGGTGAAGAGCGTAAGGTCTCATCATCGCGCGTGATACCGAAGCTCAACTCCTATCCCGATTACATCGCGAAGGAATCCATAGACGAAATCGTCGTTGCGATTCGGGAGCGGCGGGGCAACCTGCCGCTGCAGTCGCTGATGGACTGTCGTCTCACCGGCACCCCGGTCATTACGTACCAGGCGTTTTTCGAGAGAGAAACCGGCCGCATCGAACTGGACGCCCTTAAACCGGAATGGTTCGTTTTTTCGAGCGGTTTCCCTGGCGGGGATCTGCAGCATGTCGTTAAACGCGGCTTCGACATCGCGATGAGCGCAGTGATGCTTTTTCTGTTGTTTCCTTTGATGGCGGTTGCCGCTCTCGCCATTCGTCTCGAGGGAAAGGGGCCCATTCTCTTTCGCCAAGAGCGGATAGGATTTCGCGGCCAGCCGTTTGTCCTTCTCAAGTTCCGGAGCATGCGGGTCGATGCCGAGCGGGATGGCATTCCCCAGTGGGCCCGGAAAAAAGATCCGCGCGTCACCGCCGTCGGATCCGTTTTGCGGGCGACCAGAATTGATGAGTTGCCTCAGTTGCTCAACATTCTCAAGGGAGAAATGAGCGTAGTTGGCCCGCGTCCCGAGCGGCCTTACTTTGTCGAACAGCTCACCCAGATCATTCCATTTTACAGTGAGCGGCATCGGGTCAAACCGGGTCTGACCGGATGGGCGCAGCTCTGTTATCCCTATGGCCTGTCAGAACAAGATGCAAAGCACAAACTGCAATATGATCTTTATTATATCAAATATTTCAGCATCATGAGAGATTTCGTCATAATTGTTCAGACAATACGGGTCGTTTTTTGGCCGAACAAATTGCGGTAAGCTTGCTTTTATTTTTGCTAATAGGGACACGGTTTTGTTGGTAACTAGGTTTGGACTGGGGCGCCCTCGTTCGAAGCGCGCGCGTAGAAATAATCTCGAGCGACGTTCGGGCCTGTGGCTTGTGCTTCGGTTGGCTCTCTGTGTGCCGGCTTGTGTGCCCATGGTGACGCGTGCCGACAATAGTACGGCCTATGCCGAGACGGGCGGCGCCGCGCAAGAGGAAAGCCTCTCTTGTGATGAAGAAATCGCTTCGGCGGAAGTCTCCTACGGCATTCCATGGAGGTTATTGCGCGCTATCGCCCGCGTCGAGTTGGGACGGGAAGACCCGAAAACCGGGACTGTCGTCCCGTGGCCTTGGACCCTCAATGTAGAGGGAGAGGGCCAATTCCATGCGAGCAAAGCGGAAGCCCTGGCGGCATTGAATCAGTTGCGCGATCAAGGCACCGAAAACGTGGACGTGGGCTGTATGCAGATTAATCTGTATTACCATAAGGGGGTTTTCACCTCCATGGACCAGGCCCTCGATCCCAAGCGAAACACGCAATACGGTGCGAGCTTCCTTCGGGCGCTGTATGCTGCAACGGGCTCATGGCCCGAAGCCGTGAGACGCTATCATTCAGCGACGCCGGATCTGGGAGAATCGTACGCGGCTCGGGTCATGGCGGTTTGGCGGGAGTTGGGCGGACACCCGGTCGCCTTGCGCCTGCCTCCGGCGACGACGGCGGCTGGCCGATACGTCCGAGCCGATGTGATCGCCCGGTATCTTGGGGACGCGGGCATTCCCGTTCCGGCGGAGGTTCTTTACCTACAAATGCGGAACGGTCCTGGCGCCTCCGGAAGCTCGATGCCAACAAACCGACCCGAAGATCTGCGCACCAATACAGATAAGGGATCGGAATATGATGCGACGGCGGCCGGGGAGCGGTTTCTCAATCCCTGGGCATCGCCGACAGACGAAGAGAATGCGGCCGTTCGGACATGGTCTCAATCGAATTCGGATACGATCGGGCATCGTGCCGGCCTCGGGCGTTCCGGGGTTTCAAAAAATGGGGGGTCACGAGTTGACAGGACGCAGCGACCCGCGGCGGTTTCACGGTTCGATCGACGCCGCGGATTAGTGCGGTAGGCAGGTCTTCGGACGCCACCGCAAAGGGCAAGTCGACGCCCTCTTTACCAGTACCGCATCGCCCCCCGGTAGATTTCCGCCAGGTCGTTCTCGGTGATCTCCAGCGGCGCCTGCGCCAACGGCCGTTTCTGGGCGAACGCGGCCTCGGCCATGCGGGGGATGTCGGCGTCGGTGTAGCCCAACTCGGCGATGCCCGACGGAATGCCGGCCTTTCGCATCATCTCGATCAGGGTCGTCGCCAGCAGTTCGCCACCGTCTTTGGGATCGATCCCCGAAACGTCCGCGCCGAGCGCCGCCGCCGCCTGCAGGTGGCGCTCCGGCGCCGCCCGGGCGGTGAACCGGAACGCCGCCGGGGCGTTGATCACCACCGAGATCCCGTGGGGCACCATCGGGTCGGCCTTCTCGTAGCCCGGCGCCGTGAACGCGTGGTTGAACTGGGACACCGGGTAGGACATGGCGTGGGGGATGTGGACGCCGGCGCTGCCGAAAGCGAGGCCGGCGAGGGTCGCCGCGAACATCAACTGGTGGCGGGCCTCGGTGTCGTCGGCGTCGAGGGCGGCGCGGGCCAGATAGGCGCCGCCGATGCGGATGGCGGCGAGGCTGCCGATGTCGCTGTAGGGCGTCGCCCCCTGGTAGGGCGGGCGCTGGCTCGGATGGTCGGGGCGCTTGCGGGTGGTGAACGGGCGGGCGGTATAGGATTCGATGGCGTGGGTGAGCACGTCGAACCCGGTCGACGCCACCACCCCGCCCGGCAGGCTGTCGGTGGTGGTCGGGTCGACCACCGCCATCCGCGGCTTGAGCAGGTTCGACGAGATTCCGGTCTTCACCTTGATTTCGGTCAGGTCGAAGACGATGATCCCGGTGGTTTCGCTGCCGGTGCCGCAGGTGGTCGGGCAGGCGATGTGCGGCTTGATCGGACCCGGCACCGGCTTGGCGGCGCCGATCGGCGCGTTGACGTAGGCCAGGTGGTCGTCCGGATAGGTGGCGAACAGGTTGGCCGCCTTGGCGGTGTCCATCACCGAGCCGCCGCCGAGCGAGACGTAGCCGTCGAAGTTGCCATCCAGGCAGAATGCGGTCGCTTGCTTGACCGTCAAGTCGGTGGGCTCGGCGTGGCAGGCGTCGAAGACGACCACGTCGATGCCGGCTTTCCTCAGCGCCTCCGTCGCCACCGCCGCCGGTTCGGTGGCGGCGACGTTGGCGTCGGTGAACAACACCACCCGCTTCATTCCCAGCGAGACGGCGTCCGCCCCCAACTCGGCCAGCGCCCCGGGCCCGAACTTCATCGCCGCGGCGCTGACGGTGTAGATGCTGTCGCCGTCCGGGGTGGCGGCGAAATAGGCGGACTTCGGCATGGTCCGTTCCTCCCTTGGACAGGCTATCAATCGCTACAGCCGTACAGCTTCGCGGCGTTTTCCACAAGCGCGCGCTTGCGGATGGGGGATCGGGGATCCACTGGGCGAGGAGATCGCAGAGGTCGCCGTCGTTGGGGGATCGACGTTGTAACCTTGACGCACCCCTAGCCGGGTTCCGGACCGCGAACTCGGGCGCCCGGGTGGTCGACCCGACGGTGACTGCAATCTCCCGCTGTGACGACGGTCACAGCGCTTGCCGACAATTTAGCGGAAATTTTGGCCGTATTGATGGTTGAGCCCGAAACAGCCGGGGCGGTGGCACTAGCGGAAGGATACGAGCGGACGATGAACGACGATCCGAACAGGAATGCCCGACGGTCGGAACCGGTGACGCAGCTTCACCGCGAACGGTCTCGCCTGTTCCCCATCTCGAGCGAGGTCCTCCGGGCCATTCTCGAAAGGCACCTGACCTGGGTCGCATCCGGCTGGGAACTGGGTCAGTGCGCCCATCTGCAACGAGCCGATCTCCATGGCGCCCACCTGCGCAATGCCCATCTCCAGGACGCCGATCTCAACCAGGCGTGCCTGCAGCGGGCCGATCTTGCGGGAGCCGATCTGCGCGGGGCGGATCTGCGCGGCGCCGACCTCACCGGCGCCAACCTCGAAGGTGCCGATCTCACCGCCACCGATCTTTCCGGCGCCAATCTCGCCCGCGCGAGAGGCCTCACCCAGGCCCAGGTGGACGCCGCCTTCTGCGACGCGTCCACCGTCATCCCGCCCGGCTTGAAGATCAAGGAAGCCCTTCAGAAGGCCAACTGAGCGCTCGGACTCAGGCGTAGGTGGCGTCGACCGGTGGGTTGGCCGGGGCTTGCGGGGGTCGGGTCAGCTTCGTCCGCAGCCAGAGAACCATCTCGGCGATGGCTTCGCTCCGCGCCACGTGGCCTCGGCGGAGGTATTCGTCCAACTCTTCCTGTGTCGGGACGGTGAAGGTGTCGTTCATTGTTCCATCTCCAAATTCCATGCGACGTTTATAGCTTGTTGCCTTTTGGGGGTTAATACGTGAAGATTTCACATAACCTGTGAAATGGAATCATAAATAGGAGTGAGCATGGACAAGCCCGGGGAAATGGCCGCGTTCGTTCGCGTCGTCGAGGAGGGCGGATTCTCGGCGGCGGCAAGGACGCTCGGCCTGACCCCCTCCGCGGTCAGCAAGCTGATCGGGCGTCTCGAGGATCGGCTGGGCGCGCGGCTGCTGCACCGGACCACCCGCAGGATCAGTCTCACCCATGAGGGCGTCGCCTATTACCAGCGCAGCGTCCGCATCCTCAGGGAGATCGAGGAGGCCGAGGACGCGATCACCCAGCTTCACGTCGCGCCGCGCGGCACCCTCAGGGTCAATGCCGCGGTCGCCTTCGCCACCTACCAGATCGTCCCCCTCATGCCCGAGTTCCTGGAGCTGTATCCGGAGGTCCATCTCGAGTTGACGGTCACCGACCGGGTCGTCGACCTGATCGAGGAGGGGGTGGACGTGGCGATCCGGATCGGCGCCCGCACCGACTCGTCGCTGATCTCGCGCCAGCTCGCCGAGGACCATCGGCTGATCTGCGCCGCGCCGGCCTACCTCGACCGCCACGGTATGCCGCAAACCCCGGACGATCTCACCGGCCACAACTGTCTCGCCTGGATGGCCAACCAGGGCGGCCTCAACGACTGGCCGTTCGTTGGGCCCGACGGTCCGTACACGGTGACCGTCTCGGGCAATGCCGAGGTCAACAGCGGCGAGACCCTTCAC
The DNA here is from genome assembly GCA_963772635.1 of uncultured Alphaproteobacteria bacterium. Taxonomy (GTDB): domain Bacteria; phylum Pseudomonadota; class Alphaproteobacteria; order Rhodospirillales; family Defluviicoccaceae; genus JAUXFS01. The sequence continues at coordinate 60,810 of CAVYYK010000068.1, forward strand.
GAAATGGCGCTCGCCGGGCTCGGCCTGGCGCGGATGGCGGAGTTCCGGGTCGGCGCCGACATCGCCGCCGGCCGGCTGGTGCCGCTGTTGCTCGACCATCACCGGGCCGACCCGCTACCGATCCACGTGGTCTACCCCCACCGCCGTCACCTGCTGCCGAAGGTCCGCACTTTCGTCGACTTCCTCGCCCTGAAGTTCACCCCGGCACCGCCATGGAAAAAACTGGCATAGGGGGCTGTGGCACCGGTCCCGGAACCGAAAAGCGGCGCGATGTCCATGCCCATGCCCATGCCGAGGCCCAGCAACGGAGGGCGCATGCGGGCTCGGCCCGGTGAAACGGTGGTCTCGACGATGTTGATGCCTGCCGGGCTCTCCGGGCTCTCAGCCCATGGCGACGCCGTCGATGGCGTCGACGAGCTGCTGGATCTCGCGGTGGGCCGGCGTGCCGGGAGCGTAGTCGCCGACCCACTGGCCGTGGTCGAAGGCGTAGGCGAAGGCGGTGCGCATGCCGATGGCCGGGGCGATCGGTTCCTCGAACTGCTTCGTAGCGGGCGAGGTCGTGGGCGATCGTGGTCCGCCGGTCGAGCCGGTTGGGCACGATCAGGCATCCCGGCTTGGCGCTCGCCCGGATCTTCCGGGATTTCTTGATCAGGTTGATGAAGTGGGCGGTCGAGTGGAAGTCGATGCCGCTGGCGTTGACCGGGATCAGGATCAGGTCGGAAACCGCGGTGACCGCGGCCAGCGAGAACTGCAGCCCCGGCGGCATGTCGATGACGATATAGGGATGCTTCTCTGCGAGCATCTTGATCTGGGTGATCCACAGCATGCCGGGATAGCGGTCATCCTCCCGGGCCTCGTGCAGCACCCGGTCGACGACCTTGACCGCCAGCTTGCCGGAGCTCGACCAGCGGAGCGCCGTTCCCTGGCGGTCGGCGTCGACGAGCAGACACTCCGAACCGAGACTGCGCTGCAGGGCGCAGGCGAGGTTGACGGCGATGGTGCTTTTCCCCGCCCCGCCCTTGTAGTTGCAAACCGAGATGATTCTGGCAGTCATGGCAAGGGCATAGTATCGCGAGCGTCCCCTAACAATACCTTACCATCGCACCGGTTCGACCCGCAGCCGTCGAACAGCTTCGGTGCGTTCCGGTCAATGAAACGGGGGCTTCGAGCGACCGGCATCGGTGCCGGCGCGGGTGGCTACGCCAGCAGCCGCGCCCCGGTTTCGAACGCCTCGGTGAAGCGGTCGAGGCCGTGGCTGCCGCCGTTGACCAGCTTGCGGGCGGTGGCCAGGTCGTTGCCGAGGATCGCGTACTTGGCCCTCGCCCGTTTGTCGCCGATGAACGCGGCGAGAATGCGGGCGGCGATCTCGGGCTCGTTGGCGCGCTCTGGGGCGTCGAGCAGCGGGACCCCGAGGCGGTCGCCGTAGATCCGGTAGTTGTCCCGGCCGGTCAGCTGGATGAACCCGCGGCCCCGGTAACGCTCGGCGTCTTCCCGGTCGCGGTTGCCGAGACGGCCGGCATAGAGGTCGAACCGCTTCGACGGGTCGGCGGTGTCGGAGCTGTTGAACTGCGACACCTTCTCGTCGATCGGCTCGAAGCCCTCCGACTCGGCGCGGATGGTGGCGAGCGCCATCAACACCAGGTCGCGGTCGTCCATGCCGGCGTCGGCGAACGCCTCGAGCACCGGCGGGAGGTATTTTTCGATGTTGGCCCGCGGCGTCAACCGGTGGAACATCCTAACGGCAACGCCGACGTTCACCCGGTCGCACACCGGAACCGGGGTCCGGGTGGGGTCCGGTCCGTCCATGCCGATGGCCTTCTGGATGGCGTCCTCGGCGGTGCCGGTCGCCGGCAAGCCGCGGTCCGCCTGACAGGCCTTCACCGCCTGCTCGGTCCCTCCGCCAAAGTCGCCGTCGATGGGTTTGGCATCGAAGCCCGAGAGACAGAGCAGGGCCTGCAGCCGGGCGACGTCGTCGCCCTTGGTTCCGCGCGCGAGCGTTCTCATCCCGCTTTCCTTCCCTCGCGATCAGCGTCCGATACTACTCTGAAGCAATTGCGAGCCGCTGTCATTCGCTTTGACGTCCGCGGGCTTCGACGGACGGTTGATCCGAACGCGTTCCGGGATTAATCCATTGCGTGCGGTCGCGTCGGCGGCCGGAGCGGCTGGGGAGCGGACAACCATGAGCTATCTGATTCAAGGCGAGACGGGCGACTGGGAGGTGGTCGTCGGCCTCGAGATCCACGCCCAGGTCGTCTCCCGGGCCAAGCTGTTCTCCGGTGCCGCCACCGACTTCGGCGCCGAGCCCAACAGCCAGGTGTCGCTGGTCGACGCGGCGTTTCCGGGGATGCTGCCGGTGATCAACGGCATTTGCGTCGAGCAGGCGGTGCGCACCGGCCTCGGCCTCAATGCGCAGATCAACTTGGAGAGCGTGTTCGAGCGCAAGAACTACTTCTACCCCGACCTGCCCGCGGGCTATCAGATCTCCCAGTACCAGCGCCCGCTGGTCGGCGAGGGCACCGTCACCGTCGATCTCGCCGACGGCTCGACCAAGGACATCGGCATCGAACGGCTGCACATGGAGCAGGACGCCGGCAAGTCGCTCCACGACCAGGACCCGCGGCGCACCTTCATCGACCTCAACCGGGCCGGGGTGTCGCTGATGGAGATCGTCTCCAAGCCGGACATCCGCACCCCCGAGGAGGCCGGAGCGTACCTGCGCAAGCTGCGCGCGATCATGCGCTATCTCGGCACCTGCGACGGCAACATGGAGCAGGGCTCGCTCCGCTGCGACATCAACGTCTCGGTGCGCCCGGTCGGCGAGAACGAGCTGCGCACCCGCGCCGAGGTCAAGAACGTCAACTCGGTGCGCTTCGTCATGCAGGCGATCGAGCGCGAGGCCGAGCGCCAGGTCGGTGTCTATGAATCCGGCGGCGAGGTGGTGCAGGAAACCCGCCTCTACGACCCGGGCAAAGGCGAGACCCGGTCGATGCGCGCCAAGGAGTTCGCCCACGACTACCGCTATTTCCCCGACCCCGACCTGTTGCCGCTTAAGCTGACCGCCGACGAAGTCGAACGGATCCGCGCGTCGCTGCCCGAACTCCCCGACCAGCGCAAGCAGCGGTTCATCGCCGACTACGGGCTCTCCGCCAACGACGCGGCGGTGCTGGTGGCGGAGAAGGAAGCGTCGGAGTTCTTCGAAAAGGTCGCCAAGGGGCGCGACGGCCGCACCGCCGCCAACTGGGTGAATACCAACCTGTTCGCGCTGCTCAACAAGAAAGGCCTGAGCGTCGCCGACTCGCCGATCTCGGCGGAGCATCTCGGCAAGCTGCTCGACCTGATCGCCGACGACACCATCTCCGGGCGGATCGCCAAGGATGTGTTCGAGATCATGGCCGAGACCGGTGGCGATCCCGAGGCGATCGTCGCCGAGAAGGGTTTGAAGCAGATCACCGATACCGGCGCCATCGAGGCCGCCGTCGACAAGGCGATCGCCGCCGGCCCCGAGCAGGTCGCCCAGTTCAAGGCCGGCAACCCGAAGGTGGTCGGCTGGTTCGTCGGTCAGGTGATGAAGGCGACCCAGGGCAAGGCCAACCCGCAGCAGGTCAACGAGCTGTTGCGGAAAAAGCTCTCGGACTGACCGAAAGTACTCGAAGCACCAGAAACGGAGAAGATGGTCATGGCGGTAACGTCGGTTTTGTTGTTCTTGTTGATCGGTCTGGCCGCCGGCTGGATCGCCTCCGCGCTGGTGCGGGGTGGCGGGTTTCGGGCTGATCGGCAACCTCGTCGTCGGCGTCGTCGGCGCCTTGATCGGCGGCCATATCCTCAGGTTTTTCGGCATGACCGCCGGCGGCCTGTTCGGCTCGCTTTTCACCGCCATCCTCGGCGCGGTGGTGCTGTTGTTCCTGATCCGGCTGATCAAGCGGGCGTAAGGCCGCCCCGCCGACCATCCGCCAACGAGGGCCAACGTGCGTCGGCGTTCGCTTCGGTGCACCATATCGGTGCCTCCGGCAGGCTTCCAGAATCATGGGGCACCCTTTTACGACGAACGCAAGAAATTTGCCCTGAGATTTATTGAAAGAAGTCGGAAGCGACTCTGACTTCTCTATCTTTTTCTTCCTTATTTTGATTGTCCTTGCTTTTATTCTTGCCCTGATCCGTTGCGCCGGAAGGGAGCAGTTCCGAGCCCGTTTTGTCGAGGGCCTCTCCTCCGACCCTGGTGATCGCTTTGACGACCTTGTCCGAGACAATGCCGGTGGCGAAGCCGACGATGACCAGGATCGGCGTACCGATATCGTTGCCCACGAGTTGCAGCAAGTAATAGGCGGCGATGGCGAGGAAAGGTGCCGACAGGAGGTACATGTAATTGTGGATCAAATCCGAACGCGCTTGCGCCGCCGCTTCCAGGTGGGGCTTGAGTTCCCTCTCCTGAGGAGCCGAACCTCCCAACGGCGTGGCAAGGATATCGGCGAGTTGCTGGAATGTGTATCCGCTGCGTTTTTGCAGTCGGATGGATTGTTTGTCGTAACGTTCCTGGATCTTGGGCACCTGCAGGGTCATATTGATGCCGGCACCGAGCATGGCCAAGGCGATCATATAGAAAGGGACGACGATGCCCCCGTGGACATGGGCGAGAAGCTGTTCCAGATCGCCGCTTGCCGGCTGCAGCCCGTCGACAACATGTCCGGCGCCGCCGGCGGGGCAGGTCGGGGAGACGGTAGCGGGCGTGACGTCTCCACCGATGTTGAGAAGCCACTGGCTGTTGGCGCCGTCGCCGACCGCCCCTCTGACCAGCCCGATGGGCGCTTCCTTCATCAATTCTACGAGATAGGGATTACCGGGGACGATCAGGGTGATTGCGAACGGCAAAAAGATCGAAATAAAGGTGTTGAAATACATCAATCGAAACATCCACGGCATTCTCCGCGGATCGACGCTCAGGCTGAAGAAGACGATCTCGACAACGACTAGTGTGAGAACCGACAGTACGATCCCTGAAACCCAACCCATGTGCCAGGGCCGCGGCATATTGATGTATTCGCGCGTACTTCCACTGATGGGTGTTGCTTCCGTGCCGTCGGAGCCTCCTTTGGCATAGCCGTCGAACGTGGCCACGACGACCAAGTGCTTGCAGGCCTCGAGATACGCCTTGAGCCCGGCGATGTTTTCGAACCCAAAAGTCGCGGTGCCGCCGTCAATTGCGATGGTCCTGTCGGCCACCGCCACATTCGTCAGAAATTCTTCCACCAGCAAATGCATCTGACCAAAGACGTTTTCGGTCCGACCTTCGTGCAGAACCTTAACGCTGATTTCGCCGGTTTCCTGCTTTGGCAAATCGACGAAAACGGTCGCCGACTCTGCGCGGAAGAATAGGAACCAGATGACGACAGCCATCAACGGATAGAAGGCGACGAGCAGAACGGTCCGCCAGACGTGGGCGCTTTGGCGCATTGGGAAATGCGGCATTTGTGTATTTTCTGCTGCGGTTGGGCGGGCGTTCTCGCTCTCTGCCGAACGGTTCGTGTGTGCCTCCGAGGTCGGCCGCCCCTCGACCTGGCGGTGGGGGCTCTGGTCTTCGGGCCTTCCGACGCCTGCGATCTCCATTTCGCCAGGAGAGGACGTGTTCCTCCGATGGGGCGTCAGTCGCTTGTCGCACGCTAGAACCGGGAATGTTCGTCGTCGGCAGTCTACCTCGTCGGGCTCTGTTCTCTTGATTTCGGCTTTTTCGGGTTGGTCTTCGGCTGTCGATATTCTTGCTGTCGATCAAGAGTTGATCGGCGTATCCTTGATATCGCCCATCGACCGTCTCCCATCAGTCGCAACGCCAGTCTGTGGTAGATAAAGCCCCCGGAAGAAAATCGTTTGGATACAATACGAAATATTTGTGAAGTTTTCAACGCCGGAAAGAATTTGGGTCTCTTGTTCCAAAGACGGCTAGCGCCTGTCATTAGTCGCGTTTTTCGCGGACCCTCATCGCGTAGAGTGCACTTGGATCTGGACCAGACCGGAAGCCGCGGAGCGTTGGCATCGTGACGCCGACCGTCGAGTGTTATCGGGCGCCGGCGGCGGGCGTCGGTGCGGGCCGGCGCCGGACGATCCGTTGGTAGGCCGCTTCGACGATCCGCTCGAACGCCCCGTAGATGACCTTGACCCCGAGGCCGCAGAGGAAGCCGACGCCGGCGCTGGTCAGGTTGATCATCTCGGAGGTGGTGCCGGTGATCTCGGGACCGCCGTGCAGCCCGAAGCCGTTGACGACGATTCCGGCGAAGGCGGCACCGAGGAAGATGCGGGCGCTCTGCCCTTGCAACTGACGGCTGTCGAAACTACCGGCCGCGGCGAGATCGGACAACCGCTTCATCAGGAACACGCACGACCCCACCGCACCCCAGAAGAACGGATTGAGATACATCAGCGAGTTGGTGGCGAGGAGCGCGACCAGCGCCTGGGCGACCGGCCCGTCGCCGGCGGCGAGGGTGTTCTTGAACAGGGGAAGGGTCTCGACGCAGACGCCGAGAAACAGCGAGATCAGGCCGAGAACGACGATCTTGCTCAGATGGCGGCCGACGCGGCGCGCCTCATGCAGGGTGCGCCCGTTGACGTTGCTCTTGGCGGTGAGGGCGGTCAGCGCCGAATAGTACCTCAGCGTCTCCTTGCCGGCGTCGAGCCTGGCCTTAGCATCGACGGCCGCCTCGAACCGGTTCACCGCCTCGTACAGCGGGACCAGGATTTTACCCTCGGGATCGAGGCCGCGTTCGGAGGCGTAGTGGATCAGCGCGTTGACTTCGCACACGGTCACCGCGTCGTTGAAGCTGCTGAAGCAGTCGTCGGGCGCCGGCTCCCGCCGCTTGCGCCGGCGGGCACTCCCGCCGCGGTCCGCCGCCTGTTGGTTGTCAGTGACGAGCGTCGGTCCTTGTCGCGGTTCGCGGTAGAGGCTGGGTCATCGCCTTCCCCATGGTCTCGGGTTTCCGATCCCCCAGCCTGACCCAAACGGGAGTCCCCGTCTGTGAACTGGTTCACACTCTCGGGAGTTCCGCCGGCAGCGGAAAGGCGCTCTTGCGCTTGACGACGCCGAAGGTAAAGGCCGACTCGATGGTTCCGATCCCCGGGATCGTGGTCAGCGTCTCCTTGACGAACCGTTCGTAGGACTTGAGGCTGTCGCTGACCACATGCAGCAGATAGTCGTTGGTGCCGGTCGTGGTGTAGCACTCCAGCACTTCGTCGATGTCCTGGATGCGCCGCTCGAACGTCCGGATCAGCTCCTGGGTCTGTTTCTCCAGCCGCACCGACAGGAACACGTTGATCGGCAGCCCGTACTTGTCCTGGTCGACCAGCGCCGTGTAGCCGACGATCACTCCCGTCTTCTCCAGGTTGCGGAGGCGCCGCAGGCAGGGCGACGGCGACAGGTTGACCCGCTCCGACAGTTCCTGGTTGGTCAAACGCGCGTTCGCCTGAAGCTCGCGGACGATCTTGCGGTCGATTGCGTCCATGCCGGCCTTTATTAGCAGATCCTGCTAAACCTATATCGACTTGAACAAGAATACGCAAGCACATGCCGGCAGACTTGTGAGATAATAGCTCCATGTTGATCGATGCGCCGATGACGCGCCAGCCGGGGATGGAACCGATGACCAAGACCGCCAAACATGCCGCAGCCCGTGGATTTGCCACCCGGGCGATCCACGAGGGGTACGACGAGAGGAGCGAGCAGGGCGCGCTGATTCCGCCCGTCTACATGACCTCGACCTTCGCCTTCGACAGCGCCGAACAGGGCGCGGCGATGTTCAGCGGCGAGACCCCGGGCCACTTCTACAGCCGCATCAGCAACCCGACCCTCGATCTCCTCGAGCGGCGCTTCGCCAGCCTCGAAGGCGCCGAGGCGGCGCTGGCGTTCGCCTCCGGCATGGGCGCGATCAGCTCGGTGCTGTGGACGCTGCTCCGCCAGGGCGACGAGATCATCGTCGACAAGACCCTCTACGGCTGCACCTTCGCCTTCATCCGCTCAGGGCTTGCCAAGTTCGGAGTGACGGCGCGCTACGTCGACATGCGCGACCCGGACAACCTCGCCCGGGCGATCTCCCGCAACACCCGGGTGGTCTACTTCGAGACGCCGGCCAACCCGAACATGCGCCTCGTCGACATCGCCGCGGTCTCGGCGATCGCCCGCGCCCACGGGGCGAAGACGATGGTCGACAACACCTACGCCACCCCCTACCTGACCCGGCCGATCGAGTTGGGCGCCGACATCGTCGTCCATTCGGCGACCAAGTATCTCGGCGGCCACGGCGATCTCGTCGCCGGCCTCGCCGCCGGATCGGCCGAGGACATGGCCGCCGTCCGCCTGGAGGGGTTGAAGGACATGACCGGCGCGGTGATGGCGCCGCTGACCGCGTTCCAGATCATGCGCGGGATCAAGACCCTGGAACTGCGCATGGACCGCCACTGCGCGTCGGCGCTGACGGTGGCGCGGGCGCTGGAGAGCCACCCCGCGGTCGACCGCGGTCTACTATCCCGGGCTCGAGAGCTTCGACCAGCACGCCCTCGCCCGGCGCCAGATGCGCGCCTTCGGCGGCATGATCGCCTTCGAGCTCGCCGGCGGGCTGGCGGCGGGACGCGCGGTGATGAACGCGCTGACGATGATCAAGCGCGCCGTCAGCCTCGGCGACACCGACACCCTGATCCAGCATCCGGCGAGCATGACCCACTCGGTCTACACCCCCGAGGAGCGCGCCGCCCACGGCATCTCCGACGGCCTGATTCGGCTGTCGGTGGGGCTGGAGACGCCCGAGGACATCCTCGACGACCTGCTTGGCGCCCTCGATCGGGTCCGCCCCGGGGCAGGGCGGCGGTCGACGAACATCGATGCGATCCCGCAGCGTGCGTGCGGCGGCGGCGTAGTTTTCCGCGGTCGCCATTCACGCTGGCGGACTTCGTCGAACACCCTAAACTTCAAGCCGCTTGCATCCTGGGAAAACCTCGGTACTTATTGCATCGGTTTTCATCCCGTCCCTGCTGGCCCTTTCGGGGAGGCGGCGGGGGGAGAAGGGAGGGGACCAACCGATTGTCCGATGGGAGATCACTGCATGTCGAAATTCGAAGAGCTCAAGAACCACGTCCTCGATCTGGAGAAGGACTTCGAGGCGTTCTACGAAAAGGGTAACAAGGCCGCCGGCACCCGCGTCCGCAAGGCCATGCTCGCGCTGAAGAAGCTGGCCCAGGACATCCGTACCGACGTCCAGGATAAAAAATCCTGACCGCTCGGTCCTGACCGAAGGCTTCGACCGCGGCGGAGCCTCACCCCTTCGCCGCTAGAAAACGACGAAGTCGCCGTTGCCGAGGAAGGCGTGGCTGCCCTTGGCGGCGGTCGACTGCTTGGGATAGCCGAGATAGGCGTCGGTGCCCTTGACGATCGGCACGCCATGGGTGACGGCCTTTTCCGCCCACATCCAGCCGGTGCAATGGTTGCAGCCCATCTTCTCCATGCCCGAGGCCTTGACCTCTTCGATGATGTCGTCGAACTCCGGCTTCCAGGTGTCGAAGATGCTGAGGTGGAGCCCGCCGTAGCAGCCGTAGAGGCGATCATCCTTGAACGTGTCGCGGGCGAAGTTCAACAGGTTCATGATGCCGGGATGGCCGCAACCGGTGACGGTGACGATCCCCTTGTCCCTGACATTGAAATAGAGGACGTTCTCGCCGCGGATCTGCAGCAGAAACGGCGCGTCGAACATCCGAATCGCGAGCCCGGGAATGGGGCTGTAGATGCCGGTGCCGTCCTCGCCTTCCGGCCCGGTCAGCACCAGGGTGCCGGCGTGGGCGGCGTCGTTCTTGCACAGATCGACGCTGCGACCGGCATCGTTCGTGGCCCGATGGTGCGCTTTCTCCATGAGCAGCGCACGGTCTTCGGCACGCCAGGTCTCCGGTGCGTAGAGGGTTATCGCCGGGTCGTGCTTGAGTGTCGATTCGATGCCCCAGAAATGGTCGAGATGCCAATGGGAGAGAACCATGAAATCGATCTCGCCCCGCTCGAGCATCCGGTCCACCCCGTGGCGGGCGTAGACGTAGTCCATCCACTCGGTGTTCCAGCCGGTGTCGAGAAGGATCTTCTTCTCGTCGCCGTCGGGCATCGACACGGTGATCAGCGCGGCGTAACCGCCGGCATTGTCCCGGCCCCACGGGATCGCGTACTGGCTCCGGTCCGGCCCTCCGTAGGCGAGCATCGTTCCCTTGAAGGTGGCGTCGTCGAACCAGCCGGTTTCGGTCAGCACGTCGATGCGCAGACCTTCCACTTCACCGAACTCGAGATCGGCTTTCATCGGTTTAACCTCTCCCTCCTTGGGTTCGCGGCGATCAATCGGGGTGGGCGAGGAAGTCCCGCACCGCCTCCTTGGGATCGGCCTTTTCGGTGGTCACCGCCCTGATGCCACGCTTTGCCATGCGGCGGGCGAAGCCGTCACCGAACGATCCGGCGATGACGACATCGACGGTGTCCAGCGGATGCGGCCCATCCTGGTGGAACTCGTGCATGGCCATTTCCTTGGGCAGATCCAGCCGATCGATCTCCACCGGCTCGCCCGCCGGTTCCGCGCCGGTAGACGAGGAACCGTCGCGTCCGCCCCGCATGCGGGGTGACCGTTCGAAAGTTCTGGCTGGTGACGGCGATCTTCATGGTCTTCGCTCCGCCTTGAAACCGTTGCGGATCGACGAGTGCGGGACTGGTATCGACGCCGTTCCCGCTCTCGCCGTTCGCGTGTCTAGCCGCGGCTTGGCCGGGACAGCTCGTATTCGAGATTGTGCTGGCCGATGAACACGTTGACCTGGTCCTGGAGTTCGTTCGCCAGGTCGATGGGATCGACGCCGTCCTGGGTGAATTTCTTGATCAGCGCGTGAAGCTGCTTGGCAAATTCCTCGCGTGTCGCCATGTCTCGATCTCCTCTCTTCCAAGACCGCTCCCGATGCCGCGGAGAACCGCGCCGGGCTCTCGCTCGCGTCCGTTCCCCGGCCTCATCGAGAACGCCAATTCTCCCCCTTCGGGAACAAATCAGGTATCTTGCATACCTGATTTAAATAAGGTATATCATTTACCTGTTTTTGGCAAGAGGGGAGTTCGCGCCGTTGCGGATGACGCAGTTTTCCAATTTCGCGATCCGGGTGCTGATGTACGCGGCGCTGCATGGCGAGGCGCCGAGTTCGGTTCCGGACATCGCCAGGGCCTACGGCGCGTCCTACGACCACATGAAAAAGGCGGCGGCCGAGCTGTGCCGCCTCGGCTACTTGAATAGCGTCCGCGGCCGCATCGGCGGCGTCACCCTGGCCCAGCGTCCCGAGGATATTCGCATCGGCAACGTCATCCGCGCCACCGAAGGCTACGTAACCCTGGTCGAGTGCTTCGATCCGGCCACCAATACCTGCCCGCTCGAACCGGTCTGTGTCCTCAGCCGGGCGTTGCACGAGGCGGTCGACGCCTTCTTCGCCGTCCTCGACCGCTACACCCTCGCCGACCTGCTAAAACCGGCCCCGCAACTCGCGCCGCTGCTGGGCCTGACGGAAGACGACGCTCCCCGGCCGGAGCATCGTCCAGGAGGTGTGAACCCGACTTCGACCACCTCCATGACACCCAACTGGCAGCAGAATTGGGCCACTTAAAATTGAACCGACCAGGGCGCCAGCCAGCATCGTTGTCCCACCCATCGACAACAAGTGCCCCAAGCGGCACTCGAAAGGGAGTCCATCGACGGAAACGTCGCATTCTCTAGAGGGAGGAAACCATGAAGTATCGGATCATCGCCGCTGTTTTGGTCGTGGGCGCGGTCGTTTCCGCCGATGCCAGTATCGCCGCCGATACCAAACCGACGACGCGGACGCTGCAACAAGCACCCGCCGCGCCTACCGCCGCGACGCCGGCACTCCCCCAGCAAACCGGCCGCTCCGGTGGCGTTCGCGGCGTCGACGACGACAATATCGCCGCTCGGGTCACCGACCTGGAAACACGCTTGGCCGCGATCGAGCAGGTATTGACCATCGGTGCCGGCAAGATCACCCTGTCGGCGCCCGGCTCCAAGATCGTCGTCTACAATGACGGCATCGATATCGAATTGACGAAGACCATCACCATAAAAAGCGGCGCCCGGGTGATCGTAAAGGACCCCGCCGGCGAACGGTAGTAACGAACGACAGTTGGGCGCGGCGCTCTCCGATGTCGTCGACCCGAAGAGGTGCGCAACCTCGCCGCCGCCGTCACTGATCACTTCGACGATGGAGCCGCTGCCAGCCGATGACCGCGTGGCGCCGGAGATGTCATCGAACAGCGTCCGAAACGCCTAGTCCCGTCCCCCTTCTTCGTCAACGGCCGCGACCGATGTCTCGCCTACCGGTCGCGACGGGTAGCGGCGCACTTCGGGTCTTCCACCAAATGGGCGATCGGCGCTCATGACCCTCGCTGAGTTCAGACCGTACACCGAAGACCGAGAACGCCGACAGCAAGAGCGTGCGCAGGAATAACTTCGTCGCCGCATCATTGGACTCCGAATAGTGCGGCGCACTACGCGTCACTGTACGGGAAATGCTGATAGTGGCGCACAACGCCGACAAGCGTTTAGCTTGGGCTTTTGTGTCAGCTATGGAAGTAGACCAATTGCGGAGAGAAATGAGTGGAGTTGGGCGTCCTCTCCTGCTGCCGCCCGCCTTACTGCCGCAAGGTCAAGATTTCGGCGAAGTTCTCTCGCGGACATCCCCTTGACGTACCCTGGCCAGCGCTTTTTTAGTTTCCGCAGTGCCAACTCCGGCGTTGCCGGTCGCAACCTCTCGCAGCCTGGCAGATGCCTCAGTAGAAGTGCCTCAAGGACAGGCTGTGACCAAATTGGGCGCAGGCCGTTCGCTTCAATCAGTCGATCGGCTTGATTGTGCGATCTGGCGCATCGCCCCGTCTGTCGTCGTCAAGAAAGATCGCTCGCTCGACATAAGTTCCGCGACGGCTGGTTCGACGGGACATATCATCCACGGCGGATTCTACGATCGCCAAGGGATCGCCGCCGTTGCAAAGTCGAATATCTAAATGAATTGGTAAGCCTGCTTCTTCCGCTAGCTTGCTCACAAACGCCACGTAGCCACGTTCGCTCTCACCTTCGCAGGCGACGAAAACCCGCCGGCGTTTTTCCCTGAAAATTCGACCGCGCGACATTAGCCCAGCTTCGGAACGGCGCCAAAAACACCGCCCAAGTATTTTTTATAGTAGTTGTCGTCACGGCGAACGGCTTTCACGTCGTTGAGTGTGTATATCTCCGTCCTTCCACGCCAGTCTTTTTCGCAGAACGCAAGCTCGTCTTTCGAAAGGTCTTCTAGGAGCGAAGCATTGTGACAGCTCATCCAAAGCTGCGCTTTGTTTGGATTGCTCTCGGAATCGTGAAACCAACGAAGGATCTCCGGCAGAATCATCGGATGGATCGCCGTATCAAGTTCATCGATGATCGCGAGTCCGCCGTGAGCGAGTGCGTCGAGTAGCATCGGATAGAGTTTGAGGAACTGACGCGTTCCATGACTTTCAAGTACGAGCGGCATCGGGACCGCAAGGCCTTCATGCAAAAACAACACCCGCGGTCCTTCGGCTGTTAACTGGACGTCAAGTGCGCGGACACCGACGTCAATTCGCTGTATTTCACGGTTCAAGCGATCGACCAAGTCCGGTCGCTCGATGTATTGCCGAAGGGCTGCGTCGTCGGACGGCTCGGACTTCTCGACAAAGATGTTCGACCTAACCCGGGCCGCTGCGTCGGCGATGCTTAGTGCGAATGGATGATTGAGTTGCGCAAGAGTGGATATGACGCTGGCGTTCGGGCGCAGCACCTTTTCGAGCGCCCGACGATAGTCCCCGAGGTCGAAGGCTTTCGCCGCCTTGATCGACCTTTCCCCAAACCGCTCGATTAGCCGTGTCCTTCGACCAGTTGCCGACGGCCAGTAGAATATCGCCTCCCTCAAAACCTTCCGGCGTTCACCATTGCCGATGGTCAATTCGTAGCAGTACGGGCACTGGATAGCGGCAGGCTGATTCACTTCGGCAAAATTCTCGACGCCTGATGTCCAGATTTTGAGCTTGGTCGGAGTCTTCACTGCCTCTTCGTCATTAAACGGCTCAAAAGGTATACGTTGCGTCGGGGAAAGAGAGAAACTGGCCCCGATGAACCATGCCGTGAACGACAAAGCGCGCAATACATTTGATTTGCCCGACCCATTTGCCCCAAAGAGCGCCACAACCTTCGGTGCGCGATCACTTGATCCGCGCCAGCACTCGGCGAGCCGGTCGGTCTTCTTCGGCGCATTCACCGGCACTATCAGATCCAGAACCTGCGGGTCGCGGATAGAATAGAAATTTTCGATTTCGATCTTGTGGATCATCGACAATTCTCCACCCTGATCCCAATCTTATGCGCGCACAAAAGTCATTACTCAACATTTTTCTGTTAAACTTAAGTTCAAATTTTAGATTTGTCGACATCGTTAGTGTCCCGAGAGGTGGTGTAGGAGTTGGTTTGGCGGGATCGGTCCGCGGATGATCGCCATACGGCTTAGCGGCGGCCGTCCGCCGGTGCACGGGCAAAGCACCTTTCTCCTTGATTATCCGCTTCACGCGGTATATGTTCTTGTTATGTTCTTTTTCGGGGCGGCGGGAGAGTTGCGTCCCGGTTGGAGGCGCTCGCCGGATGTCGGATGGAGACAGGAATCGTGTCGCAAATGAATAAGATGACGATAAATGACGACTTCTGACGATGGTCGTTGCCGGGGCGCAACCAATTGTGGGAGTGGGTTTCTCTTGATTTCAACGGGTTACAGACGTTGCGATATCGTAATGTAGGGTTATTGAATCTTCAATGAAATCAGACGGTTAAGCGGGGTTTTGACGATAAATGACGATTTTTGACGATGATTTCGGCGTTTTTTCCGCTCCTTTGATTTCAAGGGCTTAGCCGATTTTTCCGGATAGCGATCGTCAGAATGACCCCTCGCGCCACTCGGGAATTCTCGCCGTTCGCCGGCTCTGGTCCCGGCGCGGGGGATCGGGTAAACCCGACGCTCACCGGTATGGGGCCAGCCGCCATGAGCGAGCGCATTCTGATCGTCGATTTCGGATCCCAGGTGACCCAGCTGATCGCCCGGCGGGTGCGGGAAAGCGGGGTCTATTCGGAGATCCACCCCTACAACAAGGTCGACGCGCGCTTTCCTCGACGGGTTCGGACCGAAGGCGGTGATCCTGTCGGGGGGGCCGGCCTCGGTCGGCGACGACGGCGCGCCGGCGGCCGACGACGCGGTGTTCGACGCCGGGGTGCCGGTGCTCGGCATCTGCTACGGCCAGCAGACCATGGTCGCGCAACTCGGCGGCCGGGTCGAGGCCCACGAGCACCGGGAGTTCGGCCGCGCCTACGTCGAGGTCACCGACGACTGCGCCCTGTTTCACGGGGTGTGGTCGATCGGCAGCCGCGAGCCGGTGTGGATGAGCCACGGCGACCGGGTCACCGTGCTGCCGCCCGGGTTCCGCCCGGTGGCGGTGTCGGACGGCGCGCCCTATGCCGTCGTCGCCGACGACGCGCGGCGGTTCTACGCCGTGCAGTTCCACCCCGAGGTGGTGCACACCCCCCACGGCGCCGAGCTGCTGCGCAACTTCACCCACGGCGTCGCCGGCTGCGCCGGCGACTGGACGATGGCCGCCTTCCGCGACCAGGCGATCGCCAAGGTGCGCGCCCAGGTCGGCGGCGGCCGGGTGATCTGCGGGCTCTCCGGCGGGGTCGATTCGTCGGTGGCGGCGGTGCTGCTGCACGAGGCGATCGGCGACCAGTTGACCTGCGTCTTTATCGATACCGGGCTGCTGCGCCTCGGCGAGGCCGAGGAGGTGGTCGAGTTGTTCCGCGGCCACTACAACATCCCGCTGGTCCACCGGGACGCCTCCGAGCTGTTTCTCGGCAAGCTCGCCGGCGTCGTCGACCCGGAGGCCAAGCGCAAGATCATCGGCGCCACCTTCATCGACGTGTTCGACGAGGAAGCCCACAAGGCCGGCGGCGCCGACTTCCTCGCCCAGGGCACCCTCTATCCCGACGTCATCGAGTCGGTGTCGGTCACCGGCGGGCCCAGCGTCACCATCAAGTCCCACCACAACGTCGGCGGCCTGCCGGAGCGGATGAACATGGCGCTGGTCGAGCCGCTGCGCGAGCTGTTCAAGGACGAGGTGCGGGCGCTGGGGCGCGAGCTCGGCCTGCCCGAGAGCCTGATCCGCCGCCATCCGTTCCCGGGGCCGGGGCTCGCCGTCCGCATGCCCGGCGAGGTCAGCCGCGACAAGGCCGACATCCTGCGCAAGGCCGACGCCATCTATCTCGAGGAGATCCGCGCCGCCGGCTTGTATGACGCCATCTGGCAGGCGTTCGCGGTGCTGCTGCCGGTGCAGACGGTCGGCGTGATGGGCGACCAGCGCACCTACGATGCCGTCGTCGCGCTCCGCGCCGTGACCTCGACCGACGGGATGACCGCCGACAGCTACCCCTTCGACCACGGCTTCCTCAGCCGCGTCGCCGGCCGGATCATCAACGAGGTCCGCGGCGTCAACCGGGTGGTCTACGACGTCACCTCGAAGCCGCCGGGGACGATCGAGTGGGAATGAGCCGATGTGTTTCGCGACGTTTCGCGGACTATCGGGAAATAGCCGTAACTATATGAAATAAAAAATATTTTATCTCACGTTCTATCGCCTTCTATCAGTGTCTAGCGCTATAATCTGACGGTAATCCTGACGGTACCGATTTCCCTTGCCTCCAGCTCAATCTGAAGATACCGTCAGGCAACAGACGCCAATGACGGTATTTTTTGTTTGTCTAATTGTCTGAAAACGCTGAAGAAAATTCGGATACCGAAACCCTGTTTCGGGATGACGGTATTTTTTCACTGATCCGACGGTGATTTTGACCGATTTGAGGCAGGCGATGCTCACGGACACCGCACTTAAAAATCTGAAAGCAGGGAGAAATTCGTACAAGGTTGCCGATCGTGACGGTATGTATGTCTTCGTCGCGACCTCGGGTACTGTGACCTTCCGATACGACTATCGCTTCAATGGCCGCCGTGAAACATTGACCATCGGGCGATATGGGCCATCAGGGCTGTCGCTGGCGCGAGCCCGGGAGAAATGTCTGGACGCCAGACGCGCAATCGCCGAGGGCCGCTCTCCGGCGCAGGAAAAGCAGCGTGAAAAGCGCCGCATCAAGGAGGCGAAGAGTTTCGGCGAGTTTGGCGAACGATGGCTGAAAGAGGCCACGATGGCGGACAGCACTCGTGCCATGCGTCGGTCCGTTTTCGAGCGCGACATACTGCCGACCTTCCGAAATAGGCTCTTGACCGAAATTGTGTCGGATGACGTGCGGGCGTTGTGCGGAAAGGTGAAGGATCGTGGTGCGCCTGCCACCGCGATCCATGTTCGCGATATCATCAAGCTCGTCTACAGCTTCGCGATTCTCCACGGCGAGAAAGTCCCGAACCCCGCCGGTGAAGTCGGGCCAGCGTCGATCGCAACCTTCGTACCCAGGGATCGGTCGCTTTCACCCAGTGAAATCCGGATCATGTTGAAGGAGATCGAGCATGTTCCGACGCTGCCGACGATCCGGCTCGGGATGAAGCTCTTTCTGCTGACGATGGTTCGCAAGAGCGAGCTGCAGGACGCCACTTGGGACGAGGTCGACTTCGAGAATGCGGTCTGGTCCATCCCGAAGGAGCGGATGAAGCGGTCCAAGCCGCACAACGTCTATCTCTCGCAGCAGGTGCTGGACATCATGATCGCGTTGAAGACCTGTGCGGGCAACTCGCGGTATCTCCTGCCATCCCGCTATGACGCGGACGCGCCGATGTCGCGCGCGACTTTCAATCGCATCACTTATGCCGTCGTTGAGCGCGCCAAGAAGGACGGGCTGCCTTTGGAACCTTTCACGGTCCACGATCTCCGGCGGACCGGTTCAACGCTCCTCAATGAGCTCGGCTTCAACAGCGACTGGATCGAGAAGTGCCTGGCGCATGAGGATGGACGGTCGTCACGTGGAATCTACAACAAAGCCGAATATGAGCATCAGCGCCGTCATATGATGCAGGAATGGGCCGATATGGTCGATGCCTGGGTCGATGGCCGGAAGCACACGCCGACGCTCTACCCGCCGTCGATGGAACTGATGGTCGCCGAACCTACCGTCTGACCGGGCGGGTTTTGCGTTGCCTCACGTCAGGGGCTGGGGCGCTTTTGATTTGTGAGGCGTCGGACGCAAGGCGGCGTTCTTCGATCCACGCTTCGACTTCGGCTAGGTCCCAGACGACGCAACGCGGCGTGAGGCGAAAGCGTCGTGGGAATTCGCCCCGTTGCTCCATTTCATAGATCGTCGTATCGGCGAGCGGCACGATCTGCCGCAATTGCGCGCGTCGAATGGTGCGCCGGAACGGGTGGGGTGCGACATGCGTGAGTACGGAAAGTGCATGATTCCCGCCCAGGTCAGGCGGCCTCTCACTAGGCGGATAGGAAGCGGCGAGAGTTTCCCGCAGGCGCTTCTTGCTCACGCTGCGACGGCTTTCGTCCGGATCCTGCCGAGCTTCATGGTTGTCGAATTGTCGCCGCCGCTGTGCCATTTCCCTTGCTCCGAAAACACGTCCAGGCTTGTGCTTCGCTATCTGAGCAGGATTGGTCAAAACTCCAGAAACCCTTATATCCTTTATGAACGATGGCGTACGACCGACTGCGCTTTCGTAAATTTTGTACAAGAAATCTTGTCAGGCCGATATCGATCTTTTCGTAACAACCCTCGGGACCAGGGTGAGAAACATGCCCTGTTTGGACCTCGATCAGAGAGTTATGACGGGCATACAAGCGACTACAGGATACGTGAGCGTACTCATCAAGCTCATAACCTGAAGGTCGCAGGTTCAAATCCTGCCCCCGCAACCATCTTGTCCTGCTTTACATAAGGGTCGTTCTCAAAGAGCGACCTTTCCTTGTTTGTGGCCACGCTCAGTATGCCGGCGAGGTCACCATGAAGGTCAATCGCAAGGCCATCCCCATCCTCTTCAGGTGTGAGAACGATCTTGTCGATCAGGGATCGCAGGAGCGTTGCCGCTTCCGTGCGATGCTCGTCGCCGTTTACCACTGGAGCGAGTTGGTCACTGTCAAGGAGGACATCCAGCTGATCCGCGATGCGCTCACCGGCCACGTCGCCAAGGAGGAGGTCGTTTACGAGATCTTCAAGCGGGTGATGAACACCGGCGTCGCCATCACCGGCGCGTTGATCGCGCTGCTGCTGTCGATCATCGGGTATTTGTTGGTGAATCCGGTAAGCCTTGGCTAGGAGGGAGGTTTCCCAGGGCCGGATGATACATCCCACGACAACGGGCCAAGTCGACAGCAGTCCTTTCGGCTCACTTCTTGTCCCGCCTGCGCGTGCGTCCACGTACGTCGGTGTTTTCGCGAGTTCGGCGAGTTGTCCTCTTGCAAAGATTCACTCTTTCTTTCTTCACCTCCAGCTCGACCGCTGCCTCGGACTTGGCGGCTGATGGCGCTTCAGAGGACGCAGCGGCAGTGGCCTCCAGTTTCGCCGGCCGGTTTGGTTGCGTCCTTGGTTGGCTGAGGCGTATCGGATGACTCGGACTTGGTCGGCGAAGGCTTTTTGGGCCTGGCTCTCGTTGTTCTGGCCTTTGGTTTGGCGGCTGCAATTTCAGCTCTTGTTGTTTCCAGATTAGCAGGTTTCTTCGTTACCGTCATCGGTTTCTGGGGTCTTTCCGCTTTAGCTTTAGCTTTGGGCCTTGGCGCCGTCGCTGCAGGTTTCTCCGCCGCTTTGGAGGGCTTGGGTGTGACGGAAGGTGCAGGTTTCTCGACCTCAACCTCCGGTTCCTTGGCTTTCTCGCGCCTTTTTGCCAGGCACAACCTGCTCTGCAATTCCATGCCAAGTTGCCAACACTTCCTTTTCGGCAGCGAGCCAGTTTTCCTGGGCGAAACCCGGAAACCGCTCCGTCCGTCTCATCTCCACCGCCTCCGTTTGAAGCGGTTCTAAAACCGGACAGATCACCTGTTACATACGCCGGAAATATCTCGTGTTAGCGACAGGCTTTGGGAACCACATTGACATTGTTCCGATCGAGGGCTTAGCGTTACCCATTAGGGTCAGTCGATCAGGGTTGTCGTGACGGCTCTCGACGAAGCAATAAGACCGCATGTCGACACACCTCTGGCGAGCGTCGCATGACGAAAAATGTAAAAAACGGGGAGAATGCCGATGGGACGTTGTCGCGGTTCTACAGCAATTTCTCTCATTGCGACGGCAGGGATGCTCGGGCTCCTTCTTGTTGCCTCGACAACGGGTGACGGGCGCGCCCAGGACGCGGCTGATCCCATTGTAAATCCGCCAGAATTCTTGCTACGTTCCGGGCTGGAGGCGCCGCGGACGTTGATGACGATGACGCCGGACACCGCGGCGGTGCCGCAGGAAGTCTATCTCGACATGAACATCGTCAGGGCGGAGCGGCGCATCTACAATCCGACCTTGAACAAGAATGGCGGAGAAGACACGGTGAGCTTGCGCGTCTACGAGGACGCCAGGACGGAGCCACCGGACCCTGATGCGCCACTGGTGGGCCCCAGCATCGTCGTACACCCTGGCCAAACCTTGCGGGTCAAACTGAACAACAAACTGGAGGATGATTCAACCTGCGGCATCGACCACGGCGGCAGCGTCAACACCCCGCACTGCTTCAATGGCACCAATCTTCACACTCATGGCCTCTGGG
The DNA here is from genome assembly GCA_963772635.1 of uncultured Alphaproteobacteria bacterium. Lineage (GTDB taxonomy): Bacteria > Pseudomonadota > Alphaproteobacteria > Rhodospirillales > Defluviicoccaceae > JAUXFS01. The sequence goes on from CAVYYK010000068.1 coordinate 81,591, forward strand.
TTAATCCGTCGGGCAACGGCGATAACGTGCTGATCACGATCCGGCCGGGCGTGTCCTTCGAGTACGAATACAACATCCCCCCCGATCATCCAGCCGGTACCTTCTGGTACCATCCGCACCTGCACGGTTCGACGGCGTTGCAGGTCTCGAGTGGCATGGCCGGCGCGCTGATCATCCGCGGCGACCGTTTGCCGACCAACGAGCGTAACGGTGACCTCGATAGCCTGCTCAAGGAGAACAGCGAACCGGTGCCGGAGCGCGTCCTGGTGCTGCAGCAGATTCAGTACGCCTGCCGCAACAAAAATGATGAGATTCAGTACCAGGATCCTCAGAAACAGGAGGACTACATTTGCGCGGCCGGCCAAGTCGGCGGCATCGAGGGCTATGACCAGTTCGGCCCTGGTTCGTGGCCAAAATCGGGCCGCTACACCAGCATCAACGGCACGGTTCTGGGCAAGCTTCAGGCGGCAAAGGTCGGCGTGGTGGAGCGCTGGCGGCTGATCCATGCCGGCGTACGCGACACCATCAGCCTGGAGATCCGCCCCAAGACCGGCGACGCGTCTTACCGAACGCTCGCCGCCGATGAAAACGGCAGCTGGATCGAGCGCAACTGCGGCGAGCCGATCCCCTACCACCTCGTCGCTCAGGACGGCCTGACCATGGCCGCGGCGCAGCAGCGCACGATCGCGGTGCTGCAGCCTGGCTATCGGGTCGACGCCCTGGTTGCTCTGCCGGAGGCCGGCGACTATTGCGTTGTCGACGCTTCGGCGCCAGCCGCCGGCAGCGTCAACCAGGCGGCGTCGCCCCGCCGTCTGCTCGCCGTGATCAGCGCCGAGGGTGGAACGGCCGTCAGCGCCGACCCCGACACCTATCTGCGCGACTGGCTGGTCGCCGCGGCGCGCGAGACCATGCCCCCGGCCGTGCTCGACAAGATCGTGGCCGAGCTGAACGATGGCCTGAAGCTGACCAGCTTCGTGCCCCATCCGGATGTCGAGAAGGACGAAGTTACCGGCACCCAGACGCTGGTCTTCAACATCGACACTTCAAAACCTGGTGCCGCTTTTTTCGAGGTCGACGGCAAACCCTATGATCCGGATCGCATCGACCGAACCTTGCCTGTGGACGGGGTCGACGAATGGAGCCTGACCTCGGATTTCGTCAGCCATCCCTTCCACATTCACGTCAACCCCTTCCAGATCGTCGAGATCATCGGTCCGGACGGCAAGACCGACGTCAGTGCCGAGGGGGCGGTCGATGACTTCGGCGGCACACCGGACCCGCAGTACCCGGGCCTGAAGGGAGTCTGGAAGGATACCATCTGGATCAAGAACCTTTTCCCACCGGGGCCGAAGGAGGGGAGCAAGTACAAGATCGTCTTCAGGACGCGTTACCAGCGCTATATCGGCGATTTCGTTTTGCACTGCCACATTCTCGACCACGAGGACCAGGGCATGATGCAGAACATCCGCATCGCCCTGCCTGACGGCGCTGGGGGCGCGACCTATGGCCACCACTAGCGGAGCCGCGTCGACGGCCGAGGGCGTCGGCCGGGTTCCCGACTACGCTGCCGTCCAAGCGCTGCTGCGCCGCCTTGCTACCGGCAGCCACTCCGATCAGGGCGGTGCGGGTGCCTTCTGGGACCTGCCGCTGGAGCGCTTCCTGGAGGTCGAGATCGCCGGCGAACCGCTCGTCGCTTCGGAGCGCGAGACGAGTTGTTGCGGGGCACAGCTCCCGCCGTCGCCGGGGCGACGGGCCGAGCGGTCGGCGCTGGTCAAGGGGCTGCGCGGACTACCGCCCTTCGACGGCCGGCGATATCCGCGCGTGCCGTTCGGCGGCGCAGCGGCGACGGCACAGGAAATTGGCCTTGTCGAGGACTGGATCGAAGCCGGCTGTCCAGGCCAGACGGTCGCGGAACTCGATCTGGAAGGCGAGATCAAGCCGGCGGGTACGATCGAGGTGACTGGCGCCGCGGGCCCCCTGTTCGAGGTGCTGGCTGACGCCAGTGGGTATGCCTATGCGGCCGGCGAGATGCGCCAGCGCATGGACATCGACTGCATGACTCCGGGCCAGCTCGAGCGGCTGCGCTATGCCTTCCGTGAACTCTATGCACTCAACAAGTGGCCCGACGACGCGCGCAGCTACAATAATCTGGCGCTGATCCACCAGAATCACTGCCAGCACGGCTGGGAGCGTTTTCTGCCGTGGCACCGCGTTTATCTCTACGAGTTCGAACAGGGCATGCGGGACTTCTGCCCCGATGTCACCATGCCCTACTGGCCTTTCTCGAACGATCCCTATGGCCCCGAGCCCGGCGGCCGGATGGACGAGACGCGTAAGGCGATCCCCGACGCCCTGGGCGCGATCCTGACGCCCGAGGGTTTAAAGGTACTTGAGGCTGGCGGCGTTCCGAAGAAGGAGATCGGCAAGCTGCAGCCGCTGCTCGGCAGGTCCTTCGCGACCCAGACCGCGTTCTTTGTTGCGGTCCGTAAAGCGTTGGGGATCGACTGCGACAAGGCCTTCGCCGCCTATTTGCAACAATACCGCAAGCACTATATCGATGCGCTGCTGCAGGGAAACTCGCTCTGGTATCCCCTGCGCTACCCCGGCCAGTTCAGCACAGGGACGATAAACAGCGTAATCCACTACCACTACCCGGCGCCCGACGACATCTCCCAGATCCTGAACCTGCGTACCTTTCGGGATTTCGGCGGCGGCAGCCTTTACAACGACAGCTTCGGCTTTCTCGACCAGAATCCGCATAACACCATGCATATCTGGACCGGGGGCGTGAACCCGAACTTCGAAGCCTCCGACTCGATGCCGGACGATCGCAATGCTGCCGTCCAAGTCTCCGGCCGCCGCTTCCACAAGCGTGACGACCTTTACAGCCAGCCCCGCTACGGTGACATGTTCTCGAACCTGACGGCGGCCTACGATCCGGTGTTCTGGCCGATCCACGCCAACGTCGACCGGCTCTGGTGGGCCTGGCAGCAGGCCAATCCGCACGGGTTGCCGACGGACCTCGATGGCGTCCTGACGCCCTGGGCTTATGCGGTCCGGGACACGCTGGACATGCACCGGTTTGGTTACGAGTACGTCAAGAAAACCTACATCGCGCCCGTCGGCGCGGCCGCCGCCGTCGGCCGTTTCACCTCCAAGCCGATCGATGTCCCGGTGCGCGTGCGCAAGCGATTCGGCAAGGCCGAGGTCCGGCTGCACCGGGTGCCGCAGCTGGTCCGTTCCTGTTTCATCCGGGTGTTCCTCAACGAACCGAAGGCCGACGCCGAGACGCCGCTCGATCGCGAGACCTACGCGGGATACGCGGCGGTCTTCGGCCATGGCCCCTGCATTGGTGGGCCGGGCCACTGCGAGACCCAGCCGCCACGGCTCGGCCGGCAGCGCGACATGAACACGCCGCGCAACCACCGGATCGACGTCACCGCCTGTGCGCGCCGGTTGATCGACAAGGGTGCAAAGCAGCTCTCCGTCACCCTGGTGGTGATCGGCGCCGACTACCGGGAAGACAGGGACCTGCTGCGGCTCGACGGTGTTTCCCTCAACTTCCTCGACTGAGGGAACTGACTTGGCAACGCAATCGATCTACCGCATCCATCCGGGCATCGGCATCGCCCGCGTCGGCGATAGCCCGGACAGCTTCTACCTGGCGCCGGAGGCACCCGGCGCCCTGCCGACCGACTGCGACGCCAGTGGCAACCCGCGCCGCGCGCCCGACGGCCGCTCGGAACTGCCGGTGAGCCGCTTCAAGGACGAAGCGGGACGCATCCGCCGTCAGGCCGCGCGTTTCCAGATCTACGTCTATGACAAAGAGAGCCCCGAGGGCCGGCCGCTTCGGCGCGGCGATCCGGTGCGCGGCGGCGGCAACCACGGTGTGCTGGTCGATGTGCAGTGGCGCGTTCACCTCGCCAACAAGAAGGCGGTCTGGTTCAGCTTCGAACAGCTCGAGGGCGAGCACGGCTTCGGCGCTGACCATCCGCGCCGCAATCCCGATGTTACGGCGCCCGAGGCGCGCCAGCAGCTGATCATCGATCCCGGGCCGCAACTGGTCAACGGTACGGATCGGCGCCGCGCCGCCTTCAGCCGCGAGGGCAACCCGATGTATGCCGCAACCTTCCCGCCCAAAGGTCTGGTGCCGCACGACATCGACACGCTGGGGGATTTGCTGACCGACGACAGCGGCCGCCTTCTGGTGCTTGGCGGCCACGGCCGCTCGGGGAGCTGCAAAAGTGGCCTCGGTCAGCCGCGTATCGACACCTACGCCAACAACGACGGCTGGTTCGACGACATTGCCGACGGGCCCGTCATGGCCCGCTTGATGATGTATTCCGAGGAGGTCGGGCGGCTGCGCTTCATCGACGTCGAGTACCCGGCCTGGGTGCTGGTCGGCTACCCGCGCTACGCGCCGCAGATCCTCGACATGGTGACCCTGGCGGACGTGGTGGAGGATCTGGCGATCCGCGAACTGGCGGACCGCACCGACCTTTACGGCACCACCGGCACCTTCGCCGACCCGGAGCGGATCGACGCCGGCGATACGGGCGCGCTGCTACACTGGAGGGCCGGGCGGCTGCGCTTTAATCCCGATTACAAGCCGTGGTTCTGGCGCGACATCTGGCCGATCCTGTTCCGGCCCGACGAGTTCACCTATCTAACCAACGTTCTCCAGCAGTCGAACTTCCCGCACAATCAGACGCCACGCGGCAATATGGATCCCTTCAAGCTGTGCGTGCCGCCACGCGTCGCACCCCGGCTACTGAGCGCCAAGCAGCGCGAGGCGCTGGATCTGCACCTGCACGGCAAACTCGTCGGCCAGGCGCTGGAGCCGGCGCTGATTTTGCTCGACGGGGCCGCGAGCCTGGGCGCGGAAGGACAGGTCTCGGGTCGCGATATAGAGGCGCCGCTGGCGCTGCTGGTCGCCGCTGCCGCCGATTTCGTCAAGGCGGTCTGCCCGCCCGACAAAGAGGATGAGCCCGACGCCTACGCCCGGCGCTGGGCCGAGGTGCTCGCGGCCGGCGAGGGCGCCGGCTCACCTGCCTACAACGAGGCGAAGGCCGCGCTGGCCAAGCGCGCCGAGGAAGCCAAGGCGCAGCTGAATGCGGTGGAACTCGAGGCTCGGCCGCGAGCAGACCAGCAAAGCGCCCTGCTGGTCGCCGCCCGGCGGCCCGCCCAAGGCATGCCCGATCAGCGTCTTAACATCGATCCGGACGAACCGGTGGCGAAAACCGTCGATCGGGTGCTCGGCGACTTCGTCGACGGCGTGCTGCTTCAGGCGGCGCTCGGCGAGGCGGCCGGGTACGCCAGGACCGATCCCTACGGCCCCTATCGGCGCTACCTCTACGATCTGCTGCGCCTACCCGGGGAGGAAAATACATTCCGACTTACCGGCAGCCCAACCGCGCGCACCTACCATCTGCCGCTGATGCCGCTGCTCGCTGGCGACAACCCGATCAGCAACACCCTGTCTTCGAAGTTCCTGCGGCTGACCGACACCCAATTGTTCCTGCTGCGGCAGTGGGCCGAGGGAAACTTCTACAACGAGGCGCTGGAGGGCTGGGTCGACCGGGCCTCGGTCGACCCCTCGCAGCCCTACAAGAACTGGAAGACCAACTCCGCGCGCGCCCTTGATCGCGGCGTGCTCAGCAACCTGCTCGGGGGCGCCTTCTGCCCAGGCGGCGAGGTCGCCTGGATCATCCGCAATCCGGCGGTCTTTCAGGCGCCCTACCGGCTGAAGGCCGACCCGGCCTTCTACACCTTCCGCCAGACCGCGGCACAGGCCAACGCCAACAGCCGTGACACTGCGGTCAGCGAAGAGGAGTACGTCTCCTACGCGGCCCAGGCGTTGTCCCAGGACAGCGACTACGGCATCGGCCTGCAGCCTGGTGACCTGACCAAGCAGTCGGCGCTGCCCTGGCAGGCCGACTTCAACGAGTGCTCCAGCCAAGACATCAATGTCACCTACGAGGAATGGAACATCATCGATCCCGGCGATCCCGAGGACCCGCTGCTACGGAAGGAATCTCGCGTCTGGGAGACGCTATGGTGGCCCGCGCACCGGCCGATGCAGGCCTGGGAGGTCGTCGGCTTCAGCGATGGCGCACCAGCCTACCAGTTCCTCAATTGGGCGCGGGGCGTGCCGAGTACGAACGCGGGCGACCTCAAGATGACCACCGAGTGGGCGAAGCTCGGCTTTGTCGTGCGCAATCCCTACGCGCCGGCCTCCGACCTGAAGAAGCTCTCGCCCGACCAGAAGTATATCAGCGTCGAACGCACGGAGGACTGAAGCAATGGCGGGCGCGATGCACGGACCCTTGGTCAACCCTTTCGTCGGGACTTGGAGCTACCGCAGCTTTCTCAACGACGCTGACCTCGCCAAGCAACCGAACGATCTGCTGTTCGGCGAGGGGACCATCGTGCTGGACGAAGCGGCGGCTGGCTGCCTGTCGGGCACCATCGGCGGCCCGGGCTGGTCTCTCGATCTGCATGGTTCTCTGACGTACGGCTCGCCGATGGAGGCGCGCTTCCAAGGCCAGGGTATCGTTGGCGGGTCAGAGTGGGTCTACGGCTACGTCTCCTGGCTGGTCCCGGCCTGGCCGAACAGCACGGCGGCGTTGCAGACCCCGGCGCTGGTCGGTTCGGTGACCAGGGTGATCCCGCATCCCTCGAACGGCGGCGGCGTGTCCCCGGCCGGGGTCGTCGCCTCCTTCTATGCCGTGCGACAGGACTGATACCGTCTAGTGGTCTGGCGCCATCGTATGGGTACCATATGTCGGAGCCAGACCACTAGGCACGACCCGCCATGACCGTGGACCTGATCGCCTGCGATGTCGCGGTGATCGGCGGCGGCCCGGCCGGTACCGCCTCTGCCCTCGCGTTGCGCCGCCACGCCCCGGACCTGCGTGTCGTCCTGTTCGAGGCTGGCGGATACTGCGGCTACCGAGCTGGCGAGGTCGTCGCCGGTTCGGCGCGCGCCGCGCTGGCCGAGCTTGGCGTGCTCCCGGCCGTCGAAGCCGTCGGTTTTCGGCCGGCCACCTCGGTGCTGGCCGCTTGGGAGACGGCGCGGCCGGTCGAGCAACACGGCTTGTTCTCGGCACGTGGCACCGGTTGGCTGGTCGAGCGGACCGTCTTCGACCGTCTGCTGGCCGAGTTGGCAGCGGCGCGCGGTGCGCTTCTGTGCCTTGGCTGCCGGGTGAGTGGGCTGGCGCGCCGGGGCGCCGGTTGGCGCCTCGCTCTGGCCGGCGGTAAGGCTTGCGATGCTCGCTTCCTGGTGCTCGCGACCGGCCGAAGCTGGAGCCTTGCCCGCGCCCTCGGCGCGCGGGTGCGTGTCGCTGACCGTCTCGTTGCGGGTTTGCGCCTGTTGCGCGATCGCGACGATGGCTATCCCGGTCTGGCGGTAGAGGCCACCGCCGATGGCTGGTGGTACACGGCGCCGCTGGTGGCCGGCCGGCGCGTCCTCGCATGGATGACCGACGCCGATCTCGCCAACCCGCGTGACGAGGCGGGATGGCGTCGGGCGTTGGAGTCGACGGAACTGGTTCGGCGGTGCGCGCCGCGTGCCGACGCGCCGCTTCATACGGGCCTCCACCCATCGGCGAGCACCCGGCTGGAGCCGGCGGCCGGGCCGGGGTGGCTCGCCGCCGGAGACGCCGCCGCCGGCTTCGATCCTCTCTCGGCCCAAGGGGTCGCCAAGGCCCTGCGCGCAGGCCTCTTCGCCGCCTACGCCGCCTCCGACGCTCTCGCCGGACGCAACGACGCGACCGAGAAATTCGCGCGCCTCGCCGCCCGCGAGGCCGCGACCTACGAGACCACCCGCGAGACGGTCTACCGAAGCGCCCGCCGATGGCCTGACAGTCCGTTCTGGCAACGACGACAAATTTAGGAGGTTGTTTTGAAAGTTGCGAGATGACGATTTGTTTGATTCCAGGGGGTTGCGACAGCCTGAGCAGGAGCACATGGGTTCACCAGCAACTATCGCGAAATATGAGTGGGACAGCATGAGGTACGCAAGCGACCTGACGGTGTGGTTCTGAGCCGTCTACCTCATGGCGCTCCATTTCAACGGCATCTCCGCCACGCAACTACAGCTCGACCACAGCTCCTTCAAGAGGGCGCGGCGGCCGTGCGTAAACTCCGCCGAAGCCCAGGTCGACTTCGCCCACTTCCGCCTGTGGTTCACCGACGAGCCGAGCCGGTCGCGGGTGATCTGGCTGTTCTCCATGGTGTTGGGCTTTAGCCGTCACCTCTTCGCCCGCTTCGTGCCGGGCCAGGGCCTGGACGAGGTCGTGCGTGGCCACTTGCCCGGCTCCACCACCGACGGGCTCCGTAGCCTCCTCGTCGGTCTCAAGATGGCCCGATCCCTGGAAGCTCTCGATGACGTGGTGCGCCGCCTGGAACAGGGCCAGCTCTCGGCTCTCGAGGCCATCCACGAGCTCCTCGCCGAGGAGTTCGAAACCCGCGAGAGCCGCCGCGTCAAGATGGCGCTCATGACCGCCAGGCTGACGCGCCTCAAGACCCTCCAGGACTACGACTTCGCCTTCCAGCCCTCCCTGGAGAGAGATCGCATCCTGGCCCTGGCCCAGCTCGACTTCATCGAACGCAAGGAGGTCGTCCACCTGCTCGGCCCACCCGGCACCGGAAAGACCCATCTGGCCACCGCGCTCGGCATCGAGGCCGTCAAGGCCGCAAAGTCGGTCTACTTCGGCACCCTCGCCGAGATCATCGCCTCCCTGGAAAAAGCCGAGCGCGAGGGCCAGCTCCACAACCGCATCCGGTTCCTCGCCCGAAATGCCCTCTTGATCGTCGACGAGATCGGCTACCTCCCGCTCTCCAAGGGCGGCGCCAACCTCTTCTTCCAGCTGGTCAACGCCCGCTACGAGCGGGGCGCCATGATCCTCACCTCCAACCGCTCCTTCAAGGAGTGGGGCGAGATCTTCGGTGACAACGTCGTCGCCGCCGCCCTCCTCGACCGCCTGCTCCACCACGCCGTTGTCATCCAGATCGACGGCAACTCCTACCGCCTGAGAGCCCACCAGAGCCTCCTCCCGGAGACTCTCCTCAGGCCCCAAAACCTCGATCAGCCGACAAAGCGCAAGCCGCGGCAGACCAAGAAAGGAGACCCTCTGATCCAATCCAGGCCGATCACCACAAACTCACACCGTGGGGAATTTTACTCCGACCAAAGTGGGGAAAATTACTTCGGCGTTGACAGCCAAATTCGGCGCGCCTATTTCGAGCAGCACCGGCCTATCAAGGAGATTGTGCGCACACTGCGGGTGTCACGCGCGACGGTGCGCAAGGTGATCCGCGGGCAGGCGACCGAGTTCAAGTACGAGCGCGGCGTGCAACCGGCGCCGAAGCTGGGCGAGTGGGTCGAGGTTCTGGCCGAGATACTGGAGCAGGAAGCGAAGCTGCCGCGGCGGGAGCGTCGCTCGACCCAGCGCCTGTTCGAGGAGCTACGCGGGCGCGGCTATGGTGGCGCCCACGACAGCGTGCATCGGTTCGTCAAGGCTTGGCGGGACGAACGGGCACGCGTTCCTGCCCAGGCGTTCGTGCCGCTGAGCTTTGCCCCAGGCGAGGCGTACCAGTTCGACTGGAGCCACGAGACGATCACGCTGCAGGGGCTGCCGCTGACGATCAAGGCGGCGCACATGAAGCTGTCGCACAGCCGCATGCCGTTCGTGCGTGCCTACCACCGCGAGACCCAGGAGCTGGTGTTCGACGCCCACGACAAGGCGTTCCTGTTCTATGGCGGGGTCTGCCGGCGCGGCATCTACGACAACATGAAGACGGCGGTGGAGGCGATCTTCGTCGGCAAGGCGCGCCAGTATAACCGGCGCTTCCTGCAGATGTGCTCGCACCATCTGATCGAGCCGGTGGCCTGCACGCCGGCGGCGGGCTGGGAGAAGGGACAGGTCGAGAACCAGGTCGGCAACCTGCGCGACCGGCTGTTCCGCCCCAAGCCGCGGGTGAAGAGCCTGGTCGAGCTGAACGCGTGGCTGGAAGACCAGTGCATCGCCTATGCCAAACGAACCAGACACCCGGAGTTCAAGGATCGAACCGTCTGGGACGTGTACCAGGACGAACGGGCGAGCCTGATGGAGCTGCGCGGGCCGTTCGACGGCTTCGTCGAGAAGGCGGTGCGGGCCACCACGACCTGCCTGATCATGGCCGATCGCAATCGCTACAGCGTCGATGCGCGCGCCGCGGGCCGGATGGTGCTTGTGCGCTCCCACGCCGAGCGTATCGTCGTGCTGTTCGAGGAGGAAGTGGTGGCGGACCATTCCCGCCAGTTCCGGCACGACCAGATCATCTACGATCCCTGGCATTATCTGCCGGTTCTGGTGAGGAAGCCCGGCGCTTTGCGCAATGGCGCCCCGTTCAAGGACTGGAACCTGCCGCTGGCCCTGGCTCAGGTTCGCGCCAAGCTGAAGAGCCACGCCGACGGCGACCGCCAGTTCGTCAAGGTACTGGGCGCGGTGCTCGATCATGGGCTGGCGGCCGTCGAGGCGGCCTGTGCCGAGGCGCTGGAGGCCGGCATCGCCAGCGGCGATGTGGTTCTCGCCGTGCTGGCCCGCCGCAGCCAGCCGCCGCCCGCGCCGAGCATCACCACGCCCGACGCCCTCCGGCTCAAGATCGCGCCGCTGGCCGATTGCGGCCGCTACGACAGCATAAGGAAGGTCGCCTGATGGAACGTCATGAGATCCTCGAAGTCATGAGCGAGCTCAAGCTCTACGGCATGCGCGCCAGCTTCGACGAGATCGCCGGCAAGGGCTTGAACCGGCGCGACGAACTCTATCCTCTCATCGCCAGCCTGCTCCGGGCAGAACGCACCCACCGCCAGGCACGATCGATCAGTTACCGGATCAGCGGCGCCAAGTTCCCGGTCCTGAAAGACCTCGACAGCTTCGTCTTCACCGACACGCCGGTCGACGAAGGCCAGGTCCGCGAGCTTGCCACCGGCGCCTTCCTGGACGCCAGGCGCAACGCCATCTTCATCGGCGGCACCGGCACCGGCAAAACCCATCTGTGTATCGCCGTCGCGTCCGCCGTGATCCGCACCCGCGCCAGGGGGCGGTTCTTCAACCTCGTCGATCTCGTCAACCAACTCGAGCAGGAGAAGGCCGCGGGAAAGAGCGGTCGGCTGGCCGAGAAGCTGCTGCGCCATGACCTCATCGTCATCGACGAGCTCGGTTATCTGCCGTTCAGCCAAGCCGGAGGACAGCTGCTGTTCCATCTGATCAGCAAGCTCTACGAGAACACCTCGCTGCTGATCACCACCAATCTCGCCTTCGCCGATTGGCCGCAGGTCTTCGGCGACGCCAAGATGACCACCGCCATGCTCGACCGGCTGACCCATCACTGCGACATCATCGAGACCGGCAACACCAGCTGGCGCTTTAAAAACCGCAGCTGACAAACCCTCCCCCGGACCCCCTCCCGGGCTTACCCTCGTGGGTGCACAGGGACCTCCCACGCCCTCCGCTCCGCGCAACGCCAACGGCGCTGCGCTACGGGCGCGGGTCCCTCCTATGCACTACGCGGATAAGCCCATTCCTGCACACCCAGAGGGGTCACGATTGGACGCGAAAAGGGGGTCACGGTTGGAAGCGAATTGACAGCGCAGCCTTCGATGGACGGCGCGGTCAGCACTTCGAGAGCCGCTATCACCTGACCCTGGTCTACCTGCCGCCGGCCGATCAGGTCGCGAGGGCCGAACGCGCGCTGATGGAGCGGGACACGCCCGAGAAGGGGCGCGACTGGCGGCAGGAACTCACGGGCTTCATCGCCGAAACCGATCGTGTGCTCGACCTGCTGTCCGGCTTCATGCCCGAGGTGCGGGCGCTCGATGATATGGAGACCTTGACCTACCTCCACGGCACCGTTTCCACGCGGCACCATCCGGTCGTCCTGCCCGAGACCCCGCTCTATGTCGACGCCATCCTGGTCGACACGCCGCTCAGCGGCGGCATCGAGCCGATGCTGGGCGAGCGGCATCTGCGCACGCTCACCATCCTCGGGTTTCCGAACCTGACGCGGCCGGGGATTCTCGACGCGCTCAACCATCAGGACTTCGCCTATCGATGGATGACGCGCTTCCTCGCGCTCGACAAGACCGAGGCCAGCAAGACGCTGACCCGGATCCGACGTCAGTGGTTCAACAAGCGCAAGTCGATCGCCGCGCTGTTGCGCGAGGTCATCCACAACGAGCCGGTCCATCTGCTCGATTCCGACGCCGACAACAAGGTGGTGGACGCGGATCTGGCGCTTCAGGCGCTCGGCGGCGACCATGTCGCCTTCGGCTATCTCACCACGACCATCACGGTTTCGGACACCGATCGGCATCGTGCGGACGAGAAGGTCCGCGCCGTCGAGCGGATCGTCAACGGCCTCGGCTTCACCTGCCTGCGCGAAGGCGTCAATGCGGTCGAAGCCTGGCTCGGCAGCCTGCCGGGCCATGTCTACGCCAATGTCCGCCAGCCGCTGGTCCACACGCTGAACCTCTCGCATCTGGTGCCGCTGTCCTCGGTCTGGGCGGGACCGTCGCGCAACGCCCATCTCGAAGGCCCGCCGCTTCTCTATGCCGAGACGAGCGGTTCGACGCCGTTCCGGCTCTCCACCCATGTCGGCGACGTCGGTCACATGCTCATCGTCGGGCCGACGGGCGCCGGCAAGTCGGTGCTGCTGGCGATGCTGGCGCTCCAGTTCCGCCGCTATGCGGGTTCTCAGGTCACCCTCTTCGACAAGGGCTATTCGGCGCGCGCCGCCGTGCTCGCCATGGGCGGCGCGCATCATGCGCTGGGTGCCGGCGCCGCCGAGGATGACGGCGCGCTTGCCTTCCAACCCTTGCGCGAAATCGCCGATCCGGCCGAGCGGAGCTGGGCGGCCGAATGGATCGGCGCCTTGCTCGCCCACGAGAAGGTCGTCGTCACCCCGGAGGTCAAGGAGGCGGTCTGGTCGGCGCTCACCAGCCTCGCGTCGGCGCCGGCGGAGGAGCGGACGCTCACCGGCCTCTCGGTGCTGCTGCAATCGAACGCGCTCAAGGCCGCGCTGATGCCCTACACGCTGGACGGCCCGTTCGGCCGGCTGCTCGACGCTGCCGAGAACCGGCTTGCGCTGGCGGATGTGCAATGCTTCGAGACCGAGGAACTGATGAACCAGGCGGGTGTCGTCCTGCCGGTGCTCACCTATCTCTTCCATCGCCTGGAGGACCGCTTCGAAGGGCGGCCGACACTGCTGATCCTCGATGAGGCCTGGGTCTATCTCGACAACCCGGTCTTCGCCGCGCGCATCCGCGAATGGCTGAAGGTGCTGCGCAAGAAGAACGTCAGCGTCGTCTTCGCCACCCAGTCGCTCGCCGACATCGCCGATAGCGCCATCGCGCCGGCCATCATCGAGAGCTGCCCGCAGCGGATCTTCCTGCCCAACGATCGCGCCGTCGAGCCGCAAGCGCGATCCGCCTACGAGCGCTTCGGCCTCAACGAGCGGCAGGTCGAGCTGATCGCCCGTGCCACCCCGAAGCGCCACTACTATCTGCAATCGCGCCGCGGCAACCGCCTGTTCGAGCTCGGACTCGGGCCCATCGCGCTCGCTCTCTGCGGCGCCTCCGACCCGGCATCCCAGACTCTCATCGACCAAGTCCTCGCCGAGGGCGGCGCGGAAGGCTTCGCCGCCGGCTTCCTCGATGCGCGCGGCCTCGACTGGGCCGCCAGCCTGCTCAACGACTTCCCCAACCCCGAACAGGAGACTTCGTCATGATGCGCAAAACGCTCGCGGCCCTGGTTGTCGCAACTTCTCTCGGCGTCGGCATGGCGGTCGTTCCGGCCGGCCCGGCCGCCGCCTTCACCGTGTACGATCCCTCGAACTTCGCCCAGAACGTCCTCCAGGCGATCCGCGCTCTGGAGCAGATCAACAACCAGATCCGGGCGCTGCAGAACCAGGCGACCATGCTGGAGAATATGGCGCGCCACCTTCAGCGCCTCGACTACTCCTCGCTCGGCCAGATCACCGGCGCACTCCGGCGCATCGACGCGCTGATGAACCAGGCGCAGGGCATCGGCTTCGATCTGGCCCAGACCGACGCCGCTTGGCAGGTGCATTTCCCGGAAGCCTACAATTCGGCGATCACGACAATCGACATGGTCACCCAGGCGCAGGCCCGCTGGCGCACCGCCATGCAGGCTTACCGTCACACCATGCGGGTCCAGTCGCAAGTGGTCGGCAACGTCCAGGCCGACAGCGCGCTGCTCTCCGATCTGGTAACCCGGAGCCAAGGCGCCGTCGGCTCCCTGCAGGCGCAACAGGCCACCAACCAGCTGCTTGCGCTCACCACCAAGCAACAGCTCCAGGTCCAGAACCTGATGGCGGCGCAATACCGCGCGGATGCGCTGCAGCTCGCGCGCGATGCGCAGGCCGAGGAGGTCGCACGCGTCGCCACCGCGCGGTTCCTGGGCTCGGGTGCGGCCTACACGCCCCGCTAGGCGCGAACGGCGAAATCTCCGGCAGGAAGCGCTGCGTCATGGGCGACCTCAATGTCATCGACCGGTTCATGGAGACCTTCATCCGCTACATCGACAGCGGGTTCGGGTTGTTGACCGGCGATGTCGCCTTCCTGACGACCATCCTCATTGCCATCGACATCACGATGGCCGGCCTGTTCTGGGCCATGGACGGCGAGTCAAACATGTTCGGCCGGCTGATCAAGAAGATCCTCTACGTCGGCGTCTTCGCTCTCATCCTCAATAACTTCTCGGTGCTGGCGGACATCGTCTACCGGTCCTTCGCCGGGCTCGGCCTGCAGGCCACCGCCAACAGCTTAACGGCAGCCGACCTGCTCAAGCCCGGCCGGCTCGCCGGCACCGGGTTCGAAGCCGCCTGGCCGCTTCTGAAGCAGGTGAGCGAGCTCATGGGCTTCACCAGCTTCTTCAACAATTTCCTGACCATCATCGTGCTGCTGATCGCCTGGGCCATCGTGATCCTGGCCTTCTTCATCCTGGCGGTGCAGCTCTTCATCACCATCCTGGAATTCAAGCTGACGACGCTGGCCGGTTTCGTGCTGGTGCCGTTCGCGCTCTGGAACAAGACCTCGTTCCTCGCCGAACGCGTCCTCGGCAATGTCGTGTCGTCCGGCATCAAGGTGATGGTGCTGGCAGTTATCGTCGGCATCGGCTCGGGCTTCTTCGGCCAGTTCATCACCGCGTTGCAAGGACAGGAGCCGGACATCGGTCAGGCTATGTCGCTGGTGCTGGCCGCGCTCTCGCTTCTCGGTATCGGCATCTTCGGTCCGGGCATCGCGTCGGGCCTCGTCTCCGGTGCGCCGCAGCTAGGCGCGGGAGCCGCGATCGGTGCCGCCGGTGCGCTCGCCGGCGCCGGGATGCTGACGGGGGGTGCCGCCATCGCCGGCGTGCGTGGCCTCGGTGCGGCGGATCCGGCGGAATGGCCGCGATCCGTGCCGGTACGTCGGTCGGTGCCGCGGCGTCCACCGCTTATGGACTCGGCCAGGCCACCTCCGGCGCAACCGGCATGGCCGGCATGGGCGATGGGCGGGTGGCGCGCGCGGGCGGTGGCGCGGTCGCGCAAGGCGTTCGCGCCATCGCGAGCCGCGTCGGCGAACCCCTGAAGGAAGGCGCGCGGAGAGGCCGCGGCGCCGCATGGCGCGCCACCGGCGGCACTGCCCCGGGCGGCTCCAG
>CAVYYK010000069.1:0-27349 GCA_963772635.1 uncultured Alphaproteobacteria bacterium
AGTGGAAGGCGGAAATCGCATCCGCCATCTCCGCCTCCAGAACCTCTTGAAGCTCCGTCCGCATCAGCGTCCGCAAAAAATCGCCATCCTCCGCCACAAGCCTTTTCAGATCTCTCCGTGAAACCTTACCCTCAGACTTGGTCATGGTGTGCATCCTCCTATCTGGATCGGTGACGTCGAACATCACCCGCATACCATGACCCTCTCTCTTCCATGCTTTTGCAGAACCTTCCGCACACTACCCAAATCTTTCGATTTCCCACCCGAATCGCTTAAGACGGGTTAGCACCGAGGAGAGAACTCATGCCGACCCTCACCGCCAGCGAAGCCCGCGCCAATCTGTATCGGCTGATCGACGAGGCGGCGGCGTCCCATCAGCCGGTCCTGATTTCGGGAAAGAGGAACAAGGCGGTGCTGATCGCCGAGGAGGATTGGCTGGCGGTTCAGGAGACGCTGTTCCTGTTGTCGGTACCGGGTATGCGGGAATCGATCCGCGAGGGCATGGCGGAGCCGATCGAGGAATGCAGCGAGGATCTGGAGTGGTGAGGAACCGGGCTGGGGGTGGCGGCTCGTCTACACCAGGCAGGCGCAAAACGATGCGAAAAAGCTGGCGTCGAGCGGCCTGAAACCGAAGGCCGAAGCGCTGCCGGCGATCCTCGCCGAACACCCGTTCCGTAGGCCGCCCCCTTTCGAGAAGCTCGTCGGTGATCTCGCCGGCGCCTATTCGAGACGCATCAACATCCAGCATCGATTGGTCTACCAGGTGCTGGAGGAGGAGCGGATCGTCAAGGTTCTGCGGCTCTGGAGCCATTAGGAATAGAACGCGACGTTGATACCAAAGCTCACTGATAATGAACGCTAGGCCACCTGATCTTCGCGGTCGAGATAGCGACGAAGGGCGTCGCTCACGACGGTGTTGAGCGAGAGGCCTTTGCGGTGGGCCAGGATCATTGCCTTTCGGTGCAGGTCGCGACCCGGCCGGATGTTGAATGACCCCTTGAGAGGACGGTCCGGTTTTCGGCCTTCCGCTTCGCAAAGCGCCAGGTAGTCGTCCACCGCGTCCCGGAACGCCCGCTTCAATCCCTTCGCGTCGGTCCCCTCGTAGGTCACCAGATCGCGGATGAAGTCCAGGCGGCCATGAAACACCTCGTCTTCGTCGCTGTATTCGACGGAGCCGAAATAGTCCTTGTATTCCAGCATCGTGCTCATATCAGTCCCTCCTCGTTCAGGACGCGCAACAACTCATCGACGACATACATCTTCACGATGTTGCCGGGGTGCGGCTTGTGCAGGGCAATCACCGGCGCGGTCGGGTGAACGAAGCGCCGACGCGATCCGCCGAACCACTCCGCTGTTATCCACGGAGACAAGTAGGCCGACCGGAAGACGGAATTGCAACTAAATTCAGTTGCTAGCGCCGAAAACTCCCGCAGACCGCGGCCCTCAAAGGCTTAGCCCTGTGTGGGGGAGTATTACCGCCCGGCGAGGAACCCGGCCACCCGTTCGATGAAGAGACCCGGCTGGTCGGCGTGGACCCGGTGGCCGGCGTCGGGGATCACCGCGAACTCGGCCCACGGAAACAGCTCTCGGATCTCGTGCTCATGGTCGGGCTTGACGTAGTCCGACCGATCGCCGCTGACGAACAGGGTCCGTCCGCCGTAGTCGAGGCCCTCGACGTCGGGAAAACCGGAGAGGTCGTCCATGGACGCGCCGATCGCCTCCAGGTTCACCCGCCAGGCGTAGGCTCCTTTGCGCGAGACCAGGTTCTGCATCAGGAAGGTGCGGAGCGTCGCATCCTCGATGCCGCGGGCGAGTTGACGGTCGACTTCGCGACGGTCGGCGCAGTCCTCGAGGCGGATGCCCTGCATGGCTTTGACATGGGCGAGGTAGGTGTGGCCGTATTGGACCGGAGCGATGTCGACGACCACCAGCAACTCGACCATCTGGCCATAGAGCAGCGCGAACAGCATGGCGGTCTTGCCGCCGAGGCTGTGGCCGAGGATGGACGCCCGCTCCAGGTCGTGTTCGTCGAGGAACAGGCGGAGGTCGTCGATCATCTCCGAATAGGTCATCGGCTCCGCCCACGGCGAACGGCCGTGATTGCGGAGATCGACCGCATAAACCCGGTGGGTCTTCGCCAATCCGCCGGCGATGGTGTGCCAGTTGCGCCCCGAGCCGAATAGCCCATGGAGGACGACCAGCGGCGGCCCTTCGCCATAGGCGCGTGAGGCCAGCTTGACGCTCATCGCCCGATCGCCACGACGGCGGGGGTCCAGACTACTTGCGCTTCGGCATGTAGAGGTCGGTGATCGTCCCCTCGAACCCTTCGGCCGCGAACGCCACGGTTTCCGACAGGGTCGGATGGGCATGGACGGTCAGCCCGATATCGGCGGCATCGCACCCCATCTCGATGGCGAGCGCCACCTCGGCGATGAGATCGCCGGCGTTGGGGCCGACGACCCCGGCGCCGATCACCCGCTCGGTCTCCTCGTCGAAGAGCAGCTTGGTCATCCCCTCGTCCCGGCCCAGGCCCAAAGAGCGGCCGCTGGCCGCCCAAGGGAACACGCCCTTGCCGTACTTCAGCTTCTGCGCCTTGGCCTCCGCCTCGGTCACCCCGATCCAGGCCACCTCCGGATCGGTGTACGCCACCGACGGAATGGCCCGGGCGTCGAAGAAGCTGTTCTGGCCGGCGGTGACTTCGGCGGCCGTCTTGCCCTCGTGGGTGGCCTTGTGGGCCAGCATCGGATGGCCGACGATGTCGCCGATGGCGAAGATGTGCGCGACGTTGGTGCGCTGCTGCTTGTCGACCGGAATGAACCCGCGCTCGTCGACATTCACGCCGGCGTTCTCGGCGCCGATCTTGCGGCCGTTGGGGGTGCGGCCGACGGCGACGAGGACCCGATCGAAGACGTCCTCGGCCGGGGCCTTTTCACCCTCGAACTTGACGAGAATGCCCTTATCGGTCGGCTGCATGCTGGCGACCTTGGTCTTGAGGTAGATGTTGGCGTAGCGCTTCTCGACGTACTTGTGGAAGGGCTTGACGATGTCCTTGTCGGCGCCCGGCATCAAGGTGTCCAACATCTCGACGACGGTGATCTCGGCGCCCAGTTCGGAATAGACGGTGGCCATTTCGAGGCCGATGATGCCGCCACCGACAACCAAGAGCCGTTTCGGGATTTCCTCCAGCAGCAGCGCATCCGTCGAATCCATGACCCGCGGATCGTCGTTGGGGAACCCGGGGATCTCCACCGCCTGGGAGCCCGCCGCGATGATCGCCTGGTCGAACGACACGGTGACGCGGCCGTTGGCGGTCTCGACGGTCAGCTCGTTGGGGCCGGCAAAGCTGCCGACGCCCTGGACGACCTCGACCTTGCGTTGCTTGGCGAGGCCGGACAGCCCCTTGGTGAGCTTGCCGACGATTTCGTCCTTCCAGGCGGCAAGCTTGGGCAGCTCGATCTTCGGCTTGCCGAAGACGACGCCGCGCTCGCCCATCTCCTTGGTTTCGGCGATGACCTTGGCCGCATGCAGCAACGCCTTCGACGGAATACAGCCGACGTTGAGACAGACCCCGCCGAGGCTGGGATAGCGCTCGACCAGGATCGTCTTCTTGCCGAGGTCGGCGGCACGGAAGGCGGCGGTGTAGCCGCCCGGACCGGAACCCAGCACCAGCACCTCGGCGTGCATGTCGCCGGTGGGCGGACGCGACGGCGACGCTTGGGGTGCCGGCGCCGCCTTTTTCTCGGCCGGCTCGGTTCCTTTGCTTCCGCCGGCGGTGCCTTCTCCTCGGCCGCCGCCTCCGTCTCCAGGGTGCAGATCGGCGAGCCCTCCGAGACCTTGTCGCCGACCTTGACCAGCACGTCCTTGACGACGCCGCCGGCGGGCGACGGAACCTCCATCGAGGCCTTGTCGCTCTCCAGCGTGATCAGCGGATCCTCGGCGGAAACGGTGTCACCCGCCTTCACCGACACCTCGATGATCTCCACGTCCTTGAAGTCGCCGATGTCGGGGACCCGAACTTCCTCGATCTTGCTCATGGCGATACCCTCCCTAGGCCGGCGCTGTTACAGAACCAGCCGGCGTACGTCGCCGAGCAGGTAGCGGAGATGGGCGGCGAAGCGCGCGGCGAGCGCGCCGTCGATCACCCGGTGGTCGTAGGACAGCGACAGCGGCAGCATGTTGCGCGGCACGAAGTTCTCGCCGTCCCAGACCGGCGCCATCTTCGAGCGGGTGACGCCGAGGATCGCCACCTCGGGCGCGTTGACGATCGGCGTGAACGCGGTGCCGCCGATGCCGCCGAGGCTGGAGATGGTGAAGCACGCCCCTTGCATGTCGGCGGGGCCGAGCTTGCCGTCACGGGCGCGGATGCTGGTCTCGCCCAGTTCCTTGGAGAGCTCGACCACTCCCTTGCGGTCGACGTCCCGGAACACCGGCACCACCAGCCCGCCGGGGGTGTCGACGGCGATGCCGATGTGGAAGTACTTCTTCATGATCAGCTTTGCGCCGTCGGGCGACAGCGAGGAATTGAACGTCGGATAGGTGCGCATCGCCGAAACGCAGGCCTTCATCAGAAAGGCGAGCAGGGTGACCCGATAGCCCTTCTCCTTGGCCTCGGTGTCGAGCTCCTTGCGGTAGGCGTCGATGTCGGTGATGTCGGCTTCCTCGTGGTGGGTGACGTGCGGCACGTTGAGCCAGGAGCGGTGCAGCGCCGGCCCGGACTTCTTCTTGATCCGCGAAAGCTCGACCTCCTCGATCGGCCCGAACTGGGAGAAGTCGATCGCCGGGATCGGCGGAATGCCGGCACCGGCGGCGGCGGGCGCGGCCTGCGCCGCA
This sequence comes from uncultured Alphaproteobacteria bacterium, assembly GCA_963772635.1. GTDB lineage: Bacteria > Pseudomonadota > Alphaproteobacteria > Rhodospirillales > Defluviicoccaceae > JAUXFS01. The sequence goes on from CAVYYK010000069.1 coordinate 4,831, forward strand.
GCGGCTTCGGGGGGCCGGGTCATCACGCCCTTGACGAAGGCCTGGACATCCTCCTTGAGGATGCGGCCCTTGGGCCCCGAGCCGGTGATATGGCCGAGGTCGGCGCCGAGCTCGCGGGCGAAACGGCGGACCGACGGGCTCGCGTGGGCCTTGGCGAAGGCGGCCTCATCCACGGCCGCACCCGGTTCGGCCGCGGGTGGGGACGCGGGTGCCTCCGCCTCGGCCGCAGGTTGCGGTTTCTCTTTTGGCGCGGGAGACGGTTGCTCTTCCTTCTGCTCCGGCGCCGGTTGCGGCGCCGCCCGGCACGGCTCCACGTCGGTCTCCTGCTCTCCCTCGGGAGAGGGCGGCTCCGGTACCGACGCCTCGCCCACTTCCACGGTACAGACCAGCGACCCCTCGGACACCTTGTCGCCGACCGCGACTTTGACTTCCTGCACGGTTCCCGAAAAGGGCGCCGGCACCTCCATGCTGGCCTTGTCGCTTTCCAGTGTAATCAGCGGGTCTTCCTCGTTGACCTGTTGGCCCGGCGAGATGTTAACCTCGATGATCTCCACGTCCTTGAAGTCGCCGATATCCGGAACCAGAACATCCTTGTACGGCTGTCATGACCTCTCCTCCCTTTCACATCGTGTCGGTGAGCGTCCGAATCCCCGGCTGGCCTAGACCGACCACGGGTTCGGCTTCTCCGGATCGATGCCGTACTTTTTGATCGCCTCGCCAACTCGCCCCACGGGAACCCGACCTTCGTCCGCCAAGGCTTTCAGCGCCGCGACCGCAACGTAGTGGCGGTTGACCTCGAAAAACTTGCGTAATTGTGCACGCGTGTCGCTCCGCCCGAAGCCGTCGGTGCCCAAGGTCACATAACGACCCGGTATCCACGGTCGGATCTGCTCGGCGAACGATCGCATGTAGTCGGTTGCGGCAACCACCGGTCCGGCTCGGTCGCCGAGGCTCTCGTCGACATAGCTCACGCGCGGCTTCTTTTCCTCCGGATGCAACATATTCCAGCGGTCCGTATTCATCCCATCGCGGCGCAGCTCATTGAAACTGGTGACGCTCCAGATATCCGCAGAGACGCCGAAATCCTGCTCCAGAAGCTCCGCGCCGGCGATCACTTCGCGAAGGATGGTGCCGCAACCGAGAAGCTGGACCCTTGCCTTCTTGCTTTTGCCGCCACTCCCTTCTTTGAAAAGGTACATGCCCTTGAGGATCCCCTCCTCGGCACCCTTCGGCATCGCCGGATGGAAGTAGTTCTCGTTCATCACGGTGATGTAGTAGTAGACGTTCTCCTGCTCTTGCATACATCCGCCTCAATCCGTCGTGGAGGATAACCGCCAACTCGTAGGAGAACGTCGGATCGTAGGCGATGCAGTTGGGGATCGTCGAAGCGGCGAGGTGGCTGTGGCCGTCCTGATGCTGTAGCCCCTCGCCGGCGAGCGTTGTCCGACCCGCCGTGCCGCCCATCAGGAACCCCCTGGCCTGCATGTCCGCCGCCGCCCAGCACAGGTCACCAACGCGTTGGAACCCAAACATGGAGTAGTAGATGTAGAACGGGATCATCTGCTGGCCGTGGTTGCTGTACGACGTGGCCGCGGCCATCCACGACGAGATCGCACCGGCTTCGCTGATCCCCTCCTCGAGAACCTGACCCTTTTGATCTTCGCGGTAGAACAACAATTGGTCCGCGTCCTCGGGACGGTAGAGCTGGCCGACGTTAGAGTAGATACCGAGCTGGCGAAACAGGCCCTCCATCCCGAACGTTCGTGCTTCGTCGGCGACGATTGGGATAACGTGCTTGCCGATCTTCTTGTCGCGAACAAGTGTGGTCAGCATGCGAACGAACGCCATCGTCGTCGAGATCTCTCGGTCTCCCGTATCCTTGAGCTGGGCGTCGAACGCGCTGAGGTCCGGGATTTCGAGGGGGTCGGCCTTCGACTGCCTTACCGGGAAGTAGCCGCCGAGTGCCTCACGCCGCTCGCGGAGGTACTTGATCTCGGGGCTGTCGTCGGACGGCTGGTAGTACGGCGCCTTGGAAACCTTTTCGTCCGGAATGGGAATTTGGAAGCGGTCGCGAAAGGCCCGCAGCGCCTCCTCGCCCATCTTCTTCTGTTGGTGGGTGATGTTCTGGCCTTCGCCGGCCTCGCCCATACCATAGCCCTTGACCGTCTTGGCCAAGATAACGGTCGGCTGGCCGGTATGCTTCACGGCCGCGGCGTAAGCGGCGTAGACCTTTTGCGCGTCATGACCGCCGCGGTCGAGACGCCAGATGTCGTAGTCGCTCAGATCCGCGACCATCTCCTTCAGTTCCGGATACTTGCCGAAGAAGTTCTCGCGGGTGAACGCGCCACCCTTGGCCTTGAACGCCTGATATTCGCCGTCGACGCATTCCTCCATGCGCTTGCGCAGGAGCCCTTGCTTGTCGCGCATCAAGAGCGGATCCCAGTTGGAGCCCCAAATCACCTTGATGACATTCCAGCCGGTGCCCCGGAAGTTCCGCTCCAGTTCCTGAATGATCTTGCCGTTGCCGCGGACCGGCCCGTCGAGCCGTTGCAGGTTGCAGTTGATGACGAATATCGAGATTGTCCAGTTTCTCACGCGCGGCGAGGGCGATGGCCCCCAGCGACTCCGGCTCGTCCATTTCGCCATCGCCCATGAACGCCCACACCTTGCGACCCTCGGTTTCGAGGATGCCGCGGTCGTGGAGGTAGCGCATGAACCGGGCCTGGTAGATGGCCATCAGCGGCCCGAGCCCCATGGACACGGTCGGGAATTTCCAGAAATCCGGCATCAGCCATGGATGCGGATACGACGACAGGCCGCCGCCGTCCACCTCTTGACGGAACTTGTCCAAGTCGGCCTCGCCGAGCCTCCCTTCCATGAACGCGCGGGCATAGATGCCCGGAGCCGAGTGACCCTGGATGAACACCAGATCGCCGCCGTGGCTCTCGCTCGGGGCGTGCCAGAAGTGGTTGAAACCAACGTCGTAAAGGGTGGCGCTGGAGGCGAAGCTGGCGATATGCCCGCCCAGCTCGGAGGTCACCTTGTTGGCGCGCACCACCATCGCCATGGCGTTCCAGCGGATGATCGTACGGATCCGCCATTCGATCGCCGCTGGGCCCGGGTTTCGCTCCTCTTCCGACGGTGGGATCGTGTTCAGATACGGCGTGTTGGCGTTGAACGGCAGGTGGACGCCGGTCTCGCGCGCCTTTTCGCCCAACTTCTCGAGCAGGAACTTGGCGCGGTCATGCCCTTCGTAGGAGACGACCGCCTGCAACGAATCCAACCATTCCTGGGTCTCGACGGGATCGATATCGCCGTCCTTGGGAATATCCAGCATTTTCTATCGCCCTCCATCGCCGCGAATAATGAACAACGCCCTCGACGCCCAAGCAGCGCCCATCGACTTCCTAGAGATCCGAAGAGACCCCCAACGGCATCCCATCCGACGATCGTCGGCGACGATGGGTTTCGAGGTCGGATGATGCTCGCGCCATCGTCCTCCGCGTCGTGAACCGCCCCCTGGCATTGTATCCGGGTCGCTCATGGAAACGGCATCCATGGCACCCTTGGTCGACACACTAGCAGCCACCCGTTTCGGCTTCAAAACAAAACGGGCGCGGGGGACCTCTCCACCGCGCCCGTTGGTCGTCGTGTTCCGCTACTTGCGGGACTTGGCGTAACCGATGCCCTCGAGCGCCTCGGTGATCTCGTCGATGATCACCGGATCGTCGATGGTCGCCGGCACCTTGAACTCCTCGTTGTCGGCGATCTTCTGCATGGTTCCCCGGAGGATCTTGCCGGACCGGGTCTTGGGCAGACGCTCGACCACGGTGGCCGTCTTGAACGCGGCGACGGCGCCGATCTGCTCGCGGACCATCTGCACCACTTCCTTGACGATCTCCTCGTTGGATTTGGTAACACCCATCTTCAGCACCAGGAAGCCGACCGGCAGCTGACCCTTGAACGAGTTGGCGACGCCGACCACCGCGCACTCGGCCACGTCCGGATGCTTGGACAGCACCTCCTCCATGCCGCCGGTGGACAGCCGGTGCCCGGCGACGTTGATGACGTCGTCGGTGCGGGCCATGATGTAGACGTAACCGTCCTCGTCCATGTAGCCGGCGTCGGCGGTGGTGTAGTAGCCCGGGAACTCCCTCAGGTAGGAGTTGATGAACCGCTGATCGTTGTTCCACAGGGTCGGCAGGGCTCCCGGCGGCAACGGCAGCTTGACGCAAATGGTGCCGATGTCGCCGCGCGCAACCTCCTGATTGCTCTCGTCGAGGATGTGCACGTTCCATCCCGGCGCCGGCCTGGTCGGCGAGCCGGGTTTCACCGGCAGCGGTTCCAACCCCATGCAGTTGGCGGCGATCGCCCACCCGGTCTCGGTCTGCCACCAGTGATCGATCACCGGACGCTTCAACGCGTTCTCCGCCCACTCGAGGGTATTGGGGTCGGTGCGTTCACCGGCCAGAAACAGCGCCTCGAACTTCGACAGATCGTAATTGCCCATCAGTTTGGCGTTGGGGTCATCGCGCTTGATCGCGCGGAACGCGGTCGGCGCGGTGAACAGCACCCTGACCCCGTGGTCGGCGATGACCCGCCAGAAAGCGCCGGCATCCGGGGTTCCCACCGGTTTGCCCTCGTAGACGACGGTGGTGCAACCGTAAATCAGCGGTGCATAGACGATGTAGGAATGGCCGACCACCCAGCCGACGTCGGATGCCGCCCAGTACACGTCGCCGGGTTCGACATTGTAGATGTTCTTCATCGTCCAGTTCAGCGCCACCAGGTGGCCACCGTTGTCGCGGACGACGCCCTTCGGCTGGCCGGTGGTGCCGGACGTGTAGAGGATGTACAGCGGATCGGTGGCCGCCACCGGCACGCAGTCGGCGGGCTCGGCCGAGGCCATCTCCTGCTCCCAGTCGAGGTCGAAGCCCGGCTTCAGCTCGCAACGACCTTGCGGGCGTTGGACGATTACCGTCTTGCTCGGTTTCGAAGCCGACAGCTCGATGGCGCCGTCGAGCAGCGGCTTGTACTGGATCGTCTTGGCGCCCTCGATACCGCACGAGGCGGAAACGATCACTTTCGGCTTGGCGTCGTTGATCCGCACCGCCAGTTCGTTGGAGGCGAAGCCGCCGAACACCACCGAATGGACGGCGCCGATCCGCGCGCAGGCCAGCATGGCGATCACCGCTTCCGCCACCATCGGCATATAGATGATCACCCGATCGCCCTTGCCGACCCCTTGGGCGGCGAGAACGCCGGCGAATTTTGCAACGTGGTCGCGGAGTTCAGTGAACGTGTACTTGCGCACCGTGTTGCCGGTGACCGGGCTGTCATAGATCAGCGCCAGCCGATCGCCGTGGCCGGCATCGACGTGCCGATCCAGTGCGTTGTAACAGGTGTTGACTTGAGCGCCTTTGAACCATCGGTAAAAAGGCTTATTGGAATCGTCGAGAACTTTGTCCCACTTCTTGATCCAGTCGATGTCTTCGGCCACCTCTCCCCAGAATCCCTCGGGATCGTTGATCGACTTGGAGTATGCTTCTTCGTAAGGTCCGGTCATCCTCCGCCCTCTTTCGTTTGAAGGTTTTTGTTATGGCGCCTTGTCGCAACGGTAGAGCCTGATGCACTGCTCCCTCAGCGTCCCCGGCCCAGCGCCCCTGAATGGCGGCGGGAGTGTGGGGCAAAACGCCGTTTTTTGCAAAGCCGGATTGTGACAATCTCCCCGTGCCGGGCAACAATTTTCGACTCCGCGCCTCTGACAAACAAGAAAGGATCGGATGATGAGCGGCAACAGCAACCCTTACGAGATTGACCTGGATCGGAACATCGCCAACTACGCGCCACTATCGCCCCTCGGGCTCATCCAACGATCCGCCGAAGTTCATCCGGACCACCCGTCGATCATCCACGGAGACCGTCGTTACACCTGGTCAGAGACCTACGCCCGCTGTTGCCGCCTCGCATCCGCACTCGCCGGACGCGGGATCGGGGTAGGCGATACGGTGGCGGTCATGGCCGCCAACACGCCGGAGCTTTACGAGGCGCATTTCGGGGTGCCGATGGCCGGCGCGGTTCTCAACGCGCTCAACACCCGCCTGGACGCGGCCACCCTCGCCTTCTGCCTCGATCACGGCGGTGCCAAGGTGCTGATTACCGACCGCGAGTTCGCCGCAGTCATCGGACCGGCACTCGAAAAGACTTCTCGGGATATCCTGGTCATCGACATCGATGACCCGCTGGCCCGTGAACGCGGAGACGCGCTCGGCGAGACCGACTACGAAGCCTTCCTGGCCGAGGGCGATCCCGAGTTCGCCTGGCGCCCGCCGACGGACGAGTGGCAGGCGATCAGCCTGAATTACACTTCCGGGACCACGGGCGATCCCAAGGGCGTGGTCTACCACCACCGCGGCGCCTACCTCCTCGCCCTCGGCAACGTGCTCGCCTGGGACATGGCCCATCACCCGGTCTACCTGTGGACGCTTCCGATGTTCCACTGCAATGGCTGGTGTTTTCCGTGGACGCTGGCCGCCGTCGCCGGAACCAGCGTCTGCCTACGCCAAGTCGCCGGCGCCGCCGTCTGGGAGGCGATTGCCGAACACTCGGTAACGTCATTTTTGCGGCGCGCCGATCGTCCTCAACATGGTGGTCAACACGCCGGAAAACCAGCGCCGGAGCTTTTCGCACACGGTCAAGGTGATGACCGCCGGCGCACCACCGCCGGCGGCGACCCTGGAGGCGATGCAACGGCTGGGGTTCGTCGTCACCCACGTCTACGGACTGACCGAGGTCTACGGTCCCGCGGTCGTCTGCGACCGGCATGAGGCCTGGGACCACCTGCCGATCGAGGAGCAGGCGGCGCTGAACGCCCGCCAGGGTGTCCGCTACCATGTGCTCGAGGATCTCGCCGTTCTGGATTCGGAGACGATGGCGCCGGTGCCGGCGGACGGCGAAACCATGGGCGAGGTGATGTTCCGGGGCAACGTGGTGATGAAGGGCTACCTGAAGAACAAGCCGGCCACCGATGCGGCCCTGGCCGGCGGCTGGTTCCATTCAGGGGATCTCGGGGTCGTTCATCCCGACGGCTACATTCAGCTGAAGGACCGCTCCAAGGACATCATCATCTCCGGCGGCGAAAACATCTCATCGATCGAGGTCGAGAGCGTGTTGCACCGCCATCCGGCGGTCCTGCTCGCGGCGGTGGTGGCCAGGCCCGATCCCAAGTGGGGTGAAACCCCGTGCGCCTTCATCGAGCTCAAAACATCGGCGGACGCCGTCGGCCCGCAGGACATCATCGATTTCTGCCGCGCCAACCTCGCCCACTACAAGTGTCCGACCCGGGTGGTGTTCGGTGAAATTCCCAAGACGTCGACGGGAAAGGTTCAGAAATTCAAGCTGCGCGATCGGGCGAAGGACGCATAAAGCCTCCCCCGTACGCACGCGTCCGGGTCACCGCGTATCGTCGATGACGCCAACCGAGCCCCTGCAACGCTCACGCCGAAGAGCAGACCCTCCGGCGTCGCACAAGGTTGGTCAGCAGGCCGCCTTTTGGGACAAACTCAAGAGTTCATCCTTGATCATCAACTTTTGTTTCTTGAGCCTACCTATCTCGAGATCGTCCGGACGCGGTCTGTTGATTTCCTCCTCGATCGCGAGTTCGAGAGCATGATGCTTGGTCTTCAAGGCTTCAATCCTCTCCTGCAGACTCATGATGAGTTCCTCCTTTCCGTATTACGGTTCGATGATAGAGCATGACATAGGGAAATGCCAGTAGAGAGCCCCCAGATTACACTTTTGTAACGGTCCTCAAATCGGTTTCATATCGTGCGCCCGAAGGCTGCGGTCGGCGTCATCAACAAGCGTTTCCGCCGTGTCGTCGGGAGTCATCACGCGCAGGCCCCAAGCCATCTTCGCCTCGAACTGGACGTCCGCCCAAACCGGCGGCCGCTCGCCAAGCACCGCCACCAGTTGATCGGCTTTCCGGGCGGCGGAGGGTCCATCGGCAAGGGTCAGAATGATGCCGAAATCGTAGCCGCCGAGGCAGCCCAGCACATCGCTCGCACGCAAGCCGGCGGCCAGGGTTCTGGCGATCTCGGTCATCACCGCGGCACCCGCAGCAAGGCCGTAGCGGCCGCGGATCTCCGCACCGTTGACCAGGCTCATGCAGACGAAGGTGTTCTCGGTGCCAACTTTTGCAGCGCGTTGGAGGACGACGTTCAACTCGCGCATCAACGCCCGCCGGTTGAGCACCGGCAGCAAAGGGTGGGCATCGGCGAGGGTCTGTAGATGGGTCTCGCGATCGCGGCTCAGGTCGAGTTCGTAGCGCACGCGATCGAATTCGCCCATGACGAACTTCAACGCCTCTTCGATCTTTGGCGTGAGCTCGGCAACCGGGATCCCCATGATGAAGGCGACGTCCTTCACCCCCTCGCGAGGCGACGGCCGCCGCCGGTTCGTCGGATCTCCCGCGGGAGCGTGACGACGTTCGTGGTCCTCGTGCTCATGCTGGCCGGTACGTGAAACCGGTGCCACATACGGGGTCTTGGAAACATCGACCATGACTACCCCTTTTGGGGCAGACTAACACCGGTACCGCGGTCATCCAAAGATTTTCGGCGCTTCCCGGGTTGCACCCGGTGATCGCGTCCCTATACTCCGCGGCTTTCCCGATCGACCAGCCTCGGAGGACCCATGACCAGCACGCCCCCTCTCGTCGGTATCATCATGGGAAGCCAGTCGGACTGGGAGACCATGCGTCATGCCGGTGAAACGCTGGACCGTCTGGGCGTTTCCTGGGAAGCGCGGGTGACCTCCGCTCACCGAACGCCGGAGCGGCTCCACACCTATGCCGGCGGCGCCAAGGCGCGGGGCCTCAAGGTCATCATCGCCGGCGCCGGCATGGCCGCGGCGCTGCCGGGAGCGGCGGCGGCAATCACGCCGTTGCCGGTGCTGGGAGTGCCGATGGAAGGCAAGGTGATGGGCGGCCTCGATGCGCTTTTGTCGATGGCGCAGATGCCCGCCGGCATCCCCGTCGGAACCCTGGCGGTGGGGCGCGCCGGCGCCGTCAACGCGGCCCTGCTGGCGACGGCCATCCTGGCGTTGAGCGACGCCGAACTGGCGACCCGGCTCGACGCCTACCGCGCCGAGCAGACGGCCGCGGTCCCCGAAGATCCGACCCAGAAAACCTAGAAATCGAAAACAAGCGCGGGCGAGATCGACCCCGCGCCTTCCTGTTGTCTGCCGGTCAACGGGCCGCCGGGACGGCCGCGTCTTCGTCTTCGTTGGCGAACCGCAGGAGATCGGCGACGAACCGTTGCGGGCGGGCGATATGAGGCGAATGATCGGCGCCGTCGTAGACGACGAGCCTGGCGTCGGGAATGCTCCTTCGCACGTATTCTCCCGTTTCGACGCCGTAGTAGTTGCTCTCGGAACCGTAGACCAGTAGCGCCGGCACGTCGATCGATGGCAACACCGGCCGGTAGTCGGCCGCGGCCAGGCTCTTCCAGATCGCGATCAGCGGTTGCGGATCGAGTCCTTGGAGATAGTTGCGCAGCCGCTGGACGCTGCTGGAGCCGGTCTCGTAACGCTCCCGCGCCCGCCGATTTTTGCCGAAGGAGATGAGCCCGATCACCGTTTCGACGAAGTCGGTTTCCAGGCCCGCCACGAACGCCGCGTCACGTTCCGACGGCCAGTCGCCGTAGATCCCGAGAGCCCACCGGTCGTCGGTGACCACGCACGGCGACTGGTCGACGATGCAAATCCTGGAAAGCCGTTCGCAGCCGTATCGACCAATGTACTCCCAAAGGGTCAGCGCGCCCATCGAGTGACCGACGACGACCGGACGCTTCAGATCGAAGTGCGCGATGAGACCGGCGAGGTCCCTGGCCATGCGCCCGACGGTCGGCGGCTCCATACCCGAGCAGGCATGCCCGCCGTGGCCGCGGGCGTCCCAGCGGTAGACGGTGAAGTGCCCGTCGAGCCCGCCGACCAGGGACTCCCATATGGCGTGGCTCGACGCCCATTCGTGAAGCAGGACCATCGGCGGTCCCTCGCCCGAGACCCAGACGTGGATCCGCTCTCCATCGTCGGCGACGAAATGGGCGGCGGTCCGCCTCGGAGTCGGGTTCAAAACGGCACCGCCAGGGTTTCGAACACGTCGCCTTCGGGCGGCCGCAACAGGATGTGCCGGCGGTGCCACAACGCGTAGAACAGGAGGCTCCACGCCGCCCTGACGGCCCGGTCGTCGACGCCGACGGAGGCGAACAGGCTCTCGACGGTTCCGGGCCGGCATGCTTCCGCGATTCCCGGTTGCGCCGCCACCAGCGGCCCCAGTTCGGCGCCGCGGCGGGAGATCCATTGGACCACCGGCATCGTCAGTCCGCGTTTGCGCTCGAACGGCTTTGCCGCCGGCAGCCCGGTCATCAGCCATTGCCTGAGCAAGACCTTGCCGCTGCCGCGGCGTACTTTCAGGCGGTCCGGCAGCCGGAACGCGAACGCCGCCATTTGGCGATCGACGAACGGCACCCTGCCTTCGATCCCGTGGGCCAGCAGCGTGCGGTCGAGGACGGTCAACAGGTTGTTCGGCAACCAGTCGGCGCAGTCCTGGGCCTGCAACATCTGCAAGGATGTCCTGCCGGGCAACGCGGCGGCGGCCTCGGCGGCAAGGATTCCGTCCCGCCACCGCCCCCCGTCTTCGCGCAACACGCCCGAGCGGTCGAATACGCCTCTCGAGCGCATCTGCTCGCCGCCGAGCAGACGCGAGCGCAGCGCCCGCCGATACCGGCGATAGCCGCCGAACATCTCGTCGCCGCCCTCGCCGGTGAGGATCACCTTGATCCCGGCGTCGCGGGCGGCGGCGGCCAGCCGAAACGATGGAAACACCGAGTAGTCGACCGCGGGGTCGTCCATGCAGGCGGCGACCTCGGGCAGCACCCGCCAGAACGCCTGCTCGCCGCAATCGACTTCGATGAGCTCGGCGCCGGCCGCGCCCGCCGCGGCGCGGGCGTAGCCACGCTCGTCCGGCAGCCGGCTGCCCGGAAATGCGGCGGTAAAGGCCACCACCGGCTTCTCGTTCAGCCGCTCCATGATCGCCAGCAAGACGGAAGAATCGATGCCGCCGGAGAGAAACATGCCGTAGGGAACGTCGGACCCTTGGTGCACGGAGACGCTGTGATTGAGGTGACGGTCGAGTTCATGGAGCGCCTCCACCTCCGAGATCGACCGGGGGCCCTCCGCCGGCAGCGCGTCGAGGCGGCGGCGCTCGACGATACGCCCCCGCTCGGCCACCACCGTTTCGCCCGGAAGCAGCCGCTCGATGCCGATGAAGGGTGTCCGCCGGCCGGTGGTGAACTGAAGCTGCAACAGCTCGTCGCGGCTCTCGGCGCACAGCCTCGGCTCGACCACCCCGGCGGCGATCAGCGCCTGGGCCTCGGAGGCGAACGCCAGGCCCGCATCCGTCTCGGCGTAGTACAGCGGCTTGATGCCGAACGGATCTCGGGCCAGCAGCAAACGGCCGGTCTCGGCGGTGCCGTGCCTGGGGTCGTGAATGGCGATCGCGTACATGCCGCGCAGGTGATCGACGAAATCGGTTCCATGCCTCTGGTACAGGTGCAGTGGGGGTTCGCAATCGGATCCGGTGACGAGAACGTCCTCGCCCAGCCCTATACGCAGTTCGGGAGCATTGTAGATTTCGCCGTCGGCGATCAGCGCCACCCAGCCGTCCTCGTCGGACCCGGAATCGGCGTCGGTCTGTGCATAGAGCGGCTGGTCGCCGTCGTCCGGGGCCACCGCCGAAAGCCGCGCGTGCACCATCCCGAGATTGCCCGAAAGGTACGTGCCACGCCCGTCCGGTCCCCGGTGGGCGACGGCGCCGGCGAGCCTTTTAATGGTCGCCTCGTTCGGCGGCCGTCCGTCCCGGGTCATGAGGCCGGCGATCCCGCCCATCAGCCCACTCTCTCCCCCGTTCGAAACAGCTTCGGGAACTCCACGACCATCCGCGTCGCGCCGATCCGCTCCTCGCAAACGGCGCAGCCGGCACCGAAATCGTTGCTGGTCGGGTTGGTCACTATGCCGTAACGCCGCAAAACGGTTAGCACACAGCCACGGCGTTGCCAAGGGCGGCGGCCCACCGGTGATCCGCCCCTTGCCATCGAGCGCAAAATCGCCCAATTAATCCATGAACTTGCGAATGAAGCCGATGACATGGGCGGAGGACCGATGGCGACACCTGAGCGCTTCGTCGTGCTGGCGGACAGAGGACTGATCGGCGTCGACGGCGCGGACGCACGCGAATTCCTCCAGGGGCTCGTCTCCAACGACGTCCGGAGGGTGGCCCCGGATCGTGCTATCCATGCGGCGTTCCTCACCCCCCAGGGCAAATACCTCCACGATTTTTTCATCGTCGACGACAACGGCGGCTTGCTGCTCGACTGCGAAGCCCGACGCCTCGACGACCTCAAGCGCCGGCTCGGGATCTACAAGCTGCGGGCCAAGGTCGCCCTCGCCGACCGCAGCGAGGCGTTCGTCGTCGCCGCGTTGATCGGCGACGGCATTCTCGCGACCCTCGGCTTGCCCGCGGAGACACCTGGAGCGGCCGCCCGCTTCGCCGACGGCGTCGCGTACGTGGATCCCCGTCTCGCCGCCGCCGGGGCGCGTGCGGTGCTGCCCCGCGACGGCGCCGCGAAGGCGCTCGAAGACGCGGGCTTCGCCGCGGCCGACCGCGGCGCGTACGACGCTCTGCGAATCCATCTCGGCCTCGCCGACGGCAGCCGCGACATGGAGGTGGAAAAGGCGATCCTGCTCGAGAACGGCTTCGACGAGCTCCATGGCGTCGACTGGGACAAGGGCTGCTACATGGGCCAGGAGCTGACCGCGCGGACCCGCTACCGCGGGCTGATCAAGAAACGGCTGGTTCCGGTGGCCGTCGACGGTCCGCTGCCGGCGACGGGAACGCCGGTGATGTTCGAAGGCAAGGAAGCCGGCGAGATCCGCTCCGGCGTCGAAGGCGCCGCCCTGGCGCTGATGCGCCTCGAGTATCTCGACCGCGCCGCCGCCTCGGGCCAACCGTTCACCGCCGCAGACGCCCGGATCACCGCCACGAAGCCCGATTGGGCGGCCTTCTGAACGTGATGACCTGGGAGCTGTACGCAGCCTATCTGGCGGCGACGATCATCGTGCTGACCCTTCCCGGGCCGACGGTCATGCTGGTGGTGAGCTACGCCCTGGCCGAGGGCCGGCGCTCGGCGTGGGCCACGGTCGCCGGGGTGGCGGCCGGCGATCTCACCGCGATGACCCTGTCGCTCGCCGGCATGGGGGCGGTGCTGTCCGCCTCCGCCGATCTGTTCACCGCGCTGAAGTGGATCGGCGCGGGCTACCTGATCTATCTCGGCGTCAGGCTGTGGCGGGCGCCGCCCGCCGTCGACGCCCTCTCGCCCGCGGCGGGCCGACGGTCCGGGACGGCGATGATGGGCCACGCTTTCGCCGTCACCGCGCTCAATCCCAAGAGCATCCTGTTCTTCGTCGCCTTCCTGCCCCAGTTCATCCGCGCCGACGCGCCGGTCGTGCCGCAGTTGCTCCTGCTCGGCACCACCTTCCTGGTCCTCGCCGTCGCCAACGCCGCCGCCTACGCGCTTCTCGCCGGCGGCATCCGCGACGCCGTCCGCCGGCCCTCCGTGCTCAAAACCATCAACCGCGTCGGCGGCGCCGTCCTCGTCGGCGCCGGCATCCTGACCGCTGCGCTGAGGCGGTCGGGCTGAAATGCGGCGTACGGGCCGTCCGAGCCGGACGGATGTCAGTCCGCGTCACCCACCGAGAAATCACCGGCCGGTAGCCGTCAGTTTGTGTTTATTTTGACCAGTTTGTACAAAAAGGATATATTGAGCCTTTAATCGATGAGGGACTCTTCGTGCGCCACGTCTCCGCCACCGACGCCAAGCAGACTTTCTCGGCGATTCTGGACGCCGCCCAGCGGGAGCCGGTGGTGATCCGACGCCAGCGGCGGGACATCGCCGTGGTTCTGTCGGTCCAGGAATACGAGAAGCTGACCGCCCTCAACATCGCCGAGTTCCAACGCTTCTGCGACCGGATCGGCGAACGGGCGGCTGAGCGCGGGATGACCGAGGACAGGCTCGCCGAAATCCTGTCGGATGCGTCCTAGACGACGCATCGTCGTCGACACCAACACGCTGATCAGTCGGCTTCTTGTCCCCGCCTCGGTGCCGGGTCGTGCGGTTCGAAAGGCGGTGGACGAGGAAGTTCTGCTGGTGTCTGAGGCGACTCTCGACGAGCTCGCCAGCGTCCTGGCGCGGCCCAAATTCGATGCTTACGTGTCGCTGGAGGATCGCCAGCACTTCATACTGCAGGTCGCCCGCATTGCCGAGTTCGTTCCTGTTCTCCGCCGCGTCGAAGCGTGCCGCGATCCGAAGGACGACAAGATTCTCGAAGTGGCGATCAACGGCGACGTCGAGTTGATCGTCACCGGCGACAAAGACCTTCTCGCGCTACACCCCTTTATGCAAATCCCCATCATCCGCCCGGCCGACTTCCTCGATACCTGACTTGGCCACGTGCACCGCACGGGCTGTACGCCCGGTCAACCGGGGCTCCCGATCAGCGGTACACCGTCGGCGCGTGCGGCTTCGATAAGGGCTGGGTCGAGGGTCGCGAGCGGCAGGCCTAAACGCCGGGCGAGTTCCAAATAGGCGGCGCGGGAGCGTCTCGCCCGGGCCCTCTTCATGCGGTCGATGATCTCGCGCGCATCCTCGCCACCGGCCCGGTCCGCGGGAACGAGGCGAGCGACGGGCGCGCCGCGGCGGGTAATGACGATGGTTTCGCCCTTCTCGACCGCCTTCAGCAACTCGGGAAGATGGGTTTTCGCTTCGTACGAACCGACTTCACGCATGGGCAGGGCCCTTCATAGACTGGTCTGAAGACTAGTCTACTCGCTTTGTCACTTCTCCGCAATCGGGCGTGATCGACCGTGCGCTCCCGTTCGACCGCGAAACAGATTCAGGCGAATAGAGAAGAAGGGCCGGGGCGTTAGGCCGCTTTGGCTTTTTGGATGCGCTTCTTGAGCCGGCGGAGATCGAAGCTCAGATGCGTCGGCTTGGCGTCGAGCAGGAAGGCGTCGAGGCCGCCCTTGTGCTCGATCGTGCGCAATGCGTGCATGGAGATGCGCAGACGCACCATGGTTCCCAACGACTCGCTGAGCACCGAGGTTTCCTGCAGGTTGGGCAGGAACCGCCGCCGCGACTTGTTGTGGGCATGGCTGACGTTGTTGCCGGTCAGAACGCCCTTGCCGGTCAGGCTGCACCGCCTCGCCATCTCTCGCACTCCTCCAAATATCGAACGCGGGGCCGTTGGCGGCCCCGTGAAAGAGCCGCCTTTCTAAGTGATGCCCCATACGTTCGTCAAGCCTACCCTCTGCGCTTCTGCAGGTTCTCGTCGAGCCTGGCGAGGAACTTCTGGGTGGTCATCCACGGCTGATCGGGGCCGATCAGGATCGCCAGGTCCTTGGTCATGTCGCCGCTCTCCACCGTTTCGACGCACACCTCCTCCAGGTCCTTGGCGAACCGGACCAGGTCGGGGGTGTCGTCGAACAGGCCGCGGTAGTGCAGCCCCCGGGTCCAGGCGAAGATCGAGGCGATCGGGTTGGTCGACGTCTCCTTGCCCTGCTGGTGCATCCGGTAGTGGCGGGTGACGGTGCCGTGGGCCGCCTCGGCCTCGACCGTGTGGCCGTCGGGGGTCATCAGCACCGAGGTCATCAGCCCGAGCGAGCCGAAGCCCTGGGCCACCGTGTCCGACTGGACGTCGCCGTCGTAGTTCTTGCACGCCCAGACGAAACCGCCCTCCCACTTCAGCGCCGCGGCGACCATGTCGTCGATCAGCCGGTGCTCGTAGGTGATGCCCTTGGCCTTGTACTTGTCGGCGAACTCGGCGTCGAACACCTCCTGGAACAGGTCCTTGAACCGGCCGTCGTAGGCCTTGAGGATGGTGTTCTTGGTCGAGAGATACACCGGCCAGCCGACGTCGAGGCCGTAGTTCAGGCACGCCCGGGCGAACCCGCGGATCGAACTCGTCGAGGTTGTACATCGCCATCGATACGCCGCCGCCGGGGAAGTGGAACACCTCGCGCTCGATCGCCTCGCCGCCGCCGTCGGGAACGAACTTGATGGTCAGGATGCCGGCGCCGGGGACGACGAAGTCGGTGGCCCGGTATTGGTCGCCGAAGGCGTGACGGCCGATGACGATCGGCTTGGTCCAGCCGGGCACCAGGCGGGGCACGTTGGTGCAGATGATCGGCTGGCGGAACACGGTGCCGCCGAGGATGTTGCGGATGGTGCCGTTGGGCGACTTCCACATCTGCTTGAGCCCGAACTCCTCGACCCGCGCCTCGTCCGGGGTGATCGTCGCGCACTTGACGCCGATCCCGTACTGATTGATCGCGTTGGCGGAATCGATGGTGATCTGGTCGTCGGTCGCGTCCCGGCTTTCGATGCTGAGGTCGTAGTACTTCAGGTCGATGTCGAGGTACGGCAGGATCAGCTTGTCCTTGATGAACGCCCAGATGATCCGCGTCATTTCGTCGCCGTCGAGCTCGACGACCGGGTTCTTGACCTTGATTTTCGCCATCGTGTGATCCTCTATCCCGCGGTGTCCGAGCGAGCTCTTCGCACGGACGGCGGCAAACTAAGCAGCCGCGTCGGCTTTGGCAAGATCGCCGGCGCTACCGTGTCGCTACAGGTGGCTGGTCAGCACCTCTTCCTTGGGTTCGGGGGCGGATTCGAGGGCGGGGAGGACGTCGTCGGCGGAGGCGACCACGGTGAACAGCTCGGCGATCGCCTCGTGGGCGAAGCCGCCGGCGATCACCGCGGCGATCAGCGCGCTCAGCGGCGCCCAGTAGCCGCCGACGTCGAGGACGACGATCGGCGAATCGTGGAGGCGAAGCTGCTTCCAGGTGACGATCTCGAAGGTCTCGTCGAGGGTGCCGATGCCGCCGGGCAGCACCACGAAGCCGTCGGCGATCTCGAACATCCGCCGCTTGCGGTCGTGCATGCTGCCGGTGATCACCAGCTCGGTCAGCCGGGCGTGGTTGATCTCGTACTTCATCAGGAAATCGGGAATGACCCCGACGACTTCGCCGCCGGCCGCCAGCGCCGCGTCGGCGATCACCCCCATCAGCCCGATCGAGCCGCCGCCATAGATCAGCCGAACCCCGCGCTCGCCGATCAGCCTGCCGAGGCGCACCGCCGCTTCCCGGTAAGCCGGATCGTTGCCCTCGCGGGATCCGCAAAAGACACAGACGGATCGGATCTCGGTCATCGCTCGAACCCCATGGCCGGCCCTATCCAGCCTCACGGAAATGTGATCAACATAGGCAATTCCACCGCGCCGCGGTAGCCACTCCGTCGGTTATATTTCGCGTCGTCGGGGAATAATCGCCGGCGAACGCTGTTGGTATCGGTACCGGTTCAGTTATCGCAAGGAGGCTCGTTCATGTTCGGTCTGTCTCGCTCGCTCGCACCCGCCGCCCTCGCCGCCGTCGTTCTCGCCGCCGGCACCGCCGCCGCCGACGAAGGCATGATCACCTACCGCCAGTCGGTGATGAAGGCCAACGGCGGCCACATCGGCGCCGTGGTCACCATCCTCAAGGGCCAGGTGCCGTTCACCGACGACCTCAAGGTGCATACCCAGGCCCTCGCCGAACTGGCGATCATCGCCGGCCATGTGTTCCCCGAGGGCTCGGGCACCGGCGAGACCCGGGCGCTGCCGGCGATCTGGGAAAAGCCCGACGCGTTCAAGAAGGCCTACGAGGCCTACCAGACCGCCGCCGCCAACCTGGCCAAGACGGCCGAGACCGACCCCAAGGCCGTCCCCGCCGCGGTCGGCGCCCTCGGCAAGGCCTGCAAAGGCTGCCACGACGACTTTCAAAAGGAGAAGAAGTAGGGTTCAACGGTCTCCAGTTACGCCGGTTCGTAGCGCCTGACGTCGATGGTATCGGCGGTTTTTCTCACCCGGTCGAGGTCGTAGGCCACTTGCATGCGGAGCCATGTCTCGGCGGTGCCGCCGAAGGCCTTCTCAAGCCGGACCGCCATTTCCGGCGAAACCCCGCTGTTGCCGTTGATCAGGTTCGACAGCGCCTGCCGGGTTACGCCGAGTACCCTGGCGCCGGCCGTCACCGAAAGGTCGAGGGGTTCGAGACACTCGTACTTGACGATCTCGCCGGGATGACAAGGGGTGCTCATCGCCATCGTTCAAATCCTCTAATGATAGTCGACCAAGTCCACATCGAACACGTCACCGCCCTCGAAACGGAACACGATCCGCCAGTTGCCGGACACGGTGACACTCCACAAACCCTTGCGATCGCCCTTGAGCGGATGCAACCGAAACCCTGGAAGGGCGATGCCATCGATGGTCGCGGCAGCATCGAGCACCGTTAGAATGCGCCGTATCCTACCGCTGTATTGTTGCAGGACCCGGCTGTCATCGTTTTCCGCATAGAGCTTCCTCAGCCCGCGATGCTTGAAGGTCCTGATCACGCAGGCGACTGTAAACCGTCAATTGACAGTTGTCAATTCACCCCAAAAATATGCCTCAACTCCGAGATTCCCGCCGAGTCGTTCCGCGAAAACCTCAACTTGTAAACTTGAGATGTGCATCCAGCCTTTCGAGCGGTCCAGGGAGCAAACGATCACCGGTCTCGATCACCAACGGCCATCATCGCTATTGAAAGCGGTTACCAACGGATTGCCGAACAAGGAGAAACCGAAGGAGATGGAGAAAGCCAGTTGGTCGCCCCCGCGCGGACGCGTTCGGGACGGCAGTGTGAGGGGATTACCCGATCTGTACAGAGCCGCGCCCTTCTTCGGCTTGGTGTCGGACAGCGGGCATTTTGTACAAGGGCTTGCAACAAGCGGGTGTAGCCAATGGCGGACATCCGATCAGCCAATCCGACTTCAGGCAGAACCGATCCCTCTCCCTGGCTGAATGGTATCGGCTGCTGGCGCAACGCCCTCGGCGCCTTTCAATTCGGAGACTGATTCCATTTAGACTGACAGCACCGTTCGAAGCAGCGAAGCTGCGTGAACCTCATGCGTCAAAGAACGCGTCGCCGGTGGTGGGATCGATGGCGGATACGCTAGGGCTGATACCTGAAAACGCATCGTCATCTTCCCTATAGGACTGGATAGCGCCCACAACTGCTCTTTCACCTATGACGACAGCTGACCAGCTCTTTGAGGTGGGCCGTCGTTTTCGCGGTCGCGCCGATATAGCCGGCGCGGATCAGGTCGAGAAAAGGCCCCTGCCGCAGGTAGCGGCCGGCCAGGCTCTCAAAGCTCACGCGGACTGCACCGCGCGGCCCTTTGGACGACGGATCGGCCCGTAGCCGCTCAAAATGATCTATCGGCAAAACAATCCCGGCATTTCTCAGTGCGCCGTCACGCTTGACGAACTTGAGATAGAAGACCTCCGGATTGAGGCGGTACTCGTAGGGACCCGGCGGGTGTTGATTGGTGAACTTCTGCATACGTTTGATCTCTGAATTGAGATTGGCGTCCGGTCGGTAAACCCAGTCAGTGTCCCGGTCCTTGCGCTTGTAAGGCTCGAGCATCTTGTACTGTACCATGACAATATTCTGGCGAGTTGTGTTGAAATAGATGAGATCAACGCCGAAAACCTTTTCAAGTGGACGGCGGTTGGCGGTAAAGACTTCAAGCCGTTCACGCCCCTTCTCGAACACGGCCCGGCCTGTAATATCGCTGCCGATCAGTTCGTAGTCCGGAAAGGTGCGGGCGTCGTGCTCAACGACGGGATCTTCCATGATGTTGACGCGCGCAAGCGCCGTGTCCTGGCCTCTGGCGAGTTCAAGCGAAACTAGCCTGATCGCCAGGCGACAGCCCGAACGCGCGCAAGGCGGTGTTCACCGCGTCTTCCTGCACGGCGTCCATGCCGCGATAATATTTAGGTGCCGAGAGGGACGCGACGGCCGCACGCATGGCGCCGCGATTTGACTCGATGGCCGCAAGTTTTTCGACCAGGTGAACGCTGAGCTTGGGCGACAATGCGATAAGAGACTCGCGGGAAGCCAGCCTGTCCCTCAGGTTGCGCGCATGGGCCTTGTGGGTGACGAGCTCCAGGATACCGGACTTTGATGAGGGCTGAATACGCAGTGCGCGCTTAACCTTGATCCGCGATTCCAGTGTCGTGACAGCGCTGCGCGAGCTGACTAGCCCGAAATAAACCTCGCTCCCGTCTCTTGCCGTAACAATACATGCGGTCGGCACCCGCACTTTCTCAAACAGCTCATGCGACCGCGCGATCGTAAATTCGTTGGCGCCGCGCCGCGACTTGCACAGGCGCGACCATTCCTCGCCGTCAAACTGGAAAAAGAACCAGAGGTTTTTCCTGCACCAGGCGTTTCAGGTTTTCGAGCCAATCATCCGGAATGCGCTTACCCATCACCGTTCAATTCATTTACCCTCTGGGGTTCAGCACCGTACGTTTAGAGATACTTTTGAGCGAACACCTACCGCGTGTAAGCCCACAGGCAGAATTGTCAGACTTACGTGGCTTTGGTCACCGGGCGGCGGGTTCGTAGCTTCGGCAGACGCAAAATAACATCCGCTGTCATGATGCAACGAGAGGTCATCCGTCTGACGATCATAATGCCAGCTCAGGGTCAACAATGACGGTCAGCGTCACGCCGGGAGTTGGTCCGCAGCCGAGGGCATCGCCGCTGTGGCTGCTCCGCTGCCGGCAGGGGAAAGTGTAGCTAGGCGCCGACCTGCGGCCCTCCTGAAAGCAAGGGTCTTCTTGCCATTCCTATAGGAGCATTCGTGGAGGACAAAGCTCTGCAAACCCACCGAAGAGGGTGGCCGAGGCTGCGCGATGGGGTTCTCTTCCCGATGGAGTTAGGCTAAGGTAAGGCTCGCACCGCAACACGGACGCGTACGCCGATGCGATCACTCGCCTTTGGCCGGCAATAATTTGCTACACTAAGGATTTCGGCAAAATTGTATATCTGGATCGACGAGTTGGGAACGTTCGTTTACACAATTTCCACCGATTTTCTGGAATTGTGTCGTAGCCTTTGTGTATCCGGAGCCTCATAGGAAGGGTGCTTATGAATAATGGCGCAATTTAAGCGGAGGATGGGTACGAGTCAGATCCGAGGTTAAGTTAAAAAGATGTGGATGAAGATGACTACCTATGGCTCCTGTCCAAATTGGGCCGGCTTAATGGCGATGTATTGTATGGTGTAGCAACCGATGCATCACACAATATCCCGCGAGTAATCGAAAACACCAAGAGAGACAAGTTGAACTTATCTTGGAACATATCGAAAAGATGCAATACGAGAGTGCCCGCAAGGGTGTTCGGGATGTGGCTACTAAAGTAAAAAGATTATATCCCCAGCTATATGTGCAGATGTTTTGTCAGGTGTCGCTTATACTGTCGATAATAAACAGCGCGATACTGTTCTTTGTTCAGCGCGATCCTTGAACGCTCGGGGCTTTTCGGTGGCGAATAGATCAAAAGAATGCTACACGAACTGAATATGAAAAAGTTTTTTTACAAATGATTCCATGTCTTTTTACAAACAGCATCTCTTAGTGAGCCAATGATCATGCTCAAGGGAGCAAATTACCGATGGTTTAACCGCTTCAGGTATCCAAAAGGTGAAGAGCCGACCTATCTTCGAGAAGTCTATGGAATTGACTTAGGTCGCCACATATCGCCAAGACCTCAATATCGGAAAACTTCTGGGAGAGCATGTTTCCTTTGTGGATTTAAATCGGATGTTGGTGTTCAGTAGCAGACTCTGCTCGCATCTGGCCTACGAAGGTGCTTGAGAAATGGATTTAACAATGAAGTTGCCGAACGACTGGGTGGGGTGATGGTTCAGAAGGACGCACGACAAGTGCCGGTGAAACTAGTTGGTTTCGGTAAAGAGGATAAGACTGTGGGTGAGGAGTGCACCGGTTGGCACTTATCATGCGGCGGAGTGCGCGCCGAATGATTGCACCCTCAAGCAATGTGCTACCGCCAACACCAACAAAGCGTCGCAGCTAAGCTTGAGGGTTGGTTGGTTTCCATGAAAGCGTTGGATTGACTACTGGCGATCTGATCCGCTCCGCCTCCGACATGGGGGCGATAGACTGTCGATTCCAGGGAGCGGCCACGTCGCTTCCGGCTTCGCCCTCGATCCCGGACTTCCGCGTTGGGTCTACCATCGAAATTCTGGGGAGAGCGGGCTATTGGGTGGTTCTCCCTGGAGTGCAGGTGGTGCATGCGGCGCAAGATGGTTAATCTGACGCTGACGGGGGTGTGGCTGACTTTGGGTCGGTGGCCCGATGAACCGGGCTCACCCCTTTTCAAATGCCGCCCCCGTCACCTGCATCATCCGACGGGTCGAGCGGGATGGTGCCGATCGCTGCGGCGAGCGTGGCTGTGCTGGTAGACGAGACCCGGAGGATGATCCCAGCAATACGTACTCGAACCAGGCCACAACACT
>CAVYYK010000070.1:0-9247 GCA_963772635.1 uncultured Alphaproteobacteria bacterium
GTCGATGCCGCGAAGACTCTGGAGGATCTGAGGGTCCCGCCGGGAAATCGTCTGAAGGCGCCAACCGGCAACCGGAAGGGCCAACACAGTATCCGGATCAACGTTCAATGGCGGATCTGCTTCGTTTGGCGTCGTGGCGAAGCATGGAGCGTTGAAATTGTCGATTACCATTGAGAAAGGAGGACGGTGATGAGCATCAGACGCGAGGATCTGGATGCCGGCAGGATCGAGTTCGGCGACATCGTCACCGGCGAGCGCATTCCACCCGCTCACCCGGGGCGGATCCTGCGCGAGGAATTCTTGCAGCCGATGACGATCAGCGTTTACGCACTGGCCAAGGCGATCAAGGTTACCCGGTCGCGGGTCAACGACATCGTTCTCGGCCGCCGAGCGATCTCCGCCGACACCGCCCTGCGCCTAGCCCGCTACTTCGGAACCACGCCCGAGTTCTGGGTCGACCTCCAGGCCCGCTACGATCTCGACGTCGCCAGACAGGCTGCCCAAAGGCGCATCGAGGAGGAGGTAAGGCCGCGGGCGGCGTAACGCTCCGCCACCCCGACGCGCAAGGGATCGTGGTGACCCGAATGGCAGTCCTGGCTGGCCGGGCACTCCTCCGACCGGGTGCCGCCACCGATCGGCGCGCCGGACCAAGGTTACCCGGTGCTCGGCGACGCGCCGGGGACGTATGTTCTGCAGGAGTAGCGCCGATGACGACCCCAGATATACCAGCAGTTATCATATTATCCCGCAACATCTTGTGAAATGGCCGCGGTCGCCGTCGACCGATTCGCCCGAATCTCTCCGCTTCGGTCGCTCGGAGTAAAGTCCGCCGCTTTCCGCCCGTCGTCGGCGATCATGCAAACGCCAATCATATGAGGGCGTTACCCGTGTTGTCGGCGCGAGGCCCCCGCAAGCGCTTGCCTCCGGTCCGTTCACCTGCCAGCAATTCATGAATGCAGGAGATGCGACAAGCTGTGGAGACGGCAACGGTGGGCGTGGAGGCCAAGGCCCCTAAGGTCGACGAACAGGTTCCGGTCCAGATCCGGGGCGGGATGTTCACGTCGATCATTTTGCGGATACGCGATCCGAAGAGCCAAAAAGTCTATTCCATGCTCGCCGATCGGATCGCTCAGGCCCCCAATTTCTTTCGTCACGCACCGGTGGTTCTCGATCTTCAGGACCTTGCCGATGCGCCGCCGTTCAACCTCGCCGAGCTCGGCCGGCGCCTGCGGCAACACTCGCTGGTGCCGATCGGCGTCCAGAACGGCACCGAGGAGCAGAACCTCGCCGCCGTCAACGCCGGTTTCAGTCTTGTCGGCGCTGGCGGCGCCGGGTCGGCGATACCATCCGAGGATCGCCGGGAGCGGGCGGAGACCAGCGTCGAGGACGTCGAAGCCGATCCGCCTTCGCCAGCGTCGACCAAACTGATCACCCGACCGGTGCGGTCCGGCCAACAGGCTTACGCCCGTGGCGGCGACCTGATCGTCCTCGGTCTGACCAGTTCCGGCGCCGAGCTGATCGCCGACGGAAATATCCACGTGTACGGTGCGCTGCGCGGCCGGGCGCTCGCCGGCGCCTGTGGCGATGGTGACGCGCGCATATTCTGCCGAAGCCTCGAAGCGGATCTGGTTTCGATCGCCGGCAACTGGCAGGTGCGCGACGATATGCCCGACGGCCTGATCGGCAAGCCGGCGCAGATCTCGCTGCGGGACGAAAAACTGATCATCGAGCCCCTGCCGTAGAGAACGGCGGGAGCTCAACGCGTTAACCAGAGAGGCTGAACGGAAGGAGGAAGATTTGTCAAAAGTCGTTGTCATGACCTCGGGCAAGGGCGGCGTGGGCAAGACCACGACGGCCGCCGCGTTCGGCACCGGCCTTGCGCTCCGGGGACACAAGACCGTCGTCATCGATTTCGACGTGGGTCTGCGCAACCTCGACCTGATCATGGGCTGCGAGCGACGGGTCGTTTTCGACTTCATCAACGTGATCAACGGCGAAGCCAGATTGAGTCAGGCGTTGATCAAGGACAAGCGCAACGAAAACCTGTGGATCCTGCCGACGAGCCAGACACGCGACAAGGACGCGCTCACCAGAGACGGTGTCGAGAAGGTCCTGAACGAGCTGCGCGACCAGTTCGACTACATCATCTGCGACAGCCCGGCCGGTATCGAAAAAGGCGCGATCATGGCGCTCTATTTCGCCGACGAGGCGGTGATCGTGACCAACCCGGAGGTGTCCAGCGTCCGCGACAGCGATCGCATCATCGGCGTGCTGCAGAGCCGCTCACAGCGAGCCGAGAAGGGGAAGGAGCCGGTCAAGGAGCACCTGCTGATTGCCCGCCACGATGCCGAACGGGTCAAGCGGGGCGAGATGCTGAAGGTCGAAGACGTTCTCGAGATCCTCGCCATTCCCCTGCTCGGCATCATCCCCGAGAGCCAGTCGGTGCTGAAGGCTTCCAATGTCGGGATGCCGGTAGTCATGGACGAAGGCTCCCCGGCCGGGCGGGCCTATATGGATGCTGTCGGGCGATTCCTCGGTGAAACCATCGAGCATCGATTCGCCGGACAACCGCGCCGAGGCCTGTTCCAACGGTTGCTGTGGAGGACGGCATGAACTTTCTCAGGCGACTTTTGGGCTTCGGCGAGAAGCCAAGCGCGGAAGCGGCCAGGGACAGGCTGCAGATTCTTTTGGCGCACGAGCGGGCGAATGCCGCCCAGCCCGACTATCTTCCGCAAATGCACCGCGATATCGTCGACGTTATTCGCCGCTATGTCGACGTCGAAGACCAGAAGATCGAGGTGCAGGTCGAGCACTCGGGAAACGTCTCCGTGCTGGAGGTGAACATCGAGCTGCCGCCGTTGCCGGCCCTGCCGAAAGCGAGTCAGACCGTGTCGGCCCAAGGGCGTAAGAAACGGCCGGCGCGGTCGCGTCCGGTGTCCGGCCGGCTGGCCGAAAGCGCTAAGACCGGTACGGCGTGAGACAACACGTCGAACCGTTGTTTGGCGCGGGATAGCGGTTGGCAGTGGCATGACCGAACGTCT
Organism: uncultured Alphaproteobacteria bacterium; assembly: GCA_963772635.1. Lineage (GTDB taxonomy): Bacteria > Pseudomonadota > Alphaproteobacteria > Rhodospirillales > Defluviicoccaceae > JAUXFS01. The sequence continues at coordinate 3,042 of CAVYYK010000070.1, forward strand.
CGTCATCCGCGTTGCGATCCGCGACGAACCCGAACAAGCCGCCGCCGGGGGCAACCGACGCCCCCTGTCGAAACCGGCGCGCCGGCGAATGGGCTCGTGGATGGTCGGCGGTGCGGTTGTAGTTTGTTTGTCGATCATCGCTGCCGTGGCGCTGCTGACGGACTTCTCGGGCGACCGATCGATCCAAGGCGGCGCCACCGGGTCCGAAGCCCGGACGAACGAGCGTGGCCCTATCGAGGACGGTGGTGATCCACCGACGGATACGGCCGCATTCCCGATGGAACCGGCGGCTCGGCCGGCGCTCGAACGTGAGAGTGCTCCCGCGCAGGCGGCCGTGCGCCCGACACCTTCCGACGCCGGCGTTGTCGAAGCGACCAGAAGGCCAATTCGACCCTCGGTTTCGACAAGAAAGCCCGTCGAAAAACCGGAATCCGCGGTGTCACGGGACAAGGTAGCGCCCGATCCTCCGGAGGCCGCGGAGGTGCGGCCGACAAACCCCGAGGTCGCGACCGTGGTTCCGACCGTTCGATCAGGTCAACACGTCGAGACCGTTGATCCGGAACCGGCCGTCGCGGCGGTGATCGCGGATCCCCGCGTGCTCCGCGCGCAGCTGAGCGCCGGCGTAAACGGAAAGGAGCCCACCGCCCGTCTCCAACCGCCCATCCACGTGACTGGCCGCAGCGACCGCACGATCTACTACTTCACCGAAGTCCGAGATTTCAACGGCCAGACCTTGTTCCATCGTTGGGAACGCGATGGCCGCGTCCTGGCGTCCATTCCATTCGAAATCCGGGGGCAGCGCTGGCGCTTCTATTCCAGAAAGACGATAACGCCGCGTATGACGGGCCGTTGGCGGGTGGTCTTGGTCGACCCCGCCGGCAAGGAACTGGCCGGTTCGGACTTTCTCGTTCGCTGAGAGCGGTACACTTCGAACGTGAATTGGCCCGTAGTCCCCGGAATTCAGGTTGATGTTCCGGAAATTACATTCCCCTCTTCTTGGCAGCTGCGCCAAACGGTCGCCAGCCATGGCTGCCGGTGGCGCGGGAGCCCGGCCGGGCGGTAGTAATGCTCGACCTCGACGAATCCGGCCGCGGTGACGTACGCGCGCCAGGTGTCGAGATCGAAGAAGCAGCCATAGCGATCGCCGCTCAATCCCTCCTCGTTTTTTCCTCGCGGGTTGGAGCAGAACAGGACGCCCCCGGGCTTCAAGGCGGCACGCAGCTCGAGCAAGACCCGCGGCAATTCCTGGCTCGGCACGTGGAACAGCGACGCATTGGCGAACACGCCGTCGAAGCGGTTCTCCGGCAGGTCGAGCGCGAGGAAATCCTGATGGAGGACCTCGCACCCCGAAAACCGCCGCGCCATCGCGACCAATTCCTTCGATCCGTCGACACCGACGGCCTCGTGGCCCAACGACTTGAAATGGATTAGGTCCCGGCCCGGCCCGCATCCCAGATCGAAGATGCAAAACGGAGACTCGCCCTCGATCGCCTCCAGGAACGACGCACGGTTCTGGCTGACATCGTGGTCCCGGGTGCCCTCCCGGTAGGCCTCGGCCTTCCGATCGTAGTAGCCGATGGTGATCTCGGAAATCCGCCGTAGTTGTTCTTCGTCGTACGTTGGGAAGGGTTGGATCATCGATCAGACCACTCTCTGAGACATGGGGTGCGGATCATGGTCGTCCCAAGTCACCATGGCCGAGAGATTCCCGAACCGCTTCCATCTCGTACCTGGTTCCGGCTGCAACATACGCTACGGTCCATGCGCCGGTAGGGCGCATACGGGCGAATGAAAATGGCCCACGTCCCCCATCCCCAAAGCCACCGCGGGGCCCTGCCGGCTTGATACGCGGAATATCCTGTCCTACATAATCGCGATCGTTGCGGCAAAGACCGGAGAGCGGGCGAACAATGACGGATACGACGACGGCGGCGAAAGCCGAGGTGAAAACGGAAGCGAAGGCGGAGGCCAAGGAAGCGACGGCAAGCGACGCAGGATCGGGCAAGAAGACCGAAAGCTCGACGCCGGACGCGCCCGCGGGATACAGCCGCGGCGAGAACCAGAAGCTGGTGACCGATGCCTATCGCAACAATTGGGACAATATTTTCGGCAAGAAGCATTCTCGCTGATTGGAGAGACGTTCGCATTCCGGTGACGACGTAGCCGCCGTCGGCACGCCGTCCCGGCGGTTGTCGTTGCTGGACGCGGTACGGGCAAGGGCGAGTCGACGGCATCTCCTGCCAGAAATAAATCTGCCGGGGCGCTCGAAGAGCCCCTGACCCGCGATCGCACCGGTCCCCTGACTTCGCCGACGGGCCGCCCTGAGACCCACCCGAAGCCCCGAAACGGGGATACAGCGGGTGAAATTAGTCTACTTCCCCGGATTCCGGACGGCGTAGTCCGCTTTCCGGTAATGGGGGCTCAACGGACCAATTCGACCGGCCGGATGAAAGGTTAGGTGTAGCCAATCGAGAACCCTTCACAATGAACCCTTCACAACTCCGGACGTTCGCCGTCGTCACCGACCACGGAAATCTGCCTCCTTGAGGAGACCGGATCGCCCGAGGGAGGTCGAACGTCTTCTCAGAGGACCCTGGCTTAGCGCTTGCCCTTTTTCAGCGCCTCGATCTGGTCGGCAAGATGGTCGACCTTGGCCGACATACCGGAGAGCGCGCGGTTCACCTGCTCGATGCGGGGGTCGGGCTGCGAAAACGGGTCGAAGACGCCGTCGAGATCGAGGCGCCAGTCCGAGGCGGCAATCCATCCCTCCGGGCCGCTGTCCGTCCAACGCCAGGAGACGCGGTAGTTTTCGGGGAAGCGGGCGAGGTCAAGCAGGCGGTAGGGATAACCGCAGTCCTGCAACCGGGAACAGACGAGTTCGGTCACGCCGTCGGAAAGGCCGCCGCAGACCAGGATCATGACAGCACCCCCAGTGCGGTCGGGGTGGCCGCCTTTTCTTGCGTAAGTAGCGCGACGAGGGCGTCGATGATGCGGTCGCGGGCGGGCAAGGCGAAGTGCTCGAGCCGCGGCAGCGTGTTGACCAGCACCACAGCGAGGCCACGGCGGACGGGGGCGAGGGCGATCTCGACGAAGGCGAGGTGCGCCGCTGCGGCGAAGCGCGACAGCGCCGGTTCGAGGGCGACCGCCTCGGGCGGCAGCGCGCGGTCCCAGATAACCGCGTTGCCGACGATGCAGGCGAGAGTGGCGGCGCCATGCGGCTCGATAAGGCACACCGGCGTCCGCACCGGCGGCGAGACGCTCCCAGGCGTCGTCGTCAGCGAGGAGATAGCCCGCCGTTTCCGTCAGCGGGGTGTAGACGGCGCCGGCGACACCGCCCGTGACGAGGCGGCGGCGGAAGGCGCGGGCCTCGGCCGGGTCGCTGGTGACGACGACCTCGGGCAGCGGGAGGCCGGAGCGGCGGAGGAGCCCGCGCTAAGCGAGGAGCGGGGCGCCCGGGCGGTACCAGAACGCAGCGTCGGGGCGATTGATGACCGGGCAGGCGAGGCCGGCGAGCCAAGCGAGGGTCACGGCGCGAAGCTCGGCTTGCATGTAGGCGTGGTCGGCCGCGTCCCAGCCGTCAGGCTCAAGCCAGCCGGTGTCACGCACGAGGACTCCGGCGATCTCGGTGTCGGGGGCGTCCGGGTAGAGGCTGCTCGCGAGGCCGGCGGCGTCGAGGCGCCACGTGAGCTGGGCCGGCGGCGCCAGCGGTGCCGCGACGATGCGCACGGGCAGGCCGCCGGCCTCGAGCCGGGCGAAAACGCCGGCGCAGCAGGGATCCTCGGAGTGACCCAGCAAAAGATGCATAGGACCTGTCCTCGCACCGCGGTCTTCGGGCGCGTCAGATATCCGCTGGGCGCGACGTAATTCAGTTCAGCGACGGGTCAGCCAGGATCTACGTAACAATTCCAAGAATGTCGCAATGCTAAGCTCACTCCGGTCGCAACGTCAAGCGCGTAGCGCCCGGCGTCGCGACCGGCTGTGACGCCGAATTCGGAGGGACAGCGCACGTCATCGTCGCGGTAGAATTCGACGCTCTGTTGCCTGGCATCAACGATGAGTTCGGCCTTGGCGCCGAGGTGGCCAGAATTGTGGGAGGACAGTGGGATTGGGGCGCAGTCCACGTTACGGCCGCCCCGCTCGGAAACCTGTTCATTTCCATTTGAAACGTCGAGGAGCCCAAATAGCCGAGGCTACCCATGAGCACCCATCAACCCGAAGAGCGTGCGCGATTACTTACGTCCTTGGGTTAGGACTTCCAATGTGGCGGGGTCGTCTTCTCGTAATAAGGCAGGTCTTCAATGCGCTTCATCCAGACGGTGAGCCGAGGGGGGATGTGCTCGCTCCATTGCTCTCCCGGCTGTCGCTCATCGACCCGAGGGATGAGCCGTAAGTGCGGGTAGACGGTAAAGTCCGCAAGCGAGAGTTCTTTTCCGAAGTACTTGCCTTCCAGCATCGCCTCAAAACGCGGCAGTTCCTCGTCGAGCTGCTTATGAAGATCAGCCAACGCCTTGGCATCTTCCGGCCCCGTCCGGAAGAGCGTCGCCCTGACGAGATCGGCGATCAGCGCCCCAAGAAAGTTCTCGGCTTCCGCCGCAATGCGGCGCACGGTCGCGCGACCTTGATGGTCCTTTGGCAATAGCGGACGCTCCGGATAGGCCTCGTCCAAGTATTCAAGGATCGCCGCCAACTCCCAAAGCGCATAACCGTCGTCGACAATGGTTGGCACCTTGCCACGCGGGTTGATCGCGCGGAAGGCAGGTGCCCGGGTCTCACCCTTGTCAAATGAGAGAATCTTAATGTCATAGGGGATCGCCTTATGCTCGAGAGCGAGCCATACCTTCCAGGCGAAGGGCGATCCGGAACCGTAATAGAACGTCAGCGCCATGGTACGGACCTCTATTCTTGTGTGGTCGGAAAGATACACGTTCAAGGCGCTGGTTGGATAGATCAATAAGACCACCCACTCTGCGGAACCTGGATGTTCCCTGCTCGGATGCGAATGTCGCAATCGGGCCGGCAGTGACGGTCGGCGTCACGCTGAGAGATGGTCCGCGGCCGAGGGCATTGCCGTTGTGGCTCACCCGAAGGCAGCAGGGGAAGGTCTAGCCATCAACCGTCAATCCGGAATTTCCGGCTCGACGAGCTTGGCCAAGTGGTTTAGCGACTGTTGCCAGCCGAGATAGCAAGCCTCGAGAGGGATGGCGTCGGGCAAATCTTCTTGTTCGATAGTCAGTTCGGTTCCCACCGAAACTTTCTTCAATGTGACGGTCACACGGATTTCCCCCGGCAGGTTTGGATCATCGAAATTGTCAGTGTAGCGAATGCGCTCATGTGGAACGAGTTCCTGATACTCACCACCAAAGGAATGGCACTTGCCTGTAGAGAAGTTCGTGAACGACATCTTGAAGGTTCCGCCGACCTTCGCTTCCATATAGTGAACCCTGCCGGTGAATCCGTCTGGAGGGAGCCACCTAGCCATAGCATCGGCATCCAAGAAAGCCCGATAGACTTTCTCCGGCTTCGCGGCAAAAACTCGATGCAGTCGGACCGTGTTTTTCGCTGTGTTCGTCATCCAAATATTTTGGCACCTGGGCGGGCGAGCTGCAAGAATGCCCTGACGCCAGGGCGTCGGCAATGGGTTAGATGCGGAAGGACTATGGGACCTCCTGTCTCGGTCGCTGTTCACCGGATAGCCGACTCGAGGTTCCGGGGCCGAATGCTTGATAGTGGCCTCCCCGATTAGCCGTCTTCGTTGCCCCAACCGCCCGATCTGCTGCGTTCCGTTGTCGTCAAGCCTCGGGCGTGGGTACCCACAGGATCGCCACACGGTCCCACGGCGTCCGTTCGCCGGGGTGCCGGTATAAAGAACATATTCCCTGACCCTTGGGTCACCAGCGTATATGTTCACTTTAAATTCTTTTCTGAGCGACGGGAGAAGTGCGTGTGGTTGCCGGTTTGAAGTGGAATTTCGGCGAGTTTGCGGCCGGGGGTGAATTGAGGAAAAATGACGACCTCTGCACCCGGAAAAAAGCAAATTGAATTAGATGGATATGCCAAATTCGTGACGACTTTTGAATAGCTGTTTGAAAAAGCCGGTCTAGCAACATCAACGACTTAGCCGAAAAAATGACGACAAATGCATACATTTGACGATGTTTCACGTTTGGCGCCCAGTGGTTTTGTTTCAAATCAACGGTTTGACCGCC
>CAVYYK010000071.1:0-5316 GCA_963772635.1 uncultured Alphaproteobacteria bacterium
CGAGAGGATCCGCGCCCGCGAACAACCACGCGGTTACCCGGGCAAAATGTCGTTGGCGTGCAAGTCGGTTTTCCTCGTGTAAGATCCAGCGGGCACCGATCCTCATGCTTCCTTTGGTGCTGTCCCATAGGAGGCCTCTGGCCGCTTTCGGCCGAGACCGCCGCTGATGCTGTCGCGGATCGCGTGCCGGTCGGACGCGCGGACGGCTCCCGTCAGAGCATAAACGCGGATCTTGGTGTCCTTGCCCTTGACCGAGATCTCCATCGGGGAGCCGAGCACGAAGCGGTTGCTCAGGCGGCGCACCAACGGTTCCGAGACGAGGATCTCCCCGCCTTTGGCCGCCTGACAGATGCGGCTGGCGATGTTGGCGCTATCGCCGACGACCTCGTAGATCTTCTTGCTCCGCCCGCCGATCAGTCCCTCTACGACCTGCCCCGTGTTGATTCCGATGCCGGCACGAAGACCGTAGGTGCTGAGCGCGGCCTCCACGTCGGATCGAAGCTCCAACGCCGTGCGGATTGCCTCGTCGGGATCGGCAAACACGAGGAGGACCTGATCGGCGGTGAGCCGGGCCGACACGAACGCGTGTCGGGACCAGACGTCCTCGCAGGCGCGATAGAAGGTCTCGAGCATCTCCGTTACTTCGGCGGCGACACGCCTCTCGCACCAAGGCGTGAAGCTTCGGATGTCCATGAACAACAGCGTTCGCATTTGCCGGCCGGGCGTCAGCGCGGTCGGGTCGCTGATCGCCGTGCAGACGATATTCGAGCCCCAGCACCATTCCGAGAGGGTCCTCAGCCGCGTGTTCATGCTCGCAAGGAGAGCGCGGGAGCGCAGGCGCGCAATATTGGCGATCCCGAACAGGGCGCCGAGAATCGGAATCACGATTGTTACGTAGATGTGGCTGTTGTCGGACAGGAACCCCGAAAGCGTCGCATAGTGGCGGTCGATGTAGATCTCGAACGCCCAATAGGTTGCCAGAAGGATCGACGCCCGGACGATGCTCTCCAGCAGAAGCAGCGCTTCCCGTGCCCGGGTTCCGATCCGGCCCTCTATGCACTGCAGCACCCCGATTACGGCCGAGAACACCCAGTAGGCGAGGTAATTGGGAGTGGCCAGAACGGCGACGCCCGAGACAACGACAGTAACCACCGAGAACAGCGCGGGGCCGACGAGGTTGCCGAGGAAAGGTCGCGGCGAGTCGCCGCGGCTCATGCGGGTCAGGACGTAGGCCTGGACCACCGCCGCCGCCAGCATCGCGAACACCTCGATGCCGAGCTGAAAACCCGCTTCCCGGGCGAGGAGGATCTCCAGAACGGCGTTGGCGACGGGATAGTGGGCGGAATTGGAAACCAGTTCCTCGATCACACGGCCGCGCATCGTGCCCTGTGTGTGGTCATCGACAGCGGTGACAGCCGCCGCCGGGCGGTCGGATTCCTCCGCGACGCCGTCGGCGGCGGTGTTCGGCCCCATGTCGGCAGAGGACGGGCCGCCGGAATGCCGTTCCACTCCGGCGACGTTGCCATGGCCCGCTTGTCGACGATCGCCGGCCATCCGTCCCCGGTCCCTATGGTTTCGGGCGCGGCGTCGTCGCGACGCTGGGCGGCAGGATCGGATATTCGACTTTCGGCTGGTCGCCGGTGAGGCTGTGGAGGAAAGCGGTGATCAGATCCACCTGCTCCTCGGTCAGCTTGGTGCCCAGCTGGCTCGACCCCATCACCGCTACGGCCTGGCGCAGATCCCACGATTTTCCGGTATGGAAGTAGGGCGGCGTCAGGGCGATGTTGCGAAGGGTCGGCACCTTGAACACATACTCGTCGTCCACCGACTTGGTGACCGCGAAACGACCCTTGTCGTCGACCGGCAGGAAGTCGGCACCCGGCTTCTCGACGACGCCGAACGGCGCGTACATGCCGCCGCCGACGTTGATGCCGTTGTGGCAGGAGGCGCAGCCGCTGTCGATGAACAGCCGAAGTCCGGCCTTCTCCTGGTCGCTAAGGGCACCGGCATCGCCCTTGAGATAGCGGTCGAAAGGCGCATTGGGGGTGATCAGCGTCGCCTCGAACACCTCGATCGCCTTGGTGGCGTTGTCGAGTGTCACCGGGCTCCCGTCGTCGGGATAGGCCCGTTTGAATTCGTCGACATAGCCGGGAATGGCCGAAAGCTGTTCCACCACGTGCTGGCGCGAGCTCGCCATCTCCACCGGATTGACCATCGGCCCACCGGCCTGGGCGGCCAGGTCCTTTGCACGACCATCCCAGAACTGGGCCGTGTTGAACACCGAGTTGAGCACGGTGGGCGCGTTTCGGCCACCCCGTTGCCAGCGGTGACCGACCGAGGTTTCCAGCATGTCGACCCCGCCCAGTCCGACAATGTGGCACGAGTTGCAAGTGATGGTGTGGCTCTCGGACAGCCGGGGTTCGAAATAGAGCATCCGGCCCAAGTCGACCTTCTCGGCCGTCGCCGGATTGCCTTCGATCGCGGGAGGCATGGTCGGGATCGGCTTGAACAGATCCTGCGCCTCCTGCATCAGCGCGTCCTGGGCCGAGGCCGGTACACCGGCCAACAAACCCACCACGGACGCCGTCGCCAAAACGATGTGTCGCATTTACCCCTCCTTCTCACTTAATCGTGGTCCGCGTCTTCATCTTCGGACGGGTGCTGGTATCCCGGGCGCTCGCCGGCGGTCGCTACGGCACCGAAGTCCGTCTGTTGGAACAGGATGGCGCCGACGCCGGCGACGATCGCGGCGACGATGGCGCCGCGCCACCCGCTGGCCAGGGGCTTCTGCCGAGCCGCTTCGTCATCGTCGAGTCGCTTGCGGCCGGTGAGCATCGCCATGACGAGGTTATCCCGGGTCAGCAACCAGTCCACCGCCACGGCGAGCACGTGGATGACCGCCAGAACGATGATGAAGTTGCCGAAAAACTCATGAATCTCCGCCAGACCCTCGCCACCCGGGGCGGCGATCAGCGGCAGGAGGATGCCGGCGCCACCATCGTCATCGCCGGAAAACAGACCGGTTGCGACGGTGCCCACAAGGACGGCGAGCATGAGGATCACCATCCAACCGCCGAGGGGGTTGTGCCCGACGAACCGCGGCGGTTTGAGCCGGAGAAGTTGCTTTGCATACGCCTTCACCGCCCCGCGGGAGTAGACGAAGTCGGAAAAGCGCGAATGGACGCTGCCGGCGAATCCCCAGACGAGCCGGAAGATCAGTAGCAACGCGACGACGTATCCGGAGATCGTATGGACGACGAACAGGTTGCCCTCCTCGCCGCCCGTCGCGTAGCTGACGACGACGGCGACGACCAGCGTCCAGTGGAACACTCGCGTCGGGAAGTCCCAAACGGCGGCGGAACGCATGGTTGTTATCCCTGCTGAGCGGGACCGAGGCCGGTCCTTGTCGCTACCGACTGCCGGCACTCATTTGTTGCGCCCCCGGCCCATGCCGCCCATTCCGCGTCCTTGCCCCGCGCCCATACCCTGGCCAGTGCCCATGCCCTGGCCGGGTCCCATACCCTGGCCGGGTCCCATGCCCTGGCCGGGTCCCATGCCCTGGCCGGGTCCCATGCCCTGACCAGGCCCCATGCCCTGGCCGGGTCCCATGCCCTGGCCGGCGCCCATGCCTGCCGCCGGCGGCTGCTCGGGCAGAGTCACGCCCCTTTGCTGCGCCCGCGCCTGCATGCGCTGGTGGTGCTCGGCTCGAATCTGCTGGCGTTCCGCCGCCGAAGAGGCGTTGCCCATGCGCTGCTGATATTCCAGCCGCTCCTGCTCGGTCATCAACTGGCTACCGTAGACCTGCGGTGCGTCGGTCGCGGCCGACTGGGCGGTGGCGAATGCGGGTGCGAGCAGTGCAAGCGCAAATGCCGTCGCCATTGCCATCCGACTGGACATGTGGTTCTCCTTTTTCATCCGAGCTCCGTTGAAACCCGCGCAAGCGGCACCTTTCAATTCAGCGAACCGCCGCGAATCCGTTTCCGCAATCGCGTGTCATCTCGCTTCCGTATATTAGAGAATAGTAATTCAATTATCAGTTCGCGAGTTCGGCAACGTTGGAGGATCTGCCATGACCAATTTGCATGGCTTCCCGGGCTCGCAACGGACGTCACCCGCTTCTCCCGGCATCGGGCCGCGCGACAGTGACCGCCGTTACTGCGCGGAAACCGAACGACCGACACCCTGTACGACCGGCAACGTCGGGAACCCGCTCCAGCAGCCCGTCGGCCATGCCGATCCCCACCCTCGGGATCGGCACCACCGCCAGCTTGCGCCCGACGATCACCGGCGCATCCATCTCGCGCAGCGGCGTATCGATCGTCTCCAACGTCGTCGGCAGATCGCGGGTCAGCTCGTAGCCCATCAACAGCGCGATCTCCTTGAGCAGCTGGGTCGTCGTCTGCCGGTTGCGCATGTGGGTCAGCTTGTGCCGGATCAGCGGATGGTCGAGAACGGGAGGTCGGGGAAGTCGTCCATGGCGGCCAATCCCATCGTCGTTGCCGTTCGCCGGAGGATATTCCAACGGTCCGATCGGGCAAGGCGCCGTTCCCGGGCGGTTTTCCAGGGCGGCTTGCCCCGCGCCGCCGTTGGGCTAAACTCGAGCCGCAATCCGTCTCGGGAGGACACGCCATGCCGATATCGAAGACGTCCGCGGGCCCGACGCTGGAACTGGTCAGGGAAAACAAGATCGCCGACCTGCTCCCCGGCGAAGGGATCGGCCGCTACGAAGCGAGCGGGGTGCAAGCCAGGGGACAGTATCTGTACGTCATCTTCGACAACCTGCCCCACATCGCCCGGTTTCACGGCTCGCTCAAGGCCGGCCATCAGCACAATATCCTGGTGCGTCAGCGAGGCAAGAGCCCCGGCTTCGAGGACATCACCTACCACCCGGGCGACCGCCGGTTCCTGATCATCATCGAAGCACGCAGCCACCCCGAGGGCGGGTTCAGACCCGCCATCGAGGAATACGACGAGGACTTGCACTATCTCGGCCGGGCGACCGTGGATTTCCCGTTGGAAAGCGAGAACAAAGGGTTGGAGGGCGTGGTCTGCGTTCGCCGCGGTGCGGACGACTATGTCCTCGGCCTCTGCGAGGGCAACAAATGCCGGGGCGGCGCGAAGGGACGCAAGCCCGGCGGCGGCCGGATCCAGATCTTCCAAAAGGCCGACGGCGGGTGGCGGCACCGGGGCACCATCAAGTTGCCGAAGTCCGTCCGGTTCAAGGACTACGCCGCCGTCGACGTCGCCGGCAACCGGATCGCCGTCGTCTCCCAGAAGAGCGCCGCCCTGTGGATCGGCACGTTCGAGGACGGGAGC